>DATKML010000017.1:0-55391 GCA_035541875.1 Binataceae bacterium (SeqCode)
GGCACGCGCCTACAACAATTGGATTGCTGAATTTTGCGGCGCGGCGCCCGAACGGCTGTTCGCCGCCGCGATCCTGCCGCTGCAACACATGGATTACGCGCTCGAAGAGTTGCAGCGTATCCGGCGTATCGCATCTTTCCGCGCGGCGTTTATCCGCCCGATGTTCCTCGAAGGTCGCTACTTCACTCATCCGTATTACGACCCACTGTGGGCCGAATTGGAGGAGACCGGACTCGCACTCGCGGTCCATCCCGCAAGCGGATTGTGGAATCCCGAGTGGACGTCGCACGGCCCTTTTGCCGAAAAGATGAAAACCCGGCTCAATCGTTTTCAGTTTATCGCGGTGTCGGGTGGCGGAGCCTTCGCCGGTGGTGGACCCGGCGCAGCGAGCGCCAACTCGGTATCAGCGATGCCGCCGCTGGGCCATCCCGTTGCCCCGCTTTTGGCGCCCTGGCTGGATAATCATATGTTCGTCGGCTCGACGCTGATCGGCTTCACAGTCATGCAGCGCTATCCGAAAATGAGAATCGTCGTGGCACATGGCAAAGCCTCGTGGATGGAAGAGGTGCTCGAAAAGATGGAAGCCTCGACGCGCACCTTCCCGCTGCTGCATCACTATCCGGTGCGGACCGACACCGAGGAGATGTGGGCTGAGGGCAACGTGATGCTGGGGTTCGATGCCGAGGAGCGGATGATTCAGCGGTTGCCGGAGAATTTCGCCTCAAAGGTGGTATGGGGATCGCGCTATCCGCATCACGATACGACCAGTGGTGACGACGCGTTCGAGAAGCTGATGCGCGCGAATATCGATGACGCGATGCTCGCGCAGATGCTCGGAGGCAACGCCGCCGCGCAATTCGGTATCGAGCTGAAACGATATGTCAAAGCCTAGTAGGCCCCGCACCAGGTTATTAAATGTCCTCCGGTAGTTCGCACATCTTTGCCCTGATCTTCGCGTGCATCTTCTTCGGTTACGCGATGATCAATTCGCTGATCTTCTACTCTCGTGCGCGACGCGACCGTGAATATTCCAGCAAAGCGATGAACGAGTTCGCCAAGTCGCCGCGCTACGGCCAGACGATATGGATCAGCGGGATTATCGGCACTGTCGGTTTTGCGATAGCGTCGTGGCGTTTGGTAATCGAGCTGTGGTCGCGCCGCTAGGGCGCACTACCCTGCCCCATTTCATTGCGAGAGTAGCGATCGGCGTTTGCGGCTGACTGATTACCGCTCGATAATCCCGTCGCGCGAGATATCAAGCATCCACGGCTGATTGGGATCAGCTGTGGGCTCAAAGCTGAGCTTCTGCAAAAAGCCCGCAGTATCGGCCGCCCCGGCGGCCAAGAGTCGTTGTGCGCCGCGCGTATGGGCTGCCTTGCGCGCCGCGGATACAAGCGCAGTGCCGATTCCGCGCCGTCGCCTCGCCTCGGCAACCCACAGCAACGCCACGCGGCCGGTCTCGACCACGGTTAGGACGGCAACTATTCCGACGGGGTTATCACCTTCGTAGGCGATCAGCACGCAACTTCCCGGCCGTTGATACTCATCCGTCAGAGCCCCGGCGGCAGTCGCCATCGCGGCAATCACGTCCGCATCGCGCGTCTGCACGATCGTGATTTCGCCCGGCCGCCGGGCCGGGCGAATCTTCTTCACACGCGGAACTGATGGTTGTGCGGTTTTCGTAGCTATTTCTTCGGTGTGGGAAAAATCTGCGTGCCCGTCTCTTCATCCACCACGGTAATAGCCTTCGCGGGACAGACCCGAGCCGCCGCGATTATCGCGCTGTCGCTCCCACCGGTCGGATTGTAGACCTCGGACTTACCGTCGCCGTCGAGCTGAAATACGCCCGGCGCTGCCGAGATACAATCCTCACTCGAAATACACTTGGCCTTGTTCACCGTTATCTTCAGTTTTGCCATCGGAAAGCTCCTTCGAAGAGCATGAGCATAGGATTGCGATGATGCGGCTCGCAAGCCGTCCCGCTCCACGCTTCTGCATCTTCGCCTCGGCTGCTATTTTGCTCGCGATAGCTATGCCCATCGTCGGTACTGGAATCGATACGATTGAAGTGGATCGCGTGAAGCAGGCCCTCGAGCGGTCCCTCACGGGAGAGCGCTTTCGCGCTCGCGTCTATACGCCGGGGGAAATCGCCTACTGCGAATCGCGCGGTCGCGGGCGCTACCAGAGCTATGCTGCGCGCTTCGCCGCCAAGGAAGCCACGATGAAGGCGCTTGGCACCGGATGGAACCGCAACGTCGGCTGGAATGAGATCGAGGTTGTGCGCCAGCGCGGACAAGCTCCCACGATCAAGCTCAGCGGCAAGACTGCGGCCTTCGCGGCACGACGCAAGATCGAGCGCTTCCACCTCAGCCTGACCCATACCGCGACCGGTGCTATCGCCCACGTAATCGCCGAAGCCTGAGCGCGGGGCTTTACCCCGCGAGTCGCACCAAGCAATATCTCTGCAACGAATTATCAATTCGGGGATTAACATGAATATCAAAGACGCAGTAGCGGTTATCACTGGCGGTGGCTCAGGCTTGGGAGGCGCAACGGCGCGCGAATTTGCCGCGGCGGGAGCCAAGATCGTTATCCTCGACCTACCCGATTCGCCCGGTCCCAAGCTTGCCGAGACGCTCGGCCAAAATGCGATGTTTATATCGGCCGATGTTACTTCCGGCGATGCAATCCAGCAGGCGATCGCGGCTGCGACCGAGCGATACGGCACCGTCCATATCGCCGTGAACTGCGCTGGAATCGGCAAAGCCGCACGCACTATCGCCAAGGATGGTCCCCATTCGCTCGAACTGTTCGCCAAGGTGCTACAGGTGAATCTTACTGGCACCTTCAATGTGATTCGCCTTGCGGCACAGCAGATGTCGAAAAACATGCCCAACGCTGATGGTGAGCAGGGCGTGATTATTAATACCGCTTCCATTGCGGCGTTCGACGGTCAGATCGGTCAGGCGGCCTACTCTGCTTCGAAGGGCGGCGTAGTTGGAATGACTCTGCCAATCGCCCGCGATCTCGCGTCCGTCGGTATCAGGGTCTGCACAATTGCACCCGGTACCTTCGACACCCCGATGCTCGCGACGCTGCCTGAACCGGCGCGTAAGGCACTCGGCGCAGCGATTCCTTTTCCGTCGCGCCTGGGCCATCCCGAGGAGTACGCAGCGCTGGCGCGGCATATCGTCGAGAATGCGATGCTCAACGGCGAGACTATCCGTCTCGACGGCGCGCTGCGGATGGCTCCACGCTAGACGAGTGATTGGAAGCCGGAGTTAATCCGCCGGTATTATCGCGGGAAAAGCAGGAACTAGGCTCGGAACGGGGATCTGCGGAGTCCGACGAGGATCGATCAAGACTTTCGACGGTCCGTCGAAAGGCGGCACATCGGCTGAGATAGCGGTGATGTACGACTGGTTCGGCTGATGCTCATCGACGAGCATCAGCACCCCGTCGTCCGTCATCTGAATCGGCACACCGATCGTCAGACGTTCGCCCTCGAACATCTCCGCGGTACCGATTAAGACGTTCCCTCTGAATTCCAGTATGCAGACATGCAGGATATGGCCGCCGGGCAGGTTGAATGCAACGGCTCCTCCGATCCGAGCGCTGTCCTCCTGATGCGAGAGTAAACGATAACTCGAATAGCCAAACATCATGGTTAGACGTTTCGCGAGGTTGAGCTTTTTCAACCGCTTATCCATTTCGACACGGAGAGGTTGCGCTCCGTCGCCGATCCGGTTGGCGGCGAGAATCGATTCGACTCGAATTTTTATGGGAGCGTCGCCGGCCAAAGCCAACGCCGGAACCGTCGCAGACCCACTAGCCGCCAGGGCAGTGAGCAAAAGGACGATCCTGCTCAGACGATGCATACGGTCAGGGATGATGCGGAACGTAAACCACGGTCGTTTGGGTGCGAGGCTCGTTCCATACCGGGACTGAGGGCCCCTCCCCGCCGGTCAGATCGGTCATCACTTCCTGGGACTCGCTCGTCGCTGGATCTCCTAGCATCAACTCTCTTGGCGGAGCGAACTCGGGACGCGGTTCGCTCCTCGAAATAGAAACTGGCTGAATTGGTGCCGATGGAGGCGCATCGATCGTCTTCGGCTCAGCCTTCGCAATCTCTCCAGAGGTACTCGCCACCACCGTCGACGGAGGTGAGTGTAAACCGAATTTCTTAGCGTAGGGCGATGCGATCACGATTGTGAGCACAGCTGTTGCTGCCGCAATCACCGCGATTTCGAAGATCGAACCGGCACGGCTGAGCATTTCACGCATCCGGCCGAAGCGGACGTGCAGCGGAATCCAGCTGTGATCGATACGGTCAGCGACCTTGGAGGCGAATCCATCGAGGGAGGGTTGGAGAACCGCGCCGCGCAGCGCTAGGCCGAGCTCGCGGTAATCTTCGAGTGCCGCCTTGCATCCAAGGCATGCAACAACGTGGAAGGCCACTTCTTCCATTTCATGGGGCTCAAGCTCCCCATCTTCAAACGGGCCGATCAGCAATTCTATGTCATCGCAGGTCGTCATCCGGATTAGCCCTTTTCCACATCCTTGAGCATTCCACGCAAGTAGTTACGCGCATAATGCAGTCGGCTCATCACCGTACCGCGAGGCACCTGCAGCGCTTCGCTGATTTCGTCGTAAGAGAGCCCTTCCACTTCTCGCAAAAGTATCACTGCACGATGCTCAGGCGTCAACTCCTTTAAAGCCTCACGCAAGCGTTGATTGAGTTCCCCACGAGCTGTCTCGGCGAACGAATCGCCGCGGTCACTCGGAAGTTTTTCGAGTTCGTATTCTCCCTCTTCTCCACGCAGGACAATGTGTCGTCCTTCGCGGCGACGGAAGTCGATCGCAAGATTGGCGGCAATTCGATAGAGCCAGGTGGAAAAGCTGGCACGTGATTCAAACTTGGAGAGGTTCTGATAGGCACGAACGAAAGTCTCCTGCGCAAGTTCCAACGCGTCTTCCTGATTGTGGACCACTGCCATCGCGACGCCCACCACCCGTCGCTGATAGCGCTCCACGAGCACCCCAAAGGCCTCGGTGTTGCCCTTGCGCGCCTGCTCGATCAGTTCGGTCTCATCGACCGCGGGGCGCGTTGTCTTACTCAAAAGGTTTAGACGGTGACATGGCGAGAATATTCAGGTGTCGGAGGTAACCTTTGATCGAAATTATCAACCGACGACTCTGCTATACGCCACTTCCATCTCCTCCCGTTCGAAATCCGCTGGACCTTCTCATCGCAGACGCGCGAGTTCGGCCCAGTTGGGTCCCGATTTCAACTCTACCTTGAGCGGAACCCTAAGCGTAGCTACGCCTTCCATAGCCTCCTTGACGATCGCACAAGAGGCCTTCAGCGCACGTTCGTTTACCTCCAACAACAATTCGTCGTGGACCTGAAGCAGCATCCGCGCGGCATTTTGCCCCGCCAACGCCCGATCGAGTCGCACCATCGCCACCTTGATCAAATCGGCAGCACTGCCCTGGATAGGCGAGTTGATCGCTATTCTTTCGGCTTGCGCTCGTGCGCCCCCGTCGGGTCCGGTCAGTTCAGGCAGATAGCGACGCCGGCCATACATAGTCGTAACATAACCACGCTCGCGCGCGCCGCGCAGCGTATCGTCGAGATAGCCCTTAACTCCCGGCAAACGCTCGAAATAGCGCTTGATATACTCAGAGGCTTCGGCGAAGGGGATACCCAATTCGCCCGCCAGTCGCTGCGGACCCATCCCATAGATAATGCCGAAGTTGATCACCTTGGCGAGACGGCGCGCTTCGGCACCATTCGCCAATGTCCCCAGCACTTCAGCAGCGGTTCGCGCATGGATATCCTCGTCTTTCGCAAAAGCTTCGAGCAGGGTTGCATCGCCCGACAGATGAGCCAGTACGCGCAGCTCAATCTGCGAGTAATCGGCCGAAAGCAGTACGGACCCCGGCGCAGCGACGAAGGCCCGGCGAATCCGCCGCCCTTCCTCACTACGGGTCGGGATGTTCTGCAGATTCGGATCGGTCGAGCTGAGTCGACCTGTGGCAGCGACCGCCTGATGGAACGAGGTATGAATCCGGCCGGTCGCCGGATCGATCAGTTCCGGAAGCGAGTCGCTATAGGTCGATTTGAGCTTCGAGATAGTGCGGTACTCGATCAGCTTGCCGGGCAGCGGATGGCTCGCAGCAAGCTTCTCCAACGTATCGACATCGGTCGAGAATCCGCTCTTGGTCTTCTTGAGTCCCTTGGCCGAGAGCTTCAACTCATCGAAAAGGATCGTGCGCAACTGGATCGGCGAGTTAAGATTGAATTCCCTTCCCGCCAGCTTGAAGCACTCGCTCTCGAGTGCAGCCAGTTGCTCACCAAATTCGCTGGAGATCGCCCGCAGCGCCGCCGCATCGAGAGCGATACCCGCTTGTTCCATCCCGGCGAGGATTCGCGCGACCGGCAACTCGATCTCGTCGTAGAGCTGATCGAGTTCGGCTTGGGCAAGTTTTCCCGGCAAGGCATCCCACAACGATTCGACGATCGCAGGCTCGGAAATTCCCGCTGGGTTGCCACCCAACGCCGCCAGATGTTCATGATACAGATCCTTCAAAGACGGCTCGGCTTTGCCCGGATTGAGCACGAATCCAGCGAGCATCGTGTCGAACCCACCGGCAAAATTCTTAACCCCATAGTTGCCGAGCAACTCGATATGCCGCTTCAGATCGTGGCAGGCCTTGGGCGGTCCATTGGGACCCATGATCTCGGCGATTCGAGGGATGAGATCGCGACCGATCACATAAACATTTTCGTCGCCGGAAGCTTTGAGTTTCAGGACGATCGCGCCGCTTTCGTCGCCGCCAAGGTTAAGCGCGAGTCGTTTCGCAGTGCCGAGTTGCGTCGCGATCGATTCAAGCTTCTCTTCAGTAACGAGCTGTTCCGTACTTGTCTTTTCAGACTTGGCTGCGGTCGCATTGGGGGCGAGCTCCGCCAGGAGGCTGCCGAACTCGAGTTCCCGTAGCAAAGTCGCCGCGGCGTTCTGATCAACGCCCGGCCAGATGAGATCATCCGGACCGATTTCGAGCGGTACGTCGGTATGGATCGTCACCAGTTTGCGCGATAGTTCTGCGTCACTGCGATGCTCCGCCAACACTCCCGCCATCTTTTTGGGGATGCGCGCCTTGACCTCACCAATCCGATCGAGTCCGGCGTAGAGCGCGTCGAGCGAGCCGAAATGCTGGATCAGAGCCGTCGCGGTCTTCTCACCAACGCCGGGAACGCCTTTGACGTTATCGATCGAGTCGCCCATCAGCGCCATGATGTCGATAAGCGTTTTCGGCTCGACGCCGAAACGCTCACGCACTTCACGCGCGCTGGTTCGCTTGCCGAACATCGTGTCCCACAGCGTGATATTCGGCCCGACGAGCTGCATGAAATCCTTGTCGCCGGTGATGATCGTCACGTTGTATTTATCGCGTGCGGCACGCACCGCCAGCGTTCCGATCACGTCGTCAGCTTCGTAACCATCGATAATCAGATGCTTGATCTGAATCGCGTCGACCGCGCGATGAATCTGCGGAATCTGCTTGAGGAGATCGTTGGGCGTCTCGACCCGGTTCGCTTTGTAGTCTTCGAAAAGCTCATCGCGAAAGGTTTTCTTCGGCGAATCGAAGACGACGGCAATATGCGTCGGCCGCGCATCCTTGAGCAGCTTGAAAAGCATCCGGATGAAGCCATAGACCGCGCCAGTGGGCTCACCACGCGAGTTTGTCAGAGGAGGAAGGCCGAAAAAGGCACGGAAGACATAACCCGACCCGTCGACCAGATAGAGATTGCGCCGTTCTTCCGCCACAGTCCGGCCAGTCTAGCAGTAACCGGAGTCGCGCGAGAAAACGGAGAGACTCGACTTATCCAGAGTTCCCTTACTCGGAAGCCGTGACGTAGATCGCTATCTGGAACATCAGGCCGAGGAAGGTCGGGACAGCGCCGGCGATCGCGACCAGCTTCAGGGCTTCGACCTCGGCCCAGTAGGCATAAGCGCCGACGCCGCCAAATAAAAGAATCAAACCGATCAGAATCGCTACCGAAAGCTTCTGCTCGCGAGCATTGCGGACGCTCTCATCGAGGCGATATCCATGCGCGAACGCGACGTGGATATATTTGCGCTGCGTTTCTTCGTCCAGCGCCGCGTATTCGTCTTCCTCAATGAAATGCTTGAGCGGCTTCTCGGTGCTTGCAGTCATCAGGCGCTGGCTCGATAGCGGCTCGGCGAGGCGCCGAATTCGGCCCTAAAGCTCCGAATGAAATTGGAAAGATCGTCGAAGCCGACATCTAACGCTATCGATGTCACCGGACTATTCGTGGCTACTAATCGCTGAGCCGCGTCGCGCAATCGCGCACGCAGAAGCCACTGATGCGGCGTAACCCCGGTCATCGCCTTGAAGGTGCGCAGAAAGTGGTAGTTGCTCATCCGCGCTTCGGCGGCGAGATCGCCCAGCGGATGTGGAGAATCGATACTCGCTTCCATCCCGCGGATAACCTCGCTCACCCTGCCCCAATCGGCCGCTAGCGGCACCCGCGAACGCGACGTCTGCGCGGCGGTTTCGAGAGCGCTCGCGGCGAGGTCGAATGCGACGTCCTCCCAGCAATCGTTTCCGCCACGCGCTAGCATCGCTCGCGTCGTTATTGGCGCCAACGCGGAGACTGGTGGAACACGATTAACCTGCGAGCCGCGATCGATGATACCGGCCTCTATGGCAAGGCGATCGAACAGTTCCGGCTCGAACTGGAACGAGAGACAATGATCGCCCTCACCATGATGATGCGAGCATTCGTAATTCCGACCCGGATTGCCAAGTAACAGCGCTCCAGCCGCCATCAACGAAGAGCCGCTATCGCTGCGATAGACAAAGGTCCCTTCCATCACAATCGAGATCGACCCGCCACCGTGCCGTTCCTCAAACGGGCGATCCTGCGGACCCGACGTGCAAAGGATATCGACAACGCGCCAACCCTGGCCGATCGCCAGGGTCGTCGCCGTCGCACCGCCCTCTCCTCCGCTCTCGCTTCTCTGCATGAGAGCATCGGAGAGTAGCCGCCTCTCACGGCTTGGAGGGCGGACTAATTTTTGCCAAGTATCGCCCATCGATTATCGCTACATAGTCGGTAACGCTGCGAGTCAGTCTGGCGTTTAGTACGACTCGTGCGCAAGGAGCATAAGGTGAAGCAGCTTGAAGGCGGATGCGCCTGCGTAGCCATCCGGTACAAATTAACGAAGCCGCCGCTCATCGTTCACGCCTGCCACTGCAGGGATTGCCAGCGCCTCACGGGTGGGCCACACGCCATTAATATGTGGATTGAGACGAAGTTCGTCGAAGTCCACGGCCAGAAGCCGAAATCCTTCACACTGACCGCGGGAACCGGCAAAGCCCATCAAGTATTCTTTTGCGGACAATGCGGGACCTATGTATGGAGTCGTTACGAGGCAGTGCCGAGCGATTGCCTATTCGTTCGCGCCGGAACGCTCGATAAGCCCAGCAGCGTCTGGCCCGATATCCACGTCTTCACTCGGAGCAAGCTCCCGTGGGTGGAGATCCCTGAAGGCGTCCCAGCCTTTCGATCTTTCTACAGATTCCGGAGATCTGGCCGGATGAGAATCTCAAGCGCCTCGCTGAGAATGCCAAACAACCCGCGACCTAATCTTGTGAAGAGCACGGGACTACGCGGGTCCCGTGCTCCTTCCGACGGACGCCTTATTCCGGGTCGTGGGTGACCGCCTCCAGATTGTTGCCGTTAGGATCGATCACGAAGGCGGCATAGTAATTCGCGTGATAATCAGGGCGCAATCCGGCCTTACCGTTATCCTTCGCCCCAGCCTTAAGAGCCGCAGCGTGAAAGGCATTCACCGCTGCCCGATTCAGGCTCTTAAGCGCGATATGAACCCCGCCCGCCGGCTCTTTGCTCTCGGCAATCCAGAGCCGCACGTCGTCTTTCGGACCGAATCCGGCGCTTTTGCCAGCTTCATCGACGTATTGCGGGATGTAACCCAGCGGTTCCAACGCCGCGGTATAGAACGAAAGTGCCCGTTTGAAATCGGCTACGCGCAATGAAATGTGGTCGATCATGATCGAGTCTGCTCCTTTGCTGGCGTCGTTGTAACCGGGATCAGCGCCTTCCGCTTGGAGAAAATTGCTCATCGGGAAAAATTTGATCTGCGAGTGAATTCTCAACAATTGAGCCACCACGATCCGAAAACTCGTATTGACAGTGCCTACAGGCCCGGCTTTATTATTTCGTTGTTTATCTCCCTGAATTTGTGAGCTAACGGTACGTCTTAAAGGAACAGGCTCGCCTTCGTCACGGATATCATCGCGGGTCACTTCGCGGATAGATACGGCGAAGGCTTGGGGTCACCTTACGATGATAGAAGTTAAGGATCTAACCAAGACTTACGGTAGCTTCGTCGCAGTCAAAGGAATTTCGTTCCGCGCCGAGAGTGGTCAGATTCTCGGTTTTCTCGGACCGAACGGTGCCGGGAAGACGACGACGATGCGCATTATCACGGGCTTCATGCCAGCAACCTCCGGCACCGTGGTGATCAACGGACTGGATATTTTTACCAACTCGCTCGAAGCGCGGCGGCTGATCGGCTATCTGCCGGAAAATCCACCGCTCTACTCCGACATGCGGGTTGAGGCATATCTCAATTTTGTAGCCAAGCTGCGGGGCGTCCCTCGGTCGGAAGTCGAGTCGGCCACCCAGAGCGTGATGGAACACTGTGGCCTGACCCACATGGCGACCCGAATCTGCGGTCAGCTGTCCAAGGGTTATCGGCAGCGTGTCGGTCTAGCGCAGGCGCTCATCCACGATCCGCAGGTACTGATTCTGGACGAGCCGACGATCGGCCTCGATCCGCGCCAGATCCACGAGATTCGCGAGCTGATTCGAGGCTTGGCGGCCAAGCGAACGATTGTGCTTTCGACGCATATCCTGCCCGAGGTCTCGCAGATCTGCGATCGCGTCGTGATCATCAACGACGGCACAATCGCGCTCGAAGCCAAGCTCTCCGAGCTACCCGAAGGTTCCTCGCTCGAGGAAGTTTTTCTGCACGCGATAAGCAAGGAAGGTCATCTGCCCGGTGCCACTGCCGAAGAGACCCTCGAAGAAGTCGGTGCCGGTCACTCAGAAGCCTGATCTCAACTAATCATGCGCAACACGCTTACGATCGCCGGTAAAGAGCTGATGGGCTATTTCGTCCAGCCCGTCGCGTACGTCGTACTAACCGTCTTCCTGTTACTGGGCGGATGGTTCTTCTTCTCGCTGCTGCAGCATTTCTCCGAGATGCTGCAGATGTATCAGCTGATGGGCGGTGGTCAGACGGTCGAGCAGCTGAACCTCAACGCGCAGGTGATCGCGCCGGTGCTGCACGACCTTTCGATCGTACTGGTCATCGTGATGCCGGCATTGACGATGCGCGTCTTTGCCGAAGAAAAACGCACCGGTACCTACGAACTGCTTCTGACGGCGCCGATTCGCACCACCGAGATCGTCGCCGGCAAGTTTATCGCTGCTGCGGTCTTCACGCTGATCATGATTGCGCTGGCGTGGATTTTCCCGCTCATCCTGATCATCTTCGGGAATCCGGAAGTGGGCGTGATGTTCGCTGGCTACCTGGCGCTGGCGCTGCTCGCCTTGACCTTTGTGGCGGTTGGGCTCTTCACCAGTTCTGTGACCCAGAACCAGATCATCGCAGCGATTAGCTCCTTCGGCATCCTGATTCTGCTTTACGTCATCTCGTGGCCGGAGGCGGGTGGCGATACCATCAAGGCAATCCTTAAGTATCTCTCTATACCTGAGCATTTCTCCACGATGGTTCGTGGCGTAATCGACACGGCCGATATCGTGTTTTTCCTGAGCGCGATTCTGCTGCCCCTGTTCCTGACCCAACGCGCAGTCGAATCCGCGCGCTGGCATTAAGAAAGGTCTAAGCGGATGAAGCGGACAACGGGGCTGGCCGGCCTGCTTGGCATCGTACTTCTTGCTTTCGGCATCATCGGCTTCGGGCTGGTAAGCGGTGGTTTCGCCGGGCTCTTCATTTTTATCAACCTGGTCGGTGGCGCCTTTGCGCTCATCGGATGGCTGATATCGAACTGGGGCTCGATCGGTGGGATGGCTGGTCGCCGCACGACGCGTTACGGCGCTAACGCAGCGATCTATTCGGCAGCCTTCATCCTGTTGCTGATCGCGGTGAATTTCCTCGCCACGCGGCATCATCGCCAGTTCGACCTAACGGCACAGAAGGTCTATAGCCTCTCGCCGCAATCGATCAGCGTGGTGAAGGATCTGACGAAGCCACTCAAGTTCTACGGCTTTGTGCAAAGTGGCCGCAGCCCGCAGGCCGAGTCGCTCTATCAGCAGTACGCCTATATCTCGCCCAAGGTCTCATATGAGCTGGTCGACCCGAACAAGCATCCGGAACTCGCGGAGCGCTTCAAGGTCACCACGATGAACACCACGCATCTTGAGTATGGTGGTCCGAGCGGTGAAGGCAGCAACGTCAGTGATCTGACCGAATCCGCTCTCACCAACGGTATCCTGAAGCTGGTTAATTCGCAGACCAAGACCGCCTGTTTTACCACCGGCGAAGGCGAGGCCGATACCGACGACAAGCAGAACCAGACCGGCTTCAACGACTTCCAGGTGGCGCTCGAGGGTGAAAACTACACCGTAAAGAAGGTCAATCTCGTCACCGAAGCCAAGGTTCCTGACGATTGCACGATCGTGATCGTTGCCGGACCCACGCGTCCGCTCGTGCCGCATGTGATCGATAGTCTCAACGAATTCCTCGATCATGGCGGACGTGCGATGGTGATGCTGCGGCCGCAGCGCCCCGACAAGTCGATCGACCAGACGGCGCTGATCAACTTCCTTGGCGATTGGGGCGTATCGGTCGGCAATAATATCGTCGTCGATCAGGTCGTGCGGCTCTTCGCAGGTCCGTCGCTCGGCTTGAACCCGCTCGTTAACACCTACGGTACCCACCAGATTACGACCGGCTTCGATAAGCAGACGGTCTTCCCGATGGTGCGTACGGTCGATCCTGCCGATTCGCCTAAGCCCGGCCTCCTCGTGACGCCGCTGGCCAAGACCTCTGATACCTCGTGGGGAGAGACGGACCTGAATGCCCTCTTCCTGAAACAGACCGCAAAGTTGGATGAGAGCGTCGATAAGAAAGGGCCCGTCGATGTGGCGGTCGCCGTCGAGGCCGACCTCGAAAAGATGAATCGAGGTAAAGGCAACGCCCGCCTGGTCGTCCTGGGGGATACGGATATCGCGAACAACCAGTACATGGAGCAGTTCTTTAATCGCGACTTCCTGATGAACAGTATGGATTGGCTTGCCGGGCAACCGAACGGCATCACGCTCCGTCCGAAGACACTGCGCGCTTCCCGGTTCAATCTGACGATTCAGGAGTTCGACGTCGTCTTTGTGCTCTCGGTCTTACTGATACCGGAGCTGTTGCTGCTGATCGGTTTGACGGTCTGGTGGCAGCGCCGGAACTAAACTGACCATTCGAACGAGTCCGCAAAGATGAGCCCGCGTAACACCATCATTGTCCTCATCCTGCTCCTCGTGATCGGCGGCTATGCGCTATACGTGAACCATCAGCCGCCGCCGGAGACGAATCCGAAGGTCTATCATCTCGACGCCAAGGACGTTAAGACGATCGACCTTCACAGCTCGGATCGCGATATCGCTCTCGAACGCACGAGCGATACCGATTGGAAGATCACCAAGCCCGTACCGGCCAAAGCCGACGCACCTGCCGTCGAAGCGATGCTGAACCAGATCGTCAATCTGACGATTACCGACACGGCCGACGCCAGCCCGAGTGATTTGGCACCCTTCGGTCTGGCGGTACCGGCTGTGACCGTGACGATAACGACCAAGGACGGCAAAACGATGCCGGCAATTCTGGTCGGCAAACAGACCCCGGTCGGTGGTTCCGTCTTCATCAAGATGGCCGATAAACCCGAGGTCGTGCTGGTCGCCAGCTCCTTCGCGACCGACGTGAACAAACACGAAGATGATCTGCGATCTCATGCGCTCTTCAGCTTCAAACCTGAGGATGCGCACAAGATCACGATCACCCACGGCGGCCAGACGGTCGAACTCAAGCGCACCGGTAACAAGTGGGAAATCACGCAGCCGAAGGCCTTCGGCGCCGACAAGGATGCTGTTTCGGGCTTCCTCAACCTGTTGGCCAACTCTACGATTCACGACTTCGTCGACGACAAGCCCGCCGATCTGAGCAAGTACGGTCTCGGGACTCCCGCGCTGACGATCGCTCTCAGCCCAGCCGACAATCAGCCGGCCGAGGTGCTACGCTTCGGCTTCAAGCAGCCTGAAGCCAGCAGCAACAACGTCTTCGCCCGCACCGGCGACAACCCGACCGATCCGGTTTACACAGTCCCAAGTTCGCTCATCACCACTGCCAGCAAGAGCTTCGATGATCTACGCGACAAAACCCTGCTGCATTTCGATCCTGCCACGGTCGCCAGGATTAATTTCAAGGGCGGACCCGTCGATGAAACGATCGAACGATCAGCCGACAACAAGTGGATGCTAACCTCGGGCGGAAAGAACGTCGCCGCGGAGCAGCTGGTTGCGCAAAGCCTGCTCGATCAGATGCACGATCTGAAAGCGACCAAAATTGCCGAGAACCCGATGTCGGATCCGAACAAGTATGGGATGGTTAAGCCGACCGTAACCATCACGCTCTCTGGCAAGGACGGCAAAACGATCGCTACCCTGTATGCCTCGATTCTTCAGGTGACGGTGACGGCTCACAGCTCCGACGAAAAGTCACAGAACAAGAGCTTCGGTTACGTCACGGCCACCACGGATACCGCTGTGTTCGAGGTTCCACCGCAGGCCATCACCGATCTGGAGAACACCGGCAATCGGCTGCATACCGATCTCACAGGGACGCCGACACCATCACCCTCGCCTGCTGCTGCAACGCCACAACCATCAGCTTCCGCGAAATAAACAACGGGACCGAAGCCCAAAGCCTCGGTCCCGTTCAATCCGATAATACCTCTCCCCGACCTGGGAGAGGCCGCGATGGGCGAACATTCGATCGTCCCATCGCGGGTGAGGGTGTCCCGCCGCAGCGCTCCCTTAGCGCAGCCCCGCGACGAACTCTTTCAGCATCGCGCTGAATTCCATCGGCTTTTCGAGCTGGCAGAAGTGGCCGACATCCTTCATCACGACGAGCTTCGCACCCGGAATATTGTCGGCAAGGAACTTGTTCGCCGCGACCGGCGTCGCCTGATCTTCCTCACCCGCGATCACCAGCGTCGGGGCTTTGATCGAGTTCAGCTTCGTCTTGATATTCCAGCCGAAGACGCCATTGGGATCGGCCATCGCGGAATCGAAGACATGCTTCGGAAAGTTCGTCGGCACCGAGCAATGACCCTTCATTACTTCGAGAATCTCAGGACGCTCGCGCTTGGTCTTGGCCGAGCATGCGCCTTCGAGCAGTGCACCGAAGGTTCCTTCGAAATTGGCCTGGAAGGCTGCCGCGGCCTCTTTCGGCATCCCCTCGCCGAGACCCGTACCAGAGCTCAGGATAAGCAAGCCTCTAACACGATCCGGATGATCGAGCGCGAACTGCATCGCGATCATCCCGCCGATCGAGTTGCCGACCAGGATCGCCTGCTTCGCGCCGACCGCATCAAGGACTGCGCGAACGTCGGTCGCATGCTCCTGAATCGAGTAGCCGTTCTGCGGCTTGTCTGACCGGCCGTGCCCGCGATGGTCCACGACAATCACCTGATTCGTCTTGGCAAACGGAAAGGCCTGGTAGTACCAGATACCGCCGTTGGTGGTCCAAGGATGGAGAAACACGATCGGCGTGCCCGCTCCGTAACAATCGTAATAAACCTTAACTGAACCGTTCTGCGCGAATGGCATTAAACTGCCCTCCTCCGAAAAATTCGCCTTGATAATGGATCGAAACGGAGGACTGCGCCAGAAGAGAAAGTCAGAGCCTGCTCGTCGCGTCGGCCGTTACCACGGTGCGATGGTCAACCCGGCTGGTCCCCACATCGAGGTTTGTGGCCCACCAATGGTACGGATCGGCGGGACATCGCCCTTGGCGCCCGGCGCAAAGACCAGAATCGGATCGGCCAAAGTGTAATCGGGATAGGAAAACTGGCTGGAGGATAGGTCAGTCATACCCCCGGCTATTCGACGCCCCGAGATCAAAGGGACGGCACTTCGTCCAGCACCCCGGATATAACAGATGAATACTCCATCGAGACCGTCCGCGTTGAGCACATAGATATTCCCGCTCGAGTCGAGCGTTACGCCATAAGGATAATCGAGTCCGGTGCGTGGGCCACCAATCGTCCCGATCGGCGCAGCATCCCCTTTCTCAGCCGCATCATAGATCGTGACATTGCCATGACCACTTGTTAGGCAACTACAATTGCGGATCGGGCAGGTAATAGGACCTTCATTTGTAACGTAAATTCTTCCGTCCTTGCCCGCCGCAATCGCCGACGGGGAGGCGAGACGCGTCAACGGTCCCGCAATTACTGTCCGTGGTTTCGCGGCACCATCGCTACCCTCTGAGTAAACGGCAATACTACCTTGCTTTGTCACGTAACAGCGGCGCAAGTTGCACTGCTCCACCGGTCCATTCACGACGACGAAGTCGTTATCTGAATCGACTGTCATTCCGTTGGCAAACTCGTTCGGGTCGAGATTGATCGTGACGTTCGGGACGGCATCACCTGAACTACCTGCAGGAAATTCCGCTATACTTCCACCCCCACGATTCATCACGGCGAGGCTACCCTTCGGGGTGAGCGCGACCGCAGAAGGTCCATAGAGCGCGGTGTCAGGGCCTGTGATCGTCGCCAGCGGCGCATCCGTAGCATAGCTCGTTGCGGAATAAATCGTTATGCCGCCGTTATTCCCTGTGCCGCCCAACAAGTTCGCCACGTAAATGTTCCCTAGCGAATCCGCCGCAACACTTTGTACAGATTGCATCCCGGTAAAGGCGCTAGTGATTGTTGCTATAGGAGCGATGTCGCCGCTGCTCCCGGCAGGATAAATTGTCACACTCCCGTTGTGGTTAGGCCCTCCCATTTCGTTCGCGACGTAAACAGTTCCCGCACCGTCCAGCGTGATACCGACCGGAGAGGCCAGGTCCGAGGCGTTCCCGATCAAAGTCGAGGCCGGTGAAACGTTGCCGCTGCTTCCCGCCGGATACATAGCGACACCAGAGAGACCATTGGAGTAATAATTTACATAGATGTTCGAACTGGAATCGACAGCAAGCGCCTGCGGATAGCTAAGAAGCGTATTAGCCCCGGCGATCGTCCCAACCGGCGCGACATTGCCCATGCTCCCAGCGTCAAAGACCTCGATATTAAGCGTCTTAACAGGGTCACGACTGTAACATCCGCTGTTACCCACATAGATGTTGCCGTGCAGGTCCAAGACAATCGAAACTGGGGAGACCAGTCCCGTTGCTGAACCATGGATCATCCCCATCGGGGCCACATCACCGCTCGAACCCGCAGGATAAATCGTGATCGCACCGAGAATGCAGTATCGACCTAGCTTGCCGCTTCCAGCCTGATTCGCGACGTAGATGTTCCCCGCCGCATCCAGCGTGATGGCTGCCGGGCTACGCAGACGAGTTTTGCTCCCGGCGATAATCCTAATTGGTGCTTCGTTCAAGACACCTGTATTTGTTCCAAGCGCAGAATAGACGAGAATCCGATCCTGGCCGCTGTTCAGGACATAGATATTTCCGGTCGGGTCCAATGCGATTCCACTTGGACTGGTAAGCCCGGTATTCGAGCCACCTATGACCGCCAGCGGCGCAACATTGCCACTGCTGCTCGCCGGATAGATCGTCACGGTGCTGGTAGCCGAATTCGTAACGTAAAGCCGCCCACTCGTATCGCGGGCCAGCGCGGAGGGAGATGCCATATCGGTCGTCAGCGCGAGCGGCCGCACATTTCCATGCGCATTAGCCGGAAACGCCAAGACATCATCGGTATTCGCAACGAGTATCGTCTCTTTGCTATGCGCCCCTTGAGCCGCTTCTGCTGTAAAGCTTCGCAGCGAGAGAACCCCGATCAGACTGATCAGAAGCGCAGCTATAGGCCGAAGCCGGCTAATTCGAGACGAGAAAAAGACGCGATCGTTAAGAAGCGTTAGCACACTTTTGGAGTTTCGCATCAACCGTTAGTTGTTGGCAACGGCTGATACCTTAAAGGCTTAAGCTGTGGGTTTGCGAGCGATAATCAGCATCTGCGCGCCGAGTATCCGCCACATCAGCGGCGTCTTCAGATACAGCGCGACCAGCCAGGGTGACTGCGGTATCCGGCTCTTGGTGGTAAAAGGCAGGAACTTCGGCACTATCCACTCTATCGCGAACCTGGAGATCTCCAGAATCTCGGCCATACTCCGATCGGTAAAAATCAATCGATGATCAAAGAAGTCAAAATAGTGCTTCGCGCAGTAGGCGAAATTCGGCTGAAGGATGATCATCCGGCCGCCAGGTCTCAGGACCCGAAGGGCCTCGCTCAGGCTATGTGCGACGTCCTCGCGCGAGCGGAAATGCTCGTAGACGTTGCTCGCGAAGATCGTATCGACGCTCGCATCGGCAAGCTGCGGCAGTCCGGTGCCATCGGCAACGATCTTCTCGACCTCCGGCGCGGCGTAACGGGCAAGGTTCTCTTCATTCAGGTCCAGCGCGAGTTTGCGTCTGGATTCGATCTGGTTGATGAAATGGCAGGGGCCGGCGCCGAGATCGAGCGTGACGCCGTCGCAGGCAACATAGTTCTGCAGGAAGCGACAAATCGGCTGCCATAACTCGCGTTGCGCTCGCAGTTCCTCGGGACTGAAGCGCAGGCGATAAATATCCGTTTCGATCGGTCGCCCCATCGGCATCGAAGATATAGCCCGATCAAAGGATAGATCGAGCCGAATTCTAATTGGGCAAGACCTTCGCCCCGCAGTGCTCAACAGACGATTATTCGATCCTTGACATAGCGAATAAAAAGCGAAAATCTTGATGGATGGCAGCGGCGTACCCATACCTCAGGATCGAGCCAGACAACGTCACTGCGATCGCCCCCAATCCAGAAAAATCTAAAGTAATACTTGAGATTAATGGCGTCTTTCGTGGGCGCGAACTGACCCGCAAAGACCGCCGAATCGTATCCAATCTGCCGCTTATAGATGACTTGATTGGTGGTGGTATCGTCCGCGGGCGAATCAGCGAGTTCTGTGGCGCGACCGGATCGGGCAAGACTTCGCTCGCGATGAGCTTTGCCGCGCAGGTCACCCGTAACGAGGCCGCGGCCTGGATCGAAAGCAGCGATAATCTCGACCCTGCCAGTATGATCGCCGCCGGAATCGAACCGACGCGGATGCTGTGGGTCTCCTGCCGCGACGCCAAGTTGGTGCATCGGGCCAATCGCCTAATGGATGACGATGACCCCGTTATACCGTCGTTAAATAGTGGATGGCGGCATCGAGTGCCGGTGGCGAGTCTCAAGGCAGCGGAATGGATTCTCGCGGCGGGCGGCTTCGGCCTGGTGATTATCGATTTCGACGCGACCGTCCGCTTCCTCCCGCAAAGCACAGCGCTGCGACTGGCACGAGCGGCTGAGCGCAGTGGTGCGGCAGTGATCGTCATGGGCGAACGCCAGATGTGCGGGACCTTTGCCGCACTCGGCCTGACACTCAAACGCTATCGAGCCTGTTTCAATCGCACGCGGTCCGGCGCACCGGCAACCTTCGACGGCCAGATGATCGAAGCCCGCGTGATGCGCAACAAGCTCGGCGGCTCGGGACGATCGGTCGTATGGCCGGCGGCGGTCGACCCATGTGGTTTTGTACGCCAACCACCTTCATCCTCACCCGTAACGCGACTGGCAGGCCAATCGCGCTACGACCTCTACCGGCTTGTACCCGCAAACAGGCTTGGCGGGTGCGGGCAAGTTGAGTAAGCGATGTATCGTGGCAGGTTCATTCCGGGCGATCCGTGCGGTGATTCATCGGGCGAGTCCTCACCCGCGACGCGCTTGGAAAGCCCCTCGCCTCACGACCGTTCCCGGCTCGCACTATCAAACAAGTCTGCTGACGCGGGCGAGGTAAGAAAAAAACACGCAGCGCGGATCGCCTGTATTCTCGTAAGCAATTTTCCGCTCGCCGCGATAGTCCGAAGTAATCCCGAGTTGCGGGATCGCCCGATCGGGCTAATCCGGATGCCGACGGCGAAGCGTCCCGTAGCGGGCAAGGGTCATGCAGTCGCCTATCAGCCCCATAGTGAGCTGACACATATCTCGGCTGCGGCAAAAGCTGCCGGCATCCAGACCGAGATGACGGTGGCGCAGGCGCGATCGCTGCTTCCATCGCTGACCGTGATGGCGCCCTCGCCCGCCGCTGAACGTGCCGCGATGGATGCGCTGATCGATGCGGCCGAATCGCTCTCGCCGGTGTTCGAAGCGGGGCAGCCGGGGTGCGTCTGGATCGATCTCGGCGGGCTCGAGAATCTCCATCGGCACGCCAAGGCCGGGGCAGCAGCGCGCGGGGCGAACGCACCCGATGCGGCCAGTGCTTTCGAGCATGAGATCGCGGAGGAGGCGGCAGGCCGGGTCAATCGGATCGGCCTGGATGCCGCGGTAGGTATCGCAGCGAGCAAGGAGGTTGCCCATCTGGCCGCGCGATGTGGCGGGCTGCGTGTCATCCCACCGGGACACGAGCGCGAGTTCCTCGACTGGATGCCGCTGGAGCTAACCGAGCTGGGATCGGATCGAATCGGCGAAGAGCTGGAACTGCGGCTCAAACGGCTCGGCCTGCGGCGGCTCGGCGATCTTGCACGACTGGATATCCGCGCGGTCGGGAGCCGCTTTGGCGCAACGGCGGTGACCCTGATGCGGCTGGCACAGGGTGAAGGCGATGCGACGTTGCAGATGCGTCCGCGGAGCGAGGTCTTTGCCGAGAGCGTCGAGCTTGAATACGGAATCGAGAATCTCGAAGCGCTGGGCTTCATCCTGCATGCGATGCTGAAGCGGCTCGGCGAGCGCTTACAGCTTCGTGGCCTGGTCGCCGGTGATATGACGCTCTCGCTCGGCCTGGCTGATCGCTCGCACGACGATCGCCGGATCGCGGTTGCCGCCGCAACGGCCGAAGTCCGTTCATTGCTGATGTTGCTGAATCTAAGCCTCGCGTCGAAACCGCCACCGGCCGCGATTGAGACGATTCGGCTGACGCTTGAACCACGTCCTCCGCGGCCCGCGCAAAACGATATGTTCCTTCCACCCTCCCCCGCGCCGGATCGGCTGGAAGCTGCGATCGCGCGAATCGCCGCGATGTGCGGTCCCGATCGCGTCGGGACACTGCTGCCGGCGGAATCGTATCGGCCGGAAGCGGTGCGTCTCGCGGAATTCGCGCCTCCTCCGCCTCCTAAAATCCCTCCCCCACCCATGGGAGAGAGATCCGGACAGAAGCGAGAAGGACTTCCGAACAAGACCAACATCGCGCGGATGGCGGTACGGACGATACGGCCGGCCGAGAAGATCGAGGTGATGTGCACGCGCGAGACGCCGGAGTTCGTGCGCGGCGCTAATATCGCCTCGCGCGTTATCTCAATCGCGGGACCGTGGCGCTATCAGGGGGAATGGTGGGCGACTGCGGACGAGGCGCAGGAGAGAAGCGCCGCAGCTTCATCGGGATGGCAGGGCAATGCGCCCGCCACTTACGCCCGCGATTACTACGAACTCGCGCTTGCCGATGGTGGCGTCTACCGCGTGTATCGCGATCACTACACCCTGCAATGGTTTCTCGATGGCGTCTATGACTGACTATCTCTTTCTCCCCTTCCCTTCAGGGAAGAGGCCGGGGGTTAGGTTCTCTTCTTGAGCGCACGTTCACCATACGTCGAGCTGCGCTCCCGCAGTGCGTTCAGCTTTCTCGAAGGAGCGAGCACCCCGGAGGATCTGATCGATAGCGCCGCCGCGCTCGGTTATGACGCGATCGCGCTGGGCGATCGTGACGGTCTCTATGGTGCGCCGCGCTTCTATCAGGCCGCAAAGGGTGCAGGTATCAAGGCCATCGTGGGTGCCGAAGTTACGTTGGATTACCCTAGCCCGACGGGTTTGTATCTCCTCGCGCCCGATCGTGAGCGCTATCGCAATCTCTGCCGGATGCTCACCGAATCGAAGCTGCGAAATATCGGTGAGAATCCCGATGGATCGCCCAAGTATCCGGCGAAAGGCGAAAGTCGTATCACGCTCGACGATCTCGAACAGTTCGGCCACGGCCTGATCTGTCTTGGCGGCGGTGCGATGAGCCCCCTCTCCCGCTATCTGATTCGTGGCGATGATCCGACAACACTATGTGATCGGCTCAAAAGTATCTTCGGGCGTAACAATCTTTATATCGACATACAGCGGCATCTCGATCCCGACGAAGAGCGACTGAATCGCAAGCTAATCGCACTCGCCGAGAGATGCGCTATTCCGATCGTCGCAACTAACGACGTATGTTTTACCACTCCCACCGGCACCGTTCCGCGTAATGGATCGGCGGACAGCGAACGCGCCCTGCTCGACGTGATGACCTGTATTCGGCTCGGCACGACTCTCGAAGAGGCCGGGCGCGCCTTATGGGTGAATCACGAACGTCAGCTCAAGACACCCTCTGCGATAGTCGCGCTGTTCCGCGATCTGCCCGACGCGATCACTGCGACGCGTACGATCGCGGAGCGCTGCAATTTCACCCTGAAGGACCTCGGCTATCGTTTTCCCGACTATCCACTGCCGCCCGGTGAGACGCCCGATAGCTATTTGCGCGCACTGACTACTGCGGGAGCGCGCGAACGCTGGGGCATACCCGATGAACGCACGCGCCGGCAACTCGAACATGAACTCACTATAATCGCGCGGCTCAAGCTCGCGGGTTATTTCCTGATCGTATGGGATATCGTGCAGTTCTGTCGCGAGAATCGCATCATGGCGCAGGGCCGTGGGTCAGCGGCCAACTCCGCAGTCTGCTATGCGCTCGGAATCACCGCCGTCGATGCGGTCAAAATGGAACTGCTCTTTGAGCGTTTTCTTTCCGAAGAGCGCGGCGAATGGCCCGATATTGATATCGATCTGCCGAGCGGCGATCAGCGTGAAAAGGTTATCCAGTACGTCTATCGGCGTTATGGTGAACGTGGTGCGGCGATGACCGCGAATGTCATTACCTATCGCCCTCGCAGCGCGATTCGTGAAACCGGCAAGGTGCTGGGTTTCCCGCCGGATCAGGTCGATAAGCTCGCCAAGCTCAACTACGTATACGAGTTCAAGGACCAGCACGACGAGTTCACCGCGCTACTGCGCAAGGGCGGCGTCGATCCCGACGCGCCGCGCATCGAAATGCTCACGACGATCGTGCGGCGCTTGCAGGGAATCCCGCGCCATCTGGGGCAGCATAGCGGCGGGATGGTAATCGGCGCGGGGCCCCTCGATGAAATCGTGCCACTAGAGCCCGCATCGATGCCCGGTCGGGTTGTAATCGAGTGGGACAAGGATGATTGCGCCGACCTCGGCATTATCAAGATCGATCTGCTCGGACTCGGGATGCTCGCCGTGCTCGAACAGGCGATTCCGCTAGTGCGCGCGCATGAGGGTATCGAGGTCGACCTCGCCCATCTGCCGCCAGACGATCCCGACGTCTATGCGATGATGCAAAAGGCCGATACGGTCGGCGTCTTTCAGATCGAAAGCCGTGCGCAGATGGCGACGCTGCCGCGGATGAAACCTCGCACCTTCTATGACCTGGTGGTCGAGGTCGCGATTATCCGCCCCGGCCCGATCGTCGGGAAGATGGTTCATCCATATCTCGACCGCCGCAATGGTCGCGCGCACGTGGTCTATGACCATCCATCGCTCGAACCAATTCTGAAGCGGACTCTGGGCGTGCCGCTCTTTCAGGAGCAGCTGCTACGCATCGCGATGACCGTCGCGGGGTTCAGTGGCGGTGAAGCCGAAGAGTTGCGGCGCGCGATGGGCTTCAAGCGATCGACTGCGCGGATGCAGAAGCTGGAGCAACGCCTGCGTGACGGGATGGCCCGCAACGGTATCCGCGGCGACACGGCGGATCGCATTATCCAGTCGATTACTTCATTCGCGCTGTATGGTTTTCCGGAATCGCACTCGGCGAGTTTCGCGCTGATTGCGTACGCGTCGGCTTACCTGAAATGCCACCATCCGGAGGCTTTCTATGCCGCGATGCTCAATTGCTATCCGCTCGGCTTTTACCATCCCGCGACCCTCCTCAAAGATGCGCAACGGCACGGCGTCGTAGTATTGCCGATCGATGTGATGCGATCGGATTGGCCTTGCACGATGGAACTCTCCGAAAGGACCTCGCCTTCTCCTGATGTGACCCCTCTCCCTAATCATGGGAAGGGAGCCAGAGGGGCGAGAAAAGTCTTCGCTCTACGCCTCGGGCTCAACTATATCGCCGGATTGCGTGAGGAGACCGGACATCGCATCGAGGCGGCACGCTCATCGCGACCATTCGAATCGATCGCCGACTTCACTGCGCGGGTCGCCCCGAATCGTCGCGAACTCGATGCGATCGCGTATGCCGGCGCGTTCGCGGCTTGCGGCATGACGCGACGCGAGGCGCTCTGGCAGGCGGCCGCCGTCGAGCGCGATCCCACGAGCCTGCTCAAGGGCGCATCGCCGGATCGCCAAGCCAAGATTGATACGCCGTTGCTCCCCAACATGACGCCTATGGACGAGACGCTCGCCGATTATGCGGCAAGCAGTGTGACAGCAGGGCCGCATCTGATGGCGCATCTGCGGGCGCGCCTTAAGGCCAAAGGAGTCCTGAGTGCCGCGCAACTGGCCGATGCTGCCAATGGGAGTTGGGTGAGATGCGCGGGCCTCGTGATCGTGCGCCAGCGACCCGACACGGCGAGCGGCTTCATGTTTCTCACACTCGAAGACGAAACCGGAATCGCCAATGCGATCGTCACGCCCGATCAGTTTCAGGCGAATCGCACCGTGCTCCATCGCGCACAGCTTCTGCTGGTGGAGGGGCCGCTACAGAAACAGGACGGCGTTATCCATATACGTGCGCGCCGCTTTACTCATCTGCAGCTACCCGCATCGATGCCCCCCTCGCACGACTTCCGTTAGCCTCTTCTCTTTTGTCATCCTGAGCGAAGCGAGCCAGGGGGCGGCCGAGTCTGCGAGGCGCGGCCTAAAATCGTTCGCGAAGTCGAAGGATCAGAGTCTACCCTGAGCGATGCCTAAGCGATTCCTCTCCCTCCTTGACAACGCCAATCCCTCTGGCGGACAACTCAGCCTAATGCTTACCCACAGAAACGGTAATAATGGAGGACCACCCATGGCTATCACAGCCGAAGATATGAATGCCGACCGCTTGGTCGCAGACCCGGGCGCAATCGATAAACTCAACCAGGCCGTCATCAGGGAGTTTCGCGCAAATCAGGGTAAGGTCGCCGGTGCGATGGAAGGGATGCCGATCGTGCTGATCACAATGACCGGGGCGAAGACCGGCCGCACGCTGATCCGCCCGCTATGCTACTCGCGCGACGGCGACCGTATCGTGATTATCGCATCGTATGGCGGCGCGCCGAAGAATCCGCCCTGGTATCACAACCTGGTCAAGCATCCGGTGGTTACGGTCGAGGTCGGCACCGAAAAGTATCAGGCGCGCGCCGTCCAGATGTCAGGCGCGGAACGCAAACGCCTCTTCGACGCACAGGCCAAGATCATGCCGTTCTTCAATGACTATCAGGCGAAGACCAAGAGGGAGATCCCACTCTTTACGCTGAATCGGATCTAGTTCCCGGAAAACCGAGTTGGGTGATTATCGCTTCCTCGGGACTGACCAGCAACTTGGCAAATGCTTCATCCCGACTTTTGGATAGTAGCCCTCCGCTGCAGGGGCTGCGACGAGAATAAGCGTTACGTCGTCGCCACCGGCTGCACGGAGGGTCTCTTCGATTAGTCGTTTTCCTATGCCTTGACGCTGATATTGCTCATCGACCGCCAAATCCGAGAGATAGCAGCAGTAGGAATAATCCGTTATCGCGCGTGAAACTCCGACGAGCCGACCGGCGTCTCGGGCGGTAGCGATCACGTTCGCATGACGAAGCATCCTATCCAATCGATGAAGGTCTTGGGCTGGCCTTCTCTCGGCGAGAGTCGACGCTACGAGAACCGCCTGAAATTCCTTGGCCGATAGCTGTGGTTCGATGAAAAATTCTATAGCCACCGTTCTGATCTCGAACGTGAGTCAGACCACGATACTCACTAATTTCCCTGGCACATAAATAACTTTCTTCGGCGTTTTGCCATCAAGATGCTTGCTGACGGCTTCGCTGTGTAGCGCCATCGTGCGGACGCTCTCTTCACTCGCGTCAGCTTCTACTTCGAGACGATCCCGCACCTTGCCGTTAATTTGCACGACCACGGTGATCGTCTCGTCGCGGGTCATCGATTCGTCGAACTTCGGCCATGCTTCCAGATGAATCGAGCCGCTATGGCCGAACTCGCGCCAGAACTCCTCGCAGACGAACGGGGCCATCGGAGCGAGCAACAAAACGTAACTCTCGATCACGAAGCGTCCCAGCTCTTCGGGAGCTAGCTTCTGAACGTAGTTCAGCTGCTCCATCAGGGTGGCGAGCGCGGTATTGAAGCGCATCCGCTCGACATGATCGGTGACCGTCTTGATCGTCTTATGCGCTCGCTTCAGCGTCTCGGCACTCGGCTTTCCTTCAGGGCATCCCGCGGCGACGTAACGACGCATCAGGGTCCATACGCGATTCAGGTAGCGCGCAGTGCCGAAGACACCCTCTTCGTTCCAGTTGGTCGCTTCTTCGAACGGCCCCATGAAGAGCTCCCATAGCCGGAGCGCGTCGGCTCCGTACTTCTCGACCATCGCGTCGGGCGTGACGACGTTGCCCTTGCTCTTCGACATCTTCTGGCCGTCAGCGGCCCAGATCATGCCCTGATTGCGCAACGCCGGGAACGGTTCGGTGAACTTGATCAGGCCCGCGTCGTACATCACCTTCGTCCACATTCGCGCGTAGAGCAGATGCATCACGGCGTGCTCGGCGCCACCGACGTAGAGATCGACGGGGAGCCAGTAGTCACCCTCCTTCTTCTCGAAGGGAGCGGCGTCGTAATGCGGCGACGCGAAACGGAGAAAGTACCAGGACGAACAGGCAAAGCCGTCGAGCGTATCGGTCTCACGCTCGGCCGGCCCGCCGCATTTCGGACAGGTGGTATTCACGAACGAGGCGACGTTAGCGAGCGGCGAACGACCCGTCCCCGATGGCTGATACTCAGTCATGTCGGGCAGGACCACCGGCAATTGCTCATCGGGAACCGGCACGATGCCGTCTTTCGCGCAGTAGATAATCGGAATCGGACAGCCCCAGTAGCGCTGCCGCGAGATTAGCCAGTCGCGCATCCGATAGCTCACGGTCGCACGGCCGAAGCCCTTATCCTCGACGTATTTGCACACCGCGCGGAGTGCGTCCGCCGTCTTCATCCCGTTTAGAAAACCGGAATTGACCGCGATACCGTGATCGGCGAAGGCACAATCGCTCGGCGCCACGCTCCCGTCGGCCGGTGCGGTAACGACGGGAATTTCAAGGCCGTACTTCTTCGCGAAATCGAAGTCGCGCTGGTCCTCGCCGGGCGCGGCCATGATAGCGCCGGTGCCGTAGCCCATCAGGACGTAATCCGCGATCCAGATCGGAACATCCTTTTCCGCGAAGGGATTCCGCGCGTAGGCTCCCGTGAAGACGCCAGTCTTCTCCTTCACGGTCGAGAGCCGCTCGATATCGCTCTGGCGGCGCGCCTGCGTCACGTAGGCTTCGACCTCGGCGCGCTGCCCCGCTGTGGTGATTTCCGCAACCAGCGGATGCTCGGGGGCCAGTACCATGAACGATACACCGAAGACCGTATCGGGCCGGGTGGTGAAAAACCGCACCTCTTTCCCCGGATGACCGGTGACGGCAAAGGAAATCTCCGCACCCTCCGAACGCCCAATCCAGTTGCGCTGCATCAGCTTGATCGGCTCGGGCCAATCAATTCCGTCGAGGTCAGCCAGCAGCCGATCCGCATAATCCGTAATCTTGAAGAACCACTGCTCCAGGTCTTTTTTCGATACGGGCGTCTCCGTATGCCGCCAGCAGCATCCATTCACCACCTGCTCGTTGGCCAGGATCGTACGGCATTCGTCGCACCACCATTGCGCACCCATCGCGCGATAGGCCAGACCGCGTTTGTAGAGCAGCAAAAAGAACCACTGCGTCCACTTGTAATATTCGGGCGTGGACGAATTGATTTCGCGGCT
Source organism: Binataceae bacterium (SeqCode) (assembly GCA_035541875.1). Taxonomy (GTDB): domain Bacteria; phylum Desulfobacterota; class Binatia; order Binatales; family Binataceae; genus JAJPHI01. Next base: position 28,406 of record DATKML010000017.1, read on the forward strand.
CCAGTCGTAAGCGCATCCAGCTAACTTCAACTGGCGCTTGAAGTTTGCGGCGTAGCGCGGGACCGTTTCCTTCGGATGCAGCTTCTTCAGCAGCGCGTCGTTTTCAGCCGGGAGGCCGAACGCGTCCCAGCCCATCGCGTGGAGGACGTTGAACCCTGCCATCCGTTTGTAGCGCCCGATTACGTCGCACGGGACGTAGTTGTGCAAATGGCCAACGCTTAGCCCATCGCCCGACGGATAGGGGAACATCTCGAGGCCGTAGAACTTCGCCCGCCCCGGCTCCTCACGCGTGCGGTAAAGGTCAGTGCGCTCCCATTCGTCGCGCCACTTCGGTTCGATCGACTGCGGGTCGTAACGTTCATCCATCGGCATCGGTCTGCAAGTCTCCAGCCGCCGAGTTTAGCCTGCAGCAGCCCGTCTCTTAAAGGCTTTATCGACGTTACACCTATGCCTAATATCCTGGCGGTTTGATAACTTCCGCCCTTGCGGTAATCTCGTGGCTGTCATGGCTTCGCGCAGAAAGATAACCACCCCGTTTCCGACGGTCGAGGAAGTGGCTTGAGAATTGGGAGTAAGTGCTCGGCGCGTGCGCAAGCTCCGGGAGTTGGCCTCGAGGATTCTCGCAACGCCTAGCGTGAAGCGCCGTCCCCGAAAGATCACGCAGCGGAAGCGCCGCTCGACCCGAAGTTTGGCGCGGTGGGCCTCCCGGGAGCAGCGAGACCTTTGGCTCGACCGCGCACTCAGAGTGAAGAGCGCGCGGCTTTCCTCAACGTACCCTACGATCGAAAGTTCGAAAATTTGTTCTTGGCTTTTATCGCCGGACTTCGTGGCTTCGGTCTAACGCCTCGCGCCACAATCGAGATTACGGGGAGTCGGCGTCGGCTTGAGCGGATAACGGCACTGATTGGTACGTGCCAGTTTTCATTTCATGATTTGTCTCGGGTCGAACTGGACAGGACACCTCCTCCTACTCCGCGATTCAATATGCCTTTCGAACTCGGTCTCGCCGTCTCTATGGCTAACAGCCGGGCGGGCGGTCATAAGTGGTTCGTCTTTGAATCTAACGCTCATCGTCTTAAGAAATCCTTGAGCGATCTCGACGGTACGGACCCATATGTTCACGATGGAACGCCATATGGCGTATTGCGCGCCTTAGCGAATGCACTATCGCGTGAGCATAACGGCCCAACGCTTTCAGAGCTTGAAGCGATTTATCTCGAGGTTAGAAAGGTAGCCGTCATAAAATCCCGTGAACTCCGTGGTGGTTCTCTATTTGAGGCTCAACCTTTTCGAGATCTTGTGGTGTTTGCCGGTATCTCTGCGCAGGAAAGAATTGCCTCCCTGCGCAAAGAACGTGGATCCCTAAGGTAGTCCCAGCATCTTGCGCGCTTCGGTCGGGGTCGCGATTTCGCGACCTATCTGACGGGCCATCTCGGCGATACGCTCGACCAGCTCAGCATTACGCGGCGTACCAATCTCGGGATAGGGGTAATCGCCAAGGCCAATCGAGATATGGCCGCCGCGCTCCAGGATCGATCCGACCAGCGGAAAGATATTGCCGCCCACGCACATCACCGACCAATGCATCTTGAGATGCTCAGGAATGAAATCGGCCATCGCCTGCATCCCGCGCACCGTCCCGGGATTACCGGCAAACAGACCCGACTCGCTCAGCACGATTCCGGCGTAAAGCGGCCGCTCGAAGATCCCACTCTCGACGAATGCCTCGGTCACACGGAGACCACTGACGTTCCAAATTGCCATATACGGTCGCACGCCCGCCGCGCGGATCGTCTCGGCGAAGTAGCGCAGCGTCTTGGTCGGATTCATGTAGACCACGTCTTCGGTGAGGAAGCGTTTTTTCCGATGGTCGTAGACGTCAACGTTGCTGGTTCCCATGTCGATAGGGGCGAAGTCCGGCCGGATCGCCGGGTCCTCGGCCATCTCGATAATGTGGCGCATCCGCGCGTCGGGAGACGGCAGCGTCCAGGCCCCCAGGGTCGGCATGAGAATCAGGTCGCTTTTGTCCTTGATGAGACGCGCAGTCTCCGCATAGTGCGCCGTCTCCGATGAAGGTGCGCCGGTATGCGGATCGCGCGCATGGTAGTGGATTATCGAGGCACCCTCGCGCCAGCAACGAATCGACTCCTCGCCAATCTCGGCCGGACTGAATGGGACGTTCGCATTCTCCTTGCGTGACGCATACTCGTTGATGCGCACTTCGATGATCAGCTTTTCCATGGTTCCCCCAGGTTCTAGTGTTTGTGGCAGATAGTCAGGCCGTCCGCTACCGCTAGCATCACGACATCGACGCGCTGGTCCTGCGCCAGAAAATCGTTGAGTTCCCGGATTGCACGAGTATCGGCGGTCCGGTTCGACGGATTCAGAACCTCGCCGCTCCAGAGCACGTTATCGATCAGAATCAGCCCACCCGATCGAGTGCGGCGCAAAATCTCTTCGTAGTAATTCCGATAGTTCGCCTTGTCGGCGTCGATAAAGGCGAAGTCGAAGTTTTCTTGAAGCGGTAGCCCACGCAGCGTATCGAGTGCAGGTGCGAGTTTGAGCGTGATCCGATCGACGACGGCGGCCTTGTGCCAGTAGTGTCGCGCAATCGCAGTCCATTCCTCGTTCACGTCGCAGCAGAGCAGATTACCGTCGGCGGGCAGCGCCCTCGCTATACAGATAGAGCTGTAGCCGGTGAAAGTACCGACTTCGATCGCGCGACGCGCGCCGACGATACGCGCGAGCATCGTCATCAGAGTGCCCTGCTCCGGTGCGATCTGCATACCGGCGACGCGGCCTAGCTTGCTCGCGGTCTCTTCCGCCAACTCGGCAAGAAGCGGGTCCGCATTGTGGCCGTGCGCAACAACGTAATCGTAGAGCTTCGCGTCGAGGATAACGAACTTGCCGTCCGATGCCATCGCGCTACCTTAATTCGCTCCGCGCAAATCCGGCAAGGACTTATAGCCGCGTCGAGAGGGCGTCGATTTCGCGGCGCGCGCGTTCCAGATGAGTCGCAGGCCAATAGACGTGATTGCAGTGCTCGCAGATAGCGAACTTCTCTTGCGAGGCATAGACGAACGGTGGAACGCGGCGCACCACAGAATCACGGTCGACTTCGTGCAGTAGCTCATTGCAATTCGAACATCGCGTGAAAGCCGCGGCCTGCGGATCGAACGGATAATGCGCCAGCACCTCGCGCAGTTGATCGCGAACGAGCTGACCTTCGATATACAGAACATCGGATGCGGTCCGCAGACGCTTATCGCGCGTCAGCATGACGCGACCTTGCGTGCGAGCCAGATGGAGCGCTTGCGCCCCCGTCAGGGCCGAATCGTAGAGGACGTCGGCGCCCATGATACGGAGCCATCGCGCGAGACGACGAAGCATCCGGTCGGCAACAAATTGCGGTACTTCGTGCATAGCCGATGAATGTAGTATAGCAGGACAGCGAATTTATGTTTCAAAAAGAGAGACCAATGAAAGAACAGCCGGTTACCTTTGCCTCAGGCGACCTGACTCTTGAAGGCTTGATTGCCCTGCCCGACGACGGTGGTCCGACGCGCGGCGCAGTGGTGTGCCATCCTCATCCACTTTACGGCGGTTCGATGTACAACAACGTCGTCGATGCGGCCCTGGCTGCGATGTGGCGTCTCGGATGGGCCACGTTGCGCTTCAACTTTCGCGGTGTCGGCAATAGCGAGGGCGAGCATTCGGGCGGCCCGGGTGAAGCCTCCGATGCGGCTGCCGCAATCAAGTTCCTTACGAGTCAGCCGGGTGTGGACGCCAATGGAGGCGTGCTCGCGGGATACTCTTTCGGTTCGATGGCCGCGATGACCGCTGCGCCCTCGATCAATAATCTCGCAGCGCTGACGCTCATCGCGTTACCGATTCAGATGGTCGACGCGAGTGCGCTCAATCGCTTCACCCATCCGATTATTTTTGCAGCAGGTGATCACGACGCTTATTGCCCGGTAAAGCAGTTGGAGGCTCTCCATCGGGGGCTGGGCGCGCGCTCACAATTAAAGATTGTCGAGGGTGCGGATCACTTCTTTGGTGGCGCTGAGGATGAACTCGCCGATGCGCTCGAAGATATGCTGCGCGGAATCGCCAGCGTGAGCTGAGCATCATCGGTGTTGCACGTGAAACATGAAATTCTTCACCCCTGAAGGACTTCACCCTTGACGAGATAGTCAAGCTCGGCGCGATGCGATTCGCCAACGCGATCGCTCATCAGAACCAACAAGTGACCCTCACCCACCCGTCATTGCTAACGCGGCCTACGCTTCGCGGGGAGAGGGACCTCGGATCCCTACCGGCTAAAGAGCGCGCCCCGATTACTTAGTGCCGGGGGCGTTAAGCGTTGCCTTCCAGATGGCATGGAACGGATCGGCCGGCTCGGACTCCGCCAGTACGATAATCGCCTTGATAGTCGCGGGGACGTCGCCGTTGTGCAGTCGTTCGAGCGCGGCGAAGTTATCGAGATCGTGAAAATAGATTAGGTAATTCAGCAGGACGGCGTTGTTGAGTTTGACCTTATCGAGGTCGAAACGCTCAAGGCCCGAGAGAGTCGGCTTGAGCTTCGCGTAATCCTCATTGATCGCGGTGAAGAGGGCGGTTCGCTGTTTCAGGATTTCTTCGCGCGGCTGTTTACTCGCATAGAGGCGGAGGAGTCGCGCCTCTTCCTGTTTGAGGAAGGCAGCGAATTTCAGATCGCTTTCGTAAATCCCGCGTGCCGCGACAGTGTCCGCGGATTCAGCTCCTTCGGTCGCTGTGAAAAACGCTATCGCACCGCGACCGCCCACCCAGGTCGCCGCTGATTCATCGAAGACGATATCGCTCGCCAGAAAGTAGGTCCGATGGAAGAGTTCGTGCGTGATAACCCCGGCAAGCTCGACCCTACTCAAAGCGAGCAGATTCGAAAGCAACGGATCGTTGAAGAAGCCGAGGCTGGAGAATGCGATCGCCGGGCGGACATAAGTATCGTAGCCCTGATCTTCCATCTTGGCGGCTTCGGACTCCGCATCAGTCTTTTTGAAATAACCGCGATACGGCACGTTACCGACGATCGGAAACCACCAGGTATACGGCGCTAATGAGTCTCGCGGCGCGGCCATCACGACCCACACCACTGCATTCTCATCGACCTGCGTGATCGTCTTGTAGGCCCCACCAACTTTGAGGCCAAGCGTCTTCTCATCGAACTCGCGCACGGCCAATACGGTTTCGAGCTTGGCTCGCTCCTCCGCAGGCAGATCTGGCTTGGCCAGGACCCTCGCGATCGGCTTGCGATTCCATAGGAGACGCACCTCCTGATAACCGGCGTGCATGATGTAACCAACGTCGCAACTGGCGAAGGCGACCGCGCAGACAGCCGCAAGAATGGCAGCGACTATGCGGCGTAGGATCGCAGACCTACCGGAGAGGCAGCGGAGCATCAGAGAGATTCTACCGAGTTTTCTCACTGCGGCATCTCCCCAAAATCGCAGCCATGAAAAGATCGGCGACATTTCCGATGGGTTGTTTGATACCATCGGTAGGGCGATATTGAGATGACTTCGTGATCATCGCGGCGCTGGACAGAGCGGGAGGCAAACATGAGCTTCACGGCCGATCCGGATAAGTTTCGCTTCAACGAGACGCTGAAAGCAGGCGTGGCAGGCAAGAGGGTATTGATCACCGGCGCCGGCAAGGATGGCGGTTTGGGGCAGGCCTTCGCGCTCGCTGCGGGGCTGAACGGAGCAGCCAGCGTCGCCGTGCATTTCCATCGAAGCTACCCTGACGGATTCGATTTGGTAGAAGCGCTGCGACAGGAGGGGGTCAACGCCTTTCCCGTCCAGGCCGACGTGACCAATCTCGGCGATCTGTGGGCGTCGCGCACGTACATCATAGAGCAGATGGGCGGAAAACCGCCTAATCTCCTGATTTGCAACTCCGGTCTGACCGAGAAGGGCTACACGCTCGGGCGAGCCTTGCGCGAGGTCGCGGGCGAGCCGATGTCGGTGCGGCGGGCACGGACGCGTCAGCACTTTGTCGATAATCTCAGCGAATCGCGCCTCGTGCTCGATACCAAGATCGACGGGTTTCTCGCCCTCACCCATCTATGGGCGGGCGAGGCCGTGTACCATCGCGAACCGTTGCAAATTGTCTATGTATCGTCGCGGCAGGCGATCGATCCCGGTGTCTCGGTGCCCGGCTACGTAATCAGCAATTGGGGCGTTCTGGCTCTGCCCAAGGTGCTCGCGGTCAATCTGGGCAAAGAGGCCGGGATGGTCACCGCCTCATGTATTCTGCTGCCCTTTGTGCGTACTGGAATGACGGGTGAATACGCCGACAATCCGAAGGTCTTCGGACGATGGCAGCCGCGGATGCTCGAAACTTATGAGGCGGCGCAATCGTTACTGCAATTGATCGCGCGGAGTCCTGAGGAGCTTGCGCAGGGGCTTTTCGAGCTGATGGTCGATGCGGAGGGTGCGGATATTCGCGTTAGTTGGAAGCGCGTTGATCTAATCGTGAAAGAAGCGGCGCCGGAGTGGAGCGAAAAGCAGGCGCTCCGTTTCGCGAGCCCGAAAGAATCAGCGTAGTTCAGCTCACGGCTTCGTCCTTCGTCTGATCGGAATTCGTTGCGTACTGCAGTTCGAAGAGCCGCCGGTACAAACCGGGCCGTCGCAACAGTTCCTCGTGCGTCCCGCTCTCCCGCAGGACACCATTGCTCAGTACCAGGATGCGATCGGCACTCTCGATCGTCGACAACCGATGCGCAATGATCAGCGCCGTCCGATCGCTCAGAAGTTGCTGCAACGCGATCTGGACCAGACGCTCCGTTTCGCTGTCGACGCTCGAGGTCGCCTCGTCCATCACGAGAATCCGCGGATCGTAAGCGAGCGCACGAGCAAAGGAGAGCAACTGCCGCTGGCCCGCCGAGAGATTCGCGCCGCGTTCGTGAATCTCCTCATGGATTCCGGCAGGAAGTCGGTCGACAAAGCGGATCGCTTGGGCACGCGTCAGCGCCTCGCGAATCTGGCTCTCGTCGAGGTCGCTTCGGCTTAGGCGGACGTTCTCGAGGATTTCGTCGGCAAAGAGAAAGACATCCTGCTGGACCAAGCCAATCGTGCGGCGGAGACTCTTCAAATCCCACTCGCGCACATCGACGCCGTCCACCGTGATCCGGCCCGAAGTCACATCATAGAACCGATTCAGCAGCTTGATAACCGTGCTCTTGCCTGAACCGGTTGCTCCGACGATCGCGACCTTCTGACCCGGCTCGACGCGGAAGCTCAGGTCGCGCAGAACCGGTTCGCCCCGACGATACTCGAAAGAGACATGCTCGAACGCGATCGCGCCAAGCGGACGAGTGACGCGTTTCGGCTGTGGCGGACTCGCGATCGACTCAGGCATCGCCATCAGCTCTTCGATCCGTTCGACCGAGGCGAGCGCCGATTGCAGCGTCGTGTACTTGGAAGAGACTTCGCGCAGGGGATCGAAAAACCGCTTGGCGTATTCGTAAAACGCGACCAGAGTGCCGATAGTGATCAGGCGACGGATCACGTCACCACCGCCGATCCAGAAGACCATCGCTACGGTGATCGAACTGAGCGATTCCACCGTCGAGTAGAGCACTCCGTCGTACATATTCGAGACGCGCTGCGTGTCGCGGCTGGCGCGATTGAGCGCGTCGAACTCACGAAAACTCTCGTGTTCGCGTGTGAAGAGCTGAATTACCGCCATACCGCTCAGCGCTTCCGATAGATAGGCATTGAGCGCGGCGAGCCGATCACGAATCTCGCGAAAGACCACCCGCATCCGTACGCGGAAAAAATTAATAATCAGCAGCAACGGCGGAACTGCGCAGAGCGACCACAGCGCGAGGCGCGCATTGAACCAGAACATGATCGAGATGATCCCGCCGAGGGTCAGCACGTCCATGAAGAGCGTCAGAGACCCTGCCGAGAACATTTCATTAATCGCATCAATATCGGTGGTCATCCGGCTGACGAGCCTTCCCGCCGGGGTACGATCGAAGAACGACATCGGCAAGCGCTCGACGTGACGGAATAGATCGACGCGCAGATCGGAGAGACTGCGCTGCGCTACGATCATCGTGAGATAGAACTGACCATAGAAGCTGGAGACCTCGCCGATAAGAAGAAACAAGTAGATGGCCCCCATCACGAGCAGGCCGTGCCCGTTGGTGGCGTCAAGGATCGACGAGAGCCATCCCGGGGCGGCCGCGCGATGGCCGGAGAGAAAGATATCGATCGTCAGTTTGAAGACATAGGGCTGCGCCAACATGAAGAGGACATTCAGCGGCATCAGCAGCACGGATAGCCAAAAGAGGGGCTGATACTTGCGGACGTAGCTCCAGACAAATTGGATGAGGCGCCAATCGTAGCTGCGCAGGGATCGGTTTTCGTTGGCTTCCATCGCGCTAGTAGTTGGCAAGTTCCTCTTCGAGCAGTTGCCGCTTGAAAAGCTCGGAATAGATGCCGCGCCGCGACATCAGCTGTTCGTGCGTACCGCGCTCGGCGATTCGGCCCTCATCGAGCACGACGATCTCGTCAGCATCGCGCACCGTGGACGCGCGATGGGCCACGACGATCGTCGTGCGCCCCTTCACGCTCTCTTCCAGACTCTGGAGAACTCCCCGCTCGGTTTCGGTATCGACGCTCGATAGAGCGTCATCGAGGACCACGACCGTCGGGTTATAGGTGAGCAGCCGCGCGATCGTAACGCGCTGCTTCTGGCCTCCCGAAAGTGACATCCCGCGCTCGCCGACAATCGTACCGAGACCGCGCGGCATCACAGCCAGGTCGCCTTCGAGTCCCGCAGTATTCGCCGCGGCCGTAAGCTCTTCGACGGTCGCATCGAGCCGGCCGAAGGCAATATTGCGAGCTATCGTATCGGAGAAGAGGATCGGCTCCTGTGGCACGACACCGACCGTCTTACGCAGCGCCGCCAGCGGGACTTCGCGGATATCGCGACCGTCGAGCGTAATCCGTCCGGTCGTCGGCTCAATCAGGCGTCCCAGCAATTTGACCATCGTGGATTTGCCCGACCCGGTCCGACCGACGATCGCAAGCTTTCCGCCGGGCGGAACTTTCACACTGATATCCTGCAGCGCCCACTCGCGATGTGGCGCCCCGTTCGCGGGCACATCGCGATTAGCGAGGCCATTGTCGTTGGCGAAGTAATCAAACGAGACGCGCTCCCACTCGATCGCGCCGGTCGTCTCGATACGAGTTTCCGGACCTTCGACCGTCATCATCGGCTCGGTCTCGAGAATCTCTTCGAGACGCTGCATCGAGGCTTTCGCGCGTTGATAAATCGAAAGCATCCAGCCGATAGAGACGGTCGGCCATGCGAGCTGGCTGAGATAACCCATGAAAGCGACCAGATCGCCGATCGCGATCTGCTTGGCTTCGATAAGGACGCCGCCGTAGCTCAGCAGAATCATCATCGACAGCGCGACCGCGGCCCGGATTAGCGGCATCAAGGCGCCGCGCACTCGCGCCAATCCGAGACCCTGTTCGTTGAATTCGTCGTTGAGCTTCTGAAAGCGCTCGCGCTCGCGATCTTCGAGCGTGTAGGCCTTCACCAGATGGATTCCCGACAGGCTCTCCTGCACCTTCGCGCCCATCGCGCCGAGCCCGACCTGCACCTTCAAGTTCCGCTCCATCATCGCGCGCGTCAGTCGTCGGATCACGACGAAGAGCAGCAGATAAGGGGCGATTGTGGCTAGCGTCAGGCGCGGGCTTAGCCGCAGCATGAAGCCGAGCGTGAAAATGTACGTCGCCGGAGTGCTGGTGAAGCTGAGCACCCCCATTCCGACCATCATGCGAATCGCGGTCAGGTCGTTGATCATCCGCGACATGAGATCGCCGGTCTTGAGCTTCTCGTAAAAGGCCGGCGAGAGCTTGGTCAGATGAGTGAAGAGTTCGTTGCGCAAGGCGAACTCGATATCGCGCCCGGTGTTGAAGGTGATAATCCGCGAGAGTGATCGCGCCACGCCCATTAGAATCGCGACCAGAATCATCAGCAAGGAGATATGCCCGAGGCGGTCGAGATGCCCGGAGCGAACCGCATTGGTGGCGTCACGCGTGAGTAGCGGCAATAGACTCGATATGAATGAGAAAGCGAGCGTAAAAAGGACGCCGAGCAAGTACCAGTATCGAAGGCGCCAGATATACCCAAAGAGGCGTGTCATGACCTGCGGCTTACGTTATGGCATCCATTGCCCGCCGTCCACCGCGTCGATCGCCGACGACGAGATAATGAATTGAGTGAGCGCTCCGACCCATCTAGTCTGAACTAGTGTCGATTGAAGACGCCTTGGGAAAACCCCCAGTGCACGAGGCCCAGATCGCTGTCGCAGACTATCGCCAGCTGATCAGCCTATGCCACCCCGATCCCCATTCGCTCCTCGGAATCCATCCGGGCGCAGCGGGAGTGATCGTCCGGGTCTATCGCCCGGGAGCAATCGCTTTAGACTTGGTGGAAGCAGGGGTCACCCCTCGACCGATGGAATCGCTCGATCGCGATGGGCTCTTCGGCATCTGCTTGAATGATCGCACCGAGGTCTTCCCCTACTCGCTGCGCGCGATCTATCCGGACGGTACCGCGATTACCTTCGAGGATCCCTATCGCTTTCTGCCGACGATTGGCGAGTTTGATCAGTATCTGTGGAACGAAGGTCGTCACGAGCGGATTCAGGATTATCTCGGAGCCCATCCCCGTGTGATCGACGGAGTTGCGGGGGTTAGTTTTGCTGTATGGGCACCGAGCGCGGCGGGTGTCAGCGTCGTCGGCGACTTCAACCGATGGGACGGGCGTATCCATGCGATGCGTGTCCTTGGTTCCAGCGGTATCTGGGAGATCTTCATCCCCGGCGTCGCGACCGGCGATCATTACAAGTTCGAAATTCGCACTAACGACGGCGATCTACTTATCAAATCCGATCCCTTTGCTGCGGCGGCTGAGCGGCCCCCAGCCAGCGCCTCGATTATCTACGAGGCCAGCTATCCATTTAGCGATAGCGAATGGATTGCCGCGCGAGCGCATCGCGATCCATTGCGAACGCCGATGACTATCTACGAGATGCATCTCGGGTCGTGGCGGCGCAATCCGGACGAAGGCAATCGCATCCTGACCTATCGCGAGCTAGCCCCGGCGATCGCCGATTACATCCAAGACCTCGGATTCACCCACGTCGAACTTCTGCCTGTGATGGAGCATCCGTTCACCGGCTCGTGGGGCTACCAGGTAACGGGCTATTTCGCCCCAACCGCGCGCTACGGAACTCCCGACGACTTCCGCTTCCTCGTCGATTATCTCCATCAGCGCGGTATCGGCGTTATTCTCGATTGGGTCCCGGCACATTTCCCCGGAGACGGATTTGCGCTGCGTCGCTTCGACGGCACCGCGCTATTCGAGCACCTCGATCCGCAGCAGGGACATCATCCCGATTGGGATACCTACATCTTCAATTATGGCCGCAACGAGGTGCGCAACTTCCTCACCGCGAGCGCCAATTCGTGGCTGCGCGATTACCACGCCGATGGACTCCGCGTCGACGCCGTCGCATCGATGCTTTACCTCGACTATGCGCGCCGCGCCGGCGAGTGGCGACCTAATCAATATGGCGGACGCGAGAATCTCGAGGCGGTCGATTTCATCAAGGAGCTCAACCAACTCGCCTATCGCGATAATCCCGGCACCATGATGATCGCGGAGGAATCAACCGCTTGGCCGGGCGTCAGCCGTCCCACCTATGCGGGCGGACTCGGCTTCGGGTTCAAGTGGGATATGGGATGGATGCACGATACGCTCCATTACTTCGCACGCGACCCAATACATCGGCGCTATCACCATCGCGATCTCACTTTCGGTTTCCTCTATGCCTGGAGCGAGAACTTCGTCCTCCCGCTTTCGCACGACGAAGTCGTGCACGGCAAGGGCTCGATGATCGGCAAGATGGCCGGCGATCGCTGGCAGCAGTTCGCTAATCTGCGTGCGCTTTATGCCTACATGTGGGCGCGTCCTGGCAAGAAGCTGCTCTTCATGGGTGGCGAGTTCGGCCAGTGGCGTGAGTGGAATCACGACGAGAGTCTCGACTGGCATCTGCTCCAATACGACGACCATCGTAATCTGCACGCGCTGGTTCGGCAGTTGAACCACTTCTATCGCGCCGAACCCGCTTTATGGGAAGCGGATACCGATCCCGCGGGTTTCCATTTTATCGACGCCGATAACGCCGACGACAACGTTATCGCCTTCATGCGGATTGCGCCTCATAGCAATGCGCGGCGGATTATCTGCATCGGCAATTTCTCACCCGTAGTGCGCGAGAACTATCGCGTCGGAGTGCCCGCCCCCGGGTGGTATTCCGAGATACTCAATACGGATTCGGCATTTTTTGGCGGTGCGAATATTGGCAATGGCGGCGGCGTGAATGCCGAACCAATACCGCGTCACGGCTTTGATCATTCGATCTCGCTGCGGTTGCCGCCGCTCGCGGTCATGTGGTTTGCGGCACCTGCCTGAATCTTCGCGCCTGGTGATCGTGGAGGGGGGAAGAGCGTGGACGAGGATCAAAAAGCATCGACCGAGCCCGAAACCGGCGTCGCTATCGAGTTAGCCAAGGAACGGAGCCTCGTCCGACGCCTATCGCGCGCCCTGGGCTTTGCCGATTTCATGGCCGTTTTTATGGTCGCCGCAACGGGCTTTAGCGCCTTCGCGACCTGGCGGACGGCTTCGATCGCGCAGGCGATTTACCTCGCTTCAGAGCGCGCTTATCTCGGCGTCGAAGCAGTTTGGATAGACGCCACCCGCTCCAATGATCCACGAGTCGAGGTCGATTTCCGGAACTTCGGCAACGTTGCAGCGCAGGACGTAAAGATCGCTCGGCGGTTGAAGATCGATGGGGTCACCATCAAAGGCTCTGAGAATATCCTCAACGCCGGCATTCTGTCGCCGACCACGCCACATCGCCTTCATCTCCATTTTCCCGCCGAGTCATACTCCGCAATCACCAGCGGCAAAGCGACTCTCGAGTTGGAGCTTGCGGCCTCCTTTGTATCGGCTCAAAGACCGATCTGTTACCTTGAGCGCTTCATCTACGTGATGCACGAGAGCGATTTCCTGATCGATGGCGGCACTACCGATTGCACCGCCGAGGCGCAGGTCGAACAGGAGGTCGCCGCGGCATTGCCGCCCACCGCCTCTTAGTTCTTTAATACCGATATGCGCTGTCCTGTATGCAAACAGCCAACCGATAACTCGAAGACGAACCCCCATCGGCCTTTCTGCTCCGAGCGATGTCAGATGGTCGACCTCGGGATGTGGGCGGGCGAGCAGTATCGCGTCGAGGGCGGTCCGGTCGAGGATCGCGAGCATCCCGACGACCAGCCCAAGAAACCCAGACTGCATTAGAGCTCCCCAATCCGGGAGAAATTCCTAGCTCTGTAGGATCACGTCGAGGTGAGCGATGGTCGGAAAAGGCGGCCCAAAGCGACGGTCAAGTGGTTCACCCGGCACTGGAAACAACGAAGACCGCACCGCCGGCCCTATGCTCATGCCGTTGGCAATCGAAATATCGTCGACCGCCCACGATCGCCCGTCCGGCATCGCGGGGAAGGCCTGAGCCAATACGCTGGATCCGTCGCAACCGCTCCAACCCTCTCGATCTCCATGCGTTTCAAGTGCGCGGCGCTGCACGTCCCTGGCCGTCGCAGAGCCCAGATCGGCTCCTCATGCAGCCCCGCCAGGTTTGGCTTATCCGCCCGAGCCAAGGCGATAGTTATTATTCGCTACCACGCAATGAAGCCGAAAGCGCGTCCTCGATCGACCAGAAGCATCGCGCCCCAGCCGTCCGGATGCCACCCATCGGGCATCTCGTCCTTGGTGCGGAAATAAGGATTGATCATACCGCCGCCCGATGTCGGGTAGACGAATACATCGCCGATCTCCATCAGATCGCGTTGCGGCTGCCTTAAGACGGGGCGTTTCTTGTCGATTGCTGGTTGGGCTTCCAGCCGTTTGCGCAGCTCTTCAAGATCGCGCTGGCGCTTCCGCAAAGCCGACGCCGATCCGCCTAGCTTGGACAGCACCTCAAGGTTGCGGCCGGGTTCGATTATCGAGAATGCCTCGTCGCGAGCGCGCTGACTGACGATGCCGCGCCGGCAAAGCTGATCAGCGACCACCAGCCAGAAGGTCGTGTAATCCTCCTCCTCAGGATGGTTGGCCGCTGTTGCTTCGCTATGACAGAGCAACTCGACCAGCCGGTCACCATCGAACGGGAGTCGCGAGATAGCGCGGATCGTTTCCCGCGGGTCGGCTGCGAAGTCACCGAATACAATCCGGCGCCCCATATTCCCATGATCCCCTCGGCAAGAGTGTCGTAAGCCGCTCAAGCCTCATTCTAGAAGGCTGCCTCCATCAGTCGAGTCGAAAAATCGGACGCAGGCACTGGTCGGCGCGCCCGGATTTCGCTATCGAAACCTAAGCAAGCATCGTCGACCGAAAGAGTGCAGCTTTGAAGAATACTGTCGTCGCGCGAAAAGACGTTCCGATCGAAACCGAACAGACGGCCACCGGTATCTTTTACGGATGGATTATCGTCGGATGCGCCTTCACGATCCTATGGATCGCTTACGGTATCCAATTCAGCTTCGGCGTGTTCCTGCCGTATATCTCTGCCGATACCGGATGGACCCGCGGCAGCCTTTCGATCCCCTACTCTCTTTACGTTTTCGTCTATTGCGCGCTCGGGATGGTGGCGGGCCGCCTGACTGATCGCCTCGGCCCAAAGATAGTTCTGATCGTCGGCGGCGTGACCCTCGGTATCGGAGTCGCGATTACGAGCCACGTCCATGCGCTGTGGCAGTTGTACTTATCTCTCGGCGTCATCGCAGCGATTGGGATGAGTGCCGCCTATGTGCCCTGTAATGCCACCATCGTGCGATGGTTCGCGGCCAAGCGCGCCATCGCCGTCAGCGTCGCGTCCGGTGGCTCGAGTTTCGGGATGTTCACCTTTCCACCCCTCGTCACTGCGCTGATCCGCCTCTACGGATGGCGCAATGCATACCTGATACTTTCGATCGTTGCGTTGGCGTTGATCGTAACCTGTGCCTCCTTCGTAGTGCGCGACCCCGAGCAGATGGGACTCCATCCCGATGGCGCCAGTATCGATCCGGCGCCCCTGAGTCCCTTATCGTCACCTACACCAGTCTCGTTCGAAAATGAGTGGTCGCTCTCCGATGCCCGACGCACCAGCGCCTTCTGGCTCCTGACCGCAATCTTCACCCTGACCTGGCTGGTTATCTTCATGCCGCTGGTCCATCTGGTGCCCTTCGCCGAAGACCTCGGGATATCGCACTACCGCGCGGCGATGACGATTAGCGTAATCGGCTTCGCCGGCTTCGCGGGCCGGGTCGCGATCGGCCCAATCTCGGATCGTATCGGGCGCCGACAAACCCTGGCTCTCTGCCTCGTTTTTCAAGCCCTATCCTTTATCGGCTTTACCTTCAGCCACGGCCTGAACCTGCTCTATACCGCCGCAGGCATTTTCGGCTTCTCGTACGGTGGTCTGACCGCCCTTTTTCCTGCGCTGATCGGAGATTTCTTCGGTCGCGTCGCCATCGGTGCGATTGTCGGCTTTATCTTCGCGATTGCCGGTTCGCCCTCGGCCTTCGGACCGCTGGTAGCCGGGGCGATCTACACGGCGACCAAGAGCTATCGATTGGCGTTCGAACTCGGCGCGGTCGTGAACCTCGGCGCACTCAGTATGGTGGCCTTTCTGCGGCGACCCGAACGGACTGCTTAGCGATTCACCAGTGCAGTTCTTCGTACACCAGCGCCCCTGAAGCGAAACGATCGCGGGTCAGCGGCGCTGCATCGTATTTGCCATACGATCCAGTCGCGATTAGGTCGGCCAGCGCCTGACCCGTCGCATACGATTGCATTACCCCATGAGCGCTGAATGAGTGCGCTTCGTAAATGCGATCGCGTGCCTTGCCGACGATCCCGCTGCGGTCCGGCGACATTTCATACAGCCCGGACCATCCGTTGAGAAAGCGCAATCGCTCGAAGCAGCTCGCCCGTGCATACATCCGCGGCCATATCTCAGTTTGGAAAAACTGCTCGCCCTCGAAACGAAATGAATAGCCCGGTGGTTCGTCCATCGGCGAGTAGCCGACCAGGATGTACGGTCCTTCGTTATGCATATAGAGGCCCGAGGTGTCGAAAATCATGCCGTAGGATGCGAGCGAGGTAGCGCGGCAATCAACCATACAGATCTGCCTGCGCACTGCCTGCGTTGGGCTATCCAACCCGACCATCCGCAACACGTTGGGAGCCCACGCGCCCGCCGTTATAGCTACTGCGTCGGCAACGATTTCGACTCCATGCCCCACTGCCGGATCGCCTTCCTCATCCTGCGACAGCATCCGCGTAAGTTGGTGCTCTTCGATAGGGCCGTCTGCCTGCCAGCCTCGAAGCCGCGCGCAATCGCTACCCGTCTCGATCGCGTAGACATAGATGCGATCGACCAGCACCGCGCCCAGTTCGCGAGCGCGCTCACGGTAATGCATCTTCAGCAAGTTCGAATTAATGAAACCGTCGGAAGGCGAGAATGTCGCGCCCGCGATTCCTTCGAGCCGATCGATCTCGGGCACCCGTCGAGCGACTTCTGTCGGGGATAAGGGCTCAATCGGATGATCGAGGTGACGCTGAATCGGAATCATCCGTTGGGCTTCAGGCCAGCGCTCTTCATCGTAAAGAATGAGATAGCCCTTTTGTTTGAAGCCGACCTGCTCTCGGATGGATTCGTAATAGCGAATCGACGCCCGGCACAGCGCGATATTCACTGACTGCCACCATGTAGCGCGAACCCCGCCGGCATTGCGCTCGCTGGAGCTGAAGCGCCCGCTGAGGTCGATATCGATTAGTGCGCTGCGCAGGCCACGTTCGCCAAGTGCCATCGCCAGTGCACTTCCGGCAACGCCACCTCCGACAATCGCGACGTCATAACGCTCTGGCCGTGAGTTCATGACTCCTCCTCACGAGCGGTCGGTCTATGATCGAGTCTTCGCCGCACCCTATCGAGGGTCAAGTCATCACTTCGCCAGGGAACAAAAAAAAGAACCCGCCCTGCATCGCAGGACAGGTTCAAGGTGCTTAAAGCTGCGAGGTAGGCTACAGAGCCTTGAATTTCCGCTTGATGGTCCGGAATTTCACGTTAGTGCCCGGAACCTGTTTCTGGACCCATTGGCGGATTGCAGGTGTGTCATCGGTTAGGTAGACAGCAAGCGACGCAGACTCCGGTGTAACGCCGGCCCCGATTCCGATAGCAACGACGCCTTTCCGCTTGAGCATATAGGGTGCTTTCGCCCGTTTCACACTTCGGACCGCCTCTATCGAAGCGCGAAGCGCAGGGGTTACGTGGGCAGGCATCGACGCGCCGTTAAGTCGCCGCTCCAGCGGGCTCGGAGTACACGTCTGACCAACCAGTTTCACTTTGAATTTATCCAGTACACCATTGTTGGTGGGCACACCGATGATATTGGTTGTCGTCGTCATCGGATTGATGGCGATGATTGTTCCCCCCGTATCGGGCCCAGTTCCTGACGCTCCGGCAAAGACCATTCCGATAGCCTGCGGACAGCTAAAGTCATTCGTAACAACGATTGCCCCCGAGTCGCCCTTATCAGCGAAAGTACATGAGTTGCCACTGCTCAGGTCTTCTCCAAAAACCAGAACCTGATGGTCAAAGGTGGCTGTACCTGATGAGGCAGCGCCGCAGGTCCCGTCATAATTCACGAGGCCCGTAGCATCGAACGCATCGATACGGCCTGTCGTCACACAGGTGGTGCGCCCCATCTTCATCACAGGCAAGCCGTCAGTTATCTGATCATATGGGAACGGCACGTTGCTGAGCTGTCCGATGTTCAGAATCGCCCCGTCCTGTCGAACCCCGGGAACCAAGGGACCATTGGGGGTTAGGGGCGCCGCCACGACTGTCGCTATGGCGGCATCGAGTTCATTTTTAGCACCCTTATATTTGAGAGGTGTCGATTTGGTCAGCGTGGCAACGGTGTCTGTATCATCCTGCCAACACCCCGTATCGGTAAGTCCGGGCTGCACTATCTCCTCGTTAGTATGTGCCCCTCCGTTACGCGCAAAAACATGAGCCGTACCGAGAACGTAGCCGTACGATGGAGTCGGCGAGGCTCCAGGGCTAGCGTCGACCACCAAAGCACCAAAGGTGCCCGAGCAGCATGTAACAGCGTTGCTCTTGTCGATGGCAATACTATTGATGTTACCGCCCGAAATTCCGAGCCATCCCTCCTCGTTCCCCGGCTCGTCAGCCCCCGTATTACATATGAAGTTACCACCGCCGCATGAGATGGGCGTTGCTGTGGCCGTAGGCGTCGCCTGTGCATGGGCGCCACGCGGTATCGCCATCAGTGTGAAAGCGGCGAACAAAGCCGCAACGTGTAACGAAAATTTTCTCATCGGGATCCCCCCTTCGTCCAGAGACGCCAACATCCGATGCCCTGCCATCGCTACGGCACACGACGCCATCGGGCGGACATCGTCCCTAGTCGCCCAAGCTATTCGGATTACCGATGAGTAGGAAGAAATTTTCTGCTAACTCAATGTTTGACTAAAAGGCCCGGATCGACAACACCTATTTTTCTCACTGTGCTGCTTAATGACGCATTCCTGCGTTATCGCAGCAAGAGTGCTGTCTCTGGCGGCTAGAGTCGCCAGAGACGATCCGGAGGAAATGGCTTCGAGGGTATGGAAGAAGCTAAAGCGCCGTGACCGGTCTCTCAGTACCGATCACGGCGCCTTCATGAGTCCTCGTGCGAACGTTACTTCAGCTCAAAGCCCTCGTAACCCTTGGCGGCGACATCCGCGAAGATCCGGCGATACTCCGGCACACCACCCGCAAAGAGCAGGAAGCGTCCGCGAATATTCTCGGGGTTCGTGCTGCCGAAAAACCACGAATCGCGCATCTTGTCGACCAGCAGCCCTTTCGCCGACTCGTAGCAGCGATTGGTCCAGGCATCTTCGGCTTCGCGCGTCGTCGTCATCGTCTGGTAGCCATGCTCACGCAGGTAACGGATCGAATTAACGATCCACTCGACGTTGTTCTCGGCACATCGCGTGATATTGCAAAACACCGCCGGGTTATGCGGACCCATCACGGCCCACAGGTTCGGGAAGCCGTAGAACTGAATCCCGAGATACGTGCGCGGGCCGTCCGACCAATGCTGCTGTAGCGACCTGCCGTGTTCGCCGCGGATATCCATCCGCAGCAGTTCGCCGGTAAGGCTATGGAACCCGGTAGCATAGATAATCACATCGAGCTCGTACGACCCATCAATCGTCTCGATACCAGTCGGCGTGATCCGCTTGATCGGAGTTTCGCGCAAATCAACCAGGCTGACGTTATCGCGGTTGAAGGTCTCGTAGTAATTCTTCTCGCCGGGGCATCGCTTGGTCCCGAACGTATGCTTCGGGATGAGCTTCTCCGCCGTCGCCGGGTCCTTCACGCGTTCCCGAATCTTCTGGGCGAGGAACTCGGCGACCTCATCGGCAGCCTCCTGCGACATGAAGGAGTCGGCGAAATTCCCGAGCCATAGCGAGAAGCCGCCGCGATCATAGAGCATCTGGTAACGTGCGAGCCGCTCGGCTTTCGGCACGTCCATCGCGTGACGCGGGTCGGGATCGTGGATAAAGCCCGCCCAAGTCCGTTTGCATTTGGCGAAGATCTCTTGCGCCTTCGCCTTCAGTTCCTTCTGCTCTTCATCGGTGATCGGCCGATTTTGCAGCGGCGTGCACCAATTGGCCGTGCGCTGAAAGACCGTCAGATGCTTACAATCAGGCGCGATCGTTTGAATGATCTGCACCCCGGTCGGGCCGGTGCCGATAATCCCCACACGCTTACCAGTGAAATCGACCGGCTCCTTCGGCCATCGCGCGCTATGCAGCGACAGGCCTCCGAACTTATCGACCCCTTCGTAGGGCGGGAACTGATGCGCCGAAAGCAGCCCGGTCGCGCAGATCACGTAACGCCCGCGAACACTCAGTCCGCTATGCGTCTCAAGGGTCCATTTCTTATCGGTCTCGTCGTAGACGACGCTCTTCACGCGCGCGTTGAACTCGATATCCCGGGGAAGGTCCAGCTTGTCTGCGACAAAATGGAGATAGCGCTCGATTTCCGGCTGCGCGGCGAAGTGCTCACTCCAGTTCCATCCATCTATCAGTTCCTGACGAAAGGAGTACTGATAGGAATAGCTCTCGGAGTCGAAGCGGGCGCCCGGGTACCGATTCCAGTACCAGGTCCCGCCGAGATCCGTACCGGCCTCGAGCACCCGCACCGAGAGCCCCAGCTCGCGGAGCTTGTAGAGCGTATAGAGGCCGGAAACACCAGCGCCGATTACGATCGCGTCATACTCTTGAGTCACCTATAAAGTCCTCTGCCCTTACGAAATCTTTGCGATTTTCCGTTTTGTGGGGGGACGGATCAAGGCCGCGTTATTATATCTCCTTATGGTCAGCGCAGGCTCAGCGTGACACTTAACTCGGACTTAATCTTTCGATCCTTGACGCTAAGGCCGATACCGCTCATACGCTCAGGTGTGCCCAAAGACTCCGCTCATCGATCTTGAAAGGAGCTTAGAGTCGGGCACCGCGGGGGGATCTCATTATGGCTCGGGTATGCTCAACCGTGGCTCGATTGTCCCGTGTGTCGCTTCAGGTATTTGCTATTGCGCTGCTGTTGACCTCGATAGCGTGGACTGCCGCGCCGTCGAGCTTTACCAACAGTGTCGCAGTAAACAGTTTCTCCGTGGCCTACCCTGACGGGTGGACTTCGGTTCAGGGCGGGGGCAGCACAACGCTCATCAATGCTGCACCCGACAAACTTCCGACGCTCAGTTCGACTACCCTCAATATGACGCCGCAGATCCAAATCTACGTCGAACAGCGGACCGACCATAATGATGCGCTCACCCGTCTCAAGGATATCGAACAGGAATACCCCGACCCGGTAACCAGCCTGACGATTGGCGGATATCCCGCGATTCAACGGAGGCACGTCGGAGTGCGAGAACAACCGGGTGGAAATAATGCACCGCTGCAACCGACAACGATATTGACGATCACGACGGCGATCGCTGCCGGCGGTCAGCTCATCCGCCTGGAGGGTCGCATACCCGCTGACATCGCGCCTGCGGTAGCCGATCAGGTCGCTGCTATCGAGACGGCAATCAGCTTCCTATCCTCGGCGAGCTTATGGCGAGGGGCCAGCTTTGCTCAGCTCGAGCACCGTATGATTGAGTGGTCGAGGTTCTCCATCGCCGAGGCACGCGTCGAGATCGCCCAGCTTGCCGATAAGGGCTGGCAAAGATGGAAAAGCGTGGCCTGGGCCGACGACGATGACGAATCAGATGAGCCGACGCCGCCGATTTCCGACCCCGGACCCGGAGGGACCAATCCCGTTCTGATAGGAGGGGTTGCCAGCGAGCCCGAGGTGGCGGTCTCGGCCGATGGGCGCAATATTGTGGTCGGACAGCAATTCGTCTGGACTGCTTCCAACGATGGGGGACAAACCTTCCCTTTCTTCGGCAACTTTCCCGGCTCGACGGGTGGTGATTCCTCGCTCGCGTGAGGTAAAAGCGGCACTTTCTATGAAGGGACGATCAAAAGCCCTGCGACCGGAATCAACGCCTCGACCGACAATGGCAAAACCTTCAACGCTCTAACCAACCCATTCACCTGTCCCGGCCCCGCCGGCCATACCTGTGGGGCGGCCTTTCCGGATCAGGAACATATTGGCGCCGACCGGGTTAATCAGGTCGCGAGCAAAGACCAGATCTATACCGCGTGGCGCGAGTTGAATGGCGAGTACGGCATCTCCTGCTCATCCGATAGCGGCAATACCTGGGGAGCCGCATCTTTTGCCAGTGGCGACTTTCCACGCGTCGCGGTCGCCCCGGATGGCAACGTCTATGTCGTCTTTAACAGCGGCAACGACATCAACATCAACAAGTATGCGCCCTGCTCGGGCAATGCCTCGATGACACCGACCGCGGGCTTCCCCAAGAAGATCGTGACCGCGAATAAAGTGCCATGCCCGGTGCCCGGTCTCGATCGCTGCAACAGCGGCAACGACCTTCGGAGTTTCCAGCCCGCCGTCGATGACACCAACTCGTCACATATCTATGTCGCTTACGCTGTTAACACGGCGGCCGGCAACGAAAACGTCGTCGTGCAAGACTCAACCGATGGCGGCTCGACCTGGCGGGCAGCAGTTCAACTCAATGGCGGCGGTAACGCGCGACGGTATGTGCCCTGGGTCTGCGCGACCAACGGTACGGCGTACGTATCGTGGTACGATCGACGCGCCGCCAACGGCACTGATAACGACCTGACCGACTACTACGGCGCGAGCGCGGCCCTCGACGGTGGGGGCAATTTGGCAGCGGGCGCCGAATTCCAAATCAACAACACCGGCACCGCCGACAAGGAATGCCAGGCCGGTAAAGCGGGTCGGCAGCGCGGGTAGTTGGCCGGGAAGCACCCGAGCGACGACTGACTCAGAAAGCTGCTCGCAACAACCGCAACTAGCGGGACGCTGCGGTACAGCAGCCCCTCCGCTGGCGACAGACTCCAAGGCGCCCTGCGACTTCAATCAAACTGATTGCACCGTAGTCGGCAAAGCAGGCGAGAGCTGCCAGGTAGCCCCGTTGGGCGGCACACCTAAATACGGCGATTACAATGGCAACGCCTGCGCCGTCGGCCATTTCTATACGGTATGGGCTTCGGCGACCGGTCCGGGATCGAGCGGCAATATCGATCTCTATTTCGCAACGCGCGACACCGTCACGCCGGTAGCAAAGTGTAAGGATTAAACTGTATCGACCGACCCAGGCGCCTGCATCCATACGGAATTTGTCTCAATCGACAATGGGTCCAACGATCCCGATAACGACACCATCACGCTCGCGCAATCACCGGCGCCGCCCTACTCCGGTCCGCCTTCGAAAGTCACGCCTATCATTCTAACGGTCACCGATCAGAATGGGCAGACTAATCCATGCAAGGCCAACGTCACCGTCAACGACAACGAAAACCCTCTTATCACCTGTCTTAGCCCGACCCTTAAGTGCACGATGCCGACAGGGGCTGTCGTGCCAAACCTAATCGATAAGGCGACGGACAATTGCGCGATTAAATCGAAAGGATGCACTCCGCCGGAGGGTTCGGTCTTCCCCATCGGTAGCACGCCCTTCAGTTGCACCGCCACCGACACCTCCAGTAATTCATCGACCTGCAATTCGACGGTTACCGTTCAGGACGTTCCACCGGTGATCGACTCGGTCACAGCGAGTCCTGCCGTTCTCTGGCCGCCGAATCACAAGATGGTGGGAGTTAACGTAACTGTGTCGGCGCATACGCCCTGCGACCCCAATCCCCAGTGCGCCGTAATCGGTATCTCAAGTAATGAACCACCCACCGGAGGCGGACAGGGTAATACCTCGCCCGACTATACGTTTACGACTCGGTATAAGACGAGTCCGGCCACTCTTCCCGTGCAAGTACGCTCGGAACGTCAGGGAACCGGCTCCGGCAGGATCTATACGATTACTGTAAGCTGCAAGGACTTCTCCGGAGGAGTCAGCGACCCCGCGACAACGACGGTCTCCGTCTCACATAACCAATAAATTGTCATTGCGACGGGAGTGGTATGCCTTGCGTACCACTCCCCCGATCTTTCGATAGTCAGTGGCTACTACTTAGTCTCTGTTTCTTAGAATTGGAGTGCAGGAAGTAATTCGGGGCCGTCGTTCTTGACGCTATTCGCCAAGGGCGACGCTTTATCCGCCACGAGATATTTCTCCGATGGCGGCGACAGCATCGCGCGGATCGCATCGACATTGCCGCTGTCGGGACTCATCCATTGATCGAGCTGCGACTCGCCGATCACCACCGGCATACGATGATGAATCGGCGCCATCAGTGCATTGGCGCGCGTCGTCAGGATTACGAAGACCTGGATCTTCGTGCCGTCCGCGTTCGTCTGCCACTTCCACAGTCCGGCCATCATCACGAGGGCGAAATCCGGCCGATGGAACCAGTACGGTTGCCGGGCGGTCTTCGGCCCGGTCCATTCGTAGAAGCCGTCGGTGATTACGGCGCATCGCGGCGCGCGCGGCGGAAAGCTCTCCGACCGCCAGTTGATCACGAGGCCTTTGCCCGCTTTAGGGATACTGCCCCAAGTCATCGGCTCAATCCGGCGATGACCGCGCTCGTCCAGCGTGAGAATCGGATGCACCGACGTGGGCGCGATATTGTAGTGCGGCTCCAGCCGTGGATATCCGCGGCATCCTTCGGGCGAGACGTTGAGTTCGCTCGCAACCGACTCCAGATTCGGCCTCGTCAGCGTGATTCGCCCACACACGATCGACTACTGTAACCGACTCGGCCCGCCGCTTAGTCGTTATCGGTGATGCCTGCCGTATTGCCGACGCCCGCGCAGAGGCCGCCATCGACCACCAGCGCGTGGCCGGTCACGAACGAGGCATCGTCCGAAGCGAGAAACAGCGCGCACTTCGCGATCTCGACCGGCTGCGCCATCCGGCCAAGAGGATGGAACCGATGCATCGTCTCACGCACCTCCTCGCTATGCCCAAACGCACGCGCGACCAACGGCGTATCGACGATCCCGGGGCAGACGCAATTTACGCGCACTCCTGCATACGCCAACTCCAGCGCTGCGTTGCGGGTAAGCCCGACGACGCCATGCTTGGCGGCGTTATAGGCCGATAGTCCGACACTGCCGCGGATACCCGCGACCGAGGCGGTGTTCACGATCGCCCCGCTCTTCTGCGCGACCATCACGCGACCCGCATAGCGGAGCCCATAGAAGACGCTGTCGAGGTCGACCCGGATCGTTTTCACGTAGAGCTCGTCGGTATGTTCCAGCAGCGGCTGCGTCAGCCCGATACCGGCGTTGTTGTACATGATGTCGAGTCGGCCAAACTTATCGACCGCGGTGCGCACTAGTCGCTCCACCTGTTTGGGATCGCCAACATCGGTCGCGACGAAGGTCCCGCCAATCGCCTTGGCGACCGCCTCGCCCGGACTCTCCGGCAGGTCGGCGACGATTACCCTGGCACCCTCCTGCGCGAAGACCTCGACGGTAGCCTTGCCGATACCCGATCCTCCGCCGGTAACGATCGCGACGCGATCCGCAATTCTCCCCTGTGCCATGGCTCAAACCTCCGCTGTCGAAGACAATCAATTGTCTCAACGCCCTACCACGGTAGGGAGCTGATTAGCCAAAAGCAAAGCGGTGAGGATTTATGGGCTATGCGAGGCGCTACCTGGAGCCGCCGAGTTACTTTGACAATGGCAGGCTCGATTGAAAATATAAGCAGATATAAACAACTGGGCTCGCGTGCCCGAAAGGTTGAACCTGATGGATATGATCGGGCTCTTGGTCTTTCTAGGCATTGTTTTGGTACCGGTTCCCGCTTCTGCCGATGTAATTGCGCTCACTCCCTACGCCGCTGCACGGGTTGATCTAACCCTGCTTACAATGCTCGCGAATTATGCGCTGAACCTTCTCGTCCTCGGAGTGCCGGGTATTAGGAGAGGAACGGTAACTGTTGGAAAGGTCATTCGCGGCACCGTGTGGCTAACGTTACTCGGTCAGGTTGCTGATTGGCTCGGAGCGCTATTTGCTTTAATTGCGATGGATCGCATCGGATTCAGTCAATGGCGCGTGGTTCAGCGCGGCGATGAGAGCACGCCGATGTTTCGCGAGATGTTTGCTCGTCCTCTGCCTAGCGAATGGTGGCGGCTAATCGGCTTTAATTTTCTTTTTACTGGAATCACGGTGGGAGCGTTGGCGTTACTTTTTCTCCGACGCTGGGGAGTTCCGAAGGATACCGCCTGGGTGATGGCGGGATTGGCGGCCCTCCTCACGAATCCAACTTGGACTGTCTGCTTCGGCCCGGTCCTCAGTGCCGGGTCACATTTTCCGTGAGATCTATCGATTCCTAATCTATTCCGGTCTGGCTCGTTATTAGAAGTTTGATGTTGGTGTTCTATGACTCCACGCCACTTTTGCTCACTTCGGGCGAGATTGTACTAGGCACTGTTTCGTTTCGAGGCATATATCTCTGCTCCCCAGGAGCAGTACCTCAAGAAAAGCCGCGACCAATCCTCGCTACCAGATAGTTGGTGTAATTCATCTATTGATTGCATCGGTCCCAGAATTCGTTCGTATAAAGTTGAACCGCGTACCGGTGCGCTGCCAAGCGTCGCACAACATCAACTTCACACGGTATACCCTTGAACCAACCCGACCTCCGTTTCTCTGCCGCGGCTGACAGTGAATCTTGCGGGTCAAAAACAACGTAGACCGTGGTGTCCTGACCCGCCCAACCCCAACCATCCCACTCGGCATGTTGTAGCTCCCCCTTTGCAGGAAGATCCGCCAGCACCTTCTCTTCGCAGTATCTCGAAAACGCAGTCCACCTCACTAGGTCGGGGACAGCTAATTGATTCTTCGTCAAAAGAGCCGCAACGGCCCAACCCGTTAGAGAAGCTCTGCACAAGTGCTTCGGTTATTATATAAAGAGTTAGTTGGAAGGGCGGGTGTGGAGGTGAGGAAATGGGTAATCAGCAGACGTTCGCAGCGCTGGCGTGGCATGGGAAGGGCAAGATTACCCGGCGCGAGCGGTTCTTGGCCGAGATGGACGCAGTGATTCCCTGGAGCCGACTGCTGGCGCTGATCGAGCCGCACTACCCCAAGGCGGGCAACGGCCGCCAACCGCTGGGTCTGGAGAAGATGCTGCGGCTTTACTTCCTGCAGCAATGGTTCAACCTCTCGGACCCGCAGGCCGAAGATGCGATCTACGACAACGAGTCGATGCGGCGTTTTGCCCGCATTGAGTTGGGCGACGAGGTG
>DATKML010000018.1:0-17110 GCA_035541875.1 Binataceae bacterium (SeqCode)
GACGCGGAAGCGTCGATGCGGCTGTTTGCGAAGGAAGTCGCGCCGGAAGTGAAGAGCTGGCAACGCCAGTCGACGGTGACGTCGTCTGCGGCTGCCGGCGCGTAAGCCTGAACGAAAATAGCGTCTGTAGAAAAACGCCTCCGACATCTTCGGGGGCGTTTTTTGATCGACCACCGAGAACCTAAATAACTCTAATTTATTTTTATTGACTTTGGTTCGTTCAGTTACGCTAAAATCTTGTCCTACGCATATAGATGCATCGTGGCCGGCGATGTAAGATCTTAGAATCCCGGCGTCGTTAGAACACGGTGTGGTTGAGGTTTATGCGTTATAGGAAGTTTGAGTGGTTGTTAGGCCGGGCGAAACGGACTCTTTGCTGGGTAGGACTAGTTTCGTGCGTGGCGGCGTTGCCTTCCGACAGAGGTGACTCGGGTTTAGCTATCGCGGCGACATCGGGTTTTCGAGGCGTCTTCACTTATCACAATGACAATGCCAGAACAGGCGCGAACCTCGCCGAGACGATTCTGACCTCGACCAATGTAAACAGCAGCAAATTCGGCAAGCTGTTCTCCTATACGGTCGACGGCGAAATCTATGCGCAGCCTCTTTACGCAAGAAACGTTTCGATACCGCATCAGGGAAAGCACAACGTCGTCTACGTTGTGACTGAACACGACAGTGTGTATGCCTTCGATGCTGACGGTAAGCAATCTGCACCGTTATGGACTCACAGTTTTTTAAATCCCGCGGCGGGAATAACCTCCGTTCCCGCGGGTGACACCGGTAGTGACGATCTCACGCCGGAGATCGGAGTCACGTCGACTCCGGTCATCGATCCCGTAAGCGGGATAATCTACGTCGAATCAGTTACCAAACAATCGAGTGGCGGAAATTCTACTTATTCGCATCAGTTGCATGCATTGAGTCTCAGTAGCGGCGCTGAGAAATTTGGTGGACCGAGAGAAATTACTGCCTCGATGAACGCTACGGGTGATGGAAGCTCGGGCGGTACTCTCGCCTTTGATTCACTTCATCAGCGGCAACGCGCTGCCCTCTTATTATCTAAGGGCATTATCTATGTCGCCTTCGCCTCTTATTCCGATAACAACCCGTACCATGCCTGGGTAATCGCCTATAACGCGCACACGTTGCGCCAAGTCGGGTGTTTTAATGGCACGCCGGATGGTAGCCGCGGGGGTATCTGGCAGACCGGTAACGGGCCGGCGAGCGATTTGGCTGGTGCAGTATTTGTCGGCACTGGGAATGGCACTTTCGATGCGAATTCCGGTGGTCGTGATTACGGCGATAGTCTCTTGAAGCTGACTAGGAAAGGCTCGTCGGTTTCGTTGGCGGACTATTTCACTCCCGCAAATCAACAAGCGCTCAACGATAGCGACGCGGATTTTGCCACCGGCGGACCGTTGCTCCTGCCGGATCAGTCTGTTGGTTCGAAGCATCTGGCATTGATTCCGGACAAAGGCGGAACGCTTTACCTGGTGAATCGGGACAATCTCGGGCATTTCAACGCCGCAGGGGATACGCAGATTGTGCAGGAGTTCCAGGTTTCCGGTGGTATGTTCTCGAGCTTGGCCTACTTCAATGGGCGTATCTATGTTGGGCCCGTCAGCAGCCTGCTTGCTTCGTATCCGCTGAGCGGCGGCCAGATTAACACCTCCGGTCGTGTCACCGCGTCAGCTTCCTTCGGCTTTCCGGGGGTCACACCGGCTATTTCGGCTAATGGCACGAAGAACGGTATCGTGTGGGTGATCGATACCGGTAATGCTGAGAGCGGCTCGGCGGTTCTCTACGCCTTCGATGCGACGACCATGGCAAAGCTCTACGACAGCACGCAGGCTGGATCGCGCGATACAGCAGGAATCGCGGTCAAGTTTGCGACGCCGACTATCGCTGCGGGCAGAGTCTATGTCGGCACACAGGCCGAGCTGGATGTCTACGGCCTGCTGCCCTGATATCGATCCATCGCTTGTTCGTTCAGTGAGCCGAGAGAAAGCGCGTGATCGCCGAGTAGGATTCCTCGGGCTGCTCAATCCAGAAGCAGTGCCCTGCCGGTTGGAGTAGTACCAACTCCGTATGTGGGATTTTGTCGGCTAATAATTGCGAATTTTCCCACGAGATAATCGCATCCTCTTTGCCGGTTATCACCAGCGTTGGGCAGGTGATCTGGCTCAGCCCGTCATAGACGTCATGCTTCATCGCCGCTTTCAAACGGCCATCGAGCGCAACCGGATCGAGTGGGCGCTGACGGCGCGCTTCGATCATCGCCGGGATAATCTCAGGATGGCGATCTATATAGCCTTTTGTGAAGGCAGCTTTTGCAAGCGCGCGGCCACGCTCCTCGCTCGAAATAGGCTTGGAGGAATAGGCATTCGTAAAGGCCTCACCGCCGATACGAATCGCTTTTGAACCGCCGGGAGTGGTGCATCCGAGGACCAGCGCGCGAACGCGATTCGGATGGCGCAAGGCAAACTCGAGCGCGATCATCCCGCCCATCGAAACGCCGATGATATCGGCCCGATCGAACCCGACATGGGTCATCAGGGCCGCGGTATCATCGGCGAGTTGAGCGATCGAGTAATCGCCGCTCGGCTTCTCGCTCAATCCGGAGCCTCGCTGGTCGAAGGTCAGCACACGATACTTTTGGGTGAAGATCGGCGCGAAGCTGTTGAACATCGTCTGATCGCCCTGCGCACCATGAATCATGACGAGCGGATTCCCCTCGCCGCGCAGGTCGTAATGCAACTCAACGCCGTTGATTCGCGCCTTCTCCATCGCGTTATCCTCTCAGCAATTCGACGCCTAGCGATTAAAGTTCAGCTTCAAGCCGGGGCGCGGCCAATCCATCGCCACCAGTTTGCCCGTCGACAGCAGCGTCACGTACGCCGTTTTCAGATCAGCCCCGCCGAAGCAGATGTTGGTCGTGATCGGATCGGGAAGCGCGATGTGCTCGATCGAAGACCCATCGGGTGAGATCACCGTGATGCCGCCGTTGATCAGCGTTGCGATACAGACGTAGCCGCCGCTGTCGACCGCCATCGAATCGAAGAGCTGATAACCGGGTAGTCCGGCGAGCAGTGTCCCGCCGCCGGGACCGCTCAGGAACTCGCCGCCCGGATTCACTGCCTGCGTCAATTCACCGGGGCTTGGGATATCCCATTGCCATACGCGTCCCTCAAACGTCTGCGGCACGTAGAGGCGCTTGTCACCCGGTGCCAGTCCGATACCGTTAGGTCCGTCGATCGGATAGACCATCTCCTTGATGAGCGAGCCATCGGGCTTCGCGTAATAAACACCGCCGCGATCGCGTTTGCGTTCCTCGACTTTGCCGAAGTCGGTAAACCACATCCCGCCCGAAGCGTCGAAAACCAGGTCGTTGGGGCCGCGCAACTTGTGCCCGTTGCACTCCGTATAGACCGTCTCGACCTTGCCGCTATCGATATCGACCCGCTGGATACATCCGCCGTTGTAGTTCGGTGGTAATCCCGGCACCGGCAGCGTATGACCATGCATTTCCGCGAAGATGAGTCCGCCGTTGTTGCAGATATAGACTTTGCCGTCGGGGCCGATCGCGGCGCCATTGGGTGCTCCGCCAACTTCCGCGACGACTGTCTTTTTGCCGTCCGGGGCGACCCGAGTGAGTCTTCCAGCCTTGAGTTCGACAACGAGGACCCTGCCGTCGCTGAGTGCGACCGGACCCTCGGGAGCCTGCAATCCTGATGTGATTTCGCGAAACTGCGCCACCTTGATGCTTTCCTTTCAGCGCGATGCCGATGTTGCGCGAAATTCTCATATCGTCGCGATTGCGTCAAATTGACCGCATCAAATTGCCTTAATCGCCGCAGTCGCATAAACGATTGTTTGGCTTTTCATGAGTAACCCCGATTTTGAGCAACTGATCGATTCGCCGCGCGCCTGGCTGATGGCCGTGGTCGCTTTTTTTGCCTGCTTTCTTGCCTGCGGGATGCAGTTTACTTTTGGTGCCTTCTTTAAACCGATGGCCGAAGAGTTCGGCGCTAGTCACGCGAGTGCGGCAACGATTTTTGGTATCACTGCGAGCCTCGGCAATCTCATGGGAATCGTTAGTGGCACTCTTGGGGATCGCTTCGGTCCGCGCCGGGTACTCATGGCCGGAGCACTCATACTCGGTGCGGGCCTCTTCATGACCTCGCACATTCATCGTATCCAGACTGCCTACGCCACCTATGGGATGTGTGTCGGCGTCGGCGTTTCGCTGACGTATGTGCCCGTGGTCGCGATGGTCGGGGGATGGTTTCGTGAGCGGCGTACTACCGCTCTCGGTATCACCGTGTCGGGCATCGGCGCTGGAACGCTGGTGCTGGTTCCACTTGCCGCGCTGGCGATCGAGCATTTCGGATGGCGAGGCGCGTATCGATTGGCGAGCGTGATCGCCGCGGGAGGCATCCTCACGTGCGCCGCGCTGGCGCAGGCCCCACCGGTAGGACCGCTACGAGTGGCGAATCGACTTCGCGACGTTATCCGGACGCGCTCCTTTCTGACGCTCTATGCGAGTTCGACCTTGTCCTCGATGGCGATCTTCATCCCGTTCGTTTACCTCCCGGTCTTCGCACAGGTGCGCGGCGTTAACGAAGTTCGCGCCGCCACCTTGATTGGCTTTATCGGTGCGTCGAGTGTAGTTGGGCGTTTGGGATTGGGCGCACTGGCCGATCGCTTCGAGGTGCTCCAGCTCTACAAAATTATGATGTTCATCCTCGCTTCGAGCTTCGCCCTCTGGGCGTTGCCCGGTGGCTTCGCGAGCCTTGCTCTGTTCGCGATCGTGATGGGCGTGGCGTATGGCGGATGGGTCGTGACGCTGCCGGCGGTGCTCGCCGAAATTTTTGGTGTGGAAGGACTGGGCGCGGTTCTCGGTGCGGTCTATAGCGGAGGCGCGGTCAGCGCGATTGTCGGCACGCCGCTCGCCGGGTATCTCGTCGATAAGACCGGCAGCTATCTTTGGCCGGCGGCGATGGCTGGTGGGATGTCCCTGATGGGCTTCCTGGTTGCGTGGCCGCTGACGCGCGATAGTGAGACCGCGGACGAATCCGCGGCCGCCTGATTACCGGTGGTCAACCCTGCAGGACGTCCCCTATGTCATCCTGAGCGAAGCAAAGGGGCGGCCGAGTCTGCTAGGCGCGGCCAAAAAAGACGTGAAGTCGAAGGATCTACGCGAAGCTATTAGACCGATGGCGTTTGCGCAGAGACTTCTACTTAAACCCCAGCGACGCCAGCGGACCACGATCGACCACATGTGCGCGCTTCACGCCGGCCGCGAGTCGAACTGAACCGGGAGTGCGCTCCAGTGGATCGAGCAGGCCGATCTGCTTCGCGTGATCCTTCAGTGCCGGAATTACTTCCTCGGCGAAGAGACGCATGCTGGTGCGACGCTCCTCGTTATCGCGCGGACCCTGCAGACTCAGGATGATGAAGATACCGATGCGCAGCACGCTCATAATTCCCTTGATCTTCGGAATCACCGTATCGGGCGTGCCGACGATAACCTGCATGTTCTGCTGACCGCGCATCAGGGCAGCCTGCAGCTTGCGCCGGATCTCGTCGTAATCGATCGATTCAGCCGACCCGTGCATCTGCTCCTTCACCTTCTCGCCGCTGACGCCGAGCCACGCGCTCGTCTGCGTCTTGGCTAGGAGGCGAATCGCCGCTTTGGAGTTGTATCCCGGTGGCATCGTGAACTCAGGCGCCGAGAAAGCATTCTGACCGCCGCCATATACGAAACCCTCGGCCGCCTTCTGGGCTTTCTCCTCCGTCTCACCCACGGCAGTTGCGACCATGTAGCCGAAATTCTCCGGACCGGCCTGATAGCCGTGCTTCGCCGCCTCGTCGGCATAGAAGTCCCACAGGTTGCAGGTCGCCGGGAGCGGCGTGCCCAGCCCGATATATGGATAGGCATGAGCGGCGCACCACTCGACGGTTTCAGGGCTAAGCGTGCCGGGAATCCACATCGGCGGATGCGGTTTCTGATAGGGCAGGGCCCACGGATTCACGTGGCGATAATGAAAATGCTTGCCCTCGTAGCGCCACGGTCCGGGCTTGGTCCAGGCCTGCACGATAAAGTCGTGGGCCTCGTTGAACATCTCGCGATTGTACGCGGGATTCGCATTATTGAATATCGATTCACTGCCCGCCCCGCGGACCCATCCGGTGACCAGACGACCGCGCGAAATCAGATCGATCTCGGCCAGCTCCTCGGCCATCCGCAGCGGATGCTTGATGACCGGCAGCGGATTCCCGACCAACACGATACGCGCCTTCTTGGTGCGATAGGCGAGGATCGCCGCCTCAACGTTCATCACCGAACCCATGCAAATGGGGTTCCCGTGATGCTCGTTCAGCGCGAGCGCATCGAAGCCGAGATCCTCGGCGTAGCAATACTCGTCGAGGTAGTAGCGATAGTCGTCGGCCGCTTTTTCGCGATCAAATTGTGCGTTCGAAATGGCGAAAAAAGCCCGATGCTTCAGCACCTCTCCTTCCGGAAGCCATCGGTAAGGCCGTTCGGTGAAATAACCAATCTGCATCGCGAGGATCTCTCCTGATTCCGTTGCCGCTCCGTCCGTCGAGGTCGGCACGTCTCGATTGAATAAGTAGCGGGAAGGGCGCAACGGGGCAACGGTGAGGACTAGGCCGGAAGTCGACCAAACCGGACTATCAACTTAATCTGCTTCTCATTCGATTGGCCCTGGGTGCACACCAAATTCGGCCAAGGCAGCTCTTTTGTTGAACCAGATTGTGGTGACGGCGCATCGTTCCCCAAATTATCGGGGCTACGCCGCCGTCAAGGGCTAGTGACGCATCGTTACTGCGTTCTGCAGTTATCCTGTTCTCCCGCGCAGTACGCTCCACGCCTTTCCTGAGTACGAATCGGGCTTCACCGCGGACTCGGATTCTGGCTATACCGATTGGCGGCGGTAGTCTTTGAGAGTGATCGCGTTGGCTGCCTTCTGGATGATATCTCCCGTCGAATCCTCCGGGGGCGAGCCTGCTGGCGCAGCGCGCATCGCACGGAGAAGCTCGTTCTGCTCCTCGATTTGTTCCCAGCTATCCGGCAGCCGCACTTCCCTGGCCTTCAGGGCGATCTGTTGGTTCTGTTCCATATAGCTGCGACATTCCTGCTCGTAGCGGGTGAATGCCGTACGATAGTCGCCGCCAGCGGACGCAAGTTCTCCTGCCAGCACATAGGCTCCCACCACCGCCATGCTCGTACCCTGTCCGGTGATCAGCGTGGGGCCGCAGGCCGCATCCCCAACCAACGTCACTCGTCCGTTCGACCAATGATCCATGCGGATCTGGCTAACATCATCGAAGTAGAAGTCTGGGGCATTCCGCATCTCTTCGAGCAGCCTGGGGAACTCCCATCCGGATTCATCCGCGAAGACCTTCCTGACGATGTTCTTCTGCTGCTCCACGTCGCGATGGTCGTATGCCAGTCTCGGTGAGGAGAACATGAGCAAGGCGCGCGTGTGCTTGCCTGAGCCGTATTGCATGATGGCGCCCATCTTTTTCGGGATGTAGTGCATCATCCAAAGACGATCGAGGTTCAAGTAGTTGGGTACGGTGAATATTGCCACGTGTTGGCCGAGGTAATGGCTGAACTGTGATTCCTCGTCGAAGCTGAGGCGTCGCACGTTGGAGTGGGACCCATCAGCGCCCACGACGAGATCGAAGGTGCGTGGTGCGCCATGCTCGAAGGTGACCTCGACGCCATGGTCATGCTCTGATAGGGAAGCGATTGAATCGCCGAAGATGTAGTTGATGGAATCCTTGGTGGCGGCGTAAAGAATTTGGGCCAGGTCGTCGCGCAAGAGCTCTACATCACCGGCGTTGCCCGGTCCGGCGCCGAAATTGGCGTCCATGCTCGCCACTGTCTCCTTCCTGCTATCGACGAACAAGACTTCGCGCAGGTCGGTGCTTGCCTTCCGCGCTTCGACCAGAATGCCCATGCGTTCAGCCACGCGCACGGCGGCTCCACGCAGATCGATCGCGTAGCCTCCAGTCCGTAGCGCGGACGCTCGCTCCACCACGGTGGGATTAAAGCCATGATAGTGCAGCCAATAGGCCAGGCTAGGTCCGGCCGCGCTCGCACCAGAAATGAGAATATTTCGATTAAGCAGCTTTCCGTTTGCTGATTGGGTCATGATCCCTGTCCCCCACGGGCCCGGTCCTCAGACCCCCAATAGTGGTGTACCAATGTGGGGCTCTGGTTCACCGCGTATATCTAACGCCCGTGTCCCCTGACTGTCAACGTCGGCTAGAAGTCGCGGTCAATTGGGGTCGTCGTGGCATAGACAAGAATAAAGAAATTGGTTAACCAATAACTATGGCAACGGCCGATCCCCGCAAATTAGCCAGTGAAACAGCCGTTCGGCGCTTTATCATGGAGGCGATCGAAAACGGTAGTATGGCGGCAGGCGCGAAGTTGCCGACTGAACGGGCATTGGCCAAACGATTCCGTGTGCCACGAAGCGTAGCGCGCAAGGCGTTGTTACCGCTGGAGATCGAAGGCAAGATTTCGCGACAGGTCGGCCGCGGTACGTTCGTTTCCGATCATCACGATAGGCACAGCGTTGCCCTGAACGATCCCGGAGATATGAGCCCAACCGAGGTCTTGGACGCCTGCCTGACCTGCTATCCACACATGGCCGAACTGGCGGTCGCGACGGCTACCGCTGCAGACCTGCGGTTGATCCAGCAGTCTCTTCAGCTTCTGAGAAGATCGCATACAACTGCGGAATACGTGGATAGAGATGCGGCATTTCACCAGGCGATCGCCAACGCCACTCATAATAAGTTGCTGATTGAGATCGCACGCGCCATTAGCCGTGCTCGTGAGCGAATTGGGTGGGGTGACCTGACAACTTACGAAGCCACGCCTCATGATCACGAAGGAATCCTGGAGGCTCTGAACCAGCGCAATGCGAAACTAGCGTACGAACGCACCAAGGCGCACATGCTCCATGCTCGGCGCAGCTTGCTCGGTGGAACCAGTTAGCAACCCTCTATGTGACGATATGAGCGCGGCATGCCCTATCACTGCGCCGAGATCGCCGCGATGAAGCCGTCCGGCAATTCCCGTTGACCGTAAATGAAGTCGCCGCTTGACGAGGATCGCCGCCTCGACATTCATCACCGAACCCATGCAAATGGGGTTCCCGTGATGCTCGTTCAGCGCGAGCGCAGCGAAGCCGAGATCCTCGGCGTAGCAATACTCGTCGAGGTAGTAGCGATAGTCGTCGGCCGCTCTTTCGCGATCAAATTGTGCGTTCGAAATGGCGAAAAACGCTCGATGCTTCAGCACCTCTTCTTCGAGAAGCCATCGGTAGGGCCGTTCGGTGAAATAACTAATCTGCATCGCGAGGATCTCTCCTGATTCCGTTGCCGCTCCGTCGCTGAAGTTCGGCACGTATCGATTCCGTCGTGATCACACCCCTCGAAAATGGGCATCCCTGGGCCCGTCGAAACGAGAGATAGGCAAAACTATCTCACAATGCATCACTAGGGTCGGTAGTACTTATTTGGGCCTATCATTGCGAATGGCTCTTAGTGGGTGATATGTAAGCATTGCCCGCAAAAAATTATCCAGTCTGAGGGGTCCATCCATTGAGAAGGAAACCGTTGCGTCTAGCCGATCTCTGGGCCGTTCCTTCCCTTTTTGTCCGTGACCTTGTTGGGCGAAATGGGGCTTGCTCCGAGCGCTAACCCAAGTACGACGCTCGAACCACCGGCTGCATCGAAGGCAGGAATTGGGGCGCGCTTCGCATCCGCCCCGATGCTTTTTGAACAGAATCAGGGGCAATTCGACAGCCGAGTGCAATTCCTTTCGCGCGCGTGGATACACGCTTTTTCTCGATGCAGACGAAGCGGTGATGAGGCTCACCGCATCCGGTCACACAAGTGAGGTTCTGCGGCTCAAACTGACAGGCTCCAATCCACGTCCGACGGTGAGTGGCGAACATCGTCAGGTTGCGGTGAGCAATTACTTTGTTGATCGAGATCCGACGCGCTGGCGCACCGGGGTACCGAATTTCAAACGCGTCAAATATACCTCAGTCTATCCAGGGATTGATCTGGTTTTTTACGGCAGCTCGAGCCGCACCCTCGAATACGACTTGATCGTGAATCCCGGCGCCATTCGAACAACGCCTATCTTGCGGGGAGTGCCTTGTCGGCCGATTTTCCGACTACCGCCGGCGTAGTTCAGCCGACTATCGGCGGCAACGGCGACGCGTTCATCGCAGAATTGAATTCCGCCGGAAACGCGTTGGTTTATTCGACCTTTCTCGGTGGTGCGCGCAAGGACGACGTTCAGGCTATCGCTTTGGACAGCAGCAACAATGCTTATGTGGTCGGCGAGACCAGTTCGACCGATTTTCCGGTGACGGCTGGTGTTATGCAAAACAAGCTTAACAGTAGTATCGGTACGAACGCTTTTATTGCGAAGCTCAACTCTACCGGCGCAGCGCTCACCTATGCCACTTACCTCGGCGGTAGCGGTGTGGATTCGGCTACCGCCCTCAGTCTCGATACTACCTCTTCTGACCTCTACGTGACTGGCAACACCAGCTCAACTGATTTTCCCACAACCGCAGGCGCGTTTCAGACTGCTATCAAAGGCGGACCGAATAAGACGAGTGGCTTTGTTGCGAAGATCAGTAGTGACGCGACCTTGTTGATCTATTCGACCATCCTCGGCGGCAGCTTGGCCAAAGACAACGCGAACGCGATCTCTCACGACCCTTCGGGCATCGCGTACGTAGTTGGCAGTGCCGGCTCCTTCGACTTTCCGGTGACCTCTGACGCGTTCCAGAAGAGGGAGACCGCAGTAGGCATGTTTCTAAGCGAACTGAACTCCGTGGGTAGCAAGCTGGTTTATTCAAACTTCGTCAGCTCCACCGGCACCAGCGCAGGAGCAACGGTTGCGAACGGCATCGTGCTCGATTCAGCAAATAACGTGTACATCGGCGGCTATACCTCTTCCACTACTCTCCCTACGACCAAGGGCGTCATCCCAGACTGCGTCTGGTGGCAAGGGCGACGGTTTCGTCCTCTCATTTGCTGGTACGAGTACGCCGCCCGCGAAGATCAAGATCACTCCGGCCAAACTCAATTTCGGCAAAGTTCTTCTGGGCGCGAGCAAGAGCAAGACGCCAAAGATTACGACCGTCAGTAGCAAGAAGTCCGGGCTTTCAGTGACGATTCAGACGGTCAGCTCGACTTCGGCCGTGTTGTTCGCGCCGACCTCTAGCTGCGGTGTTCTGCCGCCGGGAGGATCTTGCACTGCGACCGTACTGTTCACACCGACCGACACAACGACACAGAACGCGAGTCTCCAGGTGACTGACGATGCCATCGGCAGCCCGCAATCGATCACGATGGTCGGCACGGGTAAGGCACCAAAGAAATAGCATCAGATGGGTTTCCCACTCTGTCGTTCGAGGTCGGCATTTATCGGTTGAATATCGAACCCGCAATGCTGGCAAGTACGATAAGTGCGCTGCCGAGAGTCCCATGATAACCTGCCTATAGCGTTAGCTCACCATAAAGAACGGTTGAGTCGCCTTCACTGAAGGGTGATCTCCGCTATAAATCCGTCCGGAATCTCGCGATGGCCGTAGATAAAATCGCCGTTGACGTCGCTCACCCATAAGCTCTGCTTGATAAAGCGCAGGTCCCAGGGATTAACGAAGCCGCTCGCTACCAGTTCGAATTTGCCCGAGGGACTCACGCGATAAACCTTCCCATCGGGCCGCAGCGGCTCCGCGAGCGGTACGGGGATTTCATAGTATCCGACATCGGTTACGAACAACTGACCCGCGTACGGTCCAAACCCTGCCGGAGCATAATCGAACGAGCCGAACAGATTCGGCGATTCGGCGAGCGGAGTCCCGCTGACTTTGCCGTCCGGCATCACGCGGATGATTGCGCTCCCGCGTGGCGCAAAGATGCCACCCCGGACGACCGCTACCAACAGCGAATTGCCATCGGGAGCAAATCGCATATAAAGCGGAGCCCCGTAGCGATTCGCGTCGAACGTCACGAATGGCTCGGCTCTCCCGTCAGGCGTGATTGCGTAGATCGTGTTGTTCACCGAACTCGTCGCATAGAGTTTTCCGCCGAAGGGACTTCCTGTCGGACTGAAGGTCGCATCGACGCCGACTCCGCTCGCCTTACCCCCTTGCGCTGGCAAAGTGCAGAAGACACTGACCGCGAAGCCCTTCCTGGGATCGATTCGCTGGACGATGTAATTCTGCGCCCCCGCCTTGTCGCCGGTCGTGACCTGCGACAGCGCGAAAACCTGTCCGCCATACGCGCCGAAGCTGTCGGGAGCGATATCGAAACCGGCACTGATTGGGGCCAGCTTGTCGGCATCGACGAGAACCGAAACGTGGCCAGCAGCATTGACTGCGATGAGACGACTCCCGTGCTCTCCCTCTTGCTTACCGTCGTCATTCAGCCAAACGTCATCGCCGTGCGGATGCATCACCAGCGGATCGTAAAGCTGACCGGGCGGAACCAGCATCCTGACCGCAAACCCCTTGGCCGGGGTAAGACGGACGGCGACCAATCGACTAAGCAAAGACTTCATCTCGTTCGCCCCCGCGTAGGCGGCGAGTAAAACGCTCAGCGTCGCGATTGCGGCGACGCGGCCGAAAAGACGCATCTCTTCTCCCTCGTTCTGAAACCTGATTTTAACGGCTATTGCACGGGGAAATCGAAATAGGTGTTGGGATAGGGTTCGTTGCGCAGGGTGAAGTGCCACCATTCGTAGGGATAGCCGGCAAACCCCGCCTGATTCATGAGCGTCGTCAGCAGCATCCGGTTTGCCCGTTGCTGGCTGGTCAGATGAGATGCCTGCAGATGCGCCTTCGGATCGAAGCAATCAAAGCCGGTGCCCATGTCG
Source organism: Binataceae bacterium (SeqCode) (assembly GCA_035541875.1). Classification (GTDB taxonomy): domain Bacteria; phylum Desulfobacterota; class Binatia; order Binatales; family Binataceae; genus JAJPHI01. The sequence goes on from DATKML010000018.1 coordinate 12,950, forward strand.
AGCGAGCCATCACGAAAGCGGCGCGATGCGGGTGCATCGCACGCCATCACCGGCTGACTCGGGCGATAGCTATCAACCTCGGACTGAGGCAGGGCCACGATGGTGATGTCCACGGTGCTGCCACGGCTGTGAGTTGAAGGCGAGGCAATATAGCCCTCTTTCAGCAGTTCGTCCTTTTTCACTCGCGGATAGAACTCGCCCCTCATCGCGGTATCCGCGCTATCCGCGGCCCATCGCACAAAGTAATTGACTGCACGCTGCGGACGATAACAATCGTATACCATTAGAGAGAGTTCGAATTGCTGCAGCTTGCCTTGCACGCTCGCCAGCGCCTGCGCGGCGGGACGGGTGAGCAGGCATTTGTTCGCATCGTAACCAGGAATCCTCCGCCCGATGAAGTTGTGTTGCCCCGCATAGCGGAGGTCGACGATCACCGACGGCGCCACGGTGCTCAAATCAACGATGTCCGCCGGCCTCGCGTTCGTCGGCGTCGGTTTCGAGGTCTGCGCTTCACACGGACCGGCGAGCGCTAAAGATCCGATGACCAATATGCATGTCCAGAAGGCGAGCGACGCGCGGGTTGTCCTTGCTGCAGAGACGATGTTGCTTAGATCGTGGCGCCGCGTTACCGCTATCTGAGTGGCGTCGAGACCGAACATTTCGTTTCTTTCATCCGTCATTACGCAGGTCCATCAAAATAACACTCGTCCGGCACCGCCCGGAGCGCCCGCGAACTTACCGAGTCAGTTGAGCCGACTGGCAAACTCCGAAACAAGGCCCCATCGAGAATTGAACTACTTTTTTGGTAAACGACGGCTCCTTAAAGGAAGTTTCTGTCTGAGGGCGGTATTCGCACTCTTGGTCTGTATTGGTGTCGGCGAGGCTTCGGCGCAAGACACTGCAGCGGAAGAGGCGCGACACCGAGCCGCGGTGATGGCGGAGTTGCCGCCCGATGCGGCGAAGGTCTTGTTCGGAGGCGAGAGCACGCCAGCGATCGGTCCGCCACAGTCGATCGGGTCCTACGAACGTGGTTGTCTAAGCGGCGCTGTTGCAATGCCCGCCGATGGGCCGAACTGGGAGGTCATGCGCCCGTCCCGCAATCGGGCCTGGGGGCATCCGGTACTGATAACGTTTCTAGAGCGGCTGGCGCAGAAGCTGCCGCGCGAGGCCGGATGGCCAGGGCTCCTCGTCGGTGATATCGCGCAGCCACGCGGCGGACCGATGATCACCGGCCATGGTTCGCATCAGATAGGCCTCGATGTCGACATCTGGCTCACGCCGATGGCCAATCGGAGGCTGAGCCCGGACGAGCGCGACAGCATCTCGGCGAGAGACGTCGTCGCGGCGGATGGGAAGCATATCGACCCGGCGGCCTGGAGGCCGCAGCATCATCTTCTGTTAGAAGCGGTCGCCCGCGAGCCTTGGGTCGAGCGCATTTTCGTTAATCCGGCTATCAAGCGCGAACTGTGCCGCGAGGGTGGGGCTCCATCCTGGATGAGGAAGATTCGACCGTGGTGGGGGCATAATTACCATTTCCATGTCAGGCTCTTCTGCCCCGACGGCAATTCTCTATGTCGAGATCAGGCGCCGCCTCCGCCGGGCGATGGATGCGGTAAAGAGCTCGATTGGTGGTTCACCGAAGAAGCGCTTCATCCGCCTCCGTCACCACCTCGAAAACCGTTGCTGCTTGGCGACCTGCCGTCGGCGTGCGCCTCGCTTGTCGAACCACCTGCCAGACAATTGCCGCACTCTATCCGGGCCTCAAAGGACGGCAAACGCGCCGCGGCCTTGGGGCAGGCTCAGACGAAGCCATCAGGCCGGTGATAGCGAATCGCCCCTTGGAGAAATCTAAAACTGGTTAAGAAGTTTGGTGGCGGCGGCAGGAGTCGAACCTGCGACACTGCGGATATGAGCGAAGACATGGGGTATCCCGAAGAAGCTGGAAGTAAGAAATTCCTGCGAAAATTGGCCGTTCAGCTCCCCAGCGATTCCTCACAATTTTGCTGGAGGTGTAGATAAAACTGTAGATCAATGTTTGGTCCGGAATCAGGAACGACCTGAAGTGTCGCTCCAAGGTTTCGCGCCCGGTCTATTGAGCAGCACCACCGCTGCCCGCAGGTGCTGAGGGCTGAGGTGCGCGTAGCGAAGTGTCACAGCCGGAGTCTTATGCCCCATCAACGTTTGCACACGGTAAAGGTCGACGCCACTCATAACAAGGCGCGAGGCGAAGGTGTGGCGGAGATCGTGAAAACGAAAATTTGCCAAACTGCACTGGCGCAACGCACGATACCAATCGCGATTCAGATTCATCAGCGCTCCACCGAGCGGTGCTCGGAAAACATGGCTGTCGTTCTGAGAACTTGGACCTTGTGCGACTTTCAGTCCGCGGATAGCTTGGCTCGCGGTTTCGCTCAGTGGGAGCCGCCTTCCTTCCCCGGACTTCGCCTCTCGGACTGTTATAGTTCCACTGACCAAGTCGACATCACTCCAGCGGAGATTCAAAAGCTCCCCCTTGCGCATGCCGGTGTGCGTCGCCAGCGAGACGAGAGGACGCAGATGCATCGGTAGCGCAGATAGCAGCCGGATCTCTTCATCCTCGGTCAAGTAACGAACAAGTTTGTTATTCGTTTTAAGGGAATCGATCTGTGGTATTGCTGCGGCGGGAAGCTGACCCGAGCGAACTCCATAGCGAAGAATTGCGCGGAGCAGACAGAGATGAAGATTTACAGTTGCTGGAGCCAAACTCTCAGCCAGGTCCAGCCTCCAACAGTCGACGTCATTCACTGAGATCTCGCTGGCGGTCTTTCCGGCAAAGCGCTGGAGTAGTCGCGCGTAACCAATTTCGCTCGCCATGACAGCCTTGCCTTCGCGGTGCTTGGCCGCGCGATAGGCACGGAGTAGCTCGACGAAGGGCACGGAGCGTTTTTGTTGCCGTGGCGGAAATTCACCCTTTCGGATTTGGACCTTCATCTCCTGATAGAGCTCGCGGGCGTGGGTTTTGTTCGCCGCTCGACGCCAGTACTGCCGACCTTGGTAAACAACCCGTGCGTGCCAGGTCCCAGAACCTTTTGGGACTTCGACGACACCGATGTCGCGACTATTTTTCGAAGTCGGCATGTCTTCAAAAACCCGCGATCTGGGCCCATTAAGTAGTTGTCAGCGGAATTCAGTTGACCACAGGTCGCAAACGAGCTTCCTGCCAGGCGATCAAATCGACTACACGATACCCAACACCGCGCTTACCTGTCTTTACGCAGGGCAGTTCCCGTCGCGCGGTCATATTACGCACGGTCTGAAGAGCGATTCCTAAAAAGGTGGCGGCTTCCTCCGCGCAGAGCACGCGGTAAAGCTCGACCAATTTCGCTTGTCCCCCGCTGGTAACGAGGGCTGCCCGCAGTCCAGCCAGCTCATCGATATGTCTCTCGCGTTTTGACAGTCGTGAATGATTCATTGGAAACACCTAATGCAGGGCTCAGTCTTGGGCGTTCATAAGATCGTGAGGATTAGTGGAGCGGATCCGTTGCGTCGGCCTGATCACTTGCATCGACGGTTCGCCGAGACTGCTCATCAGCGACAGGAGCCCCGAGAAACTGCACGCGAGACGCGATAATTTCCGTGCGGTGATGTTTGCGACCATCGGAGCCGTCATCCCATGGCGCGTAACGGATCCGACCCTCGACGAAGGCCTGCCGCCCTTTCTTGAGGTACTCACGGCACGTCAACGCCAACTTGCCGGTCGTGACGATACGATGCCACGCGATATGTTCCTGCCGGTTGCCGTCTCGGTCGATGTAAGACTCGTCGGTCGCGAGCGAAAAATTCACAACGGGCACGCCGCTGGGGGTGTAACGAGGCCTTTGGATCGCAGCGCGCCTACTGAGCTGATCGACAACCAGCAGATTAAACAGGCGCCGTTGGCGCCGCGCATGAGCTTCTCTTGATGATCAAGTTCTGGGAAGACCGAAGGAATTGGTGGCCGGGGCGCTCCACTGCAAACCCCGCCATCGCTCGACGAACGCGGAAACCGCTTGGCACAGTTCGCAGGCTGCGCGCGCCGGCTACGCGAAATCCGGGGCGCCCCTCAGGTTCGATTGAAGGGGGCGCGCTTTCAAATGGGCGCTCAGGCAATCCAGATGCGGGCGATCGTAGGGTTTCCTACCC
>DATKML010000019.1:0-45684 GCA_035541875.1 Binataceae bacterium (SeqCode)
ACGAGTACCAGCCCAGGCACGCATCCGATCGCAGTCCCGACGCTGGTTGGTCTTTTAAAGCCAACCCCCGCCTGCTTGCCGATATGTTCCATCTCGGTCTCGTTTGAGAGCACTGCGAGCAGCTTGTCGATACCGCCGGCGCTGTCGGCGGCATCTTCAAGCTTCATCGCCGCCACAACAAGATTCGCATCCGTGATGCCATAGACGGTCTCGCGCTTAACTGAGAGAGGGACGTAGGAATCGCGCACGAAGACCGCAATCGGCATCGTCTTGCCGATCGGGGGGATACTTAATGCATCGCCGGATAGCACTGGCGTCGTCGGGTACGCATTCGGATTGGTGGCGGCGCATCCTGCTAGAGCGATACCCAAAATAACGGCGAAGAATCGCTTAAGATCGTCTCTGCGGGAGAAGGAGGTGGTCGAGTGACTCATGCATTAAGCGGCTGCACCGCGGCAGCCTCAGTCACCCTAGGCGCAACCTTTGTGCCTGAAGTCTGATCGCAATAGCTGCGGTTAGTGCCAATGCAACGGCAATGCGCTGTATCCGATGGCATCAGCTTCGTATCCATCGGAAGCATACGAAGGGCGAGAGAAGCGGCGCTGATGGTGGAAAGGTCTATCAGAAGGGCGCAAAAAAAGATGGCCGGTCATAGGACCGGCTATCTTCACAGTTTCGATTGTTGGCGGAGCTACTTACGCCGCTTTCTTCTTCTTGCCGTTCCCGTTGCCGCTCGCCGCCTGGCCATCCTTGCGGACCTTGAAGCGCGTATCGAGCTGACCCATCTTCTCGACCACGCCGCCGTATTCGAGTTCGCTGTAAGGCAGCATCGCAGGACCCGAGAAACCCTGATTGCGGATTTCTGCGGCCTTTGCGGAGATATTGTTGCGGACCCAGTCCCAGAACGGATGGTCGAAGACGTCGACCACTTCGGTGAACTTGCCGTTATGGATACAGAAGGCCGCGCCGCTCACGATTGCCGGGCCGTCGAAGAAGCTGATCGTCGAGTTGAGCTTTACCGGCATCAGGGGGCCATGATGGCTCCCGCGCATCGTGCCCGCGACGTAATGGCCAATCCGGAAGGGCGACAGCACCTCACCGGTTGCGGGGAAGTTACCCTGCGTACGCACCAGCGCGACGGGATCGTCCTTACCGGTATAGGTGCCGGCAATATTGTGGAGGCGCGAGGTCGAAACGACGCAGGCGATGTCGTTGTTGGCGCGGCTGCGAATCGACTCGATAACGAAGCGTTCGTTATCGCGCAGCAAGCAGGCGATATCGTACAGCTCCTCAGGAGCGTTGAGCTCGATAATCCGATCGCCCTCGGTGTAATTCACGTCCATGATCGTGAAGGTGAAGCCCTTCGCCATCTTGGGCGAGAGCAGCAGACCCGCACAGTGCATCGGATCGGCAAACGCGAGGTAAAACGGGAGGTTATACGCGCCGGGATCGGTCTTGTCGGCAGCGAAGAAGACGAAGGGCTCGTTCGGACGCTCTTCGAATTCCATCTCGCACGATGCGGGTCCGAGGCCGCGGATATTGCCTGAGAAGGCATCCTTCAGCAGATCCTGCCCGGCGCCGTAGAGCCCCTGCTCCTTGGCGACCTTGGTGCCGGCCATGAAGGCGTCCCACGCGAGTTCGTGGATCTTGGGATCGTCCACGCCGCGATTATGCGACATCAAGAGCGCGACGTCGTCACCGGTCGAGCTGACATAGACATCGGTGAGGAGCTTCTTGCCCTTCTCCTTTACGTGGTTCGCGACCGCTTCTTTCAGACGTTCACTCGGACGAATATGGCCGCCGATCGATCCGACGTCCGCCTTAATTACCGATACCGTAGTTTTCATCGCGCTTCTCTCCCGGATTAGCCGTCTCTCCAATTATACGCGCCTATCAGCGCAGCTTAATTTCTGCGTGATCCGCAAGAGCAATTGCCACCGCATCCGCCGCCCGCTCTGGTTTTCGAATCGGTAAGTTCGTAACCCAGTTCCGCGAGGTCACTGACGGAGCGCCACTCCAGGTCCGCCGTTATTGGACTATCACAACGGACGCAGCATCGGCTCGCTTCACCGGTTCGAGAGTCAAGGGTGATGTGAGTCAGTACCGTCGTTCCGCAGGCTTCGCAGCGGGCGGCAGGCAGCGTGGATGAGCTAAACAACGCTTCGCGCATCTTCAGATTTGCTTATACTAACGAGGTTTCAAATGAAAACAAGCACACTTTTAAAGCGTGCGGAAACAGGATTGGGATGATCCAGAAACAATTCGCCACTGGCGCGGAACAACTCGCGGCGCTTATCGATGGCGCAAATTTGAGGAGTAACGATAAACAATCTTATCGTCTGGTGGTGACTGATCTGAAACCCGTGCGGCCGCGCGCCGGATGGTTCTACCTGGCAATCAACGTTGCCGATAAGAAGGGGACCGCTTCGTTGACGCCGCTGGCGATGGGAATCGTTTCAGGTGGTGGGCGGCTGGTGATGCCGTGGTTCGAGTTGCGCGTTTATCCCAAGGTCGAACTGACCGGAGGGTCGGAACTCGATGCGCGGAGGCTGGGTCTCGAAGCCGGCCTGATCGATCTGATCGGCGAGCTGATTCCGCCAGGTGGTCATCTGATGATCGAGTATGAAAGCCCGGGTCAGAGCGGTACGCATGCGGAGCTGTTGCTGCGGGTGCCGCCTGCAGCGTCGTACCTCGGGTCTCTGATGTTTCATGCCGGATTCCGCGGCGCCTTCAAGGATTGGTACATCTCCGAAGGGGGTCACGAGGGCCCGCGCAAGTTGCAGGCGAACAAATCGCCCACGCCGAAGACGGCGCGTGAGGCACGCGAAGCGCATCGCGCTGAACTGACGGCCTTTATCCGCCGTGAGCTTCCGGGCGATCCCAAAGACGCTGCGATAGTGAGGGCTGCGCAGGCGCGGGCCCGATCGATCCTACGTTCTTTGGCGCGCTAATTGACTGCGGCCTGACGAAGCCGCGAGATTCTTCGGCTCGAGGCCTCGCCTCTGTATGACATAACACGGCGCTCGCTGAAACAATTCAACGAGGCTCAAAGCGACGAAGAAGGAACAACGCTTGTCCGCGCGCACAACTCGATGGTATCGAACAAGGCTACCAAGTAATGTGAGGCGCTTATGAGCGACGCGACGAAGAAACCTGCGATGCTGGCTGATTTGAAAGTGCTGGATTTCACCCAGTATCTGGCTGGCCCGACGATCACGCGATTCATGGCCGAGATGGGCGCGCAGATTATCAAAGTCGAACAGGCGCCTATGGGCGATCCGTCGCGACTCCTGCCTGCAATTAAGGACGGCCGCAGTGGCTACTTCGTGCAGCAAAATCGCGGGAAACAGAGCCTGTGCCTCGACTTTAACAAACCCGAGTCATTGGAGTTGCTGAGAGCGCTCGCCAAAGAGGTCGACGTCGTGGTCGAGAACTTCGGCCCAGGCGTGCTGGAAAAGCGTGGACTGGACTACGCGTCGCTCAAGAAGATCAATCCGCGCCTCATCATGGCTTCGATCTCGGCGTTCGGCAAAACCGGCCCGCTGTCGCATAAGGTGGGTTACGATCTGATTGCGCAGGCCTTCTCGGGCGTGATGCACATGACCGGTCAGACCGACGGTCCCCCGATGTTTGTTGCGATGGGAATCGCCGATCAGGGCAGCGGGGTGCATGCGTTCTCGGCGATCGGGTATGCGCTCTACTATCGCGAGAAGACTGGTGTCGGACAGCATATTGATATCTCGATGGTTGATTCGCTGTTCCACATGCACGAAGCGAATATCCAGGTGCACGATCTTACGAACGGCGCGTTCGTGCCGAAGCGGATGGGTTCGCATCACGCGCTCGTCTGTCCGTGCGGCGCTTTCAAAAGCCCAGAGGGTTACATCATCATTTTAGTGCTTGATCGGCAGTGGCCCGCGATGGCGAAAGCGATGGGCCGCCCTGACCTTATCGACGATCCGCGCTTCGCAACGGGTCCCGATCGCGGCAGGAATCAGAAGGAACTGATCGCGATAATCGAGAATTGGATGCAATCGCTGGGAAGTGATGAGGCGGTGCTAAAAGTTCTGGAGGAGTATCGCGTACCGTCAGCTCCGGTGATGGACGTGGTCGGTGCGCTGAGCCATCCGTACTTCAAGGCGCGCGATATGGTTCGCAAGGTGCCGGATCGAATCCTTGGCGAGGTCACGATTCCGGGCTTCCCGCTCAAGTTTTCGGAATTTCCTGAGCTGCCGAAAATCGAAGCGCCGTTCCTCGGTGAGCAGGGTCCCGAAGTGCTGAAGAACTTCCTCGGCCTATCGGATGAAAAGATCGCTGAGCTGAAGGCTAGCGGAGTACTCCATCAGGAGAGGAAGTAGTAAGGGCGGGTACGCGACAACCAGCTCTGTCATTCAGAGGCCAGTCCGCGAGACGAAGAATCTCGCGGCTCCCTCAAGCCGCCGATAGCAGACCTACTCGCGGAGATAGGGGGCGCCGAGAGCGCCTGGCGATTGGGCTTGGCCGCCTGCGATCGCGAGCACGACGATCGTCAACACGTAGGGCAGGGCGAGAAAGAGCTGATAGGGCAGACGCGCTCCGGCTACCTGCAGGGTGAACTGCAGCGCAATCGCTGCGCCGAAGAGCATCGATGCGGCCGCGATACCCCATGCGTGCCAGCGACCGACGATAACTACTGCGAGCGCGACGAAGCCGCGTCCTCCCGAAATTCCTTCGACGAAGGTGTTGGTGTAGGCGAGCGTCAGATAGGCGCCGCCGAGCCCGCTCATCGCGCCTGCGATAATCAGGGCGAGCCAGCGGATGCGATAGACGTTGAGCCCGAGAGCATCCGCTGCCGCCGGATGCTCACCTGCGGCACGCAGATACAGGCCGTAGCGCGTCCGCATCACGAAGTGGGCAAAAAGCGGAATCAGAATCAGCGTCAGATAAACAAGCGGATTCTGCGCGAAGAGCGCCTGTCCTATAACGGGCAGATGCGCCAGCGGTCCGAAACGCAGCGTCGGGATCGGCGCGACAGTAATCGCCTGGCCGGTGATCCCGAAGAGCCTCCTATAGATAACGCCCGTTAGCCCCAGCGCCAGAAGATTGATCGCGGTGCCGGCTACCACCTGATTGACCGCCAGATTCACGATTAAAAGCGCAAGCACCATGTTCATCGCTATGGCGGCGACGATCGCGGCGGCCAAACCAAGTATCAGGCTGCCGCTGAAGTAGGCGGCGGTCAGGCCGAAGAAGGCACCGGAAAGCATCGCGCCCTCGATCCCGATATTGATGACGCCGCTTTCCTCAACGATATATTCGCCGAGGGCGGCGAGCAGGATTGGCACCGCCATCGCGATCGTCGAGGTCAAAAACGAATCAAGCATCAACGAGATCCATTGCCGTCGGAGCTGCTCCCTTTGTGGTCGGCGTGCCACCTCCCGACATTACTCGGTGGCGACTCGCTAAACTGTCGAAGGTAAGCATCAGTATGATCACGAAAGCCTGAATCACATGCACGAGGACCGGCGATACCCCGGCCGAACGCTGCATCGCCTGCGCACCGTTATCGAGCGCGCCGAAAAGAACCGCCGCTGGAACTATCGCGAGCGGGTTCAGCCGGGCGACGAGCGCCACCGCGATCGCTTCGTAACCCCATCCGGGAGAGAGCGTCTCATACAGCCGATGCGTGATCGCAGCGATATGCACCGCTCCGCCGATACCGGCGAGAGCGCCGCTGAGCCCCATCGTGATTATTGTGAGGCGCCTGGTCTTGATACCGAAGTAATGTGCGGCGCGCGCATTACGTCCCATCGCGCGCAATTCGAAGCCTGTCTGCGTGTAGAACAAAAAGTAGTAGCAGCCGACCGCAAGTATCGCACCCAGCAGCATCCCGAGGTTGAGTCGGCTCGGAGCGAAGTAGAGCTGAAGCTCCGCGGATGAAGCGATAGGTGCGCTTTTCGGGAAAGCGTGCGTCGGCTCCATCAGAGGCCCATGGACGGCCCAACTGAGCAATTGCGCAGCAGTGAAGTTCAGCATGATCGTGCTGATTACTTCGCTGACGTCGCGTCGCGCTCGGAGCCATCCTGCGATTCCACCCCACAGCGCACCGCTGAGTGTGCCCACTCCCAGAATGGCTAGGACCGCAAGTGGATGGGGCCATCTGCTCAGCCATGGCCCGCAGGCACCAGCAGCCATCGCGCCGGCAATCAGTTGTCCATCGGCACCTATATTCCAAAGGGATGCTTCGAAGGCGAGTGCGATAGAGAGGCCGCAAAAGAGCAGTGGTGTCGCTTTCACTAGGGTATCGGTGCAGGCGAGCCAGTTCCCGAACGCTCCTTCGGCCAGCGCAGTAAAGACGATCGTCGGCGATGCCCCCAAGGCAAGGAGGCCGAAGGTGACGATGGCGCAGGCGAGCGCGACCGCGATCAGCGAGCGCACTAATGCGGTGATTCTCATCATGAGGCGCCGGACATCATCATTCCGATATCTTCGGGATTGCGCTTGTCAGCCGAGACCTCGGTCAGATGGCCGCTGCTAATCACATAGATGCGATGGCAAAGCGCGAAAATCTCGTCCAGATCGGTGGAGATGAGGAGAACTCCACCGCCGCCGGCAGCATAGGAGCGCAGTCGGCGATGGACTTCAGCGGTGGCATTGAAATCGAGGCCGCGACAGATATCGTGGGCGACGATTACTGCAGGATCGCTCGCCAGCGCCCTTGCGATCGTAAGCCGTTGGCGATTACCTCCCGAAAGCGCACGCGCAGCAATCTCCGCGCCAGGGACACGGATTCCATACTGCGCGCAATTCTCCGCGGCGAACGCGCGCGCGGCACCGCGATCGATATTGCCGAATGATCCCACGAAGCGTCGGCGAAGCGGGCGCGCGAGCAGCATATTTTCCCAGAGCGGCATCTCGAGAATCAGTCCGTCGAGGTCGCGATTCTGCGGCAGCACCGCAATCGCATCTGCTGCGCTACCTGCGACTACTCCCGACGACGGGTGGATCGCTCCGGCCAAGAGAGCGGCTAACTCGTTCTGTCCGTTGCCGTCGACGCCGGCGACACCGACGATTTCACCTCGATTAATCTCTAGTGAGGCATTATCGAGTACGCGGCGGCGATCGTGTTCGGCGCCAATCTTGTCGATGAGCAACAGCGGTTCTTCCCGTAGGCCCTCATCTTCAGGCGCTGAAACGATCTCCGGTAATTCACCGATCATCAAGCGTGCGAGTGCCGGCTCGTCAGTCTCGCCTGCACGTCGTTCCGCCACCTTCCGACCGCCGCGCAGAATCGTGATGTCGTCGGCGACCGCGAGTGCTTCGCGGAGCTTGTGCGTCACGAGGATCACGACGCGTCCTTGCCCCCGCAGATGGCGCAGCATATCGAGGAAGCGCTCCAGCTCAGCCGGTCCGAGGACACTGGTCGGCTCGTCGAGGATCAGTACTCGCGGCCGGTAACTCAGCGTTCGGATAATTTCCAGACGGACACGATCGCTGACGGAGAGCGTCGTGATAGGGGCATTGTCCCGCGGTAGGGGGACCGCCAGCGGTTCTGCGATTCCTCGCGCTTGTGTTCTGATCGCAGCGAGGTCGAGGCGTGAGCCCGATCGCTCGAAGCCTCCGAACACGAGATTCTCTTCCCATGACATCTGCTCGAACAGCATCGGCGACTGGAAGACGGCGGCGATACCGGCCCGCAGGCACGCCGCGGGAGACCGATCGTCCATCGGATTGCCGTCGAGGGTGATAGTGCCACTGTCGGCCGCGACACGACCGGTAAGGACATTGATCAGCGTGCTCTTGCCGGCACCGTTCTCACCGATAAGGGCGTGAATCGATCCTGCCGCCGCATGAAAATCGACGGCGTCGAGAGCGAGCGTCGGACCAAAGCGCTTGGTTATGCCGGCGGCGACCAGCAAGTTCGTTTCAACCAGCCAGGTTGCGCGGCGGTATATAATGCTCGCGGACGTAGCGTAGCGCGTCATCGTGCGAGGTCAGTTCGCCGTCGAGCTGAAGATCCTCGACCTCGCGAAGAATCTGCTTGAATTCGGGCCCCGGCTGAAAACCCAGGCCGATCAGATCGTTGCCGCCGATAAGTCGGGGCGGGCGAATTTCAGCTTTGCCCATCTGCGCCATCGCGTGCCGACAGAAATGGTAGAAGCCCAGATACGAATTGGACGCCAGCGCGTCGATTCGCGAAAGCTCCAGCAACTCTTCGAAGCCGTCTTCGGCGAGCATCCGCTTGAGCGTTGCACGACGCATCCGCGTCGCCATCGTCATCCGCAGATGATACCGCACGAGATAGGCGACGCGTTCCTGCACGGCGCGCGCGCGTCGGAAGCGTTGCAGCGCTGCGGTCGCGATGTCGGCACCCTGCTCCGTATGGCCGTAGTAGGTCATCTTGCCGTCACCGTCGACCGCGAAGCATTGCGGTTTCGAGATATCGTGGAAGAGCACGCCGAACGCAAGCGTTTCGGTGCATCCGCGCGGCAGCATCGAGAGCATCAGCCGCGTATGCCGATAGACGTCGCCTTCAGGATGATAGTTCGCGGGCTGCGGACAATCAGCAAGCGGCAGAACTTCCGGCAGAACGACTCGCGCGAGACCGCTTTCGACCAGCAGATCGAGTCCGCGTGCAGCGCCACCCTCGGTGAAGATGCGAACGTGCTCCTCGCCGATACGTTCGGCGGCGATTCGCGCGATCGAGGGCGAGCTTTTTTTCATTGCCACCCAGGTATCCGATTCGATCCGGAAGCCAAGTCGCGCCGCGAAGCGCACCGCGCGTAGTATCCGCAGATGGTCTTCCTCGAAGCGTTCCGAGGCGTTCCCGATCGCACGGATAATCCCGGCGCGCAGATCGCGTCGTCCGCCAACGAGATCGATCACCTGGTCGGTCGCCGGATCGTAGTACATCCCGCCGATCGTGAAGTCGCGGCGGCGCGCATCTTCTTCGATAGCGCCGAAGCGGACCGCCGACGGTCGGCGGCCATCGTGATAGGCAGCGTCGGCACGGAAGGTCGCGACTTCGAAATAGTCGTCGCCGTGGATCACCATGATCACGCCGAAATGGGCACCCACAGCCACGGTGTTATCGAAAAGCTTTTGCACGACCTCGGGACGCGCGTCGGTCGCGATATCGTGGTCCTTTGCCGCAATACCGAGGATACGGTCGCGTACGCATCCGCCAGCCAGATACGCCTTGAAACCGGCGCGGCGCAGCCGTTCGATTACGTCGAACGCTTTGAGTTCTTTGTCGTCGCTTACCACGAGCTATTCAATTTAGCGGATGCGGCCTCGACCGTAATCACGCCGAAGGCCTAAGTCCCTTCCGTCGGCGGTGTGGGCGAAGCACCTTCCTCGCGAACATACTCGCGCCGATAGACGCGCAACAGGGCCGAAAACACGGCGACCACGGCGGGGCCGATAAAAATCCCTAGCGGACCGTAGGCCTCCAGCCCTCCGGCGAGAGCGAAGAATAGCACGACCGTTGGCATCCCCGTGCCGTGCCCCATCGCCAGTGGCTTAATGACATTGTCGATAATAGCCAGCACGATCATCGCCCAAACCAGCAGGATAGTCGCGGACATCCAGCTGCTCGTCAGTCCTAGATAAATCGCCGCAGGGATAAACACCACGGCGGTTCCACCAATCGGCAAGAGACCGGCAGCAGCACTGAGCAGAGCGAGCAGACCCCAGTACGGCACTCCCAGGACGAGGTAGCCGAGTCCCAGCGTGATCCCGTCGAGCAGCGACGTGAGCATCAGACCGCGCATCACGGAAGAGAGCGTCAGCCGCAGTGTATCGAAAACCGCTATTTTGTCGGCCTCGTGCAAGGGCGTCAGCTGCTGCAAGCCCGCGTAATAGGATTCGCCGTCGCGCAGCAGGTAGTAGAAGGTCGTCAGTGCAATCGCGAAATGGAAGATGAAGCCGACGATATTACTCGCGACGGCACTGCCGTGTTTGACGGTGTAATCGCTGGTGAGTTGGGCAGCCGATACTGCGATTTTGTGCACCTGGTCTTCCAGCCGGATGCCGTGACTGGTCAGCATCGTATCGAGCCGCGCACCGAGCGAGGTACCGCGAATCCAGGCGACGGCGCGATCGACGCTATCGCCGGCCGAGACGTGCGAGAGGGTGGTGTAGAGCCCCTGAGCTTCGCGGACCAGCTGCGCCGATAGCCAAACGGCCGGCAGGATTACGCCGAGCGCTACGCCGATCGCAATCACGAGCGCGCAGGTCGAGCGGCTTTTGATATAGCGATTCAACCCGGCCAGCGCAGGATGAGCCATAAAGGCGAGCAGAATCGCCCACGCGATCGAGGGTAGAAACGGCTCGATTACGCCGTAGAGTTGATACGTTATGAGCGCAAGAAGACCGAAGAAAAAGAGCGCGATTATTCTTTCCCGGTCCATCGGATTCTTGCGAGCTTAGCAGACCGCGAACAGCCGGTCGCCTTGTTACTGCCACACTGCTACAAATCTGCTCAGGAGATGGACTGAGTGGAAGTCAACGGCGTAGCGCATATTTACATCAGTGTCGCGAAGTTCGAGGAGTGTGCCCCCTTCTATCGGCGATTGCTGCCCTTTCTGGGGCTCACCTTTGTGGTGCGCGACACGCCCGATGACCTCTACTGTATCGGAGGGCGCACCGGCTTCGGCGTTACCCGATGCGCTCCGGAGCATCGAGGCGACGCGTATGCGCAGGGTCGACCGGGGCTCCATCATGTTTGTTTCCGGGCGCGATCGCGCGAGGACGTCGATGCGGTCTATCAGCTCGTGAGCGAGATGGGGGCAAAGATCGTACGCGCTCCTGAAATCGGGCGATGGGCTCCCGGGTACTACTCGGTGCTTTTTGAGGACCCGGATGGTATCCGGCTCGAGGTTAATTACATCCCGGGCAAGGGTTTGCTGGCGAGTCAGGATCAATCAGGCGCAAAACCTGTGAAATGACCCATCAACCGGGTTGCCGCAGACAGTGATTTTGTTTACCCTTGCCGTTTACTTGCGAAGTTCTATTGAGATCTTGCACGCAAAGGCACGTAGCTCAGCGGGAGAGCACTTCCCTGACACGGAAGGGGTCGGCGGTTCAATCCCGCCCGTGCCTACCAATCTGCTCAGCGCTCCGATGATGATCGACCGTTACTCGATGCTCTCCAGCTTCCTGCGATGAGCGCCGCCGAAATCACCGTAACAATCAATGGCGAAGCGCGCCGGATTCCGTCCGGAACGCGGGTCCGTGAGTTGCTGACCAAGGCCGATCGCGACGTAATCGCGGCTCGGGTAGACGGCAAGCTGGTCGATATCGCTCGGGCGCTCGATCACGATACTACGATTGAACTGGTCCCGGCGGATAGCGCCGAAGGTCTCGACGTTATTCGCCACTCGACAGCCCATCTGATGGCGCAAGCGGTGCAGAATCTGTTCCCGGGCACCCAGGTTACTATTGGTCCGACTATCGAGGATGGCTTCTTTTACGATTTCGCTCCGCCGCGACCTTTCACGGTCGAGGATCTGCCCAAGATTGAGCAGAAGATGCGCGAACTGGCCAAGGCTGACCTCAAAGTCGAACGGATTGAAGTTTCGAAGGATGACGCGATCGCGACCTTCGAGCAGATGGGCGAGCATTACAAGGTCGAGATTCTAAAGGGCATCCCCGAAGATCCCGTCTCGCTCTATAAGCAGGGCGATTGGATGGATCTCTGTCGCGGCCCTCACGTCCCCTCCACGCGTTATATCCGCGCCTTCAAGCTTACCAGCGTGGCAGGCGCCTACTGGCGCGGCGACGAGCACAACGCGATGCTCTCTCGCATATACGGGACGGCTTTCGCGACCAAAGAGGCGCTCGAAGAGCATCTCCGGATCATCGAGCTGGCTCGCCAGCGGGACCATCGCAAGATCGGTCGCGAGATGGGGTTGTTCCTGTTCGATCCAATTGCTCCGGGCCAGCCTTTCTATCTGCCCAAAGGGATGATCATCTTTAATGAGCTGGTCGATTATGTCCGGCGGCTCTACCGACGCTACGGCTTCGACGAGGTGATCACGCCGCAGATTTACCGCAACGACCTGTGGCACACGTCGGGCCACTGGGACAATTTCCGCGAAAATATGTTCCTGGCGCCCGATCCTGAGGCGGATAACGCGGGGATCGATACCGGTCCCGAAGGATGGAAGCAGGGTTACGGCGTTAAGCCGATGAATTGTCCCGGTCACACCTTCGTCTATCGGGCCGATAAGCGCTCCTATCGCGATCTGCCGCTGCGTATCGCCGAGTTCTCGCGACTCCATCGGGCCGAACGCTCGGGCGTTTTACACGGCCTGACGCGGGTGCGTGTGATGTCGCAGGACGACGCGCATATCTTCTGCACCGAGGCGCAGATCGAGGACGAAGTCGCGATGAACCTCGCGATGGTCCGCGATATTTACACCACGCTGGGGTTCGACCACGTCGAATTCAAGCTCGCGACCATGCCCGATCAACATTTAGGGACCGTTGAGCAGTGGCAGATGAGCGAGGAGAAGCTCGCCAACGCGCTGCGCCGGAATCAGGTCGAATTCGAAATTAATCCGAAGGAAGGCGCTTTCTACGGTCCGAAGATCGAAATCTACGTGCCGGATGCGCTGAAGCGGAAGTGGCAGGTCGCGACGATCCAACTCGACTACAACCTGCCGGAGCGCTTCGATCTGAACTATACGGCCAGCTCGGGAACCGAAGAGCGCCCTGTGATGATCCACCGTGCGATCCTGGGCTCGCTCGAACGGTTCATCGGGGTATTGATTGAGCATACGGGCGGCCTGTTGCCGTTCTGGCTGGCGCCGGAGCAGGTCCGCGTCCTCTCGTTGAGTGAAAAAGTCGAGAATTACGCGAACGAGATCGCCGATCTGCTGAAGGGCGCGGGCTTTCGCGCAAGCGCCGATATTCGCAACGAGAAGCTCGGCTTCAAGGTTCGCGAGGCTGAGTTGGCCAAAGTCCCGTACATGGCAGTGGTCGGCGAGAGAGAAGCCGCTGGCCGCCAGGTATCGATCCGAATGCTGCGCGGCGAAAAGAGCCAGAGCGCATCGCTCGATGAGTTTTTGCAGCGGCTCAAGAACGAGCCTCTCCCTACCTGATTTTCCGCTTTCTTAATGACTATATTTCGATCTAGGCTAGATGAAATTAAGGAACCGGATCGCGTGGTACCGCGACGTCCGATCCACTTTAACTTGACGTTCGGCCTTATGGGCCGACGGAGGTGATTTATCCGAAGAGATTTTCGTACCCCGCCGTCACGTGAGCCTGCGATCCGCCATAACAATCTGATCCGCGCTCCCGAGGTTCGTGTGATTGATGCGGACGGCAAGCAGGCCGGCATCATGAATGTTCGCGACGCGATTCGTCTGGCTGAGAGTCGCGGACTCGACTTGGTTGAGGTCGCGTCAGCTGCGCAACCCCCGGTATGTCGTATTGTCGACTTTGATAAATATCGCTACGCGCAGAAGAAGAAAGAGCACGACTCCAAGCGCGGCTCCTCGGCGAGTCTGATCAAGGAAGTGAAGATGGGCGCGCTCACGGAAAAGCACGATGTGGAGTTCAAAATAAAGCACATCAGACGCTTTGTTGGTGAAGGCCAGCGTGTTAAGCTCTCCGTTTCATTTCGGGGTCGGCAGATAACCCATCCTGAATTGGGCAGGGCCTTGATCGACGGCATCATTGAACAGGTGCGCGATGTAGCCCAGCCTGAGGGTACGGCGAGGATGGAAGGCCGGAATATGTCGGTACTGCTGACGCCGCGATAAGAGCAATAAAGAGAGCAAGGTCCGATGCCTAAGATTAAGACGTCGCGGAGTGCGGCAAAACGCTTTAAGCTTACGAAGACTGGCAAGGCAAAACACAAACGCGCCTACTTGCGCCATCTGCTTTCGAGCAAGAGCCGTGGACGCAAGCGCCAGTTGCGCCAGCCCGGTGTCCTGAATAAGGTCGACAGCGCTAAGATTCGCACGCTGATGCCTTACGCTTAGGGCTCCGCGATAGTACCTACAGGGAAGGAACGATTTTCCGATGCCTCGTGCCAAGGGCGGACCCAAAACCCGCCGTCGTCATAAGCGTCAGCTCAAGCTGGCTTCAGGTTTTGTCGGTGGGCGCAAACTTTACCGGCAGGCTCGCAATACCTTTGAGAAGGGCCTGGCCTATGCCTACCGCGATCGCAAGCAAAAGAAGCGCAACTTTCGCGCGCTCTGGATCGCGCGTATCAACGCGCTCGTGCATGAGCACGGTCTCAGCTATAGCCGCTTTATCAATGGCTTGAAGCGGGCGGGGATCGAACTCGACCGCAAGCAGCTGGCCGCTCTCGCGTTGAATCGCGATCAGTTGTTTAGTGACTTGGTGCGCGCCGCCAAGGATGCGCTGGGCGCCGAAGCCGCTTAAGCCCTCCGCGCAACCAATAAGCGCCGCGCTTTAAAAACCATGTGGGAGCCACTCCACATGGTTTTTTGTTTGGCACCGAACCGCGCGCAGCTTTTCCGGGCACGTCTGAGGAGAGACCGGGGATAGAACGATGAAAGAACAGCTAGAAGCGATTCGATCGCGAGCGCTTGCCGAGCTTGCCGATGGGGCATCGGCCGACCAGATCGAAGCCGTGCGCGTGCGCGTGCTCGGGCGGTCGGGTGAGCTGACTGAGATCATGCGCCGGATGCGCGAAGTTCCCAATGAGGAAAAGCCGCTGATCGGCCGCCTCGTGAACGAAATCAAGGGGGAACTCGAAACGCGGATCGAAGTGCTGGTCGAAGCGCAGAAGAAAGCTGCGATGGATCGCTCGCTGGCCGAAGCGAAGCTCGATGTGACGCTGCCGGGATTGCATATTCCGCGTGGCGGACTCCATCCGGTGACCCAGGCGCGTGAGCGGATGCTCGATATTTTCGTCTCGATGGGTTTCGAGGTTATCGAGACTCAGGACGTCGAGGACGATTTCCACAATTTCGGCGCACTGAACTTCCCGCCCGACCATCCCGCGCGCGAGATGCAGGATACGTTCTTTCTGCCCGGTGGGATGTTGCTGCGGACTCATACGTCGAATGGTCAGATTCGCGTGATGGAAAAGCGGCAACCGCCACTCGCAATCGTATGTCCCGGTAACTGCTATCGCCGCGACGAGCTGAGCGTCCGTGCTTCGCCGATGTTCAGCCAAATCGAAGGCTTCATGGTCGATCGCGCGGGTGTGATCACGATGGCGCATCTTAAGGGCGTGCTCAGCGAGTTTCTCCGTGCCTTCTTCGGACCCGAAACCGGCGTGCGATTTCGCTCCAGCTTTTTCCCCTTTACTGAGCCCAGCGCCGAAGTCGATATCTCGTGTCTGCTGTGCAAGGGCGCGGGATGCCGTGTCTGCAAGCAGAGCGGATGGACTGAAATTCTGGGCTCCGGAATGATCCATCCGAACGTGCTGCGCGCAGTTGGCTACGATCCCTCGCAGTATTCGGGCTTTGCCTTTGGTATGGGGGTTGAACGGACCTCCCTACTCAGACTGGGAGTTGATGACTTGCGACTCTTCTTCGAAAACGATTTGCGTTTCCTCAACCAGTTTCAGACGGGTGGAGTGGTGTCATGAAGCTGCCGCTGAGTTGGTTGAAAGAGTTCGTCACCGTTGAGGTCGAGCTGGAGGAACTCTGCCAGCGACTCACGGTCGCGGGACTCGAAGTCGAAAGTATCGATCATATCGGCCCGACTTTTACCGAGGTTTACATAGCCAAGATCCTTGGCGTCGAACGCCATCCCAATGCCGATCGCCTGAACCTGTGCGACGTCGATGCGGGCCCGGCGGGTCGCTTCCGTGTCGTGTGTGGTGCGCCGAATGTCTACCCCGGGATGACTGCAGCGCTGGCCAAGGTTGGTGCCCGCCTGGCGGGCGGCGCTCATGGGTCCGGATCGGGAACCTTGGAAGATGCCGCCCCGCTACAGGCTGCAACGATTCGCGGAGTCCACTCCGAAGGGATGCTCTGTTCGGAACTCGAACTGGGCATGTCCAAGGATCACCAGGGCATCCTGGAGTTGCCCCCGGGCGTAACGCTCGGCGAGCCGCTCGCCAATTACCTGCAAATTCCGGACACGGTTCTCGATATTGCGATCACACCGAATCGCGGTGATTGTCTTTCGATTCTGGGGCTGGCCCGTGAGATAGCCGCGCTGTTCAATCTCAAGTTGAAGATTCCGCGCTTCCGTCAGGCCAAGGTTGCCCCGCAAGCGGGCGACGGATGGGAACCGGTCGCGGTAGAAATCCGCGCGCCGGAGCTATGCCCGCGCTATGCGGCGCTGCCGATGAGCCATGTGAAGATCGGCCCGTCACCGATTTGGCTCCGTCGCCGTCTTGAACTCTGCGGGATGCGCGCGCTGAACAACGTCGTCGATATCACCAACTACGTGATGCTCGAACTGGGGCAGCCGCTCCATGCTTTCGATGCTGCGAAGATTGCTGATCACGGAGTTGTCGTACGCCACGCCGGCGACGATCGCGAATTCGGTACTCTCGACGGCACTTCGCGGGCGCTCAATCAAAACGATCTCATGATCGCCGATCGCGAGAAGCCCTTGGCTATCGCCGGAGTGATGGGTGGTCAGAACTCGGAAGTGAGCGCCGAAACTTCGACGCTGATTTTGGAGAGCGCGTATTTCGAACCGAATACGATCGCGCGAACGGCGCGCCGTTTAGGCTTGCGCAGCGAGGCCAGCTATCGCTTCGAGCGCGGAGTCGATCGCGCCGGGCAGGTCAACGCGGTACTTCGCACCAGTGAACTTATCGGCCAGCTCGCGGGCGGGCGCGTCGTATCGACGGTGCTCGACGTTGAGCCGCGACCGGCTGCGCCGCGAGTGATCGATTTTGATCCCGCGGCGATGGCTGCGATTCTCGGCGTTACCATCCCGCCTGCTGAGGTTAAGCGCCGGCTACGCGCGGTGGGCGCTACGGTCGAGAATGCGGGTCGCGGCAAATTGAAAGTCTCGGCACCGTCGTTCCGTCCGGATATCAACGAAACGGCCGATCTTGCCGAAGAAGTCGCGCGACTGGCCGGACTTTCGGAAATCCCGGCGATTCCTCCAGTTCGCACGGCGCTCGTTCCTCCGCCTGATAGCGCGCGGATGCTGGTGCGGAAGGTTCGCGAAACGCTGAACGGTTGTGGTTTGGCCGAAGCCAAGACAATCGGCTTCGTTGCGCCTGCCGACAACGAGCAATTCCCCGGCTTGGCCGGAACGGAACCGCTGCGTGTCACTAATCCGTTATCGTCGGAACTCTCGGAGATGCGCCGGAGCCTCTTGCCCGGATTACTAACTGCTCTGCGCTTTAACCTGAACCGCGAAGCCAGTGCCTTTCATATGTTTGAGATTGGCAAGGTCTTCGGGATGCTGAATGGCGTCGCGAGCGAGTTCGAGCGCGTCGCTGCCGTGAGCTACGGCGACTACGCGATGGGCGCGATAGGAAGGCCTTCTGTGCAGGCCGACTTCGCGAGCCTCAAAGGCATTCTCGAGACGAGCCTCGCGACCTTGGCCGCCTCGCGAAAGCTTACTTTTGAACCGGTGCCGTCGAGCTTCGCGCCGTATCTTCATCCGGGGCGAGCGGCGGTTATCAAATCGGAAGGCGAACAGTTGGGCGTGATTGGCGAGCTGCATCCGCATCAGATGCTCCGACTGGATCTGACGAGCCCCTGCGTGCTCTTCGAGCTGGATATGGCTCTGGTGCGGACCTTTGCGACCGCTGCGCGTCAGCCGGTCTTGGCTCCGCCGCGCTTCCCGGCGATCCGACGCGACCTGGCGTTGCTGCTCGATCGCGATTTGCCGGCAAAACGTGTTACCGAGACTATCGCCGCGCTGAATATACCGATGCTCGAGAGTGTCGAGCTGTTCGACGTTTATGAAGGGGAATCCCTTCCGGCGGGCAAAAAGAGTGTGGCCGTGGCCTGTCGATATCGCCGGAAAGATCGTACGCTTACGGATGATGAAGTGAATCGCATGCACGCGACCCTGGTTGAGCAAGCCTCGTCGCGACTGGGTGCGGAACTGCGGCAATAGTTGTCTGCGTTTTGGGATTGGGGAACCATAGCGGGCAGCATCAATGACCAAAGCCGATCTGGTTGAGATAGTCGCCGAGCGTGCAAACTGTCCCAAGAAGGATGCGGAGGCGGCCGTGGATGAGATCTTCGCGCTGATGCGCGAGAGCTTGTGCCGCAAGGAAAAGGTTAAGATTTCAGGGTTCGGAACTTTCGGGGTTAATGATAAACGGGCGCGTCGTGGTCGTAATCCACAGACGGGCGAGGCGCTCACGATTTCGGAACGCAGTGTCCTGACTTTTACCGCAAGTGAGCTACTGAAGGAGCGGATTCTCAACCATCGGAAGCTGGACTGATGGCGCGTGCAAGCTCAAAGCCCGCGGCTCGTAAGCCGCGCCGAGCCAATTCGACCCCGACCGACGATCGGCCGCTGAAGATTGGCGAAGCGGCGCGTCTTCTCGGTGTTGAAGCGTACGTCTTACGCTTCTGGGAGACGCAGTTTTCCTTTCTCAAGCCCCATCATGCGTCATCATCCCATCGGATGTATCGGCCGCGTGATATCGAACTGCTCCAACTGGTTAAAAAGCTGTTGCACGTCGAAGGCTATACGATCGCAGGCGCCAAGAAGCATATCCGCGAAGTCGGCCTCGACAAGCTTTGCGCTGGGGCCGCGACACCGGAGCAGCCTAAATCCACGCCAGAAGAGAGCGAAACACCGGTACGACCGCCGCCGGGCACGCCAGCCGCTCGCAATCCCGCCCTTGCCGAGATCCGCAGCGAATTGGAATCGTTGCGGCGGCTACTCGACGAAAACTGATACTAAGCCGATTTTCTTGCAGGCGCGGCGGTCAGTTCTTTGACCGTCATCGCCGCGACGGCATGAACCTGCGCGATATGCAGACGGTCGAGCAAGTCGGCAATCTGTTCATCGCCGTCGACCGACTCGCCCGATTTCTCAAGGCAATCTAGCACCTCACTAATCGATATCGCGTCGGCGTCTCGTGAGAGGAAGATTCCCTGCGCATTGGCTTTGACGTCGAAACTGGGGCCGACCTCGTGAATTAAGCCGGCGTTGATTAATTCATCGATCACTGGCCGCACTGCGACCGGAGGAGCTCCCAACTCCGCTGCAAGGCTCCGGTCGGTGCAGGGCTTCGGCTCGCGTTCCAGCATCCGCGCGCCGGCTCGCGCCATCGTCAGGATCGCGGCAATCTTATGAAAACGCGGCGATCGATAATCAAGGTCGAATGAAGGTTCTGTGCCTTCCGCCGCGGCCGTTACTTCAGCTCCTACCAGCACGATAATCCACGATAGATAAATCCATGTCAGGAAGACCGGCAGCGCCGCCAGGGCACCGTAGATCGCCTGCGAATGAGCCACGCCTACCTGAAAATGAACATAACCCCATTGGGCTATTTCGAGCAGGATAGCGGCGGCCAGGCCTCCGATCGCGGCGTTCTTCAGATGCACGCGGGTGTTTGGGAAAAAGAGATAAAGAATCGTAAACCCGATCCAAATCGGAATTGTTCCGACGACCCATCCGACGATACGCAAATCGGGGAGTTCCGTTTGCAGGTTGTGTTTTAGTGGAACCGCGGCGGTCAGCAGCACTGGAAAGGTGAAAACGAGACTCAGATAGTCGGTGAATTTCCGAATCCAGCCACGCGCTTGCGGAACATTGAAAATGCTGTTGAGCGCTCGCTCGATCGTTCCGAGCGTCAGGACCACGGTGAAGAGCAGACTCGCCGCGCCGACCGCCCCGAGCGTCCGCGCGTTGATATTGCCGACGAACTCCATCAGCCGATCAGCAACTTCGGGGGAGTTCACCGCCAGGAATTGCTGGATAACGGGCTTAATCCGATCGGAAAACCCCAAACCCTTCACCGCCGAGAGCCCGATAGCGAGGATCGGTACGAGTGACAGCGTTGATGTGTAGGTCAGCCCCGACGCCCAAAGCATGTCGTTGTGATTGTTGAAGCCCTCGTAGGCGACGCGCAAAACCCTTCCGATGCCGCGTTCGGTCAGCTTGTTAAGACGCTCCAGATGCTCCGGGCGGATTCGCGTGGAGAGGTTTTTGCGCTGACGTCGTACTCGTGCGGGCATGGTGGTGTCCTCGTTAGTCAAAGCGTAGCTGGAATGATACGTCCAACAAAAAGGGGACGATGACTTGAGCCATCGTCCCCTGAGATTTGCGAAAGTTAATCCTTAGGCTTCGAAGAAACGCCGCGGATTCTCCACCAGCATCGTGTTGAGCTTGGCTTCGGGCACGCCCGCCTCCCGCAGCTTGGGCAGGATATTCTTGAAAATGTGCGTGGGCTTCCAGTTCTTGATCATCTCCATCACTTCGGGCGAGAGACCGAGGCCGCGTCCGAGGATACAGGCGACCGAGTCGTGCGAGAGGATCAGCTGCTTCTCGAAGCCGATACCCAGCAAGCCGATCAGCGAGGCGATCCGCAAGCGATCGGGATGGACGAAATCGAGGCCGAAGCGATCGAAACCGAGGTAGCATCCGCGATCGAGCATGTCGGTGTGATAGCCGAGATTCGACGATCCGCAGCTATGGCCGATAATCACTTTGCTCAGGTCGACGCCCTCAGACTTAAAGATATCGAGCTGCTCGCGGCCCATCGTGCCCTCTTCGGTATGGGTCGTGATCGGAGCGCCCGTCGCCTTGGAGGCGCGTGCTGCGGCTCGCAGGCACTTCTCTTCGTATTCGGTGATATGGTCCTTGCCGGTTGCGCACTTAATCAGGCCGGCCTTGATTCCAGCCTCGCCGATTCCCTCGGTCAGTTCGGCGACATAGATCTCTGCGATCTCGTCGGCCGAGCGCTGTTTCATATAGACCGTGTTGCCGAGGTCTTCTTTGTAAAGGCCCGTCGAGCAGACGATATTCACGCCCGTCTTGTCGGCCACTTCCGCCATGAAGACGACGTCGCGCCCGATATCATTGGGGCAGGGATCGACGAAGGTTCCGAGACCCAGGTCCTTCAGTTCTTTCAAACGATCAACCGCGCCAGTCATCGCTGCCTTGCGATCGAAGCGCGGCGCTTTGCAATCAAGTTCCCATCCGGCCCATCCGACCAGCAGATGCTCGTGCAGCAGTGTTGTCCCGAGCTTGTCGGACGAAACGGTTCCAGTCACCGTGTTGACGTTCTTCGCCATTGAAATTACTCCCCGTCGGCGGTGGGCCGATAGCCCAAACGTAGATCGACCGGACCTAGAGCGTCAAATCGCGGTGTCTGCGTCGGACGCGGTCTCTCTGCTTTCCAGAAAGCTGAACAGCAGGACGATAGCGACGCCAGTGGTGATCGCGCTGTCAGCCAGATTGAAGACCGGATAGCTGAAAGACTCGTGATGGAAATAGATGAAATCGACCACGCGCCCGATAGTGAGTCGATCGATCAGGTTGCCAATCGTGCCGCCGAGGATCAGTGCGAACGCTATCGCGGACGAAAGCTGCGTTGATCGCCGCGCGAGCATCACGGTCAGCACGATAATCGCCGCGAGTGAGAGCGCCACGAAAAACAGATGGCGGAAGGTCTCCGGCATCGTCGCGAACAAACTGAAGGCGGCGCCCGGATTCAGCGTATAGGTGAGATCGAGCCATCCGGTGATAAGCGGGCGGCTGTGATAGAGCGCGAAGTTCGATCTGATCAGATGCTTGCTGATCTGATCGAGTGCGAGCACCGGCAAAGTGACCAGCAGCAGCATCGGGACGAGCCGACTCCGCTCGGGCGTCGGGCTCACGACGTCCGTCATCTCGGATGCGATTTCAGCGTTCACGCGGACTCGGCGGCGACCACGGTGCGGCAGCGTGAGCACAGACTCTCGTGCCCGCCATCATCGTAGTAGCACCAGCATCGCTGGCACTTGGCTCCACTGGCACGCTCACCCACCAGCACGACCGGGGGTTGAGCGGTGACGCGACCAAATTTTTCGTCGATTTTGAAGGCTTCATCGCCGTTGGCCTTCGCCTTGATTCCGTCGATTTCTTGCTCGGCCAGTGTCTTCACGTCCGAAACGATGAACAGGTCCTTCAGGATGTTTTGATTGCGCTGGAGCGATTCCTGCCAGCCGTTCGCTTCCGCCGCCGTTACTCCGAGACTCACCCGCGCTTCGAGCGGCGCGCCGATCGTGCCTGCCTGCCGCATCGATTCGAGCAGCTTAAGCGCTTGGTCGCGGACTTCCAGCAAGCGTTCCCAATGCGCCTCAAGGTCCGCGTCGGCAAAGCGCGGATCGGCGGGTACCAGCGTCAGCAGATGTACACTGCTCTCCGATCGTCCAGGGATATGCGAATAGATTTCGTCAGCGGTGAACGGGATTAGCGGCGCGAGCATCCGCACGAGCGCATCGAGCATCAAGTGGAGCGTCGTCTGTGCCGAGCGTCGTTCCCGTGACTTCGCTCCGTCGCAGTAAAGGCGATCGCGCGCGACGTCGATATAAAGCGAGCTCAGATCAATAACGACGAAATTCAGAATGCCGTGATAGGCGGCTTGGAAGTCGAACTCCTCGTAGGCGCGGCGCACCGTGGCCTTGAGCTTCTCCATCCGACCAAGGATAAAGCGGTCGAATTCAAGCATCTGATCGGGCGCGATTGAATCCCGCGCCGGATCGAAATCCGCGAGATTCCCCAGCATGTAGCGGGCGGTATTGCGGAATTTGCGATAGGCCTCAGCAACCGCGCTGAAGAGATTATCGCCCACATTCATGTCGGAGCTGTAATCGACCGACGCAAAGACCAGCCGGAAGACGTCAGCGCCCATCCGATTCACGACTTCCGAGGCATACTCGAAATTCCCGAGCGACTTCGACATCTTGCGGCCGAGTTCATCGAGCGCGAGTCCGTGGCTAACGACGGTGGAGTAGGGCGCCTTCTCGCGCACTGCCGCGGCTGTGATGAGCGATACCTGGAACCATCCGCGAGTCTGATCGACACCCTCGACGTAGGCGTCGCAGGGCCAATCCAGGTTGCGCGATTTCACCAGCACCGCCGCGTGGGAGCATCCCGAATCGAACCAAACGTCGAGCACGTCTTCCTGCTTGATAAATTCGCGGCTGCCGCACGAACAGGCGAAATCGCCGGCGAAGTCAGAAGCGGGTCGCGCATACCAGGAATCAGATCCCTCGCGCGCAAAGATCTCTTCGGTATTGCGAAGCACAGTGGCATCGAGCGAGACCTTGTTGCACTTCGTGCACTGCAACGCCGGAATCGGCACGCCCCACGCGCGCTGCCGTGAGAGACACCAGTCGGGGCGACCTTCAACCATGTTGCGGATACGATCCCGCGCCCACGGTGGAACCCACTTCACGCGATCGATTTCGGCGAGTGCCCGCTCACGCAGACCGTTGTGATCGATCCGCAGGAACCACTGCTCAGTCGCGCGGAAGATCAGCGGATTTTTGCAACGCCAGCAATGCGGATAGCTGTGCGAAAGCGTTTCGACCTTGAGCAGCGCGCCAATCGATTTCACATAATCGACAACCGCGTTGTTGGCCTTGAAGACATTCTCGCCGACCCATCGTCCGGCATCGTTGGTGAATCGTCCGGCGTCATCGACTGGCGTAAAAGTGCGCAGGCCGTAGCGATTGCCAATAACGAAGTCCTCGTAGCCGTGACCGGGCGCGGTATGAACGAGACCAGTACCCGCGTCGGCGGTGACGTGATCACCGAACATCAGGCGGCCGTCACGATCCGCAAACGGATGGCGGAAGATATCCTTCCCGTCGAGCGCCTTGAGTGCGTCCTGACTGATCGCGATCCGCTTGTCGACCTTGAGGCCGCAGGCTTCTTCGACGACACCCGCGAGACGCGCCGCCACGATGTAATAGCTGTCGCCCGCTTTGAGTGCGACGTAATCGAAGGTTTCGTTGAGCGAGATACCGAGGTTGGCCGGCAGCGTCCACGGGGTTGTGGTCCAGATAACCGCGAAGAGCTTGCCTGCCTTATGCGCGGCAGCGAGTTCCGCGCCTTCGTCGGTTTTGGCCGCCAACACCGCAGGATCGGTGACGTTATTGTTCAGTCGAAACGCGACGTAGATCGAAGGCGACGTATGGTCGCGATACTCGACCTCGGCTTCGGCCAGCGCCGTGCGACAATCGAAGCACCAATGCACCGGACGCAGATCGCGGTAAATGAAACCCGCTTCCAGCATCTGGCGCAGCACCGCAATCTCGGCCGCTTCGTAATCGTAGGCGAAAGTCAGGTACGGGTTGAACCAGTCACCCATCACGCCGAGCCGGATAAATTCGCCGCGCTGGATATCGAGCCATTTCTCTGCAAATTGGCGGCAGAGCTTCCGCACTTCGAGCTTCGGCATCGTGCGGATCTTCTCGCCGAGGTCGCGCGCCACCTGATGCTCGATTGGCATGCCGTGGCAATCCCATCCCGGGACGTACGGCGTGCGAAACCCAAGCATCGAGTGCGACCGCACGATGAAATCCTTCAGGATCTTGTTCAGCGCAGTGCCGAAATGGACGCGGCCGTTGGCGTAGGGCGGGCCATCGTGAAGCACCCATGCTGGCGCATCTTTGCGCGATTCGAGCAGGCGCTCGTAGAGCTTTTCGGTGCTCCAGCGTTCGAGGGTTTCGGGTTCCCGCTTCGGCAAATTCGCCTTCATCGGGAAATCGGTCTTGGGAAGCTTTAAAGTTGCTTTATAATCGCTCTCTGCCACGTAAATAGTACCGGTGAGCGGAACACCGCCGCCCCTAGAGGATAAAGCTCCGCCGTCGAGCGGAGCGATGCCCTACAACATAGCTAAACGAATGCGGCGGAAGCGAGTGGCGGACTGGTCAGATCATGGAGGCAACCAGACTGACCGAGGTCATCAAGATAAAGATGCCAAGGCCTACGAAGCCCACCACCAGGAATCCAATCCCTTTGGTGGCTACGGCGCGCCAGGCAGAAAAGCGATGGACCTCGGCGAGTGTCTGCACCGACACCAGAAAGGCCCACACCTTGAGCGCGATCTCTGCGATCAGCCAGACCGTGATTTGATCGAGGATTGTCGACGGAGCTTTGTCCCAGGCGTTGCTGCCAGGATCGAACAACGTCGAGGTTATAGCCACCAGACTTAGAATGATGGCCGGCACCCATCCCCAAGCCACGGCGGTACGAACATCACGCGCATCGGCAAGGCCGCCGAGTACCCGACCGGCCCACGCGTAGACGAAACCTAGAAAATAGACCATCCCGATGGCCGCGATACCAGCGCTGAAGACCGTCATCCCCATCGCGGCCGGACCCATCTCTTTGAACCAATCCAGGGCCTGGTATTTGAGGACGCCCGCATTTACCTCGACCTGGATCGTCAGCGCGATCAGTGCACCGAGAATCCATGCGATACCGATAACGAGGCTGTCTGGCTCGGTGTCGACAACTCGACGAATCGTCGAGCGCGGTATCACCCAAATCGAGAAGAACGGAATAACCCGATCGGCTATTACATCGCCCATGCCACCTGTTCCCCTTCCCCCAATTCTTCGTCGACAGATAGATGCTCCCCCGGGAGCGTCTGTCACGAATAGCTTTAATAGAACCATTAAGACGTTAATATGTCCATAGAGCTGTTTTGGCCAATTGTGTTTTCTGTTGGTCTTTGCCGTCGATTGGAGCTCGACAAGCCTTCGTGAGCCCCTCGAATGACGGGAAGCGGTCTCTCCTGCTAAAGCGATCGCATGGAAAAAGGATCGGCCCTTGCCGGCTTGAAGATTCTCGACTTGGCGGATTATCGCGGCAGCCTATGTTCGCGCCTGATGGCGGATATGGGCGCCGATGTGATCAAAGTCGAACCGCCCGGCGGCGATGCAGCGCGACGTATCGGCCCTTTCGTCGATGACCAACCGCATCATGATCGCAGTTTGTTCTATTGGTTCTACAATCTGAATAAGCGCTCGATAACCCTAGATCTGAGTCAGCCTGCGGGTGTCGAGCTTCTGCTCCGGCTCGCGCGCTCGGCCGATATCATTATCGAGAGCTACAAGCCGGGCCGCCTCGGCGCGATGGGTCTCGGATGGGAGAAGCTCCGCGAGATCAATCCGGCGCTGATCCTGCTCTCGATGACGCCCTTCGGCCAGACCGGTCCGTATCGAGATTTTGTTGCCGACGATACGGTGCTCGCGGCGCAGAGCGGGATGCTCTACGTGAACGGATGGCCGGGGCGTCAGCCCGTTCGCCCGTTTGGCTTGCAGGCCTATCATGCGTCGGCCTACTTCGGGTTGATCACGACGATGTGCGCGCTCTTCGCGCGCGACCGCGACGGCGAGGGTCAGTGGATCGATCTCAGCATGCAGGAGGCGACGACCTGCGCGGTTGAGCATGTCGCAGGCAGCTACTTCGCCGAGCGTCGGATCGAGCCACGGCGCGGCACGCTGCATTGGAGCCGTTACTTTCGTATCGGGCGATGCCGCGACGGCTACATCATGCACTGCTCACTTGGCGATTGGACTTCGCTGGTCGAGTGGGTTGCCGGCGACGGCAAAGCTGAGGATCTGCTCGCACCCGAATGGGAGGATGCGCTCTACCGTGGCGAGCACGCGGAGCACCTGTTCGACGTTCTCGACGAATGGGCCAAGGATTACAGCCGCGATGATCTGCTCGAACGCGCCCAAACCCTGCGCCTGCCCTTTGCTTCGGTGCGATCGCCTGAAGCACTGTTTGAGGACGAGCAGCTAGCCGGGCGCGGCTACTTCGTGGAGGTCGAGCATCCGGAACTGGGTCGCAGCTTTCGCTATCCCGGCGCGCCGTACCTCTTCAACGGATCGCCGTGGCGCGTCTATCGGCGTCCTCCACTGCTCGGCGAGCATACGGCGGAAATTCTGCGCAACGATCTTGGTCTTGAGCCGGCGGAAGTCGGCACGCTGACCGCGGAGGGAGTGATTTAATGGCTGAGTTACCTCTCGCGGGAATCCGCGTCCTCGATTTTACCTGGGTGGTGGCGGGACCCGTCGCGACTCGTACCCTCGCCGATTTCGGTGCCGAGGTGATCAAGCTGGAACGCAAACCCGGACCTCCGGGATCGCGTCAGATTGGACTGCAGGGCGATCTCCATCGCAACAAGCGCTCGATCGCAGTGAACATGTCGCATCCGCGCGGTATCGAAGTCGCGCGGCGACTCGCGCAGAAGAGCGACCTCGTGATGGATAATTTCTCGGCGCGTGTAATGCGCAGTTGGGGGATGGATTACGCGAGCCTCAGCCGGATCAAGCCCGATATCATCTGCATCAGCATGTCGGGACTCGGCCACACCGGACCGCGATCGAACTACGTCAGTTACGGCCCGACGCTGCAGGCGCTGAGCGGCGTTACCCTGATGATGGGCGAGGCCGACGGCAACGTTGCCGGCTTCGGCTATTCCTATGCCGATATGTCTGGCGGCTACAGCGGCGCGGCGGCGGCGCTGATGGCGCTGTGGCATCGCAAGCAGACCGGTCAGGGGCAGTTCGTCGATCTTGCCCAGTTCGAGGCTCTGGTCAGCGTGATGGGGCCCTCGCTGCTCGATATCGCGGTGAACGGCCGCAAGCCTGAGCCGCCTCGCTATGAATCGCAGGAAGTTCCGGCCGCACCACACGGCGTCTATAAGTGCGCCAGACGTGATCAAGATGATGACCGCTGGATCGCGATTAGCGTCCGCACACAGCCGGAATGGGAGCGTTTCGTTGCGGCGATCGGATCACCGGCTTGGGCTACTGATCCGAAATTTCGTACGCTCTATCTGCGGATGCGGAAGCATGCCGAGCTCGACGAGCACGTCTCTCGGTGGACGATCGGGCAGGAGGCCGAAGCCGCGATGGAGCATCTGCAGCGACACGGTATCGCCGCGGGCGTCGTATGCAACGGCGAAGATATCTGCGCCCGCAATCCTCAGCTTCAGGCGCGCGATTTCTGGGGCACGGTGACGTTGCCGGACGGTGGCACAACGCACGTCACCGGTCTGCCGGCGAAGCTCTCGCGCACGCCGGGATCTTTCCGGTCGCCGTCCCCGACGATCGGATCATCGAACGACTACGTGCTGGGCGAGCTACTCGGCTACAGCGAAGCGGAGCGTGTATCGCTTATCGAGGACAAGGCTGTTTGGGACTAGGCGGCCTCTGTCCAAACTCTGTTGTCATCCCGACCGAAGCGAGTCTCCGAGCGTAGCGGAGGGATCAGCGCGACGCGATTTTTGGTCCTTGTCGGAAGACTCCATCGCTCCGCGTTGATTCCTCCGCTACGCTCCGAATGGCAAGAAAGTATCTGCTCATTGTTCGCAAAGCCTGCCGCAATGGCCCGCTGTCATATTTGCTGACTTCCGGTGAATAGTCCGCTATATGACATCAGGGTAGCAGAGCTTGCTCGCGAGTGTCCTTTCCAGCGCGATCGCCAGGGTCGATGCGTTCCCGGTTGAAGTCGAAGTCGATATCGGTGGTGGTACGCCCGCCTTCCGGATGGTCGGGCTTGCCGAAGGGGCCGTCCGCGAGGCCTACGACCGGATGAAGTCCGCGATCCGAAACTCCGGCTACGACTTCCCCTCCAGCAAGATCACCATCAACCTCGCTCCCGCCGATACGCGTAAGGAGGGCTCCGCGTTCGACCTGCCGATGGCGCTCGGTATCCTGAGCGCCGGCGGCTTTATCGAGAAACGCGATCGGCTCGGGCGCTATCTGGTGCTCGGCGAACTCGCGCTCGATGGAAGGATCAAAGGAATCAAGGGCGCACTACCCAGCGCGATTCTGGCTCGCTCGCGCCGGATGGATGGAATAGTGCTGCCGCGCGAGAACGCGTCGGAAGCCTCGGTGATTGGCGAGGGACTCGCCGTAATCGGTGTCGAGACCCTGCAGGAGGCGATCGAGTTCTTCGAGGAACTACGCCAACCCGAAACCAACGGCACCGATATTCGAGCGCTGTTCGAGGCTGCCGGTCGCTACAACGTCGATTTCAGCGAGGTGAAGGGGCAGGAGCAGGCCAAGCGCGCGCTGGAGGTTGCGCTGCGGGGGGCCATAACGTGCTGATGGTCGGGCCGTCGGGATCGGGCAAGACAATGCTGGCCAAGCGGATTCCTACGGTTCTGCCCGCGATGACCTTCGAGGAGGCGATCGAGAAGACCAAGGTCCACAGCGTCGCAGGGATCCTCGATGGGCGAGCGCTGATTGCGACGCGGCCCTTCCGGTCGCCCCATCATACGATCTCGACGCGGGCCTGATTGGCGGCGGTCCGATTACGCGCCCCGGTGAGGTGAGTCTCGCGCACAACGGCATGCTCTTTCTGGATGAGCTGCCTGAATTTCGCAAAAACGTGCTCGAAGTCCTGCGCCAGCCGCTCGAAGACAACAAAATTACGATCGCGCGCGTGATGGGCACCGTGACCTTCCCGGCGAGCGTGATGCTCGTCGCAGCGATGAATCCTTGCCCGTGCGGCTTCTTTACCGATTCCCAACACGAATGCACCTGCTCGCCGATCGTGATTCAGCGCTATCGCTCACGTATCTCCGAACCGCTGCTCGACCGAATCGATATTCATATCGAGGTGCCGGCAGTGAAGTATCGCGAGCTGACCGACCGCAGCCCCGGCGAGACCTCAGAAGCGATCCGGGCGCGCGTGAATCACGCCCGCGATCTCCAGCTCGAACGCTTTCGAGGCACCGGCTACTTCTGCAACGCTCAGATGGGTGCGCGAGAGTTGCATGCGCATTGCCGGGTCGAGGCCTAGGGGCGAGCAATTACTCGAACTCGCGATCAATCGGCTTGGACTGAGCGCCCGCGCCTATACGCGAATTCTCGAGGTCGCGCGGACTATCGCGGACCTCGATGGCGGCGGCTCGATTCAGGCCCATCACCTGAGCGAGGCCATCCAGTACCGCTCGCTCGATCGTTTA
The DNA here is from genome assembly GCA_035541875.1 of Binataceae bacterium (SeqCode). Lineage (GTDB taxonomy): Bacteria > Desulfobacterota > Binatia > Binatales > Binataceae > JAJPHI01. The sequence continues at coordinate 29,834 of DATKML010000019.1, forward strand.
GCGCTCTAAGCTCCTAAGGGCGAAATCATACCGGTTTGACAAGTTTCTGGTCGTTCCATAGCCTATAAATCTCGCAAAACCAGAACTTTAGGCCTTAATTCCACATCCAAGCCCGCAAGCGCATCTGAATCATGTTCGACACGCTGAGTGATCGCCTCGAAGGCGTCTTCAAGAAGCTTCGCGGGCAAGGCCGTATCACCGAAAAGAATATCGATGAGGCGCTGCGCGAGGTTCGTCTCGCGCTGCTCGAAGCCGATGTCAATATCAAGGTCGTTCGCGACTTTGTCGATCACGTAAAGAAGAAGGCGCTCGGCCAGGAAGTTCTGCGTTCGCTCACCCCCGAACAGCATCTGATTCGCTTCGTCGCCAACGAATTGCGCGAGACGATGGGTGGGCAGGCCCGCGAGCTCGATCTCAAGGTCAAGCCGCCGGTCAAAATCATGCTGGTGGGCCTCCAGGGCTCTGGTAAGACGACCTCGCTGGCCAAGCTCGCTCTCTTTCTGAAACGCGAGCGCAAACGCCATCCGCTGATGGTCTCGACCGACGTCCGGCGACCCGCCGCGATGGAGCAGTTGCGTATCCTCGGTCAGCAGGCCGGGATTCCAGTAGCGGAGAGCAGCCCGAATCAAGACCCGGTTGAGATTGTCAGTCGCGCCCTGGCGCGTGCCGACCTTGGTGGCCACGATGTTCTGTTGATCGATACCGCCGGCCGCCTTCAGATCGATGAAGATTTGATGGATGAGCTGTCGCGGTTGCAAGGCACTGCCGCGCCTCATCATACGATTCTCGTCGCCGACGCGATGACCGGTCAGGACGCGGTTAACGTCGCGCAGGGCTTCCACGATCGCCTGAAGCTCTCGGGACTGATTCTCACCAAGCTGGATAGTGACGCTCGTGGCGGTGCCGCCTTATCGGTCCGTGCTGTCACCGGTGCGCCGATTCTTTTCGCTGGTCTGGGCGAAAAGCTCGACAACTTCGAGGTTTTCCATCCCGATCGCCTAGCGTCCCGCATCCTCGGGATGGGCGATATGCTGAGCCTGATCGAAAAGGCCCAGCAGAACTACGATGAGAAGAAGGCCAAGGAGCTCGAACGTAAGTTCAAGAAGAATGAATTTACGATTGAAGACTTCGGTGAACAGCTCAAAGCTATCAAGAAGATGGGATCGATCGGCGATCTGATCGCCATGATCCCCGGTCTGAAGAAGCTTGCCGGGGCCGCCGATTCCGATGAGGCCAGGCACGAACTGGTTAAAATCCAGGCCATAATCGATTCAATGACTTTTCAAGAGCGGCGAAATCATCTTATTCTTAATGGCCGTCGCCGTTCGCGGATCGCCGCGGGTAGCGGGACGTCTGTGCAGGATGTGAATCGCTTTCTGAAGCAGTTCGACCAGACTCGCAAGGTGATGAAGAAGGTCACCAAGATGGGCGCGGGTCGCTCTCTCCTGCAGGGATTTGGGCTGGGCCGGTAACCGAACGATTGGCAAAACACCGACCAGCTAAGGTAGATTACTAGAACACGAGGTAACCGATGGGACTTGTTATCCGTTTGCGGCGCCACGGCGGCCGCAAAAAGCCGTTTTTTCGTATCGTGGTAGCCGATTCGCGCTCGCCGCGTGATGGTCGATTCGTCGATCAGCTCGGCACCTATGATCCTGCGACGGATCCGCCGAAGGTCACGCTGAAGAAGGAAGATACGGAACGATGGCTGAAAGCCGGTGCCCTGCCCAGCGACACCGTGAAAAAGCTGATCAAGCAGGCTAGCAGCGCCGCTTAATCATCGACCCGAAAATTTCCGCCTCTTAGGAGCCAGCCATGAAAGAGCTAGTGCAGTTTCTGGCGCAACAGCTGGTGAATAACCCTGATGCGGTCGAAGTTAAGGAAACCCAGGGGGATACGGCCTCGGTACTCGAATTACGAGTAGCCAAGGAAGATCTCGGCCGCGTCATCGGAAAGCAGGGGCGCACGGCGAAATCGATCCGTACGATCCTGAACGCGGTGGCCTCGCGCACGAACCGCAAGGTCGTGCTCGAAATAATCGAAGAGAAGTAAGCCTTGGCCAGCCCTGCGCGACCGATGGCTCGCGCGAAGGGCGCGAGCGCAGACTCAGCAGTCCGACTCGGCTACGTCGCGCGACCCCACGGGGTGCGCGGCGGGCTCCGTCTTGCGCTCGATAATCCCGACTCGACCAGCCTCGTAACGGGTGGGGAGATTATCCTCGATACCGGGGGTGAGCGGCGTACCTACACCATCGCACAAGTTGCGCCTCTCGGTAGAGGAGCGGTGCGACTCGAGCTCGAAGGCGTCGCCACACGCGATGCGGCCGAGGCCTTGCGCGGCACTATCGCGATGATCGCGATCGCGGATTTGCCGCCCGAAAAGGACGATGAGTTTTACAACTTCCGCGCTATCGGATGCGAAGTAAGGACTGTTGAGGGCGAGTCTATCGGCACTGTCACCGATATCTTTCCGACCGGCTCCAACGATGTGATGGTGGTGGAGAAGGACTCCTCCGAGGTGCTCGTCCCGGTGATCGCCGACGTGATTAAGCATCTCGATTTCGACCATCGCGTGATCACGATCGAAGCAATCGCCGGCCTGCTCGACTGATCCGCTGCCTCTTACCACGATGCAATTCCACGTCATCACACTCTTCCCCGAGATGTTCGCGGCCCTCGATTTGGGGCTGATCGGTAAGGCGCGCAAACAGGGTCTGATTTCGATCACTCCGCATGATCTGCGCGAGCATGGGATCGGCAACTATCGTCAGACCGACGATACGCCTTACGGCGGCGGCAGCGGGATGGTGATGCGACCTGAGCCGGTAGCCGCCGCGATCGCGGCGGTCGAAGCTCAATCGCCGGGACTCACACGCATCTTGATGACGCCGCAGGGCGAGGTCTTCGATCAGTCGATGGCCCGGGAGCTTGCCAGCGAGAGCAAAGGCTTGTTGCTGATCGCTGGACGGTATGAAGGTTTCGACGAGCGGATTCGCACCCTGGTCGATCGCGAAATCTCAATCGGCGATTACGTGCTGTGTGGCGGAGAATTACCCGCGATGGTCGTGATCGAAACCGTCGCGCGGCTGGTTCCCGGTGTGCTGGGAAACCCCGAATCGTTGCGGGAGGAGTCGTTCGGCGATACCGCCGGCCTCGAGTATCCGCAGTATACGCGGCCCGAGGAATTCAACGGTATTCGCGTGCCGGAAGTGCTGCTGAGCGGTAATCACGCCAAAATCCGCGAATGGCGCGCGGCCGAAGCCCGCAAGCGTACGGCGCGTCGCCGGCCCGATCTGATACCGTCGAGAAACAAGAACTGACGTGGCCGATCTCTTCGTTGCACTGATTCATTATCCGGTGGTCGATCGCACCGGCAAAATCGTCTCCTCGATGATCACGAGTCTCGATCTGCATGATATCGCGCGTTCGTCGCGTACTTACGGCGTGCGCGCTTTTTTCGTCGTTCACCCGCTACCCGAACAACGCGAATTCGCGGCCAAAGTGATGGACCATTGGCGGCTCGATCCCGGGCGCCTCTATGACACGCGTCGGCGCGAGGCGCTCGATCTGGTGGAGGTGGTCGAGGACCTCGATTCAGCAATTAAGGGCGCGGAAGCTCTAAGCAGGGTCCGGCCGCGGCTCGCTTTTACGTCGGCGCGACTGGAGCAAGGGATGAGCTATGCGGCGCTGCGCGAGGAAGTCAATCGTCCCGATGCGGCCCCGGTGATGCTGATGCTCGGTACCGGTTTCGGGATGGCGCCCGCGATGCGCGATCGCGCGGATATCGAGCTTGCGCCGATCAATGGTCCAGGCGCCTACAACCATCTGTCGGTCCGTGCCGCCGCCAGTATCATGCTCGATCGTCTGCGCGGCCGCTGAGCCCATTCGGTCCACTTGCTATTCTCGCGCTCGACACCATGCGCTAAGCTCGCCCGAACCACTTAAGCCGGGTCGATACCGATGCGATTGTTCTCCGATATCATGATTTTCTTCGGTGCTATCATCCTGACCACCGGAACCGATCTGGTGATCGAGACTGCCGGACAGGAGTTGCGGAGCGTCGGCGGCCTGCTCGGGGTTCTACTCTCAATAATCGGTGTATCCCTGCTGACGACGGGCCTCCTGAGCCATTCGCGCCTTTCGCGCGAGGGCGACGAACCCGGCGACCTCGTTAAGCGGAAGTAGGAGCCCGCGATGCTGCCCGAAGAACAACAGGCGTTGCGGAGAATCCAAAGCTCTAGGTTGAAGCTGTGGCTTCTTCTAGCGGGTTACATACCGGTCTTCTTACTCGGCAACCGCTTCATCCACTCGAATTTGGTGGTAATCGCGATCATGCTCGCGTGGCTGATCGCGATCGTCCATATGGTTGCGGTGGTAGCCTTCAGCCATTGCCCGCGATGCCGCAACTACTTTCACGCGACGACCGGAACACCGTCGTTCTGGAATCTCTTCGCCCGATCCTGCACCCACTGCGGCCTGCCTTTGCGCTCCGGCAAGGTCGTCTATCCTAGCATGGAGTAGTCGACCCGGAGGATTGAGTCATACGGGGCGTTCCGCTATAGTCTGCCGTTCCATTCCCTCGGGGGCTGGTTTTCCCATGAACAGCGTTATCAAGAAGATTGAAGAGCGCGCTCTGCGCAGTGACCTTCCTGAGTTTCGTGTCGGCGACACCGTGCGCCTGCAGGTGAAAGTCGTCGAGGGCGAAAAAGAGCGTATCCAGTCCTTCGAGGGCATCGTGATCAAGATGAACGGGGGCAGCAGCCGCGCCGCCTTCACGGTGCGCAAGATATCCTACGGTATCGGCGTGGAGCGTATTTTCCCGCTCCATTCGCCCCGTCTTGAGAAGATCCAGGTGCTGAGCCGTGGTAAGGTTCGCCGCGCCCGCCTGTACTATCTGCGCGGACTTACCGGCAAAGCCGCCCGCGTCCAGACCATTAGCTAATCATAATCACCCTCTGCGGGTCTAACCCCGTCCTTATAGCACCGGCTTGAAGAGGATGGCGGCGCTCATTTCCTTGAGCAAACCGATCTTCTCCAGGTAGCCGTCCAGATGCTGATGGGCAATCTGCGTCGGAAAGATCATTCCTTCCGCCAGACTGCAGTCGAGCGCGGTTCCGCTGCCACATATCTGTTTGTAACCCAGCTGCTCCGCCTTGTCCGCCACATGGTCGATAAGCTTCTTGAGCGGCCAATCGATAATGTCGGAGAACTTGTAATCGTCCGGAATTTTTCTGAGGTCTGCGGAAACGAACGCCCGCGGGACTATATCCATCCGATTCCAGATCCGATGGCACCGATCTTCCAGCCTCGCATTTGAGTAGTCCGCGAAGGCCGCGTTTCCGGCCGTCGGACCGGCGAAGGAATAGCATCGAATAGTGGCACGATTCTCGGGATCCCACGACTCGTCCGGACTAACCTCGTGGCCTTGGGTATCCGCCAGCCAGAGCGCGACCGTGGAGCTGAGTGCGCCTCCCTTGCTATGCCCAGTGACGTAGATCTCCGAGTCCTGTGTCGCCGAGACACGTTGGCGCAGGAACTCTTTCAGGGCCTGTCCGGACGTGTGTCGGAGTCCCAAAGTCGCTATGGGGTCGAAGTTGAGGTCGCCCAACCGAGCGATCGAATTTTTGATTTCGCTACTGAGGCTGGAGAGAAACAGGGCCCCGATCCGCTTAACCCATCCCTCCAGTGTCTCGCTGAAGCTCACCGTCTTATCCTGGACAGGCCCGTTGACGGGGGCACCTTCGGCGCTCCAGGCGAGACGCCGGATAATTGCGAGCCCTAAGCCAGTGCTGGCGGATATCTTAGCGTCGACAGGAACCTTCTCGCCGAAGGACCACGGGACCATCTGCTCGAACATCAGATCGCCGAAAATCCAGTCTGCGAGCGATACCGGGTTGGTTCCCCTGATCACCACCGCCAGGTTCGAGGGATCGCCAACCGCCTCGGCGACATAGACCACGACATCATCGAGTCCGAAGACAGACAAGCCGCACGCAGCCGGACCCCATACGACCTTCCATTTATCCTTAACCGATGGGAAGCGGCCGAAGCTTTCATCCAGAGCTTGGCGTAAACGGACCAGTTTGAAGGAAGCAGGACCGATGAGGTTGAAGCCGCGATAACTTATCGCGGCCATCGCGAGCATCTCGGAGAGAGTTGGATCACTCATGCCGCCGGTACCTCCGGAACGTGCTGAGGAGTTGGAGAGAGGAAGAGTTATGCTTTGGTGGGGCCGTTGTAGCGGATATCGCCTTCGAGCTTGGCCCCTTCGCAGATCGTCAGCGATTCACTCTCGATATCAGCCTTGACCCGCGCCTTGGGACCGAGCACTGCGGACTTGGCACCGATAATCTCGCCGTTCAATTCGCCGAGAATGAGCACGCGCGGCGTGCGGACGCGTCCTTCCACCGAGGCCTGCTCCGTCACGACGACGAGTTCGCTCGAACTGACCTCGCCCTTGAATCGCCCCTCGATCCGCACCGGCTCCTGAAAGACCAATCGACCTGAAACGTTGATCCCACGGCCGACGGCAACGCGGGTGCGTTCCTCGATCCAGGCTTGGCCGGGCACCACGGGTGCCGAACCGGACTGACGAAACGGATCGATATTGTCGTTGGCGGCGTTCCCCGCCGGGTAGTTTTCCTTTCGACTGGTAAACGCCATTGCTTCTGCTCGCTACTCCGCAGGGAAAACGTGGCACGCAACCGCCTGGTTACTCTTACCCGCGAGCAGCGGCGGTTCGACCTGCTTGCAGATATCTTTCGCATAAGGGCACCGTGGATGGAAGCCACATCCTGGCGGCGGATTGAGCGGGCTCGGCGTCTCGCCGGGCAACTTGATTCGCTCCTGATGCGCCGTCACATCGACCAGCGGAATCGCAGACAGCAGCGCCCGCGTGTACGGATGACGCGGGTTGGCATAGATCGCGGTGCGATCCGCTATTTCGACAATCTTGCCCAGATACATAATCGCGACGCGGCGGCTGATGTGCTCCACGACCCGCAAATCGTGAGCGATAAAGAGATAAGTCAGGTTCAGGCGTTCCTGCAGATCCTGCAGCAGATTGATAATCTGCGCCTGAATTGAAACATCGAGCGCCGAGACCGGCTCATCGAGGACGAGAAATCGCGGACCGACAGCCAGTGCTCGCGCAATTCCTATACGCTGCCGCTGGCCACCCGAGAATTCATGCGGATAGCGATCGAGCGAGTCGGTGCCGAGACCGACCATCGTGAGCAACTCGCGAATCCGTTCCTCTTTCTCGCGGCCACGCGCGAGGCGATGAATCTCGATACCCTCACCGATAATCGCCCGCACGCGCATCCGCGGATTCAATGAGGCGTAGGGGTCCTGAAAGACAATCTGCATCTCGCGCCGCAGATGACGTAACTCAGCGCGCGCGAGAGTGCTCAAATCGCGATTCTCAAAATAGACTTTGCCTGCTGTCGGCTCGATCAGATTGAGTAGCAGGCGTCCGAGCGTCGATTTGCCCGAGCCCGATTCGCCGACGAGTCCCAGCGTTTCGCCAGTGTTGATCGCGAGGTCAACGCCTGCGACGGCCTTCACGGTCAGGCGATTCCGACCGAGGAACCCATCGGGACCAGCATCGAACTCCTTGCGCAATCCGACGGCCCGCACAAGCGTGGTATCGGAGCCGGAAACGGTAACGCTTGGAGCCGTTGCGGTCGTCACGTCAGACACGGATACACGCGGCGAAATGATCGGGACGCTTCTGTTCAAGCGCCGGTTGGGTCCGGGCACACTCAGCGATCGCTATCGGGCATCGCGGATGGAACCGGCATCCCGATGGAGGCGCCGCGGCGCTCGGAATCGTTCCCGCGATCGCCTGCAGCCGCCGCTGATGGTGTCCGTCGATACCGGGGATCGAGGCCAGCAGTCCTTTGGTGTACGGATTCAGCGGATTCGTAAACAGCTCTTTGGTTGCTGCCCGTTCCATCACACGTGCCGCGTAGAGAATCGTCACGTCGTCAGCATAGCGCGCGACAATCCCAAGGTCGTGCGTCACCAGCAGAACTGCCAATCCGAGCTGCTGCTGCAGGTCGCGGATCAGATCGAGAATCTGCGCCTGGATTGTTACATCGAGCGCTGTGGTCGGCTCATCTGCGATCAAAATTTTGGGTCGACAAGCGAGCGCCATCGCGATCATCACCCGCTGGCGCATCCCGCCGGACAGCTGATGCGGATAGTCGTTCACGCGTCGCTCGGGATCGGCAATCCCGACCATCGCCAGCGCCTCAACCGCGCGCGTACGGGTCTCATGTCGATTGGTATGCTGATGCAGCCGAATCGCCTCGCCAATCTGGCTCCCGATCGTGAAGACCGGGTTCAGCGAAGTCATCGGCTCCTGGAAGATCATCGCGATCTGCGCGCCACGAATCGCACGCATCTCGGCTTCGGAAAGTTTCAGCAAATCAGTGCCGTTGAACAGAATCGAGCCGCCGGTAATTCGCGCTCCTTCGGGCAGCAAGCGCATTATCGAAAGCACGCTGATCGTCTTGCCCGAGCCTGACTCGCCGACGATTCCAGTCAGCTTGCCGGGCGTGATCGAGAAATTAACGCCATCGACCACCCTGACTTCGCCTTTGGGCGTGAAGAAGGAGGTGCGGAGGTCTTTTACTTCGAGCAGCGGCTGCACGCCGCCTCAATTTATCACCGTAGTCGATTGAAAGTCAGCGCGGCAGATTCGAGACGAGGGTTTCAGGCACCAATTGCGGAGATGCTCTGGAAAAAGTAAGCTTTTTCTGGATTATCTCCAGAGTTCATCAAATTGTTTACCGGTATAATCGAAGATCTCGGCTCCATAGCGAGCATCAAGCAATCGCCCGACGGCGCGGTCGTGACGATTCGTACCAAACTGCCGCTCGCCAAAATCACGATCGGTGAGTCGATCGCGGTCAACGGATGCTGCCTGACGGTGACGCGTAAAGGGCAGGGCACCTTCACGATGGATGTGTCGCCGGAGTCGCTGCGCCGCACGGTGTTGGGCAAGCTTAAGCCCGGCGATCGGGTGAATCTGGAGCGCTGCCTGACGCTCGAGAAACTCCTCGGCGGTCACATGGTCTCCGGTCACGTCGATGGCGTCGGTAAGATCGTATCAATCGAACCAGAGGGCGATTCGCGGCTCTACACCTTCGAGGTCAGCGGGCGTGAAGCCCACTACCTGATCGAAAAGGGCTCGGTCGGGATCGACGGTATCAGCCTGACGGTGTTCGATATTCGGCGCAAAAAGGATTCGGCGACTTTCAAGGTCGCGCTGATTCCGCACACGCTCAAGGTGACCACCCTCGGTTTCAAACGGCCGAACGATGCGGTGAATATCGAGAGCGACCTGCTGGTGAAATACGTAGAGCGAGTTGCCTCTCCTTACCTTGGTAACGGGAAAGTCAAAAAAGCCGGCGAGAAGGCGAAGATCGTCCGCAAACTCGCATCAGGAGGATTATCGCGATGAGCCTGATGCAGATACCTCGCAAAATCGAATACGCGCTGCGCGCGATGATCCATCTCGCGGACCGTCCGGACGGCGTCGCGCGAGGGATCGAAATCGCGCGGGTCGAGCATATACCGAAGTACTACCTCGAAAAGGTCATCCGCGATCTGATGCGCCAAGGGTTGGTGCGGGCGCGGCGTGGCCCGGGTGGTGGTTACCAGCTCGGGCGGCCCGCCAATACGATCTCGTTCAAAGATATTATCGAGGCCGTAGAGGGCCCCATCTCGCTCAATCTCTGCGTGGAAGGCGGCGTATCTTGTAGCCTGCAACCAGCCTGCCGGATGTTTCGAGTTTGGGATGAGGGGCAGCGCGTTCTGATCGACGTCTTCTCGCGCACGATGCTAAGTGAAGTCGCGTCGCGTTCGCCGCGGTTTGCAGTGACCTCACCTTCCACGCCATCTGAGCCTGTCTCAGCGACCGCCAAAGCGTGACCCGGCCGATGGTCAGACTTCTCGCGGTTCCCCTGAGTTGAGCGCGACGCAATCGTCGCGAGGGCGTGGCCCGGTCTTTACCGAGAAAACCTTTTATCTCGAGGAGTTCTACGGCAAGAGCCTGATCTTTGCATTGGTGCCACCAGTAGGTGAGCGCCAATCGCATCTGGATGCTCTGGTTCGTACCCTCCGGGAACTGCGGCGCAATCAGACGCGATGTATCGTCATTGCCGCCGAACCGGCGATCCCGAAGTTGATAAAGCGGCTCGGGCGGATGGCTCCTCGTGAGCAAATTCCCTCGTTCAATCCGGCCAGCGGCCTCCGCACGCGACCATATCCACCCGATTCGGCGATCACGCAGATATGGCAAGGTCTGCGCGCAGGTTCGATTGTGATCGCCTCCGTTGTCACCGACGATCCGGCGGACTTTGTCGTTTTCGCGCGGGAACTCGCCTCGCGTCTGCGTGTCTTCAAGCTGCTGATAGTTGAGCGTGAGGGAGGGCTCGAAGACGCAGAAGGCAACCGCCTGCCTTTTGTCGAAATCAAGCGCTTGCGCCGCGTTCTGAGCCGCGAAAAATCTCTGCTCCGTCGATCAATTATTCGGGCAGCGCGGCTGGCGATCGAAGACGGCGTTGCCTCAGTGAATCTCGTTGCGCCGCGTGACGTGTACGAAGAGGTCTTCAGTTTTCTCGGCGCTGGAACTCTTTTTACCGAGTATCAATACGGCGACGTGCGGCCGATTTCGATCGACGACTTCGAAGAGGTCGAGGCGTTGATCCATCGGGGGCAGAATGAGGGTTACCTGCTCCCGCGTCCCGATGAAGCTATCGCGCGACTGCTGCCGTCATGCTTCGGCTATCGCGTCGGCGACGAGCATCTGGCGGGAATCGTTTCATTGCTGACCGAACCGTATCGACGGGATCGCGCCGGTGAAATCACGGCACTCTATACGCTTACCCGTTTCCAGCGCGAAGGTGTGGCTGCGGAACTGGTCCGCGAGGTTTTGAAGGAGGCGCGGGCGCGTCGCTTGCGCTACTGCTTCGCGTGTACTTCAGAAGACCGCGCTGCGCGTTTTTTTTCTCGCCTCAAGTTTCACAAAGTCGATGCTGATCAGGTCTCGGCGGCGAAGTGGCGTGGCTACGACCGCGCCCGCATCGCCCGCCTGATGATCTTTCGTATTGACCTCTGAACGAGCTAGCTTTTCCACGGCCCGATACCGCTGAAGCGCGTGGGTGCGATCCGCGTAATCCATCCGGGATTATTGCGATAGGCGGCGGGAGGGAATTCCACCTCAGGGCCCATATAGATACGGGCCAGGCGCTGGAGCAAATCGGCCGCTCCACCCTCGGTGATTCGCGCATTGCCGCGGACGACAAGGTACTCCTGAAGCCCCTGCGCGTTCTTGTTGGGAGCAAGCATCGAGAGCACAACACGCGGATCGCGCCGCATATTCTTCACCTTCTGCCATACGCCCATGTGTCCGATAATGAACTCTTCGTTTTCGATCCCGACCCAGACCACTGTCACTTGCGGACTGCCGTCGGCATTAAGCGTCGTTAGATGGGCGTTTGGGCCCTGCGCTATCAATTCGCGAATCGATTGCGGAATCTGCATGTGTCGTCTCTTTTCCAGCAAACAGTGTGAGCGTGTCCCATCACTGCACGAGCATCGTGAAATTGCTACCCTCGACCAGCGATGACCGACTCGACCGCCTCCCGACGCACGACGATCTTAACCTTGATCGGGATCATTGCACTGGCCGGGGTGCTGACGCTCAATCGGCTCGGGAACGCCGACGTATGCGGTTTCAATGAAGCCGTTGAGGGGGTCTTCACCCAGCAGATGGTCGAGCAGGGCGAACTGCTCTTTCCTCTGCTCAACGCGCGGACCCCGATGTACAAGCCGCCGCTCTACCACTGGACGGCCACGGCGATCGATCGCATAGCAGGAATCTCTCACGTAACGACCTTCAACCTTCGTTTGCCGGCAGCACTGTACGGAATCGCGGGTATCGCGCTGACATTCCTTTTCGCCAACGAGTTACTCGGCCTGAGTGGCGCCGTGCTCGCGGGTTTGATTCTGTGTGGCTCGTATCAGTATATCGAGCAGGCGCGAATCGGGCGGGTCGACATGACGCTATGTTTTTTCGAAACGCTCGCGCTTTTTACCCTCGCTCGATGGTCCCGCGCGCCGAATCGCGATGGGCTGCGGTATCTGTTCGCGATCGCACTCGGCTTGGCCGTTCTGGCCAAGGGACCCGTTGGCGCAGTGATGCCGGCGGCGGCAGCCGGAGTTTTTCTAGTTAGCGAGAAACGCTGGACGGAGCTGCGGAGCATCGCGTCGCCCGGTCCGATTCTTATAGCGCTGGTAATCGGGTTGAGCTGGTACGCCGCTTGTTACTTCAGTGGCCGGTACGCGTTTTTGCATCGCCAGATAGGCAGCGAAAACTTTGGGCGTTTCTTCGGCTCGCTCGGTGCGATGGTGCCATGGTATTACGTTCTTCCGCTGTTGCTGAACTCCGCTCCGCTAAGTCTGTTCGTGCCGATCGCCGTGGTCGCGGCAATACGCACCTACTTCAAGCGGCGACCACAGGATGAAGCGGGAGAGGAACGGCAAGACGCAACTATGCGTCTGTTCGCGATCTTCTGGTTTGTCACCGTGATTTTCTTTTCGCTCGCGGCCTACAAGCGCAGGTCCTATTTGCTGCCGATCTGGCCCGCGGCATCCGTGATGCTCGCATGGATCACGATGCGGTTTGCGCGATCGATAAAAAGCTTCGGGCGGTTTCTCTATCCCTCGATGGTCGCGATAGCGGTCGGGTCGGCCATCTTCAATTGCTACTATCTCCCGCGCAAACCGATTCGCGAATGCGGCCATGATTCATTTCAGACCACAGCCCGGGAGATTAACCGTATCGTTGGCCAGGATGAGCCGCTTTACTCATACGGTCTGGGCGACGAACCCGCGGCGCTGATTTTTTATCTCGATCGCAACGCGCCACCGATTGCCGGCAAGTTGGGCGACGCGCCGCCCGGATACGTGATTATCCCGGCGCGAATGTGGCGGACCGAAAAAGATCGAGCGCTCGACCTTACGCCGGTCTATACCTCATCCTCGGGAAGTGAACCGCTAACCCTGCTCCGCCGCGGCGCCGCCTTGGCCCAATCACGGAGCCGATTGAAGAACCGATGCTTTAGCGCAGACCGGCGCGCTCGGCTACGACTCGCGCGAGTGTTCTAACCGGTATCACACCGCGCATGACGCTCGCCTTCAAGGCGTCGGCACGCGGATGGCTACCCAGCGGTGCTGGCGAAAGGCCAATCCGACGACTGTAGTAGTTGAAGGCACGAACGCGTTGCTGGACGCGGCTCGTTTCGGTCTCAAACACGAACGTATATGAGATCGAAAGCGAGTCGCTGGTGATTACCCAATGCGGCGAGTTCTCCGGTTGATGGAAGCCTTTGCCCTCCCGCAGATAGAAGACGCGCTCCAGACTCGAATCGCGGTCCTTCAATTCGACTGGCGCGAGTCCAAGCGGGCCCGCGATACCGAAACGCTCAAGCTCGGGTTCGTACAACGCATCGGGCGAGAAGACGTGGTACTCCTTGTCCCCGCGAATCTGCGAAAAGAAGCCCACTTCGTGGTCGCAATGGAAAGGAGTGATAGTTGCTTTAGAACTGATCAGGATGCCTGATTCCAGCCGCGCGATTTTTTCTTTTTTCAGATCCGGAATGAGCTCTACGACCTCGCCGAAAAGGTCATTGATCAGGTCCCGAAAGCGCCGGTCGTGTTTTTCGGCGCGTTTTAACAAGATTCGGTATTTTCCTTGATCGAGCGAATCGATAACGGCTGCGGGTGTCAGATCGACGCGCGGCACCTCAAAGAACGGGGTGTTCGGTACGGGTGCACCTTCCGCAAGAAAGTAATCGCCGGTTTTCGTCATCGTCTCAGCCAGCGCTCGGAGCGAGTCCAGCGAGAACATTTCAAGACTGCTCAGACTGTGATCGAAAGGTGCAGGCTCCCGATCAAAGGCCCGCCGCACAGTGTCATTCTGAATATCGAGCAAGTTTGGCATCTGATCCCTTACAGCGTTGCTTCTTACTGGGCCGCGCGACTAACGGCCGGTCCACCCTTCTGCCGCAGACCTTTGGCTCTAAAACCTATTTTAGCGCCGCCTGACTACCGAAGCAGTTCAAAAGCTTTCGTAACCCGCGCCGTGAGACGTTAATTATAGCCGATTTGCGCTTCTGCTTTATCTTAATTTGGGGTAGAGTGACTCAGATGCGGCGTAAAGGAGCTTTTTCAGGCTGATCTTGGCCGCAAACTTCGCGAGTAATAATCGATGAGTTACGAATTTTTCGACGAAGTCGATCCGCAAACTTTTCGGCAGCATCTCAATCGCGAAGCCTTCTGCTTTCACCATCGACTGGTAGGTAACCCCCTGTTCGAGGTGGAACGGCTCAGCCGCTTGGCGGAACTGGTAAGCGGGAACAGTAACAACTTTTACCACATGTCGGGTCAGGTGAAGCTCGATGGTGGATGGGCTGGCAAGCCGTTGCCGACATCGCTATCGCAATGCGTGCGCGATATAGCCTCATCGCGAACCTGGATAATCCTGAAACATTGCGAACAGGACCCGGAGTACCGCGCATTGATGGAGAGGTGTATCCGCGAATTCGGGGATATGACTGGATGGGATCTCAGGCGGAAGACCGCGCTTTGGGAACTGCAGGTTGTTCTTACCTCGCCCCGACAGTTGACTCCCTATCATATGGACAATGAGTGCGCCTTTCTCTTTCACCTGGCGGGAAAAAAGACGCTCAACGTGTTCGACCAGAAAGATCGGAGCATCGTCACTGAAGAGGAGTTGGAAAACTTCTGGATGCACGATGCTAGCGCGGCAAAGATCAAGCCGGGTTCACAAGCAAGTGCTAAAACCTACTATCTAGCGCCTGGGCAAGCGGTGCATTTTCCAATTAACGCTCCGCACTGCGTCGAGAATGGCGACGATGTATCGATCTCGGTGAACATCAATACGGAACTCGTCGGCCGACCGTGGGGCTCCGTGTTCCAGGCCAATTACTACATCCGCAAACTCGGTCTGAATCCTGTACCACCGGGCAAGTCTGTCGTTCGGGACAGGTTCAAGCATACGGTGATGGTTGGAGCAAAAAGTTTGCGCAAACCATTGGTCAGGTTACTCGGACGAGAATAGGTCCATCCTTCCTTTGCCGGTTACGGTGGGAGAAAGAGGATTCGTCCAGAGCAGTCGACGGGTAAAGATGGAAAAAAAACAACTCGGAAGTACCGGTGTGATGCTTCCTGAGATCGGCATGGGCTTTTGGCGCTACCAAGGTGGTGTCGAGCCGATCCGAAAGGGCATCGAACTGGGCGCCACCCTCATCGACACGGCTGAAGAGTACAAGACCGAAGAGATCGTCGGCCAAGCGATCCGTGACTGTCGCGAGCAGATTTTTGTCGCGACCAAAGTATCGGGCCGGAACCTCCGTCATGACGACGTACTTAAAGCAGCCGAAGCGAGCCTCGAACGTTTGGGCGTAAGCCAGATTGATCTCTATCAAATTCACTGGCCCAACCCGGGGATACCGATCAAGCCAACGATACGAGCGATGGAAACGCTCGCCGATCGTGGCCTAATCAAATACATCGGGGTCAGCCAGTTCTCACTGGCTGACTTGCGTATCGCGCTCGGCCTGATGCGGAATCATCCGATCGTATCGGATCAGGTACGATACAATCTCAACGCTCGTAAGTTCGAGGCGGGCCTGCTGCCTTTTTGCGAGCGCAACCAAATTTCTCTAATCGCGTACACTCCCCTCGATGACGGGCGGCTGGCTAAGCCCACGCCCGATGCCAAGGGGGGCATGAGTACCTTGCAGGCGATAGCCAAGG
>DATKML010000020.1:0-18967 GCA_035541875.1 Binataceae bacterium (SeqCode)
AAACGCGCCTCCACCTCCGATGGTTACCAACCGTCTCGTGGTGATCGTGTTCGCGAAATTGCGCAGCGCACCGTGCCCGATCGCGCCGGGATGTGCATCTTCGATGCCCCCGATGCCGCGCCCCTGAGTTCGATGCGATGCGCCGAGGATCTTTTCGCGATCGTTGGTTACCACGCCGGTCTGGCGGGTGATCGTCCAGCGCTTGATCGGGTCCGACGTATCGCACGCGAGGCGCCCTTTATCGATTTGGCTCTCGATGCTCGAGTGAAGATACTTCCCGGTAGTCGCGGAGGGAGGCGGCTCAAGTTTCGAGTGATCGCGCGCGTCGTTGGCGATCACGAATTCCGCCGCACGGAGTTTCAGCGTGCCGTCGAGCGCGGAATCGAAGAGCGCAGCGATCATGCCTGGCGTCTCGTGGCGGACGAAGCCGACGTCGAGTTTTGGGCGACCCTAATCGAGGACGAAATTTTCCTCACGCTGCGCCTGAGCGATGAGACGATGCGTCAGCGGGATTACAAAGCGGCGCATATTCCCGGTTCGCTGCGACCGTCGGTGGCGGCTGCGATGGCACTGCTGTCGCGCCCGCAGCCCGATGATACGGTACTCGATCCCTTTTGCGGTGCCGGGACGATTCTGATCGAACGGGCGCATCTGGAGCGCTACAAACTACTAATCGGCGGGGATCTCGATCGGGCTGCGCTCGAAGCCGCGCGGACGAATATTGGCCCGCGCTACAAACCGATCGAACTCCACAATTGGGATGCCGCTTCGATTCCGATGCCCGATCGCAGTATCAGCCGGATAGTTACGAACCTTCCATGGGGCGTGAAGCATGGCTCGCACGCGGATAATCGCCGGCTCTACCCCCGCTTGTTCAAGGAATTCAGCCGCTTGATTGCTCCTGATGGAGTTATCGTGATGCTCACCGGTGAGACGCGGCTGATGCACTACCTGTTGCGCGAATCGCCGCTGCGCAGCGAAAAGATTCTGCGCGTCTCAATTCTGGGTGCGTCGGCAGCGATATATGTCTGCTCCTTGCGCTGATCCGATTAGTCTTCCTTTTCGATTACGAAACTTACGCTGCTGTGGGTCACCTTGATGGTGTCGCCATCGCGGGTGAAGCGTGAGGCGCTGCCACTGGCGACAGCCGCCGCTGCCATCGAACGGATTTCCGCCGCTGCCTCCGGCGTGGTGCCGCCGAAATTGACCCATTCGTCGACGGTAATCCGCGAATCCCGTGCCACTTTCATCGCGAGGCGAAAGCCGTAATCCGAGAACATCTTCTCGAACTCGCTGGAGGGCAGGGCGCGCGCATGCGTCGGGTCGCACAGCCGCTCCATCCGGTTGTGCAGGTCAGCCTGATCGATTTCCTCGGGCGCCGTCATATCGGAGATCATGATCCATCCACCGGGCGCGACGACGCGGGCCATCTCGGCGAAGACTTTGTGCGGATTAACAAAGTGATGGAATGAGAAGCGGCAGATAGCGCCGTTGAAGGCACCGTCGCCGAACGCAAAACGCTCCATCTCGCTGAGCGCAAATTCCACGTTCGTGATGTTGCGCTCGGCCGCCTGTGTCCGGGCGCGTCGCAGTGGTTCATCGAGCACATCGATGCCGACAGCTCCCGCGCATCGCTCGGCGAAGGCCAAGGTCGCGGCTCCGGTACCGCAGGCCACATCGAGCACTTTGTCTGTGCGCGCCACACCCGAAGCCGAAATCATGAAACCGAAGAATTTCTGATCCGACGGCCGCACCGGCATCAGATAAGCGGTTGGCCGCCGCCGGAATTGGCTCTGGGCGACGGAGAGGCCTGTGGTCGCGTCCACGCGATAGCTCCGGGCTTTTTGGACTAGGTGCGTCGCCGCATCACGTAGCTCGCACCGGTGTGGCTAAAATACATTTTACCGTTGGTGATGCGAACGCTGAGGCCGCATTTATCCGTGGCCACCGACGCTTCCATCATCTCGACGATGCGGGCCGCGCGCTCAGCGGTTGGAGCCCCGTGAGCGATCCAGTCTTCGATGCTGAAGGTTGTCTTGAAGGACTGTTTGTAAGTCAGTTCCAATCCGAAGCGGGTGAACATCCGCTCGAACTCGGAGCCCGGAACCGCTCGAGCATGCGACGGATCACACAGCTGCTCCATCTCATTGTGGTAAGTGGCCTTAGCCGGATCCTCTGACGCGAGCATATCCACCACGACGAGACTGCCGCCGCGCCGGACTACTCGACGCATCTCGCTTAGCACGGCCGCGGGATGCGGAAAATGGTGGAAGGCAAAACGACAGACCGCGATATCAAATGCTTCGTCCGGATAGGCGATGCGCTCGGCATCCCCAAGGACGAACGAAACGTTTTCAAGCCGCCGTCGCAGAGCTTCTTCCGTCGCGACAGCAACAAAGCGGTCGGTGGCGTCCAGTCCAATCACGCTCGCGCAATGCGGCGCGAAGGCCATCGCGACAAAGCCCGGCCCGCTCGCGACGTCCAGGACCCGGTCGCTTTTGCCAACCCCGGAGATGGAAACTATATGACTCAGAAGCTCGGGGTCGGTGACCACCGGCATCTTCGAATAAACGTCAGCCTGCCGACGAAATTGATGCTGCACCGCTTGAAGATGAAGATTCGAAGCGGAGGTAGGTGCCAGCGATTGTTCGAACATTGCCATAGCTAATATTCGATTACCTCGATATTACGATTCGGCGAACACTAGCGCGTTTTGATCAAGTTGAACAGTGGTTCAATCCCTTATTCGCCCTTGGTTTTGCACAGAAGCTATGGATGCGGTGGTGCTTTTTAGCGATTAGTGACATGTAATAGGCTACAATATTTGAAGAGACCAGACTCGGTCCGAGAATTGCCGGAGGGAGCAGCAGCGAGAATAAGGTGGGATGGGCGTTCAGGCGGTTGCGCGATCGCCGACACCCTCGACGTCGTGGCTCATTATCAGCAGATCGCGCGGTCGGCCGTTGCGATCGACCACCCAATCCTGCAGGAGTGCCTCAACCTGGAATCCTAATCGCTCGAAGGCGGCACGCGCGCCCGCCTGATCGGGCGTCATCATGGCGGCCATCTTTTTGATTCCGCGCCGTTGGCCGATATGAAAAATCTCTTCGGCCAGACGCCTTCCTAATCCCGCACCGCGAGACGACGGGCCCAGCAGCACCCTGATTTCACCGACTCGCCGCGTCCATCGCGCTTGATCGTGATGGAGGCTGGCGTAGCCGACGACCTTACCGTCCATCTCGGCAACTAGCGTGACGGTAGCTCCCTTCTCGATGTCGGCGATCCATGCATCTATCGCGGCTTCCCGAGTGATATCGGAACGCAGGAACAGGAGATCGTTGGACGGGAGCGAGCGGGCGAATTCCAGCAGAGGCTTCTTATCGACGGCGGTCATCAGTCTGAGCCAGGCGGTCCGACCATTAGGGAGCGTGATTTCGTGCGTGTGATGGTCTGCGCCGTGATGTGGGTCGACGGGTGCCTTGCTGCCCTTTGCCATGCCGATTCCTTCGATCGATCACCCTGCCCGTATCCAACGGATCTACGTGGGTAATCGGGCGCGAGAATAGCAGCTTGTCGAGCCTTTGTAGAGCCGAAACCGCGAGCGTAGGTGGAAGGCTACCCGTCCCTGCAGTGGCGGGCAATCGAGAGGGCTGACTCACTGACTTCGGTAAGTTGCTGCTAATGGATACACACGAAACGTCCATCCGTATCCGTTGGAGTCACAGGAGACGCATAGAGGATTAAACTGCACAGTCTTTCAAACCAGTAGGTGAGTTGGCATGCCTTACGCATAAGACGCTCTGCAGGACATCCGGGTGAACACCTGCGGGCGTCAGCGGATTAATCGCCGAGAAACATCATGTATGGAAATTCGGGCTGAAGATGCTGCTAATCGCGCTCGTTCTTGCTGCCGGCTGCGGCGGCGGTGGCGGCTCGTCATGTGAGTATCATGACCAGTTCGGCAAGAGTTTGTGCAAAAGCTTCGGAGGCCATTCAGAGGTTGGCGCCAATCGCTATATGGGGAGCACTAATTACTATGGGGGTAGTACCAATCATTATGTGCCGCCGCCTCAACAGCGCATGTATTACCGTCGGATGAGGTGAGGCACGAATCAGAAGCATCTCACTCCCACATCGGAAAAGCATGAAGGCTTCGCTCAGATCGCTACTTGTCGCTGCTCTAGCCCTTGGAAATCTCTTCGGTTCCGGATGCCTCGCTCACTTCATAGGCGAGGATTTCGCTAAAGAAGCAAAAAAAGGCGAGGTGCTGGTGGCCTCGAAAGGGCTTTCACGGTCCGTAATCATCGGGGAGTGCGGTCAGCCTACCTCGACCCAAGTCGAAGACGGCAAAAAGCTCGATAATTACCTGTTACCCAACGAAAAATGGATCCAGATTTTCGCACCACCTAGTCCAGGCCCGAAAAATCGCGGGATGCCCTTTATCGGTCTGACGGATCTTTGGCCTCTGCTTCTTCCGCTAGCCGTTATCGTATGGACTATCGATATTGTTGGAGATCCTATCGCGATCGTTACCTATGAGTATCAGAACCGTGATGCCACGAAATGCGAATACACAGTGACTTACGACCAGAAGGATGATGTGTCGAACGTGAAGGTCAGTTACCCACGCGGTTTCGGTCCCGAAATCTGTGCCGGAGAGGCCGAAACCTCCAGATAGAGTGAACCCGGATTAGCTATGAAGGCTTCTAAGCGGACGCTCCTGTTTGTTGCGGTCTCAGTCGTCAGCCTGATTGGTGTTTCCGGATGCTTGGCTTCGTTCCTACGCGACGACTACGCCGATAAGGCTGAACGATTGCACCCCCTCGTGTCACAGAAAGGTGCCTCGCGAACGACTGTCCTCAAAGCCTTCGGGCCTCCGGACACTACATATGGCGAGAACGCTAACAAGGTCGATACCTATCTAGCACCGAATGACACCTGGATCGAGAAATCAGAATCTAAACGCACTCAACTGGGGTCTTGCGGTCCAAATTTAGATTGTTTCGTCTTCGTCTCTGTCCTCGCGTCAGCGTTCGAAGTGGTGATTGATCCTATGTGGAGCATGGTCGTTGCAGTTGAAGGTCGGGACGCGACCAAATGCGAATATGTGATCACCTACAACAAGGATGACCACGTATCGAATGTCGAGGTGAGGTACCCGCGAGGTTTCCCTCAGAACGTATGCGGCTCCCATGCAGCAAGCCCAAGATAAGAGTGAGGAAAATGAAGAATCCTGCTCGCTCTCGTCTGCTGCTTTCAATCGTGCTGGCTGGCCTGACTGGAAGTTTAGGCTGCTTCGCCCACGCCCCGCACGGGCACTATGCTGAACAAGCCGCCAAGGCTCACTCAACGGTGTTCGCCACCGGATCTTCGTGAGCCCAAATGATCCAGGCGCTGGGAAATCCGGATGCGACACGAATCGAAGACAGCAAGAAAATCGACGATTATCTACTCCCGAATCATACTTGGCATGAGAGCTTTACTCCATGGGATACAGGTTCATGGTCGCCGCCTAGCGGGGGAGATCTGCGTTTTCTGGCTATGGTGCTGATGATTGCGATCGGCATCGAGATCATGGTCGATCCCATGATGACCTTCGTTTACCTGATCCAGGGAAGGGACGCGACGAAATGCGAATATCTGATTACGTACGACAAAAATGATCGCGCCGAGAGGATCGACGTCAGGACTCCGGAGGGCTTTAGTCCCGATCTCTGCCTGACGGGTCAACCTAACGTCAAGGAGAGCGCGATCGTAGTCCCACAGCAGTCGAACGTCCCTTAGCAACAAGTCCCTTGAACTGGCCGGGCGTTTTGGGGCCAGAGTTGATCAGACGCATCCTTTTGCGGCAGAAGTGTTGGCGGAGCCCACGGTCGTCGTGCGTGATCGCGCTGCGAACATCCGAGGCCCGCTGAGAGGACTGCAAAATGATGAAGCAAGCATATCGGGGAGTGATCGCCGCTCTGATGTTGATGATCTGTGCCGCATGGGCTGCTTCGGCGGCCGAGTCGGCACCGGTAGCGCAAGTCCGTGCCGCGATCGATGAAGCGTCGCCGGTCTTCGCCAACAAGCAAATTCCGCCGCAAGAGAAGGACAAGCAGCTACGCACGATCGCAGAGAAATATTTCGACTTTGGCTATATGGCCAAGTCCGCGATGGGCACGCATTGGAAGAGCCTGACGCCTGCGCAGCGCAAGGAGATCGTTCCGGCGGTAGAGGATTACGTGCTGGCGACCTACCTGACGACCTTTCAGCAGAACACGGTCGAGGCTGCCTCACACGCGCTCAAGGACGATCCGAAGTACGACGATCCCGAAACCGCAGCGGTCCCGAGCGAGGTGCATCTCGCGATGGTGCAGGACCCGCTCCAAGTCACGTACATGCTCCATAAGACCGGCGGAAAGTGGATGCTCTATGATATCGTGGTCGATAACGTGAGCACGCTCGGCAACTATCGCGAGCAGTTCAACAAGATCATCAATGCCGACGGCTTCGACAAACTGCTGGCGGGCTTGAAGAGTAAAAATCTGCCACGAGTCTAACCGCCTGAGCGTCGATTGCGACAAAGTCAGTTCAGGACTGCGGTGTGAGCGCTGAGGTGAGTGCCGAGCTGCTGCTGGCGATCGGACTTAGTCGTTTCTCTCAGCGGCGCCGCCGACTCACCCTGATGGATCGCGGCGAGTATGCTGCGCTGCAGGAGCGCTATGCGGAGATCGCCGATGCCCATCCGGGTCCCTCGGACGCTCGCTATTCGAGCGTTACGGCAGGCGGAGTAAGTGCCGAGTGGATCGGCGGACCATGGGTGCGCGATGACGCCGTGATTCTTTACCTGCACGGCGGATGCTACGGCACCGGATCGGTCGCAACCCATCGCGATCTGATCACGCGAATCGCCGCCGCAGGAAGAGCACGCTCTCTCGGTCTGAATTACCGCCTCGCCCCAGCGCATCCTTTTCCTGCGGCGGTTGATGATACTCTCGCGGCCTATCGATGGTTGCTGGCGGAAGGAATCGCTGCAGAGCGGATCGCCTTGGTAGGTGATTCGGCGGGCGCGGGATTGGCTGTCGCTACGACCCTCGCGCTGCGTGATCAGCAAGTGAGCTTGCCCAGCGCGATTGTCTGTATCTCGCCGTGGGTGGATCTCGCGCTATCCGGCGCTTCGATGAAAACGCAGGCTTGCGAGGACCCGTTAGTCAGTCGCGCGATGCTGCTCGGCTGGGCGCAACTCTATCTGGGTGAGCATGATCCGAGCACACCTCTGGCCTCGCCGATCTATGCCGATCTGCACGGACTACCGCCGATGCTGATTCAAGTCGGATCCACGGAGGTGCTGCGCGACGATGCTACGCGCTTGAGTGAGCGTGCTACCGCAAGCGGAGTCGAGGCGACACTCGAGGTCTGGCCCGGGATGATTCACGTGTGGCACACCTTCGCGCCGATCCTTTCCGAGGCGCGCGATGCGATCGCGCGGATCGGGCAGTTCGTGGGCGACCATTTTGCCGAACGCGATCCGCGCGACTGAATCCGACGCAGTGACTTATTAATCGCGCCAGTTCGCTCGGGGCAGGGAAGTTAGATGGCGCGTCTGGCGCGCCGGAATAACGTAAAGCACGGGGATTAGCGCGAAAGCTACGATCGCTACCGTGGTGTTAAGCCAAGCGATTCCGATCGCAACCAGGTAAAGCGCAACGATCAGCAGAAAGATGCGACTGACAGTGCGCGCAAAGCTCGGATCGACCGTGCGTGCAACGAGCCGTCGGCCTGCGGTGGCATAGACCCAGTGGGCGTAGCGGATCGATCCTGCCGCGCACAGGTTCGCGCCATACACTGTTGCAGCGAGTGCGAGCCCTGGGTTGCGGCTCAGCAGCGCCGCGGAAAACGGTACGAAGCAGATCGTCAGGAGCAGCAGGAGCGTGATGCCGATATGGATGCGGTCCGAACGCTCGATCCAGTGCGACTCCATGTGATGGCCGTACCAGAAGACAGCCACGATCGCGAAGCTGATCACGAAGGTCGCGAGCGCCGGAGTCAGCGCCCTCAGCCGAATCCAGAGCTCAGCGTTTGATTCGGCCTGCGGGGCGCGCAGGTCGAGGACCAGAAGCGTCAGGACGATAGCGAAAACACCATCGGCCAGCGCCATCACGCGAGAAGTGCTGAATCCCGCCGGCGCCGCCGATGGTGGTGTATCGCTCAATTAAACTGAGCCGTTCCGATCAATAACCGGCGAAGCCCATATCGGTGGTCGCCTGAGCATTGGGATCGGTACAGACATTCACCAAGGCCGGCTTGCCCGCCTTCATCGCCCGCTCGATTGCGGGTTTGATTCCCTCGGGCTTTTCGACGAACTCGCCGTAACCGCCAAGCGCCTCGACCATCTTGTCGTAGCGCTGATAGCCGAGATCGCGGCCGACGTTACCGCCTGTCTGGCGCGAGGTGAAGCCGCTGTTGTTCGAGATGACGACGACGATATTGAGCTTGTGGCGAATCGCCGTATCCATCTCCATCCCGTTCCAGCCGAACGCGCCGTCGCCGCTAAGCACCACGACCGGTTTGTCGGGTGCCGCAGCCTTGGCGCCGACACCGAACGGAATACCCACGCCCATGCATCCATGCGGTCCCGCGTTGAGGCTGCATCGTGCGTTGAAGATAGGAATCGATTGTCGGGCGAAGTTCAGAATCTCGTGGCCGTCGACTACGAGGATCGTATCGCGGGAGATAACGTCCTTTACTTCATTGCAGAGGCGTAGCGGATGAATCGGGGTCGCGTCGGAGTGGAGCAACGGCGCATTGCGCTCCATGTTCGAGCGATGCTTTGCGCCGAGCTGCGCAACCCATGCACTCTCATCCTTGGGATTGAAGCGCCCTCGCGACTGTTCAGTAAGCTGCTGCAACACCAACTTGGCGTCGCCGATAATACCGACTTCGACTGCGCGGTTATGGCCGATCTCGCGCCCGTCGAGGTTCACGTTGATGAACTTGGCGGTTGGCGAGAAGCGCGGCGCGCGCAGGAAGGAGAGCATCGAGTTGGCGCGCGCGCCGATCACCAGCACGACGTCAGCTTCGCGGAAGGCGGTCGAGCGTGCGGCCGGAAACGAGTGGGAATGATCCTCGGCGATAACGCCGCGTCCCTGTGGCGTCGTGAAGAAGGGGATTCCTGACGCTTCGACGAAATCTTTCAGCTCTTTTTCTGCCTCCGCCCACAGCACACCGCTGCCGGTGAGAATCAGCGGTTTACTGGCCCCGGCAAGGAGATCGATTGCCTTACGAATCAGTGCCGGGTCGCCCGCCGGACGCGCATCGGTACGATAATTCCCTTCGACCCAATGGATTCGGTCTTCATCGACTTTGCCCGAGAGGATATCGCCGGGGAGGTCGAGATAGACCGGTCCGCGCTTGCCATCGAGTGCCTCGCGGAAAGCGATACTGATGTATTCCGGAATACGATAGCCGAGGTCGATACGGTAGGCGTTCTTCACGATCGGCTTCATCATCGACACCTGTTCCATTTCCTGGAAGGTGTCGAGCGTCCATCCGCGCATCGGCGCGGAACCACCAATCGCGATAATCGGCGACGCATCGGCCCATGCATTGGCGAGACCGGTCACGAGATTCGCGACACCGGGACCCATCGGCGCAATACAGATACCGGGCTTGCCGGTGACACGTGCGTAGGCGTGGGCCATCATCGCCGCGGCCTGTTCGTGACGCACGTAGATGCCCTTCATGCCAAGGTCGAGGCATGCGCCCGCGGTGCCGCCGGTCGGCCCGCCCATCATGAAGAAAAAAGTATCGACACCCTCGCGCTGAAAGCAGCGCGCGATGATCTCTTCGCCGCGTAATGTGCCCATCGATTCCTCCGAAAAAGTTGTGTTGTCCGAATGACGGAGCCTGCTTGGATGTTGGAGCAATCCCAAGCGGTCGGTGTCAAGGGCAGCGGCTTGATCGGAGGGGGGTGCGTCCCGGCGCTTAGGCGATAGGTAATCTCACTCGATACTTGCCCGTCACTCGGCGAGACGCTACGTACGGTGGTGGGGGCAAACATCAATGAGCGACTCTCTCGACGTCCGTCTTATCTCACGATCCGTCGGCTCCGCGATCTCGACTCTGACGCTCAGTGCGAGACGTACAATTTGTCTGCTGCTCGCCGTCGCGATAGTGGGTCTTGCTGCCGGGGCAGCCAATGCCGGTGAGTTTCATGGAACCGCGACCAAGTTTGAGCGCGATCAATGCTTCATACTCGATCGTCTTCCAGCCGACTCCGGAGCGCAATACAAATCGAAAGATACGGACCAGGAACAAAAGCTCTGCAAAGCCGATTTCCGGGACAAAAATGTCGGGCTCTGTCCCAAGACCTGGAGTACCAGCCCCGGGACGATCGTCTACGACATCAGCCAGTCCAAGTATGCGGGGAAGCCGGACGTCTTCGAGAATGAGTTTTGCCCGGCGCAACGGCGATTAAAGGATAGTGTGCCGGGGGTCCAGAAGATCGCGTCCTACAAGCAATCGATTAATGGGCAGTTCAATCAACGCACCAGTGCGACCTTCTCGCAGGCCTCGCCACTTTACTACCACTTCTCACGCTATCTGAACGCGACTGTCGATGTGCCCGTCGCGGTGATGCGAACGATGGCGGCGCAGGATCACTATCGCCGCGTTACGACTCGCGCAAAGACCTTGGTTACGACCGGGATGATCGCGAACGGATGGACGGTCGTGAACTCGGCCGAAAAAAATCCCGCAGGCTATGTACCAACGAGCGAGTTTTACTATGGAAATCCGGGGGACGGGCTGATCTACGGAATGATGGCCAAGGGTCCGGGCACGCGCTACGGTCCCGAATTTAACGGCAATATCGCCGGGAAAGGCTACACCGACGAATATACGTTTTGGCAGAAGACTCCCGCATTCTTGGCGTTGGCGAGTCGCTCTGATTTGTCCGCCGCGATCGATTCAGCTCTCACGGCCAGCCGCAGCGACCCTGTGGTCGCTAGGGCGTTAGGTCGTGACGTCTCGCACGAGCAGATGGTGCTGTGGATGAAAGAGATGTCCGACATCTTCGTGCTGGACTATATCTTCAACCAGCAGGATCGTCCCGGCAACGTCGATTATCTCTGGGTCTGGTATTACGTCGACGCAGATAATCAGGTGAAGACCGCAAAGGTTGATTCAGAAGCGTCGCGGTCGCGGATGGATGGAATCGCGCTACCCGCCAATATCAAATCCAGTCCGCGGCACTTCCTGATGCAAAAAACGCAGCTTGGCGATAACGACGCAGGCGGGCGAAGGTATACGAACTTCACCAAGAAATTCGGACTGCTTGAGAAGGAGCATCATATGAGCGCAACGACCTATCGGCAGGTCATCAAACTGGCACGCGACTATCAAGCGAAGGGGCCGCTTTACAACTATCTGCGCAATACCTTCAATCTTTCTCAGAACTACGTCGATAATATCGCGCAAAACACTATCGATGCGGCTAACATTCTCAAGACTACATGTAAAAGCGGTGCGATGAAGTTCGATCTGGACCCCGATAGTTATATCGCTACGGGCAAAGCCAGCGACGCCCATCTCGACTGCGAGAATCCTTGATATCAGTTGCCGGCGGAAAAGCTAATGCACCTCGCAGTTCGGTGCTGCGGAAGGCTTCCCCGAGAAGTGCGCGTCGAGATCGA
Organism: Binataceae bacterium (SeqCode); assembly: GCA_035541875.1. Taxonomy (GTDB): domain Bacteria; phylum Desulfobacterota; class Binatia; order Binatales; family Binataceae; genus JAJPHI01. The sequence continues at coordinate 11,676 of DATKML010000020.1, forward strand.
GATCGGGTCGCAGATGACCCTGCGTGCACGCCTTATGCAGCTTGGTAGCGACATCATGGAGGTTGCGACGGAATGAGGAGTAATCAGTAGGGGTGAAGAGCACTTCGGACATGAAGAAGCTCTTGGTATCGGACGAATCAGCAATCTGATCGAGCTTCCGCAGGCGCTTGTAGGTTTCGGGGTTGATATGTGCGATGTGGTCGGCTAATCCGGCTTCTTTTGCGGCATTCTCTTTCGTCACACCGCAATCGTTGTCCTTCAGCAGCATCTTCTTGATCTGAAAAGCGCTTGCCGCAGCCTGAGGATCGTCGGGCTTGTCCTTACTCACTTTAACTTTCTTACTGCCGTCTGCGCTTAAATCTTTGGGATCCTGGTAATAAAAGAATTCCAGTTCAGCGACGTTGCCGAAGCGATCCTGCTGACTCATTAACGTGTCGATTACGATCATATCGGCGACGTCCTGCATTTGGACCATCTTTTGGACGTTTGCCGCATTGAACTCCCGCCCGACAAGCGAATCGATATCGCCGTTATGTGCGACAAGGGCCATGATCGGATTCTTATCGCGGAAGTTGGTGGCTTTAGCTTGCGGATTCGCTCCACCGTTGAAGAACTCGTGATAGATTTCTTCCTTTTTTGGATTGATACTGAGGGCGCCGTAGGATTGCTTGAAATCGTCGGTCAATAGCAAGTCGCGGCGGGTCGCGTTCGGGCCTGCGGTTAATTGAGCCATCAGGCTCATCCACGTCTGGTGGATTAACTGGTTGGCGGGCGTCTCCGCTAAAGCTTTGCGCCCCAAGGCGATGTGATTCTGCAGGTCATAGGTGCGAATGACGGAGGGGGGTACATCGCCGATCCCGCCAAGAATTCGCGAAAGATGGTAGTAGCCGAGAATCGACGGTGTGTAGCTGCAGCTAGAGCTGAGTTTGTATTTGGCAACCTTCTTCGCATCCTTGTTCTTGCAATTGCCCCCAGTGATTTGCGCTATGGTCGATCCGTCGGGTACGGAGTGCCAATCCAGGCCCGGATTCGTGCTGTTGGTCTTGGGACAAACCGCTGCGTTGGTATTTTCGTCGAGGGCGCAGAGCTTGGCTTCTGCCTCTGCGTCCTTGTCCTGGTAGAGCGCGTCAGGGAAATGTTTGGGGACAACGCAGGTTTCCGCGTTTTTGCCCGGCACCGGAATCGAAACGATCTTCGTGCCACGCGGCTGATGAGCAGCGAAGGTCGCGAGCGCGATCGCCGCGCCTAGAACGCCAGCCGAGACGATCGCGAACTGCATAGCGCGCAGTAGTCTGTTCATGGTGTGTCCCCCCCGGGAAATGTTTTATCAGGCCATGGCGGCCTGCGGATCGCCTTTGCGCACGCCCATCAGGAAGGCCTCGATAAATTCGTCTATATCACCGTCGAGCACTGCGGTGGTATTGCCGGCTTCAACGCCTGTCCGATGGTCCTTAACCATCTGATACGGATGCAGCACGTATGAGCGAATTTGGCTGCCCCAGGCGATATCCTTTTTTTCCTTGCTGAACTTCTCGAGTTCCTCACGCTTCTTGCGTTGCTCGAGTTCGAACAGACGTGCGCGCAAGATCTTCATCGCCATTGCGCGATTCTTATGCTGCGATCGCTCGTTCTGACAGGTGACGACGATGCCCGTCGGAATATGCGTGAAGCGCACTGCCGAGTCGGTCTTATTAACGTGCTGTCCGCCGGCTCCGGAAGCGCGAAAGGTGTCGACGCGCAGATCGGCCGGGTTGATCGTGATCTCAACTTTGTCGTCGATCGCGGGAAAGACGAAGACCGAAGCGAACGACGTATGGCGGCGCGCGTTAGCGTCGTACGGAGAAATACGCACGAGTCGATGAATTCCGGCTTCGGCCTTGAGATAACCGTAGGCGTACTCGCCCTCAACTTCGAAAGTCGCGTTCTTGATGCCGGCACCGTCACCCGGCTGGAGATCTGCGAGATCGGTTTTGAACCCGTGACGCTCTGCCCATCGCATGTAGAGCCGCAGGAGCATCTCGGCCCAATCCTGCGCCTCGGTACCGCCGGCTCCCGGATGAATCGAAACGATCGCGCCGAGGCGGTCGTACTCGCCGCCGAGCATCATCTGCAGTTCCTGCTTCTCCAGCTCTTTGCTGCTCGAAAGAAGCGCGGTGGATGCTTCCTTGGCTGCTTCGGAGTCTTCCGCGCCTTCTTCCTCAGCCATCGTGAGGAAGAGCCGGGCTTCTTCGAGCAGCTTGCGGAGTCGATCGTAGTTGGCGAGCTGCGCCTTAATCCGATCCTGTTCCCTCAGTACGGTCTGTGCAGCTTCGGGGTTATCCCAGAATTCGGACTTGCTGGCCTGTTCGAGTAGCTCTTGAGAACGCGCCGAAAGTGTAGCGACGTCAAAGACGCCTCCCGAGGGCAGCGCTGCGGGACTCGAAATCAGTCAGTTGTTGATGCATTTCAGCGAGTGTCATGGGATTCCTTGTATCGATTCAATCGATTTAAAAATACATAGAAAAGATCGTTCGCGAGATCTTCCCGGCTCCCATCCAGATAATTGGCGATTTCACTCAGGATGCTCACCAATGTGCCGACTCGAAGCGATTTGTGGCTCGGAACGGTAACGTGATGCTCCTGCCCTTAAGTGTCGACGTTAGCCGGATGTGGCTACCTTGTTGCCGTGCAACGCTATATCCGTACCGCTTCAAGAGGCTAGCAAGCTCTGTTCACCAGAGAGGTCCCATGGGAGCCTCACGCGCGGATGACCTCGTCGTGGACCATGTGCAAGCGAATTACCTGCGGTCGCGCTCCATCATCGAAATGGCAGCTTACGGCCTCCCGGACCATCTCCTTCAATTCCTCAAATGAATCGACCTGGGTGAAGATCGGGTAGCCCAAGGCTCGTGCTTCAAAGCCGCCTTCGGGAGATTCTTCAACCGCGAAAATAATCTCGCTATCCATCCGTCTGATGTCCATGTGTTGCGCCCGCCTTCGGGTGCGAACACTATCATTCTGGCATATTGAGCGGCTTAAATTAATGCAGTTGGCGGCCGTTGCCGCCGGCTCGGCCATTCTCGGCGATCCAGACTTCGAGCGGATTTGCCGGAGCGTCGGGCTTAAGCCGTTTCCGCGCAATCCCGGTACCCAGACCGATGAGCATCAGCACGAAGGCGATCTCAGCAAAAAGGTCGCCGACCTGATCGTAGATAGTCAGCGCGGGTCGCCAGGTCACCGATTCAGTTTCGGTTCCACGGGTGAAGAGGGGTGTGCGAGCTGTGATCTGGCCGCTGGGCTCGATCACAGTGCTGATCCCGGTGTTCGCGACGCGCACGACGGGCACCTTGGTCTCCACGGCGCGCATCGCCGACATCGCCAGCAGTTGGTAGGGTGCCGAACTGTCGCCGTACCAGGCGTCGTTAGTGATATTGACGAGGATATCCGCGCCGTCTTTGACCGCACTGCGCGCAAGGTTCGGAAAGATACTCTCGTAACAAATCAGTACGCCTAGCTTGGCGCCGTCGAGGCCGAAGATCGTCTGATTACGGCCGGGAAACATATCGCCAAAGCCGCTGACGATCTTGTCCACGAAGAAACCGAAGAAGCTGCGCATCGGTACGTATTCGCCGAAAGGAACGAGCTGGATTTTGTCGTACCAGGCTTTGACCTCGCCCCTGCCAGACACGAGGTAGGCTCGATTGTAAAAGCCGACACGGCCATTCTCGACACCCAGAGCTGGAGCGCCGAACAGGATAGGGTCGCCGGTCTGGCTAGCAAGATTAAGCAGGCGTTGCCGATAGACTGCGTCGGCGGCGAAGGCGTCCGGGTACCGGTCCTGAGGTTGAAAGAAGAAGGCCGCAGAGGCTTCAGGCCAAACGATTAGATCAGCGCCACGTTTGGCCGCTTCCGTGCTCTCGTCTCGATAGACCTTGAAGCTGGAATCGAGAAACTTGGGGTCCCACTTGAGCGATTGAGGGATATTTCCCTGGACCATCGCGAACTTGATTGAGCCGCTCGACGGCTCTGCCGCGAGATTGCGGATACGCATCGAGCCGAAGAGAAACGCCAGTCCCATCAGAGCCGTCAGGGTCGCGAGGCTGAGCGCCTGCGTGCGTCGCGACGCGGCCTGCAGAGCAACCACATAGACGACTGCATTGGCGAAAATAATCAGTGCCGACACGCCGTAGACGCCGGTAATCTCGGCGAACTGAATCAACTCGAGATTGCGGTAGGCGGTGTAGCCGAGCAGATTCCATGGAAAGCCGATTGGGAAGTAGGTGCGGACCCACTCGATCGCGGTCCAGGCGATCGGCAGTGTTACGACGACCGGTAGCTTCAGCGCCTTCGTCGTGTACGTCGCGATACAAAAGGCGCAGCCGGTGAAGAGGGCCATCACGCCCGCGAGTAGTAGCATCGGGGCGATCGCGAGCTCGACCTGCAAACTCGTAAAGTTGTGCAGCGTTTCGGCGATCCAATAGACCGACGCAACGTAGCAGACGAAACCTTGTAGCCAGGCGAGACCGAAGACGCGGCGCAGCGATTTACCCTCGACCGCGTAGAGCAGGGGCACGAAGGCGATCCAGGCGAGCAGGCTGAGGTCTACTTTAGGGAAGGCTGCGGCGAGCGCCAGACCACTCATCGAAGCGAGTGCGGCCCGCGTTCCTGTGCTCATCGTTGTCATGCGTTAAGCCCGAACAGGTCCTCAAGCGGGACGACTCCGGCGCAAGGAGGAGCGCCGTCGAAGCGATCGTAGATCTCGTCCACATCACGCCAGGTTTCGACCAGTGCCACCGCTCCGCGCTCGGGCAAAACGAGCTGATCGCGCACGCGCCACTCGCGTTCGAAGGTCCAGTCGATAGGAGGGGTCCGCCTCAGATCGAGGGCCATCACCCGACACAACTCCGCCTCAGGCAACATCTGCCGTGCCTCCCTCAAAGGCATATAAATAACCGGACGCGCACCTTGGGCAAAGGCGTAGCGTTTGTCGACCGCGATTCCGAAAGGCTGGTAGCGATGGCGGTTCTTTCTGGACAGGAGATGCTTCAGTTCCGTGATCGGCGCGTCGAAGAGGCATACCACTGATTGTTTCGTAAGAATCATTCTAGCGGACCCGTCGATCGTCTGCTGACGCAGAATTGTGACGAGGTTGTCGAGCGCATCGCCGCTTCGAGATGCCCGCGTAAAGTGAGTCAGCAGGCCGGTCGCAGGGAGCTTATGAGCGCGCGCGGACACGGCGGGTTTTCGGGGCCGCAGACGTATTGTTCGTCTGAGGCTGGTGATCGAGTTGCGCGGCGAGTTCACGTTCGCGCGCAAACATCCGCCGGGCCTCGGCCAGCGAGCGTTCGTGGTCGTAGCCCAGCAGATGGAGCAGGCCGTGAATCAGCAGGGTGCGAAGGCGCTCCGCCGGAGCTATTCGCATCGCGATCGCTTGGCGCGACGCAGTCTCAAGCGAAATCACAACATCGCCGAGTGGGAGCGGCGGACCGTCTTCCTCATGCTTGATCGTCGCGAGTCGCGATACGGCGTCATCTTCAATCTGAGGGAAGGAGAGGACATCGGTCGGTTTGTCCTTCCCGCGGAAGTCGCGGTTCAGCTGATGGATCTCAGGGTCGCCTGTGAGAGTGATAGAGAGTTCCGCCTCTTTCAGGCCGAGGAGGAGAAGCAGGGCCTTCGCATCGCGCCGCATCGCAGCGACGTAGGGGCGCCCGTCCTTGATATCGCAGCGGAGATCGACGCCCACGCTCTATCTTTAGACTATTCGTCCGAGTCAGAGTGGACGGCCGATTCCGGGATGTGACTGCTCTCGCCGGAGAAAGATTCGTAGGCCGTGATGACCGCCTGCACCAGCCGATGGCGCACGACGTCGCGTTCGTCGAAATGGATGAACTTGATTCCCGGCGTATCAGCAAGCACGGTGCGAGCTTCCTTCAACCCCGAGAGCTTGCCGCTCGGCAAGTCGATCTGCGTGACGTCGCCCGTGATCACGGCCTTGGAGCCGTAACCGAGACGCGTCAGGAACATCTTCATCTGCTCGGAAGTCGTGTTCTGCGCTTCGTCGAGGATGATGAACGAGTCATTGAGCGTACGACCGCGCATGAAGGCGAGGGGGGCCACTTCGATTGTGCCGCGTTCGAGCATCCGGCGCGCCCGGTCGAAATCGACCATGTCGTGCAGAGCGTCGTAGAGCGGTCGTAAGTAGGGATTTACCTTTTCAGCCAAGTCACCGGGCAGGAAGCCGAGCTTTTCGCCAGCTTCGACGGCGGGGCGGCACAGGACCATCCGCAGGACCTGATTCTTCATCAGAGCCGCCAACGCCATCGCCATCGCAAGATAAGTCTTGCCCGTGCCTGCGGGGCCGATACCGAAAACGATATCGTGCGTGCGGATCGCGTCGATGTAGGCCTTCTGATGGATACTCTTCGGCGCGATAACCCGTTTGTGTGCCGAGACGTAAACTGTGTCGAGAAAGATATCCTTGAGATCGGCGTTGCGATCGGCGCGCAGAATTCGAATTGAGTACTCCACGTCGCCCGAGTAGATCGGGTAGCCGCGTTTGAGCAGTTCGTAGAGATCGCTCAGCAGCTTGCCCGATAGGGCCTGTTCCGCGTGGCCGCCCGAAACCTTGAGCGAGTTACCGTTGACGCCGATTTTGACGCCGAGGCCTTGCTCAATAGTGCGGATATGGCCGTCGTGCTGACCGAGCAGCTCGGTGAACAGACGATGGTCGTCGAAGTGAAGTTCGAGCGAGTCCTGCGGCGACCGGTTGGGAGTTGCGATTAGTTCTTCGGATCGATTGATATCGTTGAAGTTTTGCGCCACGCCGTTATTGCGGTCCATCTTGAGCCGCGATCGTAGTCTTCTGCGACTCCTGTATTAAGGTTAGCACGATGAAGCTCTTGTTACGAATTGATTTAACCTGCGGCAGAGAGCCTCGTCCTCATACAATGGGAACACTGGGATTCGCAGAAGGCCGCGCGAAGAATAGTTGCGGCTAATCCGCTGATTGCCGTCTCGGTCGTTCCGCGCGCGGGAATGACAGGGGAAGAAATCGCACTTGGCTAGCTACCTATGAGACCGGCGACGCGCTCCAGGGCCTCGCCCAGTTTGGCCGCTTCGCGACCACCGGCCTGTGCGAAGTCGGGACGGCCACCGCCAGTTCCACCGATCAACGGTGCGAGCTGCTTCACCAGATCGCCAGCCTTCACGCGAGCCGTCAGGTCCGAAGTTACCGCGACTAACAGCGCGGCCTTGCCCTCGCCCAGGTCCGAGCCGAGTGCAACGACGGCCGAGCGATGCTTGTCACGCAGGCG
>DATKML010000021.1:0-28529 GCA_035541875.1 Binataceae bacterium (SeqCode)
GCGGCAAGCTGCGCGACCGCGCAATCGCGCCCAATTGTTCAGCCTCCGCCGCACTGATTCTTACCGCCGCATTCGGCCTGCCCATGGAGCTTGATTGTACGCGACCGAACTCAACAATTAAATAAGTTATTTACGGGACACCACACTAGCTCGTCTGATTCCCGGCCCCGCCCATATGAACGCGCTCGAAGCAATGGCGGATCTCTACCGTACGTTGCCTGAGGAAGCAGCAGCAGGATGGGAGAAAGATAGTCGCGGCGCTGGCCTCAAGGGCAACCGGCTCGCGCGCGGCGTTCGTGATCCGTGGCGTTCCTGATAGATACCTGTGTCTGGATCGATGTCGAGCGCGGGCTTCTGGCGCCCGGCGACGTCGCCAGGCTGACGCGCAACGTGTTGGTCTACCTCTCACCTATCACTATCGCAGAGTTAAAGTTTGGAGCCGAAGCTGCGACGACGGCGAGTGTTCGCAACCAACGACTCAGCGCCCTAGCTCGCCTCAGACGGAAGCCGCTCTTGCCGATAGACGGCGAGACCGCAGAGACCTTCGGAACGCTAGCCGCTGAGCTTAAGGCTGTTAGCCGAACTCCCGCCAGCGAGTGCAGGATCTTTGGTTAGCAAGCCAAGCGATTCAATACGCCTACCCTCTGGTTACGCGGAATCAGAAGGATTTAGTCGATATTCCGGGCCTGAGTCTCGTCACCTACTCCGTGCAACGGCGCGGGGTTTCTGAGTAGTTATCTAGTTCCGCCGCACGTTGCGGAAGGGACCCGTATCGAAGCGCGGCTCCTTCGGCATTTGGAGCACGCGCTCAGCAATAATGTTACGTTGAATCTCGTCGGTGCCGCCCGCGATCGAAACCGCTGGCACCGAAACAAGAATCTCCGCAATAACCCCATTGCGCGGGCTATCCTCGCCGGTCAGCAGCGCATCGGTTCCGGTCATCATCGTGTGGACCCGCGCACAGGCGCGCGCCACATGACTCGCGGCGAGCTTGCCGAGGGATCCTTCGGGACCTTGCGGACGTCCCTGGCGCTGCGCCGCGCGAGCACGACGCGCCGTCCACTCGGCTGATTTCGCGAGGATCATCAACTTGGCGATCTCCTGCCGCACGACCGGATCCTTGCCCGCGCCGGTCTCCTTGGCGCGCTCGAGAATCAGATCGACGCGTCCGGCACGCTGCGGATACCACTTGTAGGGTTCGTTCGCCTTCTCATTCTCGACCCGTTCCTCGGCATGAATGCGACCGACACGGGTGCCCTTTTTCGATGGAGGCAAGAGGCCATCCGCGCCGCGACGCTCATGCATCAGGGTGGTCGTGGCTACCTTCCAGCCGTCGCCAATCTTGCCAACCAGGTTCTCGACCGGAACTTTGGCGTCGGTGAAAAATACCTGGTTGAAGGAGGCGTGACCGTTCATCTGCCTAAGCTGCTGAACGTCGACACCCGGCTGCTTCACGTCGATAACGAAGAACGACATACCCTCGTGCTTGGGGGCATCCCAATCGGTGCGGGCGAGGAGGAGCCCGTGATCCGCGTGATGAGCACTCGTCGTCCAAACCTTCTGGCCGTTGACGACCCAGAAGTCGCCCTGCAAATCGGCACGTGTCGTTGCGCCGGCAAGATCTGAGCCGCTGCCCGGTTCGCTGAAGAACTGGCACCACGTATCCTCGCCCGTGAGAATCCGGCGGAGATATTTTTTCTTTTGCGCGTCGGTTCCGTGTTCGAGGAGCGTGGCGGCAGCAAGTAGCCGCACGCCTGATCGCGCGACGCCAACCGCGCCGACGTTCGCAAACTCCTCTTCGACCGCACGCGCGAGGCCGGCGGGCAACCCCCGTCCGTACCATTCCTTAGGCCATTGGGGCATCCCCCAACCGGAATCGGCCAGCTTGCCGCGCCATTCGACCAGCGGCATATCGGGATCCCAGTTGGCGGCCAACCAATCGCGAACTTCTGCGCGAACCTCAGCTTCGTTGACCTTGCTCATCTTTCAATCTCCCGCCTACGCGCAGACTCCCCACCGTTGCATCAAAAGTTCGCGATGGTATCCCGGTTGCCCGAGAAAGATCTCCGAACTTTTCGCGCGCTTGAACCACAGATGCGTATCGTTGTCCCAGGTGAAGCCGACGCCGCCGCGCATTTGAATCGCTTCGATACCGGCGTGGAGATAGGCTTCCGAGGCCGAGGCCTTGGCCAAGCTGGCGAGCGCCGACCACTCCGCATCTTCGACCGCGGCAGCCTGCGCCGCATAGTAAGCCGCCGACTTGGCAAGCTCGACCTCGAGCAGCAGATCGGCACATCGATGCTTAATCGCCTGGAACGAGGCAATCTCGCGACCGAATTGCACGCGCATCTTCACGAATTCCATCGTGGAATCGAACAGCATCTGAGCGCCACCCACCATCTCGTTGGCGAGCGCGATAGCCGCTTGATCGAGCGTACGAGAGATCGCCCTGGCTCCTTCGCCGATCGATCCGAGTAGTTGCGCGTGCGCGCCTTTGAAATCGATGCGCGCGAGCTTGCGCGTGGGGTCCATCGACTTCAACAGCTTGCGTTCGACCCCCGGCGCATTGCCATCGAGGGTGAACAGTGCAACTTCACCGGTAGCGACGCGCGCGGCAACGACGAGCAGACGCGCAATGTGGCCATCGACGACGAAGCTCTTGACCCCATCGAGCCGATGGCCGCCGTTGTCGGCGGTCGCCTTCAGCTTGATACTCTGCGGATCCCAATCGCCACTCGGTTCCGTGAGCGCAAGCGTCGCCAATCGCGATCCATTCGCGATCGCGGGTAACAGCTCTTTCCTCTGTGCTTCGGTACCAGCATTCAAGATCGCATTGGCAGCGAGCACCGCAGTCGAAAAATAGGGTGCGCACAACAGGGCGCGGCCCACTTCTTCGGTAACGATACAGAGTTCGACCATCCCGAAGCCGGCACCACCATATTCTTCAGGAATATGGATTCCCGGCAGTGCCAAGTCCCCACTCATGGATCGCCATACCGCCGGATCGTAGCCGGTCTCGGTCTCCATCAGGCGGCGAACTTGTGTCGTTGGCGATTTGTCCTTCAGAAAGCGTTGGACAGCTTCGCGAAACTGTTCCTGCTCTTCCGTGAACGCGAATTGGATTCGTCGTGCCGGTTCCACTTTCGATCCTCTATAGCTCTGGTACCCGCTCAGTGCAGGTCAGGCAGCAGCGTCCGTCATCCGCCAGGATTGATTACCCGCCGGCAGATTAAAGAGCTTGGCCGTGTTATCCCGCATGATCGCCTGCCGCTCTTCTTCCTTCAGATGCGCCGCTTGAGCCGCGATCAGTTGCCGCGAGCGTGGCCAGGTCGAGTCGGTGTGCGGAAAATCACTCGCCCACAGCAATTGCGTGTAGGGCATCTGGCTCACTGCGTTGAAGGCCGTCTGATCATCCTGGAAGGTCATCCAGACGTTGCTCTTGATATACTCGCTGGGCAACTTCGAAAGACCCTTGAGCACGCCATTGGGGAAATTGAACTTGGCGGCGTGATCCATCCGATACATATAGTGCGGCATCCAGCCCGCATCGCCCTCGGCGCAAACGAGTTTCAGTTTAGGATGGCGCTCGAAGACGCCGCCGAGAGTCATCAGACCGATTACGTCCTGAACCGCGCGGATAATCCCGAGGAAGTTGTTCAGCTCGTGCCCGCGATGCGGCGCCGCCAGGCTGCCTTCACGTGAGGTCAGAATGTGGAAGCAGATCGGCAGATCGAGGTCCGTGGCAGAGTCCCACAGCGCATCGTAGTCGGGATGGTCGTAATCCTCGTGGATCGGACGACCCGGCATCATCATGCCAACCATCCCCATATCTTTGGCGCGCCGGAAGTCTTCGATCGCATCGTCGACGCTCAGCACGGCAGTCTGCGCCAAACCGAAAATCCGATCCGGAGCTTCGCTGCACATCGCCTGAAGCCAGCGATTGTAGGCCTTCATGCAGGCGTCCTTGTACTCGGCATCGCGATGCATACAAAGCCCCATGCCGATCGACGCATAGATAAGCTCGGCGGCAATGCCATCCTGATCCATGTATGGAACCCGGGCCTTGCCGCTGTAGGCTGCTTCGCGAATATCCTTGAATGTAATCTGCTTGGCCCGCTTGTTTCGCGCCCGGGGTTCAAAGCCTGCGCCATCGATAAATCCGAGTGCGACAGGACGCTTCATTCCCGGCACGATAAAGGCATCGGTGCCATCGGGCTGACGCTCGATATGCGGCGCGTTGTCGCGATACTTCGGATCGATGTAATCGGTATAGCAATTGGCCGGCTCACACACATGGCCGTCCGCTGAAATTATGCCGCGTGGAATCATCGTAAATATCTCCGTGTGCTCCTATTGACCGTTTTACGCCGAGGCCGACCGCGAAGGCTCAACCTTGAAGTCATCAAGATTCGCCGTGCGCGTCATCTCGTAGAAATGGTCGTTGCGGAACGGCGAGTTGACGACGACACGACCGCGTCCGTTGCGATAGTAAGTCTCCATCCCCGGATGGGTCCAAACCATGTTCTCGTGCGCCTTGTCGATCCGTTCGTTGTAGGCGTCGTGCACATCCTGGCGGCATTCGACCGCGCCGATACGCTGCGTCACCATCTTCTTCAGCACGTCCATGACGTAGCGCACCTGCATCTCGGCCATGAACATGTAACTTCCACCGTGACCGGCCTGCAGATTCGGACCATAGAGGCAGAAGAAGTTCGGGAAGTCGGGAATCGCGACACCCAGATAGGCGCGCGCGTTGTCGTCTTGCCAGACCTCGCGCAGCGTCTTGCCGGAGCGGCCACGCGTCTCGAAGCAGGTGAGGAAGCGTAGAACATCGAAGCCGGTCGCCACGATGAGAATATCAGCTTCGTACTCGTTGCCGTCCTTGGTGATGATTTTGTTGCCGCGGATTTCGGTGATCGGATTCGAAACCAGCGTCACGTTGTCCCGACGCAGCATCCGGAACCATCCGTTATCCATCAGCATCCGTTTACCAAATGGCGGGTACGTCGGGACGACCTTCGGAAGCAGGTCTTTGCGATCGCCAATCTCGGACTCGATGTACTGGGTGAAATAGGCGCGATGGGAATCGTTAGCCTTGTTCAGCGAGATATCCGGACGCTCCCAGTTGGGATCCTTCTGCAGAGTCGAGTGGACGCGATCGCCGAAAGTCCATCCCACACGCAGCCGGTACCAAATCCGGTAGAGCGGCACTTCGCGCATCAGGAAACGCAGCGGCTCCGGTATCGGCTTGCCGAACTGCTCATTCGGCGCGACCCAGTGCGCTGATTTTTGGAAGATAGTCAGTGATTTGACGATATTCTGGATCGCCGGGCCGGTCTGCATCGCGCTGGCGCCGTTGCCGATCATCGCGACGCGTTTACCGGTCAAATCGACATTGTCGGGCCACTCCGCAGTATGGAAGCACGGACCGGCAAAGCTCTTGAGCCCCTTGATATCGGGCATCTTGACCGGATTGAAAATGCCGACGGCGCTGACGACAACGTTCGAGTTGATCGTCTCACGCTGGCCCTTCTCATCTTTGACGACGATCGCCCAGCGCTGGCTGTCCGATTCATAGCTCAGCGATTCTACTTCCGTGTTGAAGCGGATATGCGACCGCAGATTGAACTTGTCGGTGACAAATTCGAGATAGGCGTGCAGTTCATCACGCAGAGCGAAGTACTTGGTCCAGTCGTAGGGCGCGAACGAGTATGAATACAGATGGTTCGGCGTATCCACGCCCGCACCCGGGTATCGATTGTCGCGCCAGATACCACCGACCGCGGACCTCTTTTCGAGAATCCTGAAGGGAATTCCGGCTTGCTGCAGACGAACCGCGAGGCAAAGTCCGGAGACACCGGCACCGATAATCAGGACTTCGAAGCCTGCCGGAACCGAGAGCTTGTTGAACTTGTCCTGCTCTTCGAGGAGCAGTTCGGCGGTGATTACGCGGTCATATTCCTTCGGAACTTTCTCGCACATCGCCCAGGCGAGCATCCGGCATCGCAGGTCGGCCGAGGGTTCCGGAATCGCAACGGGGCGACCGGCACGCCATGTGAGTATCGCGTCGAGAGCGGCCTTGCGGATTTCTTCCTGGATCGCGTCGGGCAACCCGGCGCTGTCGTTATCGCCCATCCCACGGCCGCGTTGTGGCCGATAGGGCTCTTCCAGCCACTTGAGGTCGCCGGTCAACTGGACCAGGACCATCAGGAGGGTTGGCACATTCGCGATCGCGATCGCTTCGGCGAAGCGTTGCGCGTCGCTTTGAGTCTCTTGGGACATTTTCTTTCTGCCATCCTTTGGATTTTTATGCACGTTAGCAACGACGGACGCGATCCGTAAACCCCGAAATGCGGGCGATTTATAGCCTTTCGTGGGCGGGGATCGAGGGCTTGGGCGGCTACCTTGAATTTGTCATCGACGAGCGACCTAAGCATAATGCAATCGGAATCCACCAGGGAGAGTGCTGATTATGCCGACACACAAAGGCGAGTGTTTTTGTGGAGCTGTCAAGTTAGAAGTGACCGGTGAGCCGGAAGCGATGGGGTATTGTCACTGCCGTTCATGCCGATCCTGGTCCGGCGGCCCGGTGAACGCCTTCAGCCTCTGGAAGCCCGAGGCGGTGCGCGTGACTGCCGGCGCCGAACATATCGGCATGTATCAGAAGACCGAGGTCAGTCAGCGGCAATATTGCAAGAAGTGCGGCGGGCATCTGATGACGAATCATCCGCCGCTGGGCATGGTCGATGTTTTCTCGGCGACCCTCCCGACCTTGAAATTCACGCCGGCAGTGCATGTTAATTATTCCGAGACGGTGCTACCGATGCGCGATGGATTGCCGAAGCTGAAGGATTTCCCGAAAGAGTTCGGCGGTTCGGGCGAAGAAGTGGCTGAGTAAAGGCCGCCACCGCAAATCGCTAGAAGACAAAGCCCGACTGCGAAATGCGGTCGGGCTTTTTAACTCGGCGAGACACCTTAAGAGGTGGCGCTGTGGATCATACGCGGCGCGTCTCCGCGCTCCCCCTTACTTGACGCTGTAGCCGCGACCCTCGAGGCAAGCCGCCATCGCCCGGGTGTAGTTCATCTGCTGAGAGTTTGCCGCAGCTGCGGCGTTGGCTTGTCGTTGCGCAGTTTGTTGGCGCTTTTCATCCATCCGGCGAAAGCCCCCCGCAAGACCACCCATCGCAGCACCCGCCGCGGCCCCTTTGCCCGCATCGCCGGCGATCGCTCCGCCGACGGCACCAAGCGCCGCGCCGCGTCCGGCTCCCTTCAGGACATGAGGTTGACTCGGCTGATACGGCTGCGGGTCCGCATAGGCCGGGTTGCTGGGGTTCGCGCGACTCGGATCAAACCCTGTCTGCTGCACAGCCCAGCTATGGCACTCGTAGCGATCGCGGTTTTGTTGGTCCGCGCTCTGGTTCTTCAGCGGATAGATATAAAGGTTCTGCGCATGCGCGAGACCCGTTAGGCCTAACGACAAAGATACAGCCGCAACCGAAGCCCGCAGACCCAGTCTCGAAAGCAGTTTAACCGGCGAGTTTTTTTCGCTTCTCATCGCATAGACTCCTAGTCTTCCGCTTCCCGATCGGACATAAGCTGCTGGCTGGCTTTATCAACCTTGTCCTTCACGTTAGCGCCGATAGGTTTAAGATTGATCGTTACCTGCTCGATCTGGCCGGTGAACCGTGAATTGGCCACAGTGTAGTCTTCTGTCACTGGCGTGCCCTCATCGAGGCCCACATCCGCACCTTCATCAGCGGAAAACAGTAGACCATTGGTGTTATCGATACGGCCGGAGGCCACCTTGGTGCCGTTTACAAGGAGCGTACCGGTACCACCTGCGCCCAGCTTCCCTCCATCCGAGACAAAGTCAAAGCGGATCTTTGCTTTTCCAGCCGGCATCGGTTGAGTCCCTGCAACCCTGTAGCGCTGCAGACCGACCCAGTTGTACGTGAAGATTGGGCGGGCATCTTTCAGATACAAGCTCCAACCGCCGAAGCGGCCGCCCTGACAGATGATTACGCCATTCGCTTTCTTGGCTGGTACCTGAACGTCTGCCGTGATGCTGAATGATCGGTTCTTTATATTGATGAAGGCGTTTTCCATCATCCCGGTCATCCCGGGATAAACCGTAAGCGAGTCGCGCCCCGCCATCAGATCGGGTCGCCCAGCGAGTGCCGCATTCAGGCGTTCCACGCTACGATCGTCGATCGGATAGACGTGGTTTGCGATCGCCTCCTTCTCAAATAGCGCCTGCATCTCCTGCAACTTGTCGGGATTACTCGACGCTATGTCGTTGGCCAGACTGAAGTCCTTAGTCGTGTCGTATAGTTCCCACTTGTCGTTCTTGAGCATCGCCCGCGGTTGTCGCTCCCAAGGCGCGCGATGGACCGTGCCGGCGAGCCAGCCGTCATTGTAGATGGCGCGGTTGCCGGCGATTTCGAAGTACTGGGTCTTGTGCCGACTCGCCGCCTGCGCATCCTCGAAGGTGTAGCGCATGCTGACACCCTGGATGGGAATCTGAGCAATCCCATCAACGCTCTTCGGCTCGGGCAGTCCGGCCAAATCGAGAACGGTCGGGGCGATATCGATCACATGATGGAACTGGGACCGCAGCTCTCCCTTGGCCCTTATTCCTTTCGGCCAGTAGACCACCATCCCATCGCGGGTGCCGCCAAAATTCGATGCGACCTGCTTGGTCCAGGTAAAGGGCGCGTCACCTGCCACGGCCCATCCGGCGGCGTAGTGGCTATAGGCCATCGGACCGCCCAGCTGATTGATACGCTTCAGCTGGGCTTCGATCGGTTCAGGCACTCCGTTGAAAAAGGTGTTTTCATTAAAAACACCGTTCATTCCACCTTCCGCGCTCGAGCCGTTATCACCGGCGATATAGAAGATGACCGTGTTATCCAGCTGCCCCATATCGCCAACCGCTTGAATCAGGCGGCCGATTTCATAATCGGCCATCTCGCCGAAGCCGGCGTAGACTTCCATCTGACGCGCAAAGAGCTTCCTTTCGTCGGAAGAGAGGGTGTTCCAATCCTTGATAGCTTGAGGTTTGGGTGCGAGCTTCGTGTCAGCGGGGATCACTCCCAACTTCTTCTGCTTTTCAAAAGTCCGCTGCCGGAGCGCATCCCAGCCGTCATCGAATTGGCCCTTGTACTTATCGATCCACTCCTTGGGCACGTGATGGGGGGCATGCGTGGCGCCAGGGGCAAAATAGATGAAAAAGGGCTTGTTCGGAGTGAGCGCCTTTTCCGACCGCATCCACGAGATCGCGCGATTCGTCATGTCGGTCATGAAGTGGTAATTGGGGGTTTGAGGCGTCTCGACCGGATTTAATCCGTGATAGAGCAGCGGGGCCCACTGATTCGTCTCACCACCCATAAACCCGTAGAACTCATCGAAGCCCTCGCGCGTCGGCCATCGGTCGGTTGGGCCCGACGGGCTTACCTCCCATCCGGGCGTCTGATGCCATTTGCCGAACGCCGCGGTTGCGTAGCCATTGAGCCGCAGAATCTCCGTCAGGGGCGCGGCACTATTAGGACGCACTCCGGTGTTTCCTGGAAACGCCGTTGCCACATCCATGACAGCTCCGGTGTTCACCATATGATGATTACGGCCGGTCAGAAGCGCCGCCCGCGTGGGCGAGCAGAGCGCCGTGACATGAAATTCGTTGTAGCGCAGGCCGTCTTTGGCGAGACGATCGAGCGTCGGCATGTTGATTGGGCCGCCGAACGTACTGGGCTGTCCAAATCCCATATCGTCGATCAATACGACCAGAACATTCGGTGCTCCGGCGGGAGCCTTCACCGCAAAGCGCGGCGGAGGGGTGGCATCGCGAGCGTCGAGTGTCGTGATCGACGGTCCCTTAGGATCGGGAATTGGCAAGACCGTCCGATCCAGTGGAGCTTCTTGCGCGGACAATCGGCGATTCGCACCGACGCCGAGTAAAATAACGGACACAGCCAGAAGAGCCGTAAATTTGGTTTTCAACGCTCGAATCAATTCCTTTCCAGACGTCAGTAAGTGTACGCGACGTAAGAGCGATCACCCACGAGTGTCAGAACTGCGTATCCACCGCACCGGCTGGAGGCGTAAACCCGGGTATCGGTAGGGGCAGCGACAGGCTGAACATCAGCTGATTGCCCGATGGAGTCGCGTGTGCGCCAAACTCCTCGTACCAGCGTAGAGAGAACGCACCGTAGCGCGTCAGCGCATTGATCCCCGGCCCCGCGGCATAAATCTGCGCTTTGGTGTTGGTCAGCTGATCAATCACCCGCGCCTGGGCCTTGTTGTCGGGTGTTCCATCAAAGGAGTTGTTGGTCACTTGCCACTGCGCATAGCCGATCGGACCGATCGTCACTTGCTTCACGATGTCATTGTTTAGATTGAAGGTCTTGCCAGCCCCCCACTCGAAAGGAACAGCATCTCCGAGTGTATAGTTGCGCCCCATTTGGGAGGCGTACAGCAGATAGTGCGAGTAGATGGAAAGCGACCAGGTTCGCTCCGGGTCAGCGTAGCCGACCACACCGAGGCCGAAGACGCCGGTCCAATGGCCGAACCCGACGTTAAGCTTGGCATCGGCATTATACGGTCCCGACGGAGCGAAAAAGCCTGATGAAGCCATCAGATCCAGTTGTTTGAAGTGCCAGCCAAGATTCAGCGGCTCAACGTAGATGTCAGCGATGCTCCCCTTGGTTGATCCTCCTGAACTTCCACCCGACGGCAGACCAACCGTCTTATCTCCTGCACTTAGCACCGGTTGAACCGTCGCATTCCCACTCGCGTCGGCGATAGCGAACGGGACAATCAGATTGAGACCGTAATTCGCACCGAGGAGTTTGAAAGGACTCGTCCAGGTGATGACGTTAGCGTCGATGAAAAGGTCCAGTGAGCCTCCGCCGTTTGCGCTCGCACCAACACAGCCTTTGCTCGACGGTCCGCACAAAAGAGAATTTGCGCTCGCAAACCCTGATCCCGAAGCGTGATAGTAGGAGAACTGATTCAAGTAATAGAAACCTTCAGGAGGCTGAGACGCCCCTTGAAAGCCGAAAGAACCCAACAGCCAGTCACCGTGTTGGGCGCGCGCGGGCGTGGCGGATCCGATCACCATCCACAATGCGACTAGAATCGAGACAAAGAGCGATCGTGAGCACGACCACCACCCAAGTTTAGTTCCAGCGTTCATCCCTTTCCCCAATCGGCACCCACACCACTTGCTGCGGCAGCGGGGTGCCCTTACCATCATTAGACGTTGGTTGTTCAGAGGTTTGAAGACAGCCGTCGTTCAAATATGACGTCGTGATTAAGTTCGCATCTTCAGACAGCGACTCTCAATAGGACCTTGGTCCATTAAGCGGCATCGGGACTAAGGTCCCATTTCCCACGCCCCTGCCATGTTATAGGGTGCGTCTAGTTAAGATTTGCGCAAAGTCCGGCGACAGTGGCCTCGGTCAGCTGAGCATTATCGTTAATGGAAAAGGCCTAAGTCGCGAGAATAATGGAAAAACGCCCGCCGACACTTGATACGAGCCTTGAGGCCGATGGCAACCTGCGCATCCGGATGGCCGGTAGTTGGCTTCTCGATCGTGGCTCACCTACTTTCGACGCTTTTGTACCGGTTCTCTCCAGGGGCAACGCGATAGTACGGGCTGTTTACGATGGTTCCGCTCTCGGTGATTGGGACAGCGCTGCCCTGTCATTTCTAGTTCAGACGAGCCGGGCCTTGCGCGATCGTGGCATCGCCGAGGATCTCTCGGGCTTGCCCAAGGGTCTACAGCGTCTGCTCACTCTAGCTGAAGCGGTGCCGGAAAGAGCAGGAGCACGACGCGAGGACGAGCGAGAACCGTTCCTGGCCCGCGTCGGCAAATCCGGCATGGCGATGTGGGGTGGTTTCGTCGAGTACATCAACTTCGTCGGACTCAGCGGAATCGCCCTGGCTCGATTTGTGCGCGGCCATGCGCGTTACAGGCGGGCAGACTTTATCGAGACGCTGCAGGCTTGCGGTGCGAATGCGCTCGGGATCGTGGCGCTCATCAGTTTCATGGTTGGAGCGATCCTCGCCTTCATGGGCGCGGTCCAGTTGCAACAGTTCGGCGCTTCGATTTACGTCGCTGATCTCGTTGCGATCGGGATGGCGCGTGAGATGGGCGCGATGATGACAGCGATTATCATGGCGGGGCGCACCGGCGCTGCCTTCGCGGCGCAACTCGGGTCGATGAAGGTCACCCAGGAGGTCGACGCGCTGACCACGATGGGTATCTCGCCGTTCGAGTATCTGGTCACCCCGCGTATCATCGCACTGGTCCTGATGATGCCTCTTCTCTGCGTCTTCTCGGACTTTATCGGGATGCTCGGTGGTGCCGCGGTGGGCGTCGGGATGCTCGATATCCCGTTCAAGTCCTATTACACGGAGACGATCGCCTCACTCACCCTGACCAATTTTTTCGGTGGCCTCTTCAAAAGCTCGATCTACGGAGCTCTCGTGGCGCTCGCCGGATGTTTCTACGGGTTCAAGTCGGGTTCGAGTTCGTCCGCGGTCGGCGATGCTGCAACCAAGGCAGTCGTCAGCGCGATCGTGATGATCGTCGTTGCCTGCGGCCTCTTCGCCGTAATCTTCCAAGTGCTTCATATCTGAGGGGAGATAGTTGGCCGATCAACAACCACCCAAGCCCCATATCGTTGTGCGTAATCTCACGATGGCCTTCGGCTCATTCGTCCTGATGCGTGATCTGAACTTCACCATCAATCACGGCGACGTGTTCGTGATCATGGGCGGCAGCGGATGCGGCAAAAGCACGCTCCTGCGCCATCTGGTCGGGCTTATCGAGCCGGCCAAGGGCGAGATTTTTTACGATGGCTTCAACTTCACCAAGGCCGCTCCCGAGCAGCGCGAGGCGATGCTCCGGCATTTCGGCATCCTGTATCAGAGTGGCGCGCTGTTCAGCTCGCTCACATTGGCCGAAAATGTCGCCGTGCCTCTGGGTGAATTCACGAAGCTTCCGCCCAAGCAGATCCGCGAAATAGCTTCGTTGAAACTGGCGTTAGTCGGTCTCAAAGGGTTCGAAGATTACTATCCGAGCCAGATCAGCGGCGGTATGCAGAAACGCGCCGGGCTTGCTCGGGCTATGGCGTTGGATCCCGAGGTCCTTTTCTTCGACGAGCCGTCAGCCGGTCTCGATCCGATCAGTTCGCGACTGCTCGATGATCTGATTCTCGAACTGCGCGAAAGTCTGGGATCGACGATCGTCGTGGTCACCCACGAGCTGGCAAGTATCTTCACGATCGCGAACAACAGCGTCTTTCTCGATACCGAAACACGCACGATGATCGCGCAGGGTGATCCGAAGGAACTTCGCGACCATTGCCCTGAAATCAAGGTCCGACGCTTTCTCGCCCGAGGAGAAGAACAGGAAGAGGTAGGCCCAAATCATGGCTAAACGGGTCAGCGCGACAACTGTCGGCGCTTTTATCGTAAGCTCTATCGCTTTACTCATGGCTGCGGTGCTCGTCTTGGGCTCCGGTGATTTTCTCCGTCCTCGTCACGAATTCGTCTGCTTTTTCGGTGGCAACCTCAACGGGTTAAAGCCAGGAGCACCGGTTAAGTTCCGAGGTGTCCAGATCGGAAGCGTCACCGGAATTCGCCTGCGCGTGCAGGGTCAGAAGAGGCTGATCGACACTGACCCCAAGAACGCCAAACTGCCGGTGATTATCGAGTTGGATCAGAGTCAGATATCCAGCCTCGGCGGGGGCACCGATATCGGTAGTAATAAGATTCTCGATGCGTTCATCACGCGTGGGTTGCGCGCCCAATTGGCCACCGAGAGTTTGCTCACCGGACTTCTTTACATCGATCTGAATTTCCACGAGGACGCTCCACCGCCACATTATGTTCTCGAGGGAGATACGAAGTATCGGGAGATCCCCACTATCCCAACCACCTTCGAGCAGATTCAGGAGAAAGCACTCAGCGCACTCGCCAAACTTGATCAGATCGATTTCGGCGGGCTGATTAACGCTCTGACGCAGGCCGCCAGCGCCACACGCGATTTCGTCGGCTCACCGCAGCTACGCGAAGCGATTGTCCAGCTCAAGGATACGGCAGCCAGCATGAGAACCGCCGTCGATGCGATCACGCGGACTACCAATACGCTGACCACTCATATCGACCCGGTGATGAGCAGTCTGAAAAAGACGTCTGACCAGGCGGCGCTTACCCTGACCAGCGCACAAACGACTATCAATAGCCTGGGTTCGACCCTCGACCCCACTTCGCCGCTGGGTTACCAGATTATCGACACCCTACAGAACGTCTCCGACGCCTCGCGATCGGTAGCTAATCTCGCTGATTTTCTCTCGCGCAATCCGAGCGCACTCGTACGCGGAAAAGCCAATGCGGTGACCAAGCCATGACCAAGCTGAACTCCCATAAACTGATAACGGCCGCCTTGGTGCTCGCGAGCACCTGCTGGGTCAACGGATGTTCCCCCCTGGCGCCGCGGCCCGATAAATCGCGCTACTTCGTGCTCTCTTCAAGCGCTGTCGGAGCTGCGCATGCGACGACGACCAGGAAACCACCCTTCACGGTGGGTCTCGAGCCTGTCACGGTCCCGCACTATCTGGACCGGCCGGAGATTCTTACCCGGGTCAATCAGTCCGAGCTCTCCGCGTCGGATACGGATCGCTGGGGCGAACCGCTGAAGGCCGGCGCGGGCCGCGTTCTTGCCGAGGATCTCTCTGCCAACCTGGGTAACGCGGAAGTTGTCCCCTTTCCTTGGTCGAAGAAGACGCAAATCGACTATACCGTCAGTGTCGAATTCCTGAATCTGGAAAAGACGGCGGATGGCAGAGCAACGACCAAGGCGACCTGGATTATCCGCCGCGGCTCTGACGGCTACCTGGTCGAGCGCGGAACGACTGTGGCGGAATCATCGGCCGGTGCCGACCAAACGGCGGCCTCCGCTGCGCTAAGTCAGGGTATCGCCCAGGTCGCGTCTGCGATTGCACAATCATTGGAGACGCATCAGACAGCGAGCTGAGCGGGGGGCAAAGCTCCTCAGCGGCCGCGACTCGGGCCCGGCAATGGCCGAGAAGCGTAGCAACAACATCTGTCACAACGGCCAAGCGCACTCCTTCGTCGAGATAATCGCGGCATCTCATACGGATAACCGAAGGATTCGCCCGTCCAAATAGGACCTTGGTCCAACGGTATCAGGTCTTTCGGGGATGCGCGTTTTCCGCCTTCGATAAAGCGATCTGAGGGCCCTTTAAGACTCCTCGTGTCTTGAGAACGGCGAGCGCTTCATGCAGCGAGTCGAATATGTGATCGGCTCCGATCTGATCGAACAGCCGATGACGCTGCAGATCCTCCAGCAGCGACGATTCGGCATGGACCAGCACGAATTGAGTTCCATGGCTGGTGAGTTCCTCGTGCAACTCGCGCAACACGTGCGCCGCTGAATAGTCGATTCGCGTGATCGCCCCGGCGTCGACTATCAGGAAGGTGATGGGCTCGTGGGCTCCACCGACCAGATCGCGAACGCACGCCGCAAATCCACCCGCATTCGCATAGAAAAGGTCGGCTCCGAACTGAAAGACCACCAGCCCGGGCGCCGTCTGCGAACCCGCAATGGCCGGCGTCGGCCTCCAGTAACCATCTCGTTCAACCAGCACCGCCATGTGCGGCCGATAGCTATGCTGCACATGATGGAGCAGCGATAACGCGATCGCGAGCAAGATTCCTTGTTCAACACCGATCAGCACCACCGCCGCGGCAGTAGCGACCGCCATCCAGAACTCGGCGATACTCTCACTTCTGATCTCACGTAAGCCACGAAGGTCCACGAGACCAACGGCTATCGTGAAGACAATGGCCGCGAGCACGCATCGCGGCAGATAGTGCAAAGGACCGGTCAGGAACAGGAGCACCATCGTCACGACCATCGCCGTGGTGAGATGAGCCAGTTGGCTTCGTCCACCGGACGTCTCCACCATCGCAGTCTGGGTGGGACTGCCGTTCACGACGAATGTGCCGCTGAGAGCGGCGGCGGCGTCAGCCGCAGCCAAGCCGAGCAGATCTCGATTTTCGTCGAGGACTTGCTGATGACGGATCGCGTAGGCGCGGGCGGTTGCTGCACTCTGCGCAACAATCATCAGAAAGCAGGAAGCGGCCACCGGAATCAAAGGTGGAATCTCTCGTAAGCTCACGGCCGGAAACCCGAGCGGCGGGAGACCTCCGGAAATGCGTTCAATGATCACGATCCCGTGGCCCGAAAAATTGAAAGCGGCACTCGCCGCCGTCGTTCCGACAACCGCAAGCAGAGGCCCCGGGAAATGTGGTGCGATTTTACGCAACCCAAGCACCGTCACTACCACGACCGCGGCCAAACCAAACGTTGGCAATTGCAGCGAGGGCAAACCACGGATCACCTCGATCAGCTGCGAGGTCGTTCGTTCGGAATTGACCGGAACGCCCAGCATTTCACCGAGCATCGCAATACCAACCTGGAACCCGACTCCCGTGAGAAAGCCAACCAGCACCGTTTGCGAGAGGAAGTCCGCCAGGAACCCGAGCGCAAAGATCCGGGCTACAATGAGAAACGCTGCCGCGAGCAGCGCAACCATTCCAGCCAACGCCACATAATGTTCGCTGCCAATCGGTGCGAGGCGCGACAGCCCACCCGCGAGAATCGCTGCCGTCGCAGAATCGGCCGCCACCACGAGATATCGCGAGGATCCTAGCGCGGCAAAAGCCACCATTGGCAGGAGCAGCGTGTATAGCCCCGTAACAACAGGAGTGCCGGCGATCCGCGTGTAACCTAGCGCCTGTGGCACATTCATCGCGGCGAGCGTGAAGCCCGCCATCGCATCGCGCGCCGCCCTCATGCGAGTGAACGGGCGGATACTACCAAACAGCCACGGCCCCCGACCTCGCTTGTGTGATTCTGCTTCCGTCACGCGGGAAATCGCGGTTACGTTATTTCTTTTCCGACGTTTTGGTCTGCTTGCTGCCCGGCCGACCCTCTGCCTCGGCAGCGTGATATTTCCACCGAATCTCTGCGATATCGACGGTTGAGGGTGGCAATTTGAGGTTCATATCCTCCAACGTCTCTGCGACGATCTCCGAGATCGCTAGATTACGAAACCATTTGTGGTTCGACGGGATAATGAACCACGGCGCGTGCTTGGTGCTGGTCTTCTCCATCGCCTCTTCAAAGGCTTCGACGTAATCGGGCCACAGCTTGCGCTCGGAATAGTCCGTTTCACTGATTTTCCAGTGACGCGCAGGATCATCCAGGCGTTGCTTGAAGCGTTCGAGCTGCTCCTCCGGGCTGATGTGCAGATAGAACTTCAGAATCCGGGTCCCATTTTCAACCAGCATTTTCTCAAAGTCGTTAATCAAGTCGTAGCGCTTCGACCAGACCGCTTTGGGTAACAGCTTATGGACCCGCACGACGAGCACGTCTTCATAGTGCGAGCGATTGAAGATCACAACTTCGCCCTTGGCTGGGGTCCGCTGATGCGCACGCCAGAGAAAATCATGCGCTGCTTCGACCTTGCTTGGCTGCTTGAAGCCGAAGACCGAGGTCCCTTGCGGATTCATCGCGCTGAAGACGTGGCGCACGACTCCATCTTTACCGCCCGCGTCGAGCGCCTGCAGCACTACGAGCAGGGACTGATTGCCGTCGGCATATAGTAGATACTGTAACTTGCCGATCCGTTCGACGAGCTTGGCAATCTCCGGCGCCGCGGTTTCATGCGATTCATGCTTGTCCTTGAACGCCGGATCAACCTTGCTCAGCTTCACCGTACTGTCCGGTTCAACGACGAGCTTTTTCCGATAATCCATAGCCGCGTTAACTCCTCACAAATCCCGGCGAATCTCCCAAGCGATCGGTGCTAAGCCGGTTGAAGCGATTGATCCAAGATTGCAACGCTCTTGCGATGGCGCAAAGTGCGGTAATCAGTGAAGCCTTCGGCCATCAATCGGATAATCGCAAAAACCAACATCCAGACCAGATTGTAGAACTATACCGCGCCTACGAGAGACCACGACACCTCGAGCCAAGTCCTTGATGAGCTTGGACTTCGAGTTTGGATAGAAGCTCCTTGATGGGGAGTTTTTCGAGAGTTTCGGTTGGGGAAGCTACTGCCTTCGATACTTTTGAGGCCATCTTCAAGTCCCTCCGATCCCTCACGGAGCGCCAGCTCTTCAACTGAATGATCGTTCACCAGAGGTCTGCAATCAAGCTGACAGTTCGTTCTTTGCTGGCAGTTGCCTCTGCGGAGTATGTCCCGAGGTCGTGTCTTTTCTCGCATCGGGGCCACGCGCCATGTATGATTCGCGGCCAATGAGGCGACGTGCGACGCACGCCTATAGGGTAATTTTTTGGATAGCCTCCCGCCGATATCCCGGCGCCTGGCAATGAAGGTCCAGCAAGTGCAGAGGATTATCGGCGGTAAAACCCCTTCTCTCCGACCTTTGAAGTTGCTCGGCCATCGCCTTCCCTTTGTGCTCGGGATTTTCTTGCTTCTCGGCGGATGCATGATCGGCCCCGATTACAAGCGTCCGACGACTAAGGTCGCGTCTAACTGGGTTGAAACTTCAAGCGCATCGGTACAAAGCGGTAGCACCGATTACCGGGATTGGTGGAAGGCCTTTAATGACCCGATACTGACGCGACTTATCCAGACGGCCCACGAACAAAATCTCACACTCCGCTCTGCCGGCGTTCGCGTTCTCGAGGCGCGCGCCAAGCTCGGAATTGCGATTGGCGAACTCTATCCTCAGCAACAGTTCCTGACCTCTTCCGTCTCCTATGACCGTGTCCCGACTTCCAACTCCAATCTGATCACCAATAGTTACTGGAACACTGCGGTCGGCGCGCAGTCGACCTGGGAAATCGATCTATGGGGCAAGCTGCGCCGAGGTGTCGAATCGGCCGACGATGCCTTTCTGGCTTCGGTCGCCAACTACGACAATGTGCTGGTTTCTCTTACCGCGGACGTAGCCTCAACTTATATCCAGATTCGAACGACGCAGACCCAGATCGCGATCGCGCGCGATAACGTCGAGAAACAGCGCAAGGCTCTCGGGATTGCCACTGCCCGCTTCGCCGGCGGTGTTGTCACCAAGCGCGATGTCTATCAAGCCTCAAACGTCCTTGGCCAGACCGAGGCCGCAGTGCCGCAGCTGACAATCCAACTCGATCAGGAAGAAAACGCGCTCAGCGTGCTTCTGGGGATGGAGCCCGGACAACTCGATTCGCTCCTTGGCTCTACAACTGATATTCCAACGCCGCCGAGGCAAGTTACCGTGGATATTCCGGCCGATCTGATGCGCCGGCGTCCCGATGTGCGCAAGGCTGAACTCGACGCGGCCGCACAATGCGCCCAGATTGGTGTCGCCAAGGCTGACCTGCTTCCAAGCATCAGCCTGTTCGGCTCCGTCGGCACGCTGACCACCGATATCGGCAGTTCAAACCTCAGCGATCTGTTCACTTCCGACAGCCTTGCCTTCACCACCGGTGTGGGCCTGCATTGGAATATCCTGAATTACGGTCAGATCACGAATAACGTTCGGGTCCAGGATGCGCGCTTCGAGGCATTGCTGGTCGATTACGAGAATAGTGTCCTGAAGGCCCAGCAGGATGTCGAAAACGGCATCGCACTCTTCACGCAGTCGCAGCAGGAGGTCCAATCACTCCTCCAGAGCGTGAAGGGGGCACAGGGCGCTCTGCGTATCGCGTTTATCCAGTACAAGGAAGGCACGATGGATTTCACCACCGTGCTGCTCGCCGAACAGAATCTTTACGCCGCGGAGAACAGTCTCGCGCTCGCACAAGGGATGGTGCCGCTCGGAGCGGTCGCTGTCTATCGTGCGATGGGCGGTGGATGGCAGCTGCGTGAGGGACACGAGTTCGTCCCGACCGAGACGCGCGATGAAATGTCACATCGCACCAACTGGGGCAAGCTACTCGCTCCGGATCTTCTGAAACCCCAGGCACCAGGTTTGCCGGGGCCGAGCGATCGAGGACCATTACTGAGACTGCCGGAATGATCATGAACCCATCACGCTACGGACAGCATCGCAAAGGCGGCACAACCCGCTTGCAATTATCCAAGCTAGGAATGGCCGCTGTCCTTTGCCTTTTGACTGCGGCACTCGTCGGCGGCGGCTGCAAACATAAGCCGGCAACCGTCGCTGTGATTCCCAACGTGACCGTGGCGCATCCGAGCGTCCAGAATATCACCGATTACCTCACCTTCACTGGCAACACCGCGTCCAGCGATTCGGTGAAACTGGTGGCACGCGTCGAGGGCTATCTGGAGCAACAGCACTTCGTCGATGGGGCCCGAGTCCGCAAGGGTGACCCGCTCTTTACGATTCAGCAGATCCAGTACCAAGCGCAGCTTCAGCAGGCGCAGGCCCAACTCGATACGCAACGCGCCGCTCTCTGGCATGCACAGGCCGAGTTCAAGCGTTACAGCGGTCTGCTCAAACAGGACGCGGCGACGCAGACTGAAGTCGATCATTGGCGCTACGAGCAGGCGGCGGCTGAGGCGGGCGTGAAAAGCGCGGAGGCCCAGGTCACAATCGCCGAGTTAAATCTTGGCTATACCTCCGTGCGCGCCCCGTTCGACGGCCGGGTCGGACGCCATCTGGTGGATCCCGGCAACGTCGTCGGCGCTGGACAGCTGACCACACTGGCGACGATCGATCAGATCGATCCCCTCTACGTCTACTTCACGATCGATGAGCGCGACCTGCTCCGTGTCGGCGGCCGCCGCGGCGCCTCGCTTAACGACCAACCGATTCCCGTCGCCTATGGCTTGCTGAATGAAGAGGGCTTTCCCCATCAGGGGCAACTGAATTTCGCTTCGCTGACCGTCGAACCGACGACCGGAACACTCCAGCTACGCGCGACTATCCCGAATCCCGATATGAAGCTGTTACCGGGGCTTTTTGCTCGCGTTCGCGTCCCGACTGGCGAGCAACGCGGAGCTCTGGTCGTGCCCGGGGACGCGGTCAGCTTCGACCAGCAGGGCGCCTACGTTTTGATCGTCGATACCGGCAATAAGGTCGAGCGCCGCGGGGTCAAAGACGGAGCCCAGGTTGGCGATGGATTGGTTATCGAGGAGGGTCTCAAGAGCGACGACTGGGTAATCGTTGAAGGTCGCATGGATGCGATTCCCGGCCGCGAGGTGGAGCCTCATCAGATGGTAACGTCCGCACCCTCATCGGCGAGTCGCTGAGCAATGTCCAAGTTTTTTATCGAGCGGCCGGTTTTGGCCAACGTCATGGCGCTGGTCATCGTTCTGCTCGGTGCCGTCTGTATCTATATCCTGCCGGTCTCGGAATATCCCAATATCGTTCCACCGACGATCCAGGTTACGACTAACTATCCGGGCTCCAGCGCTGAGACCGTAGCCAACACGGTCGGTATTCCAATCGAGCAGCAGGTCAACGGCGTCGAGGGCGCTATCTATCTCAGCTCCACCAGTGGTAGCGACGGTAGCTATACCCTCACTGTTACTTTTGGTGTCGGCACCGACCTCAACACCTCTCTGGCGCTGGTCCAGAACGCCGTCAACAGTGCGATGGCCCAGTTGCCAACGCAGGTTCAGGAACAGGGCGTCAACGTCAAGAAAGTTACGACCAATATCCTGCTGATGGAGAGTCTTTACTCAGACGACAACCGCTTCAGCGGCACTTATCTGAGTAATTATGCAACTATCAACTTGCAGGACCCGATAGCGCGACTTCCCGGTATCGGCGAAGTCAAGATTTTGGGTTCGGGCGAGTACAGCATGCGGGTCTGGCTCGATCCCGACAAACTAAAAGCCTTCGGTCTGACCGTTCTGGATGTCCAGCAGGCGATTAAGAATCAAAACACGCAAATCGCCTCGGGACAGATTGGCGGACCACCGGTACCGTCAAATCAGCTGTACCAATTCACAGTTAATGCACTGGGGCGTCTGTCGGACGTTAAGCAATTCGAAAACATCATCGTCAAAGCGCAATCAACGTCACCGGTTCAACCCGAGGAATCGCAGAATCCGGCGCAAACCGCCGTGATCGTTCACGTCAAAGACGTCGCGACGGTCGAGCTCAACGAACAGCAGTTTACGATCTTCTCCAACTTCAGCGGCAAGAATGCCGCACATATCGCGATCTACGCCCTGCCCGGCGCGAACTCCCTGCAGGTCGCCAGCGAAGTCCGCGGCCTGATGGAAACGATGAGCAAGCAGTTTCCAGAGGGTCTGAAATACAGCTCGCTCTACGACACGACCGTCTTCATCGGGCAAGCAATCAACGCCGTTTACTCGACTCTCGGAATCGCCGGTATCCTGGTGCTGATCGTCATCCTCGCCTTCCTGCAGAACTTCCGCGCGATGCTCGTGCCTGCGACCACCGTACCAGTGACGATTATCGGCGCGTTCGCCGCGATGGCCTTGCTGGGCTTCACGGTCAACCTGATGACACTCTTCGCGCTGATTTTGGCAATCGGCATCGTGGTCGACGACGCTATCGTCATCGTCGAGAACTGCTCGCACTACGTCGAGCAGGGACTGACGCCGAAGGATTCAGCAATCAAGGCGATGGGTGAACTTACCGGCCCCGTGCTCGGTATCACGCTCGTCCTGATTTCGGTCTTCCTGCCCGCGTCGGCACTTCCCGGTATCACGGGTCAGATGTTCCGGCAGTTCGCTCTCGTGATCGCATCGACAGCAGTAATCAGCGCTGCCAACGCGTTGACCCTCAAGCCGACACAGTGCTCGCAATATTTGCGACCGCGACCGAAGGACAAGCCGTCCAATCGTTTCGCGACGGAGTTCAATCGCGGTTTCGACGCGATTCAGGGTCGGTATATCGCACTGGTCTCTTGGATGGTCGAGCGGCCTTACAAAATGATCGCCGCTTTCTTCGGGCTGATCGCGCTCGCTCTGTTCGCGATGTCGATCTATCCGTCCGCGATGCTGCCCCTGGAAGATCAGGGCTACTGTATCGTCTCCGCGGAATTGCCCGAGGGCTCCGCACAGCCGCGGGCCAAGGAAGTCGCGAAGCTGATGAACGAGGTTCTGGCGCAGAGCCCCGGTGTTAAAGGCTGGGTCACGATCGGCGGATACTCGGTTTTCGACTCAGCCAACCTCTCCAATGCAATTGCCGTCTTCGTCATCTTTGAAGACTGGAGTAAGCGCCCTGCCGGGATGACGCAGCGGGCGATTATCGCCGACCTGCAGAAGCGCCTGTCAGCGATTCGCAAGGCGAGCTTCTCGGTGATGCCCCCCTCGCCTATCCCAGGTCTTGGTACAGCGTTCGGCTTCCAGATGGCGGTCGAAGACCGTGCCAGCAACGGGCTCGCCGAATTGAGCAAAGCCGTTAACAGTGTGCTCAATCGGGCGCGCAGCGAGCCGGACTTTCTGCGCGCTGGACTAACGACTTTTAGTACCAGCAGTCCGCAACTCTATCTGGATATCGACCGCACGATGGCTGAATCGCTCGGCGTGACGCTCAACGACGTGTTCTCGACTCTCCAAACCTATCTCGGTTCGACCTACGTAAATCAATTCAACAAGTTCAATCAGAGCCTGCAGGTGCGCGTCCAGGCTGCAGCCGACTATCGGCGTCAGTTGCGCGATATCACGAATCTGAATGTGCGCAACCGATTCGACCAGATGGTGCCGCTCGGCGCTTTGATCCACGTCAAGCGGATGGTCGGTTCCGAACTGGTGACGCGCTACAACCTCTACCCGGCGGCCATCATTACCGGCTTGCCTAACCCGACCGTGAGCTCGGGCCAGGCTCTCACCACGATGGAGGAAATTGCAGGGGGCACACTTCCGCAAGGGATGAGCTACGAATGGACCGGCCTCTCTTATCAGGAAAAACTCGTCGGCAGTCAGATCTACTTCATCTTCGCGCTGTCGATCACGCTCGTGTACCTGGTATTGGCAGCGCAGTATGAAAGCTGGAGCGACCCGATCGCAGTTATCCTCGTCGTGCCAACTGCGCTGGTAGGAATCATTATCGCGCTGGCTATCCGCCGCTTCCCGGTCGACCTTTATACGCAAATCGGCTTGGTCCTGATGATCTCGCTCGCCGCCAAGAACGCGATCCTCATCGTGGAGTTCGCTCGACAGCTTACCGAAGAAGGGATGGGCACCGTCGAGGCCGCAGTCGAAGCGACGCGACGCCGGTTCCGTCCTATCCTGATGACCTCGATCGCATTCATCCTCGGCGTGGTTCCATTGCTAACTGCAACGGGTGCCGGCGCAGCGAGTCAGCAATCGCTTGGTACGGTCGTGTTCGGCGGGATGCTCGCGTCAACGCTGCTCGCGATCCCGTTCGTGCCGGTTTTCTTTATTGCAGTCCGGACACTGGCTGGACGAGCGGTCGAAGGAAAAGAGCCAGCAGCTGCCGGCGCTCGCGCACCTGAGGCCGCTCACTAAGCCGGATGAACAAGCAACGGACGAAGGACCATGTCTAGCGTTTCGCTATGATTCCAGATCCCGCGCATCCATTTGCGGTGACCTCTGTCGAGGAAGTTGGATGGGGACTGCTCCTGGTCGCCATCACGATGACGCTTCACGGTTTCGGGATGGTGTTCACCGTTCGCGTTACGAATATCGCGAAGGCAGTTACCGAACGCAAAGACTCATTCATCGCCGGAGTCGGCATCCTTATTCTCGCGAGTTCGCTAATCCTGATGGTCCATCTTAGCGAAGTCGTCGTATGGGCCGCTTTTTTCTTCTACAAGCACGCGATGCCTGACGCTAACACGTCGTACTACTTCGCCCTGATGGAATATACGACGGTCGGCAGTAACTATAACTTGCCGCGGCGTCTGCGCCTGCTTGAAGGTGTCATCGCGGTCGCAGGTCTAATCACTTTTGCGTGGTCGACCGGAGTCCTATTGACCCTCGCTCAAGACTTCCAGGATCGCGAGGTCAAATACCTCGAACTTCGCCGCAAACGCCTGCGCCGACACGATGCCCGTTCGAATCAATCGGATTAGAATAGGCTTGATTTTATTGGTGGAGCTGAACGAGATCGAACCGTCGACCTTCTGAATGCCATTCGGTTCAGGCCCGTCAACCAAGACAATCCTGAACAAGAATCACCAATAAAATCAGTATCTTACACCGCGAAGATTAGTACGGTTTTGTCGCGGTTTGTTGAGAACATTCGGACAACTTTCGGACAATTTCTGGCCGCGAACGGCTGCTCGCCGCTCACGGCCACGAAGGAGTTGCTCCGATGTCCGCCAATCCATACGTCGAAGCGCGTCGCGAGTGGGATGAGCGCTATGCCGATCTGGTGCTCGGCAAGCGCAACTGGCAACTAGCGGCTGGAGGCCTTCTCGCCTCGACCCTGATCCTCGCCGGTTGAATCGTCTGGCAAGCAACACGCAGCCGGTACATCCCTTACGTTGTTGAAGTCGACAAATGGGCTATGCGCTGACGGTCCCGCACCCGCTCAATGCGTCCACAATTCCCGACGTTGAAGCACGGATGGAGCGCTATGAGATCGCGGCCTTCATCCGCAACGCGCGGTCCGTTTCCAGTGACTCGCAAGTCGAGCAACAGCAGCTCAACTCGTTACTCGCGCATGCTCGTGGCGCTGCGGATCGCTTCCTCGACAGCTACTACCACGCTGACGGCTTCACCCATAATCCGTTCAAGCTCGCCGAGAAACAAACCGTCTCAGTTCAGATCGATTCAATCCTGCAGCTTTCGGCCCACAGCCATGAGGTCCGCTGGACTGAGACCGTGCACGATCTGAACGGCGCAAATCTGGGCGTGGCGACCCACTGGGAAGCCCAGCTGCAAACCGAGCGAATCGCACCCAATTCCAGCGATGCGATCGTGAGTAATCCGCTCTGTCTCTACGTGACTCAGATTTCCTGGACGCAACAGCAGGCGCAGTAGGAGGTGGGGCGATGAAATTGATCACAACAGGAGTGACGGTGGGAGTGATGTTGCTGAGCGCGTGCAGCAACCAATCGGTGCCACTACCGCTGCAGGTCGCAACTGAGGTTCCGGCAATCGTCGAAGACAAGACGCCGTCTCCGCCGACCGGAGCGGCACTGCTGGCCCAACAACCTGCCGAGGTGCATCTCGCGTGCTCGCGCCCGCCGTGATTCGCGCTCTGAGATCCTGCGCCGCCGCCACGACTTCCAGGCCCGCTTGCCGGTGGCCCATCAGCAATCTGGTCACGCAACGTGCAGGATAGCGCCCTGCGCGACGGTCTCAATGCCTTCACGCTCGCGGGTCCGCTCGGACGTTTCCTCGACGCCGATCAGGACGTAACGCTCGCAGGCTCCTTCGTTACCTTTGAACTCGAAACGTTGATGGCGATGGGACCGAAGGTCGTTGTGCCGGTGCTGACCTACCTCTTTCATCGCATCGATCAGCGGCTTGATGGTCGCCCAACCCTCATCGTGCTCGACGAAGCCTGGGTGATGCTCGCCAACAGCGTCTTTGGCGCGAAGATCGAAGAGTGGCTCCGCACGCTGCGCAAGAAGAACGCCGCGGTCGTACTGGCGACCCAGAGTCTGGCCGAGCTCGCCAACTCACCGCATCGTGACGTCATTCTGGAATCCTGCCCTACCAAGCTCTACCTGCCGAATCCGGAAGCGACCAACGCTGTGAGTCGGGACCTCTATCGACGTCTTGGCTTGAGTGATCGGCAGACCGAGATCGTGGCGGCCGCCACACCCAAGCGCCATTACTACTACGTCTCGCCGCTCGGACGACGGCTCTTCCAGTTTGCGCTCGGTCCCGCAGCGCTGGCTTTCATCGGTGCGGGCTCAAAGGACGACGTGATAGCAGGCGCGACAGCTGATTCGAGAAGAGGCTGAGAACTGGACAGCCGAATGGCTTCGTCGCCGTGATCTCGACGACTGGGCCGACTACCTCGCCAAGCTTGGCCAACAAGCCAGTTCGCTGGTTTATCTCGACGGCGTCGTCGACGTCGGAAGGGTACTGCAATGAAAACATTATCGCTTAGACGTATAAGTTTGGCCTCCGCGCTGATTGGAATCGGAATCGCCGTCGTCCCCCGCCCCGCGCAGGCAGTTCTCGGTGTCGGCGACACAGTCTTCGATCCCACGATGTACGGCACGCAGCTCCTCCAGCTGCAGCAGGCATCCTCGACCGTCACCAATCTAGTGCAACAACTCCAGGTGATGATCCAGAACACCACCGGCGGTAGTGCCGGGGTTTGGCAGTCGAATCAGAAGCTGCTCACGAATCTGGGCGAGCTCATGAATCAGCAGGAAGGACTCGCCTACAGCGTCAACAACGTTACGCAGGAGTTCCGGCAGCTCTATCCCGGGTTCGCAACCGCATCGACCACCGGTGCCCAGAGTCCGCAGTCCACGATGGATACGACGCTCAACACCCTTAATGGCGCTCTCGCTTCGGCGCAGGCTCAGGCCGCGAACTTTGCCAACGAACAGGCGACCCTGCAGAGCCTTGAGCTCAAGAACCGAACGGCGATAGGCAACCTACAGGCGGTGGAGGTCAGCAATGAAATCGCGCTCGCGCAGGTTCAACAGATCCAACTGCTCCGTCAATTAGTGATGGCCCAGGCCAATGCTCAGAACGTCGCTGCGGCGAGTCAGGTTAACACCCAGGCGCAGAGTGCTCTAGCCGCTCAGGCGATGTTTTCGGCACCCGCATCACCGGGGACGCCCGATTTTTTGCACGCTGTTAGTGGGGCTCCTCCCGCGCCGTGAGCGAGATCGAAACGAATTTGGAAGTAAAGAGGGTGAAAGAGCACAAACGGCAAAGTCCCTTAACTATGGTTCTAGCGTTGATCGGCTTAGTCACCGTTCTATACGCCGCGTGGACCCTCTATCAACGAGAGCAGCTTGGGAGGCAACACGCTGAAATCTTCAGCGCACCAGCCTCTTCCGGCGCGCCGGATTTTCTTCACGCCGCTCCTTCACCACCGCCACAGCCGTAGGACTTTCG
Organism: Binataceae bacterium (SeqCode); assembly: GCA_035541875.1. Taxonomy (GTDB): domain Bacteria; phylum Desulfobacterota; class Binatia; order Binatales; family Binataceae; genus JAJPHI01. The sequence continues at coordinate 27,985 of DATKML010000021.1, forward strand.
TAAGAGGACTAAGATGAATGGGTTTGATTCGATTGCTACGCAATTTTACAACGCTGGCGTTAACTACAGCGCCGCTATTCAACCATACGCAACGAAGCTCTTCTTGGCGCTCCTTTTTCTGGACGTCCTTGTCACTTGGATTCAGTTCACCGCCGAAGGGCAGATTGATGCGTCGCACTACCTGGGGCGGCTCCTGAAGCAAGTTCTGGGTGGCGGCTTTGTGTATCTGATGATTGTGCACGCTTTCACTTGGATGAATGCAGTGCTGCAAAGCTTTTCCGCCATTGGAGCTGCAGTGACTGGATTACCCGCACTGAGTCCACAAACCGTTTTCGCATTGGGCGGCAAGATGGCTAGCGCGATCTTCAACACTCGTGGCAACGCCAGCCTTATGACTGACCTAGAACTTGCAATTGTGCAGAGCGTTTCTGCGTTTGTCGTCCTCCTTTCCTTCGTTCTTACTGCGGCGTTGCTCCTCTTAAGATTGATCGAGGCCTACCTGATCGTAGGAGGAGGAGTGATTTTGCTCGCTCTCGGGGCTAACC
>DATKML010000022.1:0-6065 GCA_035541875.1 Binataceae bacterium (SeqCode)
CCGACGTAACAGATCGTAAGATAGGCGTATCCCCATTCCGGAATTTCCGACATCCGGTTGTAACTTGCGATGGCTTCCGCATAGAGGCCGGCGGTGGTTTGCACCATCGCCATCACGTCCCAATACCAGTCGAGCGGCATCGGATCGCGGCGAAGGATTGATGCCATGGACTCTACGGCTTGCCCGGTGCGTCCCATATAGTTGAGCCAGATGGCATGCATCGCACCGATGCGGGAGCTGTTGGGATGGAGCGCCACCGCTCTCTCCAGATGACGCCCGGCCTCGTCGAGGCGGTTCTGAAACATCACCGCATAGCCCACCGCGAGCTGACACAAGGCGTCGTTGCCGTCGAGCGCAACCGCACGCCGGCCCCACTCCTCGGCCGCCCGCAGGTGGCTGCGATCGGCATCGAAATGATATTTCATGACCAAGCTCAGGCAGAGCAAGGCGTGGGCTCGGGCGAAGCCGGGGTCCAGCTCGATCGCCTTCAGAAAAAACGGCTCGCCGCCGAGCAAACCATCGGATGCGTGCGTGCGCTCTTGGCCGCGTAAATACCAGTCGTAAGCGGATAGGCTGGAGGGCGCCTTTCGGCGCGCACGGGCGGCACCGTCCGCGGCCATTCGCCGGTCGACAGCGAAGACAATGGCGCGCGCGATCTCGTCCTGCAGATCGAAGACATCGGTCAGTTCGCGGTCGTAGCGCTCGGCCCAGATGTGGTTCGCCGTTTCCGCATCGATCAGTTGTGCCGTGATGCGCACCCGGCTACCGGAACGCCGCACACTGCCCTCGACCACATAATTGACGCCGAGCCGGGCGATCTCATGGATATCGGCATCACCGCCCTTGAAGCGAAACATCGCGCTGCTCGCAGTCACCAGGATCTGATGAGAACGGCTGAGCTCGGTGATGATGTCGCCGGTAATGCCGTTGGAGAAGTATTCCTGTTCTGGGTCGCCACTCAAATTGGCAAAGGGCAGAACGGCGATCGACGGTATGCCGGACGCTATGGCTGGCGTATCCGGCGCCTTGACCGCCGCTTTCGCCGCAATCGGAGTGGTCTCGCTCTGGATCTGCCGATGCAAGCGTTCGGTCTCCGCGTCCGGGCCGACCTGCAGCTCGTGCCGGAGAATCTCCCGGCAGTGCTCGAATTGGCGGAGCGCGTGCGCGCGCTCGCCGGCGGCGGCATAGAGGTTCATCAGCAGGCGATGAGACGCCTCGCGCGTGGGCTCGAACTGCAGCTGCCGTTGCACAGTCAAGATTGCCGCCTCGCCGGATTGCGCCGCCGCAAGCCGGTCAAACACGCTCATGGCGAGGTCATGGAGTCGATTGCGCTCGAGCCGGACCCAGGTTTCGAACGCGTCGTCCCGGACGCCGTGTGCATCGAGGAGCGGCCCGCGATACAGCGCCGCCGCCTCGTCCCATCGGCCTTCCTTCGCCAAGCGCTCAAAGGCGACGACATCGACCGAGAGAACGTCGGCATCCAGGATGATCGCGTCCTGCTCAGCACGGATCACCGGCGTTATGCCCAGGGCGCGCCGCAACTCAGCCAGGGCCTGGCGCAGGCTGGCGCGTGCCTGCTCATCGCTGCGGTCGCTCCAGAGCAGCGCCATCAGTTTTTCCCGTGGCCATACCGTCCCCGGCGCGACGGCGAGGCAGGCCAGCAAAGCGCGGGCCTTTCGGCCAACCGCAATCACCGCTCCTCTCCGAGTCGAGTGGAGCTCGAAGCCGCCGAGCAGCCGAAGGTGCAAAGGTAAGGGATTCTGATCCATTCGGTGCATGCCCCGGTCGCCCCCGAATTTGCGAATTATTCACGGGATCGACCGTCGAAGCAAATGCGGCGATTACGGGCCGTTTGCGGGCCCGTGCTTCAATCCCGTGTCATCGACAAACCGAGGCAGGAGCTTGGTTATGGACCCAGTCTTTTCCGTGCTGCTCGATGTGGCGAGGCTCGTGAGCCATCAGCCGCCGGCGATCAAGCAGGCATGGGGCGGGCCGGAACGCATCGTCCCGCCTGAACCCGTCCGGGGGAATGGAGCAGAGCCGGTGCCAGATCCAGGGTCGCCGGAAGGCGAGAAGAACTGAATGCGACTAGTGACGCCTTTGAAAGATCGCAATCTTGAAAGGGTTGCGGGATGAGACTCTTGACGCTGTCGGCGGTTCTGGTTTTCGGCCTTGTTAGTCCGCGACCCGCTGCGTCGGACGACTACTCGTTCGACGATCCAATGTTCCGGCGCTGCATAAACTTCATGCTGGGTGCTCCAAGGGGAGCGGGACTTTCCAACATCTGTCTCGACGAGTATGACCTCCCCTCGCCAGCGCTCTTTCTTTGCCCACGCAAGGTTCGGACTGGGTTCACCTCATCCACGGATCTCGAAGCTTGCGCCATCGTCTTCGAGGAAGAGGTAAAAAGAGTCAGGTCTGGCTTTGTAAGGAAGGCAGCGTCGCATTAGAGAACATCTATAGCCATGACCCATGTCCGGTTCTCTAGGCTTCGAGGTCGCTCAGGGCAAGCGAGCCTGGTCGCCCGCCTCAACTGATGAAGTCTCGAAACCAGTACCGACAGCAATAGTTGAGAGCGGGCCGCGAGAGGGGAACCCGGCTTCAGATCGAACCCCTGTATCTCGCGATAAGTCAAAGCTGTGTACCGGTTGTATCATTCCATTCCACCCCCGGTCCGAACCACGACACTGCGGTCGGAGCGATGCGGCCTCAACAGTTCGTGGATATCGGACACCGTGAACGGATACGTGAGCTCATGCACAGAATTTAGTGACTCATTAAATAAGTGCCCGAAGTGTTCACCGTAGGAGTTGACGACAAAAATGACCTTCTCATGCATCGCGGGGTCTGACTTAACTCTTACGACCGCGTCGAAGTAATGCACGTGAGAGAAGCCGACACTGTTGGGGAATCGCCTGAGGCGCAAAGTAAAGTCATCTTCATCGCTGGCAATCACAAAGGAGATGTTTTCGGCCGAGCATGCGAGTCTAAGCAGCTCGCCATCGAAAGCATTGCTCCCGAATGTAACGACGTGCAATTCACCATCCACGCTCTCGCCTGGGTAACCAGATACTTGGAGATGATATGATTCTGGCGGTTGATCGTCCTCCTTTAGCAAGGGGTCGTCGCAGGAGACTTCCTTAACCAGTGGATCGCCGTGGTCGGCGACCTGGCGGCACCCCGTAGCTAGATCGGCGGTCGCACCGTCTTCATTTTGCAGGTGGGTGTTGGCCACGCGGCTCAAACGGGGTTCCCTCTGACGCTTCGAGAGTGTCGGTTCTGCGGTGGATTGGAGATCGTTCGAGTGCCTTGGGGGCAGAGCCGCATGGAGCTCCATCCAAATGCCGCGTAGGCCTTCGCGGGCCTCATCCATCAGGATGCAGTATTCATGGCCGCGGTGAAGATAGGTAACCGCATGGCCTGTGGATACCATGTCGGCACTGACATCGACCTTGTGGTCGGTCCGCATCTGTATCACCGGGCGGCCCGCCTTGTCAGTCGACATACGCTTTATGACAAAGAATGCGCCTAGCTCGACGGTCTTCCTCAGATGATGTTTCGCCGCGCCCCAACCGAGTTGGTTCCAGTCGGGCGCCGCGATGCCGTAAAGACGACAATACTGGCCGCCGATCTCGACGGTGTCACCCGACACAACTTTGATTTCGCTAGGCCGAACAATGCGGCCGCCGCCGATCCGGAGGACGCCGTCGAATGCCAAGACGAGGAGGCCGATTACGCCGAGAACAAGGCCGAGGTACAGCAGGATTGCCATGCAAAAGTCCCTTCCCAGCCGAACCGGCCGCTCTCTTGCTGAAAATTGGAGACAGCCAGTCCAAACATATGCCGCTGGTGCTGATCCTCGAGTTACGGCCGCCAATCCATCGCCGGCCGGGTCCGCTGCATTTCAGATAGGAGCACATGACCGCACTGGGAGCGCTATTCCTTGGGAGTATGGTGCTATCTGGCTCCAACATGCTCATGAGCCAGAGAGTGCCAAACGGGTAGGCATATCGAATACGGAGAACTCTTCGCCGCGGAGGCTCTCAGCGACTCCTTCTCGCGCATATGAGTTGATGATCAAGAGCGGATGATCAGCAGGTGATGGGTCGCTTTTGCCTTGCCATGCTGCTTTGTAACGGACATCGGCAATTCCTTCATGCGATCGACTAACGTCGCTCGGTCGTGAACGCCTTCGTGATCGATTCGCTGCACCGGCATGATCGATTCGATCAAATTACTGTCGTTCGATACTTAGATGATAAAACTGAGCTGGACCGCGTCTCGGATGGTTCTCCGTTTAGGATCAGAGGCTGCAACCTCGCTCAACTTGTCCCTTCGGCCTCTGGACATGCTGTCGTTATGTGGAGTTTGGACGAGGGTCTGAGCAGACAGCTCGGGCGGAACTCCCGCGAGGTGCAGCAACTTCATGTTTCCCCGTTACGACAGGTCTTAATGGAACTTTGCGGCGCAATTCGCTTCGTCCCTTAGTTGAATGTAAGATATTGAGAAAATATTAACGAGTCGTTAACCCGCATCCGCCAGCTTAGTCAAGCCTGCGGCTTGATCGCCTGCGTTTATCTCATCGCCCTGGCCGTCGCTGAACCGTATTCAGAAACGATCTTAGCCTACAAAAAACTGATCTCGCCGGCTTCCTGGACCTTCCTTTATGCCGCCATTGCACAGGTTAACCTCGGGAACATGATCGCGCGCGAAGCCTCCTTGAGTCCTTCCGTCAGACCAAGCTTGGTATCACCGTGGCCGCCATGGAACCGTCGTGGAAGCCCAGTCTACGTACGATCATTCTCATCGCGTAGCTCGCAAACTTTCGGAGCTTTCCCACAACAGGAACCAATTTATACTCCTTTTGCGAGTAGCGTCTGAGGGAGAGTGAAGAATGGCTGGCGACCAACCATTCCCTTCATATGACGAGGAGCGCCTTCCTCCACCTCTTGCCGACTTCGTCATCTACTCGAAGGGTAATGCGGTCTTCATGAGATACGCACCATCCGATATCGACGATGTCGGTAGGCGGATCGAGATTGCGTTGCCGGAGATTTCGTTGAAAGATTCTTTAGAGAGCCCTCGAGCCGCTTTCATTCGGCTCCACGATCACGTCTTTTGCGCGCGGCAAGATGCCGAGAAGGAAGCTCCCAGGTGGGAGCACGCATGTGGTTACACCATGCCGGTATGGGAGAACGGGTCAGAGCAAGGTCTGCGTGCAGACCTTGCGTCCATCATTCGGGTGATCGCGGATCGGCACGATGTCCAGGTAGGAGATGGTCTGGTCCTAGTTTGGGCATACAGCCGTACTCCATCATCTGAAGCACGCCTCGGCCTGGAATCCTATGAGATCTTCGCGACGAAGTCGCTCGCCGAAATCTCCAGATCATTGCGCGACGAGTTCATCGGAGAACTTAGACGTCTGGAAACAGGGTTACTCGCTAGGAACCGCCCAGCCGGTTGCTGTAACAAACGTTCGCATTCTGGCGGTCACTCGCCGATGCGGTTTGTGGTCCCCATTGAGGTGTGCGCTGACACAATGCTAGAGATCCCTGGCCCGTTCGAGCGATACGCTCAGATTGCGGCAGCCGCACGGTCCGATACGAAAACACTGAACTGACGGATACTTGTGAGCCGCTGCCTGGCACTACAGGAGTCGGCTTTGCGCCCAGCAGCGGAACGTTCGGAAGGAATTGCATATATGCGGCGCAATTGGAGCGCGGGTGCCTAGGTCCGCGGTCTCGCCATGCGCAACTCGGCAGGCCCGGGCGATGGCGACGGATCGGTTTCGAGAAAGTAATTGATCGTTTCCAGAAACTGAACGACAGAAATGGGAACGGCAATGTACGCGTCGCAACCGCCTTCGCGGATCTTTTCTTCATCGCCTTTCATGGCAAAGCTCGTCACCGCGATGATGGGGATCACTCTGAGTGTCTCGTCCTGCTTCAGCCACTTCGTGACCTCCAGTCCCGAAACCTCGGGAAGCTGGATGTCCATCACGATCAGATCTGGCTTCACGCTCCGGGCAATGTCAAAGGCATCCCTGCCGTCTTTCGTATGTAGGA
>DATKML010000023.1:0-265388 GCA_035541875.1 Binataceae bacterium (SeqCode)
CTCTGGTCCGTGCCGGCGTGAAGTTCCGTGATGGAGTCCGCCTCGATTCAGCCAAACCCGTTACTCAGTCAACGGAGAATCAACCAAGGGAAGCCGCCTGATCATGACCGGCCGATCCACAACATTTGACAATTACTCTCCGAGCTGAGCGCTCTTCTTTTAGGGGCATTTCTGGCCGTCACTCTGATCGCGTCGCTTCTGTGGATCTCTATCCACTACCGTAAAGGTGATGCAAGTGGCGAGCGATGACCCGCGCCTTCACCTATCTCGGGTAACGCACCTCGCCCCGCGAGGACTCGAATCTCCAAGGCCTTGCCAAGCAGACCCGATCGTGGCTAGCTTGGGTGCAACTCCTTTCCTCGTCGTTTGGTAGTGAAATGAGACACTCGTCTTCGCGCGTCGCACTGCTAGCGCTTTTGATTATATCTGCCGCGGCCGCGCGGGTACGGGACAATGTTCACCAGATCCAAGCAACTCTAGATCCTTCTCCATCTACTCTTAGCGCCCATATCCATCGAGTGGGGTTAGCTGTTTTCAACTCCGAAACCCGGCGTCTATTCCTCATACCTCGGTCGCCTCATTATAGGGTCGGGAATGTTCCGAGTCACACAGCGCCGTTAGATCTGCTTCTGAAACCCTTCTTCTCTCTGAATGGAAGAGAACTCTTCCGACTCTTCAGTCGTTTCTTGATCTGATCGTTCCCTCTCGCTCGGCCGAAAAGTAACTAGTCGTCACTCTGTAGAGCTAGCGGAGGCGTGAGAGCACCTCTCGCCGGGCGCTCGATTCACCGAATCGTTGACAAGGAGGAGAAACGTTATGTCTCGTTCACGATTAGATGACATAAATATCAGTGAAGTTCCTAAATTATCCATGCAATTATCGTCGAAGACTCCGATTGGATCTTAGCACTGTTGGACGAACACAGAAGCCTCATTTGTGACCGATGCTTCGACGAGGAATCCGGGATCGCTGCAATTGTGCTCTTCTCAGATCGGATCGCTTGGATATCGGTAGATAAAAGTGATTGGGCCCTTTGCGCCTCTTGCTTAAGTGTCCTAAAAAGTACGGGTATCCCTATTCTCAGCAACTGACTAATTCACTTGGATGGGTTGGCCGAGCATGTCCATGTGATTTGTTCATCCCCTCCCCTTTCGAAACTCTCCGACAATCGCGGCCTTCGGAAAGCAGTCGGCGACGCGTTGGCGCATAGGGGTCGTTTGCGGCACAATCGAGCAATTCGGTGGTCGCGCGAGTCGCCGGTATCCCATACAGAGAACGAGAGTCGAGGATGGATCTTTTTCAGATCGCTACTTTGCTCATCACCGTAGCCGCGCTCTTCAGCTATGTAAATTACCAATACCTCCGTATGCCCTCTAAGATCGGCATTATGGCGATCGCCCTCGCGCTGTCAGTGGGGTTGCTGATAAGCGGCTGGCTCGGATTAACGAGCGCAGACCAGCAGGCTGTCAGCGTCTTGGACTCAATCGATTTCAATAAGGCGCTGCTTCACGGCATGCTGGCCTTCCTGCTTTTTGCCGGGGCGCAGCATCTCGATTTGAACGATCTCAATCACGAAAGGACGGCGGTTATTTTGCTCGCTACCGTCAGTGTCGTTGTTTCGACGGCTATCGTAGGTGTGGCGGCCTGGTTCTTGTTGAGTCTTGTAGGCACCGAGGTAAGTCTGACTTCTGCGCTTCTCTTCGGTGCCCTCATCTCACCAACCGATCCCATCGCAGTCATCGGCATCATGAAAAGCGCCCGCGCACCTAAGGAACTGGAGACTCAGATATCCGGTGAATCGCTCTTCAACGACGGCATCGGAGTAGTAGTCTTTCTGATCATCTTACAGTTCGCAGCGGGTGAATCGCCGCTTTCCGCAGCGAATATTATGCTACTCTTCGCCGAAGAAGCTGCCGGGGGACTGTTTATGGGGCTGTCGGCGGGGTACGTGGCGTACCAGATGCTTAAGCGCATCGACAACTATCAGGTCGAAATCCTCGTAACCTTGGCTCTTGCTATGGGCGTCTATGCCTTGGCCGAGGCCCTTCCCATTCCGGTGTCTGCACCGATAGCCGTTGTTGCAGCCGGTCTGCTGATCGGAAACCAAGGACGTGCGTTGGCGATGTCGGTAAAGACCCGCGAGCACGTTGACACGTTTTGGGAGTTGATCGACGAAATCTTGAACGCCGTGCTGTTCGTTCTGCTTGGGCTCGAAGTTTTGGTCATCCCTTTTAACTGGGGATATATTATCGCTGGATCGGCCGCGATTGTGATCACCCTGCTGGCTCGATGGGTCAGTGTGACAGGTGTGGTTGGGACGCTCTCCGTCTTCAAACCGATTACGCCCGGCACTATTCCGATTTTGACGTGGGCTGGCTTACGCGGGGGAATCTCAGTGGCATTGGCCCTGTCGTTACCATCGATGGAACATCGAAACGCTATTATCGCGATGACTTATGCCGTGGTGATCTTTTCGATTATCGTTCAGGGACTGACTGTCGGAAGGTTGACCGAGCACTTTCTTGAAGCAGCGAGGCGTAACCGCGTGCCGGCTCCCGGTCTACCAGTTGAATCGGACTGATGCACGAACTGACAGTCGATCTTTGGCAATTAACTGCGCTCGCGAAGTGTCTGTGCTGAGGTTCACGCCCCCACCATAGGAGAATTCTGTTTTGGCTCGCTGCATTATTGAGATGCGACACTTGTCAAGCTAGGCGAGGGTCACTTCCGTCGTATAGAGGCGTTAAGGTCACCTCATAGTAAACGAAGTTTGTTCTATTCGCAGATTCGATAGTTGCCAATTTTCAAGTCGTTGGAGCCGGCGAAAGTCCCCGAACTTAGTGTTTTTTCTCCAAGGTCAGTGCAGACTGGAACCAGCTTGTCGGCCATGGAATCTCAGTCATCTGGACCGTTAAATCGTTCCCGGCCCATATGGAGCCCTACAGCTTGGGCTTAGTTAGCAATGTCAGGTTGCACCCGATTGCTGCGTGGGAAGTAACCAAGGCTGCAAAGCGGCAGGACAGTAATCGGCGACGAGGAAATCAACTCCGGATGAGCTCACAGCAAGGACGTTGGAAGGGGCCCTCACAGGAACAAGGGAAACAGCTCGGCGAATTCTCCCTGACGTGCACGACGATCACAGTTAGCGCTAGCCCAGGCGGAAGTGCGATACTAACAGGCAATTTCGAAAGCGCCGCAAACAGGTATCAACCGTCATAACACCCGCGTCGTTTGTAGGACGCCACCGGACCAGTGGAACGAAGCTGTGATCCACCCGGCTGATCGTTAGTAAACCTGCTCCCGCCTTCCCCGGCCAGACGTGGACAAAGCTACCGCTGAATCGAAGCCACTCAGCATCGACGACATGAGCCGTGGAACCCACACCATGATGTCAGCAGTCCGTTGATGGGGCAGGCCACCCCCGTACAAGGGATGGCCTGCCGGGCGAAACTTATCAAAGAGGGGCATCCGGGTCGGCCGCAACTAGCTGCTCATCGAGAGCCGCACCCGTCGGCTTTTCATTCGGTGGCGGGCCGAGGAACTGGACCCGGGAAGCGACGATCTCCGTGCGCTGGCGTTTGCCACCGTCACTCTTCGCTTCGTACTCGCGGGTCCGCAACCGGCCTTCAACAAAGACCTGGCGTCCCTTCTTGAGATGCTCGACGCAGATTTCGCCCAAACGGGCGAAGGCGACCACCGCGTGCCACTCCACGCGCCCCTGCTTCTCGCCGTTCTTGTCGGTATAGGATTCGTCAGTAGCGATGGAGAAATTCACGACCGCCTGTCCCGAAGGCAAGAAGCGGGTTTCAGGATCGTGTCCGAGATAACCGATAACCATTGCTCGATTCAGTGACATACGCTCTCATCCTTTGGTGGCGCCGCGGCGCGGCGCTTCACCTCAACACGCTCAGGCCTACCTGCGCGGGAAACCCGCGCCTCCGGAAGGGCAAGAGCATCAATGGTCGTTCGAGACCTCCCCTCAATTCCCGGGGAGAATCGCCTAGAGGGTGGGAGGGAAGCACCTGGCGGCCCGCGTACTTGCGACCATCGCGCACCGGACCCTGGAGTCGGCCGGATCGCAGGACTTTGCCAGCGCCGCATCGCACCTATTTCTTCGCCTGGCGTTAGCTTACGCTCAACGCCCGGTTTGAACGATCGTGACGGCTTTGAGTGCGGTGCGTTCAGCATAAGCTAACTGCCGGGGGACTCCCCCCTTTTTGGTGAGGTCGCGCGTATCAAGAATCTCGTCCCGGATCGCTTGCTCAGACAGGCCGCGACTCGCGGCATAGATGGCCCAAGCAAGGTCGGCACGATGCAAGTCGCCGCCGTAACGCGCATCTCGGTAAAAGGCGCGCAGATCTTTGATGAGAATGTGGTTCGAGTGCGTCGCGCCTTCATACCGCTTCGTCCGCTCGGCTGATTCCTGTTCGACCTGCGCCGCAATCGCTGCCAGAAACGCTTCAGCCTGCGAATAGACCTGCCCGGCCGCCTCGCGCAGCCTCGCGAAGGGCGGCAAGCCGTTGGGTAGCCGCCGCTTTGGCTTGCGATTGGTAAAGCCGGCGAGACGCCCGAAGTGACGCCAAGCTGCGCCTGAGGGATCGCCGCCAAAGCGACGCGCAAGCTCTTGAGCGGCGCGGGTGCCCATGCGCTGGTCGAGCGTGCGTCCGTGCCTTAGCCACACCTGAAAATTGCGAGGTGAGGTTTCGACGACGACCGCGGGGCCGAAACCCGTGCGCTTCATCTCCTCGATAGCGGCGGCGGTGAGGTCGTCGATCAGCGAGAGCTGATGAATGCCCGCGGGGCGAACGAAGATGTTCGCGCCGCGGGCGTTGGCGTGCCGCAGCCATCGGAGCGCCGAGCGGATGAGTCTCGTGCGGTAGTTCGCAGCGAGAGTCATATAGCCGCTCTGGTGCAGGGCGCCCAGGTCAACACGCGCACAGCCCATGGCGTCAAGCTGTTGCCTCACTTCTCGGTCAGTCGCGGCGATATTCATGCCGACTCGGTCCCTCCGTCCCCCTTAGAGCCGGCGCGTTGCCCGAGTCGATGAAAGCCGTTCTCGATCGCATCGGGGATCGGACGCTCCATGGCTCGCGTGACGAAGACTGCTCCGACGATGTGACTGAGGCCGGCTACAATGGTCCCTCCGACGATGCCGGCGGCCAGGTAAGGCACCGCGATACTTACGATCATGAAGACCAGCGCGAAGTCGGCGTAATTCAACGTGTCGCCGGTCGAGAGCGCACCGGTGCAGAGCGTCGACATGATCGAGAACGCCGCGACGCCGTAGGTGGACCACCACGGGAGCGTGGTGGTCGCCGGCTTGCATGCTGCGACCAGTGCCGCACTCCACTCGTTGGGGGTCTGAACCCCGACCGCGAGCACCAGATCAATGAACAACAGTTTCGCACCGACGCGGATGACATAGCCGAAGTAGCCCTCGGTTGCGGGGGCGGTTAACCGCTTGCCGCCCAACCCCAGCAGGAGCACGCCACCGCCGATGATGAGATAGGCTTCGACCAGCGTCACCAGTAGCTGCCAGCAGAGCAGTTCATTCCGCCCATTTATCTGCAGGTGCTGAATGATGCTCATGCCGAAACTGCCTTGCCTTCGTTGCAGTGCGGCGGCAGCGGTTGCTGCATCCGCTTGAGGGTCTCTTCGACTTCAGCCAGCCAGCCGCGATGACGGCGCTGGCCCGACGCGAGCGCGGTCTTGCGCTGGCCCTCGGGAATCTCGGGCAGATGGCTCAATAGGCTGAGCGCGAATTGATCGAGCATCGTGAGCAGCGTGGTCAGTTGCAGCGCGACGGGCTTGAGGCTCTCGGCGCCCGCCGTGCGCAGCGCCTGCGTGAGTCGTTTTTCGGTGGCCGCCAGCGTCGCGTCGGAGAGCGTCAGACTGGAACCGGCGTCACCGTGGAACAAACGCTCCCTGACGTAACGCGAGAGCGTTATGCCGCGGTCGTCGGCCTCGTCGCGCAGCCGTTGATATTCCTCTTCGCTCAGGTAAGCCGTCAGTTGCCGTCTCATAAAAGTCGCTCCTGGGGTTCTGCCTTCGTTGGTGCGTCATCCGCGTCGGTTTCAAGCGCCGCTTGCAGCAAGGAGCGCGGGCGCGGATCGGATGGGGACTCAGACCCTCGCGCTTTCGCTCTTTTCGTCGTCACCGGCGGTTTCGTCTCTTGCTGCGATTGATCAAGCATCTCGCCCCGAACCGCGCGATCATTGTTGGCAACAGCGAGGGCTCGGCCGCCGGTGTAAGCCGCGTGAATCTGGCTCAGGTCTTGGGCGATCAGGCAGGCCTTGATGCCGTGGCCAGCGACCAGCGCGAGCGACTCGGCGAACACGTCAAGCCGCCCGAAACGCGGGAACTCGACGACCGTCAGCGACAGGCGATGGCGGTAGCCGGTCACGGCGCGTTCGTTAAAATGCTCGGTCAGACGATGCAGGATTTGGCTCAGCAGTAATCGGATGTCGTACTCTCGCTCCCAACCCCGCACCGTCTTGCGCAGTTCGATATCGCCGCGCTCGGCCTCGAAGCTGAGCCCCTTGCCGAACTCCTGCCGGGCGCCGGACCAGGCGAGGTAACGGGCATTGGCCGCCCACCCTCCGCTCCAGCGGTTGCGCGAGAACGACGCCTTGACCACGTTGCGTCGGGCGTAGACCGCCGGTTCGACGACGTTGACGCGGTGCCCGCGATTCCTGATCAAACGGCCGCGCGGCGGCTGCCGCGGGAGGCTCTGCTGCACGCCGAATTGGCGCAAGGCCTGCGCCCACCACGGCACCGGCTTCTGCGGACGCTCGGCCTGCTCATGGCGGCGCTTGAGTTTGGCTTCGCGAGGCGGACGAAGGAAACCGATACGTTTCATACCCGTGGCTCCGTCAACGCTTCGCTCAACGCCAGGATCAGGCGGGTCGAATCGTCAGGGGCTTCGTGACCGAGCGCCTTGATGATGTCGCGGACCTGCGCGCCGCTGAGGGTAAGCCCATGCAGATCCTGCGCCCGTTGCCATGATTTCCAGGCCCGTTTGCCCGTCGCTCGCTGATCGAGTTTGGAACGACCCAATCGCGCAACTCGTTCACGTTCGGCTGGCGAGCGACGGCGGGTCGCCTGCGCGACGCTCAGTAACGCACCGAGCAAGTAGTCCGGCGGTTCCAGATCGAGTCCTGCCAACGCGATCAGGCCGCCGAGGTTGGCCAGGTGATGGACTCTTAGGCCCCACTCGTGGCCGTGACCATTACCGTTGCGGTTCGTGTGCGCCATGACGTTCACCATGCGAGCACCGGCGCGAGGACACCGCGGATGTTCGCGATCGGGACCGGACCGAAGTAGCGCGCATCCCAGCTGCGCCCGTCATCAAAGCCGAACAGCCAGACCTGATCAGGGGAGACCGAATAGCTACCGAACGGCACGTGCTGGAGCGGGCGTCCCTCGCTGTCGTGCAGCGCGACCGCGCTGTGCGGAACAGGCCTGCTGTTGATGGTCACACCGCCGCCTTCGATCACGACGGTATCGCCGGAGATCGCACCCGCGATCTTGCCGACCGGCTCGACATTGCCGGGACACGTACTAGTGCGCAGATAGCCGCGCGCCAGTCCCGCCTGTACGATAACCGCTGGCAGGCAGGCCGCCACCAGGTCGCCGCGATGAAAGGTGGTGGAGACGACGTGATAGACCCCGGCCGGGGCGGCGCTGTCGGTGTTGGCGATCAGAATTCCGAACGTCTTGCAGAGCTCGATCAGAACCCAGGCGGCGACCACGATCATCACGCCGATTCCGGTCACTTCACGAGCCGCGTCGATGGTCCAAAGCCGCAGCCAATAAGGGGGCAAAATCGCGATCGAATCCGCCGTACGGTACCGCAGTCGGCTCATACCCGCCTCCGGGGCAAAAAGGCTTTGGGTTCGTTGAGGAATCTGCCCAAAATGCCGCACCGTACCGCAGGGTCCTTTATCTTGCTCTACGAACCCTTCCCGAAAACCCGCGCCTTCTTGCCCTTCCGAATTGCATTTATCCGCTACTCGCATGACGCTCGCGCCTTGCATGAAATTTCTCATTGCAGTTTCCCGTTCGCAGTGTCGTTGAGACGGCTTTGAACTTTGTGTCCACGCGAGGTCCGCCGTCGAATTCGGATTTGATTTGCTTGCACAACCGTCACATCGCCGCCGTGATTGTTTCCACTAAATCGAAACCCGCCGTTTCAGCCTTCCCGCGCAGTTCTTCGATCTCACCTTTGAGCGTCATCGGCAGCCTGAAGGTGGTCGCTTCCAGTTCCTGTTTGCGTCGCAATACGTTCATAATTTGCTCCTCGAATTGGTTGCCGATTCACTTGCCGTAAGGACCCGAAGACGCGAGATCCTGGCTCACAATCGCGGCGAATTCGTAACCCGGCCGAATCTCGATCGTGGCGGGCCGATTCATTCCATTACCGACCAACTGCTGGCCCAACGACCCGAATTGATTGGAGGCTGCTGAACCCGCCACTTCACCCGCCATCCCAAATTGATTTGGTTGCGTGTAGCCGTAAGGTCCGTAGGTGCCGCCACCACCAAAGGTCGCCATCTGACCGATCTGCTGACGTGCGCTGATCAGGCTGATCAATGCGGCCGTACCGAAGGTCGCGAGATTATCGTGATCGACCTGATCCGACAGCCCTGCATAGCCGCTCTGATCCGCACTCGGCATCGATGGCAGCGCCATGGTCGTGGTGTTCGGAAAGATCAGCCGCTGCCACGCAATCGCGAGGCGTAGCTGACCGTATGAATTGACGTTCTGATAGGCGCCGATTAAACAGCTGCCCGGTGGAATCGAAATGTATTTTCCACTCACGCTGTCGAGTACGTTCGGACTGGCTTGCGCGAGGAGCGGAGCCGGCAAATCTGAGTTAATTTCGTTGGTCGGCACGGCCCGAATGATGTTTCCCGCCATCACCGTGTAGGGTGACGCCGCTACGCTGCTCAGATCGCGCGCGGTTTCGGTCCAGCGGACATGGTAGCTGTGCGTTGACAGCTGCAGGATCGAATCAATCTGCACCGCAACGGTTTGCTGCTCGGCCAACTGGAACGGGTCACGGGTAAAACCGTCCGCATGGTCGCAGCCGTCGAGGAAGCGGTCGGCGAAGCCGCGTGCATGGGCGAGCAATGAAGTGAGCTGCGGTTGCCCGACCTTCGAGTCTTTAGAGACCGCGCGGCCGTTGCGGATGAAAGCCGCGATCTCGTAGCGCTCCTTCGGTGCCTCCACGTGAGGAATTGCGGACGCAGTGAGCGGCTGCGGAACGGTTAGCGCTAAACCTAGCTTGTCGACCTCGACGACGTAGGGGACATAGCGGCTCCGCGTCGCCAAGCAGACCATTCCGGCGGCGAGGACGAGCGCGACGGCCAGCGACCCGGCCGCGGCCATTAGCCACTTGCGCTTGCCGAGCACCAGATCGACATAGCGTTCATCCCATTCGCGGCGCGCCTCAACGTACGGGTTGAACATCATCCCAAGATTCGCCCTCGAAACGAGGTCCTCGGACGGAATGTCCGCGCCATGGCCCACGCGGTGGATTTCCTGCACCGAGTCGGCGACTTTGGCTGTACTTTGGCTGTTCTATCGACCGCTATCGGTCCAAATGCCCTTTTTGAGGGGCTGGCAGGTTCAACAACAGGCTTGATTTTGTTCGATAATGACAGATCGTGGACCATCGCCGACTATCTGTCGGGAGACTCAAAATCCACCGTGGGCAACCACATGCGGGTTCAAGTCCCGCCCTCGGCACCAAAAAACTCCCAACAAATTCTGGATTTTTGGGCCAAAATGACTTTGGCACCTCGCGCGACGTGTCTTTCTCTAACTTTGGCTGTTCTTGAAAAATCTCTTTAAGTTCAAAGTGTGCCCGCGCCCAAGAGTGAACACCGTGATGCCATGCGCTGAGGCGGACCGAGTTCGCAATAAAGCCGGACGGGACACCTGAATTGAGGAACCGTTAATCGGCGGCCAGTACCTCGCGGGCAAAGGTGCCCGCCGCTCCGAGACCGAGAGGGATTCGTAAGGCGATGTTGACTGCGCTTATACCCAATCCCATCGCCAACAGATCAGCTTGAGACCCATAGGCACTAAATCCAGAGACCAATACCGCCTGTAACGGCCCAATCCCTACTGGAGTCACCGGTACTCCGTCTAGTAGTAGCACTGGTGCGAGCAGACCAAAGACGGCGGCGAACGGCAGGTGGATATTGAAAGCTTCCAATTGAAAATAGAGCATTATCCCTTGCCCGAGAAAAATGGGTCCACGAATCGCCGTCAGGCGCGCATAGTGCGACAACCTGGCCTCGCGAAAGCAATGCAGAGCGGGACGGTCATAGATCCACCTTGCTGCTTCTGAGCGCGGCCTGCCTCTGAGCCAGAAGAAGCTGACGGTCAAGCCCAGCAAGAGCGCAGCGGCGGCGTAACCCGCATATGCTGCCGCAGCGCCATGCGGTTCCAGAACCGCCCCGGCTAGCCAGAGCACCGCCATCAATTCTAGATCGATCAGTGTTTGAAAGATTAACGTGCATCCGCCGGAAAGAAACGGCACTGCTTTGCGCTTGTACATAAAGAATACGAGCGCAGAGCCAGCTAACGCCATATTCACTATCTGCAGAAAGTATTGCGCTGCATTGGGTGCCAGCATTTCATGGAAGCTGATACGCGCGTTGAAATAAGAATAAAGCCTCGCGAACAAGAAAGTCTCGCCGACGTACCAAATCACCACGGACCCGACCGACGCCAGGATGAAGAGCGTAGTATTGGCCCCACTCAGCGCTCGCTCGATCGTGGCTAACGACGTGCCCCGAACCAAATACAAAACAATAGCCAACCCCAAGAGATACGGGACAGTGCTCTGCAAGGCGCGTTTAAGTGGGCGTCGAAGTCGAGCCCGGAATTCGGAACCTACCAGAGCGTTCATCCGCCTCTTCTGTCTTTCGGCTTTGGATCAGTTCCTGCCACGCATGATGCTGAGGAGGTACTAACTGTAAGCGAGGATTTCATCCGGCAGCAAACTCGTTAGGAAGAAAGCCATAGTAATAAATCAGCGTAGAACCAGTCATTGGGGCCGGCGCCCATCGAGCTCCTTTACGGCGAAAATGTTTCACATGCTACCCCGTTTCGCTGTGCGGCCCTAGCTCAAAAGCATCGGCCGAATACGTAGGGCTTGGATATTCGATGTCGGCTGATAGCCGTTCTGGCGCGCGCTCCGGGTTCGCCCGTGCTGTGTCGTCGAGACCGTTTGTTACCCGAATTCGACCCGGGAAGCCAGCAAGGCTCCGTGAAATCAACAACTGTGTGAAGGCACTTTTTGAGCAGAGATAATTCTTGCGCGAGACGCGATAAACGTGGGGCAGATGAACGTTCAGTGGTTTCGAAGATAGGAGAGAGTGTTCGTTCACCAAACCGACCGGCGCTCGCGCAGCACTGAGAGCCGGCATCGCCGACTTGGGCCGCTGAACCCTTTGAGTTTGAGGTTCTGAGAGCGATAGCGGCGGTCGCCACTATCGCTCAATAGGGGATTTAATGCGAGACGCCGAGCAACTCGACATCAAAGATCAGAGTCGCGTTCGGCGGGATCACACCACCTGCGCCACGCGCACCATAACCGAGTGCCGGCGGGATGATTAGCTCTCGCTCACCGCCGACTTTCATCCCTTGTACCCCTTCATCCCAACCCTTGATGACCTGCCCCTGGCCGAGTCCAAACTGAAATGGTTGGCCGCGATCTTTGCTCGAATCAAATTTCTGTCCCTTGCTTCCGTCGGGCTTCTGCAGCCATCCGGTGTAGTGAACAGACACCTGATCGCCGGCTTTGGCGACATCGCCGGTACCGACCTTGAGATCCACGTATTGAAGCCCTGAAGGAGTGGTTACTTTTTCAGCGGACATAGTTTGCGAAGACCCAAATAGCACGCAGGCAATCCCCACGCACAGACCAAGTACAAGTTTTCTTAGCTGACTCGTTCTTAACATCATCATCTCCTGGTGTCGAATCCAATCGAGTTCCGGTATTCTGCCGCTCCGCAGCGTGCGCCACAATATGACCTGGCGCAAACGCGATAGAGCCCGCCGCGCTTTCGCGAGGCCCGATACAGCTTGCTCGATATATCGGATAATCGCGGAGAACTTTTTTCGTGGAGCTCCCCGTGAGTCGGGGGAACACAAAGTGCGGTGCTTGGCTGTTGGCTTCGGCGGATGGCCTTCGGTCGATTACCGCCGCCGACGTTCACCGCCGATCGCGTCGAGAGCATCATTCAGCATGTTGCGGACTTTCCCCTGGGCGCCGGCGCCGCATGCGAGCCGAATGTCATCCTGCCCCTGCAAAATGATCAACACGACTTGATCATTATTCAGGTCTTCCGATATGACGCGCACAAATGCGCGGGCTGTCATGTCGGGAGTTTGCGCTTCCAGTTGGTTCAGACGTCGCAGGCATTGTGAGAGGATCACTCGTGCATTGAGCCCGGCGCTCTCAGATGCGCCCATCCTCGTTTTGCTGCCATCGCGGATCAGCAGCAGAATCTCGCCGCCGAACTCCTCCCAGGCGGCCGCAACGACGGCTTGCAGTGCGGAGCGATCAAACTGTTGTGACTCCTCCATAATGACCTAACTCTCTCTCCGAGCTCTTAGCCGCCTTTCTTTTAGCATTGTTTCATCTGCGATCGGATACTGCGATAGTCCTCCGCTTTTGTCCCCTCGATCGAGAAGGGCGTCACAGTGAAACCTGCAGGTGGCTCTCCCTCGGTTCGTTGTCAAGCCATCAGATGCCGTGGACCCGGATTGCGCGGTTCGGTGCGCTTGGAGATAGACGCAGAGTTCTTCTTTTCTTTTTCGTGGACCAGAACGAACAGCTTGATGCGGGTTTCCAGCTCCAGTTCGGTTTTCCTAAGCGATCTCTCCTGCTCCTTCGGGTCCGTTGACCGAGATAATCCCGAGATATTCCAATGGAGCGATCGATTATCGCGCGGCAGGTTAATCGAATCGGCGGGTTTGATCGCATCATGGAGATAGATCATGAAGTCGACCCGGCGAGAGTCGCGCGCAAAGCAATTCGGTCCTACCGATCGATGAGCATTCAGGTCACAGCTAAAGGCACGGAACATCGCCCCGCCGCATCGGTTTAGCAGCCGCACCGCAATCTCCGTTGGTACGGCTCCGTCGGCGCTTAAAAACATCACAGAGTAAGGAAATGTCGGACTGTCTGCCCATTCGGACCTTGCGGCTGATTTCGTCGTGAGCGTCCGCGCGGCTTCGCTAATCGGTAAGGCTTCCGCCAAATCCATAAAATGGAGACCTCGGTAATGTTAGTATCGCCTCATTGCTCGATAGACGCATTTTCGAGGCCAAGCGTTCTGTTCGGCCGAAAGCGTCGCTAGAAGAAAACGATCACAAACAAATTGTGCTTAACACGAGCAGTCACAGGCCGTCCGCCTGTAGCAAAAGGACACACTTTTTGTCCCCTTCGGCGCCAACGGAAACAGTAGCGCTCCTACTTTATCGCAAACACAGATAGAAGCAGAGCTAAAGTCAGTCATTGCAAAGGCAAGATGCATGCAGATTTCGGCTCTAGCACGCAACTTGTTATAGACCCTATGGACGCTGTCGAAGAGAAAGGCATGAACTGTGATGGCAGATAAGGCAAAGGCGGCAGGAGAAGCTCGAAGCGGGCGCTTCGAACCGGTGATGCGCTCGAGGGATCAGCGCCTGGCCGATGGCAAGGTCCTCCGCGAAGAGATACCTCTCGAGAGTCATGCGGAATGGAAGCGACCCAAGGATAGGCGCGACCCTATCGATGTGCTCAAAGCCTCGAACCGCGACCGCCTGCCGGAACTAATCCCTATACGGTACGGCCGGATGTTGCCGAGCCCGTTCACCTTTCTTCGCGGTTCGGCCGGGCTGATGGCTTACGATCTAGCCGGCACCCCAAACACAGGTATCCGTGTTCAGGCCTGCGGTGATTGCCATCTGCTCAACTTCGGCCTCTTTGCGACTCCCGAACGGAATCTGATTTTCGATCTCAACGACTTCGATGAAACCCTCCCGGCACCGTGGGAATGGGACGTGAAACGACTCGCGGTTAGCTTCGTCGTGGCCGTTCGCGATATCAAGTTGAGCGTGAAAGATGCGCGAGCGGGGGCGGTCGAATGTGTCCGGGCGTATCGAGAGCGTCTGCGGGCTCTTTCCAAGATGAGCCCGCTCGACGTCTGGTACGATCGGCTCGACGCCGAGACGATTATCGCCATGGCTCCCAATGCCAAACTCCGGAAACGCCGTGAGCAATTGGTCTCGCAAGCGCAGCAGCGTATCGGCGACTATCTTTATCCGAAGATTACCGGGGAGGTTGGAGGTCGACGACGCCTCGTTGATGAACCTCCCGGGATGTATCACCTCTCAACGCGAGGTTTTGAAAGGACCGTCCACGAGGCGATGGTCCTCTACCGATTGTCGTTGCCGGAGGAGCGGCGGACTCTTTTCGACCGTTATAGACTTGAGGATATGGCGATCAAAGCCGTGGGTATCGGCAGCGTCGGCACGCGCTGTTTTGTCGGCTTGTTTTTCTCGGCCGAAAACCATCCCCTGTTGCTCCAGTTCAAAGAGGCGAGGTCTTCCGTTCTGGAACCGTACGCCGGAAAAAGCCTCTACGAGAACGACGGCCAGCGCGTCGTCACCGGGCAGCGCCTGATGCAATCCGCCAGCGATATCTTCCTCGGATGGACGCGCGGACGTGAAGGCCGCTGCTTTTACGTGCGACAACTGCGGGATATGAAGATGTCGGCTCAGATAGAGGAGGGAGTAACCCCCGAGCAGGTGCTGCTGTATGCTGAGCTTTGCGGCCGGACGCTGGCACATGCTCACGCGAAGTCAGGTGATGCCGCGATGATCAGTGGCTACCTCGGCAAATCCGACACTTTTGATCGCGCGGTTGGGGACTTTGCCTCCGAGTATGCCGAGCAGAACAAAAAAGACCACGCTGCGTTGGTTGCCGCGGTGAAAGCGGGCAAGATCAAGGCACTCATCGAGACGGAGAGCTGAGGGAAGAACTAAGGTCGATAGCCCTCGGCGAGTCAATACGAAATAGAGGCTTCTTCATGAACCCGGTTGTCACCAGCGCATTCAGCAAAGTCCGTATGCGATTAGTTCTGTGCGCATGGTTCAAAATCCTCCTCCCAACATTGCTGCTCGTCGCCGGATTAATCGTCGATGGCATTCGACTACCGGCTCGCGCTCAGGACATGTCGGAAGTCGAACTGGAGAAGGAGGAGCAACTCGAAGGGGACTTTACCAATCCTCTTTCCACCCTCCCTCAGTTGGTTGTTCGCGATAGCTGGGCGGCGGCGACCTATGCGCCATGCACGCCACCAGCGCCCTGCTGGCGAGACGACCAGACGAATCAAGCTATCTTTCGGCCTTTGATCCCACGTATTCCACCCAACACCTTACTGCCGATTCCGCAGCTCGTCAGACCAACGTTTTCGCTGGTCTCAGTGCCGAGTTTTCGCGGCGGAACACGCACGGAGTTTGGCGATCTTCCATTATTCGATCTTGCTGTGGTGCCGTGGCCTAATCCTAAGGAGACGGGGCTGCTGTGGGGCATAGGACCGACTTTTCTTTTTCCCACCGCAACCTCGAAAAGTGCGGGACAGGGAACCTGGGAGGCCGGGCCAGCTATCGGCGCAGTCTATGCGCGTATCCCCGGATTGCTGATCGGCTTTGTCGCGCAGAACCCGATCTCCTTTTCCTATACTAGAGCTGGTGTGCCGGCGCAGAGCAGCTTGGAGTTCCAGCCCGTGTTCGCTCTTCACTTATGGGACAAGTGGTATTTGCGGTCTGCTGAAGCGAACTGGTCGATCGGATGGCATCATCACAGTCCTACCACTCTGCCGCTAAGTCTCGGTCTTGGTCGCACCTTGGTACGACCTGGGTTACCACCGATGAGTCTATTTGTAACCGGCACCTGGATGGCGTACCGCGATTACGCTCCGATCGCGCCTCAGACTGCGATCAACTTTGGAGCGACGGTGGCTTTCCCGCGGCTGCAGAGTGTGTGGAAGTAGAACTATCCCGCTTCGAACGCACTTGCGTGTAGTGACGGAGCGTCACAAAATGAAGCGCAGGAGCTGTTGAACGACCGTGGCCAAAGTCGAAGTCTATACGACCCCCTATTGCCCGTTCTGCATCCGCGCCAAAGCCCTGCTCAACAGCAAGAAAATTGCCTTTGAAGAGATCGATGTCTCCGAAGATCCAGCTTTGCGCGAGGCGATGGTGAAGCGCGCCGGTGGCCGCCGTACGGTCCCGGAGATTTTCGTGAATGGACAGATCATCGGCGGCTGCGATGAGCTGTATGCCCTCGAAAGAAAAGGACAGCTCGACGCCATTCTGGCTGAACCCGCATGAGTGCCGACGATCGATCGAACATCCTCGACGATGACCGCGAAGAGACTGCGGCCTCCGGCGATGAATCAAGAACGCCTGAGGAGATGTTCTATCGCGGCTTGATCGTATTCCTAGACCGAGTGCGTGGTCGCGGAGCGATCCGCTCATACAGCGGTCGCGAGATTCTCTTCCAGTTTCCTCACGTTACTGTGGTGGGTGCGCCGATCGGTGGCCGCGCTCCCGGGATCGATCGGCTGAATCAGGGCGACACTGTCGGCTTCGATGTCGGCTGGACCTCGAAGGGTTTGCGCGTCACCCAGATCAAGCCTCTCGGGTAGCGCGATCGGCGATTTCAAACTTTAGTGCTGCGATCCATCTTGGACCGCGCGGTCGAGTGCCCGCTTGTCCGCTGGACTGATCTGTTCACCCCAGGTGTTGGCATGAGCCGCAGGAGGGTTCGGAAGTTGGGAGCCGCTGAACGTCCGTTGTCTGATTCGATTCGCGAGCAGAATCAGTATCAGCGCGACAACGGCCAAAAGCCTGAGCCGATTCGGAACACGCTTTGAATCTCGGGCAGTTGGGCGTTTGGGTTTTGTTGGCATTGGAGGCAATCCAATGCATCCGCCTTGGACAATCTCCGCCGCAGCAAAGACGTGGTTTCTTCCTCGTCGAACGCTCACCCTCTGAGCTCGTCCGTACTTATCACCACCACCAGTTCTTACTTAAATAGAAGCGCGCGGGTAGCCTATTCGACAGTCGCGCGCTTCTATTTGGCCTTTTGACCTAACCAACTCTTGGGCGACTAGCCCTCCGAATTGACCACCGTGTAGATCGTCGAATCCTTACGCTGCACCAGCAAGCGCGCGGACTTCTTGTCCTTCTGCGCCGCTTTGGCCGCGGTTGCGAACTCATCGGCCGATGCAACCTTAGTGCTATCGACCTCCAGGATGACGTCGCCGGGCTGCAAGCCCGCCTCAGCGGCCGGCGAATCCGGCTTGACGTTGCGGATCACAACGCCCTTCGGATTCTGGATTCCGAGCTGCTGAGCGATTTCAGGTGTCAGATCCTGCACCGTAAGGCCCCAGCTACCGCCCGCCGATCCCGCATCTTCAGCGCTCGCAACCTGCTTGTCCTTGAGTTCTTGGATGCTTGCCGTGAGCGTCATATGCTTGCCGTCGCGAATAATCTCGACCGGTACACTCTTGCCGAGCGGTGTCGCCGCGACCATCTCGGGCAATTCATGCTCATCGTGAACCTCGTTGCCGTCGAACTTCACGATGATATCGCCCTGCTGAACGCCGGCTTTGCCTGCCGGGCCAGTCTTATCGACACCCGCCACCAGTGCCCCGGTCGGCGTGGACAGACCGAACGACTTGGCCAACGCGGGGGTGACTTCCTGAATCTCAACCCCGAGCCATCCGCGGACCACCTTACCGTGCGACTTCAGCTGCTCCACGATCTGCTTCGCGAGATCGATAGGAATTGCGAAGCCGATACCGGCGTTGCTGCCGGTGCTGCTGTAGATCGCGGTATTGATACCGATAACTTCGCCCTGAGTGTTGAAGAGCGGACCACCCGAGTTACCCGGATTGATCGAGGCGTCAGTCTGGATGAAATCGTCGTAGTTACCGCCGAGAGCGCGTCCCTTGGCGCTGATAATCCCCGAGGTGACCGTCAGGTTGAACCCAAAGGGACTGCCGATCGCCATCACCCAGTCGCCGACTTCGGCATTGGCGGAGTGACCCAGCGTCGCGTATGGCAACGCCTGCTTCGCGGTGTCGATTTTGATTAGCGCGAGGTCCGTCTTGGGGTCCTTACCCACAACCTTCGCCGTGAACTCACGCTTATCCATCAGCGTGACATGGATTTCATCAGCGTGTCCGGCCACGTGGTTGTTCGTGAGGATATAGCCGTCGGGTGAAATTATTACGCCAGATCCTAGACCATGCTCCTTGTAATTATGTGGGATCTGGCCGAAGAAATGCCGGAATTGCTCGAAGGGGTCGCCGCCGCCCCCAAAGGGACTGCCGGGACCAAAAGGGGCTCCGCCACCCGGTCCGCCGGGTCCAGGGCCATCCTGACCACCATCGCCCTCATCGCCACCGCCCATACCAGCAGCCTTTACTTCCTGCGTAATCGCGATATTTACGACGGTCGGCATCACTTTTTTGACCATCGGAGCCCACGAGGGGAGCGCGACCTCTTTAGCGCCGGGCTCATTCGGCTCGGGCGCATTAGCCGGCGCTGGCTGATGCGTCGGCTCGGCCTGCGCTGCCTGAGCCGGTGCCGCTGCCTTTGGTTTTTGCGGCTGATCGTCTGAACCCCAGGGAAACTGAAAAGCGCCCGCACTCGCGAACGCGACAATGACACCTAGCACTGCGCCGCCCGCGATCGCGGGTAACGTCCTGCCCATGCATTCCTCCTGCAATTTTGTCCGTAGTGCGCGCTTTCTTCCGCGCACTCCCGGTAATACCTATTAGTTTTCAGACGATAATGCGGCATCAAAATTCAAACGCTCTTGGGGTCGAGACTGCCGCACTTCCGACCACACATTTTTATCCTGTCACCGTAGTAAAACAGAAATTGCCCTCAGAAAACACTGCCGTTCTGAGAGGATGGATGATCAGGTCGCGGGCTATTCGATTCTGCCAAATGGCGGTACGCTCAAAAGATGGTCGATACGGTGGCTATTTTCGGCCTCGGGCTTCTGCTTTGGACGCTACTCGAATACGCGATCCACGGCTGGATCGGGCACCAATCGACATCCCTCGCGCGACTCCATGCCGTTCACCATCGCGACCCCCATGCGATCTTCACAATTGGTGCCTGGCTGCCGGTCGCGATCGTCTGGACCATCGGAATCGCCCTTTGGGGCTTCAGCCCCTTAATGGTTCTTTTCAGTGGGACGCTATGCGGTTTCGCGATTTACGAGGCGATCCATTATCGAATCCACTTCTGCCGACCCAAGGGACACATCGAACGATGGTTGCGCGAGCACCATCTAGGACATCATCAGCGGATGCCCCATCGATGCTTCGGCGTTACTTCGCCACTCTGGGACCTCATCTTCGGTACGGAGCCGACCCGCGACCGCGAACCACTTTTCGCTTCGGTCCGCGACACGGCGCCTATCGCGGGCCGGACTAATATCCGCCTATTGTTCGCCTTCCACTATTTTCGCCGTCCGAAGGACTGATCCCTCTTCAGGCAGGATTCCGCGCCAGTAAGCCGCGCGCGATCACCAATGCCTGAATCTCGTTGGTGCCTTCGCCGATCATCATCAGGGGAGCGTCACGGTAGA
Source organism: Binataceae bacterium (SeqCode) (assembly GCA_035541875.1). GTDB lineage: Bacteria > Desulfobacterota > Binatia > Binatales > Binataceae > JAJPHI01. The sequence goes on from DATKML010000023.1 coordinate 19,679, forward strand.
AGCGCTCCACCGGAAACTCCGCCATGTAGCCGTAGCCGCCGAGCACCCGGAGCGCATCCAGTGTCATCTTCGCGCAGGCCTCCGACGCGAAAAGCTTTGCCATCCCAGCTTCGACGTCGCATCGCTCGTTCGCATCTTTCTTCTGTGCCGCGTTCTCGACCATCAGCTTGGCGGCTTGGAGACGCGTGCCCATGTCCGCGAGCATCAATTGGACTGCCTGATGATCCGCGATCGGCTTGCCAAAAGCGGTTCGCTGCTGCGCATACCGGATAGCGTTATCGAACGCCGCCTGCCCTACTCCAACGGCGCGAGCCGCGACGTTGATCCGACCGACCTCGAGCGCGCTCATCACCTGCTTGAAACCATGCCCTTCTTGCCCACCGATCAGATTGGCTACCGGCACGTCCAGGTCTTCGAGCAGGACTTCGCAGGTGTCGATACCTTTATAACCGAGCTTCTTGAGCTGGCGACTGACGGTCGGTCCGCGTTCGTTCTTTTCGACCGCGAACATACTAATACCCGCATAGGCCGGCTTGGCTTTCGGATCCGTCTTGGCAGCAACCAGTAGCATCGTCCCGTGCTTGGCGTTGGTGATGAACATCTTGCTGCCCGAAAGGACGTAGGCGTCACCCTCACGGCTTGCCGTGGTCCGAATCGATTGGACGTCGCTGCCGGCATGCGGTTCCGTCAGGGCGAGACCGCCGCGCTTCTCTCCCGCCGCCATCGCGGGCAGGAAGCGTGCCTTTTGCTCATCAGTCCCGTGGTTCGCGATAACAAAGGCCATGATCAGATGGCTGTTGATCACGCCGGCGAGGCTCATCCACCCGCGAGATAGCTCAGACATGATCCGCGCATAGGTAACGAAGCTGAGCCCAAGCCCGCCGTGCTCTTGCGGGATCGTCGCGCCGAACAAACCCAGTTCTTTCATCTTGGCGACGAGCGCATGTGGGTACTCGTCGTTGTGCTCGAGTTCAGTCGCAACGGGAATAACGTCGCGATCGACAAAGCGGCGCACCGCTTCAACAATTTCGTGATCGAGGTTCTGTTCCATCAGCCTTACCCTTCCAGATGGCCGAAAAGGTACCAGACCCGGCCCGTGCAGTCGAAACGATCGCGGGAAAGAGCCATTTAGCCCTCCCTAGGCTACCACGTTGCGAAAGCCCGCTCGGTTGCACGCTTCGCTCAATCGACGGCCAAGGAATCAGGCAACATAGAGCTTTTCGGTTCATCTGTTCCAGATGCGCATCCTAATTGGTATACTGATCATGCTAGCTAATGGCTAGCATGATACACAGGCTGGCAGCTTCTTACTTGGGAGAGAGCACTTAGATGGCTGTTCGAGGGATTTGCTATGCCCGCAATCCGGCCGAAATCTCGCCTGATCAATAGGTTGTGGCATCACCCGGTGATGCGAATGCCGAAGCGCATCGGGCGTCGGTTGATTAACTCAGTCGTTGATACGGCCGCCACCTTGGAGTCTCCCTACCACGGCGTCTACGACAGCTACGAAGATGCCTTGCAAGATATCCCTGAGGAACACCGTCGCTGCTACGACGATCCGGCCGCAGCGGCTCTTTATCAGGGGTACATGTCGAAGGCACGACCGAGTGATTATCCGGTCCTTTTCTGGTTACGGCAGATAGCTGCCGAAGGCATGTCGATCTTTGACCTCGGCGGGCATGTGGGTACGGCGTATTACCTCTTCCAGCGCTTTTTCCATTATCCCGATGGTCTGAAGTGGACTGTCTGCGACCTGCCGGAAATATGTCGCGCAGGCTCTGCAATTGCTTCCAAACGCCACCCAGAGCATTTGTCCTTTACCACTGAGCCCAGCGCGGCAGATGGCTCCGATATCTTATTAGCGTCCGGATCACTGCAGTTCATGAGGACCCCTATTGGCTCGATTCTCTCCGATTTGAAGCGAAAACCGCGTCACATTCTGATCAACCGCACTCCGTTATGCGAAGGAACTTCCTTCTTTTCGATACAGGATCTTGGAACCGTCGTGTCGCCTTATCACGTATTCAATCGACGCGAGTTTATCGGTTCGATCCTGGAACAAGGCTATGAGCTCATGGACTCCTGGGGAATTTCTGAGCCGCACTCTGGAACCCTGTTGATCCCTTTTCATCCTGAGAGGTCGTTGCATTCGTACACGGGCCTCTACTTCCGCCAGCTTCAATAATCCAAGGCTCCGATCAGTTAGACCGGAGCGCCTGCGGATTCGTGCGTCCAGCCGGCGACCTATCGAGCTCAGCCCTAAAGACGACCCGCATCGAGCGCCCGACTTTCGCGGTTGCAGTTTTTGTTACGAAACTGTTATGGTAAGTGTCATATTGACGCAAAGTCGGCATGCAGGACGGGATGTGAGGCGGGGCTGGTGTGCCGGGGATGAGAGGGTATAGCGATGAATATCCAGACCGCGATCAACGGCGCCGAACTGCATGAGAAGCTCGCTGCGCTGCACGACGCCAGTTATACGCTGGACCAGTGCGCTCGGTTCGCCGAAACAATCCGCGAAATCCGCCGTCTCAAGATCGAGCAACGCGCGGTAATCCTCGCCCACAACTACCAGCGGCCGGAGATTTTCGAGGTGGCCGATTTCATCGGCGACTCGCTTGAACTCGCGCGCAAGTCGGCCGAGGTTCGTGATGCCGACGTAATCGTCTTTTGCGGCGTTCACTTCATGGCCGAGACTGCCAAGGTTTTCAACCCCACGCGCAAGGTACTGATCCCGGAACTCCGCGCTGGATGCTCGCTGGCCGAGGCCGTTACGGCCGAGGCACTGGCTGACCGCAAGCAGGAATTGCTCGCCACTTACGCCGACCTGAAGGTCGTCTCTTACGTCAATTGCACAGCCGACGTTAAGGCACTCTCGGATGCCTGCTGCACTTCCGCCAATGCAACCAAGGTGGTGAACGCGATCGATTCGGACAACGTCCTCTTCGTGCCGGACAAGAATCTCGCGAACTACGTCCAGACCCAAACCTCCAAGAACATCATTTCATGGGACGGTAACTGTTACGTCCATCATCAGATAACTCCGGAAGAGATAAACAAGGTTCGGCAAGGAATCCCCGGAATAGTCGTTCTGGCTCATCCGGAATGCCGCCAGGACGTTCTGGCGTTGGCCGATGCCGTGCTCTCGACGAGCGCGATGGTTCGGTATGCCGAGCAGAGCCCGGCGGAGAAATTCCTGATTGTCACGGAGTGCGGGCTCTCGGACCGGCTGCTGATGGAGATTCCGGAGAAGCATTTCTATAAGGCCTGCAAGCTGTGCCGTTACATGAAGATGATCACGCTCGACGGTACGCTCGATTCGCTGCGCAACCTGCGCTACGAAATCACCCTCGCCGATGAAGTCCGAGAGGGAGCCAAACGGGCACTCGAGCGGATGCTTGAACTGGGAGCCTAACCGGTAGCTTCAAGGAAAGTGTCGAAGGGTCGACCATCGATGGCGACCGCTAGCACAGCGTTGGATTCGTCAGTTAGGTCGGTGAAGGCCCGTTCGAGGCGTCACGCCCGCCCCAAGGTCGCGGTGGATACCGCGCTCTTTGGGATCGAGGATGGCCGCCTCAAGTGCTACCTCGTCCAACTAAGGGGCGGACCGAATACGGGCCGTTGGGCCTTTCCCGGCCGACTCGTGCAGGTTGGCGAGATGCTCGATGATGCCGCGCGCGGTGAACTCGAAAGCGCGACTGGCCTGAACAATCCCTATCTGGAACAGCTCTTCAGCTTCGGTGACCCGACGCGCGACCCTAAAGCGCACGTCGTGTCGGTCGCCTACATGGCTCTAACCGGCGAACCCGAGCGCGTAACCGCGGCTTCATCGCGATACTCGGCTGGCCGGTGGTTCGAAGTCGATACGCTACCTGAACTTGCCTACGATCACTCGGTTATCGCCGCCTATGCGCTGAAACGGCTCAAGTCGAAGCTCGAATACACCAATATCGCATGCAATCTGCTGCCGCCCTCTTTCACCTTCGCGGAACTCGAAGAGCTTTACGGCCTCGTACTTGGACGCCAGCTTGACCGTCGCAACTTCCGCCGGCGTATCCTCGCGATGGGACTGCTGCGGCGGCTTCCGCAGAAGCGCCACGGAGCTCATCGCCCGGCTACCCTTTACGAGTTTTTTCCACGCAGCCTGCGTACAATCGAGATGCTATAGTAACTATGCAGGAGCATCTCATGCTGAACAAGAAGACTAGGAGCCGCTTATTCTTGATCCGCGGCCTTTTGCTTTTGAGTACCGTTACCACCTTCGCCGTGGCGGCATGCAAGATGGCGGCTAAGACGACCGCGAGTGAATCAACCGAGGCGCCTCTAACACTGGATCCCGAACAGTTTCAGGGCGACGCCAAGGAAGCCTACAAGGTCGCCCGAGCCCATCCGGAACTCCTCGCTCAACTCGATTGCTACTGCGGATGCGAACAGCATGAGGGACATAAGAATCTACTGACCTGCTTCCGGACCGCGCATGGCTCGGGCTGCGACACCTGTATCGGCGAGGCCGTAACCGCGGGCAAACTCGCCGATGGTGGAATGCCGGTCGACGAAATTCGAGCCGCACTGAAAGAGCGCTACGCGCACGACAGCAACGGCTGATCGAACCATAAGACCAAGCGACGGAGCCCTGCTTAATCACAGCTCAGCTGGATAGGCAGTTCAGGTCGCCACGATGCATTTCACACTCCCGGTTCTCAATCTCAAAGCGAAGCTGATCGCCCTGATGGTGATGCTGCTCGCGCTGACCCTCGGCGCCGAGATTATTATCAGCGTGCGCGCCCAAGACGCGATCGCCAAGGCAACGGAAAGGAAGGTCCGCGATCTCGCCAGCGTTATACAGATTAGTGTGCAGGAACTGTCGTCGGTCGCGGCGACGGATCGAGATCGTCTGCAAAACTTCGTCGCTAACCTCCATACCAACGGCCTCGAAGTTTCGATCGCATCGAACAAGGAACTGATCATCAACAGTTCCAATCCCAAGCTTATTGGCGAAGCGCTTAACCCCGCGATGGTGCGAGCGCTGATGGCCTTGCGCAGCCGGAATCCCAACGAACCGGTTGCCGTACCCGGCGTGAAGGTAGGCTTGGCCGATCGCGAAAGCACCGTCTATTTCATCCCGGTCGAGGTTGAGGATCACGTGCTCGGCTATGTGCAGGTAGTCGCCAATTTCAGCGACTTCGACGAGCCGTTGCGGGATTATCGCACTCGGTTGATCACCCTCGGCCTGGCGATTTTCGCCTTGGGGTTAGTTTTCTCCTACATTCTGGCGGAACGCTACGTTGAACCGATTCATGCCGTTGCCGACGCGGCACAAAATATCGATGCCCGCGGACTCGAACCAGTACCCGAGGCGCCCCGCCGCGACGAGATTGGCCTGCTGACGCGGAGCTTTAACGGGATGCTCGCGCAGCTGCGCCGCGCACGTGAACGCGAGCAGGAGCTCAATCGGCTCGAGCGCTTTACTGCGCTGGGACAACTGGCCGGCGCCCTCGCGCATGAGATTAAGAATCCGTTGAACTTTATCAGCCTCGCGCTTGATCGCTTACGCGCGCGGTACTCTCCTCCGCCCGAATCCGGTCGCGAAGACTTTCAGCATCAGATCGCGATCATGAAGGAAGAGATCAAGCGCCTCTCCGAGATGGTGCAGACGTTTCTGCACTATGGGCAGCCGATCGAGATTCATCCGGCACCGACTGACCTGCGGCAGCTGATCGACGGCGTGCTGGCGCTCAGCGAATCGAAACTGAAAAGTCAGGGTATCGAGGTAATCGAGCGCGGTGAGGTCGGCAACCTGACCTTGAACGTCGATGCGGAAAAGTTACGCACCTGTTTCGTGAATGTTGTCGTGAACGCGACGCAGGCTATGCCCGACGGTGGTCAGCTCACCGTTGATTTCGTTCGGGATAACGGCAACCTCACTATCACTTTCGGCGACACCGGTGGCGGTATCGATCAGGAGATCGCGAACCGGGTATTCGAGCCGTTCTTTACCACCAAACGTGAAGGTATAGGCCTCGGGCTCTTCTTTTCGAAAGCGATCGTCGAAAAGCACGGCGGCACTATCCAGATTGGACCGAAGAATCCTCCTCCCGGAGCGAAGGTTGCTTTCACGTTTCCGCTTGGGGGATTAAATAAAGCAGCATGACGACGCAAGCTTCCGTACTCGTGGTCGAGGATAATGACCTCGAGCGCCAGATAACCGCTGAAACTCTGCGCGAAGAAGGCTTCGCCGTCGAGGAGGCACCCAATGGCCGTCGCGCGATGGAGCTCTTACAGCTCAGCCGCTTCGACGTAGTCCTCACCGATCTCATGATGCCGGGGATGACCGGCGAGGAATTGCTGGTAAAGGTCAAGGAACGGTATCCCGCTGCGCAGGTCGTTATTCTGACCGCGCACGGCTCTATCGATAGCGCTGTCAAAGCGACCAAGGAAGGTGCCTTTAATTACCTCACCAAGCCAACGGATCGCGAGACGCTGGTGATTGCGGTTGCGCGCGCGGCCGAGCTCGCGATGGAAAAGCAGGAAAATTTTATCCTGCGGCGCGAGGTTGCGGGCAAGCTCCAGGTAGAAGGGATCATTGGACAAGACCCTGCGATTCTCGAGGTCATCCGGATCGTTCAGAAGGTCGCGCCATCAAATTCGACCGTGCTGATTCAGGGCGAGAGCGGCACCGGCAAAGAGGTTATCGCACGCGCGATTCATCGCCTGTCGCCCCGGGCGCAGCGTACCTTCGTTGCGATTAATTGTTCGGCAATTCCCGATACCCTGATCGAGAACGAGCTCTTCGGGCACGAGCGAGGCGCTTTCACTGGTGCGACCGAACGCAAGATCGGCCTGATCGAAAGTGCCGATAAATCGACACTTTTTCTCGACGAAATTGGCGATCTCGGTATCGGATTGCAAGCCAAGCTCTTGCGCGTCCTGCAAGAGCGAGAGATTCGCCGGGTCGGCGGTAATGAATCGGTACGCGTCGATGTGCGCCTGGTGGCCGCATCGAATCGCAACCTTGCCGAAGAAGTAGCTGAAGAGCGCTTCCGCGAAGACCTCTACTATCGGCTCAACGTTGTGACGATCACCCTGCCCCCGCTACGCGAACGCCGCTCGGATGTTCCCTTGCTCGCCAACCACACGCTCGAACGCTTCGCTCATCTGTCGAATGGACGGGTGAGGGAGATTAGTCGCGAAGCGATGGAAGTGCTGCTGGACTACTCATGGCCCGGCAACGTGCGGCAACTCGAATCGGCGATCGAGCGAGCGATCCTGCTTTGCGAAGGCGATAAGATCTTGCCCCGCGATCTCCCGCAGGAAGTACTCAAGCGTCAGGCGCTCGGCAAGGCTGATCGAGGACGCGCCAGTGATCGTTTCGAGATTCCATCGGAAGGAATCAACTTCGAACACTTTGAGCGGGAACTCATCGTCCAGGCGATGGAGAAGAGTGATTGGGTTATCGCCAAGGCGGCGAAGCTCCTCGGGATGAGCTACCGGACCTTGCAATATCGCCTTGATAAATTCGGCCTCAGCAAGCCCGGAGCACAATAGACGGCCGGAGCAAAGCCCTGAACCACCGGATCGTGGGGGGTTCGCGCCAAAAACTTCATCTTTCGGATGCGTCAAGGTGTACTTGAACAAAACGGGGCCAACGTAGAGTATTTGTGTCTGTAATCGATCCGCCCAGCGGAGGGGATGTGTCCACGGTCGAATCGGAATTGACGGAGCGGTTGGCATCGATAAGCCCGGAAACGCCAACCGCGACAGGACAGCACGATTCATTCCTGCTTTCAGAGGCCGACCTTTATCTAAATCGTGAGCTGACATGGTTGAACTTTAACCGACGGGTGCTCACCGAGGCCGAAGATCCGCGGAACCCTTTGTTGGAGAGGGTCAAATTTCTAGCGATCAGCGCCTCCAATCTCGACGAGTTCTTTATGAAGCGCATCGGCGGCCTCAAACAGCAGGCCGTGAGTGGCGTATCGGAGCTTACCCCGGACGGTCACAGTCCGCGATGGCAAATCGAGAAATGTTACGAAATCGTGCGGGCACAAGAGCGCCTGCAACAGGAGATTCTGCGCGGCCTCCGTCAGGAACTGGAGGCTTTCGACGTCAAGATCCTACATTACGGCGAGCTCTCACCCAGCGAGCGAACGAGTCTGCGCCAGACGTACTCGGCCAATATCTTCCCACTGATTACACCGCTGGCGATCGATCCGGCTCATCCGTTTCCCTTCGTTTCAAATCTATCGTTGAACTTGCTGGTATCACTGCGGACTTCTCGCAGCGAGATTAACGACGGTAACAGCAATCCTGATGGACCTGAGCTATCGCTCTTTCGCGTAAAGGTACCGCTCGGAGCGGGCGTACCTCGCCTGATCAAGGTCCGGCAGAGCAATCATTTCGTCCCGTTAGAAGAGGTCGTCGCGCATAATCTCGACCTCCTTTTCCCGGACGCCGAAATCGCCGCGACCGAAGTCTTCCGCGTTACACGCAATGCCAATACAGAGCGCGACGAGGAAGAGGCCGATGATCTGCTCGCGATGATCGAGAGTGAACTGCGCGATCGTCGCGTCGCGCCTATCGTGCGGCTCGAAGTGATCGAGCAGTTCGATCAGTTGCGGCGCGGGATGCTCGCAGCGGAACTCGGTCTGGATGAGCACGCTGATGTCTTCGAGAATCATGGGTTGCTCGGCTTGCGCGATCTGATGGAGTTGGTGTCGATCAACCTGCCAACCTTGCGCGACCCCGCGCATCATCCGGTAGATCACCCTCGCCTCCCCGAGAAGCGCAGCATTTTCCATATCATCCGCGATGCGGGCTCGATCCTGCTGATGCATCCGTATGAATCGTTCTCTACCTCGGTGGAGCGTTTTCTGCGCGAGGCCAGCACCGATCCGAAGGTTCGCGCGATCAAGATGACGCTGTATCGGACCTCGCATGATGCGAGTCTGCTCGAATACCTGATAGAGGCCGCACGCAACGGCAAGCAGGTCGCTGTCGTCGTTGAGCTGAAAGCGCGTTTCGACGAAGAAGCCAACATTCGGTTCGCAAACCGCCTCGAGGAAGCTGGTATTCACGTCACTTACGGCGTGATTGGTCTCAAGACCCATTGCAAGGTGATTCTCGTAGTCCGCCAGGATTACAACGGACTGCGCCGTTATGCCCATATCGGAACGGGCAACTATCATCCGGGGACTGCGCGCCTCTATTGCGACTTCGGCCTGCTGACTGCGGATTCGCAAATCGGTGCCGATCTAACCGAACTGCTCAATTATCTTACGACTGGTTACCGGCCGGAACGTAACTATCGGAAGCTGCTCGTAGCCCCCACCTTCATGAAGCGCGCGCTGATCGAGCGGATCGAGCGCGAGATCGAGATCAAGCGCACCAACCCAGACGCCGATGCGCTAATTCGCTTCAAGATGAACGCGCTCGAAGACGTCGACGTGGTTCGCGCGCTGTATCGCGCGTCGCAGGCAGGTGTGAAGATCGACCTAATAGTGCGCGATACTTGCCGCCTGCGCCCAGGCCTCGAAGGTCTATCCGATAAGGTACGAGTAGTAAGTATCGTCGGGCGTTTTCTGGAACACGGCCGGATCTACTATTTCCGTAACGGGGGCAACGAAGAGTATTTTATCGGCTCCGCCGATGCGATGACGCGTAATCTGGAAAGCCGGGTTGAGGTGCTCGCTCCGGTGGAAGATTCTGTGTTGCGTCGCGACCTCGACGCTGTCTTCGATGTGCAATCACAACCGAATCGTTGCCGGTGGGTAATGAATGCCGACGGCACCTATACACACGACTCTTCCTCGATGAGTTGTCAGCAAGCTCTGAGCGATCGCGTCGAACGCCTGCGACAGCATCGTCGGCGCAAGCGACGCGGTTTCGCTCGCCGCAATATGCGCGGCTGATTTCGGCTGCTCAGTAGTCCTGCGCCGTCGCTCCTTCCCGTCGGTGATTCCTCCGCTTTGTCCAATCTGAGTCTCGCTTCGGTATAGCCGTCGCAGCTGCGCTATGCCATCGAGCGCGCGCGAAGCTCCATCAAAGAAAAGCGCTGTCCTATCTGTGGCATCAACTTATGCTGGATTCATTAGTTCAGCATGGAGGTAACAAAGATGGGGGCGAGCAAACGACTGATATTTCTGGCGGCTGCACCATTCATCTTTTCGGCGGGTTTCGCGATGGCGCAGACTATGGGCGAATACGGTGGCGTAACGGCTCACGCCGCTGGAGCCGGCGCATCCGCATCGACGATGCGTCCGCCTGAGGTTCACGTAAACCCGGTCGCTGCGAGCGGATCTGCAAAAACCTATGAAGTGAGCGGTCAGGTCCGCGAAGATGACTCCTCGGCCAGTACGAAGGAAAAGGACGACCAGTCGGCCAAGGGCGACGATTGGGAAGAGGTCAAATAATCACGATCAATTACTGCCATCCTAAAGGATTCGTCCGCTGATGGATCGTGGATCACGCGCTGCCCATCGACCGGTTTCCAACTGATGGAGGAAGTCGTCGATCGAGTCGCTGTACAGCATCGGTTCTTCCAGATTAAGCGCGTGACCAGTGCGCGGCAGGATAACGAGGGCCGCCGATGGTATCGTGCGCTTCATTAGTAATGATCCTTCGATGCAGGGATCGTCCTCATCCCCCGCCATCACCAAGGTCGGTACGGTAAGCTTTTTCATTTCATCAACGAGGTCGAAAAGCGAAGGCCGCATTTTCTGCACCCCGCGCAATGTATTTGCAGAGCCTCGGGGCGAGTGCTCCGCGAGCATCCGTCGAAACTCCTCCCATCCACGCGGATCTTTGTTTTGCAATTGCACGCGGGTCGGCCCAGTGGCATAGCCCTCGGCGCACTCCACCATGCTTAGCGTTTCGAAACGATGCGCCGCAGCCTCTGCTTCGGCCTGAAACTGGGCGCGCTTGCCCGGCTCGGCCCCGTAACCACATCCACCGATAATCAGCGAGAAGGCGCGTTCCGGATACCGGAGTCCGAAATGCAGCGTCGCAAATCCACCCATTGAGATTCCTGCAACGTGAGCTCGATCAATCGAGAGACCGTCGAGCACAGCCCGGATATCATCGCAGGCTCGAGCCTGTGAGTAACGACTAGGATCGTCAGGTACGTCCGAAGGTGGATAACCTCGAGCATTGAAAGCGACACATCGGTAACGCCGCGAAAAGTAGCGCATTTGTGCTTCGTAGCTACGGTAATCCCCGGCAAACTCGTGCACGAAGACCAATGCTCGTCCGGAGCCGGCCTCTTCGTAATAAAGTCGAACGCCGTCGTCGGTGACGATGTAGGCCATCGCGAGTCTCCTGGTCCCAACCTGAAGGCTAGACTGTCGTTGTACGGTCTCTTAGGGCACTGGGAATTTTCCTAGGATAGACATTTCAGCACCGCAGGAATAGAAATCAACCGTAGACTCGCCCGGAGCTCTTTCCCGTAAGCCCACCTGGGGTTTTTCTGGTTGTTGCTTCCAGGCTGAAACGCAAGGAGGGCGTTGATGCCCACGAAGTTGTATGTAGGCAATCTGGCCTATTCGGTTACTAACGAGGACTTGGAGGCGCTTTTTTCGCAAGCCGGAAAAGTCGACAGCGCGTCCGTCGTAACGGACAAATTCTCGGGACAGTCCCGAGGCTTTGGATTCGTCGAGATGGCGGACTCGAACGAAGCAGCGAAGGCGATCGAGGAGTTCAACGAAACCGAACTCAAGGGTCGGGCGATTCGCGTGAACGAAGCGCGCCCCCGTGAAGGCGGTGGTGGCTTCGGCGGCGGCCGTGGTCCCGGAGGCGGCGGTCGCGGTCCCGGAGGCGGTGGTGGCCGTGGCGGTCGTGGCCGCGACGGCGGCGGCTTCGGTGGCGGCGGCGGCAATCGTCGCTGGTAAGCTGAATGCTTAACGGGCGGACATTGAGTCCGCCCGTTTCATTTCTGTCGTGCGGACATCTTAACCCGACGACAACGATGCTGCTGCGATTTAATTTGTCGGTCATTATTCCGCTTTGCTATATCTCCGTTTTCAACGGCTGTTATCGCCCAAGAGACAGACCAGGAGCGTGCAATAGTGCTGACCGATGCCGAACAGAGAGAACACCTCGAACTAAGTGCCACCCATGCCGGACTGACCCTGCCTGAACTCGTCCTGCCCGAATCGCGTCAGATGATCATCCATCGGATGCGTTTCCATTACCTCGATTGGGGTGTGCAGGGTAAGCCGCCGATTGTTTTTCTGCATGGCGGTGGCCTGAACGCTCACACTTGGGACATGGTGTGCCTGATGCTGCGTCCCGAGTATCACTGCTACGCCCTCGATCAACGCGGGCACGGCGACAGTGAATGGGAGCCCACTTCAGACTATAGCCACGACAGCCAGGTCATGGACGTGGCCGGTTTCATCGACAATCTCGGACTGCACAAACCGCTGCTGATTGGCCATTCAATGGGCGGCTTCGCTGCGATCGGATACGCGATCGCCTACGCTGCCAAGCTCTCCGGACTCGTCCTCGTCGATGTCGGCCCTGAACTGAGTATGGATGGCGCCAAGCGAATCCGCGATTTTATCGCTCAGGATCGCGTGCTCGACTCCGTCGAGGCGTTTGTCGAGCGGGCGATGGCCTTCAATCCGCGCCGCAATCCGACGCTGTTGCGGCGCAGCCTCCTTCACAATCTTCGCAAGCTGCCTGATGGCAAATACACCTGGAAGCACGATCCGAACAGGATGTCGCCGAATTTTGCTGCCGAGCGGGTCGAGCGAGCCAAGCAGATCAAGCGCGATATCCATCGCATCTCCTGCCCTACTTTGATCATGCGCGGTGATCGCAGCGATGTCTTCACCGACAATAATGCCACGACTTTTGCGGAATCGTTGCCGCACGGCCGCTGGGTGAAGATCCCGAACGCGGGCCACACCATCCAGGGCGATAATCCTGCCGGACTCCTCGGCGCCCTGCGCCCGTTCATGAAGGAGATAGGGTACTAACGATAACCCGATCTAGCGCATCGCGTTGGCTAGGATTCCGCGCCGCTCCAAATCGGCCACACGATCGTTGGTGTAACCCAGCACTTGGGTGAGGACTTGTCGATTGTGTTGGCCGAGCGTCGGCGCCTCCAGGTCGAGCGGCTTGGGATAATCCGAAAAGCGCAGCGAGAATCCCGGCACTTCGAACTCACCGAGCAGCTTATCGTGCACGGTACGTATCGTACCGCGTTGCCGCAGATGCGGATGGTTCACCGCCTCCGCCACCGAAAGGATCGGCGCGTGCGGTACACGATATTCCTTCAACGCTGCCAGTGACGCATCGTCGCTAGGCGCGCTTTGGAACCATCCCTCGATTACCGCAACGAGTTCCTTCAGATTCGCAACTCTATCGGCGTTCGTCTTGAAGCGCGGATCCTGCGCCAGCTCGGGCTGACCCATCGCGCTGCACAGTGCCGCAAAATGATGGTCGAGCGGCGCAATTATGAAAACGTAGCGGTCTTTGGCCTTGAAAATTCCGGCCGGCGTCGCGTACCAGGAATGCATCCCTGAGCGTGTCGGACTGACGGCCCCCTTGCTCAAACTATGCGTTTCGACACCACACTCGTGGTAATGGAAATAGGTGTCGAGCAGCGAGATATCTAGATGCTGCCCGCGGCCCGTGCGACTACGTCCGAGCAGCGCGGCGCAGATCGCGCCCATCGCATGGACCCCGGTACTTACGTCACCAAAGGCGATCATCGGAATATACGGCGAACCGTTGGGCTCACCACACATCGAGACGATTCCCGCGTAGGATGCACCGAGATAATCAAAGCCGGGGGCATCCGCCAGCGGTCCCGTTTGTCCGAACGCCGAGATTGAGCACATCACGATGCCCGGATTGATCGCCTTCACGACGTCGTAGCCAAGCCCCAAGCGTCCGATCACGCCGGGCGCAAAGTTCTCGACCATCACATCGGCTTGAGCAATAAGTTCCTTGGCGATCTGGAGCCCTTCCGGCTTCTTCAGATCGACACAAATATCGCGCTTGCCGCGGTTGTGCTGAACGAAATAGCCGCTTCGGCCATTCAGTTGGAACGGTCCCGTACGCGATGGATCACCCCCGGGTGCCATCTCCACCTTGATAACGTCGGCGCCCATCTCCGCCATCATCAGGGTGCAGGTCGGCCCCGCCACTATTTGGGTGAAATCGACTACTTTAAAACCGTCGAGAACATGACTCGGAATCGAATCGGCCATCACAGACCTCCCACGGTATCGGCGCTCGTCTCAAGCTCCATAGCACCGAAGCCGTGAAAGGTCCAAGGAGCGCATGTGTCAGGCGTTGCGGATCGTTAACCCGCCGTCCACAGGGATAGTCGCTCCCGTGATATAGGAGGCCGCCGGGAGACATAAGCTGAAAGTTATATGTGCTACTTCTTCAGGATAGCCGTAGCGCTTCATCGCGCTGCGCCGCTTCGCGAAGATCTCTTTGTGTGTTTCCGGAATCGAATCCGTAAGTCCGGTACGTATCGGACCCGGACATATGCAGTTTACCGTAATCCCTTCAGGGCCCAGATCGACAGCGAGTCCGCGGGTCAATCCGATCACCCCCGTCTTGGCCGCGACGTACGGAGTATCGCCCGGAGTCGCGCCAAGCCCCTCGGTCGAGGCGATATTGACGATCCGCGCCGCATCAGACTTGCGCAGGTATGGCAGTGCCGCACGCACCATCACCTGCTGCGAAGTAAGGAGACCAGCCAGCGCACGGGTCCAGACCTTGTCGTAGCCGTCGTCATCGAGACGCTTGAAAGCGGCGAACCCCGCGTTATTGATCAGGATGTCCAGGCGTCCGAACCGTGCGAACACTTCATCGACGACCCGCTTGATCTCGCCCGAATCCAACACGTCGAGCTTCCAGCCCTGGACCTGCCTGCCCTCGGCCTTGATTTCATCGACTACGTGAGCGAGTCCTGCCTCGTTGATATCGGTAACCGCAACGCTCGCGCCCTCTTGTGCAAACAGATGTGCCGTCGCACGCCCCATCCCGCTGGCCGCGCCCGTGACTAAGGCAACTCGTCCTTTGACTGAACGATCAAGCTTCCTGATCGGCTCCATAACACTCCCCTGCGCCGATCCTTAATTCTTTTCGGTTTCGACGGCGCAGCAAGCGAACTCTAGCAGAAGCGACCCTCAATCCAACGATCGCGCCGCTCCACCGCGATTCGCATCGGGCTCGGTAGCGATGCCTGCGCAGCCTCTTCGTGCTGATGCGACTCAGCCGGTCGTGTCGCCGGTCCGGCTATCGGAAGCATGAGGCCAAACGTTGTCGCACCGGCATCGCCACAGAGAAGTGCAAGATCTCCTTCATGCGCCGTCACGATCTCGCGAGAGAGCGCGAGGCTAAGTCGCTGTCCCGCCGTATGATGCTCCGGGTCGGCGTCGCTGAACTCTTCAAATATACTGCCCTTCAATTCATTCGCGATTCCGGGGCCCTGATCGCTGATCGTTACCTGCAGATGCTCCTCGCCCCTTGCCCTTGCCACTGCCCTCGAACCTTGCCGCCTTCCGGGCTAAAGCGTAGGGCGTTGTCGAGTAGCGCATCCACGGCGGCGCGAATCTCTTCACTGTCGAAGATCGCAGGTGCCGTCTCGGGCATCGTCGCCTCGATAGTAATCTTTCGCTCCTCAGCAGCCTCCGCGCAGGCAGCGATAGCGTCGCGAACAATAACGTATAGATCACTTGCTTGAAAGTTAAAGCTCCAGGCCCCACATTTCATCGCACTCAAGCGAATACCCTTGTCGAGCAAGCGATAGAGTCGTTCCGCATGTTTGCGCATCATCATCAGCCAGCGATTATGCTCCTCCGGATCCATCGGACCTTCCTCGAGCAGCATCTCGATCACCGGGATAATATTATTCAATGGCGTCCGCGTTTCGTGATTCAGTAAGGTAAGGATCCCGGTCTTCAGCTTATCTACTTCTTCCAGATAAGAGAGCTTGAGATAAACTTTGACCTTGGCAAGCAGTTCCTCTTCTCGAAGGGCTTGGTGATGTAATCGTCGGCGCCTGCCTCATACCCCTCGATTCGTTCCGACACCATCGCTTTGGCCGAAACCATGATGATCTTGCTGTGCCGCAAGATCGGCGTCGCTCGCATCTTCCGGCAGGTCTCGTAGCCATTCATGCCCGGCATCATGATGTCCAGCAGAATCAGTTCGGGCCGAAATTCTATTCCTTTGCTGATGGCCTCTTCGCCGCTCCCGGCCGTTTCAAGGCTGAAGTGATCGCAGAGTATCTCTTCGAGAATCGCGACATTGGTAGGATTATCATCCACATCCACGATCAGTATTCGACGCTTGCTCATGCCCCTGCCGCATCTCTTCCGAGCGCCGCTCGCAGAGCGCGCTGATGTTGTTCGAATTTCCGCCGTTCCCGATCCGTCGGTATTACCGGCGTGGCCTCGGCTGCCTCAAGTCTCATCTCGCTGTCGTGATTTAACGGGAGTTCAAAGATGAACTGCGCCCCACCCTCCTCGCGATTCTGTGCCCAGATTCGCCCCTGATGGGCAGGGACGATCTCACGACAGATCGCCAGCCCCAGACCCGTTCCTCCAGCACCGGACGTGGTTTTGCTCGATTGCACGAACTTGTCGAAGATCGAAGAAAGTTCTGCCTCCGGCACTCCAATCCCCTGATCGCTCACCGAGACGTTGAGCTTGCCGTCACCACGCTCAATCGCGATCCTGATTGTTGTGTTGGGTGGCGAGAACTTAACTGCATTACTCAGCAGGTTTCGCAGAACCTGCATGATCCGTACAGGATCGATAATCAGTAGCGTGTCGAAATCCAGCACCGAGTAGCTAATCGACAGATGCCGCTCCGAGGTCAGCGACGAAAGTTCATCGATTAGGGTGGCCAGCAGAACGTTCAGATCAGCCGGTTGAAAGCTGAAATTCATCTTGCCGGCTTCGAGTTTCGCCAGATCCAGCAGGTCATTGAGCAGGGCAAGCAGCACTCTGCCGCTCTGCTCGATCTTGTTAAAGTATTCACGAAGCTTCTCCGGCGGGACGCTGCCCGTCCGCTTGATACCGAACCCGGCAAAGCTCAAGATCCCGTGCAGCGGAGTACGCAGTTCATGCGACATATTGGCTAGAAACTCACTCTTCGCCAGATTCGCCGCTTCCGCTCGTTCCTTAGCCTCGATCAGACTCTTGTTTAGTTCGTGCGTCTCAGTAACGTCACGCGAGTTGGCGACGATCCCGGCGACCGCCTTCTCGTTTACCGCATTGCGTGCGTTAGTCTGGACCATCCGCCATGAGCCATCGTGATGACGCAAGCGATACTCGGATACCAATGCATGATTCGGGTCATCGATGATCTTACCGAGACGCTGCGCCGTGATATCGCGATCGTCAGAATGCATCAGGCCGAAGACGTTTTGACCGACCACGTCTTCCCATTTGTAACCGAGTAAGAGCTCCACCGATGGGCTCACATAAACGACGGTGCGATCGGGGTTGCACAGCGTTATCAGATCCGTGGAATTCCGTATCAGGTATTCTTAGCGCGCCGCAGTTTCGAGTTGCTTCGATACCGCTCGACGGCGCGTATGCTCATAAACCCACGTGATAAAAGCGAAGATAAAACCAGCGCAATAAACGAAAGCAGCGTGAGCCACGCGATCCAATCGGCGCTAAAGGGCTGCGGAAACGCGTAACCAGAGCGACCCGATAGATACAAAATCAGGGCCTCGATGGTGATGAATCCCGCGCATGCAAACCCGATATTGATATCGAGCAGAAAGGTCGCCAGCGATGGGACCGGCGTCTGCCGCAACCGCACGGGGACGCTAAAGCCGCCGTTGCGCGTAGCAATAAAGGCTAGCGTACCCAGGACTTCAAACGCATAAAGCAGGCTTGGATAATATGGAGAATCGCAGCGCACCTGAATCAGCGGCACTGTGCTGACGATCAGCCCACCAACGGCAAAAGCCATCGTTGTCGCGCTGAGTCCCTGGATCTGAAAGCCCACCCCTACGCAGACGGCGGCCCAGATGACCGTGCCCCAGCAGCACGCGATCAAGACTCGCGAGCGGCGCAACTCTTCGCGATGTCCCGCCAAAATCTGCGGATGCACGAAGCCGTCGACCCATCGCGCGAGAGCGCGCAGATAGCAACGCTCGATCAACGTCAGTAATCGAGAGATTTGGCTGGACTGAATCACCGGCAGAACTACGCAACCGCGATGCCACCGCGATGCGTAACTAAGCGCCGATAGGACTAGCGGGCTGGATCCAACTTGAAGCGTGTCCGCATTCTCTCACTGCTCGATTTCGGGACACGTCTGACCGTACCCCGATCAAGCCGCCAGGCGATGCATCAGTGCGCAGGTCCGCTCTTTGCCTGCGGACGCTTCAGCAAAAGAAAGGCCGGGATAAAAAAGAAGGCCGTCGTCGCCAGCATGCGATAGATGTCGTTGTAAGCCAGCAGCGAGGCTTGCTGCTGCAGGCTTGCCCACATCATCCCGAATGGCTGGAGCTGATGGGTAACGATGCTCTGCGAGAGGTTGAAGTGCGGCGACCCCGGCATCATCGGCGGGGCCTGATCCAGTTGCCAAGCTCGGAATGAAGTGAAGTGCTCGTTTAGATACGCCTGATGGATCTGCTCGTGGCTGTTAAGCAGATTCGTCACCAGAGAAATACCAATCGCTGACCCGGTGTTGCGCATCATGTTGTACAGGCTCGACGCATAGCCCATTCGTTCTCGCGATACGCAGGCCAAGGTTGCCGCCGACATCGCGGGGAAGATCAGCCCCGAACCGAAACCCGACATGATCATCGGCCAACGGACATTAACGATCGCCACGTCGAGGGTCCATTGGCTCATCGTCCACAGCGCCGCAGCCAAAAAGACGAAACCAACGCCTACCAGCCAACGCGTGTCGAACCCGCGCCGGGAAAGCTGGCCGATCAGGAACATCCCGACGAAGGTGCCGAAGCCGCGCGGCATCACGGCGACTCCCGATTTCCACGACGAGTAGCCCAGCAATTCCTGGAAGAAGAGTGGATTCAGCAGATTTAGGCCGAAAACCACCAGCATCATCACGAGGATGATCCCGACCGAAACATCAAATAGCGGAATCGCGAGGATACGCAGATCGAGAATCGGTTCGGGGAAAGTCAGCTCGCGAATCACCAGCAGGATCAGGGCAAGCACCGCGACCGCGACGAAGATACAGACCCAGGGCGCTGCAAACCAATCCGCGCGTTGCCCGCGATCGAGAACGATCTGTAGCAGACCCAATCCAAGCGCCAGCAGGATAATCCCCGGATAATCGATACGGCGGGCCGCCGCCTGCGACCTGCGGATATGCTCAGGGTCGTGGACGAAGACCATCACCATGATTGCGGCGAAGATCCCTATCGGCAGATTGATATAGAAATTCCAGCGCCAGCTCCAGGTGTAGGTAATCCATCCACCCAGCGTCGGCCCGAGCATCGGCGAGGTGAGCAAGCCCATCCCCCAGACCGACATCGCCATCCCTTGCTCTTCGGGCGGAAAGGTCTCCATCATGATCGCCTGCGACGACGGAATCATCGCGGCACCCGAGGCTCCCTGCAGAAGCCGGAAGATAACCATCTGGGTCAACGTGGTCGCTGCGCCGCAGAGCCCCGACGTGATCACAAAGACCACGACCGACCACATGAAGTAGCGCTTGCGACCGAAGCGTGCCGAGATCCATCCGGTTAGCGGGATCATGATCCCGTTCGCGACGATATAGCTGGTCAGTACCCAGGTGATTTCGTCGCGACTCGCCGAGAAGCTGCCCTGCATATGTGGCAGAGAGACGTTCACTATCGAGGTATCGAGCACCTCGAGTGTCGCGCCCAGCATGACCGCAATTGCGACCAGCCACTTATGGGGTGCGGTACGCTCGGTTGCCGGACTGGTGGAGGAAGTAGCCTGAGCCGGGGGCGGTTTATCGGTGCTTTTGATCGAAGGTGCAGAGGCCACGGAATCTTCTCACGATGATTGTGGCCGAATCATTAAACGGGTACTAGAGTTATACTTTATCCTGGTATATATACTCCCTGCCTTCAGTCAGGCACGTGAATAAAGACGAAATACGACGATCCGAATTGAGCAGCTTTCTGCGCACCCGGCGCGAACGACTTCGTCCCGCCGATGTCGGCCTACCGGTCAGTGGTCGCCGGCGCACGCCGGGACTACGCCGCGAAGAAGTGGCACAGCTCGCCGGCATGAGCGCCACCTGGTACACATGGCTCGAACAGCAGCGCCCGATCAAAGTCTCGGCCGCCGTGCTGGATCGCCTCGCACAGGTGCTTCAGCTTAACCCCGTTGAGCGGGTCCAGCTGTTTCAGCTCGCCTTGCGCGCTCCGGTCGTTCAACCCAGTCCCCAACGCCACGAAATCAGCCCCCTGATCCAGCGGACGCTCGATCGGATGACCGCGGTCGCGGCCTTCATCATGGGCCCCCGATGGGACGTGCTTGCGTGGAACCTTCCTGCGCGCGCCTTCTTCTTCGATTTCGAGGCAGTGCCTCGTGCGGAGCGCAACCTCGTATGGCTGGCCTTCACCAACCCCGCACTGCGCTCCCTGCTCGTGGATTGGCCTACTCGCGCACAGGATATCGTCGCCCGGTTTCGCGGTGACCACGGTCGCCATGTAGGCGATCCCTATTTCGAGCAACTCATCAGCCGCCTGCGCTCGGTCAGCCCCGAGTTCACAAGCTGGTGGCCCCGTCACGATGTGCGACCCCAAAGCGAGGGCCGCAAGGAATACAACCATCCGAAGGTCGGTCGTATCCTGGCCGAGCATCTGACCTTCTCGATAACCGACAACCCCGAACTGCGGATGATTGTCTTCACGCCGATCGCCGCAAATGGCTCGGTCGAGAAATTCAATCAAACTTTGAAGTCCTTCTCGGCCTCAACAAAATCCGTAGAAATGATCGGTGCCTGAGGCAACCGCACGTCATCTCAATCGCACGTCATCTCAAAGTATGTGTGTTGGCGAATTTTATGCTATAAAGACTCTTATAGTTTAGGCTCTAACAATTTCATCCAATCGGAGGTCTTCCTTGATGCAAACGCGTACACGCGAGGCT
The DNA here is from genome assembly GCA_035541875.1 of Binataceae bacterium (SeqCode). Taxonomy (GTDB): domain Bacteria; phylum Desulfobacterota; class Binatia; order Binatales; family Binataceae; genus JAJPHI01. The sequence goes on from DATKML010000023.1 coordinate 40,759, forward strand.
ACGGTCTGGACTACCGCACTAACGGCTTCGATGGCCCTCGGCTTCACTGGTTTGGCTAGCGCTGCTTCCTACCGAGCTCCTCTACTGCTCTGCAGTGCCGTGACGGTTCCGAATACCTTGTCGAACTGCGGTTCCGATCCCATCAAGCGGGGCGAGGCCGCTATCGACGACAGTGGCGAGGTCTCCGTCGTCGTTCAGGGCGCGGGTGCCAGCCAGAGCTACGAAGTTCTATTTCGGACCCCCGATGGCAGCGCATCGATTGACCTCGGCGCACTCGGCACTGACTCGAAAGGAAACGGCAATCTTAATGAGGGGCCGGGCAAGGCTAAGCTACCAATCGGTAAGATATCGGCGGGATCGATTGTTCTGACCCGATCAGGTTCCGACCAGTACGCCTCCGGGTTCAGGAATAATGGGGGCACCGATTTCCGCCCATCGCTTATCCGCTGCGCCGATGTTAACGATCCGGCCGCGCTGTCAAATTGCGGTACTGACACACTTAAAGATGGGTCGGTCGATATCGAGAGCGACGACGGCTCGCTGGACATCAGAGTCAGCGGCGCCGCGGCCAACGCCAAGTATACGGCGGCTTTGCGGGCGCCCGATGGAACCGAACTTCCGCTGCCTGACGTGAACACTGACAGCAAAGGCAAGGGCAAGCTGATTAGCTCCGCCTTCTTTCCGACCAGCACCCTGACCTTCGGCTCCGGAACAGTTGTTCTCAAACGTAGCGGATCGGATCAGTTCGTGTCCGGCTTCGCCGTAACACAGAAGCCAAAGCCCAAGGTTCTCAGCAAGTCAAATCTGGTCCGATGCCTCGATGTGACCCTGCCCGCACTTTCTACCTGCGGCGCCGATCCTTTGGGAGGCGGCTCCGCGCAGGTCGATCAGACCGGCAAGCTGCAGGTGACGCTCAGCGGAGCTGCCCCTTCCACGATCTATACGATCGTATTCCGCCCGATTGATAATTCGGGCGATGTAACGACGAGCCTTTCGGTACAAACCGATACTTCCGGCAACGGCAAAGGCTCGATCGGTTTTCCGGTTTCCGGCACGACCGCGTCGGGCAATTTCGTTTTCCAGAGCGGGGGCTTCGATCAGTTCCTTACCGGCTTCTCGGTCAAGTAAGGACCGGCGACTTTCCGAAGACCATTAAGCGCAAGAAGGCCGGCTCACACGAGCCGGCCTTCTCTTTTCCAATCTGATTTCTCTTCCTTAAGCGAGCATGAAGCGGAAGGAATCACCCTTTCGCACTATCTTGCCGGCTGACGGCGTAGCGAAGTGCGTCCCGATAACAATCGTTCCGGTATCGGCGTAACGCTCGCAGAAAGTGCGACGCGTCTTCTTGGCGTGCGGCATATCCACGTCGAAGTTGTCGTCCCACTCTGGATAAGCGCACTGAATCGGATGATGCATCATATCGCCGGTGATAATCGCGTTCTCACCTTTCGAGGAGATCCGCACCGAGAAATGACCTGGCGTATGGCCCGGCGTTCCTTCCAGCCACACTTCGTCGGTGAGCTTGCGACCCTCGTCGACCAGTTCCGCGAGGCCGTGATCGAAAATCGGGCGCACGGAGTCATCGACCGGAGCCTTGAAGAAATCATCCTTCTGGCGTGAAAAGAAATCCCATTCCGTGCCGCCGACCAGGTAGCGCGCGTTGTTGAAGGTCGGCACCCACTTGTCGTTTTGGAGCATCGTGTTCCATCCGACATGGTCTACGTGCAGATGGGTGCAGATCACCTGCGTGATCGTTTCGCGCGGGCATCCCGCCTTCTTCAGATCTTCGAGAAACGGCAGATGCATTTGATTCCAATCCGGAAAGGCCGGACGAACCTTATCATTGCCGATACAGGTATCAACGATGATCCGCTGATCCTTCGATTCGATCAGCAAAGCGTGGATACTAAGCTTAATCTTGCCCGTCTCGTCCGAAAACGCAGGGTAAAGCCATTCGGCCTCCTTGCGAATATTCTCGGCGGTCGCGTTGGGCAGCAGCATCGTGCCGTCCCATCGCGCCTCCGACTCGATGACACGAGTGATCTTTACGTCTCCAATTTTCCACTGACTCATAGGCACCAGCTCCTTGGTTTCTAACCAAAACTCACGCTCTATTACAAGGACCTTGGTTTGCTTGCAATTTTCTACGTCGATGGCTGCGCGGCCGAGGTCATCAACGAGACAAAAGAAATGACCGTGACACCCAGCAGCCATAGTGTTGAAAGCATGAAAAGAAGGGCTACCTCGTGAACAAAGTAACCGTCAGCCGCCGCAAAGCCGAGACCCGCCACTGTCATCCCTAAAGCGACCATCAAGGATGCGCGCGGAATTCCGTCCATGTTGCGGCGCGCTTCGAAAGCGAGGCGTCCGGCGCCAAAGAAGTGGATAGCGCCGACAAGCGCATTAGCGATTCGCCAGGCCGTATGCTGATCGCTGGCGTAATAGGCCAGCAGAATCCCAGCAAGCAAGGAGCTAAATAGCGCACTCAGTGCGGAGAAAAGCAGATGAAACACCGCCTGCGCTTCATGGGTGTCCAAAGTGCCGCGCTGGCGCTCTCCAAGAACAAAAACGACGCCGATAAAGCCGGTCAGCGTAGCTGCAACCTGAGCGAAGGTCAGGAGGATCAGGCCATAAGTGCCGAAGTCAGCATTCATCGCCTAGCCTTATAGCCATTCTTCTCTCACACTCGCAGGGATTCGGTCTGTTTTTCTAATGAGCGCTTTGAAGATTCAGCGGTATCAGGGTTTTAACTTGGCAAACTGTGCCAGATCGCCGAGCGCTCCATCGGTCCCGTGACGCTCGAACTCCTCCGCGATCGCGCGGAAGAGTTCGGCCGCTCCCTCGTATATCTCTGACCCATGAGCCGCCCCGCCGGTAAACTGGGCGATCTGCTCCATCTCCGCGACCCATCGATAAGCCTTGCGAAAAGTCTGCGGAATAAACAGGTCGATCCTTCCCAACAGATGCGGCTGGGTGCGCTGAAGTTCCTCACGTAGGATTCGGTCGAGTCCGTCGCGAGAGGCTGCGTCGATCATCGAGGCCGCGAGCGCGGCAAATCCTTTAGTAAGTCCCGCATAGGCGAGCTTCAAGGCGGAAGCCGCACCGACTGGACCATCGATCACCGCTATATCGAGACCAAAGCTACCGAGCACTTTCAGTTCATTTGCCCGCGAACCCGATGCATAGAAACGCGGACCAGCCGCCGGGTCTTGCGAACCCTCCCGTGGCGGCCCGCCGATTATTCCCGCATCGATAAAAGGAATCCCCGGCAGCATCTGCTCGATACGACGTACCGTTAAAGGCGACACCGCGTTGCATTCAGCAAAGATAGCTCTGGAACCGGTGCGAATTATCGGATGGCGGAATTGCTCGGCGACATCAGCTGCGACGCTGGGCGGTACGATCGAGAGGACGAAGTCGGCATCTTTGACCAGTGCATCGTCGTCATCGACATGTTCGATACCGGCTGCGCGAACGCGCTCAGCACTCGCGCTCGTGCGCCCTCGCAGCGACGTACGCACCGTCGCACCGCACTCTCGGAGTCGCCGTCCGACCGCCGCTCCCATCTCTCCCGTTCCGATTATTGCTACCGTCGGCACCTTTGGTTCGCTCATGAGGTTTCCTCTGCCGCGTGATACCCGATTCGCGACGCGCTTGCGTTGGTTGGGGCTCAGCGTACTAATCGAGAAGGCCAAACTACAACTCGTGCCGGAGGTCATCGATGAATCGGCGACAACAAATCCAACTCACCCCGGAGGAGCAAGCCGCCTTTCTCCAGGAACCGAACAAGGCCGCGCTCGCGACGATCGATAAAAGCGGCTTTCCGCATGTCGTCGCGATGGGCTTCCTCGCCAAGGACGGTCTCATCTACATGACCTCCTATGCCAAGGCCCAGAAGGTTTTGAACATCCGCCGCAATCCGAAAGTTGCAGTGATGGTCGAAAGCGGCAAAACCTACGGCGACTATCGGGGGATCATGATTCGCGGCACCTGCGAAATTATTGAGGACCCTGTTGTTGTCGAGCAAACGATGCGGGAACTGACGAGAAGTAATCAGGGCGGCTCATCGGGTGCTCCTAAGACGGCGATCAACAGCGCCCCCAAGCGAGCGCTGCTGAAGATAACGCCGGTTAAAACCGCAAGCTGGGATCACACCAAACTGGGCGGCAAATACTAGTGCAGCGATTGTGCGCAACTTACCGGCGCATGGTGCAGCCTTCGAAGCAAATACAGTTCCGTTGATGGGCAAAAGAAAAGCGGCGTCGATTACTCGAAGCCGCTTTCTCATTTCAGTCCGATACAGCTTGGAATTATCTTCCCGCTGCCGCCTTCAGTTGCGATCCGTTGCCGCCGCCCCCACCGACACGATCCTCGCTCTCGATGTAGCGGGTAATGAACTTCGGCTTAAAGGCTGACACAAAGCTCGGCAGGATGATAACGCCGGTGATCGCATTCGTCGTCATCAGGAAGATGAGCAACGAAGCCATGCGGACATGGAAATCAACCGGTGAAAATAGCCAGACCGAAAGACCGCCGATCATAACGAACAGCGTATTCAAAACAGCCTGACCCGTTCCGCGCATCGCGGTAGTGATACCGTCAGTCAGCTCCTTACCACCCATAATTTCGTCACGAATGGCAGCCATCGTGTAAATACCGTAGTCTATGCCGAGACCGATACCGAGCGAGACGACCGGAATCGTATCGATCGTCAGGGTCAGGTTACGCGCATTCATGTACATGAACGCGCCGAAGTTACCGAGCACGCTGGCCAGGATGAAGAGGAGTCCAGCAGACACCGAGCGGAACTCAATCGCGCAGCAAACGCCGACTGCGAGCAGCGTCAGGGTAAGGTTGAAGAAGTCGGTGTACTTCAAGACTTCGTTCGCAGCCGCATAGAGACCCGCGATACCACCCATGAAGTGGATCTCGACGTTGTTCAGGTTCGGCGTGCCTTTGCCCGTGTAGACGCTGTTGTTCTCGGCCGATTTCCGCACGAAGCCTTTGCTCTTGGTGAACGCTTCGATCTCGTCGAGGACATTCGTCAGAGTGGTATACGTGTGGTCGCGCAGCAGCACGCGCAAACAAGTCGCGTTTGCCTGCTGGTTCGGGATAAAGCGCTCCATTTCGCCCGGGGCCGTCCCCGTCAGGTAGAGGTACCAAAGGTTACCGGACAACTGGACCGTATCAGGTACGCGCAGATACTTCGGATGCGCGTAGTGGAACATCTGGTTAAACGGCTTTTCGATATCCGACGCGAACGAAATAACCTGCAAGACGTTCGGGTCACGCTCGCGCAGATAGGAGCGAAGCTCTTCTGCGATACGCAGGGGATCAGATCCAAGGATTGACTGCGGATCCGGATAGCTCGGCGTCTCTAGTACCACCCAGCCTTCGTCGACCGGAAAGTATTGGGCGATCGCCTGGATATCCTTGTTTACTTTCGAGTCCGCCTTGTAGAGCGGCGTTCCAACCGTGCGGTAACCGATCTCGGCGCGCACACCTGACAGCAAGCCACCGACGATGAAAGCAGCGGCGCCCCACAAGATGATCGTACGGGCTTTACCAGGATGAACCGGGAACTCAATGAACTTGCTGACGAAGCGATCAATGAAACCTTCGAGACCGCCCGCCAAATGCTCATCGACACCACCTTCGAGAGGGGGAGGTGGGAGATAGCTCATGACGATGGGCTGGAAGACGAAAACCATCAACAAGCTCGACGCAACCCAAACGGCGCCGGTCAGCGCGATATGATGCAGAACCGGGATACCGCTATAGGAGACGAAGATGATGCCGAAGATATCGGCCAGAATTGAAACCAGACCCGGAGGCAACATCAGGTTGGTCGTGTTCATAACCGCTGTATGAACATCGCCACCGGTCTTTTCAATCTCGCTGTAGAACCGCCGCTGCCACTGAATACCATGGCTAACGTCGCGGGCGGTCAGAATGAACGGAATAACCAGCATGATTGGATCGAGCTGATACCCAATCAATCCGGTGAAGCCCATGCCCCAGAAGGCCGAGATTGTTCCGGTCATCAGCGGCGCCCACCATCGAGCGATACCGCGAATACCGTAGTAGTGAACGATAACGATGATCGTCAGTGAGATCAGGATGATCGTGATCAGGTTCCACAGATAATGGTAACCCCAACCACGAACCATCGGCTCACCGGCAACGAAGATCTCGTTATTGGCGTCCTGATACTTCTCGACGATGTTCTGAACGTCCTGGAAGAAGGTGCGATAGTTGATTTCTGCGTCGTTGAACGATGCGGTAACCAGCGCGCCCTTGAAATCGCTACTCACCAACTGGCGTAGCGCGTCCTTATGAACCTTAACCTTGTTCCTCAGCGCTTCGATTCCCTCAGGCGTCGTAGGAACGTCGGGGAACATGTACGGCTTACTAATCAAAGCACCTGATTGTGCCTCGACGTAGTTTACGCGGAACGAACCCAGCGACAGTAGCTCTTCGTGGTTAACGCCGGGCAGCGCGTCCATCGCGGTGTTCAACTGCTGAATCTTCTTCAGCGTCGTCGGATTGAAGATGTCGCCATCCTTGACCTTGATCATGATCGCCAAGGTCTCGGCGCCACCAAACGACCGCTGATATTTTTCGTTCAGCTGAATGTACGGATGATAGCTGGGGAACAGATCGACGAACCGCGTACCGACCTGCACATGCAGCGAGGCGAACACCATGATCGCGCTGACTGCCACCAGCAAAATGCCGATTGGTGCGCGAAGGCGCAGAATCAGTCGGCCGATATTGAATCCTGAATGTCCTGAATGTGCCATTTATCTGCTCACTGAGCGCGCGCTTGCGCGGATTCGCCCTTGTCTAAACTGCTCCAGGTCTGACCGTTATCGGTCGTGCTTAAAAGTGTTCCAGATAGCCCGACTGCGATACCGTAATCCGACGCGAACGCTACGGCATTGATCGAATTCGAAGCGCCACTCGTCGTGCGCGTAAGCTTGTCTCCCGTTATGCGACCAGTAAGGCCGTCGACCCCGCCAACATAGGTCTCACCGCTAGCGAGCGGAACCGCGCTGTAAAAGGAGTACGGTTCCCCGCTAAGTGTACCCTCTTTCCAGGTCTTCCCAGCGTCAGCAGTGGTCAGGGTGATGCCATTTAATCCGAGAACCAGACCGTTATCCTTCTCGAAGGCAACGGCGAAATACGGGTCCGCCTTCAGCGTGCGCTGACCGCCGTATTTGATAGCCCAGGTCTTACCGCCATCGGCCGTGTTGAGCACCGTCTGAAATTCACCAACCCCCCAGCCAGTGTTCGGGTCGGTAAAGGTGACATCAAAGAAAACCAGATCCTCAAACTTTGAGGCGTTCATGGTCGTGCCGCCATCCGAGGTGCAGACCACTGCGCCATGCTCTCCGACCGCACACGCTTTCTGAGCATCGACGACTGCGACCTTCATCAACGCAGCGGCGAGCTTCGTCGGCTGCAAAGTCCAGGTCTTACCCTGATCGGTCGACTTGAACAGCGAACCACCGTCACCGGCAATCCAGCCGACAGCGCCATCGCTGGTGAATGCAACGCTATAGAGATCGAACGGGGTGAGGCCGTTCTTCAGTTGTTGCCGCGACCAGGTCTTGCCCTTGTCGTCGGACGTCATCACCAGACCCTTGTCCCCGACGACGATCGCACGGCCTGACGAAAGAATCGTCGCGCCGAAATAATTCTCCCATGTTCGATCGACGGGATGGTAAGTTGGTGGCTGCTCTTCGGGTGCTGCTTTGGCAGTCCCGGCGGTGTAGCTCAGCCACAGGCAGGCGCTTAGAGCTATCAGCGCCACCGATCCGGCGACAGCTCTGACCAAACCTACTTTTTTGCTCATTCAATCTCCTGGGTCGCATGGCGCTTTCGCCCCTATCGCCTCGGCGCCCCTGAATAAAATCCGGCTGAAACTACCCTGCCTATCTAAGGGTCGTCAAGATGACGGCAGGATTAAAGACCCGAGCAAAGTGTCGCCGCGCCCTTGACAAATCAGTCGGCGCTTATCGCGCTCGCCGATTCCCCCGCGACGATGCGCAATCCTTGCTGATAGAGTCCCTAAGCTTGCCGGTCGTCTGACCGGAACTGTACCGTTAATCTCCGTTGACATCTTTGTCAATGAAGACTAGTCCTCGCCGGATGCCGCGACCGAAGCCTTTGCGCCAACGTGCCCGGCCGCTCATCCAGGCCGAACGCCGCGAACTCCTTCTGCGCAGCGCGATTCGCGTCTTCGCGCGGCGCGGACTCGGTGGCGCGCATCACGCGGAAATTGCGCGCGAGGCCGAAGTATCGGTCCCGACGGTCTTTTTTTATTTTCCGACGCGCGAAGTGTTAGTGGCGAGTGTACTGGAAGAGATTGCGAGGTTTTTCTCGACGATGACCGATCGCATCCACACTTCAGATCGTGAAGCGCCGGCGGTTATCGCCGACCATGCGAATGCGTTTCTCGACACGATACGAACGCATCCTGATCATATTCGCATCCTGCTCGAATGGAGCACGGCGCTGCGCGAAGAGATCTGGCCGTTGTTCGTGCAATTCCAGGATCGCAATCTGCAAGTAGTTGCTGAAACGATTCGGCGATGGCGTAGATCGCGCGGCACTACTGCACGTATCGAGAGCGCTGAAGAGGATGCGCGCGTCGTCGGTGCCACCGGCTACATGCTAGCGCAGATGAAGCTTGCGGCGGTGCCGCAGGATCAGATCGATCGATTGCTGCAAACAATGCTGCGCAGTGCCTTGGGCGAGGTTTGAGCGAATCGCGCGCGGCTGGTGCCTGCGACGACATTAGATTAGAAATTTATTCAGCTTTGGAACCCGAATTCCGGTAAGGAGAACGAAATTGAAAGTAGGCGGCGCAATCATATTTCAAAACCCGATGAATGAACGTTCGGATGTCGAGGTCTATCAGCGTGAACTGAAGATTGGCGATATGCTCGAACCTCTCGGCTTCGATTCGATCTGGAGCGTCGAGCATCACTTTGACGACTATACGATGTGCCCGGACGTGATGCAGTTCCTCTCCTACTTCGCGGGACGCACAAAGCGTGTTGAGCTCGGCTCGATGGTCGTCGTGCTGCCGTGGCACAACAATCCGATTCGGGTCGCCGAGCAGGTCTCCGTCGTTGATCATCAATCGAATGGCCGCGTGATTCTCGGACTAGGGCGCGGCCTTGCGCGGATCGAGTTCGACGGCTTCGGCGTGGCGCTCGATGAGTCGCGCGAGCGCTTCGTCGAATATGCCCAGATGATCCTCGAAGGACTGGAAAAGGGTTATTGCGAATTTGACGGCAAGTATCTCAAGCAACCGCGCCGCGATATCCGGCCCAAGCCGTTCAAGTCTTTCAAAGGCCGCACTTATGCCGCCGCCGTCTCGCCCGAATCCTCGCGCATCATGGCGCGTCTCGGGATCGGTATCCTGATTATTCCGCAAAAGCCGTGGGAGGCAGTCGCGCAGGAACTCGCGGAGTATCGCCAGATCTACAAGCAGGTTAATGGCGGTGAGCCGTTGCCGACGATCGCGGCCGGATGGGTCTTCTGCGACAAGAATGCGGATCGTGCTCGTGAGATGGCGGTGAAGTACATCGGCGGTTACTGGAAGACTGCCGTGCGTCACTACGAGATGAACGGTGCGCACTTCGGCAAGGCCAAGGGCTACGAGTATTACAGCCAGTTCTCGAAAGCGCTCGAGGGCGGTGTCGATGCGGCGACCGAGTACTTCCTCGGCCTGCAGGTCTGGGGCACGCCGGAGCAATGCTTCGAGAAGATCGACGATGTGCGCAAGCGCGTGAACGCGGACCAATTCACGGGCGTCTTCAGTTACGCGGGGATGCCTTACGAGGAAGCCGAGCGCAACGTCACGCTCTTCGCCCAGGAAGTGATGCCTGAACTGAAGAAGCTCAACGGCATCAAGGCCGAAGCCGCGTAAGCTCCGCACATAGGGTCACTGAAAGATGAGACGGGCGATGCTACTCAGTAGCGTCGCCCCTCGATTATTTATAGCCTGCGAAAAACCGTTCCGACCGGGTGTCCGATGCAAACGATGATCGATTGGTACGTCTACGTCATCACCAACTACGCTCAGTTTCAGGGTCGCGCAGGACGTGCGGAGTTCTGGTATTTCGCGCTCGCAAGCATGCTGATCAACATCGGATTAGGAATCTTCGAGCGCCTGATTCTACATAATCAGCTCTTGTCGGCGCTGTATGGCTTTGCCCTTTTCGTCCCGAACATCGCCGTGACTACGCGGCGCCTGCACGACACCGATCGCAGCGGATGGTGGCAGCTTCTGATCCTTGTACCGCTCTTCGGCTGGATCGTCTTGATAATCTTTTTGGCGTTGGAAGGCCAGTCGACCGATAATCGCTTCGGTCCTATTCCGCCATCAGCTCCGAACTGAATGCCAACGATGCAAAGGGCGTCACTCGCCACTCGACGTCTTTGTAATGCGATTGTTTCTGGAGTGCAGGCCACACCGATTTCGGGTCAGGGCTGAAAAGCAAATCGAGATTGAGCGGTAGGGGGTCCCAAGCACCCTTTAGAATCTCGCCGCGAAGTTGCTGACGATCCCACTGCGCGCGCCCGAGAAACAGGCGCGCATCCTTAGGTGACCACGGATGACTTACGATCTCGGCGACTGTCTCGACCCCGCCGCTCACATAAAGGTTATCCATAATCGCAACAGCATGACCCGTCGGCTTGGTGCCGCGCGTAAGCATCAACGGTACGCTGTAATCCACCGGTCCGCCGAAATAGACGTGCTCATCCTTATGTTTCAGCGATTCCATGTGTTCAAAGAGATAGTCGAGCGTCAGCCGCATCGGAGAATTCACGATAACGCCCGCGACGATCTGGACCTGCTCGCTCGACGACGGCAGCATCAGGATGACCGCTTTGCGAAAGGTTGGATCGGCCATGTCGGGACGCGCTACAAGAAAATACGGCTTGGAGCCGAACGATTGCGCTTGCGCCAACCCCGTTGCGCCTGAAACGATCGCCACGATGCCGAGCGCAAACCCAGCTAGCTTTTTGGCATGTCCAATCCCATTCACTAAGCCACGAACCCAAGCGTACCCCATAATAAGCATCATAGCTGGCGCGATGGTTGAAGGAAAAAAGCCGTAGATTCTCCGATGCGTAAACTTCCTCGTGCCCTGGAGCCGTATGCGCATCGCGATGTCCTGCTGATCCTGCCGCTGGGGTTCGCAAGCGGGCTTCCCCTGCTTCTGACCTTCTCGACGTTGTCGGCCTGGTTGGCAACCGCAGGTATTAGCCGCTCGGCGATCGGTGCTTTCGCGCTTGCGGGCACTCCATACGCCTTCAAGTTCGTATGGTCACCGCTGATCGATCGGGTACCGCCGCCAATTCCGATTGGGCGCCGCCGCGGATGGGGTCTGACGATCCAGATCCTTCTGGTTATCGCCGTCCTATGCCTGGGACTATGTGACCCCAAGCATCAGCTTGGCCTGATGGGTACGCTCGCCGTGGTCGTCGCCTTTCTGTCGGCCAGTCAGGATATCGTGATCGATGCTTATCGCGTCGAGTTGCTCGATCCCGATCGTCAGGGCCCCGGAGCCGGGATGATCCAGACCGGGTATCGGTTCGCGATGCTCGCATCCGGAGCCGGGGCGCTGTTTATCGCCTCGGCCGCTGGTTGGTTCGCCGCCTACGCCACGATGGCGGCGCTCCTGTCGATCGGCATGCTGGTCTTTCTCTTCGGACCCGAGCCGAGACCGAACGGCGATGAGAAACAGCCTCGCGGTGACGGCATCAGCGCGTGGTTCGCGACCGCCGTCGCCGGGCCATTCGCCGATTTCATGCTACGCCCGCTATGGCCGGTCATCCTGATCTTTGTGGTCGGCTACAAGCTCGGCGAAGCACTTGCCGGTGTGATGGCGACGCCGCTCTATATCGCGTTGGGCTTTTCGCTCGCCGAGATCGCGGCAATTTCAAAGGTCTTCGGCTTCGTTGCGACGATAATCGGCGCGTTGCTCGGTGGCGTTATCGCAGCGCGCGCAGGGATTTTCCGTGCGCTGCTTCTGTGCGGCATCCTGCAATCGGTCGGGAATCTCTTCTACGTATTGCAGGCAGTCGGAGGCCATCGCCTCGACTATCTCGCGTTATGCGTCACCGCAGAGAATCTGACCGGTGCGATGGCGGGGGCAGCGCTCGTCGCTTACCTATCGGATCTTTGCTCACCCGCATTCACGGCGACGCAGTACGCCCTACTGTCCTCGCTGGCGGCCGTCGGCCGTACGATCTTCGCGTCATGGGCCGGGGTCCTTGCCGATACGATGGGCTGGGCACCTTTCTTCGTGCTCTCGACCGTTGCGACGATCCCGGCGCTCATTTTGCTCTTTTGGCTCGCCCGCACGCCTTTACCCGGAGCTACGGCCCGGTGAAAGAAAGGCGCCCGGCGGAAGTCGCCGAGCGCCTCTTCAACGTAAATCAGCCTGACTTTGCTGAACGCGCTTACGCGCCGATGAACTTGCCGGGGCGCCGCTCCGCGACTGCTTTTACGCCTTCGCGATGGTCCGCCGTCTTCATCAGGCGGGTCTGCTCGGCCAGTTCGTGGCGGGTCTGCGCTTCGACCATATTGGCAAGCTTGTCCCGGAGCGTAGCCCGCGTGGAGATGATCGCCAGCGGCGCGCCCTCGGCAACTTCGGCGATCAGAGCGTGAGCATCTTCACGGAGCCGGTCGAGCGGCGAAAGCTGATCTGCGAGTCCCCATGCCACGGCGGTCTCACCGTCGATACGGCGTCCGCTGAGGAACATAAGGGACGCGCGCTGCGGACCGATCAGGCGCGGCAGCGTGTAGGTGAGACCGAAACCAGGATGAATTCCGATCTTCACGAAGTTGGCAGCGAAGCGCGCCTCGGGCGCGGCGACGCGGAAGTCCGACACCAGCGAAAGTCCCAGCCCACCGCCGATCGCAGGTCCTTGAATCGCAGCGACCACCGGCTTTTTGCATCGGAAGAGGCGTACCGCTTCGAGGTAGAGCGGATTGCTGCCGGACGTCTGCGCCTGATTGAGCGGATTGTTCTCCGGGCGGCTCGTAAAGTTCGCGCCTGCGCAGAAGGACTTGCCCTCAGCGCAGAGCAGGATGCCGCGGCACTTGTCTTCCTTATCGAGCGCCTCGAACGCGTCGGCGATGTTCCGAATCAGGGCGTCGTCGAAGAAGTTGTGGGGCGGGCGATGAATCTCGACCGTCGCCACATAATCACTGCCAATCTCAACCGATACATCACCGTATTTATCCATCGCCACGATTTCCTTTGAAGAAAAGTACCTCAGCTAAACGTGCACCTTGGGTCTATGTCAACTCGCAACTGACAGCTACAGCCGTTCGGCGACCGTGACCCATTCGCGCGCGAGCTTATCGAGCAAGGTCCTTAGCTCGGCCTCGGTACGCAGGGCATAACGGAAGACCGGCGTCAGATAGAGCTCATCGACACCCACATCGCGATATTTTTTGAGATCGTCCGGAGTCGCTGTATCGACGGGAGAAACCAGGAACTCGAAAGGCTCACCGCTGCGGCCGTTGGCAGCGCGCAATTCGCGAATCCGCTTGATCGCGGCGCCCGTCTCGTCGGGCGTGAGATTGAACCCGCACCATCCGTCGCCGTAATCGGCAGCGCGCTTCAGGGCCGCATCACTCTGGCCACCGACGAGTATCGGCAGCTTGGCGCCCATCACGGGCTTGGGATAGCTCAGGGCTCCTTCAAAATTCACGAACTCGCCCTTGAAATCGTTCTTGCTACCCCACAGGCAGCGCATCGCCTCGATGTACTCGCGGGTGCGCTTGGCGCGACCTTCCCATGGGATGCCCAGCGCGGTGAACTCCTCGCGCAACCATCCGATACCAATTCCTAGAGCAAAGCGGCCGCCGCTCAGGTAGTCGAGCGACGCGCACATCTTGGCGAGCAGCAGAGGATTGTACTCGGGCACCAGACAGATACCGGTCGCAAGTCTAATCGTGCTGGTGCATGCAGCAGCGTAGGTCAGCGCCATCAGGGGATTGAGCAGTGCCATATCGGTCGGCACCGGCAGATCCTTGCCGCGCGCGTATGGATATTTGGATGAGAATTTCTCGAGAAACAGGAGATGCTCAGGCGCCCATACAGTGCTGAAATCAAGCCGCTCGGCCTCCGAGGCCATGGTCGCGATCATCTCCGGTCGCGCCATGTTGTTTATCCCAATCGAAAAGACACCAATCTTCATGTGCGGCTCCTTTGCCGTAGTGAGCGATTATCGACGCGTCGAGTTTCCGGCGACGATGGTTATAGCAGGAAAGATTTTGATGCGGTAAAGGCAGGAATCGACCGCCGAGGTGGGTTCGCGCTACTTAACCCTACCCTTCAGCGTGACGGCAACTGTGTTCTGATAGGTCGCACTGTTCCACGTGAAAGTGTAACCAAGGATCGCAGAGGGAACGGCGCCCTTCGGCGTTCCAAGGGGTGGGGAAAATTCCACCGCTGCGGTGCACTTGTTGCTCGTGGCTGGCGGAGGCCCGATCGTCAGATTTTTGCAATTATCCGCGATCAGCGTGTAGTCGGCTGTCGGAAGAATTCCGCCCGCGCCCATCGTAACGGGAACTTTCGTGTCGTTCGTGATTGTTACGATTTTCGCCTTGCTCGTGCCACCGGCCGCACCATTGAAACTCTGCGACTTCGGAGCGGACAGCGTGACCGGCACAGGTGCGCCGCTCAAAGTGATCTGCAGTGGTACCCCACCCGCGCTGTTGTAAACGACCGGCAGCATCGCGGTGAGTTCGATCGAAGAAGGGGGCGCGAAGGTGTGGGGTGTGAATGCCACATCAAAGTCGCACTTCTTGCCTGCCGAGACCATCTGACCTGAGCAGGTGTCACCACTCACGGTAAAGTTAGTCACTGTCCCGGACAGATATTGCGGGATTGAATTGATCGATGCCGTAACCTTGCTCGTGTTAGTCAGCGCAACGGTTAGCGCCTTGCCTCCCTGACCAACGATCACTTTCCCGAAGTTGATGGACCCCTTCGAGGGTTTGAGAACCGCCGATGTCACGCCAACAGTTGGTGTCGCGCTTGGGGTTGCCGTCGCAGTGGCGCTCGCGGTGTGCGTGGGTGTAGCTGTCGGAGTTCGGGTTGAGGTTGCTTTGGAAGTCGGTGTCGCGGTGGGCGTAACACTCACAGTCGGAGTAGGCGTCGAGGTTCTCGTCGGAGTTGCAGTCGGCGTGGGTGTCGGCGAGTGGCTGACGTTCACGGCAACCGAACTCGACGGAATCCCATTCGCGATCACTTCCAACCCGCTTACACCTAATTCGACCGTATTCGGAACGTCGAACTCGGTTGAAACAGTGGTGCTGCCGGTGACGACTGCCATCGTGCTGTAATCGTGCGTTCGAGCGTAGAAGACATGGCCCGTCGCATTGTTGGTGATTCGTACAAGCGGATAGTTGGTTGCGCCCTGGTAATCGTCACCGTAGCCCACTGCCTGCGAGCGTCCGTTGAATTGAGTCCCGCCGATCGAATAGTTCGCGCCGCCCGGGCTCAGAGTCGACGGGGCGCTGGTAATCGTCGGGATCGAGGAGGAATCGGGAGAGCCGGTCGGAGTATAGATCTCGACCTCGCTGTAGTCGTTCGTGAAAAGGACTTGGCCATTGGGAAGAGGTAACAGGCGCCCATCGTACGACGGAGTGAAGGCCGCAGTAGTGGCCGCAGCAACTTGAGTCAGGTTCGTGCCGTCAAATTCGAAAAACTCGGTGGGTGGAATCCATTCGCAGTTGGTGTCGACCGGGGCTGCGGCAACCAGGACGTTCCCGTTGGGGAGCAGTGCCGCCGGCGCATCCGCCGTCGCCCACGTTTCGGTGGTACCCGCAGATACGATACAGGTACCCGACTCGCTGTTCGCCAAGGGAGCGGTCGGAAAGGATGGCCCGCTGCTCCACTTCTTGGTAGCGGTGTCGTAGACATCGTTGAAACCAGTGGCTCCGGACGCGAAGACCGTCCCGTTGGGCCGCAGGATCATCGGACCGACCTCGTAATAGTTAATCGCGCCCTTGCTGATAAGGACGAGGGGATCGGGAGCGGTTCCAGCCGCGCTCCAGGCTTTGGTTGAGGACTTGTAGGTCAACGCCGGCGTCTGAGTGGTGTCGAGAGCGTTCCAGACTTCGAGCGTGAGGACCGTGCCGTCAGGCAGCAAGTACCATCCTTCTTCATTGTTATAGCCGCTCTTATCTGCCGATTTGCCGGTTGGAGTGAACGGCGCGTTGAAGCTCGGCGGGTTAGTCGCGGTATTAAGAGTCGCGACCGTGCTCGCCAGCGGGTTGGCGACCATGAAGGTTCCGTCGGGCAGCACAACCGATGGCGCGTCACCTATTTGATTCCATCCGGTCGGAGCCGCGATACACGTCCAGGTGTTCGCTACCGGATCATAGATCGCACCTTGGTTGGTCCATACTTCGTGGGTGCCGGGTTTGTAATAATCGTAGTTGTAGTCGTACTCGCCGCCGATCATCACGAAACGCCCATCCGGGAGAACGGCGGAGGCATAATAAAGGGGCGAATAGACGGTCGACGCGGGGCTATAGCCATTGGGGCAGTTAGGCGGGGAAGCAGCCTGGGCCCATGTGCCGTTGATATAGCTGCCGTTGATATCGGGGGTCAGGGTCCACCATCCGACCGCCGTCAGGTTCCCATCCTGAGCCAGCACCCGCCCATCGGTGAGTAAGAAAACACTAGCCGGATAGAACGGTGATGGATGCGTGTACGGCTGATCGTTCAGAGGCGTCCAGGTACCGGAGGCTATCGATGGAACGCTGGTGTCCACCTGTGGAGGCGGCGGGACCGGAGCCTCCGCTAACGGCGCGTCATTCGTGATGATTGCGGGTCGTGATGGCGGAGGTATAGCAGTTGGCGGTCCCGATGGGCCGACTATCTGCGAATGCGTCGAGGAGACGAAAAAAAGCGAGAGGAGAACGACGGCGGCTAAGCCGATTGCGCTTAGTCCCCCGAATCGCCTCACAAGCCGGAAGCCGCCAACAGATGCCGCATCACGGCGGCCTCGGTGCCCAGCTTAACAAACGCGCGCACGCTGTTCGGTGTCAGGATAAAACCAATGACGGTGGCGAGCAGGCGGCTGATACGTCCGCGCTCTTCATCGTCCCACTCGCGTCCGGATTGAAGGATAAACCAGAGTGTGGCGCGTTGCGGCTCGAGTCGAACGACGGCGAACGGTCGGCCAAGCTCTTCGCGCTCATGCTGCCAACAGGCCAGCGCCAAATCACCAATTTCAGGTGTGACTGTTAGCCAACCCTCCATGGCTGCCGATGAAAGCGCCTGGAGTTCGTAATTGGTTAGTTCGGAAGCGAGTTTCGAATGGTTCTCTGTCCGAGCCATTAGCCCACCAGCCGTCTATAGAGCGACACAATGAGGTGACGTTACGCTGATTTTCGTCCAAATAAAAGCGCTAGTTCCTGCAAGGCTTGCAAAAACATCAAGATCGCCCGCCTAGTTAACTTTAGGTTAAAGAGCCGTACTTATCCCTATCGTGACTTCCAGTTGGGCGGTCGTTTCTCCGCAAAGGCCTGCGCCCCTTCTCGCGCATCTTCGGTGGTCTGGAGCCAATCGTAATGCTCACGTTCGAGTTTGAGCCCTTCAGCGAGCGGTCGGTCGAGACCTCGCAAGGCGACATGCTTGATTCGCTGAACGGCGAGGGGCGCGCTCTTGCAGATCTCAGCGGCGATCGCCTCACATCGCGTGATGAGCTGATTCATCGGAACGACGTGATCGACCAACCCGAGTCGCAAAGCTTCCTCAGCACCAATCCGATTACCCGTATAGAGCATTTCGAGCGCCCGACCGAGCGGAATCAACCGCGGCACGCGCTGAGTGCCGCCACCTCCGGGAAGCCATCCTAGACGCACCTCACCCAAACCGAATTGCGCATGATCAGCGGCCACCCGAATATCACAAGCGAGAGCTTGTTCGAGGCCTCCGCCGTTAGCATGCCCGTTGATCGCCGCGATGATCGGCTTGGTGAGGTCGTACATCACGGGAAAGAGCAGATTATGCGGCTCAACGCCGGGCGATTCGACGTAATTCGATTTGATATCGCTACCGGCGCAGAAGGCTCGCTCCCCTGCTCCGGTCAGGATAGCGACGCGCAGGGCCGAATCGTTCTGGAACTCCTGCCAAATCGACGCGAGCGTGGAATAGGTCTCGAAATCACAGGCGTTGAGGCGTTCAGGACGATTAATCGTGACGTAAGCGATCGGTCCTTTGCGTTCGAAGACTACTTTCATAATGGAGTACCTGAGCCGAGCTTAGCTCATCGCCAGGTCATCCGATAACGAAAGTTTTCCTCGATAGAGTCGCCAAAAAATGCGCCACGAGGGGAGGAATCCTCGTGGCGCGAGAAGAGGGGAAGTGGAGGAAGACTCTTTTTAATGCAGGGCGACCGTCTCGCTCTGCTCGTTCGATACGTCGCCGGCTTTTACGCGATGCTCGCTGTTGCGAAAAGTCGCATAGAGGTCCGCGAAATCGGTCTGGAGTTCGCTTATCTGCTTGAGGGATCGCGCGAGCAGATTAGCCCTCTCGTTGAGTTCGCTAACTGGGTCCAGCGCTTTCACGATCTGTCCGAGCTCAGTGTGGATGCTGCCGGTCAGCTGGCTCACCTGATCGTGCAACAGGCGCATCGGCTCAAACTCTTTGCTCAAGCCTGCAAGCTGCGACTGAAAAGAGGACAACGAGTCGAACGACCCCGCGACTTCGGATAACTGACTGTACAGATTACGCAGAGGCCCAAAGACACGAGTCACGAGCTTGTTCAGTCGGTCGATTTGTTCGGTCGCCTGACTGAACTCATCGGCGCGGCTCTGAAGCGTTCCAACCTGGCCGAATACCTTGCGCACAGCTGCACTGATCGATTCTGAGTCGCGCGGCGCGAGACCGGCTGACGAGGGAGGCAACAGCGCCGGTGAGGGCGTGGTGGGCGCCGCCAATGAAACGACCGTCGCTTGAGCCTTGCTGTCAGATTCAGCAGCTACCGCTGGTGCTGCCACGCCATTCTCAGCTTCATTAGGTGGCAACAAACGTTTGCGGAAGTCATCCAGTTTGAGGCTCATTGCAGCTAAATCGCTCCTTACGTTCATCTCCTGCATCAGCAGAAGTGAAGATTCAATCAACTTGCTAAAAGGAGTGTAAACTCGGATTAACTTTAATACAAGATGTTTTAGTTGCTTTAGCTACTTATTTAGCCTCACAAACGCCTCATCGCCACTAATCATGCGCTCAAACAGGTGATCTTCGGCTCGGCTCCCTACTGATGGTTATCAATTCGCGCGAAGTATTAGGAAAATTGAGGCGGAAATACCTTCGCGCCACGAGGGGTTCAGGCCCGTGGCGCGGATATAGGACAGCGGCTAATGCAAGGTCGGCTGGTCTTGCGGGGCCGTGTCGTTGGCCGACCCAGCCGAATGATCCTCCGCAAAGGTTGCACTTAACTCAGCGAAAGCGCGCTGCAATTCACTGACCTGCTTCAGCGAGATGGCCAGCGCGTTAACTCGTTCGCCCAAGCTTCTGACCGAGTCGAGCGAACTCACGATCTGCCCGATCTCCGCGTGAACGCCTTGGGTGAGCTCGGTCACTTGATCCTGAAACAACTGGATTGGCTCAAAGTCCTTGGCCAACGGCTCGAGCTGAGTGCGGAAGTCGTGGAGAGAGCCGAAGCCTTCGGACACTTGCGAGAGCTGGTGATAAACCTTGCGCAGGGGCTCGAAGGTCCGCGCCACCGACTTATTGAGGCGTTCCAGCTGATCGTTGGCCAGCGCGAAATCGGTCGATTTGCTCCGCAGCTGTGCGGCATGTCCAAAGACCTTATCTACCGCAGCGGCCATCGGTTTTGGGAGCTGCGAGAGATTTACCTCTTTCGCGGTTTTCGGAGGCTCGGTCGGCTTTTCCATCACTTCGATGGTCGACCCAACCGCCGCGCTCGCCGCGCTCTTGGTCTCCTTTTCGATCGGCTGGAACAGGCGTTTCGTAATCTCTTCGAGTCTGATGCCCACATGACCCTCGCTCTCTGACCGTGAATGATGAACTCGCTTTGAAATACCAGATTTAGATAGCATAACGTTACCAAACCTAGTTTAAGTGATGATTCACTCAGGAGTGAAAACTTTAATCACTCACAAAGCATCTTAATTAGCTAATATTTGCCTTTTTCTACTAATTTTAGCTTCTAAACATCAAACGACGCCAAATACCATCACAGAGGTGAGCAGAGCGACACCGCGCGAGCCGCACTTTTCGGTCTCGAAACCGACAGCTCAGCGACCCGTGAACCTGGGTTCGCGACGAGCCCTGAAGGCTTCTGCACCCTCTTGCCGGTCGGCACTGACCTCCTGGGGCCAGGTGAAATTCAGGTATTCGCGTTCGATGCGGGTCGTTTCTGACTCGATCGACGAGTAGTGGCCGTGCTTAACCGCCTTGCTGTAGAGGGGCGGAATCTTCTTGAGCATCTCGGCCCATCGGATAGCCTCGTCGAGCAGTTTTGCGTCCGGTACGACCCGATTAACCATCCCGAGAGAGAGCGCCCGATGCGCATCCATCGGCTCACCGCCGTTCCAGGCGAGCAGGAGAAACTCGAGACTCGCCTTAAAGGGGAGGAAGGGCTGGTAGTCGAAAGGCGGAACGGGCACCGCTACGCGGGGTTCGGGGAAACCGAACCGGGCGCTTTCAGCCGCAATCGTGATGTCGCATCCGCGCACAGCCAGAGCCCATCCGGCGCCGAGGACATGACCCTGCACGGCTCCAACAATCGGCTTGAAGACCGTCACGCCGTTTTGCGGATAGGCGCGATGGATTCGAATCGCCCATGGGATACCGAGGTCATCGAGCGGATCACTGAGATCGGCGCCAGCGCAGAAGGCTTTGCCGGCGCCGCGCAGAATCGCGACGCGCGCGTCGGCATCGTTTTCGAAGCGTGCCCAGGCGTCGTTGAGGGCATCGCTCAAGGCGGGATTCAGTGCGTTGAGCTTGTCCGGTCGGTTGAGTGTGACGAACGCAATCTGGTCTTTGACTTCGTAGAGAAGAATCGGTTCAGCCATGCGCGCATCGTAGCACGCACCTTTAGATCGTTCCCCGTTCGCGCAAGCTGCTGACTTCCTCCCAACTCAGGCCAAGCAGGTCGGTCAGCACTTCCTCGGTGTGTTGACCGAGGATAGGAGCGGCGGCGGGAGTCGGCGGCTGTTCACCATTGATATGGATCGGGAAGCCGACGCGCTTCGACGGACCTCTCTCGGGATGCTCAACGTCGGAGATATAGCCATTCGCGCTCGATTGGGGATCTTCGTGGATCTCTGTCGGTCGGCGCACGATCTCGAAGACCAGACCGCTCTGAGCAGCAAGCAGCGGTTCCCATGCGCTCGCGTCGCGCGAGGCAAAGCGCCCTTCGAGCAGACGGAGTAACTCAGCTCGATTTGTCCAGCGCTGTTCGAAATTGATGAAGCGCGGATCGCTCACCAACTCCGGTAGACCCAAGCCGTTACATAGCGCAGGCCAAGCACGCTCCGAGGGAGCCGCGATAAAGATCCAGCGCCCGTCTTTGCACTGGTAGGAATTGAGTAGTGGATCGGAAGAGTGATCGAGCGGCAGCAATTCTCGCCCGGAGAACAAGGCATACTGCAGATTGAGTTGGCCGAGCCACATCGCTCCGCCGAGCAGAGAACTCTCGACCCGCTGGGGTCGGCCCGTCTGGTTGCGGGCGATGATTGCGCCGAGCACACCGTAGGCGGTCATGATCCCGGCCATATGATCGGCCATCCCGGTAGGCGGCAGAATCGGCGGTTTATGGCTGCCGCCACTCAAGACGCTCATTAGACCAGAGCGCGCCAAGCCAACGGGATCGAGACCCGGACGCGTGGCTTCGGGACCGCGCGGGCCGAAGCCCGAGACACTGGCGTAGACGAGCCGCGGATTGTCCATGATGAGTGAGTCGAAATCGATCGTCATCGCGACCGCCGTCGTGGCCTTGACGTTGTGCACGAAGATATCGGCCTTAGCGACGAGCGCGTGGAGGAGTCGTCGCCCCTCGGGATCGTTGAGATCGAACGTGATGCTCTTCTTGCCGGCATTGTAGGTTTCAAAAGGAATCGAGCGGCCACTCAGCAAGCGCGAATCCTGCCCGTAGAGCCGGACGAGATTGCGAACCGGATCGCCCTTCTTCGGGTTTTCAACCTTGATAACTTCGGCGCCGAGCGCCCCAAGCATCGCGGCGCAGGTCGGCCCTGCGTGAAAGAGGCCGTACTCGACGACACGGAAGCCGGTGAGGGGAAGTGCTTGTGGGTTTTGATCCATCGGATTGTTCCCTATGCGCGAGAAAAGGCTGTGAGAGTAGCTTCACCGCAGATCGCTTGGCGTAGATCCTTCGACTCGGCTCGTTTCACTCGCGGGCTCAGGATGACTAGAGGCAGACGCTCACGCATTGCGAACAGGCTTGAATTTGGGGAGCGCGACTTCATCGCTGATATCGTCGAACCACACTTCGACCGGCATCCCAACGCGCAGCTCAGTGTGAGGCACTCCAGTGATCCATGTCGCCAATCGCGGTCCTTCGTCGAGTCCGACGATCGCCACGTTGTACGGTACGTCGTTGGCGAAGGCTGGATCGAGCGCCTGAAAGACTGTTGTCCAGCTATAGATGGTGCCTCGGCCACGCGTCGCAGACCATTCCCATTTGAAGGAATGACATGCCCCGCACATCGGGCGCGGTGGATGACGCCATGTGCCGCAATCCTGACATCGCTGAAAGCGCAGTTCATGCTGACGGCAGAAGCTGTAGAAATCTTTGGCGTAGCCGCGAAGTGTCGACGCGCGCTTGGCCGTAGTCGAACTGTTTTCCATCAACGAATACTCACTGGCGCAGAATCGCGATTGAGCCGTGGCCGTGTCCGCCCCATCCCGTGACGACACCCAGTTCGGCGCCCCTAACCTGACGATCGCCGGCATCGTGCCGCAGTTGCGTCACAGCCTCGATAAGATGGTTCATCCCGGAATTGTGCGCCTGCGAGAGAAGACCACCGTGGGTATTTATCGGGAGCTCTCCGCCTAGTTCGATGCGGCCGCCCTCGACGAAAGGTCCAGCCTCACCGCGTTTGCAAAAGCCCGCAGCCTCTATTTGCAGAAGCATCTGTCCGGTGAAGCAATCGTAGATTTCGGCGAAGTCCATATCCGAAGGTTTAACGCCGGCCATCTCAAAGGCACGCGGCGCGCAGTAGTCGAGACCCATCCTCAGGATATCCGGACGATTGGGCAGATCGTGTGGCGGATACGGATGACCCGACGCGATACCCATCAAGTAGATCGGCTTTTGCCGCAGATCCTTGGCGCGCTCGGTCGTGGTCACCAGCAGAGCGCCGGCGCCATCGGTCTCGAGACAGCAGTCGAGCAGCCGATAGGGAAAGCTGACCCATCGCGAGGCGAGATAATCCGAAAGATCCATCGGCTTGCCGCGCATCAGGGCGTTCGGATGCAACTGCGCATGCTTGCGCATCGCCACGGCGATCGCACCGAGTTGCTCGTGCGTCGTGCCGTAGAGCTGCATGTGCCGATTCGCCATCCAGGCGTAATGCTGCGGCGGCGCGCCGACCCCATACGGGGAGTAGTAATCGCGAATCGTCTCGGCGGACTGCAGCCCCGTGCCGGGATCGGAATTCATCTGTCGCGCCTTGCGGCCCGAGTAGAAACGGCAGGTCAGCGGAATCAGCGCGTAGTTGGCGATACCGCAGGCGATCACGGTCGCTGCGCTTTCGAGCGCTGACACGCACATAGCCCCGCCCATCTCCTGCAACGAAGTTGTGTAGCGGAGGTCTTCGAGCCCCAGATTGGCGATAAAGTCACCGGCGGTCCCGCCGCCCCCTGCCCCACCCGGTAGGATCACAGAGTCGATCACTTCGGGCTTGATACCCGCGTCGGCAATAGCGGCCATCGAGGCTTCCAGCGACAGTTCCAACGCGCTTTTGTCAGTGCCGCGCGTGTAGGCGGTCTCGCCGATACCGACGATACAGACGCGATCGCGGAGAGAAGTTAAATCAGACATTAGCGAATCCTTTCTTCCGCTCTCTTGCGCATGGTCGCATCGCAGATTGAGCGCTTCGCGGACAACAGAACCGGTCCCGGGTTCACTCGCCAAGCTCGCGAATCTGTCCGAGATTCTTCACTGCGCTCGCCGTTGCTCGCTTCGTTCAGAATGACAAACGGGGCGGAGCGGCTGACCGGTAACGAGAGCCGTTCCATCACACAGTGATCCCGAAGAGGCGGGCGCAGTTATCGGCGACCAGCTTGCGGACATCTTTTGCGGGAACGCCTACGAATTGCTCCTGCAATATCTCGCGCGTGCGCGGCCAGGTCGTCTCCGGGTGAGGAAAATCCGACGACCAGCATAGCGCGTCGGTCCCGGTTAGATTGCGGCTATTAATCCCAGCGATATCTTCCTGAAAAGTGGCGAACAGATTGCGGCCGAAGTAGTAGCCCGGGGGATTCTTGAGATTCGTCTGCCGATGCCATCGCCACGGGAAGTTCTTGAAAACCCATTCGGCGCGCTGCTTCACATAAGCGAGCCATCCGACGTCAGTCTCGACCGCCGCCACCTTCAAATTGGGATATCGATCGAAGATGCCCGACCAGAGGATCGTGGTGACGGGGATCGCCATCAGCATCCGCGCCAGCGTGCTCATCGTCTCGGCGGAACCCGGCGGTACGCCTTCCGCCGTCGGTAAATAGGCTGGGAGTTTGATGCCCGACTGCACGCCGAGATGGAGGCTGATCACCATGTTGTGCTGATCGAGCGCCTGCCAGATTGGCTCGAAAATCGGGTCATTCCAGAAACGACCGCGACCGGGCTCAGGTGGAATCAATCCGCTGCGAATGCCCTTCGCAGCCATCCGATTGATCTCGGCAACGGCGGTCTCGACGCTTTCCATCGGCACGATACCGACGGGGACGAGCCGCCTGCTGTTCTCGGTGCTGAAGTCGGCGACGTGATCGTTGTAGGCCTTGATACAGCCGAGGGCGAGTTCGGAATCGAGCTTCTGCGCGCCCGGACCCGCATCGGTGAGCCACATGCCGACAAAGGCGCGGGAGAAATTCGGGAACAGGACGGACGCAGCGATATTATCGCGATCCATCGCCTTGAGACGTTCGGTCGGATCGTAAGTAGCTGGATAGACCTTCTCCCACGGCACGCACTCGATATCGCGATCATCGCGGACCTCGCGCCCCGCCCATACGTCCATCCCGAGCGGGCGCGGTGGATTATTGCCCCAAAGCCATGCCGAACCACCGTTCTCGAGCAGAATCATTTTCGGAGCTTTATCGCGTAGGTCTTTGGGCAGACGCTTTTCCCAAAGATCCGGCGTCTCCTGGATGTGATCGTCGGCGGAGATAATTTTTTCGATAGTCATCGTGGGATTCCCACTCCCGCTGCAACTTGTTGAGTTTGTACTGCCGTCGCCGTCTTGGGCGCAAGCGCGATCGGCGATTGGCGAGGTTTCATCGCATTTCAATGTTTTGATGCTATGTTGCGACCGCGATCCCGAGAGCGCTGAAGAAAGGATGACTCCGATGGCGAATGCTCTGGCGGCTGTAATCACGTCATTCAATAACGAACTCGAACTGCAATCAGTGCCGCTGCCTGAGCTGGGCCCCGGAGACATCCTGATCAAGGTTGATGCGGCGACGCTATGCGGTACGGATACCCATCGATGGCAAGGGCATTTCGGCACGCCACCTTTCATCCCGGGCCATGAGACCTGCGGGACGATCGTCGAGTTGCGTAGCGAGCGATGCGATATCCTGGGGAAGCCGCTCAAGGTCGGTGACCGGATCATCTCGACCTACCCGAGCTGCGGGCGATGCTACTACTGCACCGTGCTCCATCAGGTGTCGCTCTGCCCCAACGTGAAAATTTTTGGCGGCGCACATCCCTCGAGTCTGCTCGGCGGATGCGCCGAGTATCATCACTTCCCGGCAGGCGGAAGTATCGTGCGGATACCCGACGAAGTTACTCCACCGCTGGCCGCGTCAGCAGCATGTGCATTACGCACCGTGATGAATGGCTTCGAGAAGGTCGGCGCGATCGAGAGTCACGAGACCGTCGCGATTTTGGGCGGCGGCCCACTCGGGCTTTACTCAGTCGCGGTTGCGCGCGATCGCGGCGCAAAGAAGGTGTTCCTGATCGGCGCTCCCGAAGTGCGGCTCGACGTTGCGCGCGCGTGGGGCGCTGACGATGTGCTGAATCTCGACCGCACACCGGCGCTGCCTGACCGCGTCACATGGGTGAAGGATCGGACCGACGGTCGCGGTGCGGACCTCGTCTTTCAATGCGCAGTTACGTCGGTGCTGAGTGAAGCGATCGAGATGGTGCGACCCGACGGGCGTATCGCCAGTATCGGCGTGGGTGGCGGTCCGGCGACGATCGGTCCGACACAGTTTTTCAAGCCCGTCCGAATCGATGCCGTGGTGATGGCCGAACCGCGCCATTTCTACCATGCGATCGAATTCCTGGCGACGCGGCGAAATCGCTTCGATTTCGCTCGGATAATCTCCGGGACGTACACGCTGGATAAGACCACCGAAGCCCTGCGCAAGATGGCGACGTTCGAGGAGGTCAAACCGCTCATCCTGCCGCGGTTAGCGAACTGAGGCGGCGGCTGAGTCCTAATCATCGAGCGTTGTGCTATTTAGGTGCGATGGCGCAAGAGGATATTCCGAGCGGACACGAGATCGGTAATGGGTTGTGCAAACCCTGCTGGGTGGTTGTGCGAGAGCCGCTCGACGAGTGCCCGCGATGCGCCGGCTATTTGCATCGGCTCGGCACCGAAGAGGTCTGCGATAAGTGCGATAAGCGCCGCCCGATGCCATCAGCGGCTTAGTTTTGAGAAAAAAGGCCACCGCGTACCAGACGCGGCGGCCTCGTATCATCGTTTTCTCGCTAGCGATTAATTCAGCGCGGAATAACGGGGAGCAGAATGTGCGACGCCATCCCTTCCTGATGGAAGACGGTCTGCCGCGCCTGGATTCCCTTGGTTCCCTCACCAAAGGCCTCGCCTGTGTTCAAATTGCGATCGAAGTGCGGGAAGTTACTCGAACTGATTTCGAGTCGAATCCGATGACCCGGCATGAAGACGTTGCTGGTCGCCCAGAGATCGATCGTGAACTGATACGGCTTGCCGGGCTCCATCATCTGCGGCGCGCTCGATGACTCACGGTAGCGCGCACGGATAATCCCATCAGTAAGATTCTGCGCGTAGCCATCAGGGCGCACATCGACCAGTTTCGCCGTGAAGTCGGTATCGATCGCTGACGACGACGCCCACAGAACGACACTTACTGGACCCGTAATTTCGAGCGGCTGTTCGAGGGGTTCGGAGGTATAGACGAGCACGTCGTTGCGCTCTTCTGCCGGGCGTTGATCCTGGATGCCCATATCGATCGCGAGGTTGTTGCCGCCGAGGGACGGCACCGGATCATTGGGATCGTAAACAAAATGATCGGTGGTCTCGCCTGCGGGTGGCACGGTTGAGAGGACACCGTCACCGCGCAAACTATTCGCGCCATTCTCCGCGTGGATGAAGTACGGGACGTGCCGCATGTTCGGCGGCGGCCAATCCGGAAGATGCTGCCAGCGATTCGCGCCCAGCGTATAAACGGTAACCGGCGGCTCCTCCATGATGCCGTTGTCGATATCCTTCAGCCAATAATCGAACCATCGGAGCAGCGTCTCGTTCAGATCGATCAACGCTGACGGACCAAAGTCGATATCGCCGGTGCCGCGCGAGTTGGGAAAGTTGTAGGGCAGCAGGTGGCCCCACGGACCGATAATCAGGCGCTGTCCCTTGCGGGCCTTCTCGAAGCGACTGTTGTTCTTGATGCTCTGATATGCGGTCGGCGCGCCCTCGCCGAAGATGTCGTACCACGATGAGACATGGAGCATCGGCACGGTAACGCTCGCGGCGTGGCGATTCACATTGGCGCGATACCAATACTCACTGTCGTTGGCGTGCTTGATGTGATCGGCCATGTAGGGCGCGGTCTCTTTGAGCAGATCGGCCCAATCCTTAATCGGCAGATGGCGATACCACTCGTCAGTCAGCGGCGTAAACGCGTTGAAGCCCCACTTCGTCTTGCGCATGATCGGGAATTCGCCGCCGATCACGTACTGCTTCATCTTCTCCTGCAAATCTTCGCGGTCTGCACGCTTCAAGGTGTTGAGCCCCTTGAAGATGGCGTAGGGCACTATCCATCCCCACATCGACGCACCGCCGGTGTGGTAGATCCAGCTTGCGTGATAATCCGAGGACGCCGAGACGGGAGCCATCACCTGGAGCGACGGCGGCATCGGGTCGTTGCAGGCGATCAGATATTGCGTGAGGCCAAGATAGGACTGGCCGGTCGTGCCGACCCGGCCGTTTGACCACGGCAGGCGCGCAGCCCATTCGACCGCATCGTAGCCATCAGCGGCTTCCTGAAAGATCGTGTCGTACTCGCCTTCGGAGGAAAACCGACCGCGACAGTCCTGCATGATCGTAATGTAACCGTAACGCGCATAGAGGTAGCTCGCGCCGTTGGGATCATCACTGCCCTTTTTGTTGTAGGGCGTGCGACTAAGCAAAACCGGAAAGCGACCGGGTACATCTGGCCTAATGACGTCGGCATAGAGCGTGACGCCGTCGCGCGTCTTCATCGGAACATCTTTTTCGGTTACGACGCGATAAGTCTTACGCGCTTGAACGATCATCGCCCATCCTCCAGTAGCAGCTCGTGGCTATGCAGCCGCATTGATATCGAATCGAGCTCGAAGTGTAAAATCCGCGAATGACGGTTCAGCTCCCCAACCGATTGAGGGTACCGTGTTTCGACGAAACCGGTACCGGCTTCGCGAGTGAAATACTCGTGAAGCTGTCCGAGATGCTTCGACTTCGTTCGCGTCGCTCACTTCGCTCAGCATGACAGGGAAACCGTTGGCGCCAGAGCTTCCTCAATGCGGTGCGTGATGGAGAACTCCTGCCTTCTCGAGTTCTGCGACACGCGCGGCGTTGTAGCCCAGATACTTTTCGAGCACTGCGGCGTTATGCTCCCCGAGCATCGGCGCATCGAATTCCATCTCATCGGGAAAACCCGAGAAGCGCAGCGGAAAACCGGGAATCTTGAATTCGCCGAGAATCGGATCGGTAACTGATCGCACCGATCCGCGTTCTATCAGATGTGGATGCTCCATCGCCTCGCGCACCGACAGAATCGGCGCGACAGGAACGCGTTCACGGCGCAGCGCCTCGACCGAGGCCTCATCGCTCGGCGATGCGGCCAGCCAGTCCTCGATTATCTTTACGATATTCACGCGATCTTTGGCGCGGCCGCCACGATGGAGGTAGCGCTCATCTTGCGCCAAATCCGTTCGGCCCATCGCCTCGCATACGCTAACCCATTGCTTATCAGTCATCGCGAGGATGATGATCCACCACTTCTTTCCCCTGAAGACGCCGGCAGGGCACGCGAGAGAATGATGCAACCCAGAGGCCTTCATCTCCATCTTTCCCTTGCTGGCGCTGTACAACTGTAAGCCCAGCGTGTGGCAATGGAAGTAGGAATCGAGCAGCGAGATATCGATGTACTGTCCCTCGCCCGTCTTCTCGCGATACAGCAGCGCGCATGCGATCGCACCCATCGCATGGGCACCGGCACTGACGTCGCCGATCGCAACCATCGGCATGTAGGGCGGTCCTTCCTCCTCGCCGATAAGTGACGTGATGCCAGCGTAAGCCTGGCCGATGAAATCGAAGCCGGGATCGTTCGCGAGAGGACCGGTCTGGCCGAGCGCCGAGATCGAGCACATCACGAGTCCCGGATTGAGCGCCTTCAGCACGTCGTAGCCGAGGCCCATCCGAGTGATTACGCCGGGAGCGAAATTCTCAACTACCACATCGACCTTCGGTACCAGCCCTCTTACGATCTCGAGACCCTCGGGCTTGCGCAGATCGACACAAACGCTCTGCTTGCCGCGATTCTGTTGCACAAAAAAGGCGCTGCGTTTGTCCCTGAGGTAATCGAACTCGCGCGCGTGATCGCCGTGGGGAGCGAACTCCACCTTGATGATCTCCGCCCCCATACCGGCCATCAGCCGCGTTGTTGTCGGACCAGCCACAAAATGGGTGAAGTCGAGAACTTTATATCCGTCCAGCAGATGCCGCGGTTTCTCAGGCATTGATCGAGGCTCCTTGCGCTCGGGGATCGGCTTTTGTTGCAGCCCAATCCCTAGCAAATCTCGCATCGGTTTACTGCTCCCGCGCGATGTGCACTATAAGGAGTTAAATCACTGCATCGCGAAAGGTTATCGATGGCTGAGATCGTTGGAGGCCCGTTTTTTGAGGATTTGTTTGTTGGGCAGGTATTGGACACCGCGCCTGCGTGCACGCTGACCGATGGACTTTCGTCGGCGCACGCTGCGATCGTCGGGGATCGGATCCGCCTGGCTCTGGACGCTGAGTTGAGTCGTCGTGTGACGGGTGGGCGTTTCGCTAATCCCGCACTGGTGTGGGATGTTGCGATAGGCCAGTCCACACTGTTCACGCAACGGGTCATCGCGAATCTCTTTTATCGCGGTTTCGTCTTCTGCAGCTTTCCCCAGATTGGAGACACGCTCTACACCTCGACGGAAATCGTGGCCCTGCGCCAAAACAGCCGACGCGAAGGGCGAGCCGCAACCGGTTTGGGTGTGATGCGAATCCGCACGGTCGATCAGAAGGGACGAGAAGTGCTGGATTTTCTGCGCTGCGCGATGTTCCCCCTACGCGATCCTGCGGGTATAACTCCCCATGCCGCTAACCTCGACGAAGTTAAGCCGGCTCCTCGCAGCAAACCGCTGACCGACGCTATCGCGGATTGGCGACTCGACCAGTTTGGGAGCGCGAACAAAGGAAAGCACTTCGCCGACCTCAAGGAAGGAACGATTTGGGAAATCGCTGGTGGCGAGCTGGTTAGTTCGGCGGCGGAGTTGGCTCGACTCACCTTCAATATCGCACTTGTCCATCACGATTCCGCACCCTCAGGCTCACGCCTCGTCTATGGGGGACACACGATCGGCCTCGCGACGCTGCAAATAACGCGCGCGCTGCCGAATCTGGTAACGATCATCGCGTGGCACAATTGCGACCATCTGGCACCGGTGCGCGAATGGGACACGCTGCGCAGCACAGTAGAACTCGAAAAGATGGAACCGATCGCGTCGGGTGGTGGGCTGGTTCATCTGCGATCGCGCGTCAGCGCGGATCGCGCGGGTGGCAGTGAGCAGGTTCTCGATTGGAGGCTGGTGGGGGTGATGGCATGAACGGGATACTTTCGGGACTACGCGTAATCGAGGGCTCTGCGTTCGTCGCCGCTCCGCTCGGCGGGATGACGCTGGCGCAGCTCGGCGCCGACGTAATCCGCTTCGATCAGATTGGTGGCGGCCTCGATTACCATCGGTGGCCTCTAGCGCCCGATGGTCAGAGTCTCTTCTGGGCGGGACTAAACAAGGGCAAGCGCTCGATTCAAATCGATCTCGGCTCCGATGCGGGCCGTGAACTGGCTACCTCGCTGATCACATCCGGCGGGCCGGATGGGGGTATCTTCCTCACCAACTTCCCGGCGCGCGGATGGCTCGATTACAAGGCCCTGTCCAAGCGGCGACCGGACCTCATCATGGTGCATCTGATGGGTAATCCCGACGGCACCAGTGAGGTCGATTATACGGTGAACCCGGCAACGGGATTTCCGTGGGCCACTGGGCCGCGCTTTCTGGCGGAGCCGCTGAACAGCGTCCTTCCGGCGTGGGATATAGCGCTTGGCACACTCGCGACAGTGGGACTGCTCGCCGCTGAGCGGCATCGACGAATCACGGGCAAAGGGCAGCTCGTGCGGCTGTCACTCTCGGATGTAGCCTTCGCGATGGTCGGAAATCTCGGCCGTATCGCCGAGGCACAACTCGGTGGTCGCGATCAGCAGAAGGACGGAAACTATCTATACGGCGCCTTTGGTCACGACTTCGAAACCCGCGACGGGCGGCGCGTGATGGTCGTGGCGCTGACGGCGCGTCAGTGGAACGCGCTGGTCGAAGCCACTGGTATCGAGCAGGCCTGCCGCGATCTCGAACATGCAACGGGTCACGATCTGAATAGCGAGTCGGGACGTTTCCAGGCACGCGACCTGATAGCAGCGATCCTGCGCCCGTGGTTCGCTTCGCGCGACCTCGCAACGATCCGGCAAATCTTCGCAGGCACGAGTGTGTCGTGGGGTCCATATCAGACGTTCCGCCAGCTCGTACAGGAAGATCCGCGCTGCTCGACGGCGAATCCGATGTTCGCCGAAGTCGAGCATCCAGGGATCGGGACCTATCTGATGCCCGGTACCCCGCTCGATTTCGCCGGGATGGAGCGCGTACCGGTGCGCCGGGCGCCACTACTCGGTGAGCATACCAACGAAATTCTCGCCGACATTCTGAAGCTGGGCGCAAAGGATATCGCGGGCCTGCACGAGAGCAGCGTTATCGCCAGCGCGAAGGCTCACTGATACATCCGGACTAAGTTCGCGGGATCGCATCGAGAACTATGTTCCCGAGTTCATCGATCGATGCGGTCCATCCGGGCGGCACAACGACGGTTGTATCGAATTCCTCCAGGATCAGCGGTCCGCGTATCGCACCGCGCGTCAAAGCCGCCCGCGAGAGAATACGCGTCGGCTGTTCGCCGAGAGTCGATCCGAAGTAGGCCAGCCGCACCTCTTCCTTGGCGTTTTCTCGCGCGGCGGAAACGTGGAAACTCGCCGCCAGCTCTTTGAAACCCAAACTCTGTGTTGGAGCAAAAGCCTTGAGGCGCAAGTTCACCACGGCAATCGACTCGTTTTCGCGCCGATAGCCGTAGTTGCGCTGATGGTCGGCGTGAAACAGTTCGGCCATCATCGAGGCCAGCGAAGTCACCGGCAGCGGATGCGGCACTGGAATCGTTATTTCGGAGCTTTGCCGCTGGTACCGCAAATCGAGGAAGCGTTCGAGTTTCACGGTCGCGGGATCGACGTTTTCCTTCGCGACCTCTTCGAGCACGCGCGCCGCGAGAGCGTCGTAGTTGCGCTGCAAGATGGCGACATCGATGGCGTCGAGCCGTCCGGGAATACTCTGCACGTAGTCATAGCGTAGATCGGCCATCATCAGACCCATCGCGCTGAAGAGCCCCGGATAGAGCGGAATAAAGACGCGTTTCATCCCGAGACTGGCGGCTAGGTCGGCGGCATGGATTGGCCCGGAACCGCCAAACCCAACGAGTGGATAGTCGCGCGGGTCGCGTCCACGTTCGGTCGTGACGGCGCGAATCGCACGAGTCATCGCGGCGTTCGCCACCTGATAGATACCGTAGGCCGTCTCCTGCACCGAGAGCCCGAGAGGCGCGGCGAGTTCGCGATTGATCGTATCGAGTGCCGCGTTCCGATCGATCGCGACGGTGCCTCCCGCAATCGCTTGCGGATTCATGTAGCCGAGGACGACGTTGGCATCGGTAATCGTCGGACGTTTGCCGCCGCGCGCATAGCATGCCGGACCGGGATCGGCACTCGCGCTGACCGGACCGACCCGCAACGCGCCGCTGTCATCGATCCATGCGATGCTGCCACCTCCGGCGCCCGCCTCGACGATATCCAGCGCGGGCGTGCTCAGAGCATAGCCGGCGCCGCGGCTGTAGCGTGCGACCGCATTGGCTGCGCCGCCAACCTCCATATCGTTTTTCTCGATCGGAACGTGGTCCTCGATCAGGCAGGCCTTAACCGTTGTTCCGCCCATATCAAATGAGACGGCGCGCTCGACACCAATCTGGCGGGTGAGCGAGGCCGCAGCTAGTGCCCCGGCAGCCGGTCCCGATTCGATTAACTGCACCGGATGACGCCGCGCATGATCAGCCGTCATCACACCGCCGTTGGATTGCATGATACGCAGTCCACGCGCGTAATCGCCGAGCTGGGTTTCCAGCGAGTTGAGATACCGATTCACTACGGGCATCAGATAGGCATTGATGCTGGTAGTGCTCATCCGTTCGTACTCACGGATTTCCGGCAGCACTTCATGCGAAATCGAGAGCGCGACATCAGGTAGCAGTTCGCGCACGAGTGCCGCTGCCTGCTGCTCGTGCGATGGATTCGCGAAGGCATTGATAAAGCAGATCGCGACCGCCTCGACGTTCTGCGCTTTGAGCTTCGAGATAGCGTCGCGCACTTCGTCCAGCTTGAGCGGCGTGAAGACCTCGCCGCGCGAGGTGATGCGCTCAGTAACTTCGATCCGGCGCCGGCGTGGAATCAGCGGCGGCATCCGCTCCCACAAGAAATCGAAGACCGGCGGACGCGCCATCCGGCGGATTTCGAGCTCATCGCGAAAACCACGGGTTGTGATGAGACCGGTGTTCGCGCCCTTCCCTTCGAGCATCGTGTTGGAACCGATCGTCGTCCCATGCACGAGACTGCCCAACGCCGCGTGGCCGCTCGACTGCAGGGCCTCGGCTATCGGCTGCCGCAGCGACGCGACAATCTTATCGGTAAGCGAAAGCACCTTGAAAGTTCGTAACTGATTATCGCCGGTGACGACGATGATATCGGTAAACGTTCCGCCGATATCGAAAGCAACACGAGGAGCCCGACTCATCGATTGGCCCCTTTCTGAGCCTCACGCAAGGCTGCGGTGCGTGCCGTATCGACACGATGCCCATTCGTATCAATCACGACGCCGTAATCGCGCGCGGCGGCCTCGGGTGAGACTTTCTCATCGAGGACATCTTCGAGCACTCGCGCGGGATCACGCTGAAAGGCCACTCCGTATCCGCCCGCGCTAGGCTGTATATGCGTCAGCAGGTCGCCGGCCTTCACCGGGATATCGATCATGATATTGCGCGGCAGCTCAGTGTCCTTGCCGCCCGAAGTAAGTATCGCTTGAAAGGGTCGGCCTTCATCGCCGCCCGCTACGCCGTAGGGGAGCGAGTCAACGCGACAGGTTCGTAACATCACGCGACCCTCGGAAAGGAAGCGCCAGCGCCGATAGACCGACATAGACCCACGGAAGCATCCGGGCCCGCCGCTGTCGGGTACGAAGCCGAAGCCGTCGAGCATGACCGGCAATTCCTGTTCGAAAGCCTCTCCTGAGTTCGTGCGAAACCCGGTCATGGCCACGGGCATCGCACCGTCGAGTCCGTCGGTATGCGGGCGACCGCCCCAGCCGCTGGAATAGATCTCCGTAATCATTGAGTTACCACCGCCGTTCCCGCCGGCGGCCGTAAAGACCATCATGCTGACGCCGCCCTCCGATGCCGCCGGCATCCGATCAGGAATCGCCATCGCGAGGGCCTGGCAAATCAGATCGTAAACGCGCCAGAGCACCTGCCCGCGTGATCCAACTGCCGCGGGAAAGCGTGGATTCACCAGCGTTCCTTCTGGCGTGATTGTACGCAGCGGGGCGAACAGCCCCGAGTTGATCGGAACATCGGCGCTGCCGAGCAGTGCGATGAAGACGTTGTTGCATGTGAAGTTGCCGATCAGATCGGGCGGGCAGTTCAGGGCGTTCGCGACCTGCGGCCCAGTACCGGTGAAGTCAACGGTCAAGTTATCGCCTTCGATAACCAGCGTCACGACGATATCGACCCGCGTGCCGGCGCCATCATCGAAGGGCTGCGAGCATCGATAGCGCCCGTCCGGAATCGAACGAATCACGGTACGCATCAGATTTTCGCTATGCGCCAGCAGATGCTGGTAGCAGCCAACGACACGCTCACTGCCGTATTTATCGAAAAGCGCTGTGAGTGCTCGCCCGCCTCGCCGACAGGCCGCGATGCCCGCCTCGAGATCGCCGAGCACATCGTCCGGCGCGCGCACCGCAGCCGCGATAATCTCGCGTACGGACTCGATCGGTTCGCCGTTCTCGTAAAACCGCACGGCCGGGAGACGCAGCCCTTCTTCGTAAACCGAGCCGCAGACCAACCCCATTCCGCCGGGGAAGCGACCACCGATATCCGTATGATGCTGCACGACGGCGGCGAACCCGCGATGCTCTCCGCCCCAGAAGATCGGCATAACCAGAGCGATATCCGGTAGATGCGAAAGACCACCATAGGGGTCATTCGAGATAATCACGTCGCCGGGACGGAACTTCCCCTGGTACTTGGCGATTATGTGCGGCATCACGGCGGTGAAGTAACCGAGTCCATAAGGGATGGCCTGCGCAATCACGCGCCCTCCCGGATCGAGCAGCCCGGCGGAATAATCGCCAGCCTCCTTTGCCACGATCGAGCGAGTCGTCTGCTTCATCGTGATGTTCATCTCCTCGGAGGCGGAGATGAGTTCATGGCGCATCACTTCACTGAGAATGGGATCGAAAGTCTGAGTCATCCTGATCCTCGTGCTTTGGTAACAGTACCCTCAGGTATGCTATGCAAAAGCTGTTCGGGTAATTGCAAACCTAAAGTAACACTTTAATGATTTCGTGCGGCTGATTGCCCACCCTGCATGGAGGTAAACGATCATGAGTGCTGAACAAAATAAAGAGTTGGTAACCAAGACGTGGCGAGCCTTTATCAGCGGCGACCTGGACACCGCACTCGCGAATATGTCGGACGAGATCAGCTGGGTGATTCCCGGCAGCCTGCAAGGCATCTCGGGATTGAAGCGTGGCAAGGACGCGATTCGTGAATTCGGCTCCGGCGTGAAGCGCGCCTTTCCAGCCGGTCTCAACAGCGATATCGCCAAGGTGCACTCCGCGGGAGATAACACGGTTATCGTCGAGCTGACAAACCACGGGAAGGCAGCTAACGGCAAGGACTATCGCAACGAGTACTGCTTCATCTTCGAACTCGAGAACGGCAAAATTCGCCGCGTCCGCGAATATGTCGATCTGCTGACCGTAAAAGAAACGGTGATGGCGTAGGGCTCCGATGGAATCGAAACGGCTCGGCAACACCGTCGAGCTGATTCCGGAGATTGGCGTTGGTGTATGGCGCTACCGGGGTGGCGACGAGCCACTCCGGGCAGCGATCGAGCACGGCGCCGTCTTCATCGACACTGCCGAGGTGTACGGCACTGAAGAGGCAGTCGGGCAAGCGATACGCGGCATCCGTGATCGGGTGTTTCTTGCGAGCAAGGTCTCCGGCCAGCATCTGCGTCACGACGACGTAATCAAGGCAGCCGAAGCCAGTCTCCAGCGGCTGAACACTGATCGGATCGACCTCTACCAGATCCACTGGCCCACTTCGGTGGCTCCGATTCAGGAGACGATGGCAGCGATGGAAACCCTGGTCGATCGCGGGCTAGTCAGGCATATCGGCGTCAGCAATTTCAGCGTTGCTCATATGCGGACCGCGCTGAATGCGATGACCAAGTATCCGATCGTCGCCAACCAGGTGCTCTACAGTCTCCATCGTCGCGAAATCGAAGCGGAGCTTATCCCTTACTGCGAAGCCAACAACGTTACGATTATCGCCTATACACCCCTCGATAACGGAAACCTCGCACGCGGATCGGAATATCCGACGAATCCTAAAGGGATGGCGGCGCTACGGCTAATCGCAAACCGTCGGGGCAAGACACTGGGCCAAGTAGCACTCAACTGGTGCACAGCGCACAACGGCGTCGTGGCGATTCCGAAATCCGACAAGGTCGAGCGGGTCATAGAAAACTGTGGCGCATCGGGATGGCGGCTCTCTTCCGACGAGATGAGAGCGCTCAACGACGCTTTCACGCGCGAACCCGACGAAGACTGGGACTAAACTTCATTTAAAATAACTCACTCGCCATCCCCCTTGCGAGAGGCCGGATCGATGCTTATCTGAAAAATCGAAAGGCCGATGGCTGCGTGCTCGGATGAGTATCGCAGGCAAAAAATCTTCCTCGGCTGAGAGGAAAATTGGAGGTAATGGGTTATGGCACTGCTAGGGT
Source organism: Binataceae bacterium (SeqCode) (assembly GCA_035541875.1). Classification (GTDB taxonomy): domain Bacteria; phylum Desulfobacterota; class Binatia; order Binatales; family Binataceae; genus JAJPHI01. Next base: position 78,735 of record DATKML010000023.1, read on the forward strand.
TTGACGCCGGCCTCGATCCACTCAGCGGTCTGCTGAATTTGCAGAGTGAGCTTGAGCGGTTCATGCGCAATCCGGCTTTTGCGATGGGCCCGTCGGGTATGGGAGCGTACCCAACGGTGAATATCTTCGATTCGTCAGAAGGAGCGCTAGTCGTCGCCGAGGCGCCCGGGCTGGACCCGTCAAAGATCAGCGTTACCGGTGCCGGACGCACGCTCACGATCGCTGGTGAGCGCGGGTTTGAGCTCGAGGGCAAGCGCTGGGGTTATCATCGCCGCGAACTGCGTGCAGGTAAGTTTTCCCGCACCGTCCAACTGCCGGAGGACTACGAGGCTAATCGCGCCGAAGCTCGGTATGAAGCCGGCTTACTGATTATCCGGGTTCCCCGAGCGGAGCATGCAAAACCGCAGCAGATAACGGTTCAAAACGCTTAAAGGAGGTGAGGACCAATGAACGAAATCGCCGCCAAAGATAAGCAGGAAGTCGCCAAGCCACAGGAACAGACCCGGCCGGGACGATATTACGTGCCCGACGTTAACATCTGCGAATCCGAGGATTCTTTGAAGCTCTGGGCTGACATGCCTGGAGTCAAAGAGAAGGACGTCAGCGTCACGCTCAAAGATGGAATACTAAGTATACTCGGACAAGTTGGTACAGAGATGTACAGCGGACTGAAGCCCCTCTATACCGAATACAACGTGGGTAGCTTCTATCGCGAATTCGCCCTGCACGAGGATATCGACGAGTCGAGAATCAGTGCGACACTGCGTAACGGTGTTCTCGAACTGGAGTTACCCAAGAAGGAAAAGGCCAAGCCCCGACAGATCGAAGTGAAGGCCGCTTAAAGAGCGAGAGAGATACCACGAGTCTTCAGCCCAAGTGTCGGTAATTTCGGGCTGCCGCAATGATTTCGGCAGCCCATTCTTTTTATTCTTTTGCAGATCGATTTGACGCGGCGCCATTCTTCGCCATCGCATCCTTGGCGTAGTTTGCCTCGCCGATAATGTAGGCGCGGATCGCGCTGACCTGACTTCGATTCAGGATCGGCGCGAAGGAGACCATCCCCTGATCCTTCAGCGCCCCGCCCAGCACGACGTTGTACCATCCGTCGTTGCCGAGCAATCCGCTGTATCGCAAATCGGGGACGAGACCACCGCTGATCGCATCGGTACCGTGGCAGATCGCGCAGTTATGGCCATAGAGGCGGCGACCTTGCGCGACAGTCTTGGCACTAGCAGTAGCTGGTGGAGGATCGAGGACCGACGGCTTCTGCGTGGTTGGCGGCGGCAGGCTCGCACTACCATTTAGCTTGAACGTCAGCACGCGGCTGATATTGCGCTGATTATTATTGGGCAATCCGGCGCCGAAGAGGGCGTAATTGCCGCCCCATCCGACTAGTACCGAGACGTACTGGTCACCCCCAACCTGATAGGTCATCGGCGCAGCGATAACCCCGGTCTGCACCGGCATCGACCATAGCTGCTCGCCCGTCTCGGCTTTGTAAGCATTAAAATTTCCAGAAGCGGTACCCTGAAAGACCAGGTTTCCGGCCGTGGCTAGTACACCGCCGTTTGCCGCCCCATTATGGGGTGCGCGCCAGGCTTCCTTCTGAGCGATGGGATCCCACGCCAGTAAGTAGCCCTTTTCCCCTTCGAGCGCCTTGCGACGCGCCTCTCTACTGCGAGGAAGAGTTACTTGGGCGAAATCGATCCCGAGATTGAAGCCCATGGGATTGTGCTTGTAGTTCTCCTCAGGCGCAAAGGCGAATGACTCCTGATTCGCGGGAATATAGGCGAGACCTGTCTTGGGACTGAAGGCCATCGGTTGCCAGTTGTGTCCGCCATTCGCCGACGGTGTCAGCACGACCTTTTCTTCGGTCAGGTCCCATCGCGCGATCGGGCTTTCCATCGGACGACCGGTCTTTAGATCGATGCCACTCGCCCAAGTCACAGGGACGAAGTTCTTGGCCGAGATCAACTCCCCCGTCGCGCGATCGAGCACGTAGTAAAAGCCGTCCTTGGAGGCCTGCATCAGGACCTTACGCGGCTTGCCGTCGATCGTCAGATCGGCCAGGATCATGTTCTGCGTAGCGTCATAGTCCCATACGTCGCCGGGCACGACCTGGTAATGCCAGACATATTCGCCGGTCGAGGCCTTGAGCGCCACGATCGAGGCGAGAAACCAGTTGTCGCCGCCTCCGGGACTACGATGCTTCTGGTCCCACTCACTACCGTTAGCCGTGCCGAAATAAAGCAGATCGAGTTCGGGATCGTAGGAGATAGGACTCCATACGGTGCCACCGCCGCCGTCTTTCCACCATTGGCCGTGCCACGTTTTGGCAGCCTTGGCGAGAATCGGGGCTTCGAAGGGTTTCGAAGGATCGCCGGGGACCGTGTAGAAGCGCCATGCGAGCTTGCCAGTGGCCGCATCGTAGGCGGAAATAAAGCCGCGCACACCGTATTCCGACCCGCTGTTGCCGATCACGATCTTGTCGTCGATCGCCCGTGGTGAAGAGGTAATCGTATATTGCTTCGATGGATCGAAAGTCTGCACGCTCCAGGCGGGCTTGCCGTCGGTCGCATCGATCGCGATCAACCGGCCATCGATCGTGCCAACATAGATCTTGCCCTTCCAGGCAGCAACGCCGCGATTAACCGCGTCGCAGCATACTTTGATCAAGGTGCTGCGGGGCACTTGCGGGTCATACGACCAGATCAACTTGCCGGTAGCAGCATCGAAGGCCTTGACGATGCTCCATGCGGTCGAGACGTACATAACGCCATCGACGACCAACGGTGTCGCCTCCTGACCGCGCGCCGTCTCGAGATCGTAGTACCAGGCGAGCTTGAGATTCCCCGCATTGCTCGCGTTGATCTGATCGAGCGGACTGAACCGCTGCTCGCCGTAAGTTCGAGCACTGGTCATCCAGTTGCCGGGCTCGCTGTCCGCCTTGATCAGTCGATCGGCATCAACCGCAGCCGCTGGCTTGGTCGATCCGTCGGACTGCGCACGAACCGCGCTGCACCAAAGCGTGAACGCACCGATAAGAAGCGATAAGAAGACCAATCGCCACAGAGGTTTTTGCATGATCGCAATCGCTCCTTGAGATATTCGGCAGCAGCGACTAGCGCAGCGGTCGGAAGCAGTTACGCACCTCTTGCAGATATAACTCCGGCTGCTCAAAGGCCGCGAAATGGCCGCCCTTGGGCAGTTCGTTGAAGTAGTGCAGCGTCGGGAAGCGCTTCGCAACCCAACGTCGTGAGGCACGGAAAATCTCCTTCGGAAAGATCGAACATCCGAGCGGAATCGTGACCTGATCATTGCTCGTAAAGGCGTCGCGGAAGCTCTCCCAGTAAAGGCGCGCAGAAGAGGTGGCGGCGGCCGGCAGCCAGTAGAGCATCACATTATCGAGCAATTCGTCGCGAGTCAGAACGTTCTCCGGATGTCCATTACAGTCCGTCCAGGCGTGAAACTTCTCGATAATCCATGCCGCCTGCCCTGCAGGTGAATCGGTGAGGCCGTATCCGAGAGTCTGCGGTCGTGTGCTCTGCTGCTTCGAGTAGCCCGAATCCCAGTCACTGTAATATTGCATCCCGGCAATCGCTGACTGTTCCTGCGGCGTCAGATCGGTCTCCGTACCGTCAGGACGTGCGATGACCAAATTCACATGGATTCCGAGACAGTGGGTCGGGTCCTGCACTCCGATATTGAGCGTCACCACGGAGCCCCAATCGCCACCTTGAGCGGCGTAACGATTGTAACCCAAGCGCTGCATCAGTTCGGAAAACGTCCGTGCAATCTTCTGCACTTTCCATCCGGCGCGCGCAGGCTTATCGGAAAAGCCGTAACCCGGCAGCGACGGCGCCACGACGTGGAAAGCCTCCGCCGCGCTACCACCGAATGCGGTCGGGTTCGTCAGCGGCTCGATTACCTTGTGAAACTCGACGATCGAGCCCGGCCACCCATGCGTGATAATCAGCGGCATCGCGTCCCGATGGGGTGAGCGGGCATGGATAAAGTGGATTCCGAGACCGTCGATCGTCGTACGGAATTGGGGAAAACGATTCAGTCGAGCCTCGCGCGCACGCCAGTCATACTTGTCGCGCCAGTAAGCGCAAAGCTCCTGCACGTAGGCGAGCGGAATCCCCTGCGTCCAATCGTCGACGCATTCGCGTTCCGGCCAGCGCGTATTGGCCAGGCGACGCTTTAGGTCCTCCAGCTGTTCATCGGTTGCGGCGATACGGAATGGTTCGATCGCGTTGCTCATCGGCTTCTCCCCCGATTCCTTCGGTCGTGGAATTTGCACGGCATCTTGGCATCGCCTCAAAGCGACGCGCAAACAGTAGACGCTCCGCTCATGAGGTGATTACCCGCCTGACCGCAGCATTCCATCCGTTGATGAGTCGGTCGCGTTCGCGCGCCTTCATTGAAGGCTTGAAGACACGCTCAGCACCGATGAGCTTTCCGATCTCTTTCGCGTTGCGCCAGACGCCCGTGGTCAGTCCCGCGAGTAACCCGGCTCCCAGCGCAGTCGTCTCCGTCAGGCGCGGGCGAACGATCGGGCGCCCGATCAAATCGGCCTGAAACTGCATCAGATAGTCATTGGCCGCAGCGCCGCCGTCGACGCGGAGGTTAGTGATTCGCTTTGCGATATCTCGCTCCATCGCGCGAATCACGTCGTGCACCTGGTAAGCGATACTGTCGAGGGTCGCCCGCACAATATCCGCGCGGGTCGTGCCGCGCGTGATTCCGACGATCGCGCCGCGCGCCTCGCTGTCCCAATACGGAGCGCCAAGGCCAACGAAGGCCGGTACAACATACGGCTGCGTCCGATCGCGACTCGCACGGGCCAGCGCCAGCGAATCGGACGATTTGGCGATCAACTTCAACTCGTCGCGGAGCCATTGAATCGCAGCGCCGGCCGCGAAGACTGAGCCTTCGAGCGCATAGGCGGATTCGCCGCGTGGTCCCAGCGCGGCAGTGGCCAGCAAGCGACTATGTGAACGCGGACGTTGATTTCCCGTATGAGCGAGCAGGAACGCGCCGGTGCCATACGTAACCTTCGCCTCTCCGGGCCTCACGCAACTTTGCCCGAAGAGCGCCGATTGCTGGTCCCCAATCGCGGCCGCAATGGGTATCGCGCGATCGGCAAGCGTTCCGGGAGCAGCCTCCCCCAACGACCCGCCGGAGCTCACTAGCTGCGGGAGCACCTCTTGGGGAACGCCCAGCATCTCAAGCATGTGCGGATCCCATTGCCGCGCTTCGAGATTCATCAGCATCGTGCGCGACGCGTTGGTGTAATCGGTAACGAAAGCTTCGCCCCGCGATAGCTTGAAGATGAGCCACGTCTCGATCGTGCCGAAACAGACATCTCCGTGTGCCGCGCCTCGCGCCAGCTTGCGGTCCTGCCCTAGCAGCCACTTGAGCTTGGTCCCAGAAAAGTAGGGATCGACGAGGAGTCCCGTGCGTTCGGTGATCTCGGCTTCCCGTTCGCGCAGACGTTCGCAAATTTCGGCGCTGCGGCGGCATTGCCATACGATTGCGCGATAGAGTGGGCGACCGGTCTTCCGCTCCCACGTCACAAAAGTCTCGCGCTGATTCGCAATTCCGACAGCGACGAGGTCCTCCGATTTGACGTGGGCCGCGGCCAGAGCAGCTCGTCCCTGGCGAACGACTGACCGATAGATTTCCTCGGGATCGTGCTCGACCCATCCGGGGCGCGGATAGTACTGCCGAATTTCGCCATAGCTGCGGGCACGAATCCGTCCGGACGCGTCGAGCACGATTGCTGTCGTTCCGGTAGTGCCCTGATCGATTGCAAGGATATATTGCGGCATCAGTCAGTCTCTGCCTTTCCCAACGCTAAGGTCGATCGACTCCAGCAGTCGCCACTCGCAGGACTCGGTAGCGATTCGCTTCGACGCTAGCGAAGATAATTGCCTGCTAAGATGACGGCGGTGAAGATCCATGCGTTTGCCGATAGCGAATCTTTAGCTCGCAGGATAGGCGGTCTCCTCAAGGCTCCTATCGCGACAGCCTCGGTCCATCGCTTCCCCGACGGCGAGACGCTCGTGCGCGCCAAGCTACCGGTCGATCGCGAAGCCGTAGTCGTCCGCTCGCTCCACGATCCCAATGCGAAGCTCATCGAGGTTCTGCTGCTTGGCGACGCACTCCGGCGAGCTGGCGCGAAGCGCGTCACACTCGTATCCCCGTATTTGCCCTATATGCGGCAAGACAAGGTTTTCCATCGCGGCGAGCCGCTTTCCCAGCAGGTACTCGCGCGACTCCTCGGAGCGAGCTTCGATCGCATTATCACGCTCGAAGCGCATCTCCATCGGACCGAGAATCTAGCTGACGTCTTTGCGATACCGGCACATTCAATCCCGGCCGCTTCCGCGATCGCGGATTGGATTCGTGCTCAGAACTACCCCTATTTTGCCGTTATTGGACCTGATAGCGAATCAACACAGATGGTCTCCGCGATAGCAAAACTCTCTGCTCTCCCTTGTGCGGTCGGCAGGAAGCATCGTCTCGCTGATCGCAACGTGGAAATCCAGCTCTCCCAAAAGTTGAGCACAAAGGGTGCGATCGTCGTCGATGATATCGCGAGTAGCGGCCATACTCTGGCGACGATCGTCCGAGCGCTTCGCAGCCGACGGATTGCTCCGGTGGACGTAATCGTGGCTCACGCACTTTTCGAACGCGGAGCAATCAGTCTGATCCGCGATGCTGGCGCGCGCAAAATAATATCCTGCAACTCGATTACTCATCCGACCAATAGGATCGATATAGCTCCGTTGCTGGCGGACGCTCTAAGGAGCATGACCCGGTGAAGAAAACTCACTCCGCGACTGATTCAGATGCCAGACCGACCCTCCAGTTTCTAGGTGGAACCGGGACGGTCACAGGAAGCAAATTCCTCCTGACGCGAGGCTCCTCGAATCTCCTGGTCGATTGCGGGCTTTATCAGGGAATCAAGGAACTGCGCCTGCGGAACTGGAACCATCTGCCGATAGCTCCCGCTCGCGTCGACTCGGTGATTCTAACCCACGCGCATCTCGACCATAGCGGCTATCTCCCAGCGCTGTGCCGCAACGGCTTCGAAGGTCCGATCTTCGCCACGCCCGGAACGCGTGACCTCTGCGAGATACTGTTGCCCGACAGCGGCCATCTGCAGGAAGAAGAAGCCGAATACGCGAACCGTCGCGGCTACTCGAAACATACGCCCGCCCTACCGCTGTATACTGAGGAGGAGGCACGCGACTCGCTGACGCGTTTCGAGCCGGTTCCGCTTGCGCAGAGTTTCGAGGCAGATCGCTATCGGGCTGAGTTTCGTCACGCGGGCCATATTCTTGGGGCCGCATCGGTGCGTATCCAAACCGACCATCATCGCGGAATGAGTATTCTCTTCAGTGGCGATCTCGGGCGTCCGCACCATCCAATTCTGCGCGCTCCCGACCCTCCTCCCGCCGTCGATTTTATCGTGGTCGAATCAACCTACGGCGATCGCCATCATGACGATGCGACCGCGTTGCAGACCTTCACCGACGCCATCAATCGAACCTTCAACCGTCAGGGCGTCGTCGTCATCCCCTCCTTCGCAGTCGATCGCACCGAAGTCGTGCTTTTCCATCTGCGACGCCTGCAGGCGGAAAAGCGAATTCCGGTTACGCCAATCTATGTCGATAGTCCGATGGCGCTGGCGGCGCTGAAGCTCTATCAGACAGCTCTGGTGGCGGGCGATCCGTCGGTTGCGCATGACGTTGCAGGCAAGCCGGAAACTATCGAGCCGAGCGGCCTGGCAGAAGTAAAAACGGTCGAAGAATCGATCGCGCTCAATCCTCTTGGTGGCCCGATGATCATCGTGGCAGCCTCCGGGATGGCCACCGGTGGTCGAGTCCTGCATCATCTGGCGAATCGCCTTCCGGATGAACGTAATGCGGTAATCTTGGTCGGATACCAGGCCGAGGGCACGCGCGGGCGATCCCTCATCGATGGCGCCCTGTCCGTGAAGATGCTCGGGCGCTATATTCCGGTTCGAGCGGAAACAGTGAACGTCCCGGCCTTCTCGGTCCATGCCGACCAGGGCGAGCTGCTCCATTGGCTAAAGCAGGCTGAGCAGGAACCGAGGGCGATCTTTATCGTGCACGGGGATCCTGCTGCGGCGGAAGCCTTGCGCGATCGGATCGTGAGCGAGCTGCGATGGAATGCTGTCGTGCCACACTATCTTGAACGTGTTCGACTAGACTGATTCTTCAACGAGTCCATGCCGAAGGTAGTCGCAGAATGGACAACGAAGAAATCGCCAAGGTTCTCGATGAAACCGCAGATATGCTGGAAGTCGCGGGCGAGAATTTCTTCCGCGTCCGCGCCTATCGCAATGCGGCCCGCGCTATTCGCGATCAGACCGGCAAAGTCGCCGAGATGACGCGGGAGCAGATCGATGCGATTCCCGGCATCGGCGCCGACTTGGCCGAAAAGATCAGCAGCATCGGAGCGACCGGCGAATTCGCCCTGCATCGCGAGATGGCCACGCAATTTCCACCTGAACTGCTCGAACTGAGGTATATCCCCGGTCTCGGACCGAAGCGGCTGAAGATCCTGGTCGATCGACTGCATATCCGCGATCGCGACGACCTCCGGCGAGCGATCACCTCCGGGCATCTGCGCCAAATTCGCGGTTTCGGTGCCAAAATCGAGGAGCGCATTCTCGAGTCCCTGCAACGCCACGAACCGGCGGAGGCGCCTCGCATCACTTATCACGAAGCCGCGCGCATCGCGCAGGAACTGACGGCTCATCTCAAGAAGTGTAAAGCCGTCGAGGCGATAGATGTCGCGGGGAGCTTTCGACGGAAGCGCGAAACGATCGGCGACCTCGACATCCTAGTCGCCTCCAATGACGCCGATACGGTGATGAGCCATTTTACCGCCTTCGCGGGAATCCGTGAGGTAACCGGAACCGGCACCACCAAGAGCACGGTAGTGCTCAAGAGCGGTCTGCAAGTTGATCTCCGGGTCGTGCTTCCAAAGAGTTATGGCGCTGCGCTCCTGTACTTCACGGGTTCCAAATCGCATAACGTCCATCTGCGACGCATCGCCCAAGGCAAAGAACTGCTCCTCAATGAGTACGGGCTTCTCCGTGGGGATTCGGTCGTAGCCAGCCGCACCGAAGAACAGATCTATCGCGCCCTGGACCTCGCCTGGATTCCCCCCGAGTTGCGCGAGGACCGTGGCGAGATCGAGGCGGCCGCTCATGGCAAACTTCCTCATTTGATCGAAAGGAAGGACCTGCGAGGGGACTTGCATACTCATTCCGTCTATACCGATGGGCGAGCTTCGATAGAGGATATGGTACGCGAGGCTCAGGCCATCGGCCTCGACTATATTGCGATAACCGATCATTCCCGTCGCGTCTCGATGGCGCACGGCCTCGAGCCGAAACGCCTGCATGAGCAACGACGCGAAATCGATCGGATTAGACGAGACTTTCCCGATATCACGATCCTTCAGGGTATCGAGGTCGATATCCTCGATGACGGCGATCTGGATTTACCAGATAATGCGCTCGCCGAACTCGATTGGGTGGTCGCGTCGGCGCATTACCAACTCGAACAGAACTCCGCTGAGATGACGCGCCGCCTTATCAAGGCGATCCGCAATCCGCACGTCGACGTCATCGGCCATCCGAGTGGACGCCTGATCGGTCATCGCGAGCCGAGCCGCTTCGACCTCCACGAAGTTCTTAAGGTCGCGCGCGAGGAAGGCTGCGCTCTCGAGGTCAATTCCCAGGCTGATCGCCTGGACCTTACGGATACCGCATGTATCGCCGCTAAAGAGGCCGGTGTAAAACTGGTCGTTAGCAGCGATGCGCACTCGCCCCGCGATTTCGCGTTGCTCGATTACGGGATCAATCAGGCGCGCCGCGGATGGCTCACGAAAAGCGATGTCATCAATACGCGACCCGTTCAGCAGATTCGTTCCCGTTAGAAAACGTAGAGGCAACAACGATACTCGTGAAGATGATATCCAGGCGATCGATACTTATGGCAGTACTTGTGCTTCTGCTCCTGAGCGGCCCTTCCGAAGTGAAAGCAGCTCCCTGTGCGAGTGCGGTGAGCTGCAATCAACTCGGGACCGAACTGCTTCAAAAGGACGCTATATCAGGCGCAATCAAAGCGTTTCGCCTGCACGTCGCAGACATCGAAGGTGAAGAGCGAGAGCGGTCTCGATGGGCCATCGCATACAACAACTTGGCGGTCGCCTACATACACAAGCGCGATTACCAGGCCGCCCTAGCTTGGACAAACGTGGCGCTCCTCGTCGCGCCTGACAATTCGGCTGCACAACACAACCGGACGATCATTCAGCAACACCTCGCAAAAAACCCTTGGCCAAAAGACCTCGGGGCACCTACATACTTTATGCGGGGCAAGGGGATTGGAGTTATGTTTGTGCAGAGCAAAGGGGCCAAAGCTTAAGCTTCTCTCTATGCGCCTCGCGCGAAGGAGGCGATTCATCTTACTGCGATGTCACAGATAAAGCGGTTTTGATCGGCAAGGATAGCGCCAACTACTCCGGCGATGCTGACTTCCCAGCGTGTCGACTCGGAATGACCTTTGCCGCAGACACGCTGTCTATCAAGCAAGACGGTGATTGCGGCTGCGGATACGGAGCAGAAGCGACGGGAAGCTATGAACGTATCAGTCTTGATGGCGACCAACACTGCGGGCGGCATCTCCCCTAACGCAGAAGTTTTCCTCGCTCCCCATTCTCCTTTTCGCGGCCGTGCCCGCGACACTGGAGAACTTTAGTGGTTGAGTCTCTCGAAGCCACCGGGCTACGATCGGACAATTCTGAGCGACACCAATTCGGAAAGGTTGGATCATATGGCCCGGTTTTTCACTCGAAACGAAGTCGATTCTTCTGTCCTTCGCAACAAGAAGATCGCAATTATCGGTTACGGCAATCAGGGCCGCGCGCAAGCGATCAATCTGCGGCAGGCGGGTTATCAGGTGCTGGTTGGTAACCAGCAGGACGCCAGTTGGGATCAGGCCCGCAAGGATGGCTTCAGCCCGAGCACGGTAGCTTCAGCTGCCGCGGACGCCGACGTCATCATGTTGCTGCTCCCCGATGAGATCGCGCCCGGGATCTACGACGAATCGATCAAACCGCACCTCACGAAGGGCAAAACGCTGCTCTTCGCCAGCGGCTACAACATCACCTACAAGCATATCGTTCCGCCTGCCGATGTCGACGTTATCCTCGTCGCGCCCCGGATGATCGGTCAGGGCGTACTCGACCTTCCCGCTCGTGGGCAGGGCTTCCCGGTTCTAGTCGGTATTCATCAGGATGCGACCGGCTCGGCGCAGGCCACGATGCTCGCGATCGCGGACGGCATCGGCGCGTTTCTCCCGCAGGGTGCCGTGGTCGAATCAAGCTGCGACGAGGAGACCATGGTCGATCTTTTCTCCGAGCATACGTGGGCTGGTGCGATGCTCTTTATGATCGAAAAGGCTTTCAAGGTGCTGGTCGAATCGGGAGTGAGTCAGGAGGTCGCGCTGCTCGAACTTTATGCCTCGGGCGAACTCGGCGAGATCGGCCACGCTATCGCGGAGCGCGGCCTGTGGCATCAGCTCAAACTGCATTCGCATACCAGCCAGTTCGGACAACTCACCCACGGCGAGCAGTTCCTCGGCGAAGGTATCGAGAAGGCGATGCGCGATACGGTCTCCGCGATCCGCGACGGCAGCTTTGCCAAGGTCTGGCGTGAGGAGCAGGCGCAGGGTTCGCCGCGCTTCCATCAATTGCTGGCGCAGGCGCTCGCCTCTCCGACCGCAAAAACCGAAGACGAACTCTATCGCAAGCTCGGGCGTCGCTAAGCAGATCAGGTTAGGTATCGATACAGTCGGCGGTCGCACTGAAGCGGCTCAAGCAGCATAATCAGCACGACGATTGCGGTGATCTGAATTCACCGAAGCTGAGGTTCTGCCATGAGTGCGATCGCTTTCGACCTGCCGCCCGAAGTGCGCGAAGCCTGCGAGGGCCTGACCGCCTTTGCTCAAGCCGAAGTCCTGCCACGCCATGAAAAGCATCGCGCGCTACTCGAAGATCCGCGCAAGCTCTATCGTGAAGACGGGCGCTTTTCCGACGATGCAATCGCGCTGATTGGGGAAGTCCGTCGCGCCGCCTCGCGCGCCGGCTTCTATACGATGTGCGTACCCGAAGCGCTCGGCGGTGGCGGTCTCGGCCATCTGGCCTATTATGCCGGATGGGAACATCTGTTCCGCCTATGCGGCCCGCAGAACTGGCTGATGCTGTACGCCATCAGCCATTGGGCTTTTGGTCCGAGTCGCCTGCTGGAACGCGTCACGGACGAAGCACGCCGCCGCATCCTCGAACCAATGAACGCCGGCGAGGCCTCGATGTGCTTCGGCTTGTCGGAGCCCGGCGCAGGCTCGGACGCAGCCGCCCTTTCGACGCGTGCAGTTCCACACGGCGACGGATGGAAAATCACGGGACGGAAGATTTGGACGACTAATGCGCCGATCGCCGATTACTGCATCGTTTTCGCCGTAACGAATCCCGCCGCAGCGGCCGCACGCAAGGGCGGCATCTCTGCTTTTCTCGTACCGACAAAATCGGCCGGCTTCGAAGTTCAACGAGTAGTGAAGCTTTTCGGACATATCGGCGGTGACGAAGCTGAACTCCGCCTCGATGAAGTCTTCGTCGAACCTTGGCAATTGGTCGGCGAACTCGATCGCGGTTTCGATGCGGCACTCTACGGCGTATCGCTCGGACGCGTTTACAACTCGGCTCGCGCAGTGGGCTACGGTCGATGGGCCCTGGAGCGCGCCCTCGAATACTCCAAAGTGCGCGAGGCGTTCGGCCATCCGATCGCCGATTATCAGGGCGTGACATTTCCGCTCGCCGAATCAGCCGCCGAACTGCACGCGGCCCATCTGATGGGCCTCAACGTTGCGACGCTGCTCGACCGGGGTCAGCCGGCCGTCAAAGAGCTATCGATGACCAAGGCTTACTCGGTACAGGTCGGCTACCGCGCTATCGATCGCGCGATGCAGACGCACGGCGCCATGGGCTTCACCAACGAACTCGGGCTTTACAACGCTTGGCATTCACTCCGGATCGTTAATGTCGCCGACGGCACCAATGAGATCCTGAATCGGACAGTCGTGCAGCGGCTACTCAAAGGCGATATTGAGCTATAGCAGCCCCGTCGCAATGAGCAGTCCCTCATCGAACTGGGGACGCAAGTCACAGACCGCCACGGCAGTGTCCTGAGCCGGTATGCCGACTCGTAACGCCCGCTTTGAATTTCGGATTTGGGGCAGCGACCTATCCGAACTGACGAAGCAATTGGAGCGATGTGCGGAACTCGTTCGATCGACCAGTTCGGAAACCTATTTCCTCTCCGGGACGACCGACCGATGCAACGCCAAAGTCCGCGACGACGTGCTCGATATCAAGATGCTGGTGGAAGAATATCAGGGTCTGGAGCGATGGCACGCCGCCCTAAAGGTTTCATTCCCAGTCCCCGCGAAAGCGATAACGGGAAACTTGTTTCCGGAACTGAACCTCGCACCGCCGCCACTTCATCGCACTAGCTATAGACTGGATCAACTAATCGACGAGGTAATTCGGCCCAATCCAGACTTAGCTATCGCGGATATCACGAAGGTTCGCTTCCGATGCAGCTTCGCGAACTGCCTAGCTGAGTTCGCCCAGGTTTTTCTCAATGCCGAGGAACATCAAACCATCGCACTCGAATCGACCGACCCGATCAAGCTCCTGTCTTGGATCAAGGAGTTTGGACTGACTGATGTAGAAAACCTCAACTACGTCCGCTACCTCAAGCGCGTACTTGGACTTTATTCGGAGTAACTACGTGGCCAAGGAAGTCGAACGGAAATTCCTGGTGCAGGGCAACTCGTGGCGCAATCTCGCCAAAGGTCAAAGCTACCGGCAAGGCTATCTCAGTACGGTCAAAGAACGCACCGTCCGCATACGGGTGGCCGGGGACAAGGGATACATCACGATCAAAGGAATCAGCCTAGGAGCGACTCGCTCGGAATTCGAATATTCGATTCCGTTGGCCGACGCGAACGAAATGCTCGATCAGCTATGCGAGCGTCCTTTGATCGAGAAGACGCGTTATCGGATTCCTGTCGGCGACGTGATTTGGGAAGTCGACGAGTTCACCGGTGACAATCACGGCCTGATAACCGCCGAGATCGAACTGAAAGATGAGGGGCAGGAATTTGCTCGTCCCGACTGGTTGGGTCCGGAGGTAACCGACGATCCTCGGTACTTCAATTCCAACCTGGTCGCCCATCCGTTCAAAAATTGGTGAGCTAAGCTAGTCGATCTAGACCCGTCCAATCTCCCCCGAGACCGATGCCCTATATAGATAGTGCCGCGATAGCATCCGACTTCCGGCGTGAAAATTCTGCAAAGAATCATCGGTCAGCCACTTCCTTGATGACGATTAGTTTGCTCTAGATAGGTCAGTCGAATTGGTAACAATGAATTCTTCCGACTCTGCGATGCAACGTGTTGGGCCCCTGGTCGAAACTAAAGCGTTAATGCGTGATCTGGGTGTTGATCCCGAGCCAATCATTCGAGCGATTGGAATCGAAAGTAGCCATCTCGACGATGAGGAAGCCCACATCCCCTATGACGCCGTAGGCAGCCTCTTGAAGGCCTGCGCCGAAGCGACCAAATGCCCACACTTCGGCTTACTGCTGGGGACTCGCGCTGGCCTGAGACATCTCGGGATTCCCGGCGAGATGGCTCGCAACTCCGAAACAATCGGCGCCGCCTTGCGGATTTTCTGCGTACACCATCACCTGAATACCGAAGGTGCCGTGGCCGTCCTTGATCATCACAACGGGATGGCTTCGATTACCTACGCGATTTACGAGCCCAACCTAGAAGGCGACGATCAAATCTGCGACATGGCAGTCGCGCTCTCTTTCAAAGCTCTGCGTGAACTGCTCGGTCGGGACTGTCACCTCGAGATGGTGGATTTCTCGCATCCGGAACCTGCCGACCTAGCCCCGTATCGTGATTACTTCCAGACGACCCTGCGCTTCGATACCGCCCGTCCGACGGTTTGGTTCACCGCCTCCTGGATCGACGAAAAGATACCGGGAGCGAGTGCGAAGCGACTGACGCAACTTCATCGAATGGCTCTGCAGGAAAATCAGCGTGGTTTTCCGAAACGTCTGCGACGGTCCATTCGGCATCTGCTGCTCTCTAAGACAGCCAGTGCGGACGAAGTATCCAAGCTCGTGGCGATGCATAAGCGGACGCTCAATCGTCGCTTGAAGGCGCAGGGAACCACCTTTCAGAATCTACTGGACGAGACGCGCATCCAGCTGGCTCAGGAGCTCCTCACCCAAAACAAAGGTTCAGTTTCCGAAATTGCCCAGTGGCTAGGCTACGCTCACGCGAGTTCCTTCACGCGTGCCTACCGCCGATGGTTGGGGACCACGCCACGAGAGGGTCGCTCGACGGTGAGCAGCGCGCCGAGACGCCTTTGAGCTGATCAGACTTCTACTCTTGGCGAGCCCTCCGGCAAATCGTACCGTATAATTAACGATCGCCTTTGGGCTTTCGAGTGAGTACCGAAGATGGCGCTAGAGTCAGAGCTTGCGGAAGCCCCAGCGCTTCCGCCGACAATCTCGCAAGCAGAGCTGAAGCAGCGACTGAAGGATCCGACGCTTACGATCGTCGATGTTCTGCCCGCCGAAGCCTACTCGACAAGACACATTCCAGGCGCGATTAGCCTGCCGTATGAATTGATCGAGGAGCGCGCGCGGGAACTCCTGCCCGATCCAAACGCTGATATCGCAGTCTATTGCGCCAACTTCACTTGAGGGGCCGGTGAGCGGGCGGTCGCCCTGCTACGAGAACTCGGTTATAAGAAGGTCCGCGATTACCGCGAAGGTATCGGTGGATGGGTCGAATCGGGAGAACCGGTCGAGAGTGGCAATGCACCCGCCTCACCTACCTCCACAAGGTCAGCCCCGGCGGATGGGCCGGAACCGACGATCTCATTGGACGGGCATCCAGGACGTGGTCCAGCCCGCCTATCGCGCGACGATAGCTGGAATGACTCTCTTCTGGGATTGGTCGATCGACTATCGACCTCCCAGCTCTTTTTGCTCTGGATCGCGACGGTCGCGGTCTGCGGGCTCGGCTACTGGATTGCAGGATTATTAGGTGCTCATGGCCTGCGCGAGGCTGGGGCATCCGTCGGCGATGGATTCGACGGTCTCCTGACTTCTCTCTATTTTAGTTTCGTGACTGCGACCTCAGTCGGCTATGGCGACGTCGTACCGGTAGGAATGGCCCGTATCGTTGCTGTAACCGAGGCTGCGTTAGCCCTGCTGATCTTCGGCGCGGTTATTTCGAAGTTCGTATCGCATCGGCAAGACGAGCTGGTGCGCGAGATCCATCGGGTGACCTTCGACGAGCGGCTCAATCGAGTGCAAAGCAATCTGCATGCTGTGATAGCAGAGTTTCTAGCGATCAACTCGGCATACGAAGCAGGTAATGTTTCGACACAGCGCATCAGCACGCAACTCGACAGCGCTGTGCTTCTGTTTCTCGCCGAATTGCGCACAACGCATGATCTGCTCTATCAGCCGCGACTCGTGGTCGAAGAGGGAGTACTCGGCGCGATCCTCGCGAATTTGGCCTCAGCACTCGAGGTACTAGCGGAGCTGCTGGCTAATTTGCCCAGCGGATTCGTCCGGTCCCAGCCTTTCCAGATAGCGCTGCGAAACGTAAGCCATCTGGCAGAAGATATATGCGGCAACTGCGTGCCTCACGCCTACACGCCGAGACTCACCTTCTGGATGGATCGGATCCAGAAGACGTCGCGGCAGATCCATTAATTTCTTTCGGGCCAACTGCGCCGCCGTGCACCGGCGAGAAGTCGGACGCGACTGACTCAATGTTTCACGTGAAACATTGAGTTAACAGCTTTCTTTGCCTTCGGTAACTAAAGGGAAATTCTTCACCCTTGACGGCATCGCGGGATGGAAGCCGAACTGCAGCGCCGCGACCGATTGCCCAACGCGGCTATCTTGTAGATAAATGGGCGTTGGGATTATGCGACGGCTGCAATTCTCACAGCGATTTGGGCGTCCATTTTTAGCGTGACGCTCAGCAAACCCGTCGAGGACTTCGTAAAGGAAAAGGTAACCCAGAGCCATGTGCTCGATACGCTCTGGGACACATTGGAAGCGAACCAGTTGGTCGCCGGTTTCGTCTTGGCTGCCTTAGGTTTATGACAACCGTTCTCTGGTTCGTTACGCCGGAAGAGCAGAGAACCGATTCGGTGGTTTCTGAACCGAGCACACAAGTCAGCGACTTCAACAACATCGCTATCAACTCGCCTAACGCGAAGCAGCAGAAAATAGAAGCTGGACGCGGCGCTATCGTTGCAGAGAAAGTCGAAACCCATCACCACAACAATGGCCCCGCCGGAGCATCCACGAACCATGTGCCGCATCAACTGCCTGCACCAGTGGGGGATTTTGTCGGGCGGGAGGAGGATATCGAAACCCTCGTTGGGGCCATCCGGAACGGCGGCGTGCTGATATCCGCGTTGCGCGGGATGGGCGGCCTGGGGAAGACTCAGCTCGCGATCGCTCGCGAGATCAACGACCGCCACGGGGTAGGCAGCGCCCTCGGTGGCCTCGGTAATGCCTATTGCTCCCTTGCGACTACCACGGCGCCGTCGAATCCTACCTAAAATGCCTGGCAGTCGCGCGCGAGATCGGTGACCGCCGTGGCGAAGGTGGCTCCCTCGGCAACTTAGGCCTCGCATACTTCGGCCTTGGTGAATATCAACTTGCGGTCCAGTTCAACCAGCAACACCTCGCCATCGCGAGAGAGATCGGTGACCGTCGCGGCGAAAGTAGCGCCCTCTTCAACGCCTCTCAGGTGCTGGAAGAATTGGGGAAGCGTACAGAGGCAATTCGCTGCGCTGAAGAGGCCCTAACCATCTATCAACAGATCGAATCACCGCACGCCGAAATAGTCCAAAAGCTGCTCGCTGAGTGGCGGAAGTCGGGGTGATCGTGGGAGTACGTGCCCTGCAGCTCTCGTCGCTGGGACTGACCGATTGCGGCCTGAGGAGGCCGCGAGATTCTTCGGCTCGCAGACTCGCCTCTGAATGACAGAGAATCGCTTCGCGTAGACGTGTCGCTCGCTTCGCTTTTGCGCGACGCTGGCAGGGGTGCATTCATGATCGCTCTTGTATCCAGGATGACAATGGAGCTTAGGCGCTATAGATCAGAGCAAGCTGCCGCGGCGGGTGCGGCCAAGATGCGTATAGGCGCGCTGCGTGGCGACGCGGCCGCGACTGGTGCGCGCGATGAAGCCCTCCTGTAACAGATAGGGTTCGTAGACCTCGCCGATTGTATCGGTCTCTTCGCCAACCGCCGCTGCCAAGCTTTCGACTCCGACCGGGCCGCCATCGAACTTGTCGATAATCGCGGCGAGGATGGCACGATCCATCCGATCGAAGCCGCAGGCATCAATCTCGAGGAGTTCGAGCGCGCCAAGAGCGATCTCGCGCGTAACGGTTGCGGCGTCATGAACCTGGGCAAAATCGCGCACGCGGCGCAGTAGTCGATTCGCGATTCGGGGGGTGCCACGGGATCGCGCAGCCAACTCAGTTGCGCCGTCGTCGCTCATCTTGATGCCGAGCAATCGAGCGGATCGTCGGACGATCTCGGCCAAGTCGTCGCGGGTATAAAAATCCAGATGGTAATGCTGGCCAAAGCGATCACGCAGCGGTGAGCTCAGCAATCCTGATCGGGTGGTAGCTCCAACCATCGTAAAGGGCTTGATCGCAAGGCGCATCGTGCGGGCACCCGGCCCTTTTCCAACTACGATATTGAGTTCGAAATCCTCCATCGCCGGATAGAGAATCTCTTCGACCACGCGCGCGAGGCGATGGATCTCATCGATAAAGAGGACATCGCCCTCTTCCAGGTCATTCACGATCGCAGCGAGATCCCCGGCACGTTCGATTGCGGGTCCGGAAGTCGAGCGGACATTCACGCCCATCTCGCGCGCGATAATGTGCGCAAGCGAGGTCTTGCCGAGACCGGGCGGCCCGGAGAAGAGTACGTGATCGAGCACCTCGTCACGCTGGCGCGCGGCCTCGATCGACATCCCAAGGACCTTCTTGAGCCGTTCCTGGCCGATAAATTCGCCGAGCGATCGGGGACGCAGCGAGAGGTCGAGCGTGTGATCCTCCTCGCTCGCGGCGGGCGCTACACTGCGCGTGCGCTTGCGTCCTCCCGAAGCTTCTTCGGTTTCTTCCAGTGAGTCTGCAGGCTCCTCGATCACCGGAGGCAAGGCGTCGTCCAGATCGCGATTACTTTTCACCCAGGATCACCGCCAGCGATTTGCGAATCACCACTTCCAAGTCTTCATCATCGCCGACCGCACCGAGCGCGTCGATAGCACGCTTCGCCTCGGCGGGCTTGTAGCCTAGATTAACCAGCGCCGAGAGTGCGTCGTCCATGATGGGATGACCGGTCCCGCGACCATTGGGAATCGCAGCGGCCGGCACCGCACTCGCCAAGCTCAACTCGCCAGTCTTGTCGCGGAGCTCACGCACGATGCGCTCGGCAACCTTGGGACCTACGCCCGGAACGGCGTCGATTTTGTCGACGTCGCCCTGCACGATCGCCGTGCCGAGATCCGCGGGAGCCAGAACCGATAGCACCGCCATCGCGAGTTTGGGACCAACGTGCTGCACGCCCATCAGGAGGTCGAACGCGCGCTTCTCGCCCAGCGTCGCGAAACCATAGAGCGTATTCGAATCCTCGCGGACGACCTGGCGGATTTCGAGTTCGACGGGCGAGCCTGCAGACGGCAGACGATAGTAGGTACTCAGCGGGATAAGGACTTCGTAGCCGACGCCGCCGGTCTCCACGATCAGACGATCGGATTCGCGCAGTTTGATTTTGCCGCTAAGGGTGGCGATCACGAGCGCACCGCACGGAGAGGTTTCCGCCGCAACTCAGCTTCCCGCGTCTCAGCGGCGCGGACCGCATTACCGAGGCCCTCGCGAAAGGCGTGGCAAAGCGCTATGGCCAGTGCATCAGTAGCGTCGTGGATCAAAGGAGCGTCGTCGAGCGTCAGGGTCCGACGCACCATCTGTTCGACCTGTCTCTTGTCGGCGCGGCCGTAGCCCGCGATCGTGAGTTTAACGTCGGTCGGGGTGTATTCGAAAACGTTGAGATTGCGATGAGCCGCGGCGAGCATCGCGATGGCTCGCGCCTCGCCGAGAGTGAAGGCGCTCTGCACGTTGGTGGCGACGAAGTTGCGCTCGAGACTCATCACGTCGGGAGTGTACTTATCGATAACCTCGATCAGGCCATCATAAAGAGCAGCCAGACGACGCGGGCCGCGCCCTATCTTTTGATTGCGAATAGCGCCGGCGGCGATGTACAACGGCGCAGAGGTGCGCTCAACGACACCGTAGCCCGTCACCGCATTGCCGGGGTCCACCCCGATTATCCTCATCCCCTCCTCCGGCACACTTCGTCAGGAAATTAAGCCACCAAGTTCCTCACCAAGGCACTTCCAGCATCTCAGAACTGGTACCGGCTCAACGCGTACTAACCGCTCGCTGAGCTGTACGTGATTCTTCGAGGTGGTGCCTCCATGCCAGCCCATTAGCTAGGCTGCGGAGAACTGCGCCATCTCCTCTTCGTCGATATCGAAGTTCGCAGCGACGGACTGGACGTCGTCATGGTCTTCGAGATCTTCCATCAGCTTGAGCACCTGCTCGGCCTGATGGCCCGTAACCTTGATCGTGTTATCGGGTTCGAGCGAGACTTCAGCATTCACCATCGGAATTTTGGCCGCTTCGATAGCGGCGCGGACCGCGCTGAAGGTATCCGGCGCAGTCAGCACCTGATAGGTCTCATCGTCCGAGACGACGTCCTCAGCGCCGGCATCGAGAGCCAATTCCATGAGTTTGTCTTCTTCGGCAGCACTCTTTTCGATCGTGATCACGCCGCGCTTACGGAACATCCAGGCAACGCATCCCGATTCACCAAGGCTTCCGCCCGCCTTGGAGAGCATGAAACGAATTTCCGAGACCGTGCGATTCCGATTATCGGTAAGGACATCCATCATCAGGGCAACGCCCCCGGGTCCATAGCCCTCGTAGGAGACCTGCTCGAGTTGGCCGCCGCCCAGTTCGCCGGTACCTTTTTTGATCGCGCGGTCGATATTGTCGTTGGGCATCGATTGGGCTTTGGCCGCAGCGACAGCCGTGCGCAGGCGGGGGTTGGCGTTCTGATCGCCACCACCGAGACGGGCCGCGATCGTGATTTCCTTGATCAGCTTGGTAAAGACTTTGCCGCGCTTGGCGTCGCGCGCCGCCTTTTTATGCTTAATCGAACTCCATTTGGAATGGCCGGACATGAAAGTTGCGCCTCCGAGGGAACAGTCGAATTCCGATTGGGCCGGAAGTTTAACATAAAGGTATCGCTCAGTGGGAGTTGAGCCCGAACCGAGGCAGACATGGGATGAATCCCCAACTCTGCTATCATGGCCCGCGATTTGCCATGAAACTGCATTTTGAGAGCTTTCGGGCCGTCGAGGGAGACTATTCCCGAGCGTCGGCCAACTATATCCCGCTTTTGCTCGCGCTCGCTGTGGTACTCGGAGGATGCTTCTATCCGCCGCAGGAGAAGCCGCAGCCGACTACCCCCCGACTGACCTCCGTCACGCTGAAGTTACCGTATGATATGGCGTGGGATACGGTCAAAGCGGTGGTGGAAAACAACGGTTATCGCACGATCCGCGCCGATCCGAACGACGGAACCCTCGAGGCGGAGACCGTTGGAACGGGCTTTACTCTGGAAGATGCTGACTGCGGCAAGGTCAGGGGAATCGGGCGGACGATCGACGCCGAACCGGATCTGAACTCATCGGCCGTCTACGATTTTCACGTCGCGACGGCAGGAACTGAATCGAGTATCGTCTCGGTCGAAGCGACTTTTACCGCCCCGCTCCATGTGCCGTTGCATCCGACGAAGGATGTCACCTGCACCTCACGTGGGCGGCAAGAAGCCCGCCTGATGGAAGAGGTTAAGGCAGAAGCGCTCAAACAGCGGCGACCGGTCGAACACGCCGTACCGGATATCCTGAAAAACCCGCAGTGAGAATCGCGGCGCTTGTAGTTTGAGCCACGATTCGGCGAGATTACGCACAATCAACTCAGCCAAAGCCAGAGGACCCCGCTATGAAAGGCAAGATCGCTTTTATTCCATCAGCTCGCAAAATCGACTTCCACGAATACGATGTTCCGTCGCCACCTGCCGACGGCGCGATCGCTGAAATAACCCAGACCAACGTATGCGGCTCCGAGGTCCATATCTGGCGGGGCGAATTTGGCGGACGGCGCGGCACGATGCCGGGTCACGAGATGAGCGGACGTCTGCTTGAGCTTGGCTCAGGAGTCACGACTGACTGGGCAGGCGTGCCGGTAAAGGCCGGTGATCGTATCGCCCCGGTTTACTATCTAGTCTGCAATCGTTGCGCGAATTGCGTACGCGGCAATCAGGCAGCATGCACCAACAAGGTGCTGGGCGGACGCCATCCGGACGAACCGCCCCATTTCGTTTCCACCTTCGCAACGCACTATGTTATTCGGCCAGGCCAAGCCTTCTACCGCGTACCGGATAACGTGCCGGACATCATCGCGGCTTCAGCTAACTGCGCGATGTCCCAAGTGTACTGGGGTCTTGATCGCGGGCGCGTTGCTTACGGCGAAACGCTGGTCGTTCTGGGCGCGGGCGGATTGGGGTTACACGCGATGGCGATTGCAAAAGAGCGAGGCGCTCGCGTAATCGCGGTCGACGCGATTGATCAGCGACTCGCGGAAGCGCGGAAGTTCGGCGCAGCCGAGACGATCGATATCCGCGAGTTACCCGATCCGGAGGCTCGCTCCAAGCGGGTTCGCGAACTTTGCGGCGGCTTCCCCGATGTCGTGATGGAGGTGGCGGGTGTGCCTGAAGCATTCGCCGATGCGCTTCGGATGGTTGGAGCCGGCAGCCGGGTGATCGAGATGGGCAATATCTCTCCCGGGCAGACGGTACCGATTACTCCTTCGATGATCACCTTCAAGGCGATCGAAATCATCGGCGCGGCCACGTATCCACCCCACTACTTGAAGAAATCGCTCGATTTCTTGGCGCTGCATATCGACCGTTATCCGTATCGCGAGATGTGCGACGCGACCTTCCCATTATCGAAGGCCGCGGAGGCGCTGGATAAGAGCGACCGACGTGAGGTAACCCGCGCGGCGCTTTTGCCACAAGCGGACTAATCGGGCGTCAAAGCGTAGGACGGCACGATTTCGGGCTGGCCGCCGGGCAGCACCCACGAGAGATGTATCGAGGCATCGCCGAAGATGTTGTATTCGCCTACTTCGATATGATGCTTCCCGGCGCGCAGGGCGATGCTGCCGGTGGCGGTGTACTGAGCGGCATCGGGGTTCGCCGTGATAACCGGCTTACCATCGATCGTAAGCCAACCAGAATCGTCTGACTGGAGTCCGAAGCGATAAACCCCATCGCGCGGAGCCGTCAGCGTACCGGTCCAGATCACTCGCGAGGGCCCCGGCAACCCGCCGAGGCTGCCGACGTTCGGAAAATCAATTTGCGCATCGACACGCTCGAAGTGCGGGGGAAATCCGTTGGGTCTCAGCTCGCGGTAATAACGGCCGAACAACCCATTATGGGGAACGGCTTTCATCGCGGTCACCCGCGTATAGACCAGCGGCAGCGCGAAAAGCGTTAGGATCGCGCTGATCCCCAGGCTGCGCCACGCCCCCCAACGATGATCGCGTCCCCCCAATCGCCATAGGCCGAGGATCCAAAGGACGGCGAGCGGCCATAATTGAAGCGCCCCGGGAAGACCGACCAGCTTGCCCAAGTTGAACGCAGTGGATTCGCCGACGATGGGCGGACCGCCAAAGTATGCATCGCGATCGTAAGCAAAATCGCCGCGCAGATAACCCTGCAAGGCAAAATCGCGCAGCGGATTACCGTATTCGTAGGGGAAGTGCGGCTCGACCGACGTCGCCATCAGCATCGCCGTCGTCGAGAAAAGGCCCAGAACTGCCAACGGCCAGTTGAGCCACGAGGGAAGAAACGCCAGCGGAATCACCATGAAGGGCATCGCCGCGACGATCTGCCGCGGTCCGGTGGCCGTACCGCCGCCCCACGAAACGATCGATTCGCCGAAAGAGGCGTTGAAGAGAATCATCACGACAGCAGCGAATCCAACGACACACGCCTCGCCGCGAACGCCCTTGCGCATAAGCATGAAAACCAATCCGGGAACGGTAAGGAGCAAAGCCGGATTGCAGTAGAACAGCCCGCGCTGGGGATCGATCAGAATCTTGTTAAGAATATCCAAACGCGGATAGGTCAAACCGACAAAGCCCACCGACTGTTCCGGGAACTGGGTATTCTCGGCCATCTTGTAACCCTGATAGCTGAGAAAGAAAGGATTCCCGTAGGCACTTTTATTGTATGCGAGCAGAATAACTGCCGCGCCGATGGCACCGGCCGCGAACGCGATTAGATGACGGTTGATACCGAAGCGCAGCAACGCATAGAGCGCAAACGCCGACGCGATCAGCATCGTGGGAAAGTCGCATAGCACCGCCCATCCGGCGAGCGTCCCCGCCAGCAGCGGGCGCGATACCTCATGCTCTTCCTTCTGGCTCACCAGAATGTAGAACGCGATAAGCAGGCAGGCTCCGGCGAGCGGCTCGCCAGTCATCTCGGTCGCGTAAGGGAACATGATCGTCGCGAATGGCAGAAGCAGGGCACACACCACAGCGCGGCCCGGGGTTCCCCCGAGCAACAGGATCAGCCGGTACATCACGACGCAGGCGATCGCGACCAGCAGGCTCGTCGAGAAAACAATCGTCAGCCATGTCGTGAGCGCCCAGTACCAAGTCTCGTGATGCGCGGCTAGTGGGGATAAAAGCAGTGTGAAGATTAGCCATTGGACGATCCCGAATAATGAACCGCCCGGGGCCTTAACCGAGTAGTAGTGATTGGCGTAGGAGATAATGTCGGCGGTGTTATAACCGCAGTAGCCGTCAATCCAGAGGGAGCGCCGCTCAATAATCGAGCGCATCAAATCAAAGCGGGCCGCCGTACTCTGATCGGCGCCCTGGTAGAAATAGAAAAAACTGAGAAAGGGGATCCAGAAGAGCAGCCGTTCGATACTCGGTTCGGCGGGACTCGACTGGATTTCGGGGACTACAATCTGCTCGTCAGCGGCCACGAGCTTTGACCTTTTTGCGAGTCTTCTCCGGAGGACGAGCCTCCTCCTTCGACGGGACTGCGACCTCGGGCTCAGCCAGCAGCCACCAACCAATGCCGCTCATGCCAAGTAGCAACAGAAGAACACCGGCGAGGCTCCACGGGCTCCCGATCGGCCCGGAGAACTGGGCCTTACGAATCGCATCGAGATCGTAAACATGCTCGGCGCCGGCTGGTGGCCCATCGATCTTTACCAGCCTCGCGTTACGGAAATAGGCGTGTCCGCGCGTCAGATTCATGTAGCCGCCGAGCCGCAGACAATAGTCGACATCGGCGCCACGAGGCCCAACCTTGAGATAGAAGCTCAGCTCGGTCCAATCGTTGTCGCCCTTGAGATCGGAGGACACGACGCCATTATCGAGCGTACTGAGATTTACTCCGGTGAAAAACGGTAGCACTTTTTCGGTCTTGGCTTCGACGCTCGCCTCGTACCATCCGGGAGCCAGCTGGATAGGCTGCTTCCAGCGGGCATCGTTATCTTTATGCGTGAAAAGTTCGAGTTCGCCGGGCTGACCGTTTTCCGGTCTGATCCAATGATAATCGGTTGTGCCCTGACTCTGGATCCATCCGTCCGTCTCCCACCCATCGACCGAGGCATCGCCGGAGCCCTGGTGGAAGTCGCCGTTGTGGAGCAGGTTTTCCTCAGCACCGGCTCGCAAGGAAAACCCGGCGACGCCGATGAATAGAGCAATCACCAAACAAAATCCCGCAAGCCGGAGGAAGTGGCTAATCGACCGGTTCATATCCAGTTCTGCAACCCCGGACCTTGCAGCCACATGCGGGCATAGTAACCCTCACGCGCAATCGGAGTTCCTAACCAAACCGGCAGGTAATAGAAGAACAGTGCCAGCGCGGTTGCCGTGAAGACGAAAAATACGAAGCGGGAACCATTGCGCGGACTACGCAACGCCACCACATACGCGGCGACGACGGCGATGATGATTGGTAATCCAGCTTTCGTCTGGAAGCTCTCGGGGACAAAGGTCGGTTTGTAAACTGCGACCATGTGCCCCACTCCAACGATCAGGACGGGAAACATCGTCAGCAGAAGCACGAGCCCTTCCCAAAACTCAGCTTCACCTGTCCAGAGATCGGCCAAGAGCGCGCCCAAAGCGAGATAGCCGATGTAGACCGATGGCATGTAGTGATAGAGGAAAAGGATACGGCCGATCGGTATCCAGATCAGGAAGTAAGCCAGATACGAGACGACCATGAAAGTCCGTGTGATGCTAGGGCGTTCGACAGCGCGGACCGCCGTCACTGCCATCGCCGCGATAGCTCCCCACCAGGTCAGTGGATTGCCTGCGCCCCATATTGTCGAGACGTCGCCGGTCTGCGGAAAGTTCTGCCAGTAGGCCACCGGTCGCAGCATCAGCGGCCAACTCCACCAAGGCGAGGCGTAGGGATGCGTCGCGGTAGAGACACTATTCTCGTACCAGATTACATCTTTGTAGTAGTGGAACAGGTCGGAGATTCCGCCCCACCATCCGAGGGTGTAGTGCGGGGTAAAGGACGCCAGGTAGAAAATCGCCGACAACGATCCGGTGAGCATCAGAGCGCCGAAAGTGCGGCGAAAGCGATCACGCTCCGGCGGAGGAACTGAACGAGCGTTTTGAATCGCCGGAATCTGCGGCCGCCACATCGTAAAGGCGATAAAGCCCATCACCACCAGAAAAGTCAGCGCCGGGATATACAATTTTGCGCCGACACAGAGGCCAAGAATGATTCCCAGCGGTATGAGAATCAGGCGGCGACTCGATTGTTCCGGAGTCTGAATAAAGCGGAAGAGCAGCAGGTAACAGATCGACGCGAGCGTCAGATAAACGATATCGATACAGGCGATACGCGAATCGACAACAAAATAGCCATCGAGTGCGATGAGCCCGGCGCCTAAAAAAGCTGCCAGCCGCGATTTGAACATCCGGCGCCCAAGCAGATAGGTAACCGCGATCATCAAGGTTCCGAGTATCGCATTGCCGTAGCGCCAACTCGCCGGATGGTCGCCAAACAAGGCGATACCAGCAGCGATCACCAGCTTGGCCACCGGCGGATGGGGATCGAGGAAGGTTTCGTTGTGCAGGTAATGACGCGCCTGCCCGACGAAGTGCACTTCATCAAAGACGATTTCCGGCGGATGGGAGATATGCCAGAAGCGCAGAAAGCCGGCGACGGCCGTTAGTAAGATGACCGAGATGGTATCGATCCGGATCCATGGGAAGCGCTCGTAGGTTTCAGCTGGCGGTGGCCCGATCACGATCCGCTTCGGCCATGAGACCAGCGACTCGATCGACCATTGCCCTTCGGGCGCTGGGACTGGCCTTTTGGCTGCCTGCTTACCTGCCGTGCCCGGGATCGATGGTACCGCGCCATCCGTAGCCTCGCGCGCTGAGCTGAATCCGAAGTACGCGGCAACCAGCAACGCACCGCAGTTCAATACCGCGGTGGTCATCGCGAGTCCATCGCGTCCGTCGAGGAATACAACCGTATTCAGCGTGTGAAGGATGTAAGCGAGATTGAACACGCCGGTCAGCGTCACCACGATGAAGACCCCGAGCATCGGCGGCTCTTCCAACGCCAACGGTATAGCGAACACGACCGCCGGATAGAGATACCGTTCATGCATCCGTGGTGCGAGGATGAAAAATCCGAAGAGCGCGATAAAGGCCATCATGAAAAGATTGCGGCGGGTCGGACTTTCAAAAATCACCCACGCGACGATCGCATAGAGCGGCACGAGCAGACTCATCCCGATAGTGAAATAGGAGAGGCTGAAGCTCATGTCGGACAGGTAACGCTGGGCCGCGAGGACCAGAATGACGAAAGCTGCCGAGGGGCCAAAGAGCACGAGTTGCGCATTGGCCCCCTCCCCGCCAGAGCTGGGCTTGCGCCACAGATAGCGCATCACCATCGCGTAAACGATCACCAACGCGACCAGTGCGACGGTGAAATACGACAACTCCATCGGGTCCGCATCGTTGCGACGGAGGCCACCCAGCAGCGCGATGAAGTTGAAGGCATTGACCGACGTCTCGTGGTAATAGGCTGCGGTCGAAATATAGAGGTCTGGCAGCCAGGTCCATGGATGGTTGACCTGAAACGGCGCTATCCCCACAACGAGGACCGCAATAAAAGCGAGCGCAGATCTGAACCATTGGCCGTAGGTCATCTTGCGCAAGGTCCAGAGGCCGAGGACCGGCAGGAGCATCATCGCTTGCGGCTTGATCAGAAAAGCCAGCGCAGCCAAGCCCCAACCGAGTTCGATTTCATCATCGAGGATACTGACGATCGCCAACATCAGCGTGAGGGCGAGGGTCGAGTCGCTCTGGCCCCAGATAACGGTGTCGAACAGCAGCGCCGGATTGAGCGCGAAGAAAAGCATCGCGATCCAGGCTGCATTCACCGAGGATCGCCGCCGCACGATGATGAACATCAGCGCGGCCAACAGAAAATCAGCAGCGAGCGCGGGGGTCTCGATAATGATTCGGAGCATCGCGTCGCTGGCGCCCGTCAGCCGCGCGAGCGATCCGGCTGCCCACAGGGCGTAGAGGTAGCCCGGCGGATAATCGAGAAACGAACCCGCCCGGTACATCGAGGAAGGTCCGTTCTGCGAGATATCGAAACCCCACGCCTCGAACGTGCCTACATCGACCTTGAAACCGGGAAAATAGGTAACCGCGATACTCTTTATGATCCACAGCGCGAGGAGTACGAAGACTGCGGACCAGAGACCTGAGCTGCCCTCACGTATGAGAGGCCGGGCGCCGGAATAGAGGGCGTAAAGAACCAGCGACAGCAACAAAAGGCCCGCCAGTACGCCTGCAGCTCGATCACTGAATGATGAGACCGGAACGTTATCGTCGGCAAAGACGGTCGAAGCACCGGCGATTAGCACCGCAGTCGACAGCGCGATAAACCGGCCACCGCGCGCAAGCGAACCGCATCTAAGGAAGCTCAATTTTTCAAATTGCACCGCGATCTGCCCGTCCTCGCCACTGCCGCCCTTCCCCAACTGACTGGCGCGCGACCATCATTTATAGCGCACAGACGAACGAGGAAGAACGGGGTAAATCCGCTGGCAGGTAACCTTTCGTAGGTCTATGATGCGGTTTCAGCTAACCAGGAGAAGCCGAATGAATCTCGTGCATACGGTCTACGAGCCTGCAGGTGAGGGACCTCATCCTACGATCCTTGCAATGCATGGATGGGGGCTGAGCGCCTTCGATCTCCACGGGATCGCGCCTTTTATCGCCGACGGAAAGTTTCTCGTCCTCTGCCCACAAGGCAAACTTCCGGTCCAGTACGGTCTGGTCAATGGCTACAGTTGGTACGAAACCAAGATGGGCTCCAAGCCGGATGAGGATAAGGTCGACGCTGCCGTTGAAGACCTGAAGGGATTCATCAATGAAGCATTCGGTCGTTACCCCATCGATCGCGAACGCATTGCACTGATGGGCTTCAGTCAGGGCGGCATGATGGCCTATAACCTCGCGATGCGATGGCCCGATCGATTTGCCGCGCTCATCGGCATTTCCACGATGCTCCCCGACTACCTCTACGAACGAGCCAAGACCCGCGGAACTATCGCTCAATTGCCGACCTTGGTTGAACACGGGCGCGCGGATACCGACCTGGATATGAGCAAGGCGCGGAAATCAGTCGAGATGCTGCGCGAACTCGTCACACCGGTAACGTTCCGCGATTACAGCTGTGGTCACGAGGTCTGCGCCGAAGGCATCCAGGACATCTCGACGTTCCTGACGGAGCAGGTCCTCAATCGCGCGAAGAGCGCCTAGTCCGATCCGGCGGGTATGAGTAAACCCACGCCAGAAGAGACGGCCGCCCTCGCGCGGTTGATCGAAGTGGTGCGCACGCTGCGCCGGGAATGCCCGTGGGACCGCGAACAGACGCTCACCAGTCTCAGCAAGTATGTGATCGAGGAGGCATACGAGGCGGCCGACGCGATCGAGCGTAACAATTCCCACGAGATTAAGGACGAGTTCGGCGACCTCGCGATGCAAATAATCCTGGTCGCCGCTGTCGCCGAGGACGAGAAACGCTTCTCACTCATCGATCTGATGAACTGGTCGGCGGAGAAGTTGATCAGGCGCCATCCTCACGTCTATGGCGATATCAAGGCTGAGACCGCCGATGCGGTCGTAGCGAACTGGAGCAGGATCAAGGACGAAGAGCGTAAGCGGACCGGAGCCGAATCGGCGCTTGACGGTATCGCCCGAGGATTGCCGGCCCTGATGCGGGCAGAGAAACTCGGGTCGCAGGCTCGTCACGCCGGGATGGACTGGGCGGATATCCATGCGGTGCTCGCCAAGGTGCGTGAGGAGATGGACGAGGTCGAAGGAGCGCTATCGCGCAACGACCCCGACGCAGCGGCCGAGGAGATCGGCGATATGCTGCTGGCTCTTGCCAACGCACCCCGCTTTATCGGTCACAACGCCGAAGAGGTTTTGCGACGCGCGTGCGAGAAATTTATCGGCCGGTTCCAAAAGGTCGAGGCAAAAGCGTCCAGCAAGGGATTGGAGCTCACGAAGCTGAGCCCAGGACAAATCGATGAGCTGTGGCGCGACGCTAAGGAGAAATAGCTTGAAGCCATGCCAGGGTGCTGCACTTGTGTTGATCGGCTGGTATTTGATGACTCCACCTTTCTGAGAGAGTGGCGAGGTCCTGACCAACGAGCCCCTCAACGCGTGGGCACATGAATCAGGCGGCTCTACTCTCGAGGAGTGTGAAGAGCGAATCCGGACGCTATCTCGCGAAGCCGACACCATCGAGCAGGCGCACCCTGAGGCCAAGGAGAAATGGGATGTTGTGCGTTCCGCCAAATGCATCGCTACTGACGATCCGCGTCTCAAAAGCAATTAACGCACCATCGATCTGGAGCTGGGACCACCCAGGCAAGATTAGGACAGCACCCAAGCCGTCAAGTGAATTGACGGAACCTCACAGCACTGTTACTTAATTGGGGTTATGCCGCATATTCCAGTTCATCCGTCGGCCGAGAAGCGCCATCGTCAGAATCTGAAGCGTCAGACGCGCAATCGGCTCGTTAAGACTCGTACTCGTACGGCTGCGAAGAACGCGCTCGAAGCTATCGCGGGAAGCGATGCTGAGGCCGCCAACAAGGCACTGCGCGAAGCCGCCAGCCTGCTGCAAAAAGCGGCGAGCAAGGGCGTGATGAAGCGCAACACGGCCTCGCGCAAAATCGCCCGTCTCTCGCGCCGCCTGCACAAAGCCCACGGCACCAAGAGCGCCTAGGCTTCGCCCTCGCGCGCCATCAGATCGAGCAACATTCCGGCTACTGCGCTTTCGCGTTCCTTGATCAAGCCCATCTTAAAGCGCTCGTCGAGCTGACAAGCGCGACGATGGGCTGCGCGGAGGCGTGCCAAGCCGAAGTTGCGCGCACCCTCGACGGCCCTCATTACCATCGTGCTGGATGGGGGCATCCCCAGCGCGCTTGCGATTGCCGGCGGACCCTTGCGAACCGCGAGCAGCGCAGCCGCGACGAGCATGCGGCGCAGCAACGGGATAACTTCCACCGCGAGCATCTCGATAGGATCGCGCCCGACCTGAATCGCGCGAGAAAAGAGAGCGAGCGTTTCGTTGGTATCGCCCCGAGCGATCGCTTCAGCCAGCTCAAAAAGATCGGGCACTCTGCTCCGACCATTCGCCCCCAGATCGGCGGCCTGTAGCGCCTTGCCTTCCTCGACCGCGATTGCGGCGCGATCGAGCGCATTGGCGATCGCACTCAGATCGCTGCCGTGACGGGTCGACAGCAAATCCACTGCGTCGGGAGCAACCTTCAATCCGGTATTGCGAGCAATGATTTCGACGTATTGCCCTATCTGGTTATCGAACGGGCGCATGCAATTAACGATCGTTCCGTGCTGCTCGCCGGCGCGTCGGATCTTCGCGGGCGCCGTATCTTTCTCGCATATGACGGCGAGGCTGACCCCATCGCCGAGCCGTTCGATCGCGGAAACCAGGGCCGCTTCGCCACCGGCGTCGGAACCTGAGGCGCGCCCCTCAGTATCTTCGTCGGAAGAGCCTCCCCGGTCGCGATAGGAGCGCAGAATTCTACAGACGACCAGTCGCTTCGGCGCAAAGAGATCGGCCGCACCGAGTTCGTTTAGAACGGGATCGATAGTTGCGCCGGTACCCAGCTGAAAGGAGCGATACTTGTAACCGGCTTGCGTCAGCCGGGTGCGAAGCTGATCGAGACAATACTCGCGGACGAAGGGCTGCGGTCCGGCGATGACGACCACCGGAGGCGGCAAAGCGTCCCGCCGGAGATTACGCAGAAAGGCGAGCGCGTTCTCAGCCGGCATCGGGAGCTGTGGGGCTAGAAGCCTTCGGACATCGCGGCGTAGAGGTTCTGAGCGATCTGTTCCATGTTGTACTCGCGCGTCGATGCTCGCTGGGTTTGAGCCAACTGGATATCGGGCAGATTACCGATATCCTGCGCACGCAGGTTTTGCTGCAGAAACAGCGGCGA
The DNA here is from genome assembly GCA_035541875.1 of Binataceae bacterium (SeqCode). Lineage (GTDB taxonomy): Bacteria > Desulfobacterota > Binatia > Binatales > Binataceae > JAJPHI01. The sequence continues at coordinate 111,645 of DATKML010000023.1, forward strand.
CGTCGTAACGACCGAGGATGATACAGCCGGTGCGTTATCGACCGAGCCGATACCCTTCGAAGTCCACAGAACCTTGCGGGTATGGTTGTCGGTCAGCGTCGCGGTAGCCTTGATCGCTTCGGAGTAAACGATGGGTTCGCCAACGGCATTGGAGGCAATGGGCCGGACCTCGACAGTGTAGATTTCGCCGGCCAGAACCAAGTCAGCCTGATCCGCGCTATCTACGAGATCGAGGCGCTTGTGATCACTGACCTCGTCTTCGAGCACGCGCATGAATTCGTCGTTGATACCGGTGTAGCGCGTATGGTTACTGAACTTCTGGATGTAAAGCGTCTTCGCCTGTTGAGGCAAACCGGTGCCGGACGCCCCAAAATGATAACCGCATCCGGCGAACCATAGGGCCGCAAATACCCACACCAACCGCCCAACTATCCCCGGCGATTCACGCCTGATTCGAAGCATCATTTTCGATCGTGCTCTTCGCCCTTACCCTTCAGTTTCAATCGGCCGGCGACTTCGTCCAGTACACCGTTTACAAAACGACCAGACTCATTATCGCCGTAGGTCTTTGCCAATTCGATCGCTTCATCGATTGTAACGCGCGCCGGAATATCGTTCATGCGGATCAGCTCATAAAGTGCGAGCCGCAAAATATTGTGATCGACGCGCGAGAGGCGATGGATGGACCAATGTTCGAGCGCTCCTGCCAGATGCTTGTCGAGGAGCGCCGTATCGCGGCGAACCCCATCGACCAGTTGCAACGCGAAAAGACGGCTTCGATCGTCAGCCGGAAACGCCTCAAAAAAAAGCGCGAGGTCCTCGTTGGAGGCCTCGCCCTTAACATCAATCTGATAAAGGGCTTTGAGCGCGAGTTCGCGACCGGCGTGTCTTAATCCCATAACGAAATCTGATGCTTCGAACTCTGTGCAAAAGCCCCAAGCGGGTACGTTAGTTCGCGGCCTTCAGCTTGGTGAACAGATGGCCGAGTTTTTCCTTCTTGGTCCGCAGATACTCGATATTGCCGCGATGGGGCGTGACTTCGAGCGGCTCACGGATGACCAATACGCCATAGCGCTCGAGGCTCTCGATCTTGTGCGGATTGTTGGTCAGCAGATGAACCTCGCCGATCCCAAGATCGCGCAGGATCTGTGCGCCGATACCGTAATCGCGCAGGTCTTCCTTGAAGCCAAGTTCGAGATTGGCTTCGACCGTGTCCATCCCCTGGTCCTGGAGGGCGTAGGCCTTAATCTTATTGCCAAGACCTATCCCGCGTCCCTCCTGATGGAGATAGATAATCACTCCGGCCTCGGATGCTAGAATCTGGCGGATGGATTCGTTCAGCTGTTCGCCGCAATCACAGCGGGCTGAGCCAAAGACGTCACCGGTAAGGCATTCCGAATGGAGGCGCACCAAAGCCGGGCGGCCGCCACCTATATCGCCGTGAATCAGAGCCAGATGCTCCCGGCCGTCCACAATGTTGCGAAAAACGATCGCGTGGAGTTCTCCGGCCGGCACGGTAAAGGTGCTCTCACCGACGCGCTGAACCAGCAGTTCGTTGGTGAGGCGATAGGAAATCAGATCGCGCAGGTTGAAGAACGGTAGCGATTGCGCCTGCGCGAAGTCGCGCAATTCCTGCAACCGCATCGCCTCGCCGTCTTCTCGCAGAATCGAACACAGCGCTGCGACGGGGCGCATCCCGGCGCTACGCACGACATCGACCGCGCCTTCAGCGCGACCACTGCGCATCATCACGCCACCGCTCAAAGCCATCAGGGGCAGGATATGACCGGGCATCACGATGTCTTCGCGACCCGAGCTATCCGAAGCAAGCACCTGAATCGTGCGAGCGCGATCGCCAGCCGAAATGCCGGTCGTGACGCCTTCGCGGGCCTCGACCAGAGCGGCGGCTTGCTCGAGTACATCGTCATCCTGCGACGACGGGACAAGCGGTATTCCGAACTCGCGCAGACGGCGCTCCGGAAGCGCCACGGATACGATTCCGCGCGCCTGCTGGACCATGAAATTAACGTGACTGGGTGTGACCTTTTCGGCCGCCATCACGAGGTCGCCTTCAGCGTCCTCATTGTCCGAGGTCGCCATCACGACCATCTTGCCTGCACGAATTTGGCTGAAGATATCTTCCATCGATCCGAAACCGCCTAAGCGATCAATAGTATCACCGGAGCCATGAAAAGGAAAAACAGCTTTAGCGCGGGCGGCGCTTGTTCGGGTGCACTTCTGCCTCGATCAGCCAGTCTGTATCGACCTTTTGAGCGGCGAGATTATTCAAGGGTATCGCCGACCGCATCGTCGGTGCTACCAGTCCCTCGATCGCCGAAAGGCCGCCACCCAGAAGCTTGGGTGCGATAAAAAAGGCCACGCGATCGACGATTCCAGCCTTGAGGGCGGCACCCGCCAGATGAGCCCCGCCCTCGTGCAGCACCTTCGACCAGCCGCGGGCAGCGAGCTGGCGCATCAAAGCATCGAGATCGATCCCCGTATCATTCTTGGGCACGCCCAGAACTTCGACCCGGCGACCAAAACGGGATTGGGCAGCCTTCGTCTTGTCGGTCGAAGTCGCGACCAAGGTTGGCGCGATCGAGCGCTGGCGAAAGATCCGTGCGGACGGATCGGAACGCAGATTGGGATCGATGACGAGTCGAACGGGGTCGCGCCCACATTCCATCCGGCAGGTAAAGCGCGGATTGTCGGCGATAACGGTTCCCGCCCCGACCATCACGACATCGCTCTCATTGCGCCATCGATGGACCATGGCGCGCGACGCTTCCGAGCTAATCCAGCGCGAGTCGCCACTCGACGCCGCTATCCGGCCATCGAGCGTCATCGCAAGCTTCAGCGTCACAAACGGGCGGCCTGTTATGATGCGCTTAATAAAGCCCTCATTGAGCGTCCGCGACTCCGCCTCGAGGACACCGACGGTGACGTCGATCCCGGCCCGCTTCAGCATCGCGATACCGCGGCCACGCACCTTGGGAAAGGGATCACCGCATCCGATTACGACGCGTGCGACCTCCGCGTCTATCAGCGCCTGCGCGCAGGGCGGCGTCTGGCCATGATGGGCGCACGGCTCGAATGACACGTAAGCAGTAGCACCACGGGCGCGGTGCCCCGCCTGTGCCAGTGCCTGGGTCTCAGCATGAGGACGGCCACCGGCGGCAGTTGCACCCCGACCGATTATGCGACGATCGCGAACGATAACGCATCCGACGGAGGGATTCGGCGCGGTGCGCCCGAGCATCGCCTGCGCAAGTTGCAAGGCCTCGCGGATATAATGTTCGTCCGGATTAGCCGACGGAGTCTTCGCGGGCATTGTGTGAGGTAAGGAATCTAGGCTTCGTTTTTCTTGGCCTTGGTTTCGCCGGCTTCCTGCTTACGTCGATCGATCAGCTCTTCGAGTTCGCGCATGAACTCCTCGATATCCTTGAAGGAGCGATAGACCGAAGCAAAGCGGACGTAAGCGACCTGATCGATGCGATGGAGTTCGTCCATCACGGCTGACCCGATAAAGACGCTGGGGACCTCGCTACCGCCGCGCTCCGCTATCGCCGCTTCGATACGATCGCCAATCTCCGCAATCGTCTCGGTGGAAACGGGTCGCTTCTCGCAGGCTTTCGTTAGCCCGGCGATGACTTTGCCGCGATCGTAAGGCTCCCGCCGATTATCCTTTTTGACGACCATCGGGGGCGGCGTCTCTTCAATTCGCTCGTAGGTCGTAAAGCGGCGCTTGCACGAAGAGCAGATACGGCGCCGGCGAATAGCCGCGCCGTCTGCCGACATCCTCGAATCGACCACGCGACTGGCGCCACGCCGGCAAAAGGGGCAGCGCATTCGGTTTATCCAGCCTTTTCTCTACTGAGAGTCGATGGAGCCCTTATAGCACGGGAATACACAGCCGGAAGCCTATCGACTAACGCTTCCGTCCGGAGAGAACCGCGACGGGATTAAGAGTGAGCTGCAATCAGCTCTTGTGTGCGTCGATGTAGCTGACGACGTCTTTGACGGTGCGAATTTTTTCGGCGTCCTCGTCGGAGATCTCGATCCCGTATTGCTCTTCGAGCGCCATCACGAGTTCGACAATATCGAGCGAATCCGCACCCAGATCCTCGATAAACGAGGCCTCCGGCGTGATCTCATCCGCAGATACTCCCAACTGTTCGCTGATAATCTCGCGGACCTTCGCTTCCACCTCTCCGGCCATCTTCTTTCGATCCTCCCTGGCTATGTCTGCGCCAATGTACAGCGCAGCTTATGGACTTAAAACTGTGCAGGCAAGTTCAGCCTACAAAATAAAGCAACCTTCACGAACAGCGGTTCAGGCGCTCGCCGAGACAGCGGCGATAGCGGCTTGAAGTGCAGCTGGCTCCTCCGAGGAATGCACCTTGATGTTGCGATCGATCCGGCGCATCAAACCCGCCAGGACACGACCCGGTCCAACCTCGATCGCGACATCAATTCCCTGACCGGCCATGAGACGCATCGATTCTTCCCATCGAACGGGGCCGGTGATCTGATCGAGCAGCAAGCTGCGTGCGGTCTCTCCGCTCCGATTGATCTGGGCAGTAACGTTGGCGATCACGCCAAAACGCAAATCGGCAAACTTAATTTGGCTCAGCAAAGGGGCCATCCCATCGCGCGCCGGAGCCATTAGGGGCGAATGAAACGGAGCGCTGACGTTGAGTTCCGTCGAAGTGCGACCACCACGTTCCTTGGCTATCGCAAGGGCTTTGCGCACCGGAGCGGCGTGGCCCGAGATTACGACCTGATCCGCAGCGTTGATATTCGCGGCGACCGCAATTTCGCCACCGGTCGAGACCTCCTCGCAAAGAGATCGAACCGCCGCCAGATCCAGACCGATCAACGCGGCCATCGCGCCCTGCCCCGCCGGACATGCTTCCTGCATCAGGCGGCCACGCTCACGCACCGCACGGACCGCATCGGCGAAAGCTATCGCGCCTGCTGCGACCAGCGCTCCGTACTCACCCAGGCTATGGCCGGCAGCGAGTTCGGGCGTAACTTTGCATTCGGATTCGAAGACCCGCAACGCCGCGGTAGAAACCGTCAGGATCGCGGGCTGAGTATTCACCGTCAGACGCAACTCTTCTTCGGGCCCTTCCAAGCAGAGTTTCTGGAGATCGAAACCCAGTGCCTCGTTGGCGTCTTCAAACACCGCCCGCGCGACGGCGTAATCGCGCGCGAGCGCGCCACCCATGCCAACTTTTTGTGAGCCCTGACCCGGAAAGAGCAACGCCAGCTTCATGATGGATTTCCTTTGCTATGGAAAGAGTCGGGTGCGATCAGGCTGTCGGCGGTTTCGTTACCGGCTTATCGTGATCGTCCGGTTTGGCCGCCGGCTCGTGATGGGCCGGATCGCTCGCAACGCCGTTGGACTGTATCGGATGGTCGACTGGACCTTTAGGCGTCGCAACATCGGGCACTTTCTCAGTCGGTCGCGTCTCACGTCCTTGCGGAGTCGGCTCGGCGGCCGCGGCCTTTGTTTTATCGGTACTCGCCGCCGCTGGCTGATCGGATTTCTTATCCGTATGACCGTCTTTCTTTTCCGGATGGCCTTCACGATGCGGAATATGCAACCGATCGCGCATCTTGGTGAGAAGACCTCGAATACCCTTGCTGCCCTGCGCTTTCGCGGGAACAGTGCCCGGTATCTGTGCGAGGATCTCCACGATCTCGCTATTAACGTTGCGCACCAGAGCTTCGTTCGCCGCAGTCCGAATCGCGTTGCGGATCGCATGGGGGTTCGACGAGCCGTGCGCGATAATCGTCACGCCGTTGACCCCCAAAAGAGGCGCGCCGCCATATTCGGAAGGATCGAGTCGGGCACGAATCGCACTGAGTTTTTTGCGGATTAAGAGATACGCGATCTTGCGCAGAAAACCGCTCTCGAAAACTTCGCGCAGGTTACTCAGCAGAAAAGAGGCAAAGCCCTCCATCGTCTTGAGCGCGACGTTCCCGGTAAAGCCATCAGTGACGATTACGTCTGTTTTCGCCCGGTTGAGATCGCGCCCTTCGACGTAGCCGATGTAATTAATCCGCGGGGCTAACTGCTTAAGCGTCGCAGCAGCGGATCGCGTGATATCGGTGCCTTTAGAATCCTCTTCGCCATTCGCCAAGATGCCGACTTTGGGCTCTGGTATGTTGGCGACGTGCTTCCAATAGACGCTGCCCATCACACCGAACTGCACGAGGTTCAGAGCCTTGACGTCGGTGTTAGCGCCCGCATCGATCAGCAGGGCGAGTCCAGCTGTAGTCGGGACGGCTGACGCAATCGCGGGTCGATCAACATTCGGCAGGTTCCCGAGGATTGCCATCGCCGCCGCCATCACAGCGCCGGAGTTGCCCGCGCTGACGAAGGCGTCGGCTCGACCCTGCTTGACCATCTCCAGACCGATATGAATCGACGACTCGGGTTTGCCCAGTACGGATTCGAGCGGCGAGTCGTCCATCTCGACCACGTCGGGAGCATGCTCGATCGAGAGCGGAAGACCCTTGTGCTCTATCTGAGCAAGTTCGCTTTCGACTACTTCGCGCTTACCGACCAGAATGACTTCGGTCTTGAAATCGCGGGCGGCACGAATGGCTCCCTCAATAGCGGCCTTGGGCGCCAAGTCGCCGCCCATCGCATCGAGCGCGATCTTCACGATTGTCCCTGTTGAAAAACGATCATCGCGACGCCCGCGGAATCACTCCTGCGGCGAGCAACGACGTATTCCGCCTTACTCGGCGGTTGGAGCCAGTTCCCGTCCGCGATAGGTGCCGCAGTGACGGCAGACCCGATGAGGCATCGTGGGCTCGCCACAGTTCGGGCAGCTATGGGGGTTTACCGGGGTGAGCGCATCATGCGCGCGGCGCTTGTTGCGCTTGGACTTTGAGGTACGACGCTTTGGTGCTTGCATCCGATTTTACTTCCGCCTGAATTTTTACCAGATGATACTACGACGCGCGACCAACCTTGAGGGTGCGCAAGACCGCCAGCCGCGGATCACCTTTTTCCTTGGTGCATCCACAAGGTGCCTCGTTCAGGTTGGCGCCACAACTGGCGCATAGACCTTTACAATCTTCGCGACAAAGGGGTCTTTCGGTCAGAGCGAGCAGAACCTGCTCGCGAACCAGTGGTGACAAATCGACGTGGTCACCATCGTAAAACGAAAATTCCAGGTCTTCGCTGCGCGGGTCTGAGCCTTCTTCGTCAGCCACTGACTTGGGCGCCAACACATAGCGAAAAGGCCTACGGGCTGAGGTGCTGAACTCTTCGGCACAGCGGGCGCAGTTGGCGCTGGTTTGCGCATCAACCGAACCTTCGAGGAAGAGTTCCATCCCCGCGCGATAATACGATAGATCGACCCCAACCGGACGCAGCAGCCGGTACTCGTGGATCGGACCGCTATCCAACGCGTGATTTATTTCCTTCTCGGGTTCCGAAAAGGAAATATGCCGCGATTCGGCGGTGATATCGTCGATTCGTAGTTTCATCGTGGCGTAATGCTACGGGATTATGACACGTCGATAAGGTCACTCCAACCTTACTGAAAACACCTGTCCTCAACCCTTAATGGTGGACTTGGACGGTCGGCAATTGAGAGATTTAGGGCTTCCCTGCTAAGGTGTCGCCTACAATCGCGACCCGGGTGCCGGGCGTGAAACCGAATCGAGGAGACTCTCGCGTGCCACGCGATCCACAAAGACCCCTGAGGCTCATCCACACTTCCGACGTTCATCTGGAGAGCGACACCTTTGGTGTGGGACCGCGCGGCGACGATTTCCGCGACCGGGTCCGTGCCGCCTTTAGTGGAGTAATCGAGCTAGCCAAGCATAAGAAGGCCGATATGCTGCTGATTGTCGGCGATCTGTTCGATTCCAGCCGGGTCAGCGAAGAAGCATTGGCCTTCGCGATGGGTGCTATCGGGCGGGCGCAAATGCCGGTGGTGATGATTCCTGGAAATCACGACGCGCACGACGAGAGATCGATTTACGCCGCCATGACTCCCGAGCAGTTCCCGTCAAATCTTCATCTAATACTTGAACCTGAAGGCCGGTCACTTCATTTCCCCGAGCTGTCGGTGCGCTTGTGGGGACGTGCCCTGGTCGAGCATTCGCCGGAGTTTCAGCCGCTGCGAGGCTTACCGGAACCGGCTGATGAACATTGGAATATCGCCCTGGCGCATGGATTCTACACCGAGGGCGGCGAGACCCATCGTTCTTCGCCGATCACTCCGGAAGAGATAAGCGCCAGCGGCTATCACTATATCGCGCTGGGCCATATCCATCTGTACGGCGACGTTTCGAATGGGGCGACCCGCGCGATCTATTGCGGGACTCCCGCGCCGCTCTACGCAAGCTCGGAAGCCGGATGGGCCGCCGAGGTCGTATGCACGCCGGGAGAACCGCTGCAAGTTGAGCGCGTGATGGTGCCGAATGGGCTAGGCTCGCTGTACCATTCGGCCGCGAGCTGAGGGGTATCTCAGCGGCCGCCAGCCGCTTGAGCAATAGCCGGTGGTGGCGGTAGGTGGTTCAACTCGGGAAAGATTTCAACCAGCCGATTACGGACGCGCGCAAAGCTTTGTGCGTTGAAGGGTGTCTTCAGGTAGTCGAGCGCCCCTTCTTTCAGGTAGGCCTTGCACAATTCGGGATAGGCGAAGCCACTGATCGCGAGGATCGGCAGATCCGGCGCCTCGCTCCGCATGATTCGAAAAAGTGCCATCGCGCCGATTCCGCCGGTCTGCGCCACGCCAACATCAAGCGCAACCAGATCCGGATTCACGGTATGGAAGAGATCGAGTGCCTGCAGGGTGTTTTCCGCCTCGGCAATCACTGAGCACTGAAGGCACTCCAGATGTTGCCGCAGTACATCGCGCGTAAAAACCGAATCGTCAACGATCAAAACTCGCACCGACATGATAACCCCTGCTCCTCTCATCCAGCGCCACTCTCGGCGCTCCGCTTTATAAAGACAGCAAGTCGCGGGCCATCATTAAGCGTGCTTAGGCGACAAAATTACCAAGCAATTACGCGGTAAAATGCTTAAGCAGACACTTCGCGATGCAACGTATTTGAGACTGTCAAAGACTCATCCGGGTCGAAACTGCACGGTCCGCGATACAATCGGAAGATAACTGGGTCCTCTGGGCATAAGAACGACAAAGCGCGGCTTTATACCGGTGAATAGATGCCATCGCACCCAGGTGCACCCTCTGGATCGAGCGGCGTATAGTTGATGCACCGGACATGAGAGATGCCCGACTCGTAATTTACCCGACGGCGCGCAAAGTCCAAGACCAACTGGTGCGCCAGAGCCGCGACCGAAGCCTGCTTGGCTATCGCATCACGACGATGCCGCAGGTAATCGAAGCGCTCTGGGGCGAAACCCTCGACCGACGCGGAAGTATCGATGCAATTGCTGAGCGGCTGATGATGCGCGAGGCGGTCGCGCGCGTTCGTGCGGAAGAGCCTCAGATAGAGATATCCCCGGGTGCTGCCGATCGGATGCTGAGCCTTATTCGACAACTGAAGAGTGCGAAGCTCACCCCGGAAGACTCGATTGCCGCAAGTGCCGGGATACGGCGACGGGATATCGCTCTCGAAACTTTCGCGAAAATCTTCGGGGCCTATCAAACGAGACTGGAAGAGTGCGCGCTGGCCGACGGCCACGATCAGGAGGCTGCGGTCTTCGAGTTTCTGCTCCGGTGTGAACGCATAGGAACCAGACCGCACTATCTGGAAGGGGTCGAGCGGATTCTCGTCGCCGAGATTTATGACCTCAGCCTGCTGCAATTCATGATTATCGCGGCGCTGATTCGAATCGTCGGGGACGCCGAACTGACGATTCAGGCCGCGCCACACAAAGTCGACGCATCGCGCTTCGCCGATCTCACCTGGAATTGCTTCGTGAGCGAAGAGTCGATTGCCGATAAGGTCCTGCCGGAGTTCGTACGCCGCGAGGGAAGATCGGGACGGCTCGGCTTTCTTCTAGAGCATATCTTTATTGAGAATCCTCCATCGGCGCCGCCGCCCGATGAGACCGTCGCAATTATTGAGGCGCCGGATCCGCGCGCCGAGGCCGACGAGGCGGCCCGCACGATATATCGTCTGTGTGAGACCAGCGATGAACCGATCGATCTGAGTCGCATCGCAATCGTGGCCCGAAACATCGCGCTGTATCGTGAGCATCTGGGGGCGGCGTTTCGCCGCTACGGGCTACCACTATCGATTAATTCGGGCGAGCCGCTGCGCGGAACCGCACCCGCGCGTGCTTTAATCGCGATCGTTAATCTGCCGGTTCAGAATTATCGGCGTGACGCGCTCCTCGCACTCAGCGACAACTCCCTAATCGATAACGCAGTCACAGACGCACACGGACTTTTGCAAGAGGTCGGATACGTTGATCAGACGCGACCATTGGCAGAGTGTTTCGAGCGCCGACGCGGCGAGTTGATCGAAGCCATGACTATGGCTGGCGACGAAGAGACTCAGCGTCGAATCGAAGCCAACTTGACGCGGCTAGAACGCCACAGTTCCGCGTGGAAGAAGCTGCTGGATCAGTTTCGGCCATTCGAAACCAATGCAAGCCTGGGAGAGCATCTGAAGAATCTCCGTGCGCTGCTCGAATGGCTTAAATTCGATCCCGCTCGCGCCTTGCTTACCGACTCGGCCGCGCGCGCTACCGGCGCGCTATGGTCTACGCTCGACAGTCTTGCCGTGGAGGCTCAACGTCTCGCACCGGACCGAGAACTGAGCCCGCAGGAATTCCTGGGATATCTTGAAGAGGTTCTCCGCGACGCTGAGCTTGAGGCGTCGGTACCGACAGGGCCAGCCGTACAGGTTCTCTCGGTCATGGATGCTCGCGGATTGGATTTCGATCGGGTCTTTCTGCTCGGTATGAACGAAGGCGTCTTTCCGCAGCAGCATCCGGATAACCCGCTGATACCAGATGAGGTCGTGCGCGAACTAAATCCACGGCTGCGTGAACGCTTGCGGCGCAAGCTCGGCAGCGACGCACCCGACGCCCCCGGACCTATTATCCGATCGCGTGCCCACAGGAATGCGGAAGAGCCTTTTCTCTTCTTTCTCGCGCTCTCGATGCCATCGCACAAACTCGTGCTCTCCTATGCGGCCGAAGATGAGCAAGGCAAGCCGCTTGGCCCTTCGCCCTACCTGGCCGAAGTGCGCCGCCTGCTCGACTCCAACTCGCTCGGCCAGCGTGCACGCCGCAGTGGCGCACTGCCTCGTTCGATGGATGACTGCGTTACGGAACGCGACCTGTTGAACTTTGCGGCAATGCGCGAGCGAGGGTTCGATGCGTCATCGGACGATGCGCTTGCACGGCGGGCGGCGTCGGTAGCTCAACGTATCGCGGTTGAGAAACGGCGGGCGAACTATCTCCTACATCCCAAACGCCAAGACCGGCTCTCCATATGGCAAAAGCAGAACAAGGATTGGGCGACTCCGGAGGCGATCGCACCCGACCCAGGACGAAGAGCAATCGCCGGCAGTTATACGGGTCGGGTCACTTCGAGCGATGCGTTGAAGGCCCTGCTGACGATGGACGAAAAGGGTATGGTGCGACGATGGAGCGCGACGCAATTCTCGGAATTGGCTCAATGCGGCTTTAAATTTTTCGCGCGACGGATATTGCAACTACGCGAAGACGAGGACGCCGATGAGGAGCAAAGCCGACTCGAGGTCGGTTCGATGGTCCATCGGGTGTTGTTCGCTATCGCCGAGGCTAAGCTCGACTACGGCAACGTCGACAACGCTCTCTATCGCGCTCGGTCGATCACGAGCAAAGTCGAAAGTATCGAGCGGGGACGGGCTCGCGATACCGCGTTTTTCGACGCCGAATGGGAGACAGTCGAAAGGATGATCGAGGAAGTCATCCGCTACGAATGCGATCGATACGACGCGAACAATCGTCCCGATGACGTCAAAGCGGAGTGTCGACTGGACTTCCAACTACAGGGTAATGACGCCCCAGAGATAAGGATCGAGGGTGCAATCGACCGGCTGGAGATCTGGCGCGAGGGAGCGAACAGCAAACTACTCGTAATTGACTACAAGACATCGGGGAATCTGACGAGGCTTGAGGCGCAGCTTAAGGAGAATTCCTTTGCAACCACAGAGCTCCAACTTCCGATCTATCTGTTAGGGGCGACAAAGCAGTTCGTGGACGATGGCTCGGAGGTCAAGGCTGCAGCCGCGTTCGTTGCGTTGAAATCGCGCGACAAATCAACCGACACGCTCGATGTGCCCGCGGATCGAATCGATCCTGGTCGCACTACTCATCAACCGAACGAACCGATAGCAGTTGCAGCGCGGCTTTTCGATCTGCTCAACGAAGCGCAGGCTGGGTGCTTCGACGTTGATCCGCTTGAGTGCTCGGATTACTGCCCCTATAGGCTGTTATGCCGGATTGGTACGGCGCCCGGGGTATGAGCAACGAAACCTCAATCAAGCTCAGCACTGAGCAGCAAGAGGCGGTCAGTCGCAACGAAAAGCTGATCGTCCGAGCGGGCGCGGGATCAGGAAAGACCGAAGTCCTGGCGCGCCGCTTCGTCGCTTTACTTGCGGGCGATCTCGGCGAAGGAGAGCCCCTCGCGCCGGCGCAACTCGCGGCACTTACGTTCACGGAAAAAGCCGCTCTCGATATGCGTGAGCGGATCACGTCGGTACTGGCTGAGCGAATCAGGGCTACAACCGATGAGTCTCTGCGCCTTCATCTGCGGCGCGCAGAGCGCACGCTCGGCCTAGCCCGGATTTCGACGATCCACGCCTTCTGTGCGCGAGTTCTGCGTGAGAATGCAGTCGCCGCCGGACTCGATCCGGACTTCGAAGTTCTCGACGATTACGAGAGCATCATCTTCTATGAACGGGTCTGCCGCGAAGTCCTGGTCAAAGCGGTACGCGATGGGGACAAAGGAGCATTGGCGCTCGTGCAGGCCCGTCGGTTGGAAAGCGCTTCGCCACGTGAGAGCGCGCAGGAGATCGTCCGGCGGATACTGACGGAGGCTCGCCGTCAAGGCGACTCACCGGAAAAAATTCAACAGAGGACCGAGCGTTACGCGAATCGTTTCGAAGACACCAACGATCGGGTAGCACCTCTCGCCAAACAATTTGCAGACGTGATCGACAATTTGGTCAGAGTCGATAACACCACCGGCACAACCAAGAAGAAAATCCTGGCCTTGCGAGAAGTTTGGCGCGGGGCAGGTCGACAAGTTCGCGATCTTAATCGGTGGTCGACATCCGCGGATATCGAACTGCTACGAAAAATACTTGCAGAAGTGCCGACTGCTCAGAGTCCGAAGGTAAGGGACTTCGTGAACGCAGCCAAGGAATCAGCCGAAATAGACAAGGTCAAAAAGTACGGTCTCACCGGCGATTTGATCGCGACCTGGGGCGAGTATCGAGGAATCGAAGTCGCTCGCCCGGTTGCCCAGTTGATCGCAAGGACAGGCGAGGCGATTGAGAAAGCTGAACGAAATTATCACGTGATGACGTTCGATGGGCTCCTGGTCGTCGTGCGCAATCTGTTCCGGCAAAACCCGCGAGTGGTTAGTCGCTACCGGCGAGAACTGACCGCGATCCTGGTCGATGAATACCAGGATACGAACAACGTGCAGGACGAGATCATCCGACTGCTGACCGATCCCGAAGTATCCAACGATGCTGTTGCTCCTCAACTCTTTATCGTCGGAGACGAGAAGCAATCGATCTATCGCTTTCGGGGCGCCGACGTCAGCGTCTTCAATCGATCGCGTGACGCTGCCGAAGTCGGACTAACCGAGAATCGCCGCTCGACACGCAACATCTTGAACTTCGCGAATGGTGTCGCGGAGATCGCGATGGCAAATCCGCCTGAGCCTCGCGACTACCGAACAGTATGGAGCGACAAACATAAATTGAAGGCGTCGCGGCCGGTCGCGATAGATTACCCAGTTGAGTTCATCCCCAAGATCGAAGACGACGCTGGGAGCAATGAAAAATCCGATTCCAGCGACAGGCGAGGCCGGGAAGGGTTAATCCTCGGCAGGTGTATCCGACAGATAGTCGAGAGCGGTGAGCCGATCATCGACCCGGATAATGGTAGCGAGCGGCTGGCGCGCTATCGCGATTGCGTGATCCTGATGCGAGCGTTTGGCGATATCGGGATCTATGAGCAGGCTGTCGCCGCCGTAGGCGTCCCGACGTACACGGTGAAGGGGCGCGGCTTTTACGGAAGGCCCGAAGTTAAGGACCTTATCACTCTGCTCCAGGCGATAGCCGATCCGCGCGACTCGCTGGCGATCGCGACGGTTCTGCGATCACCCTTCTTCGCCCTCTCCGATGATTGTTTGTTGGAGATGGGGCTTTATTTGCGTCGCGCTCCCAAGGGTGACGTGTCGATTGCCGCTCTTTTCGAAAAGGGAGATTTCAGCTGGCTTGCGGTCGAGCGAGCAGAGACGGAGGCCGCTGCGGATATCCTGCATCAGTTGCGAGCGATGCGAGATCGCCAACCGGCCCACGTAATCGTGGAGCGCAGCCTTGAGCTAACTGACTATGAGAGCGTGATGGCGGGGTTGCCGAAGGGCGACCAGCGGATCGCCAATCTGCGCAAGGTGATGGAAATCGCCCGCAGCTTCGATACCCATCGCTTTTTCACCTTTCGCGATTTTGTCAGTTACCTGACTCGACTGGTCGAAGAAGAGCCGTACGAACCCCAGGCACAGATCCCGGGAGAAGACGATGATGTCGTCCGCCTGATGACGGTCCATCAGGCGAAAGGGCTCGAATTTCCGATCGTCGTAATCGCTGACGCAGGCCGTAGACCGCCGTCTAACAGTGCCACTCCCCTCCTCGATCCGGAAAACGGGCTGCTGATGTGCGCGACCGACGGGAGCGGCTACGACGAGATTCCGAACGCCGCCGTGAAACGATATCGCGATCGGTTAAAGGATGAAGAAGAAGCCGAGAGTGCCCGAATCCTTTACGTCGCGCTGACTCGTGCGCGGGACCGCCTGATTATCAGTGAAGGCCCGACCAAGGACGGATGGTCCAAATATCTCCGCGGGTTTATCGGCAATGAAGCTCTGGCGGCGCCGGCGACGAAAGAGACCTTGCGGACCGCTGAAAATGGAGCCCAAATCCTCATTCGCCCGCCAGTCACTGTCGACCTCTCGGCAGGGCTACCGAGAGCCGCCGATTATACCGCGAGCGATGCCGAGACGCCGATCCATCCCGCGCCTCCGGCGCGGTTTGTATCGGTTGGCGAGCGCGTGATCAGCCCGACGGCTCTCGCCGACTTTGATCGCTGTCCGCGACAATACTGGTTACGCCACGGGCTAAGACTTCCGGAGCTTTATCCAGGAGAGAACGGCGGAGAAGCCGGCGCGCTGGCGATGGGCTCCGTCGCGCATGAGGTGCTGGAGCGGATTCAATTCGGGCTTGATGGTGAGCCGGCGCGAACCGGTATAGCGCAACTCGCGCAAGTGATCGGCGCGCGTGCCGGATTGAGCGAGCGACAGTGCGAAGAAATCGCGCAGGATCTGGAGAGTTATGCTCGCATGGTCGATCATCACGAACAGATACTCGGGCGCGAGATACCTTTCATGTTGAATGCTGCACCGGGACTTTTTATCCGGGGGCAGATCGATCTTGTGCTGCGCACTCGGGAAGGGATTGTCGTTCGCGATTACAAATACGCCTCCAAAAGCGACGCCGCCCGGTACCAGATCCAGCTGGAATGCTATGCGCTGGCGGTCGCCGAGAACTTCCCCACCGATCAGCTGGCCGCGCAAATCGCGACCCTGCGAGGAGAACCTTCGTTGATCGAGTTAGCTCTGGCATCGGTGTCGGCGATTCGGAGCAAACTCGCCGCATTAGGGGAACATCTGGCCGAGGCCGCAAGAATGTCAGTTTATCCGAAGAAGCCGAAAAATGAGGGTATCTGCAAAGGGTTGCGGTGCGGCTATATCGACCGATGCTGGAAGAGTAGTTGACTTCTCGCTGGAGCGGATAGAGCCTGTTAGTCGGCTGACGAGGAGTCCGGAGGCATGGTTGTAAAGCGTTTTTTCCTGATTATAGCGCTGCTTTTGGCGGTGCTTATCGGCCTGCGGTATCCGGTGCTGGCTCAACAGAGCGCGGATATGGGTGGCGGCGCCGATCAGGCTCAGCAATCCGGGGACAACTCTGATTCGCAGGCCGGCTCCGATAATTCCGGTGACAATGACCCCAACGCCGAGCAGGATCAGGACCAGAATCAGGATCAAGACCAGGATCAGAATCAGCAGGATCAGGACAGTGGAGACAACGGCAACGATCAGGCAGACGCCGGGGATAGCTCAGCCAAGTGATCAGACTTTGAGTTGCGGTTCGCCAGAGGTCGCGTAGATTCAGTGGCGTCCCCACGAATAAAGGTTGCACAGGTAAGTACCCTCGCTGAATTCGAGCAATTCGCACGCCTGCCTTACGAGATTTATGCCGCCCGCGATGCGTGGTGGCCACCGGATATCCAGAACGAAGTCGATCTACTGATCGGCCGCTCGCTAATCGCCTCTCACCTCACTCTTGCGCCGTTCTGCGTATGGCGCGACGGCAAACTGGTAGCGCGAGTCAGTGCGGTCGTAAATCACCGCTATAACCATCACTGGAATGAAAAGGTCGGACAGTTGATTCACTTCGAAGCGCTGAACGACATCGACGATGCCGTGGCCATGCTGTTCGAGGAAGCACTGGAATGGCTGCGCACGCGTGAGATGAAATCCGTGCGGAGCGGTTTCGCCGCCTTTCTGGATTATCCATACGCGATCGACGGCTATCACGACCTGCCCTCGTTTCTGCTGCGGGGCAATCCTGAGTGCTACCATCGGTACTTCAAGAACGCCGGCTTCTATACCGAGAAGGGGCAAATCGATTACACCGCGCCGCTCACCACAGAGGTGCTCGATCGCTACGCGGCGATGCAAAGTGCGGTCGAGCGCTCCGGCATAGTAATGAAAAGCTGGCGTGAGTTCGGCTTCCTTGCTGCAGTCGATGCGTGGACGGACGTGATCAATGCGGCCTTCGATCGGCATTGGGGATGGAACCCGATCACGCATGAAGAGATTCGTCCGGTGCTGATACCGTTGCAGCAGACCGCCGTGGCGGATCTTTCGATTATTGCCGAGATCGATGAGAACCCGGTCGGTGCAGTCTTCTCGGTACCGGACCTGAGTACCCTGCTGGCCCATCTGCGGCCCGGCGTCCGCTTGCGTCCTGAACGGGGCGGCGGCACGCGCGGTGCGCTGGTGAATATCGGCGTGCTCGAAGCGGCCCGATCACGTGGCATAGCACAGACGATGGCGGCGCGCTCCTTCGCTGCGATGGCGCGGAATCGGATGAAGTTCGCAGGCTATACCTTGGTGCTCGATGATAACTGGGCGTCGCGACGCACTGCCGAGAGTCTGGGCGCCCGAGTCACCGGCAACTTCGTAACTTATCGCCGCGATTTTTAGGCCGAAAGCCACCGGAGGTCGCGATGGCGGAAGAACCGAAAACGAAATCATCCGGAAAAGTCAGCAGACGTACCTTCCTTAAGCAGGCGGGCGCAAGCGCGGCAGCAGCGGCAGTCGCAACGATCTATCGACCTGAGGGAGCGATTGGGGCTCCGCCGGATGCAAAGCCGAATGCGGTGCTCGAACCGGGGATCGTCGAGCGTCTTGGTCCCGGACCCTCCAGGATAGAGCTAAAGATCAATGGGCGCGCCCTGAGCGCAGAGATTGAGCCGCGTGCCACCCTGCTCGATTTCCTGCGCGATCACGTACAACTAACTGGACCCAAGCTTGTCTGCGATCGCGGAGCCTGCGGCGCCTGCACGATCCATCTGGATGGAAAGCCAATGACTGCATGCATGATTTTGGCGGTCGAAGCCCGCGGCCACGAGATCACCACGATCGAGGGAGTCGGGACGCCCGCCAACCTGCATCCGGTACAGGCGGCCTTCGTCGAATTCGACGCGCTCCAATGCGGCTTCTGTACACCGGGCATGATCATGTCGGTAGTCGCGGCGCTCGAACGTAATCCGCATATGGAAATCGCGGAGATCAAGAAAGCGGTCGCCGGCAATATCTGCCGATGCGGTACCTATCCGCATGTCTTCGAAGCGGCTCTGGCGGCAGCGCAGAAGATGACATCGTCGGCTCGTCGACGCGGTTGATCATGAGCTATCGGGTCAAGCTGAAGCTCGGCTTCCAGGACGATCTGCGCGAGGTCACGATCGTCCTTCCAGATGACGAGCCGCCGCCGTGGGGTTGGGGCGAAGATCTGGCCCTTGTCGGCAAGCCGACCCCCCGCCTCGACGGACCCGCCAAGGCCACCGGCACCGCACACTATACCTACGACATTAATCTGCCCGGAATGCTGCACGGCGCAATCTTGCGATGTCCCTATCCGCACGCCCGGGTACGCAACGTCGATCTTTCCGCGGCGCGCAAGTTCGGAGGAGTGCGCGCAACTATAGAACGCCCGGAGAAAACGATCCGGTTTGCCGGACAGGAAATTGCAGCCGTCGCAGCCACGGATCTGCTGACAGCACTTGAGGCGCTTGGCTTGATTCGGGTGGATTATGAATCCTTGCCCTTTGTCGTGGATATAGAAGAGGCGAGAGCCTCTAAGGCTCCACAGGTCTTTGCGGGCACTCCAAATGAATCGACGCCTGCGGTCTTCGAAAGCGGTAATCCGGCACGCGGCTACGAGGAGGCTACGGCCTCGCACGAAGCCCTCTACACCACGCAGGTTCAGACCCATGTTTCGCTGGAAACGCACGGGGCTGTGGCCGAGTGGCAAGGCGACGAACTGACTGTGTGGTGTTCGACGCAGGGAATTTTTGCCGTACGCGAGGATTTGGCGCTGGCGCTCAACCTGAGCGCCTCGAAGATCCGAGTGATTACTGAGTTCCTGGGCGGCGGCTTCGGATCGAAACTGCATCTGGGACCCGAAGTATTGATTGCGGCGCAGTTGGCACGCGAAGCCGGAGCGCCTGTGAAGATCATGCTGGCGCGCGATGCTGAGCATCTGGCTACCGGGAATCGACCAAGTTCGCGACAGCGAGTTCGGATAGGAGCGAACGCAGAGGGTAAACTTACGATGCTCGAACTGGACCAGCATGGCACCGGCGGCATCGGCGCCGGTAGTGGCAGTTCGGGACCATACCGATCGCTCTATCGATGCGAGAATATTCGCACAGTCGAACGGAACGTCTTTGTGAATGCGGGACCCTCATCCCCAATGCGCGCTCCCGGATGGCCACAAGGATGCTTTGCGCTGGAAATGGCGATCGATGAATTGGCGCGGAAGGCAGGACACGATCGACTGGCCTTTCGCAGGCAAAACAATTCGAACCCGGTACGAGAACTCGAATACGATCTTGGGGCCAAGGCCTTTGAGTGGGATCGTAAGAGCCATAGAGTGCCGTCACGAGGAGCCTACCGGCGCGGTATCGGAGTTGCGTCAGCGGCCTGGCATGGACTGGGAGCGACAGGGCCGCAAGCGCAGGTAATCGCCTACCGCGATGGCCACACCGAAGTAAGAATCGGCACCCAGGATATCGGAACGGGGACTAGAACAATCCTCGCGATGGTTGCCGCCGAGGAACTCGGCCTACCGATCGAAAAGGTGACCGCGTCGATAGGCGATACCAAGTACCCCTACTCAGTTCCCTCGGGCGGAAGCATGACGGCGCCTTCCGACACGCCAGCGGTGCGCCAAGCCGCCTGGCACCTCAAGCAAAAGCTCTTACGACTCGCGGCCCCGATCCTCAAGGCAGAAAGCGCCGACCTCGAAACCCACGAGGGTGCGATTCGGATGAAATCCGATCCTTCGCGACGGGTCGCTTTCGCCGAACTCTGTCGACGGCTGCCCGGCGACTCGATCATGGCTACCGGCGAGCATATCCCGCTTTATGACGGTTACCGCGGGGATCAGGCGGGATGCCAGTTCGCCGAGGTCGAAGTGGATATCGAGACCGGTATCGTCCGGGTTATCGAAGTGGTCGCCATTCATGACGCGGGACGAATAATCGATCCACTAACGGCGCGCAGCCAGGTTAACGGCGGAGTCATCATGGGAGTTGGGTTTGCACTGTTCGAGGAGCGGCGACTTGATCCGCAAATCGGGCTCATGATGAACCCGACCATGGATGACTACAAATTGCCTGGGCCTTTGGACATCCCCGCTATCAAAGTGCTCTTTGTCGAAGTTGCTAATGGAATGACTAACACGGGCGTGTTGGGCCTCGGGGAAGCAGCTCATGTGGCCACCCCTGCGGCGATAGCTTGCGCTGTCTATGACGCGATTGGGGTACCGGTGCGCTCGCTGCCGATCACGCCAGATCGCGTGCTCGCCGCGATGGGGTCAATCTGATGAATCGCTTCGCGGTCATAACGCCCAAGGATCTGGCCGGTGCGAGCAAGCTCCTGACCGAGCCGGATCGCCACGCACTAGCAGGTGGGATCGATTTGCTCGATCGCATGAAGCAGGGAATCGATCATCCGGAGGAGCTTATTAGCCTCAAGGCCTCAGACGTATCAGATAAGATTCATCAGGATAGGGCTGGGATGACTCGTATTGGCGCGCTGACTACGCTCGCCGACATAGAGACTAATCCCGCAATTCGCGCGCAATACCCTGCCCTTGCTCAATCGGCCGGAGAGGCGGCAACACCGCAGATCCGAAATCGGGCGACTGCGGGAGGCAACCTGCTGCAACGGCCGCGATGCTGGTATTACCGGAACCCCGATGTACCCTGCCTGAAAAAGGGCGGATCGCGCTGTTACGCCGTGACCGGACTCAATCGCTATCACGCAATTCTCGGTGGTGGTCCTTCGTTTATCGTCCATCCGTCGAATCTTGCACCAGCACTGATCGCTCTAGGTGCGACAGTCGTCCTGAGTGGTCCGACCGGTACCCGACGGGTCGAGCTCGAACTGTTTTTTGTACCACCGCGAGTCGATCCGCGTCGCGAGAATGTACTTGAGCCCGGAGAGATCTTAACTGAGATTATCCTTCCCGCCACTCCAAGAGGCTCGAATAGTGTTTATCTGGAGGCTCGGGAAAAACAGAGCTTCGATTGGCCATTAGCCAGTGCAGCGGTCTTTCTCACGCCTACATCGTCTGGAGTGATCCAGAGCGCTCGTATCGTTCTCGGTGCAGTTGCGCCGATTCCCTGGCGATCACCGCAAGCCGAGGAGGCGATTCGTGGACATCGCGTGGACGCTGCGGTCGCATCACGCGCGGCAGAGGCTGCACTGAAACCGGCGGCGCCACTCAGCGACAACCGCTATAAGGTTCCGATCGCAAAGACATTGTTGCGTCGCGCGATCCTGCTCGCTGCGGGCGTGAGAGAGGAGACTTAGCCGTATGACGACCAATAACGCCAGCTACTGTCTCCTGTTAAGCACCAAGACGGGTTACTTTCGTTCACCTGAAGGTGTGCGACTAATCAATCCCGATAGCACCACAGGCTGCTATACCTGTCTCCTTACTCAACGTCCCTATGGACCCGATGAACGGCCCGTCACGCCGCAAAGCTGCGGAAGCGAACGCGAATGCTTTCGCTCCGACCAGTAACTATCCAGCGGCTCAGGCCACGACATTTATCAGCGGCATCTTGCCGAGACTGCTTCCAATATAAACAAGCGCTTGTTGCTGAAGATTAAGTTCCTGAACGCGCGCTGACGCCTTAACAATATCGAGATCGGTCGCGCTGCTGATCGTGCTAGTCAGACTCAAATTGTTGCTGTTACCGGCGTTAACTTCGTTCAAGGCGAGATTCGACGCAGCACCAATCTGGCTGCGGGTCTGCGCGATCTGCGCGACGCTGGCGTTGAGCTGCGTCAGAGTGGCCGAGACCCCGGCCTGATTACCGGAGTTAAGCGCCGTTTGGAGTGCGCTTAGAGCACCAATCAGCCCGTAGTCGGATCACCGAAGATCGCCTGTCCGTTGAAGGTAAGCTGGATGGACGTGCCGTCGCTGAGCTTGATCGAGTTCGATCCAGTATCGCCCTGAGAGTTGCCGACGCTATCGTACGGCGCGGTCTGAACCTGATTGCCTGCAAAGACGTAGGTTCCTCCGTACTGAAAATTGGCTGCGCCAATGACTTGGCTAAGCAGACCGCCGACCTCCTGACCGAGCGAGGCCATCTGGGACGCGGTCAACGTCCCATTCGCGCCTTGGGTTGCATCCTGAATTGCGGTCGTGAGCGCATCACTGGCGGCCGAAAGAGAGCCGTCTATGCTATTCAGCCGCGTCTGGGCTGCAGTCGCCAGGGAAACGTCGTTGGTAACGGCCGCTTGCTGTTGGCTGAAGAGTTCGCTGACAGCGAAGGCTACAGGATCATCGGAGGCGCGATTGGCGCTCTTTCCTGTTGCCAGTTGCCAGTTGCGCCTCCAGCGATTGCAAGGTCTCGGTCGAATTGTCGAGGGCGGAAGTAAGCGTATTGAAGAGCGTTAAATCGGCGACACCCATTATCGCACTCCTATCTACTGGCTAATCGATTGGATGAGAAAATTGGTCATATCGTTGGCAGCCTGAACGGCACGTCCGGCTGCCTCGAGAGCGTTTTGGAACTGCACCAGATTCGCGAGCTGCTCATTGAGCGAAACTCCGGTAATCGAGCTTTTGAACGATTGGAGAGAGTCCAACGTCGTCGAGGCCCGAGTCTGATTCGCGTCGGCGCTGCTGACGGTTCTACCGAAATCGGAGGCGATAGCACTGAAAGCCTGCGCAAGAGTCGATCCGGGGTAACTCGTGTCGAGTCCGATAGCCGTAGCGAGACCGGCCAGACTTGTCGCGTTGGAGCCGTCGCCGGGGAGACCCGTCGCGGTCGCGGACGCCGCGAGGTTCTGCTCGTTGATAGCCCGATTGATCACGATCGGCGCGCCCGCCGAGCCCGGAATCAGGAAGAGTTGGTTGCCCGTCGATCCGTCCAGACCGTAGCCGGACTGATGAACGGTGTTGACGGCAGACGCTACCGACGTGGCCAGTTGGTTCAGGTTACTTTGCGCCTGCAAGTTATTCGTGACACCTGCAAATACACCTCCGAGCTGCCCGCCAACCTACGTCGTTGTAATCGGTAGATTTCCTTGTGGGAGAGTCACCTGTAGTCCCAGATTGGTGCCGGAACCGGTGGTGCTAAGAGTCAGGGCACTGCTACCGGAGACGAGTGGCATACCGTTGATGGTGACGTTGCCGGAGACGTCCGCCATCGCGCCGGTAAGCCTAGCCAATTGTCCGACCAGAGCCGTTGGCCAGATGGATATCTGCGGCGCAGAGCGCGATCACTGGGGCCTGGCTCTCGATCCGACCCAGCGGGATCAATGAACCTGGTTTGAGGGCCCGCACCTTCTTCAACGAGAGTTCGGTTGCGCCGAGCGATGCGTGCAGCGAAATTGATGCATCGCGGAGGAAAGCTAGAGCCTTCTCCCTACCATCATCACTTTTGAACTCTGGAACCCGGTCTCCGTCCGATTGCGCGCTGAGTTCTAGTGCCCTCCGCCATGGCAAACCTAAGATCAGTGTACCTCCACGCCCATTGAGGCTCAGTCGCCCCGCGATAGTAAGGAAAGCCTCGTCTGAAGCGAACGTCTCCTGATTAGCCCCATCTTCACCCTCGCGCGTCGCGATCAGCCTGAACCCTGTGTCCTCGGTCGACCTGGTCGCTACCGGTGTTCTGCGCTGGGTGCCGCTACGCACTAGCAGTCATGCCGACCGAGCCGAGCGGAGGGCGGCGAGTATTTCGCTCGTGCGGCGAGCCAGCCGCAGATAGAGGCAACTGCAGCGTTGCGATACCGTTGGCAGGATCGGCCAGGCCGCTACCAAACTCTCCGGTCAGGACCGCGAGATGCGATCCCGGCGCGACGGCCAAGCCACTTGTGCCTGCCGCGAGAGGAGCAAATTTCGGGGAAGACCTGGAACTGGTTGGGGACCAGCTCCTCGGTGCCCTCGCGACATAGGTCGCCTGCGAGAGATCCGCAAGGAACACTTCCCCGGTGAACTCAACGCTCGAGAGCGCGATTCCGGTGGTGCAGTCTTCTTTGGCGGACTCCAGCTCAACCGTGCCGGTTGCATTGTCGTGGATCGCTCCGGTTGCACCAGTGATCAACTCATAGGTGCCGAGTTCGTTCGGCGAGAGGATAAGATCGCGGTTCGGATCATACGCGATATCCTCCGAGATACCCGACGGCGAGGTGACCGGGGCACTGAAGGTGTTGGTCGCCAGATCCAGGTTTTAGTACGCGTCCAGACCGCTCACTGTTCCCCCGGTGATGAAGGCACGGTTTGAGTTCGAGTCGATAACGATACCGCAGTTTTGGCACGTTCCTCCTGAGAAGCCGGCGGTCCCGGTCGCTCCGCTCGTGAGCGTACTCGTCACCGATGAACCGTTAATCAGATAAACGTCCGTGTTGTTGGCAACGCAGACGGATTGGCCGGTCGTTTCGTTGGACGAGCATGAATTGACCGGCTGCGCCGTTATCACAGTCGCTTTGGTGTGGAGCCCTTCGATCGGGACCAGCTGAACATTCAGCATCCGCTCCGCCAGCCGCTTCTTCAGCTCGTCGATTAACCCGCCGGTTGCGAACACCGTCGCTGGATCCCGCCCCGCCAGAAGCTGCTCCAACACCTCATCCCCAATCCCACCTTCCTTGTTTGCCGCCATACCTTCCTCCGCCCTCCCAAGGGCTCATTCTATGGCTCACAAACACGAAATTTCCGACACCCTCGGTCAACGACACAGCTACTTCGCCGTCGGCGTCAGCATCAGCGTCGCCCGAATCGATCGTGAGCGTTCCTGTAATCGAGCCTGTGACGTTCGGATTGAACTTGACCTTAACCTTGCACTCCCATGCGGTTTGATGGTGGTCGGGCATTTGGTGATGAAACTGTAGTCCGTGCTACCCGTCTCAGCCAGTGTGAGTGTGAGAGGCTCGCCGCTGTCGTTCCGCATTTCGAGATCCTCGGTGGTCGAACGCCCCACTCTTTGATCGCCAAAGTTGATGGTCGACTGCTTCACCGTGATCACGTCAGGCGCCGTGTCCGGGGTAGGAGTCGCGGTCGAATGACGATGGCCTGCCGCCCGAGCGTTTCCCGCAGTTGGCAAAGCGGCCAAAAGTGGCCCCAGCCAGAAAGCTGCCATCCATCGCGGTCGCGTCGTTCGGTAATTCTTCATGCCGATCCTTTCTCCGTTCCTGACGTCAAACCGCGATACTTTCGTCGAGGTGTTCCACGCCCAAAGCAATCGCGTGAGTATGCGTCGCGGTTATCTTCTTCGGCGCACCAAATTCACTCAACGAGCGCTCGTGAGGATCGATTGGAAAGAATTGTGAGAGAAAAACGGAAGCTTCGGATTCCTCTGTATTAGACGGACGCGGTCAAAGTTAACCCGACTAAAAAAGCGCCGCGGTAATCAACCGGCTAGTTGATACCGCGGCTTCTCGGATCGAGGCAAAGGCGGGAAGCTTCGATACCCTATTTTTGAGCTTCTGCTGAAGGCGGTCGGCGAAAGCCCATATCAAGCAGTCCTGCCTGATGAACGGCAACCACCATCTTCTCTTTGAACTTCGCTTTGGCTTGCGCTCGCGCGTCTAAGGCGGTCCCGGCTCGCACCTGAAGCTGCGTCCCATCTGCGAACTCGACGATAAACACCATACTAAGACGACCTTCCTGGCTGAGCGATCCATTTCGCTCGCCCGATCGATAACTTACTCCACCGACGAAGATCGTCAATTAAACGCGGTTAATTTAGCCCACCCTTATAGAGCTATAATTGGTTATTTTTAGCTAAAACAGCTAAATCGCCGATTGGTTCATAACCAGAACCAAGCCTCGCAATTGACGCTACTTCCCGAACTCAAGCAGGCCGCAGATCAGCAACCTTGGCCATCAGCTCGACCGCCTCATCCGAGGCTGCACGTAGCAAAAGGCCAGTGGCCCCTGAATCGGCCCAGGCGCGATAGCGCTCCTTGATACGATCCGGCGAACCCACCAAAGCGCGCAGATCGCAGAGATCGTCTGGCACCGCCGCCGCGGCCTCTTCCTTGCGCCCAGCCAGGTAGAGCTCCTGAATCCGCTCAGCTGCTTCAGGGAAGCCCTGCTGCTTCATCAGGTCGTTATGAAAGTTCTTGTTGCGCGCCCCCATGCCGCCGGCGTACAGCGCGATATCAGGCTTCATCTTCGCGAAAGCCGCCTTAACATCACGATCGATAATGACCGTCGTCATTGGGTAAATCTCGAACTTGTCGAGGGACTTGCCACCTCCGGCACGCTTGAAGCCGTGCTCGAGCCAGGGCCGATAGCGCGGCATCGACCCGGGGACGAAGCCGAGGGGCAACCAGCCATCGCAAACTTCGGCGCATAGCTTAACTACCGACTCATTCTCGGCGCCGAGCATAATCGGGATATTCGGATTCATGTGCAGAATCGAGCGCAGCGGCTTGGCCAATCCGCTCGACCCCGGACCTTTATACGGCAGCGAGATTTCGCGCCCTTCGTGAGTCACGGGCCGTTCGCGCCTGAAGACCTTACGCATGATCGCCACGTAATCGCGCAGGCGGTAGTAGGGTTTGCCCCAGGGCTGCCCGTACCATCCTTCGACAATCTGGGGGCCCGAAACGCCCAATCCAACGATCATGCGATTACCGCCCGCCATCGCATCGATAGTCGCTGCGGTCATTGCAGCGTTGGCCGGCGTTCGTGCAGCCAGCTGAAGGACTCCGCTACCGAGGCGGATTCGTTTGGTCACCGCTGCGAGGTAAGCCAAGGGGCTGAAGGCGTCGGAGCCGTAGCTTTCAGCAGTCCAGACTGAGTCGTAACCAAGCTGCTCAGCACGCACGATACGGTCGATTGGAAGGCGCATGTCCGCGCCGGAGTAGCCGATTGTCAGTCCGAGTTTCATCTTCTTCTCGCTACCTCGTTTGCATTGGACGCCGCAGAACTCAGGCGCTCA
This sequence comes from Binataceae bacterium (SeqCode), assembly GCA_035541875.1. Taxonomy (GTDB): domain Bacteria; phylum Desulfobacterota; class Binatia; order Binatales; family Binataceae; genus JAJPHI01. Next base: position 138,631 of record DATKML010000023.1, read on the forward strand.
TCATTTTAATCGCTTGAGAGGCGGCTGCGCGATAGACCGGGGCCGGCGTAATTGCATCTTCGCGCAAACAGGCTTCGGTAAACTTGATTACGTGCTCATCACCGTTAGCAACAGCTTGCTCAATCAGATTGTCGCGTGATTCGCCCGGCGATGTCACCGAATCCGAGGGCGCCCTCGATCCGAACGCTGCATAAAGCGCACATTGGGCCTGCCACAAGTACGGCAGGAGCATCCGCGTCGATACGTCACTGATATGAGCGACCATCGATCGAACTGCGGCCGCGCTGGTCACGCTATGAATAAAGACAATCGTAGTCAGAACGTCGTGAGCGTTGGCCAGATAGACACCGGCGAAGGTCTGCGTCAATTGCGATATGACGGTACCGGGATTCTCGTCGAGTGTGGCGCGACCGATAACGGTTCGAAAGCTCGGATCCTCGTCCAGCGCGGTGAGTGCCGAAGTGATCGTCCCGGCAAAGCGCCTGCGTTCGACGGGCACCAGTGCGATGCCTTTGACTGCTTGTTGGGGTTCCGATGCTCTTTGGGCCGACAGATCCGTGGGCAAACTCTGGTAGGTTGCAGCCCAGTAGGCGATACCGCGCGCCAGTTCGTCGATTCGAGTCGGCGTAAGCGCTTCGTCCAAAGCACGGACGGCATGCCCCACCCTGATAACGCCATGCGTCGCTGCTGCTGATATTCCCGGCGCCAGGCGTGGTACCCATCGCTCAAGCACGGCCTGCCACGCGGAGTCTCGCAACTCTTCGGCGATTAGTTCGTACCAATCGGCAAAACGTTCCTCGTGTGCGAGCACTGCTTGCCAGTCATTCGGAGCGATCGGATCGACGCGCGGGGGCATCGGCAACAACCCAGTGCGATAACGTTCGACCCATGCCGGGACCGCATCGCCACGCCCCATCGCGCACAGCGCCTCGGCCGCCATCGGCGCATGATTGGTCAGGCCGTTACGCAACTCTGGTCCCGCATTGCGCATCGACGCGAGGGCGTCGTCCAGAGTCGCGTATTGACCCATCGTAAGCATCCCGTATCAGTGGTCGTTAAGCTTTCTGCCAAGGCAGCGGCATCGCCTGATGGTCGGCGTGCTGCACCGCAACCGGGGCCATCGCGAGCGCCGCGATAATCTTCATCGGCGTGCTGCCGCTATTCACGATCTGATGAACCGCGTCGGTAGGAATAATCAGCGTCGAGTTCGGTCCAAAACGCGTCTCTTCTCCGTGGATAGTGAGTGTGCCCGATCCTTCCAGTACCACGATCGCCTCTTCGCAATCGTGGCGATGGACCGGCGTCCCGGCGCCCGGTTCGATCGTCTGACCCCATACTTCCAGATGACGCATCCCGTGCTCAGGACCAGCCAATGTGCGATGGTTCAAGCCGGGCAGATTAAAAGCAGCAAGCGTGTTGTTGTTCAGTACTGGCATCGTCAAATCTCCTGCTCCAGTGGCTCTGACATTGTATCGATTCTGTTGCAAGAGTGGCGATGCGTACCAGCGAGCCGCGTCAGGCTGAACCGCGATGGCGCAACAAAAACTCGATCACTAGCCGATTGAAGGCTTCGGGCTGTTCGATGTTGCTCAGATGGCCCGCGCGTTCGATCACGACCATCTCCGAACCTTTGATCCGCTGCGCCATCGCGCGCGAAGTCTCAGGAGGCGTAAGCGCATCCTCATCACCAACTACGATCAGTGTCGGCACCGTGATGCTTTCCAGATCGGGAGGTCGGTCGTAATTCACCGAACCGCTTACCGTGTTGATGTAAGACTCCTTGTGCAGCGCCGAGATACTCGCGACCAGCCGCTCGAAGCATCCGGGGCGAGGCGCCTTGCTGATCAAGGTTTTCGCCACCACCGGCGCGATATCGCGCGGCTCTTTCCCGGCGAGGAGAGGTTCCTGACGCAGGCGAATGAACTCGCTGCGTTGTTCTGCCGTAAGATGCGAGAAACCGGGTAACGAATCGCACAGGGTCAGAGTCGCTACGCGGTCCGGAAAGCGTCCGATACAGTCGAGCGCTATAACGCCACCCATCGAGAGTCCCACCAGATGGGCGCGCGGTGTCGCCAAATGATCGATCAGGCGTATCAGGTCGTCGGCAAAATGCGCGAAGTTAAGCGGGCCTTCGTAATCGTCGCTGTCGCCGTAGCCGCGCCCGTCCCACGAGACGGCGTGAAAGTGCTCGCCGAAGGATGGAAGCTGATCGTGCCAGTTGGTGCGATTCCCGCCGATCCCGTGAAGAAACACAACCAACTCCCCGGTTCCACAGTGATCGTACGCAAGCCTAGGCGTACCGGGCACGAAAGAGATCGTCCATGCACCCATGATTGTCACTCAACCAAAGAACTTGATCAGCTTCTCGGCCAGTTCATCCGGACGTTCCTCAGGGATGAAATGGCCACAATCGATTGGCTCTCCGATTACGTCGGTCGCCCAATTTTTCCAGACATCGAGGACCGCCCTGCTGCGATGCGTTCCGAGTCCGCCCCACAGCGCCAACATCGGCGCAGCTATCTTGCGGCCGGCCTTGCGATCAGCCTCGTCGTACTCGCAATCGCAGCTGATACCCGCGCGATAATCTTCGCACGACGCGTGAATCACGGCGGGATCGCGAAACGCCTCGCGATAGTTCGCCATCGCTTCCGGCGTAAAGGCTCCCTGCGTCCCGCACCACGATCCCAGCGTATGCTTCAGATAGAAATCGGGATCGTGACCGATCATGGTTTCGGGAAACGGCGCAGGCTGCGCCAGAAAATACCAGTGATAAGCCGCCCGAGAGCTCAGCCGATTCATCCGCTCGAACTGCTCCAGCGTCGGGATAATATCGAGCGTCGCCAACCGTCGAACTCGCTCCGGATGGTCCAGCGCTAGCCGGTACGTCACCCGGCCACCCCGATCGTGTCCAGCTATGTCGAACCGCGCGAAGCCCAACGCGGCCATCACTTCCACCATATCGAACGCCATCGCCCGCTTCGAATAAGGAATGTGATCCGCATCGGTCGGTGGCTTGCTACTCGCGCCGTAACCCCGCAGATCGGGAATAACCAGCGTGAAATGCTTTACCAAAGCCGGAGCGACCTTGTGCCAGATCGCATGAGTCTGAGGATATCCGTGCAACAGCAGCAGCGGTGATCCGCTGCCGCCCTGCACGATAGCTATCTCAGCTCCCGAAGTCTTGATGCGTTTGCGCTCGAATCCTTCGAACATCGAAAGGTGCTCCAGAGCCTAAAATCATTCTGAGGGAAGCGAAGAATCTCGCGGATGGCGCGTCGCCGCAATCCGATACCCGGGATGCAGACGAGATTCTTCGTCACTACGCTCCTATAATGACTTGATAAGCTGATGTCATAGAACGCTCTTACGGCCGATCGATCTTGTGCTTGCCGTAATATGGCAGCATCGTCTCTTCGCTTTTCGCCTCAGGAGCCTTCTCCCCGACCTTTGGCGGCTTGCCACCACTGAAGACGGAATACATCGCGAGTGTGCCCGGTTCGATCACCTCGGGGTCAGTCATGATATTCACGCAGGCAGCGCGGCCACTGTTGAGGGCACGCTTCATCGCGGGACCTATCTCCGCTCCCGTCTCGACGAACTCAGCATGTGCGCCAAGACCAGCCGCCGCACGTTCGTAGTGCACGACGCCCAGTTCCGTTGCGATCGTATTGCCGGGTCCCCATGCCAGATCCTGACCGTGCTTAGACATACCCCACTGCATGTCGTTATTGATGACCACGGTGATGCCGAGGTTGTGACGCACCGCCGTATCAAATTCGGCAAAGTTCAGACCGACCGATCCGTCGCCGATAACGCATACGACCTGCCGCTGCGGATGAGCCGCTTTGGCGGCCATCGCAAACGGAATTCCGATACCGAGACAGCCTAGATAACCGTGGCTGAGGAAACTGCCCGGCTGTCGTGCCCGATACGCATTGGCGATCCATGCTGCAGTCTCGCCACCGTCAGCCGCGATAATCGCATCGGGTTCCAGCGACGCGACCACATCGCGGGCCATCCGCGCCGGATGGATGGGGCGCTCGGTCTTGACCGCCTCATCCCATCTCTTACGCTGGCCTGCGCGCATGTTCGTGAGCTGCTCGATCCAGCCTTCGTGACCTGGGAACTTTGTCCCGCGAACGGCGGCTGTCGCCTGACGGAGGAATTCGCCGCAATCCGCCGCGATACCCAGTTCGATACTGCGACCGCGACCGATCTCTTCAGGCTCGATATCCACCTGGATCACCCGCGCATCGTTGGGAATCAAGCTATTGCGCCCGCCCGTCGTCATGCCGATACGCGTCCCCAGCATCAGCACAACGTCGGCGCTCTTGTTGCCACGTCGTTGATGAGCTGCTGGATGGATCGCGCCGAAGGCACCGAAACACATCGGATGGTCTTCCGAGATAGCGCCACGGGCCTTCGCGTTGGCCATCACCGGAATATGCGTCAGCTCCGCGAACTCGACCAACTCCTTCGCAGCCTGTGCGAACCATACGCCACCACCGGCGAGAATTGCGGGACGCTCGGCTTCCTGGAGCCATTGCAACGCCTGCGCAAGGCCGGCGCTGCTTGGCCCTGCTGGTGACTTCGGTTTGTAGTTCTCGGGAAAAACGACCTTCTCCTCTTCCGCGCGGGCGAAGAGAACGTCGATCGGAACCTCGAGAAAGACTGGCCCGGGGCGTCCGGAGACTGCCTGACGGAAAGCCATCGCAACGAACTCTGGTATCCGTTCAGCGTGGACTACTGAACGTGCCCACTTGGTGATGGGACGCATCAGCGCAACCTGGTCGATCCCGCCTTGTAACGGCAGGAGCTCGTCGTCGAGCAGCGGGCTACGACCACCGATCAGCACCATCGGAATCGCATCGAGGTAAGCGTTCGCAACTCCTGTGACGGCGTCGGTAACACCCGGCCCTGCGGTCACCATCGCAACGCCGGGCCGCCCGGTCGTGCGCGCCCAGCCGTCGGCCATATGCGCCGCGGCCTGCTCATGCCGCGTATCGATCACGCGAAAGTCGTGATCGCGACACGCGCGGAAAATCGCGTCCAGATGACCACCGTGCAGAGCGAAGACCTCGCGGACACCTTCACGCTCCAGCGCCCGCACCAACATTTCACCGCCATTGATTCGTGCCATACAGAGCGCTTTACCAAATTAGAGGCATCTGTATAAAGCGGCGCGCGCACGACGCGGAAATGAGACAGGGCGAACAGGTCGTCGCCCTGCTCGCCCTTGAGGAGAGATTCCCTACGACCGTCTGGTTACTTGGTAGAGATTTGAAGAGTGCCAGTCAGGCCCGCGTGATCGGATGGCCGGTAAGGTGCCGCGCTAGCCTCCGAGTTAATCAGTTCAGTACTTTTCGCGGTAACGCCGTTCTTAGTCAGGATTAAGTCGATCCGTTCGTAAAGATTCGTGACGGCATTACCGAGGTCCGCATCCTGGCAGCAGGTGTTACCTTCAAGGGCTGGATTCGTCTCCGACCAGGCATCGTCGAAGCCCGCACTGATTAGATCGCCATAGGTCGGGGTCGTATCGGGACCAGTGCCACTCGCGCTAGAATTGTAATCTCCGATCATCACGATCGGCAGTGCGGTGGCTGCGGGCCCCGCGAGGAGTTCCGCACCTTGAGCTTCCTGAACCGCGCTGCTGTAAGTCTCCAAATGGGTAGTGATTAGCCGGAAAGTCTTGCCTCGGACCTTGACGTCGGCCGAGATCCAGCTGCGCGGCACACTGATTGTACCCAGGCCGGGAACTGGAAGACTCAGCAATGCGGTATATGTCTGTGACCTGACATTCGCGATCTTCAAATCGGCTGCGGGAAGATAGGTCCGCGCGATCAGCGCGTCACGATCAAGCAGGCGGACCCACGAAGTGTAGGTGTAGTTCAGCGGTACCGACTGATCGAGATCGTCGTGAGAAGTGACCACCGCATAATGAGCGCCGTCCGCGGCGAGTCTCTTCATAATCGAGTCGAGGAAATCGTACTGCACAGCTGATGCGTCCGGCGTCGAACCAGTGGACCATCGGGCAACTTCCTGCATCCCGACAAAGGTTGGCGCAACTTGCGCTATCTCGTCGGCGATTTCGTTGGCGCGCTTGGGAATATCACTGGCCTGAACCTCCGACCATACCGTGCTGGCTGCCGCGATGCGAGGTGAGAAGCGGCACCAGGTCCGCTCCAAAGTAGAGGTTTTGGGTCATGACATCGGTGATACGATTTTTGTTCTGACCTGCCAGCGCTGGTCCTCCCGCGATCGTCAATCCGGCTATTGCCAGCATCCCCAACAAACACGGTCGCTTCATAACGAATCCTCCCTTTTTGATGCGAACCAGCTACCTATAAGCCAAAAGCATGCCGCCAAAAGCTCGCTCCATCGAAAGGATTCTTTCCAGCCAGCGTTTCGATCGGCGCCAATCGTTTCCAAAGGGAGCGTACACCTCCAAGGCTTCCTGGGGTTGTGTTTTGAAGCTGCTGAGCGCTATGGCCTTAGGAAAGTTTTTCCGGGAAGGACAAAGGGATCTCATCGATGGCAGGAATACTGGAAGGAAAAGTTTCGCTTATCACCGGGGCGAGTTCGGGAATCGGGCGCGCAACGGCGCAGATCTTCGCGCGCGAGGGGGCCATCCTCGTTCTCGCCGACGTGGTCGAAGCCGGCGGCAACGAGACTTTGAAAATGATCAAAGATGCGGGCGCGGACGGCTTCTTCATGAAGTGCAACGTCGGTGATGAAAACGACGTCAACGCGCTGGTCGATGCAGCCGTGTCGCGTTACGGCCGACTCGACTGCGCGTTTAACAACGCCGGTATAGCCGGGGCGGGACGCCTGACGCACGAGTATTCACTCGAAGAATGGAACCGGGTCATATCGATTAATCTGACCGGCGTATGGCTCTGTATGCGCGCCGAGATCAGGCAGATGCTCAAGCAGGGCAGCGGCGTGATCATCAATACTTCTTCGATCATGGGACTGACGGGCGCGATTCGTGTACCGGCCTATACCGCGGCCAAGCACGGCGTCGCCGGCATCACGAAAGCGGCCGCGCTCGAATACGCGCGGCATGGTATCCGGATCAACGCCGTCTGCCCTGCGCCAATCTACACACCGATGATCATGAGCGCCTTCGAGAAGCGGCCGGACATGGAACAGCGCTACACCCGATCGGAACCGATGAAGCGGCTCGGCCAGCCCGAGGAAATCGGCGAGGCGGTCGCATGGCTATGCTCGGATAAAGCCTCCTATATCACCGGCCTACCGATGCCCGTCGATGGCGGCTACATGGCGCAGTAATCTCGGTCAGGGGGTGCTCTCCGCGCCCCCCTTTTTTACACGACATAAACCCGCCACTTTGCCAACCTATCCCTACGCTGGGGCGGGGTTGATGAGCGGGGAAAAGAAACTAACCAAAAGGCCGATGCGGATTATCCTTCCGCTGATGCTATGGCTCGGGATTATTCTCTTCGCTCGCGGCTTCATACCGGGGTTGCGAGGTCGCGCGATCCGCAACGACTTCGCGATCTACTACGTTTCCGCGCTCGAACTCCGCGAAGGTATCAACCCTTACACGACCGAGTTCAGCTCTACTGCCCATCACGCCGGCCTCGAAATTAAGGACGTAACCAAATCGACCGAGCCGCCCTTCGCGCTCCTGCTTTTCGAACCTCTGACGAGCTTTCCCCCATTCACAGCCTACGTTATCTGGCAAACGATCAACTTCTTCTCGCTATGCGCAGCGTTGATCATCTTGTTGCGTGGCGACTCGCGGTTCAGTCGCCCTGCCCTTTGGACCTTGGCCGCCATCGCTTTCGCCTATCCGCCGGTCATAAGCCACTTCTTTTATGGGCAGAGTAAGTTACCGATCTTGCTGATGCTGGTTATCGCGATGCGTTTTCTTTCCGTCGCGGGATCCGACCGGACCGCGGGACTAATGCTCGCTTTCGCCGGATTGATGCGCATCTATCCATTGGTACTTGGCGGTTACCTAGTTCTCGAAGGTCGTTGGCGAGCGCTTGGTTGGATGCTCGCCGGAGTGTTCGCCGGCGTCCTGGCCACTACCGCTCTGATAGGTCCGATCAACTGCATCAGCTTCTTTCAAGGACTCTCCTACCTTACCGAGGATAAGTGGACGGCGATGTCGGGGGACAACGCGCCGCTCGCGATGCTGATCCGCTCCCTTCAGGCATTATCGATCACCTCGACGCTTTCCGGATCGACACAGCACCTAATCCTGATTCTCATCAATGTCCTGCTTCTGAGTTTCACGGTGCGAGCCACACTCGCCCATCGCCTCGGCGAACAGCAAGCAGTGATGCCCATCCTCTCCCTTTGGGTCACGACCGCAATCGTATTGCCGCCGGTTTCATGGGATTACGATATGACGCTGCTCCTGATCCCCTTTGCCTGCATCGCGCTCGCAGCATCCAGGGGCGAAGCGAGTCGTCGCTCAATCGTGATGGCACTGCTGAGCTATCTGCTGATAGCGGTTTGGCGCTTCAGCGGCATCCGCGACTCTGAACAGGCGTCGAGCTTCGCCGGTTACGTATTGCGCGAGACCGCCTCGCTTTCCCTGCTGTGTGCTTACTACGCCAGTTACTGGTTCGTACTCGACTCGGCAGCCGAGGCGATTCCGCTGTGGCAGGTGCCGATGGTCGCGCTGACGCGCATGTTCGGCTCAACCTCGCCGAAGCTCAAAGCCTCTTCAATCGAAGTAGCCGGGTAGCGCTTTGCGCAAAGTATTGGGCGGGAACTCCTCGACCTCCCCCTGAGGAAGTCTACCCAGTTCGAAGGGGCCATAGCCGATTCGGATCAAACGCGTCACGTGAAGCCCGAGGTGCTGGAGCAGCTTTTTTATCTCCCGATTCTTCCCTTCATGGAGAACCATCGTGATCCAGCTGTTCGATCCCTGCCGACTGTCGATCGTCGCCTCCACCGGCCGGTAGCTGACACCATCTATCCTCAGTCCGCGACGCAAGCGTGTGAGCGCAGCTTCATCGATTCGGCCGTGCACACGCACCCGGTAGGCACGAGCTAATCCCTGCGCCGGATGCTCCAGATAGCGCGCCAATTCACCGTCGTTGGTGAGCAGTAGCAACCCTTCAGTGTTGATATCGAGGCGACCGACCGAGATTACTCGCGGCATCGCGGACGGCAGGTCCTCGAAGACCGTTGGCCGACCCTGCGGATCTCTTGCGGTGGTCACCAACCCCGCAGTCTTGTGATACCGCCACAACCGTGTTTTCGCGATCGGCGCTAGTGGCTTTCCGTCGATCGTAATCGCATCGGCCTCATCTACGAGAGTCGCCGGATGATCTAGCAAACCGCCGTTCACAGCCACGCGGCCCGCCTCGATCAGTCGCTCGCACTCGCGCCGCGAGGCAACCCCCGCGCGCGCGAGATACTTCGCGATACGCTCCTTCTTATCGGCTGTTGGATTCGCCGCAGCGCTCTTAGATGTCATCGAGCGGGAAGACCGGGCGGCGAATCTTGCTGAATGGCAGACGCGAAAGAACCTGAGTCGCGAGACCTGGCGCGTCGACGTCGATAAAGCTGTGTGCGAGACCTTCGAACCCCGCGCGATGCTGCATCTCGGCTTTGCAAACGAGAATCTTGCGCGAGGTCGGTTCGATACCGAGGCTGCGGAAGTGATTTGCTTCGAATACCAGCACCGGCCGCGAGGTCAGAATCACCTCGACGCCACCGCAATCAACGACCGCGGTCGGCCCGCGATGGACCGTGCCTGCGTTGAAGCGAGTGCTCGCAGTGAAGACTCCATCGTGGATCGCGCGGACGCGACCACTTATTTGCACTGGCTCGCCGTGAAACTTATCCACCTTGCCGCCGACCGTTAGGGTAACGTTCTGGCCAACGCCTGCCGCGATCGCTTCGCGCACCGCCGCCGGATCAGCAATATTACCGACGACCGCACCGCGCGCATTCTGCCTCAGCAACTCAGCCAGTATCGCAGTGCCGTCGCCGGGCGTCCCTGCCCCGCCGCTGTCGGCCAGATCTCCCAGCACCACCGGACCTTCGCCTGTCGCGATTGCCTCCCGAACCGCCTGTTCGACCGAGACCATGTCGGTATGGAACGCCTGCCGTCTGGCCCAGCACGCTTCCTTGATTTGTTCGGCAATATCTCTTGCGAGATTGGGCTCGCCATTCGTCGTCACGGTAACGCTGATCCCGGTTTCGCGCCGCTCGGAAACAAAGAATCCGGACAACAGCGAAACATCGATGACGCGCGACTCGGAAAGCTGATAGTTGCGTGCAATACGCATCAGATGCTCCATCGGCCAGCCCGGCGCGATATACAGCTTTTGCAACGCAGGTGCCATCGCGGGCTGCGCCCAGGCCGACGTCAGAGTGATCGAACGATCCAGCATCCCCGTAACGACCCGCGCCGCCAATGCTCCGGTCTCCGCGAAGTCATAGTGCGGATTGGTCTTCACGCCGATCAGCATCGTCGCCTGCTCGACCATGAGAGGCGTTACGTTGGCGTGCCCATCGAGCGAGACCATCACTGGCGTGTCTGGGCCAACTTGAGCACGCACCGCTTTCAGCAGATCTCCTTCGCAGTCCTCCAGGCGATCGGAGGCGGCCGTCCCGTGCATCTGCAGAAAAATACCGCCGAGCTTACCGGCCGCTCGGATCGATTTGAGCAGCTCTTCCTTCATCCATTCGTGCGCTTCGTCCGTGATTTTTCCCAAAAGCCCCGGAAAGACGAACGGCAGCGGCACGATCTCCGAGCCCTTCGGCACGTTTCGCGCGAAGCCGCCCAACGCGCCGCCACGGGCCATCCGCAGAACAGCGTCATCGCGCTGTATCGCACGTTGAAAGCGCTCGAGTCCGAGTCGCTGAGTCGCAAAACTATTCGCCGCAACCAGATAGCCGCCGATCGCAAAGCGCATCGTGAGATTCTCCTTCCTCGCCCGCTCGTTCTCGCGATAATCCGTCAGAGCGCCACACGCGCGCAACTGCACCTCGCTTGGGGTGTCAAAGTGCGTCGTTCCTGTGCTAACGGAGAGGACCTAACAAACTACGAACCTTTCGATAGGGGAAGCTCGATGGCTAATACCTTCACAAAAAATTCTGTCACCGCCGAACTGGCGGCCAAGATGGTTGAGGCGGCGGTGGCCAAGGCCAAAGCGATTGGCGTACCTCAGGTGGTCGCGATTCTGGATGAAAGCGGACTACTCAAAGCCTTTTGCCGCATGGACGGGACTCCGCTGATCAGCATCGAAGTGGCGCAGAACAAAGCCTACACCGCGCTACTCGGTGCACCGTCGCAGGATTTCTTTAACCGCATCAAGGAGAACCCCGCCCTGCTCGCCGGCGTACCGCACATACCGCGTATCGTGACCTTCGGCGGCGGTCTTCCGATTCGAATCGATGGGGCCGTCGTCGGTGGCATCGGCGTTAGCGGCGGGAGCGTCGAGCAGGATATTGAGTGCGCTCAAGCCGGACTCGATGTAGTCGGCTAATAGAAGACCGACCCCGCTCTGATGCGAGTTCTGTCCGTTCTGATAGCGGTCCTGATTGCGACCGCGACGGTGGTGTGCGCGCAAATCGCACCGATGGAAATCGTCACCACGCCGACGCGCTCAGGGATGCCGGTCCAGCAGGAGAGCGCGAGCACCGCTGTGCTTTCCCAGGATGATCTTCAGGCGAGTGGACAACCGGTGCTCGACGACGTGCTCCGCCCCGTTCCCGGTTTCAACACGTTTTTGCGATCGAGCAGTATGGTCACGGCTCCCGCCGAAGATCCTGAGGCGCAGGGAGTGACACTACGAGGTATCGGTCCGGGCGGCGCGAGCCGCGCGTTAGTCCTCTACGACGGTATCCCGGTCAACGATGCGTTCGGCGGGTGGGTCTATTGGGACGAGATCCCCGTAAACAGTATCGAGCGCGTCGAACTTGTAAACGGTGCGGTTCCGATATGGGGTAGCGGCGCCGAAGGCGGCGTTATCAACCTGATCCCGCAGCACTCGGTCGGGTCAGGCTTCCAGGTGAGCTCCTTTTACGGCACCAGCAATACGGTTGGCTCTACGCTCGAGGCCGGCTATCAGAAGGGGCCCTTTCAGTTACAGTACGACGGGTCTGTCTTTAATACCCGTGGATGGAACATCATCGATGAGAGCTATCGGGGCCCGATCGACCACGACAGCAGTTCCTTCAACGCGCTGAACGGCGGCCGGTTGCAATTCCAGCCCACCTCAGCGCTCAGCCTGTTTGTAGGCGGTCATTACTACGAGGAGAATCGCGATCTCGGCACACCTTTCCGCAAGGCTAGCGCTAATCGGTATCTCTTCGACGGCGGAGGCTCTTATTTAACTCAGGCGGGCCGCTTCAATCTAGTTCTTTACTCGCACGTCTCGAGCATGGATCAGACCTATTCCGAGGCGAACGCGACGCGGACAGCAGAAACTCCACTCCAGACTCAACGTGTCCCATCCACCGACGTTGGCGGTTCGCTGACCTGGACAAAGACCATCTTCCCGCACAATCAGCTAATCGCAGGTGGCGATTTCCGCTGGATCGACGGGCAAAGCGTCGACAGCTACTACAATTCGGCGGGCACCGCGGTAAATGACCGACAGGTAAGCGAAGGCCGTCAGAATTTCTTCGGCGTCTTTCTCGAAGATGTGTTTCGACCTACCGAGAAACTCGAAGCCGACTTGTCGGTCCGCACCGACGTATACCAGAACCTCGCCGGCCAGAATCGCAACAACCCTGTTGGTGGGGCCAACACCGTTACCGATTATTCGGACCGCACCCGTACTGCGACCAGCCCCAAGCTCGGGATGCGCTACCAGATCCGACGCTGGCTTGCTTTGCGAGGCGCACTCTACGAAGCGTTTCGCGCACCGACTCTCGCCGAGCTCTATCGCCCCTCGTCGGTCGAAGATTTGATCCTCCTTCCTAATCCCAAGCTTAAGCCTGAATTTCTTGAAGGCGGTGAAGCAGGAGTTGACTTCGCCTTGCCGGGCCCTTTCGCACTAAGCCTCACTGGCTATTGGGATATTATGCATAACCCGATATCCAACGTCGTAACCGCCACCGATCCAAAGACCGGTGAAGATACTGAGCGCACCAGAGTGAATTTCGGACGCGCGCAGATGCGCGGGTATGAAGTCAAATCATCTTACAACTTTGGTTGGATACCATGGGGAAAGTGGGGCCTTTACCATCCCAATCTATGTTTCGAGATTGACTATTTGCGGTCCGAAGCAAAGTTAGTCTACAACCCGCCTGATCCAACTTTGGAAGGACGTCGTCTCACTCTTGTGCCCTGGAATACCGGAACGGGACAAGTGAGCTATCAGGATGACCTGCTTGGCCGTTTCAACGTACAGGTCGCATTTCAAGGTATGCAGTACGAGGATTCCGACAATCACGATCGACAACCTTCATACTGGCTGGTCAATCTATCCTGGGCGCACCAGTTGCCATCGCTACCTTCGCTTCCGCGTTTGAATCAGGCAAGCATTTTTCTGCGCATCCAGAACGCGCTCGACCACACCTACATCGTGGATTTAGGCGGAGGAGTTCCAAAAGTAGGAACCCCCTTCATGTTGGAAGGGGGGTTCAACGCACCGATATGGTTCTGATTACAGCCGAGAAGGTTTAGACGTCGGCAACAGCTTGCCGAATACTATTGAGGATAAAGAGGAAACTCCGCGGTGTGGTAACCCTGCCGAGAAGAGCAACCTGCGCCAGCACTTTGAGCTCTTTAGGTGTTATTTTGTGTCGCGCGATCATCGCCTTGTTTGAGCTAAAGTCACGCCAGGCCTGATCCTTCTTAGCCCGCTGCCCGTTTTCCTCTGAAGCCGGGAAAAACTTGCCAGCCTCCGGATGCGACAGCAAGATGAGGCGTTCCCGCTTGAGATCCAGCACCTGCGCGATACGACTAAGTAGCTTCAGCGACGGGCGCCGACGATCGAGTTCAAGGTACGCAACGTGTGCCGGCTTCACGCCTAGCTCGTTCGCGAGCTCACGCTGGGTGAGTCGCAATTCGCGTCGTCGCGCTCGCAGTACTTCGCCCAGGGTCGCCTTGTCCGAACCGGTACGCTTACGGGGAGCCGTTCTACGCGGCAATGCTCTGTGGGCTGAGAGTGTGGACTTACGTTCAATTTTGCCGTTATGGGTCGTCGACGAGGAGAGTTGCATCGAATCTAATCAGCCTTCGTTCACCAGTTTGGACTCGTCCTCAGATCCGTCTACAGCGATCGTGCGATTTGCTTGCGATTATCGCCAACTCACGGCGGAGATGTACGGATACGCGGTCAGTCTGAGGCATTGTCGTATTTTGCTAACTCCACGTCAATACGTCCTAGGTCGATTGCCTTGCATGTCTAGGAGTCGCGTAGTTTAGATGACCTTGAGCAAAAAGCGCTTCCAACGTACAACCTTTGATTGATGAAGCGAACTGCTGAAGTGAAACTAGGCTGGCCATCAAATTGAGGTTACAACCATGATCGATCTCTACTACTGGCCCACCCCGAATGGGCATAAGGTTACGATCTTTCTCGAGGAGACTGGGACTCCCTATCGTGTGATCCCGGTGAATATCCGTGCGGGTGAGCAATTTGAGCCGAGCTTTCTCAAGATCAGTCCCAACAATCGGATGCCTGCGATTGTCGATACGGAGGGTCCGGGCGGTGCACCTTTTTCACTCTTCGAATCCGGAGCAATTCTTCTCTATCTCGCTGAAAAGACCGGCAAACTTCTACCCAGCGAGATGCGTGCCCGCTACTCGGTAATCCAGTGGCTGATGTTCCAGAAGGCCGGTATCGGACCGATGATGGGTCAGATGGGCCATTTCCGGAACGCCGCACCCGAAAAGCTCCCCTACGCGATTGAACGTTACACCAACGAATCGCGTCGGTTGTGGGGCGTGATGGACAAGCGACTTGCCGAAGCGGAATATCTCGGCGGCGATTATTCGATCGCGGATATCGCAACCTATCCGTGGGTGCGTATCGCCCAACGCGAGCCGGAACAATTGGCACAACTGCCGAACCTGCGCCGATGGCTCGATGCGATCGGCGCGAGACCCGCAGTCCAACGCGGTCTTGCGGTAATGGCTGACACGCCGCAAAAGCCACTCACCGACGAAGAGCGCTCAATCCTGTACGGTAAGAAGCAATTCGAACGTCGCTGATTTGCCCTATCTGATACTTGCTGCGTCATGACCGGAACCGAACTGCTCTACCAACGTAACGAATACTGGATAACTTTCGGCCTGTTCCTGGCCCTCATATTGATTGCCTGTTGCGGTTATCTATGGGGACGCCATCATCGGGCCAAAGGAAGCGACAAGGACACAACGCAGTTATCAATTCTGCAGAGCAGCGTGCTGGGAATACTGGCGTTGCTGCTGGGCTTCACCTTTTCGATGGCGATTTCACGCTATGAACTGCGCGTCAGTCTCGTCGTTACGGAGTCCAACGCTATCGGCACGACGAGCCTGCGCGCCAAAATGCTCCCCGACCCTTTTCGTCAGACCGCCGCGATTGCGCTTCGGGACTATATCGACACTCGGCTGGATATCTACGACGCTGTCGATCCACTGAAGGTCGTGGATGACGAAGCAAAAGAACGCGACCTTCAAAATCAACTATGGTCCGTTGCGGTTGGCGCCGCTAAACAGGACCCTCATTCGATTCCGATCGGACTCTTTATCGCGACACTCAACGACGCAATCGATTTGCAGGCCAACCGTGACGCTGCCGTGCGGAATCACGTGCCCGAGAATGCGTTGGTATTACTGATGCTGGTGGCGGCGTGCGCATTGGGGATGGTCGGCTTGGGCTACGGATGGAGCGATCGGGCCCACCTCGGTCAGATCGTCGTGATCTCCGGAGTCATCGCCTTGGTTATCCTGATCATTATCGATCTCGACCGGCCGCGTCGCGGATTTATCCGCGTCGGCCAGCGAAGCATGATTACGCTGGCCGAAACCCTACATCACGAAGCGCCATAGCGCTCTCCCGGCGAGAGCGCAGCTTCAGGTCGCAACGGGAATCGTACGGCCGGAGATAACCTCGTCGATCAAGCCGTACTCGACTGCCTGAGCGGCACTCAGAAAGTTATCCCGGTCGGTGTCCTTTTCGATCTTCTTGATCGGCTGGCCGGTGTGCCGCGCGAGGATCTGGTTCAGCAACTCCTTCAGACGCAGAGCCTCACGTGCCTGGATATCGATGTCGGCAGCCTGTCCTTCAAAACCACCCGACAGCTGATGGATCATGATCCGCGCGTGCGGCAACGAATACCGACGCCCCTTGGCTCCTGCGGCCAGCAACACAGCACCCATGCTCGCGGCCTGACCGACACATAGCGTCGAAACGGGCGGCTTCACGAACTGCATAGTGTCGTACATCGCAAGACCTGCGGTGACCGATCCGCCGGGCGAGTTGATGTACATGTTGATCTCTTTCTCCGGGTCTTCCGATTCCAGAAAGAGCAGCTGCGCAGTTACCACGTTGGCGACTTCATCGTTGATCGGGCCACCGACGAAGACGATTCGATCCTTCAGCAGGCGTGAATAGATATCGTAGGAACGCTCGCCGCGTCCGGTCTGCTCAACCACGAATGGTACAAGGATGCTCATGGCGTTAAGGATACTCCGTGCCCCCCACAGAGCCAACGACGCTTGGTTTTGGATCAGCGCAGGCGGAAACGCTCGCCCAAAAAGACTTCGCGGACTCGTTCGTTGTCGACAATCTCGCGCGGAGTCCCCTGCACAAGAATCTTGCCGGCATGGATGACGTAGGCGCGATCGATGATCGAGAGGGTTTCCTGCACGTTGTGATCGGACATCAGGATGCCGATCCCACGCTCTTTCAGATACGTGATGATGCGCTGAATTTCGATAACGGTAATTGGATCGATTCCGGCGAACGGTTCGTCGAGGCAAAGGAACGACGGATTCAGCACGAGCGCTCGAGTGATTTCGACTTTGCGCCGTTCGCCACCCGACAACACCCCAGCCGGAGACTTGGCCAAGCGTGCGATATCAAGCTCGTCGAGTAAACTTTGCAAACGGGCCTGCCGTTCTTCCGCGGTTAGCGGCAGCGTTTCCAGCACGGCGAGCAGATTCTGCTCGACCGTTAGCTTGCGAAAGACCGACGGCTCCTGAGGCAGGTAGCTGATTCCCCTTCGCGCCCGCTGATAGAGCGGGAACCTCGTAATATCGTCGTTACCGAGCGTGATGTGACCGGCATCGGGCTTGAGCAAGCCGACCAACATATAGAAGGTCGTCGTCTTACCCGCACCATTGGGGCCGAGCAATCCGACCACTTCGCCATGGCCGACCCGCACCTCGACGTTATTAACGACCGTACGGCCGCCATAGCTTTTGACCAACCCGCTGCCTTTGAGCGCAGGATGTTCCACCGCTGCTACTGGAGTAGTAGCCGGCTTTTCCGGTACGGTTCTCAAACTCGACGCCATCGAGGTCTTTTTCAGCCTAATTCCGACATCATTTTTAGCCGCTCATCCCGCTCAAAGAAACTATCTGGCTTTTCTTTTCGAACAGAATTGTCACTTCCGGACGAGAACCTCCGGCAGCCTCGCCGGGGAGCATCACCGATATGCTAAAATCGCCACCGATGGCTACCAACGTTCGCAAAATCTACCTCTGTGGTCCGATCATGGACGCCGAACCCGCTGCCGCCAAGGATTGGCGCACGCGAGCCAAAGAGCGACTTGCCGGACGATTCATCCTGCTCGATCCGCTTCGCCGCAACTTCCGCGACAATGAAATCGACTCCGCCAACGAGATCGTCGAGTTCGATCTGCAGGACGTACGGGAAGCTGATTTGTTGCTGGTTAATTATTGCAAAGCGTCGTTGGGGACCGCGATGGAGGTTTTTTACGCGAGCCACGACCTCGGCAAATTTGTGATCGCCTTCAGCCCACTAGGCTACAAGGATTGCTCGCCCTGGATGGTCCGCTTCTGCACCAAGATTCTCCCTGATCTCGAGAGCGCCCTGGTCTATATCGAACGCCACTTCAACTGAACGGCGCAGACCTATTGCCGCGGTCTCGGCTCGAGGGTCCCTGACGCTTGAGAGACAGCTACTAGAAGAGCGTGTAGATAAACGGAGCTACCGCGGAATATTCGGCGAGAACGAGCAGTACGCCGAGCAACAAAAGAACGGCGATACAAGGAGCGAGCCAGAATTTCTTGTTGGTTCGCAGGAAACCCCAAAGATCCTTGAGTAGTTCGAACATCAGTACGGTCGTTCCATCGTTTCCGGTGCAGCCGGCTCCACGTTAATCCTGTAGCTTTGGAGCTCGGGCGCAAACTTCCGTCTCATCGGATCCCATCCGAAGAGCCGCGCAATCGCTCCTGTCGGCAGGATAATAAGGTAAAAGAGCAAATTTAAGATGATCGTCGAATTGATCATCCCCAGCAGATGGCCCAAGCGGGTCCAGGCACGTTGCGGATAGTAAAGCGCACGCGGCATGACCAGGGCGGGCACCACCAGCAAGCCAAACAGAATCCAGGGCCAAAGCGGAATCGGATGATGCCGGAGTAGCGGCCCCAACAGGCCGAAGAGCCCGCCGAAGGCCGATCCGACGATCAGTCCGAACTTGCGCAGTTCGGCCGTCTCGACTCTCTCGCCTAATCCAGCTCGAACTCTTTCATCCACGACTTGTCGTCATCCCGTTTCGGCTGGCGGTCTTTGGCGAGCAAAAAGTTCTCCAGCACCAGGTAGTCAATATCCGTGCGCATGAAGCATCGGTAGGCATCCTCGGGCGAACAGACAATCGGCTCACCACGCACGTTGAAGGAGGTGTTAACGATCACGGCGCTACCGGTGAGCTTCTCGAAATGCTGGAGCAACTTGTAGAAACGTGGATTCGTCTCCGGATGAATCGTCTGTATACGCGCCGAGTAATCGACGTGAGTCACAGCCGGAATTGTCGAGCGAGGTACGTTCAGTTTCTCAATACCGAAGAGCTTCTCCTGTTCATCAGTCATCGCGACGCACAGATCTTTGCGTACCGGCGCCACCACCAGCATGTACGGGCTGGACCGATCGAGGTCGAAGTAATCCGATACGCGCTCGGCCAGAACCGCCGGAGCAAAAGGCCGGAAGGATTCGCGATGCTTCACCTTCAGGTTCATCACCGATTGCATCCGTGGACTGCGCGCATCGCCTATTATCGATCTTCCTCCCAGAGCGCGCGGCCCGAACTCCATCCGACCCGTAAACCATCCGATGATCTTTTCCTTGGCGAGCAATTGAGCTGTGCGAGTCAGCAATTCATCCTCGTCGAGGTACTCGTATGGGATAGCGTTCGTGTCTAGGTAGCTGCGGATTTCGTTATCGTCATAACGCGGACCGAGGTACGCCCCGCGCATCCGATCGGAGCCGCTCTGGCGCGGTTGCCCGTGATATTCGTGCCATGCGGCCAAGGCCGCGCCGACCGCTCCGCCCGCGTCGCCTGCGGCGGGCTGAATCCAGATATCCTTGAAGCCAGCCTCGCGCAGGACCCGTCCGTTGGCGACGCAGTTGAGCGCCACGCCACCGGCCATGCAAAGATACTCGACGTCGAGTTCCTTGCGAACGGTGCGAGCCAGCCTTAGGACTATCTCCTCGGTCACGTTCTGGATCGATCGCGCCAGATCCATCTCGCGCTGACTCAGCGGTGATTCCGGCTTGCGCGCCGGCGCACCAAAAAGGCGCTGGAACGCTCCGTTGGTCATCGTCAGACCGGTAGCGTAATTGAAGTAATCCATGTTGAGGCGAAAGGTGCCGTCGTCCTTAAGATCGATC
This sequence comes from Binataceae bacterium (SeqCode), assembly GCA_035541875.1. GTDB lineage: Bacteria > Desulfobacterota > Binatia > Binatales > Binataceae > JAJPHI01. The sequence continues at coordinate 158,418 of DATKML010000023.1, forward strand.
AGCTCCTTCATGATGACGTCCACGTACTTGGGCTCGCCGTATGGCGCCAAGCCCATCACCTTGTACTCGCCGGAGTTCACCTTGAAGCCCGTGTAGTAGGTAAAGGCCGAGTACAGAAGGCCGAGCGAATGCGGAAAATCGATCTCCCATCGCGGAGTCAGCCGATTTCCCTCGCCCAGCCACACGGAAGTAGTGGCCCACTCGCCGACCCCATCGAGGCACAGCACACCGGCGCGCTCGAAGGGACTCGGAAAGAAGGCCGATGCGGCATGCGCCTGATGGTGCTGGGTGAACCGCAACGGCGGCAACTGCTTTTGCTCAACGCCGGTTGCGGCTGCCAGTTCCTGCTGAACCAGCCTTTTGAGGTAAAGCTTTTCCTTGAGCCATACGGGCATCGCCGCGACGAACGAACTGCGCCCCTTAGGCGCATATGCCAGATAGGTCTCGAGCAGCCGACCGAACTTCAGCATTGGCTTGTCGTAAAAGACGATCTCGTCGATCCCGTTTAGCTGGATACCGCCTTCCCTGAGACAGTACCTGAGGGCCTCGGCAGGAAAACGCGCATCGTGGCGCCTGCGAGTAAAGCGCTCTTCCTGAGCCGCCGCGATAATCACGCCATCGCGGATAAGGGCGGCGGCGCTATCGTGGTAGAAGGCAGATATTCCGATGCTATTCACGGCGGCTAAATCCGCTCCGCGACGAGCATAAGGAAACGCCGATTCAGGTCTTGTAGCCGATATCTGATCACAGAGGCCGCGAGCGCTCGTCCTTCCAGAGGTAAACCCGCTCCATAGTACCATCGAGGCGGCGCGGACTCAGCCGGGTCGCAATTCTGGCAGGAACGAGTCTCAACAAAAGCGACGGGACGGGCGAAGCTATGCTCCACTCGTCCCGTCGGTCGGATTGCAGACGTCTTTTGCTCGAAAGCGCCCCTCTATTTCCCGTTAGGCACCTTTCCCTTGAGTGGAACCGATGCCGCACTTATTGCGGCGGGGTTTCCGTACGAGAAGTTATAGTTGAGCGTCCCTGCGAGAGTGCCAATCGCTCCACTTCCCGGTGTCAACGCGATCTTCAAGGTACATTTGCCCTTTGGCGCCAGCGTCTTGCCGATACAGCTATCACTGTCGACGGTAAAGTCTGTATCCGAGGCTCCTCCGAGCGCCGTGATGTTCGGCGACAGCATCCTGACGCTCAAAGTGCTCCGATTTGTCAGCTTAACCAACTTCCCAGGACCGAACCCTCCCGCTTTCACCGCTCCCAGGTTCACTGACTTCGGCCCGCTCACCGCCGGCGGAGTCGCCTCTCCCTTGAGCGTCACGCTCAGGGCCGCACCGTTGTAGGGGATCGACATCTGCTCGCTCACGTTCCCTGTGGCCGTCGGCGCGAACGTTACGTCCGCACTGCACGGATGGATCAGGAGTTGGCTCGAACACGAGTCATTCGCTAGCGAAAACGAGGCGGGCGCGACCAGTTGCCCAATCAGTGCCGGTATCTTGCCCACCGAGGTCAGATGCAGCTTCTGAGAATGGCTTTGGGTCGTCGCTACGACGTTCGGGAAGTCCATCGTGCTCGGCTGAGCCTTCAGTGTTGCCGTCGGCGTCGGCGTGCCAACAGGCGTCGGAGTTGCGGTCGGCGTCGCGGCTGCGGCGACCACGGTGAACCCCTGCGAGGCGTTCGATGCTACGTACGAGCCATTGCCGGGGTAGCTCGCCGAGAGCGTCGTGACCCCTGCCGAGCCTGCCGTCGTCGTGCAAGTCACGTTACCCTTCGCATCGGTCGTCCCACCGCATCCGGTGCTCCCGAGGGTGAAATTGACCGACTGCCCGGCGATCGCCGTCGCCGGATTGACCGACACGTCGGTAAGAGATGCTGCCAATGTCACCGTCTGTCCGGGCGTCGCCGCCGACGGGCTCTGATTCAAGGTCAGGTTGGTAACATCCTTACCGGCACCCCAGGCGACTGAGACCTGATTAGACGTCACAGTCCCGCTCGGATCGTCGGCTGAAGCCGTCACGATATCGTTTCCGGAAAATCTCCCCGTATAGCTGAAGGTCGCCTTTCCGTTGGTGTCAGCATTCGCCAACCCTACGCCGACGTTCGCGCCGTTGACGGAAAACGTGACCGGAGTTCCTGCAAGCGGAGAGAAATAATGAAGCGCCGCCGTCATTAGCTGCGTGCTACCCTGCGCTGGGCTTGGCGATACCAAGGTCGGCGACAGCGTAATCGTCGGAGACGCCGGTGTCGTGTAGTTACAGCCGCCATTGAGATCGGTGATCTTGTAGACGGTCGTGCCCTGCGAGGCAAAGATACATCCGCCCGGGCCGAGAACCAGATGATTGGCACCGACGCCCGTCGTCAGACTGGTCGCAAGACTGGGCGGACTCGTCGTCAGATCGGCCATCCCGATACCTTGGATCTTGCCGCCCACAGAAGGCGTCATCCAGAGCGAATCGGCGTCGTCACTGCTGGCCTGCTGTCCCGTTGCGATTAAGCCGAGATAAGAGGCATTCAGGTTAGGCAACGTTGAAACCGTCGGAGTGCCGGCGACGTTGGTGCCACTAACCTTCGCAATCAATACGTTCGGGCTTACAAAGGACCATACGTACATTGTCCCGCCGGGGCCGAACGCGATCGTGACGTTAGGAATGCCGCTAAGCGTGGCGTAGACCGACGTTGTCGGCGAGGCGCCTAGAGGATTGCTGATCCTTTTCACGGTGAAGTCGTCAGCACCGGTACCCGTACAGATACTGTCGGTGAAGAGATCGCCGCTTAACGGATCCTGAGCTAAGGCGAAGGGGCAGGTTAGACCGCTGGAAAGCGTCTTGAGTACCGACCCGCTCGACGGATCGACCTGCACAACGTCGCCGGTGAAGAAATTGCCGGTGGTAGCACCCTCGGAGACAAAGAGGTGATCGTTGCTATCGATAACCATACCGGCCAGCGAGGGGTAGATCGTTGTTTTGGTAAGCAGGGTCGCATTGCTCGCTACGCCGCCGCCCGGAGGGAATTTGTAGATATTGCCGCTCGGAAACTCGTTAACATAGAGATTACCTGCGCTATCGAAGGCGATACCTTCGGCGCCACGACAACCCCATGCGACCGAGCCATAGTTGACGTTTTCGAAGAGGATGCCAGTAACGTATGGCGTCGCTATAAAGCCGGGCGCGGCCGGGAGTGTAGCAGAATTACATCCGTTACCAGGAGTTCCGGTGAACAACACATCCGCAGACCCGGGTATGGGCAGATTGCCGTCGGTCACGTCGGTCGCTGTGTAAGTAACGGTTTCGGGCGTCGAATCCGCCACCTTGAATTGGATCGATCCTGAGCTGTCGGTCACGGAAGGCGTTGGACCGCTGATAATCGAATTAGTCCCGATGCTCGGGTTCAGCGTAATCTGCTTACCCGGTGCTGGCCGCCCCAGCGTATCGGTCAGCAGTACCGTGACGGTACTCGTGGTAACGCCGTCGTTTACAATGCTTGACGGGGCCGAACCGATACTGCCGGAAGCGGCAGAAGGCGTAACAAAGGAAACCGTTGGCTGCTCACTAATCACCACGCTGTCTGTTGTATCCGTCGCCATCAGGGTGATGTCTTCGGGCGCGAGATCAGTCAGTGTGAAAACCGCAGCGCCGTTGGCGCTGTTAGTGATCGCACTGGCGGGTGAGATTTTGGCGCTGCTGGGTCCGACGGTTGTTAAGGTTACGGTTTTACCGCTTACCGTATCACCATCGGCGTCTATCAATTGTACCACGATCAGAGCCTGCGATTTGCCATCCGCCGGCGCCGATGTCACACCACCCAGCAGTTGAAGACCGCCCACGTTGTTCCCTGTGTAGTCGACCTCCGACAGTGCGGGATCCGGAGTTCCAATGGCGTCGCCGAATAAGGCCGCATCAAGTGCATCGAGATTCGGTGATCCAAGACCAACATGGGCGAAGTCGCTGCCCATCGATGCGGCATCGTGAAATGCGTTCGTGTGTGCCAGTGGATAGATCTGCGTATTGAATGCGCCGAGATTTACCCCCAGCGAATCATTCAGCAAAGCCGTGTACGCCGCCCATAAGGGGGCCGCGTAGCTCGTGCCTCCATAGGAGAGCGGCGTAGGACATCCGCCAGCGTCTGCCTGGCAAATTATTGTACCAGTAGCGGGGTCAGCCTGAGCTACGACGTCCGGCACCGAGCGCATGCCGGAAGGGCTTATACCGCTCTGGTAGGCAGGCGCGCTGAAGAATGTGCTGAGTCCAAACCCGCCCTGCCCCGTCTGTGGCGTGCTGCTGACGCCGTTCCACCACGTCTCGCTTCCATAAGTTCCGCCGGGGCCAACGAAGACTGAGGTTCCACCAACAGCCGTCGCATTCGGCGAATCGGCAGGGACGGATACCGTATTCGGACTACCGTCGAGGCAGGTGCTACCGTGATCTCCCGCTCCGTTGAAAACGCTGATACCGGCAACGGCAGCGTTCTGGAAAATCGAATCGATGCCCTGCACATCGGCAAGGGTAGTCTGATCCTCACAGTAGGCCCAGCTATTGCTGATGATGGTGACCTTGTCGCTGATCATTCGGTTAAATACCGACTGAAAGCTCCCTGTGCCGGCAAACGGCGCCTCATAAACGGCGATTTGTGCGCCCGGAGCGACCGCCATTATGGCATCGATGTCGAGCAACACTTCGTCTTCATTTGGACCAATTGAAGTTCCGCCATTCACCTGGACCACGCTCAGATTGTTGATTTCGGTGGGCTCCATCCCAAGGAGGTTCAAGAAATCAGCGACGTCGCTCGTTTGAAAACTGTCGAACTCGACCAAGCCCACCTTTTGTCCGGTGCCATCGGGCCCGAGGCTGGTAGGGGCTGCTCCCGCAAAGAGGAGATCGCTGGTCTTCGATTTTTTACGCCGACGCTTCTTCCTGTTGCGCGGCTGCGGGGGCGGTGGAGGTGGGGGAGGTGATTTCTGAGCGCAGATGTTCTTTCCGTTTGAAAAGCAGTTGAGGTCCAGGATCGCGCAATAGATGGCTATGCCTATCGGAAGAATAGGACCGGTCACTCCAGCCGCAGCTCCGCCAATCCCGCATATCTGACCAAGCTGCTGTTCGGTAGCCCGATCGGGCGTCGCATAGTCGGAAAGGCCCGCAACCGATTGGACATGCGCACCTATCCCAAGCGGCAGAGTGGGGTCCACTTCGTTCGCGCGGAACTCTCGATTCCCTATTTTGTAGTCCTGTATGGCTACATGGAGAGCCTGTTCGACCGCAGCCCGCGTCCCTTGAACGCCGAGCGTCAGACGATTAACCGTGGTTTCGACGGGTACCAGCCCATTGCGGCGAAGATACCGAAGCACTCTTCCATAGTCGCCGCGCGACGGACCGAACCGATTAGCAATCTGCGACTGCGTCAGGAAGTGGCGGAAGTTCTTCGAGTGCGGATCGTATACGTCATGGAGATAGCGCTCGAAGCCCGCTTGATCGTCGCGCTTGAGGACCACCGTCAGTGTGATCTGCTGCTTATCGCTCCCCGGCTTGGATGGAATTACCGTCGCCTTGGCCAGCGCCGGAAGGACATGCCCCGGCAAACGCACCATCTCTGGCGCAGGTTCTGTAGCGGCCAAGATCGGGCTTCCGCCCAACAGAGAGATAAGTGTCATCAAGACGACCAGCCCAGCAAGGAACCGCGCGCGCATGTTTCGAAAAGCCTCTTGTATCAGAATCGTGATTAATCGTTAGCATAGAGCACTTTTGCACGCCACTACAGAGCTTTAGCTCTTTACAACAAAATCTACTTATCAGTAATGGCTACAAATGACTCCCGAGATATGAATTCAAAGCTATTAAGTGGTTTAAGCTTTTAACGGGTTAGAATGAAGGCAAAGACAAATCGGTGGTTGTGCAGAAACTACGATCGATTTCGCGACGAAGAATTAGGTGGCTCGGCTTCCTTACTCCGCATCGGCAAACCCGTTAAGCTCTCTCCGCACATGAAAACAGCCCTTAACCGATATCTGGGTAGGCTCCGGTAGGTCTCGATGGCAGCGGCTCCCGAACAAGTTTCTCAAGCAGCACCGATCGCCGGTCCGGTCGTCGCGGGCAAATGGCTGATCGCAGTCGCGGTCATGCTCGCGACCGTGATGGAGGTGCTCGACAGCACGATCGCCAACGTGGCTCTGCTCCATATCCGGGGCAACCTCTCGGCCGATGTCGATGAGGCAGCCTGGGTGCTGACCTCTTATATCGTCGCTACCGGTATCGTGATTCCGCTCACCGGATGGTGTTGCGCCTATTTTGGCCGCAAGCGGTTTTTCGCCTTCTCGATCCTGCTGTTCGTCGGCAGTTCACTTGCCGCTGGGGCCGCGCCGAATCTGCATATTCTGGTGCTGTTCCGGGTGCTTCAGGGCTTTGGTGGCGGCGCGATGATGCCGTTATCGCAGGCGATCCTGATGGAGACCTTTCCGCCGGAGGAGCAGGCAACCGCGATGGCCGTGTGGGGCACGGGGATGATGCTCGCGCCGGTGCTGGGACCGACGCTCGGCGGTTATATCACCGACAATTACAGCTGGCGCTGGATCTTCTATATCAATGTACCGACCGGGATTATCGCGTTCCTGATGGTCGCGATTTTCGTGCATGACCCTGCCTATGTGAAGCGCGGGATCGATCGCGTCGATTGGTGGGGCCTGAGCTATCTCGTCCTGGGTATCGCGTCGATCCAGATCATGCTGGATCGTGGCGATCGGCTCGATTGGTTCAGCTCTCATCTCATAATCGAGCTGACGGTCGTCGGGACGATCTGCCTTATCCTTTTCGTCTTCCGGGAGATGCGAACGAAGGAGCCGATCGTTGACCTGCACGTCTTGAATAACTGGGACTTCGCCGTCGGCACCATATTCACGACGATCGTGATGTTCGCGATGTACTCGATGTTCGTGCTGCTTCCGGTCTTCTGCCAGGAGATCTCCGGCTACACACCGACGCTCGCCGGTGAGGTGCTGTCCATTCAGAGTATCGTGACCTTCTTTTCGATCATGTTTGCGGGGAGGCTATTCAACAAAATCGATCCGCGATTTCTGGTTGCCGGTGGGTGCATATGTGCAGGTATCGGCACCTGGTACATGGCGCATTTCTACGCGCAGATCGATTTTTGGAATATCGCGATCCCGGGCGCATTCCGCGGTGTCGGCACCGGATTGATCTTCATCCCGATCACGACGCTCAGCCTCGCGACCGTGCCAAGGGAGCAGATGGGTAACGCGTCGGGTCTCTTCAACATGGTGCGGACGGTCGGCGGCAGCGTGGGTATCGCGATACTGGTCGCCCTACTGTCGATCCATTCGCAGGTCCATCAGAACTATCTCGCGGGCCACGTCGATCCATTCAGGCTGAACATGCTCGCTCATCAGACGCAGTCGGCACCGGCGGTCTCGTCGATGCTGCGTTACGGAGGATCGCCCTTTCTGGGGCTGATCTACGGTGAGGTTTTGCGGCAGGCGTCGGTGCTGGCGTTCACCGATGACTTCCGGCTGCTCTCGTATATCTTCTTCGCTCTTGCGCCGTTCGTCTTCCTGATGCGAAGGCCAAGTGCTCCCGGCGCCGCCGTCGCAGCGCACTAATCGAAAGCAAAAGAGCCGCCTCGCTATTGCGAGACGGCTCTTCTGGTCGTGGCTTTAGATCCGATTAATTCTCAGGTGAAGCCCAGTTCAGCGCATCTTCACCGGGGGCGTAGCCGATGATGCTCTGCCCCGGATTGCGATTCACCAGCGGCCGCAGATAAAGCGGATGCTTCAGGCTGCGGACTTCGTGCTCAATGTTAAACAGCACCTTGCCGCTCGCGGGATCGATAATGTCCTGGAAGCGGTACTGATGCTGATCGCTCTCCTGGGTGATCAGGCCCTTGGCTAGCAAACGGCGATGGGGCCCTGAGAAATCGTTGATGTAAATCTGGATGTGATGCGCGTCGTAAGGAGGAATCGGGCGATCGGTCTCGCGGAAGAACAGATTCTGCCCAGCTCCTGCGGTGACACAGGCGAAGCGTCCGTTCGCATCTTCGAGAGGAGCGGCCTGCGCCCCCATGATCTCAGAGTAGAAGCGCGCGATACCGGCTGCGGTTCCGGCAGGCACATCGAATTCGACGTACGGAATACCGACCGCCATCCGGCCGAAGCGCTTGCTCGGCGCGTAGCAGCGGATGCGATTACCCCACGGACACACCGTCTCGATATAGCCGTCGCGTTCGTGGCATTCAAAACGCGTTCCTTCGAGCGCATCGCGGATACGCATCAGGCGCTGCGGTAGCGCTTCGTAATCCGAAACCACGACGCCGGTGTGCCCGCGCAGCACCTGCGGCTTGCTGGTCGGTAGATGGAACTGCTGGCGCCCGGCGTTAACCCACATATTCGCGGGGCCGGTCATCATGTAGGGATCGCGCGTCAGACCCAGACCGGCGACGTAAAAGAGCAGCGCCTTTTCGGGATCGGGCACGGTGACGTTAACGTGCTCCAGCGCGACGATATTGCCAAGATCCTCACTAGTACGATCGTAGGTGCGGCCCTTGCCCATCAACTGAGCCATCGCGCCCGGCACGTCGAGCTTGGCGTCGCCCGTCACGGGGCGTGGCTTGCGCGGCGCCGCGGCCTTCGATTGCGCACTGCCGTTGCCATTACCACTGCCATTGGCTGATCCGCACAGCTCATCCATCTGCTGAGTGAAGAGTGCCTCTGAGATGAGCCCCGTCCGATAGGCCTTCAATAACTGCTGTACTTCAAAATCTTTCGCTGCCATTACCCGCTCCTCTGTATGTGACAGTTACGACAGTGAAGCTCGTGTCGCATGCGCGACAAACCCCAGAGCTTCGTGAACATACAATTCTAACTGCTTTCAGATTCCCACTATGCTCCAGACTGCATCCGACAGCCAAGCAGTTTTCATAGCGCGGTTTAGCCCAATTTCAGTGAGTTCCAGTCGGCGACGACCGGCGATCACTTGCCCTCATAGGCCCAGGTTTTGATCAGATGATGGGCGATCGCGATAGGCGGCGGCACCTTGATGCTGCCTCCCCCTCCGTCGATGAGGCGGCGAGCCTCGCTCCGTTCCAGCCACTTGATCTCGGCGAGTTCGCTTTCATCGGGCTTGGCATCGAGACTTTCGGCCTTGGCAAAACATCCGATCATCAGCGATGAGGGAAACGGCCACGGTTGAGTGGCGTAGTAGGTTACCTCCGCCACTTTCACCGACGCTTCTTCCATCAGCTCGCGCCGGACCGCCTCCTCGATCGTTTCGCCGGGCTCGACGAAGCCGGCGAGCGCCGAGAACATCCCGGGCGGGAACTGTTTACCGCGCCCGACGAGACAAACCTCGTCGAAGGTCGCGAGCATGATCACGACAGGATCGACGCGCGGAAAGTGCTCGGACTTGCAGTCAGGGCAGAGGCGCCGATAGCCCGCGTCCACGAAGTTGGTCGCGTGGCCGCACTTGGGACAGAAGCCGTGCCGCTGATGCCAATCGATCATCGCCTTAGCTTGTGCGATCAGTGCCGCCGCCTCGTACGAAACCATCTGCGATGCCGTCCGCGCCTCGCAAAAGTAGCCGCGCTGTCCGAGCAATTCCTCGGTCGTGCGCTCGCTGGCCTCCGACACATCGAGGGCGAAGTGTGCGCGTTCACCGTCAAGCCCGAGAAAGATGCACGGAGCATCCTCGCTCGCGAGTCCGTTCACTTCGTCCGGACGCAACATGCCGAGTTCGACGGGCGGGCGTGATCGCTTCGACCCAAGCAGAAAGGGCTGCAGTCGCCAGAGCGGCAAAATCAGCGAATCAGGAGCGCTTCGCTTCGCAGTGATCCAGGCAGTATCGAGACGCTTCTCGCTCGCGCGATTCAATGGGTTACCAGTGTACGGAATCATAACTGTGCTGATATACCGCAAGCAGACACCGCACAGAAGCGTCGGGAGATTTGACAGCTGTCAGACCACGGCTGTAGAGCGTCAGTAACCAATCGACCGAGAAGGAGACGATCTGATGAAAGCGATGCGCGCTCATCAATTCGGCGGACCTGAGCTTTTACGTTTAGAGCACGCGCCCGAGCCGCAGGTACAGGCGGGACAGGTGCTGATAAGGGTGCGTGCCGCAGGCATCAATCCGGCTGATCTGGTGCGCTTGTCGGGACGTCTCGGGACACCGCCCCTGCCCTACATTCCCGGCACCGACGTTTGTGGCGAGGTCGAGGAGGTAGGCGCTGGTGTCACTCACGTCAAGGCCGGCGATCGGGTTTACGGGCGCGCCCTCACCGGTGGCTATGCCGAAAAAACCTGCCTGATGGGAGCCGAGGCGATTCCGCTGCCGGCCAATCTTTCGTGGGAGGAAGGCGCCGCAATCCCGATTCCCTTCTTCACGGCGTATCGGGCGCTTTACCACAAAGCGGTGCTGCGACCGGGAGAGTCGGTGCTGATTTCCGGCGGTGGCGGTGGAGTGGGTGTCGCAGCGATTCAACTGGCGAAGGCCACCAACGCGCGCGTCTTCACAACCGTCGGGTCGAAGGAGAAGGCCGATCGCGTACGGCAGCTCGGCGCCGACGTGGCAATCAACTATCGCGAGCGGGACTTTGTCGCGGAAGTGCAGAAAGCGACCGATGGCAAAGGCGCTAACGTGATTATCGAGAATGTTGCCGCCGACAACTTCGCCAAGGATTTTGCCGCACTGGCTCAAAACGGACGAATCGTGCTGATCGGCACTGGTACCGGCAAAACGGCAGAGGCGAACTTCGCGGTCTTCGGTGCGCTCTTCAAAGACGCGACGATCCTCGGGATGAGCCTGGTGAACGCCGGTGGCGTTATTCAGGAGATGGCCTCGGCGCTTAATCCATTGTTTACGGCGAGCAAGATCAAGGCAGTGATCAGCCGCAGCTATTCGTTGGGCGAAGCGACGCAGGCCTTGGGTGATCTGGTGGCCGGGCGAGTCTTCGGCAAGCTGGTGCTGATCCCGTAGCGAACGTCGATAAACTCATACGCAAGGTTAGGAATCGAGCATGGATTACAGCGGATACGAATATATTACCGTCGAAGTGGCGAACCGTGTGGCGACGGTCACTCTGAATCGTCCTGAGAAACTCAACGCGGTGAACGCCGCGATGCATCATGAGTTCGAGCAGATCTGGATCGATTTGGCCGAAGATCGGGACGTGAATGCGATCCTGCTGACCGGCGCTGGCAAGGCGTTTTCGATCGGCGGCGATATCACGAGTCGCGACAAACCGTCCAAGGCGAAGGGCCGTGGCGGTCGGCGGATTGTGATGGCTGATGGGCGGCGCGTGATCGAGAATATCCTCGATGTCGAGCAGCCGATCGTTGCAGCGATCAATGGTGATGCGCTCGGCTTTGCCGCAAATGTCGCGCTGCTCTGCGACGTGACGGTCGCAGCCGAAACCGCCAAGCTGGCCGATACTCACGTCGCACTCGGTGCGGTAGCTGGTGATGGCGGCGCGGTAATCTGGCCGCTGCTGATTGGACCGAATAGAGCAAAAGAGTTCCTGATGTTGGGCGATACGATCACCGGCGCTGATGCGGCCCGGATTGGTCTCGTGAACTACGCGCTGCCGACTGAGCAAGTCATGCCGAAGGCTCGCGAACTCGCGCAGCGGCTCGCGGATGGGCCGACCTGGGCTATCCGATGGAGCAAGCTCGCCGTGAATAAATGGCTCAAACAGCAAGCCAACCTGATCATGGATGCGGGCCTCGCCTACGAAGCGCTTACGCTGACCACCCAGGATCACAAGGAAGCGGTCAAGGCGATAATCGAAAAGCGCAAGCCGAACTTCGTACGCGAGAAGAAGAGCAAAGAATGATTGCCGGCGCGGCGGTTGGCCGCGTCGACAATCGAATCTGAGAATTGCGCCTGTCGGTTAGTTGCCTTCGGGCGGAGCGATTACCGTAACGGCAAATAGTGGTTCCGAGCCGGTGCGCAGCGAATGCGGGGCGCCGGCCGGAATCGTGATGAAGTCGCCGGCCTTGATCTCGCACTCCTGGCCGGAGACGCGGCAGATCGCCTTACCATCGATCACGTAAACGAGCTGATCGCCCTTATGCGAGTTCTCGCCGGAAGGCTGATATCCGGCGGGAAGCGTAAAGACCGAAGACTCGCTTAACGCCGTCCGGCTGAGGTCTTTCCAGGTGAGCTTTTTGCCATCGCCACGGTAGGCAAAGACATTCGGGATCTGCGCCGCATTACCTGCGGCCACCAACTCGTCCATCTGCTGCTCGAAGAGCGCCTCGGAGATGAGCCCGCTACGATAGGCCTTCAGCAGTTGCTGTACTTCAAAATCTCGCTTCGGCATACCCCTTCTCCTTTGGAACTTGCTAGCTAAACCTCGAAAGCAGAGCGCTTCGCGGATCGCAGAACCGGTACCTGCTCCGCAAATCCTCGGCGCACCCTGTGCGCCGATGTTTGCGCGGCAATCCGAGGTTCTTCGCTACAGTCACGAAGGCTCCTTTCGTTCAGAATGACAACAATGGCATGCGGCCTTGCGGTTCTGGTGGAACATTACTTCCTCAGCTTTTCGGCCACTTCAGAATCGAACGCACGGTCTTGCCGAGCAACCAATCCTTTTCGTTATCAGAAATATTGTCAGCTGCGCGGATACAGAAGAGTGACTCGCCGTAGGAATGATGATCCGTCGTAACGGTGAAGTCGCTCGCCCACATGATCCGATTCACGCCGAATGCGTCTTTAACCCGACGGAGCTGCGCGAGCAGATCGCGATAGGGAAATGGCTCGCGCGAGAGGCGCGGCGCATGGCCCCATTTGACCGCGACGTGCGGATATTGCGCGTAGGTAAGGAGTGTTTCGATCGTTGTCTGAAGCTGATTGGGCAGCGCGGCGCGCTCAACGCCCATCCCGACGTGATCGATAATGAACTGAATCCCGGGATAGTTGCGAACATACTCCGTCAGGGTCTTATGTTCTTCGCCCGGATAGACCATCACGGGCATTTTATACTTGAGCGCTGCGTCGAGGACTTTGCCATGCCCGCCGGTCTTCATAACCTTGAAATCGAGGCCCGAGGCGATCCGCACGCAGACGCATCCGGTCGCTTTGCTCGCGCCACCAACCAGACTGTCGACATCGGGATCAGCCGGATCGTAACGAACGACGTAAGTGAAGCGATCGGGAAAGCGCTTAACCGCCTCTTCGGAGAACGGGAACTGGTAGCGGGTGATACCGCTCGGCAGCTTTTCGCGCGTGGGCGGCCAATCGTCGAGCACGGCAGCGCTCACACCGAGCGCATCCATGATCGCTACCGTTGCTTCAAGCCCGCGATGGGTGCCGTGGATTTGCGCGTCAACAATATCCATTAATCTCCGTCTCCTTATGCTTCGTCGTACTGCGATCGGCTTCATCAGCGCAAGCCAAAGAGAAGCGCGATCGGATTGAGATCCTCTCTTCGAGCGACCCAATTTCTCTCTGCGCGGTGAGGACCGGCGGTCGACATGAACAATCCTCCGCAATGGAGCGCAGGGCTTAAATTAGTGCGGGGTCCCCGAGAGGACCCCGCGCAATGGCAGACTTGTGATTACTTCTTTGCGCCCGGCAGGTAATCGTCGAGCGGTACGCCGAAGCTGTTCAGCGCCCACGACACCATGTTGTACTGCCCAATCGTAAAGACCGCATCCATCATCTGCTGGGTGTTGTAGGCCTCGGAAAGCGTCTTCCACGTTGCGTCTGATACGAGGGAGTGCTCGTACAAATCGTCAGCGGCCTGCATCAGTGCCGCCTCGTGCCGATTCCATCCGGCCTGCGGACCCCTTTTTATCTGCTCGATTTCGGCATCGGTGAGGCCACATTCCTTACCGATCCGAACGTGCTGCTCGAATTCGTACGGCGCCTGATTGAGCCATCCGATACGCAGGATCACGATCTCGCGATCGCGAGGCGACAGCGTCTGATTATTCGAGAGGATATAGCTCGCAAACCGTCCCCATGCGCGGACGAGCTTCGGATGATTCATCAGCACCCGAAAGATATTTACGACCTTGCCATTAACCTGGGTCCGCTCGGCCATCTTGCGGTCGTCATCATTGAGCGTGGCGAGATCTTGAAAAGGTATACGTTGTTTTCTTTCAACCATTGAATCGATGTCCTCCAAATCTGTTCAACACAATTGCGCTAGTGACGTAGGTATGATGGCGCTTCGCGAGCACAGGCACCGGTACCAGCTTCGTGATCCGTAGAGCGCTTGCGCACTCCTCGGCTCACGAAGCTGTCCGAGATGCGTTCGACTTCGTTCGCGTTGCTCACTCCGCTCAGCATAACAAAGGGGTGTCCGCGCGGGGCAATACTTCACGCGGACCACGCCATGATGCCGGTGCCGGTGGACCATTGTTTGAGCGGTTCGTACGCGAGCACCGAGGGCTTGAGATGCGCGGGCATCGCACCGGCCACCGCCAGCCAATCACGGACCTCGTGTCCGCCGTTTCCGGCGGTAGCCTCAAGATCCTCGTACCGAGCGTAGCGACTTGTCGCTTCACTGATCTTGCCGTGGCTCAGACAATCGAGGAACCAGCGATCGAATTCTTCGTTGATCCGACCAGTCTCCGGCGGCCCAACCCAATGGGACAGTCCGCCCGTGCCGAGAAACGCGACGCGGGTCTTTTCAGGCCATCGCTCGACCGCGCGCCCGACAAACGCGCCGACGTCGAAGCATCGCTTGGGCGACGGCATCGGCGGAGCAAACGCGTTAACCACGATTGGGATGATAGGAAGATCCCAGCGCGGCGTGAGATGCATCATCGGGGCCATCTCGGCATGATCGAGCGCGAGTTCCTCCGAGAAGGCGAAATCGACTCCGCCCTCTAATCCCTCGCGCACGATGAAGCGGGCCAGTTTGTTCGCGATTGGGAGGCGCACATTGGGTAGTTCGAAGCCGGGAATCGCGGGTCCGCGTGCTTCATCGCCGATCCCCACGAGAAAGGCGGGCAAGTTATCGTAAAAGCAGCGGTCGAAATGATCATCGGCAAAGGTTACAAGGACTTCGGCGCCGGAGTTCTCCAGAATTTCTCGCGCTCTATCAAAGCCGCTGCGCAGATTGGTCCGAATATTCTCGGGCAAGCGTTCCCACTGCTTTGGCGATGCCATGAAGGGGACGTGTGAACAGGCGATACCAGCAACGATCTCGGCCATGACTAAACTCCTGTTCGGCGATTCTTGGGATTCATCGCTGCAGCGTACTCCTGCATGCTCTTGCCGGCAGCTGGACCGTTGGCGAGTAGCAGGAGCAACGGATTCGCGCCCCGATCATAGAGCGCGCGCACTTCCCATCGTTTGAGCAGATCACGCTCTTCGGAATCGAGCGCGTAGCTATCGAGCACACTGTCGGCATTGCTGCGGAAACGCGCGGCCAAATCACTGTCGCGACGAAGATCACGCAGGAGCTTATCCACTTGATATCGGCTCATGTTGGCGCCTCGTCTATTCGGTTAGTCGGACCCGCCTACACTCGCATCGAGCACGACCGGTTTGCAAACTCCGATTGCTCGCGCGATGTTGCGTCTGATGATTACGCGACTCTCTTTCAATGACGCTCCAACGGTCGCCTTCGGCGGTAAATCGTTCGGCAAAGTTGGCGCTTACGAGAAGATTCAAGGGCGCGCCTTCGGCGAACTCGATCCTGCGAGTCCGTTGAACGCCGTTATCACGGATATAGCGCTTGCGCCGCACAACGCGCGCGGGATGGTCGAGTATGCGGTCGACTTCTATATCCTGCGGCCCGTAGATCCGGCTCGCGGCAACAAGGTGATGATCTTCGACGTCACGAATCGCGGCAACAAGATGACCTATCTGCCGCTGAGCTTCCCGTTCCGAGGGCCCGGCCGCTACCTGCCGAACAACGATCCGTGCGGACCCGATGACGCCGGAACCGGCCTGCTGATGCGTCAGGGCAACACGATCATATGGACCGGATGGGACGCGACGGCGCCGCCGGGTGGCGGCCGCATGACCTTGACCGTGCCGGTTGCTGAAATCGACGGCAAGCCGATCGTCGCAACGGCGCTGGAAGAGATCATGGCGGATATGCCGCAAAATCCGTCGCCGACTGCCGAGATGCTGAACTTTCCACTCACCTACCCGGCGGCGACTCTCGACAAATCCCAGGCATCGCTAACGGTTCGCAAGTATCGCGAGGATCCGCCGACGGTCGTTCCCGCAGAGGAATGGGAGTACGTCGATGCATCGACGATCGCGCTGAGTCCCGCCGGTAAGAAGTCATTCGAACCGGGGATGATCTATCAGTTCATCTATCAAGCGACGAACCCGAAAGTGATCGGAATCGGTTTCGCGGCTGTCCGCGATTTCACTTCGTTCGCGCGTCATGCCGCAGCGGATGCCCACCGAACGCCGAATCCGCTCTTGAACACGATCCGGTGGTCGATCGCGACGGGCCTCTCGCAATCGGGCCGGTTCCATCGGCCGTTCCTCTACCTCGGTTTCAACCAGGACGAAGCCGGGCGGCGGGTCTTCGATGGCATGATGCCCTATATCAACGGTTCTGGCGGCGGCTTTTTCAACCATCGCTTCGGCCAGCCGAATCGGACGGCGTTCAAACGCCTGAGCCATGTCTATCCTGAGCAGTTCTTTCCTTTTGCCTACAGTGAAATGACCGACCCGATCACTGGCAAGACGGATAGCGTGCTCGCGCGATGCGAGGCTTCGGGCACCAAGCCGAAGATCATGGAGATCAACGACTCGAATAGCTGGTGGTTCAAGAACGCGTCGCTCTCGATCACCACGCCCGACGGATCGCGAGATCTTGCCGATCCGGCCGACGTACGCTTCTACCTGCTGTCGAGCCTCCCTCATGGCGTCGGCAAGGGTCGCGGCTTCTGCGAGCATCTTCAGAACCCGCTCAGTCCGGGACCAGCGTTGCGCGCACTGCTCAGCGCGATGATCGATTGGGTCGTCGCCGGCAAAGAACCACCATCGAGCAACGTCCCGCGGCTGCGCGATGGCACATTGGTCGCTCCGTCATCGCAGGAAGCCGTCGGCTTTCCGCAGATTCCGGGAGTGAACTACAACGGCGCGGCAAATATCCGCGAACTTCTCGATTACGGTCCGGATTTCGATAAGGGCATCATCAGCCGTGTGCCGCCCGTGCCGAAGGGCCACGCATACGCGACCTTAGTGCCGAAGGTGGATGAAGACGGACTCGATATCGCGGGAATCAGGCTGCCAGATATCGCGGTGCCGATAGGCACCTACACCGGATGGAATACGCTCGCGCGGGCCCCGAAGGACGATGGCGCTGCGATGGGGTCATATATCCCCTTCGCGCGCACCAAGGCCGAACGGATCGCATCGGGCGATCCGCGCCTGTCGCTGGAGGAGCGCTACGGGACGCACGGTCGATACGTCGAGATGGTCCGACAGGCCTGCGAGCGTCTCGTTGCTGAGCGATTGCTGCTGTCTGAGGACGCGGAGGCCTTTATCAAAGCCGCGGAGGAACGAGACCTCGGCCTGCCGCGCTAAGCGCCTTCTCGCAGCAGTTTTGCAATTTGGGCGTTGAACGGGCTATGGGGAACTTTTCGAACAAGCTTGGTTCAGCTTCCTGGAGACATGAAAATGGATAAGCAGAATCCGTTTAACGGGATAAAAGTCGTGGAGTGCGGCGAGGGTATCTCCGCCGCGTTCGGCACAAAGCTTCTTGCCGATCTCGGCGCCGAAGTTATCAAAATCGAACCGCTCGAGGGCGATCTAACGCGGCGACGCGGCCCTTTTCCGCAAAATCAAGCCGACCCGGAAAAAAGCGGCATCTTCATTTATCTGAACACGAACAAGCGCGGCGTCGCGGCAGACCTGCGGACGGCGGAAGGGCAGAAGATCCTGCATAGCTTGCTGAAGGATGCGGATGTTTTAATTCACAATATCGCGCCTGCGGATCGTGCACAGTACGGACTCGATCCGAAGGCACTGAACGCTGCTTATCCGCAACTGATCGCGACATCGATCTCGATGTTCGGCGACTACGGACCACACGCCAATTACAAAGCCTATGAGATGAATGCAGCCCACGCTTCGGGATGGGCCTTCCTCAGTCCCGGTGCATCGCCCTACCCCGAACTGCCGCCGCTCAAGTGCTTCGGCAGTCAACTCGATTTTCAGGGCGGCGCTCACGCCGCGATTGCAAGCCTCGGCGCCTATATCTTTCGTCTGCAATCGGGCAAAGGTCAGGCCGTCGATATCTCCGAGCAGGAATGCGTGGCCGCGATGCTCGAACAGAACTTCGTACATTACACCTACGCCGGCGCTCAGGCCTCGCGGCTCGGCCAGCGCCTGATCGGACCGTGGTTTATCGCTGATTGTGCCGACGGCAAGATCTTCGTGTTTACGGTCGAAGAAGACCAATGGAAACGGCTTGTCGAGTTCATGGGTAATCCCGAGTGGGCGAACGACGAGCTGTTCGCCGATCGTCTTTCACGCGGGCGCAACAACGATGCACTGAAGGCGCTGATGGCTGATTGGCTCAGCGAATGGAAGGTCCTCGATCTCTATAAGGAGGCGCAGCGCCGCCGTATTCCATTCGCGACGATCAACACGATGCAGCATCTTTACGAGAGCGAGCATCTCCGCGAGCGCAAATTCTTCGTGCAGCATGAGCAGCCCGGTGTCGGCACCCTCGTGTTGCCCGGGATGCCCTCCAGGTATTCCAAGAATCAATGGAGTATCCGCCGGCCTGCACCGCGTCTCGGTGAACACTTCGCGGAAATCGCCCGTGGTGAAGCATGGTCGCGTGCTGCGGTCGATCAGAAATCCGGTCCCTTCCTCCCGACCGCCGGCAAGCAGCCGCTATCGGGCATTCGAGTACTCGATTTCACTTGGGTATGGGCAGGGCCGTACTGCACGCTCCAACTGGCCCATATGGGAGCGGAAGTTATCCGCGTTGAAACCACGAAACGTCTCTGTCCGTCGCGACTGGTGGGGCCATTTCCCGACGGCAAGTCGGGTATCAATCGAGCGGGATACTTCAACCAGTACAATCAGGGAAAAAAGAGCGTGGCACTCGACCTGTCGCGGCCCGAGGGAATCGAAATCACCTGCGAGTTGGTGAAGCACGCCGATATCGTGACCGATAATTTTGCCGCGGGTGTGATGGAACGGCTCGGGCTCGGCTACGAAAGACTCCGCTCAATCAAACCAGACATTATCCAGATCTCAATGTCCGCGTTTGGCCAATCGGGACCGTTCAAGGGCTTTATCGGTTACGGCCCACCTGCGGCGGCACTCTCGGGCCTGTTCTTCGGTACTGGATATACGGATGGCGATCCGTGCGAAATCGGTATCTCGTATCCCGATCCCAACGCCGGCGTCTTCGGAGCGTTCGCTGTGATGGCTGCGCTGACCCATCGCGCGAAGACCGGCGAGGGACAATTTATCGATCAATCGCAGTGGGAGACCGTCCTCGTCGAGGTAGCTGAGGGCTTGTTGGAATACTCGATGACCGGGAAGGAGCCGGCCCGTAAAGGCAATCACGATAGCCTGATGGCGCCGCATGATTGCTACAAGGCGGCTGGCGATTCCGAACAGTGGGTATCGATCGCGGTCGGCACCGAAGCCGAGTGGCGATCGCTCTGCCAGGCAATGGGACAGCCCGGGCTTGCGAACGATCAACGCTTCGCATCGGCCGAACTGCGCAAGCGTAACGAGGCAGAACTGGACGCGATCATCACGGGATGGACCTCACAGCGCGATCGATGGGAGAGCACGCGGCTTTTGCAGAGCGCAGGTGTCGCCGCCTTCCCCTCGATGAGCAACAAAGATCTGACCGACGATCCGCATCTCAAGGAGCGCGGATACCTCGTTCAGCTAGAGCATCCAGAGGTTGGTCGCCGTATCCATGCGGGTATTCCATGGAAGATGTCTGCCAGTCCGTGCAGCGTCTCCAAAGTTGGCCCGCTGCTCGGTCAGGACACAGAAGCGGTTCTCGCCTCCTTGTTGAAGCTGAGCCCGGAGCAGATTCAGGAATTGCGCCGCCGCGAAATCACAGTTTGAGGCTGATCACGGAAGGTTTCAGAGGGTCAGATGGCAGAGAGCGACAAGGCAGGAACCGCAGGGAGCGGGATCCTCTCAGGACTGAAAGTTGTCGAGTACGGCGAGGGTATCGCAGCCGCCTTCGCCACCAAGATGATGGCGGACCTAGGTGCCGACGTAATCAAGGTCGAAGCGTCGAGCGGGGATCGCGCACGACGTCGCGGCCCTTTCCCCAACGATAAAGAAGATCTCGAAAAGAGCGGCCTCTTTCTCTATCTCAATAACAATAAACGCGGTGTCACTCTGGCCTTGGATCGTCCGGAAGGTCGCGAGCTCTTCGGGCGACTGCTTCGTCAGGCCGATATCCTGGTCCACAACGTAATGCCTCCCCAGCGGGCGGCTCTTGGACTGGATAGCGCGACGCTGGCCGCTCAGTTTCCGGAACTGATCATCACCGGTATCTCGCCCTTTGGTGACAGCGGTCCATACAAAGATTGGAAGGCTTATCCTCTGAATCTGGAGAATGCGGGCGGGATGGCCTTTCTGGCGCCGGGGGCATCGCAAAGTCCGGAGCTACCGCCGCTCAAAGCCTTCGGCGATCAGCCTGAGTATCAGGGCGGTCTCCACGCCTGCTACGCAGCGCTGGCGGCTTACTGGAGCCGGCTCGGTGGCAACGATCCACTGACTATCGAGATCTCGATACAGGAATGTATCGCAGCGATGCTCGAGTTAAACTTCATGCACTACACCTACACAGGCCGCGAAACGTCACGCCTCGGGCGACGAATCCTCGGGCCATGGCTGCTCGCCGACTGTAGCGACGGGACCATCTTCGTCGCCTGCGCCGAGGAGGCGCAATGGCAGCGGATGGTCGAGGTGATGGGCAATCCGGAGTGGGCGCAGGAGGAACTCTTCAAGGATCGACTTACCCGTGGCGCCAACAGCGATGCGCTCAATCTCTTTATCCGCGAGTGGGCCTCGACCTGGAAAGCGCAGGAACTGTTTCATCAGGGCCAGGGCAAGCGCGTTCCTTTCGCCAGCGTGAACGGCATGAAAGATATCTATGCCGATCCGCAACTCAATTTTCGCAACTTTTTTGTGACTGTCGATTACCCCGGAATCGGTGAAGTGCGCATCCCCGGCGCACCTGCCAAGTGGGGTGACGGATGGTCTATCCGCTCAACCGCACCTCGTCTGGGGCAGCATAACGAAGAGGTTTTCGGTACCGACTTGGGGATGACTAAGACTGAGATCGCTCGGCTGCGCGAAAGCGGCGCTATCTGACAATTCGGAGTAATCGCGATGCCAACCGCAAAACTACCGCTCGCGGGAACCCGCGTACTCGACTTCACCTGGGCTTGGGCTGGCCCGTTCGCGACCTTGCAGATGGCGCACATGGGCGCCGAGGTATTGCGTATCGAGAGCGAGAAACGTCCCTGCGTCACGCGGATGATTCCACCCTTCGCCGACGATAAGCCGGGGCCGAATCGCGCGGGCTACTTCAATCAATACAGTCAGGGTAAGCGCAGCATCACAATCGATCTGAGCGATCCCAAAGGGCTCGCGATCATTTACGATCTGGTGCGGCACTGCGATGTTGTTATCGAAAACTTTGCCGGTGGCGTTTCGCAGCGCATGGGGCTCGGTTACGAGAGGCTGATCCAGTATCGACCTGACCTCATCATGATCTCGATGTCAGGCTACGGACACGCAGGACCCTACAAAAACTACCTTGGTTATGGCCCGCCGGCAGCCGCGCTATCAGGCTTTTTTGCCACGATGGGCTACGAGGGTGGTCCTCCGATGGAACTGGGTATCTCTTACATGGACCCCAATGCCGGAATCTTCGCCGCGGTTGCGGTGATGGCGGCGCTGGTGAATCGCAAGAAGACAGGCAAAGGCCGCTTTATCGATCAATCGCAGCTGGAAACCGCCACCACGATGATGGGCGAAGGTCTTATGCAATACTCGCTCACCGGCAAAGACCCATCGCGAATGGGCAATCACGATCGCCAGATGGCGCCGCACAATACCTACAAAGCAGCCGGTGACGCGGACAAATGGGTTAGTATAGCTGTAGGCAACGAAGCCGAATGGCAGGCTCTCTGCAAGGTGATGGAGAAGCCGGAACTAGCAAACGATCCCCGCTTCAATAGTCGGACCGCGCGGAAGCAGAACGAGTTAGCCCTCGACGAAATCATCACCGAGTGGACCAGCACTCGCGATCGCTGGGAGGTCACCAAGACTCTGCAAGGGGCGGGAGTCGCGGCGTTCCCCTCGATGAGCAACAAAGATCTGGCCAACGATGAGCATCTGCAGAAGCGTGGGTACCTCGTCGCGCTGGAGCATCCGGAAGTGGGCAAGCGTACGCATATCGCGATGCCGTGGACGGTGCAGCAATATCCGCGCGAGATCCGCAGCCCTGCCCCGCTGCGCGGCGCGGACACTGACTCGGTCTTAAGCGGCTTGCTCGGCTATTCGGCTGAGAGGATCGCTGAACTGCGTAGTGCGGGGATTCTTAGCTGACGGGTCTGTCGCCTAGGCGCTGACGGTGGTATCGCGATAATAGTGCTGGAGTATTTCAAGATACGACTTCCCTTGGTTCGCCATCACTGCGGCGCCGATCTGGCACAACCCAACGCCGTGGCCCCATCCGGCTCCCGTCAGGATAAAGCGCTCGGCCTCCTTGTCCACCACGAAAGCCGAACTATAAAGATGCGATCGTGACAGGGCTCGGCGGATCTCGAGCTCTTTGCCGATAATCAGATAATCGCGCTCGCCGACTACCTTCAGGCGATAGATCCGACCCGAGAGGCCGCGTGCGAGCGGTTGAAGCTCCTTCACGCGTCCGAGATCAACACCGAGTCGCATTTTGATGAGTTCTCTGACCTCCTCAGCTGTGTATTCGACCTGCCAACGATAGAAGTCACGCGTCTCCTGATCGAAGCTGGGAAGGATTCGTGTCAGCAGTTCCTTGTCGTGTGTGTTGCAATAAGCCGGAGCGTTGGACCGGATAAAGGCTTCCAGGTCTTCAGCTTGAAACCGTCCTGCGCCGTCGTACACCGACTCAAGATAGGGAACTACCTCGTCCTCCCAAGCCGTCGCATACCGCTCGGTGATTCCTCCGCATGCCTTGGCAAAGCGCGCATCGCAGATCGCACCCCTATAGCGCAGAAATTGCCCCTTAGTTGCTCCAACAGCCTCCGTTGCAGACGGAGAAAAGACTTTCGTGATTCCCTGGTACCGTTGGCAGTGATCATCGGCACACACATCGAAGTCCGCATGAGTTTCCCGTCCGTACCATCGCCGGATTTCGTGGGAATCGTGCGGAGTCAGTTGCTCTCGCTTGATCGGAGGATGCGCCTTCGGGAACCATAACCAGCTCCGCGAGATAACCGCGTGCGCCTTCAGTAGTTCAGGTGGGCATGACGCGCTCATCTCGGCTGAAATGACACTCCTCACGTATTCTTCCAGTACAATATCATTGATGGCGCTGAGCCCGGCCGCGCGCTTCACCAATCGCAACGCTCCGCGGAAAACCTGTCGTTCCTTGCGCTCCCAGTGAAACCCGATACCTATCGTCACTTCGGCCAGAACGAACGCGCAAGATTCGGGATCAGACGGAATAAGCGCTATTTCATGATCGAGTCTATATCGACCAATCGGGTAAGCCTTTCCCGTTGCATCGGTAAACGGTCCCCCGATGAGCTCAACCTCAACGGCGGATTGTCCTTCCGCCAGACCGACCGATAGGTTCAACGCACTCGCTCCAATCGTTTGGCTACTTCTTCAAACTGATCGACCGGCAAACTGACCTCATCGAAGATCGCGGCCACCCGATCGCCACTAATCTTCTCGAAGTCCCGTCGCATCGAAACAACTAGTATACCGCAAAGATCGATCGTTGCCGGGCTCACGGTCAGCTCTCCGGTATGAAAAACCTCCGGACGATGCTTTCCGCGTGGAAAGAGATAGACCGTCCACCGCCCATCCGCGTAAAGGGCCGCGACATTGATCAGCGGCTCGGGACCTTTGCAGGTTACTTGCTCCAGAACTTCCGTGGCACGCGCAAGAGTATCGATGAGGCGGCGATAGTCATTATCGTGAAATATCAATAGCCTTCGGCCGTAATTGGTTACGGCAAGGGAGTTGAGCTGTGCGGTATCCCGGATAATCGGAAGGTCCTTGCGCAAGCCTGCCTGAAAATGCAAGTGATCGGGTGCCGACGCCCCACATTCAGGTCCGTTGTAAATTACGAAATAACCATCCAAGGCTGCCGCCAGATCCAGCATCCGATCGAAACGCTCCGCTATACGCTGTGGCGTATGCTCGCGATCAGCAATCGTCAGATGCTTCTGCACGATCGGAAACGGATTGCAGTAGATAACGAGGTCTTCGCCAAAAGCTAGCCCCTCTTCTTCCGGGGGCAAATTCTGCGCACAGAGGAAGCACGGACGCTTGGCCACCGAGGCCGGATCAACGGCAGCTGTGGTACTGACTACTCGATGAGGTATATGGCGCAGATAAACCTCGTACCAGTCGATTCTCACGATTCGCTGTTCGGCACTCGTGAGACTCTCAACCCCGCGAGCCAGCAGCGGCCAACCATGTAACTGCCGCTGGAACAAGGCCTCGACGCGGTCGATCATCGTTGGATACGCGCCCGCAGTTCCATCGTGCGGAGCCAGTCCTTGTAGTAGTCGTACCGATTAGC
The DNA here is from genome assembly GCA_035541875.1 of Binataceae bacterium (SeqCode). Taxonomy (GTDB): domain Bacteria; phylum Desulfobacterota; class Binatia; order Binatales; family Binataceae; genus JAJPHI01. Next base: position 183,129 of record DATKML010000023.1, read on the forward strand.
TGTTTCGAGCGGCAGAGCGCTGTCGCTGTTCCCTTCCCATCGACGGCACAGGTAAACCGAATCGTAGATTCGGCCTATCTCGTACTCGCGGCTAATCCTCAAAGCGATCGCGTAATCCTCACCGTAGCTGACATTGGGAAAGCCGATTCGACGCAGGATTTCGGTGTTAAAAGCTCGCGGCGCGCCTAGTCCGTTGATACGAAGTGCATTGTTGCGACCGTTATCGCGGGTCCACTCGCGATGGTCAATAAGTCCGGGCGGAATCTCCTTGAGCGCAAAGTCGACCATCGTGTACGAAGCGACGACCACCGCGTACGGCCCTGCTTCGAGCTTGTCGACGATTTGTTGCAGCGTCGTCTCCGAGGCATAGAGATCATCGGAATCGAGCTGCACCGCGTATTGGCCGCAATGTTCTGAGTAGAGTGCCTCGTTCCAGCATCCACCGATCCCGAGATCGCGACGCTCGGGAATAAGATGCTTCACACGAGAGTCCTTGAGCTCCTTGAGAAGCGCGGTTGTCCCATCGGTCGAATGGTTATCGACGACGATTACGTTGAACGCAAACTTCGCTGTTTGTGAAAGTGCACTTCGCACAGCGTCAAGGACCGTTCGCTCACGATTCCGTACCGGAATAATGACACTGGCCTTTACCGGAAACATCGCAGCCGCTGCGGCGACGCTTGCGAATTGAGGTGGCAACCATGCACCGATTCGTTTCAGATGCGCGGTGGCTATCTGCTCCATCTCAATCTGATAGTCGCGATTACGCGGGTCGACGTAATCGAACTGCCGTTCACCGGTCGGGCGGGTGTCACTTGCCGAAGCGCTGTAGAGTGGTTCAGGGATTCTGAGAACCGCATACTTCTCACTTAGGCGGAGCCGCAAATCATAGAGCGATCCCCAACGCCATCCGTCTTCGATCCCGACAGCGCGCGCTGCTTTTGTCGAAATGGCGATCACGGAACCAAAGTCGAAGCCATCTCTGATGCTGCCGAATTGATAATCGATCCGCGGATGGTCAACCGCGTCGGCATAGACGATCGCGGCGCCGGATTCGCGCATCACACGCTCCATGCGATCGAACATCCGCGGACCCGAATCGAGACTCACCCGTGGGTCGCCGAGGAACAGAACCTCGGAGTCAGTGTCGTCGATTAGAGCTTTTAGATTCGCCGAGGAGTAATCCTTCGGGTAAACAATCGCCACTTTCCACCCCACCACTGATGCGAGCTTAACTGGACATGCCTTCTAATGCTGTACCCTTTTCGCCACCGTAGCCTGCGTTCCCGCCAAATCGCACGGCCGGACGACGATAACCCCCGCCATCCGATTGGATTGGAGAAATTCGCTTAGGCGCTGTTCAACCACTCCGCCCTGGCTGCGCGAAGCATGTCGTAGCAGTGGTTCGCCGTCATCGCGGATGAGAATTCCTGTATGAAAGGTATCCAGATGCGGCCGGGTCGAGGCAAAGAAAATCAGGTCGCCGGTACTTAGAAATTCCGCGAGGCGCCGGATCGAGCGCTTTGGGATCGATTCCACCTTGGTCGTTCGTTCGGGCAGGCCGGGTAGGAGGTTGAGAACCCGCTCGCGCGTGATCGTTGGAACACCGCGTGCCTTGATCGGCTCGACTATACCTTCACGTCGATTGTTGCGAATCCATCTTGTCATGTAGTGATTCCGGCGCCGCCAATCGATACGACCATCCTCGTAACGAATCGTGCGCAAGTTCTCGACAAATGCATCTGGATCGGCAGCGCGGGCCAAGGCCAGAATCGTTTCGATATAGGTGACACAGTCGAAACCGTCGAGCGTGGCGGTGAAGACTTCAGGCGTATCGGCAGAACCAATCAGAGGAAACGGCGTGTAGGGATAACCAACGAAGTGGCGCGAGAAGCGATCGATCCTTTCCGCGATCACCTCATCACCTCGAGCAACAGCAAGTGTCTGTTTCAGCTTGCTCTTGTCGAGACCCTTGGGGAATTCCATCGCATTTTCCGTTTTAGCATGCGCGCGGCAACGGTTCAGCCGCGCTGGCTGCCCAAGAACGAAGGCTTTACCGAGTCGGCGATGGTCGCGGGAGTTGCAGCGCGAAACTATCGCTGTGATGAAAATCCGGCTTCGCGCCCGGATGGCATAATGCCCAGTACGACATACCCTCGGTCGTTTCGATGACGGCGCTCAGTCCGACCTCAAGCACCGATACGGTATAGAGCTGGGACAGCCGTTCGAGGCGAATCGTGGCCTTTAGTTCCAGACAATCCTCCGTGGATCGCATCGCGATATGCGGTTCCATGCTCGTATCAGTTAGTGGACCGCCGTTGCGATAGCCCGAAAGCGCATAAACCGTCCATTCACGCGACGGAGCGAAGTTGAACTCGTGATAGGCAGCCTGACCCTCTGCCTTTATGAAAGCCTCGAAGCAGGTGTGTCGCCAAAGCTCTTTCCCGATCCTCGGGACGCTCAGCGGGGGTATCCGGATGCGCGAGATATCGCCATCGAGGCGGTAGGCGAGGTGTAATTCCCCTTCCGTCGGGCGCAACACTGAAACCCGGATTCGCCGAACAATCAGTGTCGGCGTCGTAGGATGACATCGGAGGTCTAATATAGCCGGTTCAGCCATTTTATACGCCGGATACAGCGTATCACCTGGGGCCGGATAGGTGAGGACGGTTTCTTTTGCGGTTCGGAAACCGGGCTACCATTTTGAGAGAACCGCTGCGAAAATTATCCCCGTGATCGAGCAAATTATCGGAACGCGCGCGACCGTCGACCGACGCGGCCTCTTCTTCAAAGCGATCGCCGGATTGATCGGTGGCGCTATCGGCTGGCTCCCGGTTGAACTAGCGAGCAGCGGTCATTCGCTCACCGAGGTCCAGACGTTCTGGACCATGTTTACCGGTTTCGCCTCGATGGCCATCATGGCTGGGATGATTGGTGGGATGATCCTGGCCGCCGACGAACAAAGTTTCGCGCTCACACCGTCGAACCAAAACCGCTTTATCCGCGGGTTCTTAGTCTGCCTGGCGTTGTCTTTTCCGGAAACCTATTTCTCGAACCATATCTTCAGTTCGATCCTCAACGCTGGTGGCTGGACCGCGAACCACGCAGGCTCGGATTTCTATCTGGTATTGGCTCGAGTTATTGGGTGGAGCCTGATGGGACTGATGCTGGGTGCAGGCGTCGGTATTGCGAGTAAGGCCCTCCCGAACCTCCTCAAGGGTGCGCTCGGCGGCGTGATCGGCGGCTTTAACGGCGGCCTGGTGTTTGACCTCGTCGGCGCGATCAGCCAGACCGGACTCGCTTCGCGGCTGATCGGCTTTTCCGTAATCGGCCTCGCGATCGGCTTCTTCATAGGGCTGGTACAGGAACTCACCAAGTCCGCATGGTTAACCGTCGAGGCGGGCCGCCTCAAGGGGCGGCAGTTCCGGCTCGAAGGCTCGACTATCGGAATCGGTCGAGCCGAGGAGAACCCAGTCGGACTCTTCGGCGATTCGGCGGTTCAAGCCCGTCACGCCATGATCGAGCATAAAGGCAGCAACTTTATGCTGCGCAACATGGCGGTTCAGGCCGGCACCTTCGTGAATGGCAATCGTGTCGAGACGGTTGAACTGAACGACGGCGATAGAATCCGGATTGGTGACTACGAACTCGCGTTTCATACCCGTGTCGAAACGACGCAGAAGTCTCCTCAGAGCACCCCGGTTTCGCGTCCCATCCCACAGCAGCAGGCTGTGGCCATGCCTTATGCTGCGTCGTCGGCTCCTCGATTGGTTCGGGCCGATGGTGAACGGCTGATTCTAAAGGCTGGTGCCGTGACCACGATTGGTCGCGCGCTCGATAACGATATCGTACTTAACGATGCGTCGGTTTCACGCCATCACGCGGTGATCGAGCCGCGCGATGGCAGCTACGTAATTCGCGATCAGGGTAGCCAAAATGGTGTCTGGATCGCGGAGCAACGAGTTGGCGAGGCATCGCTCGCCCGCGGTATCACGATGCGCCTCGGCGACGTCGTTTTGACCTTCGATGCCTGACGCACGAATCGTCGAACCGCCGCGCTTCTGCTCGCGATGCGGTAGCGCGGTCGTTGTGGATGACGCCGTCTTCTGCAAAGAGTGCGGGGCGCCTCTCGCGGCGACCGTTTGGCTCAATCGGAACATGACGTGGCGGCCATGGACGGCGCTTATTCTCAGCATCGTTCCCGGATGGGGGCAGTGGTACAAAGGGCAACGTGCGCGCGGCGTATGCTGGTTCGTTGGTGTGGTCTTTCTATATGCATCGATTTATCCGCTCGGCCTGCTGATGCATCTCATCTGTGGGGCCAACGCCGCTCTCGGCGGCGCACTCAAGGAGGATCTGCCGATAAGATGGGGGAGCGGCCCTGACAGTGCGCCACCGAACACGCGGACCCGTCCGACGTGATATGATTGCTGTCGGTTGAACGCCTACCGCGATGATCGCGCCTGATACTGTTATCGGAGGACGCTACCGAGTCGCCCGCCTGCTTGGCGGCGGCGGCATGAAGATGGTCTATCTCGCCGAAGACCTGCGGCTGGGCTCACGCCATTGCGCCTTTGCCGAAATGGTCGATGCGTTCAATAACTCCGACGCTCAACAACAGGCGATAGCGGCTTTCCAGCGCGAAGCCGACATGCTCGCGCAACTCAGCAACGAACATATCCCACGGGTCTACGATCGCTTCAGCGAAGCGAACCGGCATTACCTGGTGATGGAGTTCGTTGATGGCGTGACCCTCGAAGAAGAGATTAAACGCAACGGCGGTAAGCTCGCTCCGACCGTTGTTATAGATACGGCAATCCAGATTCTAGAGACGCTGGAGTATCTGCACGGTCTCGCGCCGCCGGTAATCTATCGCGACCTCAAACCGTCGAACGTGATGCTGACTGCGGGCGGGATGGTAAAGCTGATCGATTTTGGTATCGCGCGTTTCTTTGCGCCACTGACCAACGCCACGATGATTGGTACGCAAGGCTACGCACCGCCTGAGCAATATCGTGGCAAGGTGGAAGCCCGCTCCGACCTCTATGCGCTGGGCGCGACGATGCACCATGCGTTGTCGGGGCGCGATCCCGCCTCCGAGCCGCCGTTCAGCTTTCCGCCACTGCGCAAGATCGCGCCGGATATCGATTCAGGCCTGGCCGCGATCGTCGACCAGGCGCTCGCGTATGACGTTTCGCGGCGTATCGCCGACGCGAAGGATTTCAAACGCCGATTGCTTGAACTCAGCGACCCGGGACGCAGCGCGGCTGTCGCTAAGCCAGCGCCGCCAGTAACACTCAGGACACAGCTTCAACTACCGCTTGGCGCCGATACGACGCCGCCTCCGTCGGTTCCGCTCTCGAAGCCTGCGCTGGCTCCGATTTCGTTGTCGAGCGCACCAACCGTTATCACAGCCAATCCTGAGATTCGGTGCCCGAGGTGCACGCGCACGATACCGGCAGACTCGCGCTTCTGCTCTTACTGTGCCGCCGCGCTTTCCGACGTTTCCGGCAACGGCGGACCATCTGCGGCGACGGTGATCTTGTCGCCGGCCAATGCAGCGCCATACGAGGAAAAAGCCGCTCCAGCGACGCGGCAGCCGGAGACCCGTCGTTCTCGAATAATCAGTCTACCGTTAGTAGCGGTTCTCATCTTTCTTGGCATCCTGATGACGGTAAGGTTGATTGCACGACAGGAGGTCGATACCGCACCCCCGGTCTCTCCGGGAGGAATCGAGCCCGGCTCGGGCGGACTGTCGCCGGCTGCGCGCTTGCAACTCGTCGGCTTGCAGCAGCTTCTGAGCGCGAGCGGTTACGATTCAGTGAAGCTGGGTATCAGCGGCAATCGTCTGGTGCTCAAAGGAACGGTTCCTAGCGAGGAAGACCGAGCCAACGTCAAACGACTCTGCATGACCCTTGGCTTTGACGACCTGGACGATGAACTACAAATCGCTCCCGACCCCAACTCGGAAGGCTAGTTAATCGAGCATCTTTGCAACCCACGCGATGCGTGTGACACTCGACTGTGTATGCTGATTGATCTGCACGTCCATACCAACTTGTCGTCGGACTCGAACGTGGCTCCCGAAGCATACCTGGCGCTTGCGACCAGTCGTGTCCCGGCGCTCGGCGCGATCTGCTTTACGGAGCATCGGCTGTACCCCGAGGATCCGGCGCTCGACGAGACCTATGCCAAGCTGTCCGAGCAATACTGCGTTCGTATCTTTAAGGGTATCGAAGCTGACACCAATTTGGGCCATCTGCTGATCTTCGGAGTCACGCCGGAGCTGCGAAAACGCTTCGATCTGACGAGCCGGATGTTGCGTGCGGATCGGCTGATCGAATTCGTTCATGACGAGGGTGGTATCGCTGTCCCGGCTCATCCGTTTCGCGAATCGGGCTACGGCGATCGCCTCGACGATCTGCTCAGCAAACTCGGGCCGGCCCTAAGCGTGGTTGAAGCCATCAACGGCCAGAATACTCTACAGCAGAACACCGATGCAGTGATGGCGTGCGAGAAGCTCGGACTGACCGCCGTCGGTGGGAGTGATGCGCATTTCGCGACCCCTCGATGGTTCATGACGTGCGCGAGCCGTTTCGAGCGTGAGGTAACTTCGGTCGCGGAATTGTGTGCAGAACTACGCGCTGGCCGGGCGCAGCCTTATTTCTTCGATGAACCTTCCGCGTCAACTCAAACTACGGATAAATGATGATCACCTCTCGCTTTGGCCTTCTCGTAGCGCTTTTGCTGTTCTCCGGCTGCACCGTGCTTCAACTCGGGGGCGGAGGACCAGTACCCGACCCCGCTCAGATGGAAAAGCTGGCCAAGGCCATCCCCACATACGACGAAGGTCAGATTGCCGCGAATGTTAATGCGATCCGGGCCGGTTCCGTCGAAGCCTATCTCTGTCGTCGGAGCCTTATCACGAACGTCACCAACGAGGATGTCATCTCTGTCCTGCGCCAGAAGGCCTACGACGCGGGTGCCAACGGCCTGACCGACGTATCCTGCGGACCCGGCCCCACCACCGAGATGGGGGGCTGCATGATGTCGATCGCGTGCAGCGCGACTCTGGTAAAAATCGTCGACAGCAGCTCGAGCGACAAGTAATAAGAGCAAAATACTCCGACCTGGAGGTTGCGGCGCATGAAGTTCGGAACTTTCATAACCAGCCAACGCCCGGAACGTATCGCTGCCAATATCCGCAAAGCTGAGGAGTGTGGCTTCGAATCAGCCTGGATCGGCGAGCATCTGATCATGCCGGTGAACTACACGTCGCGGTATCCGTACACCCCCGATGGTCGTTTTCCGGCTCCACCCGATATTCCGTTTCACGATCCGATGCTCGCGCTGGCTTTCGCGGCTGCCGTCACCACTAAGATTCGTCTCGCCACTGGAATTTTCGTTGTTCCAATCCGTAATCCCGTGACTACGGCCAAGTCCGTCGCTTCGCTCGATGTGCTTAGTAATGGCCGCGTGATCTTCGGTATCGGTGTCGGTTGGTTTGCGGAGGAATTTGCCGCCGCCGGTGCATCATTCGACGATCGTGCGCTTCGTACTCGCGAATATATCGAGCTGATGAAAGCGCTCTGGACTCAGGAGGATCCGGTATACGAGGGTAAGACCTTCAGCGTCAAAGGTGTCCGCTTTAATCCCAAACCGGTTCAGAAACCGCATCCGCCAATCGTGGTCGGCGGAACCAGCGAGCTGGCGATCAAGCGCGCTGTGCGTTACGGCGACGGATGGTACGCGGTCGCGCGAAGCATGGATGAGGCTCGCAGCCTGATAAGTCAGCTCCAGGGTCAGATGCGAACTGCCGGCCGGACACGCCCAGTAGAGATAACGATGAGTCTGCGTCCCGGTCATCCGCTGACGCTCGCCGAAATCAAAGAACTCAGTGGTCTCGGGGTCGATCGTGCGCTGATTGGATTACCGTTGCGGGCGCTCAATGAAGATGAGCTCGAAAGCTTTCGCGACGACGTAATCGCCAAATTTTGAACGCAGATTATTCAGCGAGTTCGCGTTCAAAGCGGCGCAAGGCGGGTGAGCTACCCGCCGCGATGATCAAGTCTCCAGGTTGGAATGGTCTATCAGGACCAAGAGGGGCGAAACCTCCGTTAGCTCCCGCAGGCTGGAAGGCCAGCACCGTAACCTCGAAACGAGTACGCAGATCGAGTTCTCGCAATGATTTCCCGATCGCACCGTTGGGAACCCGTAAACGCGAAACCCGATACCCGCTCGCCCAAAAGATACTGTTGTCCGGCGTAGAAAGCGCCGCGGTCGACAGCGAAGCCCGGTTGAACGCCCTTGCGATATTGCTGCGCGTCACAATCCCGATAAATTTGCCGTGCGGGCCGTGATCCGTTACCGGCAACTCATCGAGCGCCTCATGCTCCATCATCTGGACCGCTTCGTCGAGATTATCGTCAGGCTTCAGCGAAGGCGGAAGATGTCGGCTGAGATCCCACGCGTTGACCACCGAGCCCAACTCCATGCTCTCACCGAGAAAAGCGAGCAACTCGTGTGTCACGATCAAACCCGCCAGTTCACCATCTTTGCCGATAACCGGCAGCGTTGTTTGAGCCGTCTCCCCAGCGACCCTCATCACTTCTCGCAGCACGGTCTCTGATGCCACCGTTCGCGGGTTGCGATCCACGGCCGCGGCAACAGACAGCTGCGTCAGGATCAGCCGATCGTGGCCGATCGCGAGCGTCTTCCCTTCCTGCGCCAGGCTGTAGGAATCGATCGACTCGCGCTCGATCAACCGTGTTACGACCAATGCCGTGAGTGTCGTGATCATCGCGGGTAAGACGACGGTCCAATCGCCGCGCGTCATTTCGAACAGCAGCAACAATGCGGTCAGCGGCGCGTGAGTCGCAGCCCCGAGGAAACCACCAAGGCCCACCAAGGCGTAGGAGCCGGCCGGTCCCGTCAGGCCGGGTGCGATAGAGTGAGCAATCCCGCGGAAGGTTGCCCCGGTCATCGCACCGATGAAGAACAGCGGCCCAAAGACTCCGCCGGGAGCCCCAGCGTTCAGACTCGTAGCGCTCGATACGATCTTGGCGCCCATAAGACAGAGCGTGAGGCGAAACGGCAGATTGCCGCGCAATGCCGCATTGATCGCAGGGTAGCCGTCGGCCAGATTTTGCGGCAGCGGAACCGCGATAACCCCGACCAATGCCAAGCCGATAAGAAGACGCGTCGATTGTTTGATCTTGAGGCCCCGGATAAAACCATTGGTCGCGTAAAAGAAGCGTATATATCCGGCGGCCAGAGCACCGAGTATCAGGCCCAGCGCTCCGTACGTAATCATCTCCCAATAGTTATCGATGACGAAATGCGCAGGCGTAAAAGCAGCCGCGTCGCCGATAATTCCGCGCGAAGTCACCACCGCGCCGAAGGTCGCCACTAAGATGAGGGTCAGACTACCTAGTTCATTCTCGCCCTGTAGGACGATCTCCTGGGCGAACATCATCCCACCCATCGGAGCGTTGAACGTCGTGGCAATCGCTGCACCAGCGCCCGCTGCGATCAGGACCTTGGCGCGCTCGGGAGAAAGCTTGCGCAGCTGCGTGAGGGTCGAGGCGATCGCGCCGCCGATCTGCGCAATCGGCCCCTCGCGTCCGACCGATGCGCCGCATCCGAGGGACAAGGCGGCCCCTAGCGCCTTGAGTACGATCCAGCGAGGACGTAGCTGACCTTTACCCAAATTTACTGTTTCGAGAAAACTTGGGAAACCGTAACCGAGAACCTCGCCGGGGAAGAAGCGATTGAGCAAGAGCAACAATCCACCACCCGTAACGAGGATAATCGGTGTGAAGACTCGTCCGAACCCGTGATGAATCCCGAAAAGATTACCCTCGCGACCGAGCATCAATCCGGACAGGGCCTCGATTAGCCATCGAAAGAACAGATGGCCCAAGGCGGCCATCACTCCAATGACCGCCGCAAGAAGGATCAGTTGAACATACTCAACCTGCTCCGGAGGCAACGACACACGCCTGGTTGCACTTGATCCTCCCAAGGTCCCCCTCCCCCCGCAACGACTGGTCAGAGCTTCAGAAACTCACGGACGGCCGCGAGAAATGCCTCCGGCTGATCGTGATGAACCCAGTGGCCGGCATTCGGGATCGTTCTGAGCTCCGAGGTATGAAATGCGTTGAGGCGCCCGTCGCGCTCCCAGTCACCGGCCCACGAGGCGTCGCCGCGGATCAGCAACACCGGGCATCGAATCCGCGACCAAATCTCCATCGCGTCCTTGAGATTAAAAAGGTACGGCGAGGTCGCTCGCGTGTAGTTGTCGTACTTCCACGAGAAGGTGCCGTTTTCGTTGCGGCGCATCCCATAGATCGTCAGATGTCGCGCGAGATCGACGCTCAGATGCGGATTTGCCTCGCGCATCCGTTCCATCGCCTTTTCGATCGTCTGGTACTCGCGTGGTTTGCGCTGCGCCAGCGCCATCATGTCGGTGACCCAAATCTGCATCCGCTCGTGCGCCGGTGTCTCACGCAGCATCGCCCCCGGAGGCCCCAGCCCCTCGATCGCGACGACCGACTTCACCGCGTCAGGGAATACACCGGCGCGCTGTAAGACAATGCCGGCACCCAGCGAATGTCCGATCAGAGTCACGGGGTCCTTCGGCGCCAGAGCAGCTATCAACTGGCCGAGGTCGAGGACGTGTTCAGTGATCGAATAGGCGCCGCCGATCGCCCAATCGGAGTCGCCGTGCCCACGAAGATCGGGAGCCACCAGATGAAAGTGCTTGCGCAGCTCCAGCGCGATAAAATCCCAGTTCCGTGCGTGGTCGCGCCCTCCGTGAACAAGAATCGCCAGCGGCTTATCCTCATTGCCCCAATCGACGTAATGGAGCTTCAGGCGCTGGGAATAGAAGAAATGCGAGGTCGGCCCGATTATATCCGCCATCTCACGGTCTCCGATCTACCTCTGTTAGTTGAAGCGAGTCCCTTCGATGCTAGCGAACCGCCGGTAGCACGCCTAGTACTGTCGACTCGACACAGCCTCAACGGCGCAAAGGGCTGTGCCGCACCCATCGAGCCCGATACACTTGCTCTCCATGCCGATGGCCGAAGAGTCCTCCGACCCGATTCGATCTGTCGAATCTTCCCCTCAGTCGGCCTCTCGTGAGGTTCTCGCTGGTCTGCTGGTCGGAGCTTTCGCCCTCGTCGTCTTCTTTTTCTATCTCGGCACCTACGGCCTATGGGAACCTGACGAGGCGCGCTACGCGGAGATAGCGCGCGAGATCCTCGTTCTTCACGACTGGATCGTCCCGCATCTCAACTTCGTTCCATATATTGAAAAGCCGCCCCTCCTCTACTGGCTGACGGCGCTCTCGATGCAGCTTTTCGGCGTCAATGAGTTTGCGGCTCGCTTCGTGAACGCGGCGGCTGCGCTGATCGGCGTTCTGACAACCTATTTCTTCGCGCTACGCGTTTATGGTCTGCGTCACGCGATCGTCGCCGCCAGTGTTCTCACGACCAGTGCTCTCTATGCCGTGATGGCGCAGGTGCTCACTACCGACATGCTGCTGACTTCAATGGTCACGATCGCGCTGTTTGCGTTCTTTCTGCATTGGCGGGAAGGGGGTCGATGGTGCTGGATCGCCTACATCGCGATGGGACTCGGCGTCCTGACCAAGGGCCCAATCGCCGTCGCACTCCCCACGACTAGCGTCGCCCTTTTTGTTTTCTTCAGAAGTGAAATGCGGACGGCCTTGCGAGGTTTCCATGTGATCGCAGGATATACTCTCGCCGCTCTGGTCTGCGCGCCTTGGTTTATCGCGATAGCAATCCGGCAACCCGATTTCATCCACTTCTACTTTATTGGCGAGCACCTCCAGCGCTTCTTCGATAAGAGTTACAGCCACGGCGAACCGTTCTATTACTATGTGCCTGTCGTGCTCGGCGGTCTTTTGCCTTGGACCCTTCTTGCGATTCTTCTGCCTTGGCGATCGATGCCGCCTGATCCTGCGCGTCGCTATTGCCTGATCGCGTTTGCGACGATCCTGGTCGTCTTCTCGGCCGCCAACGCAAAGCTCGTTCCGTATATCCTTCCCGCGATGCCTCCAATCGCGATCGTTCTGGCCGATCGTCTCCTCGCGCTCGCCGACAACAGCCGCCGCTTAGCCGCTGCGGGTTTGATGATGAGTCTCACTGGCGGGGTCGTTGTCGGCGTCGCGTCGATGGTCCATCGGTTCGCGAGCGCGAACCCGGCGATGGTCCAGCCGGAGCTTTACGCAGCCGGCACGATCATGCTCGCCGCGGGTGCCGCACTTTTTCTTTTCTTCTCGCGCAACCGCCTCGATGCGGGCCTGACGACCGTTGCTGTCAGCACGGCCATCATTCTCATCGTTGCCGGCCATGGGCGTATCCGGATGGAATCGCTGCGCTCCTATGCGCAGCTTGGGCGCGATATCGCATCGCTGGCGCCCGACAGCCGCCTCATCTGCTATCCGCGCTATATCCAGTCGCTGCCGTTCTATACGCAACGCCGCGTGATTTTGATTGGACCCAAGACCGAACTTGATTACGGTGCGACCCACGCCCCCGACGCCGCTGCGTTTTTCTACGACCGCAGGACCGACCTGTTACGACTCTGGAACTCCGACCCTGCACCGTTGCTCATTCTGGATCGCCAGGCTCTGCCGCCGCTGGAGCAAAGCCTTGGAAGCTATCGCATCGTGGCATCCGACAATAAGAAACTGGCGATAACACGGTCTCAAGGTAATCTTTCAAAGGGCGATAGCCGGTGAACTCGACTGCAAAAACCTCGACTGATCCTCGCGCTGCGCAAGGTCGGCGTGCACTACTGGCTTTTGCCATCCGGGCCGGATTGGGCGTCGCCTTTCTCGGCCTGTTTCTCTGGCTCTACGGCGCGAAGAAAATCGTCAGCATCCTCGCACACGAACGACTCGATCTCTTCACCGCCGCCGTCGCGCTTTATGTTGCGGGCCAAGTGATGTCGTCCTACCGATGGCTACTGCTGGCGCGCATCAACCAGATTGGCGGCCCGTGGCGAGAGTATCTCCGCTATTACTTTATCGGGATTGCAACGAACCTGTTCGTTCCGGGTCTGATTGGCGGGGACGCCGCACGCGCGGCCTACCTCGGCCTCCGTCGTCAGCGGATGCCTCAGGCGATTGCCTCCGTGATTGCCGATCGCGGAGTCGGTCTGGTTGCGCTCTTCTGGATGGCCGCGATTGCGATCCCCCTAGTCTCAACCGTTACGCTACCACGCAATCTTACAGCCGTTACGATGCTCGTCGGCATCGGTCTGGTTATAGGTTTCGTCGCTGCCCCGTGGCTGATCGCTCCGGCGCGCCGACTCAGCGGGCGTATCGCCAGGATCGTCGATCCGCTCTTACCGTATCTCGAGAAACCTCTGGCGCTCATTCCTGCAATTATCCTGTCGCTGCTGCTTCAGGCCTCTCTCTCCGTATGCCAGTACATCCTCGCGCTCGGGATGGGATTGAGCGTCCCGCTTTCTGCGGTCCTCTTGATTGTCCCGATGGCGAACGTCGCGGCGAGTCTCCCACTGACGCTCAACGGGCTCGGTCTTCGTGAAGGGGCCTATATTCTGCTGTTCGCGTTAGCTGGGGTATCGCACGAGGATGCAGTCGCGCTGGGGCTGCTCTGGTTCGCCTGCACCATGGTCGGTGGACTGACCGGGCTCATCCCTTTCGTCATGACGCCGGTGCCGCAACCTGATCCTGCCTTGTCAGAGATTGCGGCCCTCTCATAGAGATCTTGGCGAGATGGGAGCGCGATCCGGAAACAATTATTTATCCGCGCTGCGACGCCTGAAGGCGGCGCTATGGCTCGATGGGGTCCGGGTCGAAGACCCGACTGTGCATCCAGTGTTCAGACCGCTGGCACGCAAAATTGCGTCCCTCTATGACCTGCAAAGCGAAAATCCCGGCGCGATGACCTATCGCCTCGACGACGGTGATCGCATCGGCTACTCGTTCGTCCATCCGGCGAACCTCGAGGAAAAGAACAAACGCGCCGCGATGCTACGGCGATGGGCCGAGCTCAGCGTCGACTCTTTGCGCGAAACACCCGATACGATGAACCTCGTGCTCACCACGATGGCCGCGGCGCCCGATCTCCTCTCGAGCCCCGGCCTGAGCGAGAATCTGCAGAGCTACTATCAGGATGCGCGCCGCCGCGATTGGTGTATCGCTGGTGCACTGCCCGATACGTCCGGCGATCTCAGGATGGTCAGCCGCGACGACACGGGAATCGTGGTGAGAGGCAGTCAGCGGCTCTCGCTTCTCGGCTCGCTCGCTGAAGAGTTCCTGCTCTACCCGACGATGGTCACGATGCCTGAATCAGCGCTCGTGTTCGCGATCAGCGCCAACACCCGCGGGATCGAACTCCACTGCCGCACCTCGCCTGATGCCCCTCAGCCGCTGTCTGAATGCATCGCGACCTTCGATCAGGTTGCTATACCCGCAAGTCGCCTCTTTCTGTGCGGTGATATTCAGCGATGCACCGCGTTGATTGAACAGACGGCGGCGGCGGCTATCCTCGCGGAACAGCAAGCTCTCAAGGCCGAGGTCGCCGCCCAGAACCGCAGTTAGGATTTATGCGCTAGCGCGTTTCGATTGGCTAGCTGCGTTCGCAACGCGGCTATGGAAGCGTCCGTATCCAAAATAGATTCCGAAGCCAACCGCCATCCACAAGACAAAGCGCGTCCACGTAACGATCCCCAGCCCAAACATCATCAGCGCGCACGATCCTGCACCGAGTAACGGCACGAGCGGTACCGCCGGAGTCTTGAACGGACGTTCGAGTTCAGGCTCGACATTGCGCAAGATCCAGACGCCAAAACATACGAGGAGGAAGGCAAAAAGCGTCCCGATATTGGTCAGTTCGGCGATCTCTTTAATCGGCACCAAACCTGCCGTCAGACCGACCGCCAATCCGGTCAGGATCGTTGGGATCGACGGTGTCTGGAACTTCGGGTGGACCCGGCTAAAAACCGGTGGCAACAATCCATCACGCGAGATTGCGTAGAAAATCCGCGATTGTCCGAGTAGCAGCACAAGTAGCACCGACGTCAGTCCTGCGACCGCGCCGAGTGAGATCACACCCGCCGCGAAGTTCAGTCCGCGCGCTACGAAGGCCGCGGCCAACGGCGCCTCAACATCGATATGGCGCGTCGGCACCATCCCGGTCAGCACGAGTGAAACCGCGATATACAGGAACGTACAAACGGCGAGTGAGGACAGGATTCCGATCGGCAACGAACGCTGCGGCTCAATCGCCTCTTCGGCAGCGGTGGAGACCGCATCGAAGCCTATGTAGGCAAAGAAGATGTATGAGGCCCCGCTGAGCACCCCCGCCCACCCGAAGGGCAGGAATGGCGTCCAGTTCGTCGGGCGCACAAAAAAGCCTCCGACCAACACGACCATCACGACGGCGGCCAGCTTGATACCAACGATGATGGAATTGATCCGCGCGCTCTCCTGCACGCCGATATAAAGAACCCCGCTGATCAGCAAAACGACTAGCAGCGCGGGCAGGTTCACGATCGCTCCAGGCGCAGTGCCAGGCGAGTGTGTAAGCGCATCGGGCAGATGAATCCCAAGGCCACTGAGAATGACGATCAAATAGTGCGACCATCCGGCTGCGACAGCGGCCGCCGCCACCGCGTATTCGAGGACGAGGTCCCAGCCGATAATCCAGGCGATCAACTCGCCCATCGTGGCGTAGGAATACGAGTAGGCGCTGCCTGCGATCGGGATCATCGCCGCAAATTCGGCGTAACACAGCGCCGCCATCGCGCAGGCAAAACCCGCCAGCACGAATGAGAGCACCAGACCCGGTCCTGCGTACGATGCGCCCACGCCGGTCAGCACGAATATGCCGGCACCGATAATCGCGCCGATTCCGAGCAGCGTCAGGTCCAACGGCTTCAGGACGCGCCGCAACCCTCCGCCATGAGGAACCAACTCTGCCAGCAAGACTTCAGTCGATTTGCGTCGGAAGATTTGTTCGCCTAACCCCATCCCCGCCTCTTTCGCTGAAGCTTACCAGCAGGTGTAACCTCCATCCACCATCAGTGTGACGCCGGTTACGTAGCTCGATGCCGGACTCGCCAGAAAAATGACCGCGCCTCGAATCTCATCCGGACGGCCGAGCCGCGCTAGCGGCGTGGCTTTCTCCATCCGTTCCTTGTTATGCGCCTTGGCAATACCGCCTTCAGTCGCCTCGGTTGGAATCCATCCAGGCGCGATCGCATTTACCAGAATTCCGTACTGCGCCCACTCGACGGCGAGCTGCCTCGTCAGATTGCTCAACCCGGCCTTGGCTGCGGTGTAGCTACTCAAACGATAAATCGAGCTCGCGACTATTCCGAGGATCGAAGACATATTGATGACTCGCCCCGGCTTCCCTACTTCGATGAGACGATTCGCAAACCGCTGCGCAAGCATCATCGGGGCCGTCAGATTGGTCGCCATCGTTTCGTCCCACGTCTGGCGCGAGAGCTTTTCTGCCCGTCCCGTCGGTGAGATGCCGGCGTTGTTCACGAGTATATCGACGTCACCAAGCTTGGCCTGCGCTGTGGCCATCAGACGATCGAGGTCAGCATCATTCGTGATATCGGTCTGGACACCGATACTTCTGATGCCGTAAGTCCGCGTCAGCTCTTTGGCGAAGTCTTCCACCCGATCGACACGACGTGCCGCCAGCACCACATCGGCGCCGGCCAGCGCGAGCGCGTGTGCACATTCGACGCCCAGCCCCGACGACGCGCCCGTCACCAGGCCGATATGACCCTTCAGGGAAAATAGCGAATTTAACGAGTCCATATTTACTCAATCACCAAAAGCTTCAGCCGCAGCTTCCGACGCTGCCGCAACCGCTCGATCAATCTCTCGGCGCGATATTCCGTAGTGTGTCACCGCGCGGAAAGTCGTGGGGCCACGCTGGCTAATCAACACGTCGCGTTCCTGCATTGCCTCCGCGAATTTCGTTGCGTTAGACGCGTCGCCGTCGACATCGAAAATTACGATATTGGTCCGACGCTTGGCGGAGCGGACATTGATTCCGGCAACTAGCCCGAACCCCTGCGCTAATGCGCGCGCATTCGAATGGTCTTCGGCGAGTCGATCGACCATCTTTTCCAGCGCGACGATTCCAGCCGCCGCGATTACACCGGCCTGCCGCATACCGCCGCCTAATGTTTTCCGGATGCGCCGTGCTCGCGCGATAAACTCGGCACTGCCGCAGAGCATCGATCCGACCGGCGCAGCCAGCCCCTTCGAAAGACAGAACGATACCGTATCGACCGCTTCTGCGAGCCGCGCCGGCGTCGTTTCGAGCGCCAGTGCTGCGTTGAAGAGCCGCGCACCATCGAGGTGAAGGGGAATCCGATGGGCCCGCGATAGTTCAGCCACCGTCTCGATATGCGATATCTCGACCGGCGCACCGGAGCAGAGATTGTGGGTGTTTTCGAGCGCTATCAGCCCCGGCGCAGCGAAATGCACATCGGCAGGGCGTTCCAGCTCGTCGCGTAATTGTTCGAGATCAAGTTCGCCGTCGGAAGTGTTGCGGATCGGCGTCATCACAATTCCACCGAGGGCAGCCGCTCCGCCCGCCTCATACATGTAGGTATGCGCCTGATCGCCGAGAAACGCCTTCGTGCCGCGCGGACAATGCGTCAGCATCGCGGCAAGATTCCCCATCGTGCCGCTCGGCACGAACATCGCCGCTTCTTTGCCTACGATTTCAGCCGCGATCCGTTCGAGCCGATTCACCGTCGGGTCTTCGCCGTAGACGTCGTCGCCAAGTTCTGCGCGCGCCATCGCCTCGCGCATCTCGTCGGTCGGCAGCGTTACCGTATCACTGCGAAGATCGATCTTGGTCATCGGAATGTCATTCCCGCGCGCGCGTCGTTACGGGTTTGCTCGACAGTGGAAGGATAATCGCGAGACATCGCTGTCGCGCGAGGAATCCTGGACCCCGGGACCCTTCGTCGGGGGGCGGCCGAGTCTACAAGGCGCGGCCTGAATCAATCCGCCCCGCGCGACAGTGATAGGAAACAGGCGCACCCCCCTCAGGCACCACAGTCTCACTCGGGCATGATCGCTTTAACGACTTCGTCGATCGCGCGCTTGCTGTCTGCCTCGTCAGTCAACGACCAGGTCACTGCGACCGTCGCCGCACGACGTGGCGGAATCCCTTGCCGGATCAGCTCGCCCGCGTATATAAGCAAGCGGGTCGAAACGCCTTCTTCAAGGCCCGAAGCCTTGAGATGGCGCACCTTCTCGCCGAGAACCGCCAACTGATGAGCCATATCGCGATCGACACCTGACTCGTGCGCGATAATCTCGACTTCTTTTTCCGCCGGCGGATAGTTGAATTCGATCGTCACGAAGCGCTGACGCGTCGAGTGCTTCAGGTTCTTCTGGATACTCTGATAGCCCGGATTGTAGGACAAGCAGAGCAGGAAGCCGTCGTGGGCCTCGATCGTCTCGCCGCGCTTTTCGATTGGCAGAATCCGGCGATGGTCCGAAAGTGGATGGATCAAAACCGTCGTGTCTTTGCGGGCTTCAACGATTTCGTCGAGGTAGCAGATTGCTCCGCGCCGCACCGCCTGCGTCAGCGGCCCGTCGACCCAGACCGTCTCGTCGGCCGTGATCAGATAGCGCCCAACGAGGTCGCTACCGGTTAAGTCTTCATGGCAAGCGACCGTGATTAGCTCGGTCGGTCCCTTTTCGAGTGCCGACAACTGATGCGTCATATGCTCGACGAAGCGGGTTTTGCCGCATCCGGTTGGTCCTTTGAGCAGAACCGGCAGTCGGGCCTTGTAGGCGGCGGTGAAAATCTCCGCCTCATCGCCGATCGTGAGGTAGTACGGGGCGTTCTGCGGATCGAGATGCCGCACCTCTGCGCCTTCGCGCGTCCCCGACATCCGAGTATCAAACGTCTTTAGCTCAACTGCCATCGGTCACCTGTTTCCCGTCCCTCCCCTTGTCCACGCTCTCTCCGATTTGGACGAGAGATGGGCATCGCGGGCAGCCGCCGATGCGAGGGTGAGGGTCAATTAGAGGTCTGTTCTCTCAAGAAATCGCGTTCGCATCAAGGCGATCAGCCGACCTTTCGCTTCGCGGTGATTACCGGTCCAGCCTTACTGTCGCGGATTTCGTATCCGAGCGCGTCCATTTCACCGCGGATTTCGTCGGCGCGCTTGAAGTTTTTCGATCGACGCGCCTGCTCGCGCTCTTCGCCCAACGCCTTGACCGCGGCGGGAATCTCCTCGCTCGCCGATGCTGCTCGATGCTTTTCCAGGCCAAGCCCGAGAACGGAGTCGAGATCGCTGACCACGCCCCAGCTCAACAGATCCTTGCGGCGATACGATTCCGCCACCAGCTCGAGCACCGCTGCGAGCGCCTCCGCGGTATTGAGATCGTTGTTGAGCGCGTTGTGGAACTTCTCGCGATATTCCGCAGCCCAATCCGGCGACGTTCCCGCAGCATCGCCCGAGTTACGCGCGAACTCCTGCAGATATTGCAGGTTCTTCTCGGATGCCCGCACTGCATCGATACTGAACGCCAGCTCTGATCGATATTTGGCTCCGAAACACATCAGCCGAAAGGCGAGCGGATCGATCCCTTCTTTGATCAGATCGTCGACTACCGGGAAACGACCGGCGCTTTTACTGATCTTCGCCCCTTCCATCCCAACGAGGAACGCGTTGTGCACGAAATAGCGAACGAACGGACGTCCGGTCGCGCCTTCGGATTGCGCGATCTCGTTCTCGTGATGGACCGGAATATGGTCGAGGCCGCCCGAGTGAATATCGAGCGTCTCACCCAGGTAGCGCATCGACATCGCCGAGCACTCGATATGCCATCCCGGATAGCCCCGTCCCCAAGGCGATTCCCATTGCATCAGATGATGCGGCTGATTCAGCACCCATAGCGCAAAATCGTGTGGGCTCTTCTTGTCGGGCGAGTGTTCGAGCCGCTGCCCGGCATGCTGCTCGTCGAGGCTCTGACGCGATAGACGTCCCATCCGGCTCGGCCCGCGCCACTTTTCGACGTCGAAATAGACACCCGAAGGGGTCACGTACGCCAACCCGTTTCCGATAATCCGCTCGATCAGCGTGATCATGTCGCCGACGTGATCCGTCGCGCGGCATAGCAGCGGATTTTCGGGCAGCTCGATATTCAGCCGCCCGCAATCGCGCTTGAATTGCGCAATATAGAAATCCGCAATTTCGCGTGGCGTCTTGCCCTCGGCTCGGGCGGTCTTTTCGATCTTGTCCTCGCCCGCATCCTCGTCCGAGGTCATGTGGCCCACATCCGTGATATTCATCACGTGCCGCACATTCCATCCGTTGAAACGCAGCGCGCGCTTGAAGGTATCCACGAAAACATAGGCGCGAAGGTTCCCCAGATGCTGCGGCAGGTAAACCGTGGGCCCGCACGAATAGTAGGTGATATCGGGAGGATTGGCCGGAACAATCTCCTCGATAGAACGAGACAGGGAGTTGTAAATATGGAACGCCTTCACAACCCTGTTAGACTATCGTGGCCGGGTAGTTAGAACCAGTCGGATAGCTCACCGGGTATTTCAATGGACAAGGCCGAAATCGAGGCTCTCTTCACTCAGACACTTGCCGGCTGACTACGACGATGAGGCGCCGTGGGAAGCGGTTCGCAAACTCCGGTCTCATGGCAGTCGCGAAATTTTTGATTCAAGCAGCTTCTTGGTGTGAATCCGAAGACCCATTAAAGAGAGCCAGAGCCGCGGCCATCCTCTGCCAGCTCCGTCGCGAACAAGTACCAGGCGAGCCTTGGAAATCGGGGAAGTTTTTGTATCAGGACGAATCATATGTCCTCGTCTCCAAGATGCTCGCACGTGAGTCCGATCCGCGCGTCATCGATTCGGCGGTTCACGCGCTGGGCCACGTCGATAACGTCGCGGCTGTTCCGCAAATCATCGGGTTTCAAGAACATCCTGACGAGAATGTTCGCTTTGCAGTCGCCTTTGCGCTGGGTTGTTTTCCAAATGAGGAGCTTTCGATTCAAGGACTCCTTGCTCTAGCACGAGACGAAGATTCTGACGTCCGGGATTGGGCGGTTTTTGGCTTGGGCGTACAGAGCAATATTGACTCTCCAGAAATTCGCGAGGCACTGCTGCGCTGCCTGAAGGATCCTAGCCAGGACGTAAGAGAGGAAGCGGCTTGCGGCCTGGCCAAACGTCGCGACCTACGCGTGCTGCCAAAGCTATCCGAGATGCTCGACGATCCGGACTTCACCGTCAGAGTAGGAGAAGCAGCCAATAGTCTCCTTGGGCTTGATGGAAAGGATACGAACGAGTGGGGTCAAGCCGAATACAAAACCGCTCTTCAGGCCAAGTTCAAACCTGCCGCTTCGTGAGCGGGCTTCTCGATAACTACCAATCTTTGGTATTCTGATCGACGATGAGTAAAAATACGTCATTTAGTATTGGCGAGCATTTTAGCCACTTCGTTGAAGAGCAGATTCAACAAGGTCGCTACAGCAGCGCCAGCGATGTCGTTCGTGCTGGCTTGCGTTTGCTCGAAGAGCAAGAAGCCAAACTAGCGGCGCTCAGGGCCGCGCTCGATCAAGGCGAGCAGAGTGGCGCGTCGACGCCATTCGATTTCGAGGCTTTCATCGCTCGCAAGCGCTCATCCGTCTGACCGGTGGCACGATGGCCGCTTTCTTCTCTCCCCACGCGCCCAAAGAGACCTCGATGAAATCTGGGACTATACGGCAACGCGATGGGGAGTCGAGCAGGCTGAAAGCTATATACGACAACTCTGGTGGGATATTAGGGCCGTGGCTGCACGGCCGATAATCGGGCGAGAGTGTCCCGAAATTCGGAAGGAGTACTATCGCTATGCTTCCGGCTCACACATTCTGTTCTATCGCCGGATTCCCGGAGGTATCGATGTCGTCCGTATCCTTCATGCCCGTATAGATTTCGAGCAGCATCTTTAGCGCGAACCGCCGAGGAGAGATCATCCATGAACTCGCATAAAAGAGTCGCCCTCATTACCGGAGCGGGTACCGGCATCGGAAAAGCTGTTGCTCTGGAGCTGATGCGCGACGGGTACGCGGTCGTTCTTGCGGGACGTCGTCGCGAACCACTCGATGAAGCCGCGCAGGTCGGCAAGGAGTTCGGGGCATCGAGCCTCGTGGTGCCGACTGATGTGGGCGATCCGGCGGCGGTCGCTGCGCTGTTCGCCCAAACCAAAGCCACCTATGGTCGCCTCGACCTGCTCTTCAACAATGCGGGAGTCGGAGCGCCTCCGGTACCGTTGGAAGATCTAACCTTCGACCAGTGGAAAAAGGTTGTCGATATCAACCTGACCGGAGCCTTTCTCTGCACGCAGGAAGCCTTCCGTATCATGAAGGAACAGAACCCTCGCGGCGGCCGGATTATCAACAACGGATCGATCTCGGCCCACGCGCCACGCCCCAATTCAGCACCCTACACGTCGACCAAACACGCGATGACCGGGCTCACCAAGTCAACTTCGCTCGATGGTCGCAAATACGATATCGCGTGCGGACAGATCGATATCGGCAACGCGGAGACGGCTCTAACGGCCGGGATGAAACGCGGGGTTCCACAAGCTAATGGCACCCCGATGGTCGAGCCTACATTTGACGCGCTTCACGTCGCCCGCGCGGTCCTTTACATGGCGAATCTGCCGCTCGACGCAAACGTGCAGTTCATGACTGTGATGGCCACCAAGATGCCGTACGTCGGCCGCGGCTAACGGCTAGTTGAGCTTTTAGGCTTAGTAACGCGAAGCGGCGATCCGCTTGTACTGCCAATCCGCCAGTAAGGCGAAGCCGGGCAGATACCAGAGCCACGCCAGCATGCCGCGGATACCGCGCTGATACCGCAGTATCTCATTCACCGCGCGTGCACCGCACCAGACGTTGCCGCGATCATCGATCACGTGCAGCTCGTCCATCAGCGCATCGACCTTGATCTCAGGAAACTGCGCGCGCAACTCGTCATCATTGAAATTCATGAGATCGATCTTGTCGGAGTTGTCGAAGGTGCGAACGATCTCAGCGCTCGCCCGACACATACCGCAGGTACCGTCGTAGAGGACGGCGAGCCGCCCGGGACGGGCCCGCCCGACTGGGGAGGAAACTTCAGGCTCAGGCATGCTTTAGAGGGTAATCCTTAACGTCGCGAATAACGTGGATTTTCGGCCATCCGACGTTGCCGGTGGATCTCCTGCACGACGCGCCATTCGTAGCCATCGACGAGTGAACGCCAACCGGCCTCGACAAGGTTGGTCGATTTCGCCAGCGTCGTCCATTGCGAACGGCCGTCGGAAAATTTCTTGATCGACATAACCTCGGCTTCGGTCGATTCGCCGCTGGCATGGGCGTAGGTCTCAACCACCTTCACAGTCTCGAGGTAAGGAAAATACTTGAGCAGCGCTTTGCGCAGAGCATTGTCGAAGGCGTTCACGACACCGACGCCGCTGGCCGCCTCTGTCTGATCCACGCCATTAACGCGCACCACCACCGTAGCGTCGATCGTCGCACGCCCTTCGAAGGAGTCGTCGATCACGCGCCGCCGAACGACTTCGAAAGGTGCGATGTATCCGGGCGATCGCTTGAGCTCAGTCAGCTCGCGCGATGCCTGCGGGGTCTCAGTCTCAAAAAAAATTGATTCGCTTTGTGGCACAGCGACACACCCTGCTGCGATTATCTAAATCTTAGTAGCCTAATGCAATCTAAATTATACTAAAACTGCCCCATTGCGGATCACATAGCCAAGCCGCCGTCGACCTGAATAACGGCTCCGGTGATATAGGAAGCAGCGTCCGAAAGCAGGAAGGCAGCAACCGGTGCGACATCATCGACGGTACCCAGGCGACCTAGCGGCACCATCGGCAGCACGGCATCGCGATTCTCGGCCGGCATCGCGTCAGTCATATCGGTCTGGATAAAGCCGAGCGCCAACGCGTTCACCCTAACCCCGGTGCGGCCCAGCTCTTTCGCCATCGCCTTGGTCATTCCGATAAGGCCAGCCTTCGATGCGGAGTAGTTCACCTGCCCCGGCATTCCGACCAGCCCGCTGATCGACGTAACGTTGAGAATCACTCCACGCTTGGCCTTCATCATCATGAAGGCCGCGGCCCGCGCAAAATTAAAGGACCCGGTTAGATTCGTACGGATGACCTCGTTCCAATCCTCTTCGGTCATCATCACGAGAAGCTTGTCGCGGGTAAGTCCGGCGTTATTCACCAGTCCGTCGATCGCGCCGAAGTCTTTCTTAACGGCATTCACCATCTCGCGGGCACTCTTGAGATCACCGACGTCAGCCTTGAAGGGCATCGCCTTGACCCCGAGCGCCGCGATTTCTTCCTTCAGCGCGTCGGCCTGTTGCTCGCTCTTGAGATAATTAAACGCGACATTCGCGCCGTGGCGTGCGACTTCGAGTGCGATCGCGCGGCCAATACCGCGCGTCGCGCCCGTCACAATCACACCCCTACCCGCCAGATCCTTCATCTTTTCAGTAGTCCAATCGGGTCGGCGCCGCACCATCATTCGGGCGGCGGTTAGTGGCTTAGTTGATGATTTACTTTAGATTTTATGCGCTGAACGATTGTCCACAGCCACACGTACGCGACGCCCGCGGATTATCGAAACGGAAACCCGCGTTATGCAGTCCCTCGACATAGTCGAGCGTGGTTCCTGCGATGTAAGGAAGCGAAATCTCGTCGATCAGCACCTTAAAGCCATCGAAGTCGGTGATGCGATCACCTTCCTTCTTCTCGTCGAAGTTCAGGGAGTATTGAAAGCCCGAGCATCCGCCTCCCACCACGGCGATTCGCAGACCCTGATCTGCGTTGAGAGCTTCCTTCTGCGCCATCTTCCGCACGACTTCTACGGCGCGAGGCGTTAGGCTCACGTTCGGCAGGGCCTCGGTGCTCACGACCGGCTGGTTTTCATCACGAAGCTGATTCATTTCCTCAGACATTTGAAGCCTCCAGAAGCTGCAGCCTTACTCCAACTGCAACGTCTTCATCTTAGCGCAAACGAGGAGTCCTCGCATTCTTTCCGCAATCGCCGTGTTCTGCGATCTGCGCTTCCGACGGTCCGATTTTTCAGCCTTCGCAAGCGTGGGTCAATGAGTGCTCACAACTTCTACACACAGCTTCGAAGGCGACTTTGCGATGATAGGATTATCTGCAAGGACAATCGTGGGAACGTTGGAACGCTCAATCACCCGGTTTGCGGAAGGACTGGGCTTTGCACTGACCGGTTTCGCTCCGATTCGCAGACTGGGCGAACGCGAAGCGTTCTTCGGCGGATGGCTCAAGAACGGGCGGGCTGCCGAGATGGGATGGCTCGGGCGCGAGCCCGATAGGCGTTTCGATCCACGCAACCTCGATCCCCGCCTGCGATCGGTAATCAGCCTGGCCTATCCCTACGCGGCTCCACCAGTTCCACAACTAGATTGGCGGGCGACGTTGCGCGGACGGATTGCCGCATACGCGCTGGGTCCCGACTATCATGAGGTCGTGCTGGCTAAAGCTCGTGCCGTGGCCAACGAACTCACCTCGATGCGACCGCAGGCCATCGTCCGCGCGTACGTCGATACCGGTCCGGTCTTCGAACGCGAATGGGCGGCCGAGGCGCGACTCGGATGGTTCGGGCGCAACACCAACCTGATCAATCGCCATGAGGGTTCCTATTTTTTTCTCGCCGAGCTCGTCACCGATATCGAATTCGACTACACCTCCGAGCCCTATCGCGATCACTGCGGCAAGTGCCGGCGATGCCTCGACCTATGCCCAACCAAAGCCCTTAGCGACGGCTATCTGCTCGATTCGAGGTTGTGCATCTCCTATCTGACGATTGAGCATCGCGGACCGATTCCGACCGAACTACGGCCGCAACTCGGCAACTGGATCTTCGGCTGCGATATCTGCCAGGAGGTCTGCCCATGGAACAGCGATGCGACCGGACCCGACTCTGCGATCGATGAACTGCTGCCCTCGCTGGCCGATCTGATGGCTCTCGATAACGAAGGCTTCCGTCGGCGCTACGGCAAGACCGCCGTGACGCGGACCAAGCGGCGCGGGCTCCTGCGCAACGTCGCGATCGCGCTCGGCAACAGCCGCAACCCTGCAGCGATTCCGATCCTTACCCGTGCGCTCCTCGATGAGCCGGAACCGCTGGTGCGGCAGCATTCCGCGTGGGCACTCGGTCAGTTTTACGATCGAAGCGCACGCCTCAGTCTCGAGCAACGGCTGCGCGTCGAGACCGATCCAGTCGTCCTAAGCGAAATTCGGCATGTGCTGGAAGAAGGCGTAAGCTGTCGATGAAGAGCGCCCTCTCCACGCAGATTCAGCTTGAGCGACTCGGTTTAATCGACTAACTCTTGAGGCAGGCACAGCGCATGACGGACACTCGCAATGAATTTTCCCGACTCACCTCGCGTGAACCGATTCCGTTGGCTCGCGGCGCTCTGCTGATAGCCCAGGAAGAGTATCCCGACCTCGACATAGACAAATACCTCCAACGCATCGCGGAACTCGCGCGCGAAGCCGAACCGCTGGTGCAGGCCGCCGCGAACACCGTCGAGAAGATTCAAGCTCTGTCCGACTTTCTCTTCAACCAAAAGGGCTTCGACGGTAATCGCGAGAAATTTGGCGATCCGCGTAATTCCTTTCTCAACGACGTACTCGATCGGCGACTCGGTATCCCGATCACTCTGGCGGTTGTTTATCTAGAAGTTGGGCGCCTCCTCGGCCTCAATCTTTTTGGCGTCTCGTTCCCGGCGCACTTCCTCGTCAAGGCCGTCGATGAACGCGGCGAACTGATTATCGATCCATTCAACGGTGGAGCGATTCTCGATCTCGACGAAATCAAGGCGCGGCTCGCGCAAATCTATGGGCAGCCGGTCGAAGTCCAACCGGCGATGCTTAAGTCGGTGGGAGCCCGCGAGATTCTCGCCCGGATGCTTCGCAACCTGAAGAACATCTATGCCGCCGCATCCGATTGGCCACGCGCACTGAGCGTACTCGATCGCATCCTGATGCTTGATCCGCGCTCCGTTCAGGAGCTCCTCGAACGCGGGGCGCTGTACGAGCGGATGGAATGTTTCGCTCCCGCGCTGGAGGACTTCCGTAGCTTCATGACGCAGGCACCGGACCATCCGGGAGCCGAAGTCGCGCGTGAGGCGATCGTAAGGCTGACGCGCCAAGTCTCGCGCATGAATTAGTGTCGTCTCTCGCACTGCGATTCTGATTACCGATGGCGGCTCATCCCAAGCATGATTTTTTTGCGGCCAGCAGCGCCGCAGTTGAAGACCTCGAGCTCCGGCGCAAACTGGAAAATGCCACCGGCCGGCATCTCCATCACGTTGCCGAAATGCGCGCAGAGTTTCCGCCTTTCGATGACGAGCGCGCCACTGCCCGCAAGATCAAGGAAGAGGCGATCGCCCATCTCGATGAACTCCTGATCCAGCTCAAGGATCGGCTCGAAGCCAACGGATGCAAGGTCTTCGTCGCTGCCGATGCGGCCGAGGCCCGCGACTATATCGTCGACGTCGCCAAGCGTTGCGGCGCACGCAAAGTGGTCAAAGGCAAATCGATGGCCACCGAGGAGATTGAGCTGAATCCCGCGCTTTCGGCGGCCGGAATCGAGCCGGTCGAGACCGACCTCGGCGAATATATCGTGCAGCTACGGCGCGAGACTCCATCGCACATCATCACGCCTGCGATTCATCTCTCGCGCGAAGATATCGGCAAGCTCTTCGCCGAGAAGCTGCAAATCGAATACACACCGGAACCCGAGGTACTTACGGCGGCGGCGCGAGAGAAGCTGCGCTCGATTTTTCTTGAAGCCGAGATGGGCGTGACGGGAGCCAATTTCGCGATCGCCGAAACCGGCACTCTGGTGCTCGTCGAGAATGAAGGCAACGGCCGTTTCTCCAGCACGATTCCCGATACGCTCGTTGCCGTGATGGGTATCGAGAAGGTGATCCCGAAGCTCGCCGACTTGAGCCACTTTCTCGAAATCCTCGGCCGCACCGCCACCGGGCAAAAACTGACCTGCTACACCAATTTTATCAACGGGCCGCGCGCCAACGGCGACCCCGACGGGCCGCGCGAGGTGCATGTCGTGATCCTCGATAACGGGCGCAGTCGGATGCTTGCCGATCCCGTCCTGCGCGAAGCGCTTTACTGTCTGCGCTGCGGCGCGTGTCTGAACGTGTGCCCGGTCTATCGCCGGATCGGTGGTCATGCTTACGGGTCGCCCTACTCCGGCCCGATAGGCGCGATCGTTAGCCCGAATCTGTTCGGCGCTGCGGCGGCGCATCTGCCGTTTGCCTCGACGCTGTGTGGCGCCTGCCGCGATATCTGTCCGGTAAAGATCGATATCCCGCGTATCCTGCTGCATCTGCGATGGAAAGAAGCGACCGGCGATAACGGCATCCCACAGGTAGAGTTCTCGCGCCGGGTGCAGAAGACGCGGCGCGCGATGAGCCGCTTCGCGCGGATGGCGCGTCATCCGATTCGGATGCGCCTTCTCACGCGGCTCGGTGCTCTAGCGGCATGGCCCTTCGCCCGCGATGGCTATCTCCGCCGGATGCCCGGAGCCTTCCGTAACTGGACGCGCACCCGCGACTTCCGTGCCCCGCGCTCGCGACGGTAGATATGGGCGCGTTTCATAAAATAATCGCCAACGTTAAGTCGGCGCTGGAGCGCAAGCCCGCACCGGCGCTCGCTCACGACGGCGCACACCTCGCCAGCACCCCGATTTCGAACGCGGCGCGACGCGCGGAACTCATCGCCCAATTTTCCCGCGAACTCGAACGTGTCGGCGGCAAATTTCTCGGCGACCACAGCGAGACAGCACTTAAAGATCAGGCAATCGAACTGGCGCGGCGGATCAATGCGAAGAGCGTCGTCGTAGGTGACGGCCTGACCGTTGAGGCGAAGGCGATTCGCAAGGCGCTCAGCCACAACAAGATTACTGTGATCGAGCCGACGCGCGTGCGCGACGAAGAGCGTGCCACGCTGCGAGAACAGATCGCGCAAAGCGATCTTGGTATCCTCGAGGCGGACTACGCGATCGCGTCGACAGGAACATTTTGCATCGTCGCCGATACGCGTCGGCCAAGCTCGATTACGATCCTACCGCCGGTTAATTTCATCTACGTTGCGGCGGATCGGATTATGCCAACAATGGCCGAAGTGATCAGCGCCGTCGGGCCGGATAACTTCGCACGGCATCGCGTTGCGCTGGTCACCGGACCGAGCCGTACGGCCGATATCGAGAAGATGATTGTGATTGGCGTGCACGGTCCCAAGGAACTCTTCGCTGCGGTAGTCGCCTGAACCGCCTGGATAGCCGATGACCGAAGTTCAGCTCTTCGCTACCTGCCTCGCCGAGAATTTCTTTCCGAACGCGGTGGAAGCATCCGTAAAGGTCTTGGAGGGACTCAAGCTGAAGGTCCGCCCACTGCGGAAGGTCTTCTGCTGCGGTCAGGCACCTTTCAACGAAGGTTTGCGCGACGATGCCTTCGATCTCGTGCGCCGTTTCCTCAAGGCCTGCGAGCCGGGAATTCCGGTGATCGTCCCCTCGGGCTCATGCGCGAGCATGGTCAAAATCTTCTACTCGGATATGCTCGCCAACGACGAAGCTTTGCGCGAGCGCGCGGCCGCCCTGCGGCCATGGGTCTTCGAGCTCTCGCAGTTCCTTGTGAATGTGCTGAAGGTCAAATACCTCGGCGCGCAATTCGAAAGAACGGTTGCGTACCATCCGTCGTGCCATCTGGCGCGTGAACTCGGCGTCGGCGATGAGCCTCGGCTGCTGCTGAGCAACGTTAAGGGCATCAAGCTGGTCGATTTCAGGAATCCCGAGGAGTGCTGCGGTTTCGGCGGGATGTTCTCGGTGAAGTTTCCGCAGATATCGACCGCGATGGCCGAGGATAAGATCGTTCGCCTGCAAGAGAGTGGCGCCGACACGCTCGTTGCCAATGACTGCGGCTGCCTGATGCAGCTCGGCGGCGTACTCCATCGCAAGCAAATTAATATGGAAGTGCGTCACATCGCCGAGGTACTAGCCTCGCGCTAAGCTCACCCGCTACCTTTTCCACGACTTCGTTTTAGGATTTCAGACACCTTTGTCGTTCCATCACGACCTGATCGAACTAGGCAAGATTCTGACTGTTGCGTTGGCGGTCGGCCTCGATACCTTCGCGATATCGATCGGCGTCGGTGTGGCGCAGCTGGCTCCGGGCGCGAGCCTGCGCCTCGGCTTCGCCTTTGCGTTAGCTGAAATCCTGATGCAGGTGATCGGTTATGAGCTGGGTGCTGGTGCTGGTCAGATGCTCGGACATTGGGCCGCGAGCGCCGGCTTCATCCTGCTCGGTATTATCGGGGCCCTGATGTTACGCGGGGCGCTTCAGGGAGAAGAAGAATCCGAATTCGACGCGACGACCGGGACTGGCCTGCTGATGACCGCGCTGTCGATTAGCCTCGACTCGCTCGGCGTTGGCGTGGCGCTCCCGGCGGCGGCAATCCCGCTGGTGCCGTTGCTGATCACCTTGTCGATCACGACGACCATCTTCACGCTCGTGGGACTCGCCTTCGGCGCGGTACTCGGCGAACGCTACGAGCGACGCGCCGAAGCGATTGCCGGGGTGATGCTTATCCTGCTGGCGATCGCCTTCGGGATCGAACAGACGCTCTATTGAGCGCTCCAGCGCGAGGCGACGATCGTGCTGGCAATCTTGTCGACACGCTCGTCCAGGCGTGAAAGCAGGGCCTCGAGCTCCGCAAACTTCCCGTTAGGCTGTTCTTCTGAGCGCGACGATCCGTTGCCGTTCGACGTATGAGTAGCCTGGGCAGTCTGGGCAGCTTGCGCTGCTTGGACAGCCTGAGCAGCCTGCGCTGCCGCTTGCTCAGCTAGCCACTGAGTGTGACCAAACTGACGCGCTTGCTCGTCCAGCAGACCGACGCGTCCCACCAACTCCTCGATCCGTTCCTCGACTGCGGTCAATCGCGCATCCAAGTCCTTGGTCAAAACCCTAACGGCCATTTTCCTCCCCTTTTATACCGCAAAGCACAGCCGTCTCTTAATGAGACAACTCCTTCCAAAACATGCCTAACAAAGGGGTTTCGCTGTAGCAATAAATTTTCTTCTTAATGCTTCTAACGAATGATTAATATCGATTTATAACGACAAAGCGGAAGCCGATCTAATCCGGCTTCCGCCTGTTCATCCTTCGCCTTGCTAGGTTTTGATAACTCCTACGGCAGCTGATGCACGTACGTACCGGGGGCCGCCATGATCGGTTGATAATCGTCACTGCCGAGAGTGACCGGTGGCGCCGTCCATTCACCCGATCGACGATGCAGCCACTCGAGCCAGTTATCCCACCAACTGCCCTTATGCTCGGTCGCACCGTCCATCCACGCCTCCGGATCGGCCGTAAGGCTGTGATTCGTAAAGTACTTGGCCTTGAAATTCGTGGGCGGGCATACGAGGGTCTGCACGTGGCCGCTGGAGTTCAGCACGAACTCCGTCGATCCTCCGAACAAGCGGGCCGCACGATAACATGCGCGCCATGAGCAGATGTGGTCGGTCATGCCGCCGACGATATACATGTCGTTCTTCACGCTGCCCAGGTTGATAGGCGTACCGAGAATCTCGATTTGATCGCGGCCCACCAGCGGGTTTCGCAACAACAGATCGAGAAAACCTTCATGCAGCTTCGCCGGCAGGTTCGTCGAATCAGCGTTCCAATACAGAATATCGAAAGGCGCCGGCGACTTGCCCATCAGGTAGTTGTTAACCCAGTAGCTCCATACGAGGTCGTTGGGCCGTAGCCAAGCGAAGAGTCGCGACATCGTGTCCGCATCGAGAACCCCCTTGGCCCGGGATCGCGCGCTGGCCGCGCGCACCGTCTCTTCGGTGGCGAACATCCCCGTCATCGACTGATCGCCCGAATCGAGCATCGTGACCAGCAGCGTCGCTGAGTTGATCCGCTTGTCTCCGCTCGCCGCCAGATGACCCAGCAACAGCGTCGAGGTCATCCCACCCGAGCAAACCGCCAGCAGGTTGATATCGGGACTCCCGGTGATTGCGGTAATAACTGCGATTACCTCTTTGATTGCCGCAACGTATTCATCCAGGCCGCGATCGCGGAATTCCGGCCCGCAGTTTCTCCAGCTGATCGTGAAGAACTGAATCCCCTGCCCGACTGCATATTCGATAAGGCTGCGCTTGGGCGCCAAATCCATCACGTAGTATTTGTTGATTTGCGGCGGGACCAGTAGCACCGGTCGGGTACGCACCTGACGCGTAACCGGTGAGTATTGGATTACCTCGCACAGCTCATTGCGAAACACTACCGACCCGGGCGTTGTCGCGATCGTCTTCCCGACCTTGAAAGGACGCTTGTCGACCATCGAGGGCATCCCTTTGTTATTCATCAGGTCGTCGACGAAATTCGTCAGACCGTTAACGAGGCTGTTTCCGGCCGTCTCGAAGACGCGCTTCAGCGCAGCCGGATTACCAATCAATGTGTTGGTTGGTGCGAGAGCCTCGGTAAGAAGCGTCATCGCAAAGCGATGCTGCGCCGGGATTTTCCAATTGTTGCCGCCGTTTTCCTTTTCATGGACCAGACTGAGTGCGGCCTCACGGCAAGCCAGATAGCCTTGCATCAACCCTCGATAAGCCGGGTTGTCTTTCCACGTCGGATCCTCGAAGCGTTTGTCACCGTTCTCCGGTTCGATCGTGGACTCGCCGGTCGCTACCTTGAAAAGCTCGCCGACCAATTTGCCCGCCGCCGAAAAGAGTCGTGACGGCTGTCGCGCGATACTGCCAAACAAATCGACATAGGTATTCGCGATATCGTTGATATCGAGTTCTACAAACGGATTGGCGCCGAGTATCGAGTTGATTGCAGGCGATGCTTCCTCGGCTGCGAACTGATCGAAATCCTTCCGTGCCAGATTGTCCATTTGCCTACCTGTTTTGCGTTAGCTGTGATGTACCCTTATGGGTAGCAGACGTGTCTGAAATGGCGCGATACCCCTCCGTTGGAATTGGGTTAAATTTTAGTCACCAATACGACTTTGTGTACTGTTCCATCAAGGGTAGGTGCGCATTTGGTCACACCCGTGACACGGCGCTGAATCCCTCGGCTAAGCCTCGAAAAGGAATCCAGCGACGAACCACACCCGATGCTCCACGCGGTGCGGGTTGCTACGATAGACGAGGATATTCGTCATGGCCGATAAGAATCTGCTTTTCGAACTGGCCCGTTTCGTTGAGCGCATCAGCGCGATCGCTCGCACCGGTCTCGCCTTTCAATCGAGCGGTTTCGACGCCGAACGCTACGAGGAACTGCTGCGTGAGGCGGCGCGGATGCGCTCGGCGCTCGAAGCGGCCGATGAACAGGAACACGCTGCTATATATCAGCAATGGCGCGAGATGGTCGCGCCCGGTTACGACGGTTACGTGACGGTGGGCGTCGGGTGCGGCGCGATCGTCTTTAACGATCGCGATGAGGTCCTGATGATCAAGCGGCCGAGCGGGCGATGGTGGTATCCGACGGGCTTTTGCGACGTGGGCGTATCGCCTGCGGAAAACGTCGCCAAGGAAGTGCTCGAAGAGACGGGACTAATCGCCACTCCGATCCGGCTAATCGGCGTAACCGACAGCCTGAAACTGGGCTCGCCGATGCGCCATATCTACTCGATGCTCTTCTATTGCCGGCTCGACGGCGGCGAGATTAAACCGCATCCGCTGGAGGCGCTGGACGTGGCCTTTTTCCCGCTCGATCGCATCCCCGAGGATTTGCACGGGATCAGCCGCAAATGGATCGGACTCGCCCGCGAATTCCACTTTGAAGGGCGGAGCGAACCTTACTTCGATCCGCTGTAGCCGGATTTCTCGCTCTAACTTATCGTTGCGTTGCGTGCGACGCGCGCTGCCATGAAGTACATCGCGATCGCGAAAATCGTCGCCACGCCGAACGAGAGGGCAAAACTGGGCAGCCCGCCCAGCTCGCTCGCCTGACCCGCGTAGAGCGCCTCGCGGAGCGCTGCGACACCATAGGTCAGTGGATTCAGCTTCATCGCGATTTCAAGCGCTATCGGTGCACCCGCTACTGGCCAGAAAGCTCCTGAAAGCAGCCAAATCGGGATCAAAATCAGATTCATGATCGCGTGAAAGCCCTGCGTCGATTCAATCCGCCACGCAATTAGCAAACCGATGCAAGTGAGCGCGAAGGCGATCACCGCCATCATCGCGGCGGCGATCAAGACAGCGCCGAGAGAAAGATGAATCCCCGCGAAAGGTGCCAGTACGAGAAAGACGCAACTCGGCACCCAGGCGAGTGTCGTCGCGCCCAGCGCCTGCCCCATCACGATCGCGGATCGCGAGATCGGTGAAACGAGAACACCCTGCAAGAATCCTTCGCGCTTGTCTTCGACCGTCGAAATCGTCGCGAAGATCGCGGTGAACAGCAGTACGAGAACGATAAATCCGGGATAAAGATACTCGAAGTAGTTCATCCCTTCGGGCATGCCGGCTGGTCGGAACGATGCGGTCAGACCGGCGCCGAGCAACAACCAAAAGACCAGTGGCTGCAGGAACGATCCGATCACGCGGCTGCGCTGCCGACTAAAACGGGTAATCTCGCGTAGCCACAGCGTGCCCGCTCCGAGCGTGTTCGCACTCACTTGCCTTCCTCCGGCGCGCTCCAGACGAACTTCCGCCCGGTCAGATTAACGAAGACGTCTTCAAGGGTTGGCTTGCCGAACGTCACCGATTCGATCTCAGGGCCAAACGCCTCGACCACGTCGCGCACAAACTCGTGCCCACGCTCTCGCTCAACCCGCAAGGTACCATCGACAAGCGTCGCCTTTACCTGCATCCGTTCTTCGATCTTCTGCCGCAACTGCTCGGCCGCCAGCGTCTGGATTACCACCACATCGCCGCCGACGCTCGACTTCAGTTCGCTGGGCGGCGCGACTGCGACCAGCTTTCCCTGATCGAGAATCGCTATCCGATGGCACCGCTCGGCCTCTTCCATGTGATGAGTCGTCAGGACGATCGTGAGTCCGTCCCGTTCGCGCAGATCAGCCAGATAATTCAGAAAATCCCGCCGTGCTGCTGGATCGAGTCCGGTGCTGGGCTCGTCGAGAATCAACAGGCGCGGGCCATGCAGCAGCGCCTTCGCGAGTTCGACCCGCCGCCGGAGACCCCCTGAGAGCGTTTCAACCAGGTCACCCGATCGCGGTGTCAGCCCGACACGATCGAGCATCGCAGCAATCCGCTCGCGCAACGTCGCACCACTCATCCCATAGAGGCGTCCGTGATGCGCAAGGTTCTCGGCGACCGTTAGCTTGCCGTCGACACTCGGATGCTGAAACACAACTCCCAGCGCCGGCCGGAGTTCGGCCGTGCCGTTCCGCAAATCCATACCGAGAATCCGGGCATCACCACTCTGCAGTGGCACCAGCGTCGAGAGCAGCTTGAAGAGCGTCGTTTTGCCGCCGCCGTTAGGGCCGAGCAATCCGAACATCTCGCGCTCGGCGATTGTCAGGCTGATCCCATCCAGGGCGCGCCGCTCTCCATAGTTGAAACTGATGCCGTCGAGGTCGATCGCGGGACCGCTGCGATGTACTTCGAGCGCAATCGCACCGGCCGCGCTAACTTGCGTGCTTTGACTCATGAATGGATATGGATGTTACTTCGAGTCGGCTTTCTTAACGAAGTTGAGTGACGCCGAATTCATGCAATAACGCAGACCGGTCGGCCGCGGACCATCCTCGAACACGTGGCCGAGATGAGCGCCGCATCGCGAGCAGGTCACTTCAGTCCGCCGCATCCCATAGCTGAAGTCCGGCGTATTCTCGACCTTCGCTTCCTCGATAGGTGCATAGAAGCTCGGCCAACCACACCCGGAATCATACTTGGTATCGGACGTGAACAGCTCGTTGCCACAGCATACGCAGAGGTACTTGCCGTCCTGATGCATGTCCCAATATTTACCGGTAAAGGGGCGCTCAGTACCCTTTTGGCGAGTCACTTCGTACTGTTCAGGCGTCAGCATCTGACGCCATTCTTCTTCGGTCTTATGAATCTTATCGGCCATGGTAGGAATCCTTTCGTATCATGCCGCCAAAGACTTGAGGACTTCCAATGATGGCACGAAAAAGTTGGTCCCGGACACTGCTGAAGTGAATTCCATCAGGCGGTCATGCAGCCCGTCGCCTGAGGTTCCGAACATGCGGCTCAACAGTCGCTCCGGGATATCGAGATCTTTGGCGTAAGCGATAAAGAAAAGCCCCGCCTCGGAAACAGTTCCGTAGGGGAAACTATGACGCACGATCTTCAACTCGACGCCATTTTCCTCAATCGTCGCGCGAGTGATATGCGCTGTCGGCGGTTTCTCTGCGGCGGGCAGGTCTTCACTATCGGCCTTACGGCGGCCGACGGCTTTCTCCTGATCGACAACACTGAGACCGCTCCACTTCGCGAGGTCGTGGACGTAGCGCTGCGTGAAGGCATAGCTGCCGCCTGCAAATTCCGGATCGTCGTCGCCAATTAGCGCCGCGGCGCTGCGTTCATCGTCGCCCTTCGGATTCTCTGTGCCGTCGATAAAGCCAGTCAGGTCGCGCCCGTCGAGATAGCGGAAGCCGTGGACTTCCTGCACGACCTCGACCGCGTCGCCCAGTTCGCGACGAAGCCTCATCGCGAGTTCGAAATTGATATCGTGCCGCCTGGAAATGATATGAACGAGCAGATCGCCATCGGTTGCAGGCGCGCTGAGACCTTTGGAGTTGATCGCCTTGAACGGATGGAGCCCACGCGGACGCCGGCTCGGCGATAGCATATCCCACAGGCTCGCACCAATACCTAAGGCCGAAACCAACATGGCTTCGGGCGCTTTGGTGGCAATCTCGGCAGTCAGATGCGGTGACTGCGCGCAGACTTTCGCGACCGTTCGCAACGTCGTCGCGCCGCTGTCTCGCACTTTCAGAATCAGAAAGAGCGCATTTTCGTGGGGTTCTGGAATGATGGCACTTTGCGGATGGGGCATGGAAATCTCCCGCCCAAAATAGTGCCATCCGTAACTGCCGCGTGCCAGAGCCTCGACCGATCGTACTGACCTAATCTGACGGCGCCGGAACCGATGACGGCTCCAGGTGCCAGATTTCGCGGGCGTATTCGCGGATAGTCCGATCGCTGGAGAAGCGACCAATCCGTGCGACGTTGAGAATCGCCTTTTTCGTCCACGATCGGCGGCCGGCATAC
The DNA here is from genome assembly GCA_035541875.1 of Binataceae bacterium (SeqCode). Classification (GTDB taxonomy): domain Bacteria; phylum Desulfobacterota; class Binatia; order Binatales; family Binataceae; genus JAJPHI01. The sequence goes on from DATKML010000023.1 coordinate 220,453, forward strand.
TCGCGCGACGCTTGATTCTGGGTCTCCAGATACGAGGCAAAATCCGCCAGCACGAAATAATCGTCGCGTTCGAGCAATACGTCGCGCACCCATCGGAAGAGTTCCGGCTCTCCCGGTGAGAAGCGCCCAGATGCGAGCTCATCGAGTACCCGCCCGATGCGCGAATCCGATTCGTAGTATTCGCGCGGGCGATAGGCTCCACGCGCCACCAGATCTTCGATCTCGGGCGACGTGAGTCCGAAAACGAACATATTCTCAGCGCCGACGGCGTCACGAATTTCGATATTCGCACCGTCGAGCGTGCCGATCGTCAGCGCCCCGTTCATTGCGAACTTCATGTTCCCGGTACCCGAGGCCTCGCGACCGGCCGTCGAGATTTGCTCCGACAGATCGGCCGCCGGGATAATCCGTTCAGCGAGCGATACGCGATAATCGGGCACGAAGGCGACCTTCAACATCCCGTGCGTACGCCCATCATTGTTGATGACGCTCGCAATATTGTTGATGAGCTTGATCGTCATCTTCGCCGCCCAGTAGCCGGGGGCAGCTTTACCCGCCATCAGGTAGGTGCGCGGCACGATCGGTTCGACGCCGTCGTCGACGATCGTGAGGTATTGATGCATGATTCCGAGCGCCATCAACAGCTGACGCTTGTACTCATGGATTCGCTTGGCCTGAACATCGAAAAGCGACTCCGGATCGAGATCGATCGCGAGCAAACGATGGATCGTCGTACCCAACCGCTCCTTATTGGCGCGCTTAATCGCCGCGAACTCCGCGTGAAAACCTTCGTCTTCGGCAAAAGCCTCAATCTGTTTCAGCCCGTCGAGTCCGGTAATCCAATCGTCGCCGATAGTCCGCTTAAGAAGCGAGGCAAGCCCCGGATTCGCCATCAGCAGCCATCGCCGCTGCGTGACTCCATTGGTCTTATTGTTGAAGCGCTCGGGCCAGAGATCGTAAAACTCGGGCACCAGGCGCGTCTTCACCAATTCCGAGTGAAGCTCCGAAACGCCGTTGATCGAGTGGCTGCCGATAATCGCCAGATGTGCCATCCGAATTTCGCCGCCGTTGTTGTCGTCGACGATCGAAACCCGGCGCAGCTTCTCCGCATCGCCATCCCATCGGACTGAAGCTTCAGTCAAAAAGCGCTGATTAATCTCGAGGATAATCTGGAGATGGCGCGGGAGAACATGCTCGAGCATCCCTATCGGCCAACGCTCCAGCGCTTCGGGGAGCAGCGTATGATTAGTGAAGGCGATCGTCTCGCGCGTCACTTCCCAGGCGGTCTCCCAGACAAAGGCGTGTTCATCGACCAGCAGGCGCATCAGTTCCGCCACGGCGAGCGCCGGATGCGTGTCGTTGAGCTGGATTGCAACCTTTGAGGCGAAATCGCGCAGATCGTCCCCGCGCCGCATGTAACCGCGCAGAATATCGCGCAGCGCACAGGCCACGAAAAAGTATTCTTGCAGGAGACGCAGTTCGCGCCCCGCCCTTACCTGGTCCGAAGGATAGAGGACCTTGGAGAGGGTTTCCGAAAGGATCTTCTGATCGACGGCTTTCACGTAGTCGCCGGAATTGAAAATCCGGATATCGAATTCGTTTGAGGCCCGCGCGGCAAAGAGCCGGACGTAGTTCACAACCCCGTCGCCATAGCCCGCGATCGGCAGATCGGACGGAACCCCGACCAGGAAGCGCTGATCGACCCATCGCGGGCGATACTTGCCATTAGGGAGCGTGCGATGCTCGATTCGCCCGTATACAGGAATCATGCACGATTCTTCGGGTCGCGGGATTAGCCACGGCGAGGTCTCGCGCTGCCATGCATCGGGCTGTTCAACCTGATGGCCGTCACGAATCTCTTGGCGAAAGAGGCCAAATTCGTAATTGATCCCGTAGCCGTAACCGGGCATCCCCAACGTCGCCATCGAGTCGAGAAAGCAGGCCGCCAGCCGTCCCAAGCCGCCGTTGCCCAAGGCAGCGTCGGGTTCTTCGTCGAGCAGGGTTTGCAGATCGACCCCGCGCTCGGCCAGAAAGTAACGGCACTCCTCCAGAATCCCCAGGTTATGGAGATTGTTCTCGAGCGACCGACCAATCAGAAACTCAAGTGATAGGTAGTACAGCCGCTTGGCGTCCTTGCGCGTGGCCTTGGCGTTGGATTCCAACATCCGATGGACCAGCAGGTCGCGCACCGCCATCGCGGTCGCGGTGTACCAATCGTGTTTGCGCAACTCCGCACGTGGTTTGGCCAGAGTAAAGTGCAGATGATGCTCGATCAGGGATGCTAACAACGGCGAATCCTGGCTCACAGCGGACAGAGTTCCCCCTCTTCAATCACCGTTGAACGCAACAACCGATCCAGCGCCATTCCACGATCGCTAGAGAGATTCATTAATGAGTTTATAGTAGCAATAAGGACTTAATTTGCCTAGTGTTATTCAAGCAGCGTCATGCGGGCCTAGCCTCGATTGACTGATTTTTGAGCATCTCTAACGTCAATCGTACACTCCGCGATCAACCGCTTGAAGCAGGCCCGATTGAAGCATCCTGCAACAGTGCTCAATATGTACTGCGATGAGCCGACCGATCACCGCTTCCCGTGCACGCTCCGACCTCATCCGGATTTTCGCCAGTGCCGTCGCATCGGTCGACCCTCGACGCGTCGTTGCGCGGGCGCTCAGTGGCTCGATTCCGGACCACTCGGAAATCAAAGCGCTCCTTGAGGAAGCTCCCCGGATTAAGGTTCTCGCGGTCGGTAAGGCGGCGATCGGGATGGCGACCCAAGCGCGAACGGGGCTTGGGCCGCGAATCACAGGTGGTTTAATTATCTCTCCGGCTCCGCTGGGAGGGACTTCTCTTCCGGCCGGATTTCGCCAAATTACCGCTTCCCATCCTCTACCCGATGCGTCATCGGAGGAGGCGGGTCGCGCAGCACTGGATTTGGCTGACCGAGTTGAAGACAGCGAGATACTGCTCTTCCTGCTCAGCGGAGGCGCGTCCGCCTTGATGTGTGCTCCTGCGGAGGGGATCGGGCTGGCCGACAAGATAGCGGTAACCTCGTCGCTGATGCGCTCCGGCGCTTCGATTCGCGAAATCAACACCGTCCGTAAGCATCTGTCGGCCATCAAAGGCGGCGGCTTGCTTCGAAGGCTGAATGGCTCGTCGCGGATGCTAAGTCTTATCCTTTCAGATGTCCCCGGCGACGATCTCGCCACGATCGGATCAGGGCCAACGGTCGCCGATCCGACCAGCTTCGTCGACGCGATCGGCGTGCTGAAGCGGCGGAAACTCTGGGGACGTACTCCCGAGGCGGTGCGCGAGCGACTCGAACGCGGCAACGCCGGCGAACTCGCAGAGACCTTGAAGAGCGGCGATCCCGCCGCAGGACGCGTCATCAACGCGATTATCGGCAACAATGCTACTGCGCAGGATGTGGCTACAGAGGCTGCACGTGCTCTCGGTTACACAGTCGAGCGATGGGGCAATTTAAACCGCGATGCGGAGACGGTCGGGCGCGATTTCGCCACCTATATCGGCGGAATCACGGAGGAACGTGTCTGCGTGATCGCTGGTGGCGAACCTGTCGTAACCGTGAGAGGTAGCGGTCGGGGCGGACGGGCGCAGCATTGCGCGCTTGCTACGGCGATCGGGCTCGATTCCGGTAATCGCGACGCTCGGATCTGCGCGCTCTTCGCGGGGACCGACGGTATCGATGGTCCGACCGACGCGGCCGGAGCGATCATCAGTCCGGCGACAGTCGAGCGTGGACGCGAGGCCAAGCTCGACGCGGCAACGACTCTCGCGCACAACGATGCTTATCCTTATTTCAAAGGATTAGGCGATTTGCTTGTCACGGGACCGACTGGCACCAATGTTACGGACCTCTTTATCGGACTGATTAACTACTGATTAGAACCAAGCATCAAAGAACCGCGGTATGGATATTGCTGGCTCCTGATTACGAGAGGAGCGGTGTCAGTTTAGTGCCGCAAAATGGAGTGGATCGGGCGTGAGCAGCAACCCAAAGCGTAGAGGTGCAACTAACGGCGTACGCGCCGTGACTCTGATTCCCGGCGACGGAATTGGTCCCGAAGTCATAGGTGCGGCGATGGCCGTGCTCGAAGCGACTGGACTCAAAATCGCTTGGGATCGTCAGGAAGCCGGGGCGACGGCCTTCAAGAAAACAGGCACGCCAGTACCCGACGTTCTGATCAAATCCCTCAAGCGCACCGGCGTTGCTCTCAAGGGACCACTTGAGACGCGCGTTGGCGAGGGCTATCGCTCGATTAACGTCTACCTGCGCAAAACCTTCAACCTCTATGCGAACCTGCGCCCGACGCATAGCTTCGAGGGCGTCCATACGCCTTTTCGCAACGTCGACCTCGTCGTCGTGCGCGAAAACACCGAGGACCTCTACGCCGGAATTGAGCATCAGGTGGCGCCCGGAATCGTCGAGAGCGTGAAGGTGATAACGGCGCGCGCCTCACGACGTATCGCGCACTTCGCCTTCGACTATGCGCGCCGCAACGGTCGCAAGCTGGTTACCGCGATCCATAAGGCCAACATCATGAAGCTCTCCGACGGCCTGTTCCTTAAATGCGCACGGCAGGTCGCCAAGGAGTATCCGGATATCCGCTACGAGGAGCAGATCGTCGATGCGGCTTGTATGCGGTTGGTGAGCAAGCCGTCGGCTTTCGATGTTCTCCTGCTCGAAAATCTCTACGGCGATATCGTTTCGGATTTGTGCGCCGGACTCGTCGGCGGACTCGGTGTGGTCCCAGGCGCGAACTATGGCGAGCGCGGCGCGATCTTCGAGGCCGTTCATGGCACGGCACCGGATATCGCGGGCAAGAATATCGCCAATCCGGTGGCGGCGGTTCTCTCTTCCGCGATGCTCGCGGATTACCTTGGTGATAATCGCGGAGCCGAGCAGATTAGGCGCGCCGTCGGTGAAGTCCTGCGTGACGGTCGGACGCTTACACCAGACCTTGGCGGCAAGGCTACGACTACCCAGATGACGGTGGCGATTTTGCGCGCGATGGGGGTGCGGGAGGAGCGTCAGGTCTCGCTCGCCTGAAACGCTTCGCCGGACTTCCGATCGGCCTGTCGGTTGGTTATTTTCCAAGCATGGCGAACCCACCCACAGCCAAAGATAGGCCGCGGCTGCCACCCGGACAGACGCTTGTTAGCGATTTCCCGGTCCTGAGCTACGGCCCAACTCCGCGCTTCAATCCCGCCAAGTGGGATTTCCACGTGATGGGTTTGGTCGAGCGGACACTGCGCTTCACATGGGAGGAGTTCAAAGCTCTGCCCGCGGTCAGCCAGGTAGCCGATTTTCATTGTGTCACTTCGTGGTCTCGCTACGACAATAAGTGGGACGGGATCCCGACACGCTTCTTCGCCGAGCAGGCGGCCGTCAAACCCGAGGCCAAGTTCGTCTTTATTCTTTGCGACGGCGGGTACACCACCAATCTGCCGCTCGACGAGTTTCTCGATAACGACGCGATGTTCGCGTTGCGTCACGACGGCAAGAACCTCGAACCCGATCACGGCTACCCCGTGCGACTGGTCGTGCCGAAGCTCTATGCATGGAAGAGCGCGAAGTGGGTGCGGGCAATCGAGTTCACCGCCAAGGATAGACGCGGCTTCTGGGAGGTTCGTGGCTATCACAACCACGGCGATCCCTGGACCGAAGAGCGCTATTCCTACCAGGAAGAGTCCGACGAGTGACGCGCGGTCAGCGCGGCTAGCCCGTCGGCACGGCGTGAGCGCGATGGCGTGAGTTCCACCGACGATCGCCTCGCCTGTCAAACTCTGGATCGCGCCGCGATCCTCGAGCGCCTGCGTTTCGAATCTTTCGACCTCGCGATTATCGGCGGCGGTATCAACGGTGCCGCAATCGCCCGTGACGCTGCGCTCCGCGGCCTGCGTGTGGCGCTGGTCGACAAGGGCGATTTTGCGAACGCTACATCGTCTCGCTCTTCGAAGCTGATTCACGGGGGGCTCCGCTACCTGCCGCAGGGACAAATCGGGATGGTCTTCAAAGCGCTACGCGAACGCGAGCGTCTCCGCCATCTCGCGGCGCCTCATCTGGTCTCTCCGATTCGCTTCCTGCTCCCCTTCTATCGCCGACGACGGCCAGGTCGTCTCGCCTTGATTGCTGGACTCACACTGTATGACTGGATGGCGCGAACACCGCGAGCCGAACGCCACCATCTGATGACCTCGGCGCATATCCAGGAGATTGAACCGGGGTTGCGCGCGGAAGGTTTGGTCGGCGGTGCGACCTATATCGACGGACGGGGTGACGACGCGCGAATCACAATCGAAAATCTGCTCGACGCGTCGTACAACGGCGCAGCGATTCTCAACTACGCAGCCGTTGAAGCCTTCACGCGTTCAGGAACCGCGTTGAACGGGATGGTCGTTCGAGACCTGGAGCAGGACGCACCGTTCGAAGTCCGGGCACGCCTGATGATCAACGCTGCGGGACCATGGGTCGATGATATGCGCCGGCTCGACCATCCCTCATCGCCACCCTGCGCTCGACTGACCAAGGGAATCCATATCGTCGTCGCGAAGGAACGTCTCCCTGTTCGGGAGGCTCTGGTCCTGACCGATCATAGCGGTCGGATTATCTTCGTGATGCCGCATGGAGGCCACGTCCTTATCGGCACTACCGACACCGACTTTACTGGGGATCGCGAGCATCTGATGGTCGAGACGGAGGAAATTGAATACCTGCTTGGTGTCGTTGAAGACGCCCTACCCGATTTTCGTTTGAGCACCGCCGACGTGGTTGCCGCGTTCGCAGGACTCCGCGTATTGCCACGTGCAGAAGGAGACCTGCGACCTTCGTCGGTGCCGCGCGAGGAGTTGGTTATCGAGAGTACCTCCGGTCTCATCTCGATCGCGGGCGGCAAGCTCACCACCCATCGTGCGATAGCCGAGAATGTCGTCGATAGCGCCGTTGCGCGGCTCGCGATCAACGCCCTGCCCTGCGTCACCACGTCGATACCGCTGCCGGGAGCACGAGCCTCAAAAAGCGGAGATGCGGCCCTGCGTGCGCTCCCGCAATTTGCACGCGACGTGCTCAAGAGTCGCTATGGAAATCGCGCCGGAATAGTCGCTGCGATCGCATCTAGCGACCTCTCCCTGACGCGACCGCTTTCCGTCGACGCCCCGGCGATTGGCGCTGAAGTCATCTTCGCCGTGCGCCTTGAGATGGCCCGCTCTGTGGGTGATTTCCTGATTCGTCGTACGGCGATGACATGGCGCGCACCACAGGCCGCGTTAACGGCAGGCCCAGCCGTAGCCCATCTGATGGCCGCTGAGCTGCGCTGGTCGTCGGAACGAGAAGCAAGGGAACTGGAGCGCTTCAGACTCGAGTCGAAACCTCTCCTACGTTCGGAGTGAAGGGGACTCACAGGAAAGTCGTCAGAAAAAGTCCGCCGCCACCGAGTCCAACTACGACCGATATCAACCAGATCAGCCGCGTCTTCGTCAGCGCGGCGATTGCCGCCAGCGCTATCGCCACCTGAAACAGCGCGACGCTGTTGGCGAATCGATGGTGCTGATGAAGCAGGTGGGTCGCTTCCTCGGACTTGCGATCGCGTTCGGCCTCCTTCTGCTTCGCATCCTCCGCGATGGCCTTCTGCTCAGCCGCGTAACGGCTCTGCTCAGCCGCCAATTCCGGTGGTGCAGCCTTGCCGGCGGCAGCCCAGATAGCGGCCGTAGAAGCCTGAATCGCGGCCTTGATCCCCTTGGCTTGATAGTCCGTCCAAAGATCGGAGGCCTGATTTTGCAATTGATTCGACTCCGCCTTCAAAACCAAGGCCTCATTGATACTCCCGCCCGCCATCAACGCGGAAACCGCCGCGAGGGCCGCAAAGAGCGCCGTCGTGAGAGCGATCGCTCTCAGGAGTCCTCGGCCTTCCCGTTCGCTTTCTCTTTCTTCTTCGAGTTCATCGCGAAGTTCCGCGTTTTCGACTTCCGGCTCTTCGGGCATGACGGCTCCTCCTGTGGCCTGACGCTTCGTTCTTGCAAATTCGCTACTTTAGTCTGATGCGGAAAGCGCGCGAAGGCGCTCCCGCGGTGCCGAATAATGCTCGATCAGCTTTAGGTCTGATCGAGCACACGCTATCTTGTTCGGCGTAAAATTCAGTTCGACTGAGCTACCCTCGGGCGGTCCCGAAGGCAAATTTGAGAGAAACGGCGGAATCATGGGCAAGAACAGTTTTGGTGCACGCACAACCCTGTCGTCCGGGGGCAAGAGTTACACGATCTATTCCCTCAACGCGCTAGCGAAGCGCGGCTTCGACTTGGCGCGGCTGCCCTTCTCGATCAAAGTGATGGTCGAGAATGTGCTGCGGCGCGAAGACGGCGAAATCGTCACCACCGATCAGGTAGAAGCGCTGGCGCGATGGGCTGATACGCGCGGCCGCGGTGAGCGCGAGTTCTCCTTCATGCCGGCCCGTGTGCTGCTGCAGGATTTCACCGGGGTTCCGGTCGTCGCCGATCTCGCCGTGATGCGCGATGCGATTCGCAAACTCGGCGGTGACGCAGCCAAGATCAATCCACTCCAGCCTGCCGATCTCGTTATCGACCATTCGGTGCAGGTCGATCACTACGGCACGACGAGCGCATTCGCCACCAACGCCGAACTCGAATTCGAACGGAATCAGGAGCGCTACCAGTTCCTGCGCTGGGGTCAGCGTGCCTTCAACAACTTCCGCGTGGTGCCGCCCGACACCGGTATCGTCCATCAGGTGAACCTGGAATATCTGGCGCCCGTCATCTTCACCTCGAAAGATGGCGAGGCTTATCCCGACACCTGCTTCGGCACCGATTCGCATACCACGATGGTCAATGGCCTCGGCGTGGTTGGATGGGGCGTCGGCGGTATCGAAGCTGAAGCCGCGATGCTCGGCCAATCGATGCCGATGCTAATCCCTGAGGTCATCGGTTTTCGGCTCACCGGCCAACTGCCGGCAGGCGCAACCGCGACCGACCTTGTTCTCACGGCCACGCAAATGCTGCGCAAAAAGGGCGTGGTTAATAAGTTCGTCGAGTACTTCGGCCCCGGTATCGCGAACCTGAGCCTGGCGGATCGAGCCACCTTGGCGAACATGGCGCCGGAGTACGGCGCAACGATCGGGTTCTTCCCGGTCGACGAACAGACCCTCGGTTACCTGCGTCTCTCGGGTCGCTCGGAGGATCAGATCAAACTGATTGAGGACTACTGCCGTCATCAGGGGTTGTTCCGCACAGCCGATTCGCCCGAGCCGGTTTTTACCGACACGCTCGAACTTGACCTCAGTACGGTGGAACCGAGCCTCGCAGGACCGCGACGGCCGCAGGATCGCGTCACGCTGCGCGCCGCTAAGAGCGAGTTTCAGCGCGAGCTCGTTAAAGAGGTCGGCGACAAAGCCGTCGGGCAGACGTTCGACGTCACGATGGGGTCCGATAAGTTTCAGCTCGCACATGGATCACTCGTTATCGCTGCGATCACGAGCTGCACCAACACCTCGAATCCGTCGGTCCTGATCGGTGCGGGTCTCCTTGCCAAGAAAGCTGTTGAGCGCGGGCTCGCCGTAAAGCCCTGGGTCAAGACGAGCCTGGCCCCGGGATCGAAGGTCGTCACGGCCTATCTCAAGCGCGCAGGATTGCTCCCGTATCTCGAACAGCTGCATTTCAACGTGGTCGGCTACGGATGCACCACCTGTATCGGGAACAGCGGGCCGGTCGCCGAGCCGATTGCCGCCGCAGTCACGCAGGGCAACCTGGTGGCCGCAGCTATTCTGAGCGGCAACCGCAACTTCGAGGGCCGTATCAACCCGGTCGTCCGCTTCAATTATCTGGCGTCGCCACCGTTGGTGGTCGCCTACGCGATAGCAGGCACGATGAATATCGATCCCGCGGTCGATCCGATCGGGCATGATCAGTCAGGCAAGCCGGTCTTCTTGCGTGAGATTTGGCCAAGCACCGATGAGGTCAACGCGGTACTGGCGACTGCGATTGATTCGGCGATGTTCCGTAACGAATACGGCAGCGTCTTCGACGGCGATAATCGCTGGCAAGGCCTCCAGATTCCCGAGGGCGATCTCTTCAAGTGGGACGATCAATCGACCTACGTTAAAGCGCCGCCCTTCTTCGACGGAGTCGGACTGCAGCCCGCACCTCTCAAGAATATCACCCGCGCGCGAGCGCTCGCGGTTCTCGGCGACAGCGTCACCACGGACCATATTTCACCTGCCGGCTCTTTCCGCGCGGATACCCCCGCCGGTAAATATCTCGTCGGGCTGGGCGTCGATCCGAAGGACTTCAACTCATACGGCGCGCGGCGCGGTAATCATGAGGTGATGATGCGCGGCACCTTCGCCAACGTCCGCCTCAGGAACATGCTGGTGCCGGGGGTCGAAGGCGGGGTTACGACCTATCTTCCCGACGGGGATCGCACCACGATTTTCGAGGCGTCGGAGCGCTATCGCAAAGCCGGCGTGCCGCTAATCGTGGTCGCAGGCAAGGAGTACGGAACCGGCTCCTCGCGCGATTGGGCGGCTAAAGGCACGCAATTGCTGGGTGTTCGAGCGGTAATCGCCGAGACCTTCGAGCGTATCCATCGCAGTAACCTGGTCGGGATGGGTGTGCTCGCTCTGCAATTCAAAGAGGGCGAGAATCGCGAGACCCTGGGTCTCACTGGCCGCGAGGTTTACTCGATCCTTGGCCTTGAGGGCGATCTGAAGCCGCGCCAGATGCTCAAAGTGCGGGCCGAAGAAAACGGCAAGGTGAAGGAGTTCGAGGTCCTAGCCCGTATCGATACGCCGGAAGACGTGCAGTACATCCGCCACGGCGGCGTCCTACCCTACGTGCTGCGCGAACTCGTCCGCGCCTAAAAGCGACGATCAGCAAAAAAGGCTGGCAGTGCTCACGCATCGTCAGCCTTTTTCTACTTCCCGGATCAACGTGGCGACGGGATGCTTACGGAGACGCCGACCTTGCGCGCCGTGTAGCGCGAGAGCAAGCGCACGACTCCAGGGGTGACGTTCGCGATCGCCTCTGGACGAAAGCCGACGGCTTCCGGACCCTGCGCCACCATCATCCCGAACATCGAGAGTCGCTGCAGAGCCGCCACACCTTGGCAGTAGCGGAACCGCGCCAGCTCCATCGGCGCCATCGCGTGGTAGAGCGGCACGTAAAGCGCATTGAAGACAGCGCGTAACGAGTTGCCGATCGCGTTATCACGCATCCATCGCGGATGGTCCATCGCGCTCGTCGCGAGAATGATCGACGTCGTTGCCGCGCACAAATGTCGGTCGCCACGATCCGCACTTACCCAATCAATCACGCCTTTCACTCGCAAACCCGAGACGATCACGTTCTGCGGATGGTAATCCAGATGGACGATCGAGTCAGGGGCCTCTTTGAATTGCGCCGCCTGCTCTTGTAGAGCACGATGAGCCTCGCGGAGCCCCGGCAGCGGACCTTCTTCGATACGATCGGCGATCACATCGAGGATGCGCTCCGGGAGCGAAACCCCTTTTGCCGAGCGCGGCGATAGGTGGGCGCGCTGCACCCCTTCGAAGTTGAGTCGGTTACTCGCCATCCGATGGAGACGCACCTGCGCTGCGACAAACGCGGTGAAACCGAGCGAGAAATTCTTGAAGGCTGAAATGAAACTGCGGGTCGAGAAAAGCGGTCCTCCGGCGACCCGCTCCATAATCAGGAACGGGACTCCCAGCGCTTCGGGATCGGCCTCGAACGATAGCGGCCCTGGGACCGGATAGCCCGCCTCGGCCAATGCCGACATCGTGCGATATTCGCGTCGGCTCTTGGTGACCGCTTCAGTCCCTTCGTAACATCGCAAGACAAGCGGCGTGCCCTCAGAGATACCTCGGAGCTTTTCGCACAGGCTCGGCAGCGTGAATCCGAAGACAGCGGTCTCCCATCCGCTCGCGAGAACGCCGAAGCGAGTTAGCGGGACTCCCAGGTATGCCGAGAGGCGGCGCTCTACCTCAGGCGCATCGATCACTACTGCTTAATGGTAGCGTCGCTGGGTGGAATCGCGCCCGGCGCTATCGTCTGATTGCGTGTCTGTAGCTGCTCGGGACCCATCCCGGGAGCCATCTCCTGTTGATGTTCCTGGTATTGATGCTGGAGTGTTGAAGACACCAGTGGGCCACTCGTATCAGCTATATCGACGCTAACATCGACGGAAAGCCCGACGCGCAGCGGCTTATCCGCCGGCGCAGCCTCATTCAGAACGATCTTTACCGGGACGCGCTGCACAACCTTAACCCAGTTGCCGGTCGCGTTTTCGGGCGGTAGCAGAGCGAACGCCGCGCCTGTTCCCATGCTGATCGAGTCTACATGGCCCTTGTAAACGTGCCCCGGATAGATATCTGCTTCGATATCTACAGGCTGCCCCACTCGCACATCGGTAAGCTGCGTTTCCTTGAAATTAGCGGTGATATAAAGCCGATCCGTCGGCACGATCGCCAACAAGGGTTCGCCCGGCTGAATCCGATTGCCGACATGAACGCTCTTGCGAGTGACGATACCGGAGAGCGGAGCCCGAATTTCCGTATAGCTGAGGTCGAGCTTGGCCATCTCGAGAGCGGCCTTTGCCTGCTGCACGATCGGCCGATCATAACGATCGTGATCGTCGACACTACCACCCAGCGCGGCTCGTGCCTGCTCCAGCTGATGGACCGCCAGGGCACGATCGGCGATTGCCACACGCAATCCAGTCGATGCGTTGTCGAAGTACGATTTTGAGACCACGCCCTGCTTGTTTAGCTTGGCGGCGCGATCGTAATCGATCTGCGCCTGGCGCATCTGTGAAGTTGCCAGGGTTACGCCGGCCTCGGCCGAATCGATTTGGGCGTAAAGCTGATCGACTGATTGTTGGGCGCGCTGCAATTGCGCCTGAGCTTCATCGACACGGACCTGGTAGTCACGCGGATCGAGTACCAGCAGAGGTTCTCCGCCCTTAACACGCCAGTTTTCTTCGACGAAGAGCTTGGTAACCGTGCCGGAGACGCGGGAAGAAACCAAAGCCACGGTGCCATCGACATAGGCGTCGTCAGTCGAGACATGGCTCGAAAAAAACCTGAAGTAGCGCCACGCCGGGGCTATTGCGAGGAGGAGCCCTATGACGACAACTGCCAGAAAGATTTTGCGTAAAACCGGTTTCATCTGCTCTCTTCGGCCACCTCTGCTGCGGTGAACGCTTCAGTCGTTCCCGCCGGGTGCCGCTAGTTATGAACTTTCCTCTGCCTTCAAGTCAAACGAGCCTAAGCCTCGTCTCAATTGACTTTTATACTCACCGTTCCGCTGCCTCCGGCCGTGACGACGTGGCCGTTAAAGCTCAGGTTGATCCTCATCGGCCCGCCCGACACCGTCGTGAAGATGCCATCGACTCGCTCAGTCGTCGAATTCCCGTTCGGCGAATCAAACAGGAGAAGTGTTGGCGATTGCGATTGCAGAACGTAGGCCGTGTCCACGTCTTCGACGACCGCATTGAAAGTCCCGTTAAGCGGATTAGTTACGAAAAAACGCACGTCGGGAAAGGCAGGTGGCGCGAGAGTCTTCAGCGCTGTGCCGGTATTCATCGGTTGGCCCGAGTCGTTAAGATTGGCTACCAGAGTTCCGTAATTCGTGTAGGTCGAGCCAAGCTCAAGCACGTTGTAAGCCGAGATAGCCTCGACGCTTAGCAGCCGCGAATCGTTGGAGAGCTTGGTCGCCATAATCCTGAACGCGCCATTCGCGCTGGGATCGGAGCATAGATTGGGCTGACCCGGAGCCGGCGCATTAACGATGATGATGTTAAGCGGCACGACTCCGCGGACTTTCCATGAAGATCGACAGTCCGAAACGACGGCAAAAAACGGCGTGCCGATATTGCCGACCATCCGAAAGTTCTTCTGACTCGCGTTCGGCGGCGTCGATCCGGGTTCGGTGGAATTGCCCGTGCCGAAGCCGTTGCAACCCAGCAGAGCGCTCAGCGCTAAAGCGAGCAGCGTCAGACCGAACCTGGCAATTCTCTGATTAGGCTGACTGCTTACCACTAGAGCGTCCCCGGGATAGGCGTTGAATTCTGGCACAGGTAACAGAATCCCTTTGGCGAAGCGGTCGGCGATGCACTAGGAGTCGCAATCGGTGTTGACGACGAGGAAACGTCACAGATGCTGAAGCAGGCCGCTTTCGGCGGATAATTGGGAATCGTCGCCGGACTAACCAGATTCGCGTCTGCGCTCGCGATGAATTCCGGAGTTCCCGTAGGTTGGGCCTGATAGTGCGACACAACATAGTCATCCGCGGGTTCGCAGATCGAGAAATTCTGTGGTGCCGACAGTGCAGCAACCTGGCTCTGTGATATCGCTACGTTGCCCTTTGATACTGACAAGATAGTGTTTTGATCCACCGTCGCGACCGTTCCCTGAACGCTGCCGTGACCGACACACTTAAGCGGAGTCAGGCTGCCAGAAACGACAGTCGTTGCGCAGGCTTGGGGCGCCGGTGCTCCGCTCAGAACGGCGTAGGTATGGCCGCCAACTTTCTGCGGAGCCGGACCGAACAGATCCTGCACGGAAGCGAACATGTCATAGTTCGCCGCTCCGCCGATATCAACCGGTGTTCCAGTGGGCGTTGGCGTAGCTTTGGTGGCTGAGGCATCGGGCTCAAAGACTTCTGCTCCCCCGGTAGGGGACGCTACAGGAGACGGTTCGTAAAGCGGAACCGTAATCGGAAGTGGCGCCGGGTTGCTCTGCTGACCGACCGGAATGCTCGTGAGCGCTACCCCCTCACCATTGAAGCTTCCTTGATCCTCTACGTTTACCAGAACATTGAGAGGATTATTTTGCACCTTCTGGCCGGCGTCTACGTTCACCTGGAGCGTCCCGTGCTGGAGGCTAAAGCTGCAGTCGTTGTCCTTGTAACCCGACCCGTCGCATTTGAAAGTTGAGTTGAGGTTCCGGACCCCGAGTAGTCGGCCATTGTAACCGGATGCGGTAGCCTTCATTGCATAGCCTGAAGGACCTCCGCTCTTGCTGCTCTTGATGTGCGGAAGCGCACTGAAGGCGGTTGGCGCTCCGCCGCTGGGCGAGAACGGGTATTGGCCGAGGTTGTTGGTCGAACTTATTCCCAGCACCACACATCCGTCTTGCGGCGCGCCGCTAGGAGCGAACTGATCGCACTGAGCATTGCACTGCGGCGGTGGAGTTGGAGTCGCGACAGAGGTCGGCGACGGCGAGCATGGGATGTTGTCGACCGCGGACGGAGGTCCGTAGATCTCGACCTCGGCCCCGGAGATACCAGTGCCATTACACGCGTCGGCAACAATCCCGCCGATCCCTCGGGTTGCTTCCTGCTCCAAATGGAAATTGATGACGTATTGATCGCCCCGCTTCCTATCGAGAACGACGTGTGATTGAGCGTCGAAGGAACGACTGCCCCCCGAGCTGGCAACCAGGTCGTAGGTCCCTGCCGGAACCATCATGAAGTAATTGTGATCGGAGCTATTATCGACGATCCCGGTTGAGAGCACCGTGCCCGTGCCGGAGATCTCAGCATTGACCTGCCCCTTGTTGGTGGAGCCGAAAATTTGCCCGGAAACAACGGCCGCTACCTCGGTCGAATTGCTGGGCGGCGCGACGGGTACCAGACCCGGACTAAACACGCATACGCCGGGGATTGGGTTAGAGTTTGGCAACGCTTTTATCGGACAAATCTCGGCCGAGAACGGCAGCGTGTCGGTGGAGCTGATTGGAGCCCCAAGCGGGATTGCATTGATCGCGATCGGAACAAGCTGAACACCACTCCGCCCAATAGAATAAAGCTTATCGCTAGTGTTAGCTGTCGGACTGCCGAACGCTGGGTAGCGAATCGAGGAGACGCCGCTCAGGGACGTCGGATAGGTGATACATCCTTCGCCGTTGGCGTTGGTCGTATTTCCGCACAAAGGCACCAGCGTGGCCGGCGGATTATTGAGCAGCAACTCGACCTGGTAATAGTCTTGAGCCTTGATTTTCGCGGTGTTGAAGACCGTCAGGTTATTCTGCAATTGCGCCATATCGAGTTGCATGACGCTGCGCGCCTGACCGATCCCGATGGAGTTGCCATTGGGGCCAAAATTACCGCCGAAACTAAACGTGGTGTACGCCGCGCCGTTCGTTGCCCCGGGCGCTACCGTAACCGTCGCCCAACTTGAATCGTTGTCAGCCAGACTCATGTTGGTCGTGGGATTGAACCGGACAGCGATTACGTTGAGCAGAACGCTCTGAAAATTAGGGAAGGGATTAGCCAGGTTTTCCCCGGAAATGGCTCCCGTGAAAGCTACCTGAACATAGCCCTTGCCATTGCTCGACGATGCGAGCGGCGGATCGACCCAGCCCGCCATCAAGATTGAGAGAACCAGGGCCACGGGAACGAGCAGGACAGCCACTGCCCATCGCGAACTTAGATGCTTCACGCTAAACCATGCTCTACTAATCTGAGGTCAGCGCTTTGGGATAACCTATGGAACCAAGGAAGGCAAGTGCGACCCCTCGATGAGCACGCTGCTCGACCAACGTCTTTTGTGCATGTTGCTGACAGCCCCTTGACTATCCCTCGCTTCGCTCCGGAAAATCGACGGAGCATGCGGATTTATTTCAGGCCCTGCCGGGAACTGCTCCTTCGTAGCTTCTTCGTGGCGATAATGTTACTCGCGGCTGCTGCGTCATCGGCTCTGGCCGAGATGCAGGTAACGGTCGGCAATCCCGGACTCGCCCATTTCGATACGGACGGTGGCGTCGAGCTGGACTTCGGGCTCACCGATTCGAACGGCCAGCCCGTCGGTAACCTGACCAAAGACAACGTTCAGGTCCTCGAGGACGGCAAACCCGGCAAAATCCTCTACTTCCACGGAGTCGGGCAGGGACGCCCCGTGGATATCGTGTTCGTGCTCGACATCACCGAATCGATGCAGCCTTACATCGACGCGGTGAAGCAGAACATCATCACGTTCGCTCGCGATTTGCAGAGCAACAATCGCGACTATCGCCTCGGGCTGGTCACGTTCGAAGACTACGTCGTCTCGCAGTATCAGGACTGCAATTGCGAATACCGCAACACGATGACCTCCGACGTCTCGAAGTTCATCAGCTGGGTCGGCGGACTGCACGCAGGTGGCGGCGGTGATATTCCCGAAGATCCGCTCGACGCGCTGGCATACGCTGCCAGCCTGCCTTTCCGGCCTGAAGCGCAAGGGATCGTGATCCTGATTACCGATGCTCCCCCGCATGTCGCAGGCGATGGCCCCGACCGGCAAGGCGATCAGGCCTACCGCGATCATCATCCAAACGCCAACGCCGACGTTACCTCGCAGACCGGGCCGAAAGTGGCCGCACTCTTCCAGAAGGACGGATTGACCCTCTACGCGGTCGCGCCTCCACCCTTTATCGCACCCGAATATCAGGGAATCGTGCAGAGCACCCACGGCCGCCTGTTCAATATCGTTTCGGAACAGAACCGTTTCCCCGAGTTGGTGCGCGATATCGGCCATTCAATCGCAACCGAATATTCGCTGACCTATCGGACGCCGCGCCCAATCGAAGACGGAACGAATCGTACCGTCGAGCTGAAGATCAATTTCGACGGCCAAAGCGCGTCGGCCGAAACTTCGTACCAGGTCAAGGGCATCGGAGGAGCGGCGATTAACGTTCCTGAGGACAGCGGAACCGAGGCCGCCGGTGGTGAGGAAGCCCCTAGGCTATCACAGTTCTCATTCTCATGGTGGAACGGGCTCGTACCGCTTCTTGCACTGCTCGGGCTCGGAGGCCTCTCGCGCGTCCGCTTGGGGGTATCGGCCGACGAACTCCGCTCGATAGTTGAGGCCCAGAGCAAAGCCCCGGTACCAAATATCTCCGATGCCGCGCGTCAAGTGGCGCAGCGCGCGAGAAGCGCCGTCAGTTCGGCCGCATCCAGTAGCAGCGGAGCCCCGCGAACGGCGGCTCCCGCTCTATCGCCTCTACCGCCCGGCGAGGCTCGGCTAACGGCCCTCGAACGGATCGAGGCTATTCCGGGGGAATATTCCCTGCTGAAACCCGAGATCACGGTTGGACGCGGCGAGGACAATGATATCGTTATCCCGCACGCGAGCGTCTCGCGGAATCATGCGCGGCTCACCCGTCGTGATGGAGCCTTCGAACTGACCGATCTGAATTCGACCAACGGCAGCTACGTTAACAATCTGCTGGTTCAGGGTACCATTCGGGTTGCCAATGGCAGTGAGGTCCGGTTCGGCGATATCCGCTTTACGTTGCGCTTTTAGCAGCGCAAAAATCTTCCAAGCCTGACGGTGCGAAGGAATTACGCGCCTTGCATGTGGCAGCGCCCGAGCCGATCCGGTATTCTGGTTGGCTCCGCAAATAGCTGCTGAATTTTACTGAACCATCGTAGTGGAAGGCCAATGAAGAAACTCACCGGCGCTCAAATCATCGTGGAAAGCCTCATAGCTGAGGGCGCCGAAGTTATTTTCGGCTATCCGGGCGGCGCCGTATTGCCGACCTATGACGCCCTGCTCGACTCGAAGCTCAAACACGTTCTCGTTCGGCACGAACAGGGCGCTACCCATATGGCAGAGGGCTATGCGCGGGTCAGCGGCAAACCGGGGGTTTGCGTCGTTACTTCGGGGCCGGGCGCAACCAACGCGGTGACCGGTATCGCCGATGCTTACATGGATTCGACCCCGATGGTTGTAATCTCGGGACAGGTTCCGACCAGCATGATCGGCAACGACGCGTTCCAAGAGGCCGATTTCGTCGGGATTACCCGTCCCTGCACCAAGCACAATTACCTGGTCAAGGACGTCAGCAAGCTCGCGCGGACCATCAAGGAAGCCTTTTATATCGCCGGCACCGGTCGACCGGGCCCGGTGGTCGTCGACGTCCCGCGCGATATCCAGCAAGCGCATCACCCTTTTGTGTACCCTGATAAGGTCGATCTGCGCGGCTACAAACCAACCATAAAGGGTAACCCACGCCAGATTGAGCGCGCGGTCGAAGCGATCGAGCAAAGCGAAAAGCCGCTCTTCTACGTCGGCGGCGGCGTGCAATGGTCGGGAGCAGCGCCGGAACTCACTGAGTTGGCGCGCGGCCTCGGGATTCCCGTTACTGAAACGTTGATGGGACTCGGCTCCTTCCCCGCATCGGATCCGTTGTGCCTCGGGATGCTCGGGATGCACGGCTCGTACGGCACCAATACCGCGGTCGTCAACACGGATTGTCTCGTTGCGATCGGTGCGCGCTTTGACGATCGCGTCACCGGACGTATCGCTGATTTCGCACCCAACGCCAAGACCATCATCCACATGGATATCGACCCGTCTTCGATCTCGAAGAATGTTACCGTCGATATTCCGATCGTCGGCGATATCAAGAGCGTCCTGCAGGATATGCTGACCGTCGTCCGCTCGCGCGAAAGTATCGCCAAGCGCAAGGCGACGTGGGCCAAGTGGCACGAACAGATTCTGCGATGGAAACGCGAGAAACCGCTCTACTCGAACGGCGACTACAAGGCGCGCGAGTCGGTCTCTCCATTTTACGTGATTGAAGAACTGCACACGCTGACCAAGGGCGATTGCATTATCGCGACCGACGTCGGACAGCATCAGATGTGGATCGCGCAGATGTTCCCCTTTGAACGGCCGCGCTCGCTTCTGACCTCGGGCGGTCTCGGGACGATGGGCTACGGCCTGCCGGCCGGAATCGGCGCCAAATTCGCCGCGCCGGATCGCAATGTCGTCGTGATCTCCGGCGATGGCTCGATCCAGATGAATATCCAGGAACTGGGCACGGCGGTGCAGTACAACGTCGATTTGAAGGTCATCATCCTGAATAATTACTACCTTGGGATGGTCCGGCAGTGGCAGGAGAAATTCTACGCCGAGCGCTACTCCTACTCCGCGATGTCGGTACCGAACTTCGTGAAGCTGGCCGACGCGTACGGCGCCAAGGGTTTTCGGATCGAGAAGTCGAAAGACCTTGCCGCGACGATGAAGGAAGCATTCGCCACGCCAGGTCCAGTGCTGATCGATATCGTTATCCCGAAGGAAGAAGCGGTTATGCCGATGATTCCGCCGGGCGGGGCGATGTCCGAGATGCTCTTCGCGTAAGAAGGCTAAGGTTCAGCGGCCACTCGTCGGGGCCGCTTAGCGAACGGATTCACTATCCGCAGGCGCCTTTCAATCCGCATCCCGTCTTGCATATCCTCTGACCAGAGCGTTTCGCATCGAGCATTGAGCGCGGCCGCAACGATCAGAGCATCGTAGAACGAAATTTCGTAACGCTCGCTCAGAGCAAGCGCATCTTCGTGAGTCGTCGCTGTGATCGGATTGACCGACAGCAGGCTACGAATCGTAGCCAAGAAGCTGCTCGTTTCAGTCCAGGACAGGAGCATCTTACAGCGACAAACGTTCGCGAGTTCGTTCAGCACCTGAACACTAATAGTACCGCCCCGAGCGACGAGTTGTTCGGCACGCCCGGCACGCACAGAATCGCCGGAAGCCAAATAGACGAGGACGTTTGTATCGAAGAAGCTAACGGGCATTGGCTTCAAGGCGATCGAACTTGAAGTCGGCCGGCAATCGACCGCGATAGGCCCGCAGCCGCTGACAAGAGCTCTTTCTTCTCGGGCTTTCGTCCAACCGCAAATCCGCGCTCGTCTAAAAGGTGGAGTTCAACCTCCTCTCCCTCCTTTAGCTCGAGAGCTTCGACAACCGTGCGTGACAGGCGGATCGCGAGACTCTTGCCCCATCTGGCGACGCGCATTTTCTTGCTTCTCTACGATATACATTCTTTCATAGGTATATCTTTTAATGCTTTAGCGCCAAGGTGCGCCGGTTGGACTTCGACCGTGATGCCCATTCCGCGTATTGCCAATCACTTGTGCTCGACAGTCACACTGTTATTTATTGGCGACGGTCTGAGAGACCTCGTGAAAGGAAACAGCCCCGATGCTCCGCCTCAACTTCCGTCCAGCTTTCATCGCTACGACGATAACCGCTGCCCTCTTCGCCTCTAATCTCGCGATTGCGGGCGAGAAGCTCTCCGTGCATGAATCGACTCAGCTGCCCGCAAGCGCGGATGCCGTATGGCAACTGACCGGCGATTTCGGCGGTGTCGACAAGTGGATTCCGGGTCTGAGTAAGGTCGAGATTATCGAAGGCAAGGACAACCAGAAAGGTGCGATTCGAGCGATTACTACCGCTGGCGGCGCTTACATCACGGAGCAGCTTGTGGAGTACAGCAAGTCGAAGCGGATGCTGCGCTACAAGATCCTGGGCGGACCGCTGCCGGTAAAGAATTACGTCTCCACCTACGTGGTGAAGCCGAAAGGTAGTGGCAGCGAAGTCGACTGGAGCAGCACCTTCGAACAATCACCAACCTCGGGACTGGACGCGGCGAAGACTCGCGAAGTTATACAGGGTATCTACCTTGGCGGCTTCAAAGCGCTGCACGAGAAGTTTCCCGATAAGAAGTAAATCACTGCAGAGCACTGCCAAATCGGGATCGCGGGAAGCGCTTCGCGTAGATCCTTCAACTACGCGTCGTTTCTAGAACGTGCCTCGCAGACTCGACCGCTCTCTTGGTGGGCTTCGCTCAGGATGACAAGTGAGTACCGCGCAGCGGAAACTGGCGCCGAGGGATAAACGGAAGTTTAAGAAGTTAGAGACGGAGGATTCACGATGGCACGGCTGCCCTATCTGACGCGTAATGACCTACCGGAAAATGATCGCGATATTTGGGACGACTTCATCAAAAGTCGCGGCACGGAACCTGGCCATGTCCATCGGACGGTGGCAAATGCCCCGAACCTGCTGCGCCAGTTCCTGGGGCTCGCGAACGAACTGCGTAACGGCACACAGCTCGATCCAAAGCTGCGGGAACTCGCCCTGATGACGGTCGGACGGCTCACCGGCGCGGAGTACGAATTCACACATCACTGGAATATCGCGTTAAAAGTCGGCGTCCGTCGCGATCAACTGGAGCAGCTTGCCGATTATGCAGCCTCGCCCGGGTTTAACGACCAGGAGCGCGCGGTGATGCGCTACGCTGAGGAGGCGACGCGCAATGTGCGTGTGAGCGATCTGACCTTCGAGGCATTGCGCGATTTTCTCGACAACCGGCGCATCATGGAATTGGTGATGAACGTGGCGTTTTATAACTCCGTCGTGCGGGTGCTGGTCCCGTGCGGAGTCGAACTCGAAGCTGGTGCGAAAAAGAACTAGCTGAGATCTGGTTCGGGCTCGACGACGATTTCCGGCGCGGAATCCGCTTTCTTGGCCTTCGATGTCCCGTTGGCGCCGCGCTTGTCCGGACCCGGATGTGGCGCCACCGAGATGTGCAGGAGATGGCTGCCAAGATCGACAGAGTGAGTAATCGGGTCGCCGTGGCCGAAGCCATTTATCGCGGGGATCCTTCCGGTGAGATCTTGCGCATCCTTCGAGCGATCAGCCGACGTTTCGGCACCTAGCATCGAGAAGGCCAGATCCGTATAGACGGCAACGAGCTCATCGACGGTGAGGCGCCCCTTCGGCGTGTACCATCGCGCGACCGAGGTCAGCATCTGCAACAAGACAAAGGTAGCGATACGGGAGTCATGCACGTGGAAGACCCCGGCGGCCATCCCGCGTTCAACGATTTTCTGGACTTCGTCAGTATAGGCACGCTGCAGTTGCTTGATCGCGCGATAGTTCTGCGGTGTCAGACTGCGCATTTCCGTGAGCAGAACCGAAGCCTCTTTCCGATTCGCGATATGGAAGCTGGTATGGAAGGCAACGAAGCGCAGCATCTGCTCGCGCGGATCGGGGATCTTGGCGATCGTCTCTTCGAATTCGCGCAGCAGTTTCTCGGTGCTGTCCTTCATCAGCCAGAACAGCAGTTGCTGCTTGCTCTCGATATAGTTGTAGAGGGAGCCAGCGTGCATCCGGAGCTTGCTGGCCAGCAGCCGTAGATTCATCCCTTCGTAGCTCCGCTCCGCCAGCAATTGAATTGCGGCGGTGCGCAAGCTGCGCATGGTTTCGGGCCCGCTAGAGCCGGGTTTTCGCATTTATAAGAGGACTCCTGACTCGGATCCGGCGACGTTTAATCCGCTGATTTTTCGCCTTGTTCTCAAAGCATCCTCAGAAAGCTTGACAGACCCGTTCGCTCCGTCGTAGAAACAAACATTCGTTCGTTTATAATACGTACGTACGTTTGTTAACAAGTATTATTAACGGATCGAGCAAAACCATCAAAGAGGAGAGAGGTACCCGATGGCAGAATATGATCTGCTGATCAAAAACGGGATGGTCATCGATGGCACGCGCGCGCCGCGTTTCGTCGACGACATCGCAATCAAGGACGGCAAGATTGCCAAAATCGGCCGCACCCAGGCGCACGAAGCAAAGAAGGTGATCGAAGCCGAAGGAATGGTTGTCGCGCCGGGCTTCATCGACCTGCACACCCATTACGATGCGCAGATCTTCTGGGATCCGTACCTCACCCTGTCGGGCTGGCACGGCATCACGTCGGTCGTAATCGGCAACTGCGGCTTCGGCTTTGCTCCGGTTAAGCCGAAAGATCGTGAGCGCGCGATGCTCACGATGGTTCGTACTGAAGCTATTCCGATGGCCTCGATGCAGGCTGCGATGGCTCCGCTGTGGGATTGGGAAACCTATCCGCAGTTCATGGATTCGCTGGATCGCTGCCCCAAGGGCGTGAACCTGCTTCCCGCGGTTCCGATGAATCCGGTGCTCGGCTACGTCATGGGTATCGACGAGTCGAAGACTGGCCGTATGCCGACCGACAAGGAACATGCCGAAATGCGCCGTATCCTGCACGAAGCGATGGATGCGGGTGCATGCGGATGGTCCGCGCAGCGCCTGAAGCCGGATGGTCCGTCGTCAGTCCAGCGCGACTTTGACGGCTCCCCGATGAACACCGATATCATGCACGATGAGACCTGCATCGAGCTGGCGAAGGTTCTTGGCGAGCGCGGTCAGGGCCACATGGAGCTCACACTGGTCAGCTGGGATCCGAAGGCCGATGCGAAGCACTTCGAGCTGTTGGCTGAAATCAGCCGCCGCCCGATGATGTACCAGGCGGTTGCGACGCAGGATCGTTTCCCGCATCGCCATCGCAACACCGTGAAGTGGCTGGAGCGCTGCCGCCAGAAGGGCCTGCGCATCTATGGCCAGGGCGTCACGACCGATGCCGGCCTGAGCTTCACGTTTGAAGACTGGAACCTGTTCGACGATTCCGATGCGTGGCGCGAAGCCACCACCGGCACGGTTGCCGAGCGCGCCGAGAAGCTGGGCGATCCTCGTCGGCGCCAGGGTCTAAAGGACCAGATGCCGCGTGAGAGCCTGATCACCAGCTACTTCGATCAGATCATCATCACCGAGTGCATCAACAAGGATAACAAGCACCTTGAAGGCTTGACCCTCCGCAAAGCGGCGGCGCAAACCGGCAAGGATATCGTCGACACGATGCTCGATCTGGCCGTATCGGAAGGGCTGAAGACTGAGTTCTTCGCTCCGGCGGTCAATCAGGACATGAGCCTGATGAAGGAACTGATCGAGAACCCGACAATCCCGTTCGGCGTCAGCGACGGTGGTGCACACACCAAGTTCCTGACGGCGGGCCGCTTCCCCACGGAAGGTATCATCAAGTACTGCCGTGAGTTCGGGTGGCTGTCGCTCGAAGAGATCCACTGGCGCCTGAGCGCGCTGCCTGCGTTCATCGCCGGCTTCAAGGATCGCGGCTTCCTGCGTGAAGGCGCTCCGGCTGACATCGTGGTGTATGACCTCGAGAAGCTGGCGGTTCGCCCGATCGAGATCGCGCGCGACCTGCCCGGCGGCGAGTGGCGTCGTGTCCAGAAGGCCGACGGCTACCGTTCGATCATCGTCAATGGTGAGGAGACTTTCCATGACGGTGAGTGCACGAACGCGACCCCGGGCCGCCTGCTCCGTCACGGAGCCGGCGCCTAAGTCGGTAGCTTCGACTAAAGGCTGAATGAAACGGCCGGTGGGCAATGCCCGCCGGCCGTTTTGCTTTGTGAGTCGAGGAAGCTGGAACCCGGTCGACGGTCGACGCCGGGCGCTCCAGCAACGATTCAGGCGGAAGTTAGCTCGCGTACTGGAAGGAGGAGTAGAAGCCGTTTTTGTTGCTGATCTCCCAATTGAGACCATAGTCCTGATAGCGGAGGCTCTCGGACCTTCCGACGACTGCCGGGAAGCCCGGGGCGATCGCCAGCGGATGGCCGCTAACGGTTACGTCGCCTGCGGGTCCCGCGACAGCCTCGATCGTGGCATTGGCGATGTTCCCAATTCGAATCGAGCGACGCTTGCCCTCGGCCATATACTCGATAGGCACGCTGCGGACGCCGAGTATTTCGCCGACGTGCGTTGCGATGCGCCCGAGGTGTCCGCCCGCCTGGCCACCGAAAATCCTGGTCAGCGCCTGCTTCTGCGCCTCGGAGCCCTTTTCGTCCAGGTAGAGTGCGGCCTTCCATTTGACCTGAGCCATATGGCCCGGGCTGTAGACGGCCAGCGCCACATTCAGCCCGTCGAGCGACGTGCCGCCAAAAAGACCCTCGTTGATGTGCCAGGCGATTAGAACGGTGCATTCGCCGTCGGTCGGCGGACTAAGAAAGACACAGGGACAAGCGGCCTCGCAGTTGCAGCTCTCGAAGTAGGTACCCTTGAGTGTCCAAGCTTCAGACATGGCTAGCCTCCTCCTTGCGTTAAAAGACGAAAATTTATCGTCTGTGATTGGCTTTAGCTCCTTCTTTACTGGTCGCTCCGATGCGGGCTTCGATCGTACCGCGGAGAATCCGCAATGCGCTTGAGATCCGCGATGGATCAGCGTGAGCGCGCGCCATCACGACGGCGCCCTCGATAACCATCAGGGTGTATTCGGCCAGCTCAGCTGCGCCCTCCCCTTCTTTAGCGACAGGCTCGAAGAGCGGCGCCAGTTGCTTAACCAGAGCGTCGAACATCGCGGCCACACGTCGACGAATCACCGGACTTGATTCGGCAAACTCGCAGGCGAAATTCCCGATGAGGCATCCATCCCGCCATAGTTCCGGGCCGATTGTCTCTAGGTGATCGAAGAAGGAGAGCAGGCGCGACTTCGAGTCGCTCATATCTACATACGGCCCGTTGATGAGACGACTGATGCCCTCGTCGTAGAAGGCATTGAGCACGGCGATGGCGACCGCCTCCTTGCTCTCGAAGTAATGGTAGAAGCTGCCCTTGGTGACCTTCGCGGTCGAGCAGATGTCGTCGACGGAGGTCGCCGCGTAACCGTGATGCAGCATCAGGTTGCGAGCGGTCGAGATAATGCTGGTTCGTGAGGAAGTTTGAGCCATCTGAGGAAAGACTAAACCGACCAGTTGGTATAGTCACTCGTGCTGTTCCAACACCGTAATTTTGGTTTTCTTATACACGCCCGAGCTACGAGCACCTCAATAGTCGTCGCGCCGAGTCAGACCGATTGATCGCCGTTTGACCAACTTGAATGGTTCCCCCGGCAACTGCTGATCTTGCAAAGCCGAAGGCGTGGAGAGAGAAGCTGAAAACCTGGAAGAACGCCAGGGTCAGCGATACGATGCGCAAATCGCCAAAAAGGCATTTAAAATCAATAACTTAGAGAGTCGTTGTGATACAGATCAGGGTTAAGCTATCGGCGCGCTATGAAGCTGGGGTTCTTCACTGCTGAGCAAGTTTGCCGGCTCGCTAAAATAAGCGACCCCCAGCTTCGCTATTGGAATCAGACCAAGGTTTTCACGCCTCAGGCCGCGAAGGGGCAGGCCCCTATCGGCGTATTTGCACGTTTCGCGACATAGTTGGCCTGCGTGCCATCAGTATCTTGCGTAATAAATATAACGTCGGTCTCAACGATCTGCGCAAGATTGAGCATCGACTTAAGGCCGCGGGCGACGCTGACTGGTCTAATCTTCGATTCTATGTTGGCGAGGACGCTCACGTTTATTTTGTCGACCCTGAGACCGGCGATACGCTGGCCGTGCATCCAATTGGGCAAAAACCTCTGTTTAAGATGCAGGCTATCGCTCGCGGAATCGAAAAGAACCTAGCGCGGATGAATAAACGGACTTCAAGACAGATCGGTAAGATCGATCAGAATCGTTACGTGCTGCAAAATTCGATGGTAATAGCGGGAACCCGAGTTCCTACCTCTGCAATTTACAGCTTTTATAGGGCTGGCTATTCACCGGAGCAAATAGTGCAGCAGTATCCGCGCCTGACGCCAGACGATGTCAAAGCAGCTATTGATTTCGAAAAGTTAAAATTGAAGAAAGCCAGTTAGCCTCATAGGCACGCCTGTCGGATGAGACTACTAATCGACGAGTGTGTCCCTGAAGTGGTTTCAACAATCTTTAGAGGCCGGGGGCATGAGGTTCTCAAGGTCGTTGAAGAATTGGCGACAGGAACGCCCGATAATCTCATTGGCCATTCGCAGACTACCATCAGCTAATCATCGTTACTTGGAACCTGCGCCATTTTCATGCACTAATATCCAGAAGACCTCGTAACAACCAAATCCGATTCCCGCATGCCGGTCTCATCGCGTTCGGATGTCCCGAGCCAAATGCTGAACATCGCCTCGATCGAGTCTTCGAAATCCTTGAGTTCGAACACGAAAGGGCCCAGATGCGACACGATCAACGGCTTATCGTCCACATTATGCAAGAGTTCGTAAAAGTATGTCGCTAAACTACCGGGCTGTCGGGTCGGGCCCGGCCCCCAAGATTGGACATTACCAAGATAAAAGACGGCTGGTTGCTAACAACCAGCCGTCTTTTAGTTTCGTTTGAGTTTCGGGCTTACATCAGCTTGAAGCACTTGGCGACGTTTTCGCCGAGGACGCCGCGGCGGGCCGTCGAGGTCATCCCGGCGACCATCCCGCGCAGTTCTTCGATGTAATCGCCCGGATGATCGGGATGCGGATAATCGCTCGCCCAGAAGAAGCGATCCTCACCGACCAACTGGGTCATCGCGGCGATCGAACGTTCGTCCGGATCCGCCGAAATGTAGCATTGCCGCTTGAAGTAGTAGGACGGCGGCTCCTTCAACTGGACGGTACCGCCGAGCTGGGTATGGCGATAGATCGCGTCGCCGCGATCGAGCCAATAGCCGATCCATCCAGCGCCCGATTCGAGCACCACGACGCGCAGACGCGGGAAGCGATCGAAGACGCCGTACTGGAAGAAGGTCGCGAAGGCGTGACCGACACCCTGGGCGGCAAAGAGATCGAAATACCAATCTGCCCAGCCCATCCCGTCGAACCGCTGATGGATACTGAACGACGCGGGCTCGAGACCAGGATGGATCGCGAGGGGCACGTCGAGGTCCTGCGCAGCGGCGAAGAGGACATCGTGGTCGGGATGGCCATGCGGCTTGCGGGTAATCGTGTAGGGCGCGAGGAAAGCGCCTTTGCATCCGCCTTTGACCGCCCGCTCCAGTTCGCGCGCAGCGGCCTGCGGATCGCCCAATGAAAGATGAGCGATCGGGACGAGGCGTCCGCCCGAATCGCTGCAAAAATCGGCGATCCAGCGGTTGTAGGCCTGACAATGGGCGGAGGCGAGTTCCGCATCGAACATCTCGGCTTCCCACAGAAGTCCGAGGGTTGGATAGATGACCGACTTGGCCATCCCCTCGCCATTGAGGATGTCGAGGCGCTCCTTCAAATCCATCGCGCCGGGGGCACATCCGGAGAGGTAGGTATCTTCGCGGCGCCCAGTGTTAAGGCTCTCGAAGACGGCGTGCTTCTCCATCGCCTTCGCGTAAAGCTCCTTGCGACGGCCGGCGTTGAAGGTATCGACGCTCTGGCCCATCTCGCGCAGCTTTTTCATCCCGCCGAGGCCGTGCAGCAGCGAAGAACTGGTAAGCTGGGCGCGTTTCCCGTCGATTTCGAGAAACTCGAAGCCGTCCTCGCCAACACGAATGCGGGTCGCGCGCTTGCGGTGGCGCGGTTCGAGGTAACGTTCGAAAATATCAGGCGGCTCGAGAATATGACCGTCCGCATCGATAAGTAGTTCTTCCGATGGCACTATTGCGCCCTCCTGCGTGAAAATTTCCCCAATACCGGAAAGTTTCCTCCGGCAAGTATGTTTGTACTCGCAGCATTCTGAGAAGCGCAAGCTTCGCGAGGGATGGAGCGAGGCCGATCCTTCAAGCAGATACGATAGAAGCATGGCGAAGGGATGGTGATCGGCGGAGGGCAAATATAGCGAGTCGAGCGAATTCGTGTTACTGCAGTTACAGATCCGTTAATTCCTTTTCTCCCCAGGCATGAGGTTTCGGCGATGGCGCCAGATAACAGAGTTAGAGTCGCGGTTTTAGGCGCGTCGGGTTATTCGGGGATCGAGGCTGTCCGGATCCTCTCGGGGCATCCGTTCGTCGAGATTGCGATGCTCACCTCGGAGCATTATGCGGGTCGCGAAGTGACCGAAGTCTATCGCCACATGGCGGGGATAGACCTTCCGCCATTCGAGGAGCTGCGACCGGATACGCTCAAGGGGCGCGTCGAACTCATAATCTCATGCCTGCCGGAACGGGTCGGCGCACCGATCCTGGCCGAAGCCGTGCAGAACGGAATCAAGGCAATCGATGTTTCAGCGGATTTTCGTCTGCGAGATGCGGCCGCATATCGCAAGACATACGGCGCAGAGCATCCGGCACCGGCGCTGCTGAAGGAAGCGGTTTACGGGCTCAGCGAGTTCCATCGCAATGAGGTGCGCGAGGCGCGTATCGTGGCGAATCCGGGATGCTACCCCACGGGATCGTTACTCGGCATCCTGCCGCTGATCCGACGCGATTTGATTGATCCGTCGTCGATCATAATCGATGCGAAATCGGGAACGACGGGAGCGCGTCGCCAGGCCGCAGTCGAGCAGCTCTTCGCAGAGGTGAACGAGAACTTCCGCGCTTACAAGGTCGGGAATCATCGCCATATGCCGGAGATCGAACAGGAGATCGGCAACACGCTGGGACGCGAGGTTCCGGTGATGTTCGTACCGCATCTGCTGCCGGTGACGCGCGGCATCCTGTCTTCGATCTTCATGCGCCCACGCAGCGGCACAACCGAGCAGGACGTGCGAGACGCGTATGAAGCTGCATACGCAAAGGCGCGTTTCGTGCGAATCCTGAAGCCCGGTGAGGTGCCGGAGTTGAAGAACGTCCGGGCGACGAACTTCTGCGAGCTGGCTTTCGTGCTGGAGCGTCGTTCGCAGACGCTGTGCGTATTTACGGCGATCGACAATCTGGGCAAAGGCGCGGCGGGCCAGGCCGTGCAGAATCTGAATCTGATGCTCGGGTTCGACGAAGCCGCCGGATTGCTCTCGGTCGCGCCGGTTCCCTGATAGGTCTCTGCTAAACAGCCGTTAAGCTTCGTACGACCGGTTTGGGTTGTGCGCGACGGCGTTGGTATAGCGATTCCGGGTGGCCGATCGGAGTGCGCGAAAAAGCCAATCAATTGCCACGGTTTTCTGCGATCCGCTATCCCGGCACGCTCCCTGCTCTACCGTTCCTCGGCAGTTATCAGACGAAGATGTAAACGGGGCAGCTACCCCACTCGTCTCAAGCTGCAGGAGGATTCGGACAATGCTGCTCGCAAAAGGAAAGCTTCTATCGGCAGTGGCGGGTCTCGCGATGATGGCGATTCCGGTGAGTGCTTTCGCCGGTCATCGGCACGACAATTTCCAACCCGTGCCACCGCCCGCGGCGCACGATCGCGGCTTTCACAACGGCTGGTGGAAGCATCCTCATGCGGCACCGCCTCCGGTGATGCCGGTCACGCGGCCGATGTATCGTCCGGCTCCGGTTCCGTACGTGCCTGCGCCCCGACCAGTCGGCTGGAACAACGGGAATGGCGGATGGAATAACGGCTGGGACAATGGATGGCACGAAGAGGAGAAACACGAAGAGCACGCGTGGCATCATCGGCCGCAGAACTGGCATCCGATGACGAACTATGTATGCGACGAGGACGGTGATGATTGTCACTATGTAGATCGCAGATCGTACGATTCGTCGCCAACATACGGCAACTATAATCAGGGACAACCCTATTATTACGACGGGCAACCGGAGTCGTGGTATCTAGCGCCGGCGCCATCGAACGACACTCCGGATCAGCGACTCAGTTGGCTGATCGCGCGTCGGCAGCGGGCGATGGTGGTAGTGGCACACATGCGCGCGCAGGGGGATAGTCGCGGAGCGCAGCGAGTGGTCGATCGCGTCGTGAATCCGCTGAGCCAGCAGATCAATCTCTATCAGCAGAAGGTTCGCTACGGTTACAACACGAACAGTTATAACTATGCACCGTCGGGCTACGCAGCTCCCGCTCCCTCGAATCCGCTGGTTGATGCGCTAGCAAACAATCAGGCTTACTACGGGAATCAACCGAACAATCCGATCAATACGATCGGCGCGGTGGTAGCTCCGATGCTGCTCGGTGCCCACTAAGGATTGAGTTGGTCTATCGCACAAGCGCCCCGGTCATCGCGACTGGGGCGCCTGCATTTGTTGAAGAAAACAGACAGGCGCATCGTGCGGAAATCGTCGATGGGCTATCCCAATAGCTACAGCATCTCACGAAATTATTGGCTTCCTCTAATGCTCCTCAATGGCACAATCAGTGCAATCGAAGCACGGGCAGGAAGGTAGCGGAGGATTTATGAATCGATTGAGTCGAATTGCGGTGTTGGCCGCTTTGCTTGTGACTATCGTTCCGTTCGCGGCTCACGCCGGGCACGACCATGACGATGACGGCGATCAGAATCAAAGCGAACATCATCATGGATGGCACGACAACCGATGGCATAAGGGCTGGTACAAGCATCACGGCCATCATCATGACGAAGATAACGATGCTCCACCGCCATCGAATACCAACTTCCCGGGGCAACGTGTATGCGACAAGGATGGCGACGACTGCCATACGGTAGCTCCCGAGCCAATGGTGCATCCGAACTGGGACAATCACTACGTATGCGACCACGACGGAGACGACTGCCATTGGACTAACGGCAGTGGGAACGATTATTGGCGGCAACACGGTGGGCACGACTACGGCGCGCCCTACTCTTGGTATCAAGCAACGCCGCCCTCATCCTACAATCTGGCGCAGCGACGCGACTGGTTGGCGGCTCGTCGCAAACGCGCGATGTACACGATCAAGTCGATGCGGGAGCGAGGCGACAGTGAAGCGGCCGGCCGCATGGCGGAGGCAGTGCAGGGCCTCGATCGGCAGATCAGCGCAGTCGATAAAAAACTTAAGCGCGGATACTGATAAGAGAAACCAGGTGGATCAGTTAAAACAGCCCCGCCGGAAACGGCGGGGCTGTCGTTTTTCGAACTACTACTTCTTGGTTCCCCAAGCCTCGGCGAGATTTTCCATCGCGCGGAGGATACGGGCGCGCTTCTCAGAAGGATCGGAAGCGTAAGAGGTGAACTGCAGCGTCGAGGTGGTGATGCCCGCACGTTCGTAATCACGCAGGCGGCTTGCGATCTTCTCGGGCGTGCCGAAGACGTAGATCGCTTCCATCATACTGTCCGGCATCGACTCGAGCGCTTTTTTACGATCGCCGGAGGTCCAGGCTTCAAAGGCCGTGCGCGCTTCGTTCTCGAACCCGAGCCACTGGAAGAATTTGTTGTACTGAGGAACGGTCACGTAGGCCGTGAGTTCGCGACGGAGATGATCGCGTACCGTGTCCTCCTCCTGATCGATCGCGACCATGATACGGCAGGCGATATCAAGTTTGGTGCTATCGCGGCCACCGGCGCGCGCACCTTCGTCGATATGCGCGCGCATCTTATGGAACGTCTCGGGTGTGATGTAGTTCACGATCACGCCATCGCCGATCTCAGCGGCGGTCCGTAGCATCTGCTCGCCCTGTGCGCCGATATAGATCGGAGGCGCGGGCTTCGGAGCTGAGGCGAGCCGGAAGCCATCGACCTTGATTGTCTTACCGTTCATCGTGACCTTCTGCCCCGTGAACATCGCACGAACCGCCTCGACAGTCTCGCGCAGGCGCGTAACCGGCATCTTGTAAGGGATACCCATCCACTTCTCGACGATCGTGGGCGTCGAGAGACCGATACCAAGCACGAAGCGTCCGCCGGAGAGTTGCTGAATTCCCGCAGCTGATAGCGCCAACAGCGCGGGCGGACGAGTGGATGCAGCGACGATAGCGGTGCCGAGGCGCATCTTCTCGGTAATCGTGGAAGCCGCAGCGATCGGAGTGATCGCATCCCCGGCGAAGGTCTCGTAAGACCATCCGTCGGTGTAACCAAGTTGCTCGGCGCGCCGAACCAGTTCGCCGAAATGCGGATTCTGGAAGCCGTCGAGTGGAATCGTGATTCCCAAGCGCATCATGACACTACCTCTCTTTAAGCGCCGTCTTCAGTTGTTGCGCGCAGGCCGGAGTTCAGCGCTTGCGCCAGATGGAGTGGGCGGCGGTCGGAGCAGAATTGCCGGATTTGGGTCCGGCACGCAAATCCGTCCGCCACAATCAGAGTTGAAGGATCGCTCTTACGAATAGCGGGGAGCAACGCACGCTCGCCGATCGCGCGTGACAGGTCGAAGCGCGAAGCTCCGTAGCCGAAGGCACCAGCCATCCCGCAGCATCCGGAATCGGGCGCATCGACCTGCAGCCCCTCGCTGCGTCCGAGTAAAGCAATCTCGCTGCTCAAACCCGCCAAGGCTTTGCGATGACAATGGCCGTGGACCAGTGCGCGACCCGACGACGCCGCAGGTCCGAACTGCGGCGCTTTCGCGACGAGGAATTCGTCGAAGAGCATCGCATGGTCGGCCAACTGCCGCGCCTCCAGGCTCTTCGGAAACATCGAGGGAAGCTCGTCTCGCATCGTGAGCAGGCAACTCGGTTCGAGACCTACGATAGGTGTGCCGCGTGCGGCGATAGGGCCGAGCGTCGTCAGCATCTCAGCCATCCGAACGCGTGCCGCATCAAGCATCCCGGCTTCCATCAGCGGCCGACCGCAGCAGAGATCGCAATCAGGCAGAATGACGCGGAAGCCGGCGTGCTCCAAGACCTCGGTCGCTGCAACGGCAACCTCGGGCTCGAAGAAATTGTTGAAGGTGTCGGGAAAGAGCAGGACCTCTGAAGTCCCCTTGCGCGAGGGCTGGCGACGGCTAAACAGGTCGCGAAAGCTCCGAGACGCAAACGCAGGCAGCGTGCGGTCGGGATGAAAGCCGAGCATCTTGCGAACCAACCCAGCCATAGGGCCGCGCGTGAAGAGATTCGCGATCGACGGCGCGATCGAAGCGACACGGCCGAGATTATGCAGCCGACCGAAGAACTTAGCGGCGAGCGGTCGCCGATGCACCTCGTAGTAATTCGCGAGAAACTCGGCCTTGTAGGCTGACATATCGATCGCGGCTGGGCATTCGCTCTTGCAGGCCTTGCAGGAAAGGCAGAGTTCCAGGGCCTCATAGAGTGCCTCATCGACGAAGCCCTCTTTCAGCAGATTGCCGTTGAGCGCCTCATAGATGAGCCGGGCTCGCCCGCGCGTCGAGTGCTTTTCTTCGCGTGTCGCCATATAGGAGGGGCACATCGTACCGGCGTCGGTCTTGCGGCATTTGCCCAAGCCGACACACTTGAGCGCAGCTCCGGCGAGGCCACCCTCGGCAGAGAAATCGAGGCGTGTGGGGAACCGCGCGGGATCGGGCAGTGCGCTCACCCGGAGATGCGAATCGAGCGGCTCAGGATCCACGATCACGCCGGGATTCATCCGATGGTCGGGATCGAACAGATGCTTGAACTCGCGGAAGACGCTGATCAGCTCACCGCCGAACATCTTGGGGAGCAACTCGGAGCGCGCGAGCCCATCGCCATGCTCGCCCGATAGTGAACCTCCGAATTCCGCGACCAGATTGCCGAGTTCGATCATCGCGGCGCGGAACTTCGCCACACCTTCCCTGGTAAAAAAGTCGAAATTGATGCGACAGTGAACACAGCCCTCGCCAAAGTGGCCGTAGTAGGTTGCGGCAGCGAGATCGTACCGCGCGAGCATCGGGACGAGCCGACGCAGAAAATCGCCAAGGCGAGCGGGCGGCACCGCACAATCCTCGGCACCGGGCCAGGTCCGCGGGTTCCCCGGTATCAGCGCGCCGGCACCCAGGCCTGATTCGCGGATACCCCAGACCGCGCGCTGTTCGTACTGATCGGTAAGAATCGCAACACCGTTGCAATCCGGGTGGCGGGAAGCTTCGCGCTTAACTTCTTCGGCGAAGCCGAGAACCTGATCGAGCGTGTCGCCGCCCAGCTCCATCACGAGGAACGCCCTGCCCTCCGGCAATAATTTGACCGCTGGCATTCCTTTGGACCGAGCAAAATCGAGTAATCGATGATCGAAGCCTTCGAGCGCCTGCGGCTTGTACTCGAGTAGCCAGGGGGTTTGATCGGCCGCAGCGAAGACATCGGCAAAGCCCAGCACGACAAGCACGATCGTTTTGGGCTTCGGTACCAGCCGCACCGTCGCATTCAAGACGACGGCCAACGTGCCTTCCGATCCGACGATCGCGCGAGCAAGGTTAAAGCCGTTTTCGGGCAGAAGCTCGTCCAGGTTGTAGCCCGAAACGCGGCGCGGGATTTTGGGATAGCGCACGCGAACCAGATCGGCATGGCGATTACTGAGCGCGCGAAGGTTAGCGACGAGAGTATCGATGCGACTTGCCGGCGCGCCTGTCGCGATATCGCCGGGGCCGAGCGAAAGGCGAGTACCGTCGTAAAGGAGCGCATCGAGTTGCACGACGTTATCGACCGTCTTGCCGTAGGCCGCCGAATGCGCGCCGCAGGAGTTATTACCGATCATCCCGCCAAGGGTGCATCGATCTTTGGTCGAAGGATCGGGCGCAAAGAAAAGCCCGTATTGGTCGGCGGCGGCGTTGAGCTGGGCTTGCACCACACCGGGTTGAACTGTGGCGGTCTGATGGGCCTCATCGATGCGCAGGATCGTGTTCATATACTTCGAGAAATCGAGCACGAGTCCTGTGGTCGTCGTCTGGCCGGCGAGCGCCGTCCCACCGCCGCGAGGGACGATCGGAAGATTGTTCTCTCGCGCGAGAGCGACCGCGCGCATCACGTCGCCCTCGTGACGCGGAATTACGATTCCGGCGGGCACGCGGCGGTAGTTGGAAGCATCGGTCGAATAGATCGTTCGCGCGGCGGCGTCAAAGCGAACCTCGCCGTCGATCGTATTGCGCAGTTCATCAAAGAGGGTTTCGAGCGCAGCCATCGCAGAGCCCGATTGTAGTGTAAGCGAGTGGTCTCGTTCCACGGCGCGGCGCAGGACTACTATACGCAGGATTCTCGAATAGATTGCGCGATGACTTTTCTGCTGAGACTGGAGGATGGCTTGTTTTTACGAAATTTCTGGTACGTAGCGGCGTGGTCGCACGAGATTGAGCATCGTCCGCTCGGACGAGTGCTCTTGAACGAACCTGTGGTTTTTTTCGCAAGAACGATGGGACCGCGGTTGCGATGGAAGACCGCTGTCCCCATCGCGGCTTTCCTCTCAGCAAAGGGCAATAGATCGAAGACAATCTGGATGCGGTTATCACGGGATCACCTTCGATTGCTCGGGCCGGTGTATCAAGGTCCCGGGCCAGCCGCGGGTGCCCGCCAACGCGATGATCCGTACATACCCGCTTGTTGAGAGATGGCGTCTCGTGTGGATCTGGATGGGCGACCAGTCACGGATCGATCCGGCACGCATTCCGAACTGGAACTTCCTCGACAATGAAGATTGGTTTGCGCGAGGGGAGCATCTGCATGTCGCGTGCGATTATCGGCTGATTCTCGACAACCTGCTCGATCTGACGCATATCGCTTTTGTGCATCCGCGGCCGCTCGGTTCAATCGCCAAGCTCGACGAGGTACAGGTCAAGAACGAAATCACAGCGGATTCGGTAACGAACTCGCGGTGGCTCCTCGACATCGCGCCGCCACCGACCGATGCGCGCGGCAATTTCAACGGCAATGTCGACCGCTGGCAGATCACGCAGTTTCAGCCGCCCGCGTTTGCGAGCCTTGATGCTGGCGCGGCGGCAACTGGAAGCGGTGCTCCACAAGGCGACTTCAGCAAGGCGATAGGTCTGCACACCTACAATGCGATGACGCCCGAGACCGAGAAATCGTCGCAATTACTTCTGGATGATCGCGCAGCATCGGAAGCCACAGGAGCCTGCGCTCGCTGATTCGATTTTCCACGATATCCAGAAGACCGTGCAGGAGGATATCGCGGTCTTCGAAGCCCATCAGCAGTTGCTTAATCTCAAACCGAACGGACCACTGGTATCGATCAAGTCGGACGCGGCGCTAATCGCGGCGCGACGGATTATCGATCGCCTGCTCGAAGCTGAGCGAAACGCCTAGCCACGCGAACTCGATCTGCGGAATCGTTTCCGGATCGATCGTGGAAGCGACTTTGGATTGCAAGAAAGCACTGGCATTCACCATTAGCCTGAGCGATATTGGCGAAAACATCTACGAGAGCGTTACCTGAAGATCCGGGTCTGGAGGAGATATGAGCTACGACAAAGCCGCGGTCCGCAAGCTGCTCGATCAGGCTAAGGCCGGAAGCCGCAAAACACTGACCGCGACTGAGGCCAAAATCCTCTGCGACGCGGTCGGTATTCCGCTGCCGAAGGAAGCAACCGTCGGTTCCGCGGCTGAGGCTCAGCGCCAGGCGGCCGCGATGGACTTCCCCGTCGTCATGAAGATTGTTTCGCGCGATATCCTGCACAAGACCGAAGCTGGTGGCGTAATCGTCGGCGTCAAGACGGCTGAAGAAGCGGCTGAGGCCTACGATAAGATTATCGCCAACGCCAAGGCCTACAAGGCTGATGCGAAGATCGACGGTGTGCTCGTCCAGCAGATGCTCTCAGGCGGACAAGAGGTAATCGTCGGCGCGGTAACCGATCCCTCCTTCGGCAAGGTCGTGGCCTTCGGGCTCGGCGGCGTGCTGGTCGAGGTGCTGAAGGACGTAACTTTCCGCCTCGCCCCGGCGACCGAATCCGATGCCCTCTCGATGCTCGACGGAATCGCGGCGGCCGAAATCCTGCGCGGAGTGCGCGGCGGGGCTGCCGTGAATCGCGCGGCGCTGGCCAAGATTATCGTCGCGGTCTCGGAACTGGTGAGCGACTTCCCGGAGATTCGCGAGCTCGATCTCAATCCAGTTTTCGCGCGACCCGACAGCGCGACCGCGGCCGACGTGCGCGTGCTGCTGGATTTCGATCCGGCGCCGTCGCGCTATCGCCCGACGCAGCAGGAAATTCTCGCTTCGATGAATCGGATCATGCAGCCCGATGCGGTCGCAGTGATCGGCGCTTCCCCCGAGGACGGCAAGATCGGCAACTCTGTAATGAAGAATCTCATTAACGGGGGTTATCAGGGCGAGATTTACCCGATTCATCCAAAGGTGCCGGAAGTGCTCGGGCGCAAGGCCTACAAGAGCGTCAAGGAGATTCCCGGCAAAATCGATGTGGCTGTCTTCGCGATTCCGGCCCCGCTGGTTGCGGGCGCTTTGAAGGAGTGCGGCGAGAAGCGGATTCCCGGCGCCGTGCTGATCCCGTCAGGCTTCGCGGAAACCGGCAACGTTGAAGGCCAGCAGGAGATCGTGCGGGTGGCGCGCGAATACAACGTCCGCCTGATGGGACCGAATATCTACGGCTTCTACTACACTCACAAAAATCTCTGCGCGACCTTCTGTACTCCGTACGATATCAAGGGCAAGGCGGCGCTCTCGTCACAAAGTGGCGGCGTCGGGATGGCGATTATCGGCTTCAGCCGTTCCGCCAAGATGGGTGTTTCGGCGATTGTCGGCCTCGGCAATAAATCCGATATCGACGAGGACGATCTGCTGACCTTCTTCGAGCAGGATCCGAATACGCAGGTCGTCGCGATGCATGTCGAGGACCTCAAGGACGGGCGCTCCTTCGCCGAAGTGGCGCAGCGCGTGTCGAAGAAGAAGCCGGTTATCGTGCTGAAGGCGGGACGCACCGCGATGGGTGCTCGCGCTGCGCAATCCCATACGGCGGCGCTGGCCGGCAACGATCGTATCTACGACGACGTATTGCGGCAGAGCGGCGTCGTGCGGGCGATGGCACTGAACGATATGCTCGAGTTCGCGCGATGCTTGCCGATCCTGCCGACGCCGAAAGGCGAGAATGTGCTGATTATCACGGGCGCGGGAGGATCAGGCGTGCTGCTCTCCGATGCGTGCGTCGATAACGGCCTGAAGCTGATGGCGATGCCGCCCGACCTTGACGCTGCCTTCCGCAAATTTATCCCGCCATTCGGGGCGGCCGGGAATCCGGTGGATATCACTGGCGGAGAACCGCCGACCACATATCGGAATACGATCGCGCTGGGACTCGAAGATCCACGAATCCATTCGCTGATTCTCGGCTACTGGCACACGATCATCACTCCGCCGATGGTCTTTGCGAAGCTCGCCACCGAGGTCGTCGAGGAGTATCGCGCGAAGGGCATCGACAAGCCGGTGGTTGCGTCGCTGGTCGGTGACGTCGAGGTCGAGCAGGCCTGCGAGTATTTGTTCGACCACGGTATCCCGGCGTACGCGTATACGGCGGAAAAGCCGGTCGCGGTGCTGGGCGCGAAGTATCGATGGTCGAGAGCTGCGGGGTTGCTGTAAACGCTGACCGGAAGAAGCGCTCCCTGAGAGAAAATCGCTGTGCTATATATCGTTGATATATGGCATCCTCCAAAAGAAAGCGCTCGTTAGCAAAGGTTTTCTCGACGGGAAGAAGTCAGGCGATCCGAATTCCGAAGGAATATCGATTTACCTGCGATGAAGTTCTGATCGAGCGGGAGGGCGAGAGGCTGATCCTTACGCCGCGACCCAAGTCGTGGCGCGATTATTTCGAGACATCTATACGCCTCTCACCCGACTTCCCTAACGAGGTTGCCGATACTCCGCCCGAGGACCGAGACGAGCTATGATCGGCCGAGTGATGCTCGATGCGAACATTTGCATCCATGCTATGAAGAACGATTCGCCTGACGTTCGTCGTCATCTCATAGCACGAAGGTCCGGCGAAGTGCTCGTATCGAGTATCGTTGTCGCCGAACTATGGACCGACAGGGTCGCGCATACGCTCCGTTCGCGAGGAAAACTCTACGGGTACTCCGAACGCGTCCCTTACTTTGAGACCCCACAGTCCGCCGAAAATCCGATTAGCGGTCGCGATAGGCACAGTTTCACTACCTCATCTTCCCGAAGAAATCGCGGATATCGTCGGCGAGTAGTTTCGGTTCTTCCATCGCGGCGAAGTGGCCGCCGCGCGGCATCGTCGTCCAGTGCCGGATATTGAAGCCCTCCTCAGCCCATGAGCGAGGAGCTTTAAGAATCTCGGCCGGGAAAATCGCGACGGCGGTGGGCGTCTCGATACGCTTGTCGACCTCGGGCCGCCACGGATGGTGCTGCGATTCGTAATAGAGCCGCGTCGACGAATTAATCGTCTCGGTGATCCAGTAGATCATCACATTGGTGATCAGTTGATCCTTGGTGAAACGCTTTTCGACGTCGCCCTTACAATCGCTCCAGGTGCGGAACTTTTCGATAATCCAGGCGGCCAGTCCGACTGGTGAATCGTTCAAGCCGTAGGCGAGCGTCTGTGGCTTGGTGCCTTGAATCTGCTGATAGCCTGTCTCCTCGCGCCGAAAATCATCCCAATCGGCGAGGAAGACTTTCTCTTCATTACCTAGATCGCCCTCGCGGCGCGTCCGGCCGCCGACGAAGAGCAGGTTGACGTGGATACCGTAGAGCGAGTCGCCGTGAACCTCGCCCAGCCGCGACGTGATCGCCGAGCCCCAATCGCCGCCCTGTGC
Source organism: Binataceae bacterium (SeqCode) (assembly GCA_035541875.1). Taxonomy (GTDB): domain Bacteria; phylum Desulfobacterota; class Binatia; order Binatales; family Binataceae; genus JAJPHI01. The sequence goes on from DATKML010000023.1 coordinate 261,373, forward strand.
ACAGTAACGCTTGTGGCCGAGCGCTTCGGTCATCAGCTTGTGGAACTTCTCGGCGATCACTTGCACGTTCGTGCCCCGCGTCGCCGGATGGCCGCTGAAGCCATATCCCGGCAGCGACGGCGCAATCACATCGAAGGATTGATCCGCGGGCGCGCCATGCGAGGCGGGATCGGTGAGCATCGGGATGATCTCCATGAACTCGTAGATCGTCCCCGGCCATCCGTGGGACAGCAGCAGTGGCTTCGGGTTCGGGCCGCGACCTATCTCATGGATAAAATGGATATCGAGCCCGTCGATATTCGCCTTGAAATGATTGAACCGATTGAGCTGCGCCTCGTGCTTGCGCCAGTCATACTGCGTGCGCCAGTACGCAACCAACTCTTTCATGTAGGCGAGATTGGCGCCGTATTCCCATCCGGTGTTCGGGACTTCGTCGGGAAAGCGCGTGCGGTCGAGCCGCTCACGCAGGTCCTTCAGGACCGCATCGGAAGCTTCGATTTTGAAGGGCTCGATTTTGATTGATGCCATCGTCGGTATCCTTGATGGGTGTGTCCATCCAACTTAGACGGGAGGAGTGCTTCGCGGACTGCAGAATCCGGTACCGGCTTCGCCGGAGCCGGCAAAAGCTGTCCGAGATTCATTCGCTGCGTTCGCGTTGCTCACTGCGCTCAGAATGACAAAATAGAGACTGATTCCAAAGTAAGTTTCGATGAATCAATGGGAGGACGAATCGGAATCGCGCGCGATGATCAGTCGAACGATGTGGCGTGTAACCGGCACCGAGATCACGAGGATGAGAGTCATCCGATAGAAGTAGTCGGGGCGCTTCGCGAGCATCCCCATTACCATAGCGCCGAGACCGAGCGCGGCCTGCGCTCCGCCGATCAACTGTAGATTGCGCTTCATCGTCGGGCGTTCGGCCCGCTGCCCCATCCGCGCGACACTCATCCCCATCCAGATGATGAAGATGCTCGCCGCGAGCGCGAAATAATCGATCGAATCTCTCAAGCTACTCTACTTGCCTGCGAGCGCCTGTTTCACGAGGTCGCTGGCGACCTTGCCGTCGAGCTGTGCACCAAACTTATCGCGGAGCGCCTTCATCAGGGGACCGATTTGCGTAACGCCTGCGGCGACCTGCGCCGCGATCGCGGCCTTAACTTCGTCGGGCGAGAGAGCCGCCGGCAGGTACGCATCGAGGACCTTGGCTTCCGCCTCGTTTTGCTCGATGAGGTCGGCGCGATTCGCCTTCTTGGCAAAATCGAGCGCCTCTTCGCGACGCGCGCGTTCGCGCTTAATCACCTGGATAATCTCGGCTTCGTTGGCCTCGCGGCGAACATCCTTTTCGAGGCGCGTAACCTCGGTGATGATCCCGCGCAGGGTCATCAGCTTCGGCTTGTCGCCGGATTTCATCGCGGCCTTGAGGTCTTCCTGCAGCTTGGCCTTCATACCAAAGCTCCCATCATAGATTCCGTATACGCGCAGCTCGCAGACTTACCTGCTCCGCTCCGCCCAATCGATGCCCTACTCTACCGCCCCAACTAAGTACCTCAAAGCATTGCTCATCACCGCGCAACCAGTGGTTTGAGCGATTGCAATTCGCGGCCGGATTTGGGTTAAATCCGCTCATCCATAACGCAGGAGAAAACGCGATGCCCGCGCAGCACTTTTTTGCCGATAGCCCCCGTGACGTTGGCCTCAACCCCGACAAGGTGCAGGCCCTGATGGATCGCGCGGCGCGCGACGTAAACGAAGGAATCTTACCCGCGTGCCAGCTCGCGATCGCGCGTAACGGCAAGATCGCGACGATGCAGACCTTTGGTCATGCGATACAAGGTGGTAGCGACAAGCCCGCCACCGATGAGACCGTCTTTGATGCGATGTCGGCGACCAAGGCCGTCACCGCGTCCGCTCTCTGGATCATGATCCAGGAAGGCAAGATGAATCCTGCCGATCGAATCACCAAGTACGTCCCCGAGTACGGCACGAACGGCAAGGAAGTCACGACGATCGAGCAGTTGATGATCCATACGGCCGGAATCCCGGTCGCGCCCGGATCGTTTAAGGACTGGGGCAATAAGGCCAAGCGGCTGGAGCGTTTCGCGCAATGGCGGCCGGACCACACGCCAGGCGAGAAGTTCATCTACCATATCCAGGCCAACTACTGGCCGATTGCTGAGGCTATCGAGCGGCTCTCCGGGATGCGTATCGGTGAGTTCGTGCGCACGCGTATCGCGGAGCCGCTGGGAATCCCGGGACTGCGTATCGGCCTGCCCGCCGACGTGCAGAAGCGGATGGCCGACGTTATCTGGGTCGGCGAAGCGGCCAAGGCCGAGGAGTATCAGAAGCTCGGCGTAAAGCCGCCGCGCGCCAACATGGGATCGATCAACGAGGGCGTCGTGCTCGAAATGAACGATCCCGAGGTGCGTTCGTCGGACCATCCGGCGGGCGGCCTGATGACCACGGCGGGCGACCTCGCGCTCTTCTATCAGGCACTGCTCAACGACGGTAAGTCATATGACGGCAAGCGGATCTGGGAGTCCTCGATGCTGACCGAGGCGCGCAAGATTCGTAGCGGCGATCTGATCGATCCGGCGCGCGGAATGACTGCGAATCGGGCACTCGGAATCGTGATCGCGGGCGGCGACGGCAAGGCGAATCTGCGCGGCTTCGGCCGGACGAATTCAGCCGAGGCATTTGGCCATCCGGGATTCGGCGGGCAGATCGGATGGGCCGATCCGGCGACGGGGATCTCCTTCGCGTACTTCACCAATGGCTTTGATCGCAATGATCTGCGCGAAGGCCGCCGCAGCGTCGCGGTGTGCAGTTTGGCGGGCTCGTGCGCTGAGTGAGCGGCTAACCGCAAGGCAACAATCTGTTACGGTGGCGCATGACCCGGTAGAATCGGGGTATGGCTGACCGAACTCCGAGCACTCGTGCGGCCCTCGTTGAAGCTCTTGAGCTGTCGGGAATTATATTAAAGAACCTCGAGCTCAGCGAGATTCCGCTTTCAAATATAACCCTGAAGTCCGCAAGGCTTGCGCGACTCTTGAACGACTCTGTCTACGAAGAGGTATTTCAATACGAAGTTGGGGGAGTACCCAACGCATCCTGACGGTGTTCCCCCGCATATCTTCGAGCTGGCCTCCCTTGCCGGCAGGCAATACAGCGAACGTGATCGCAAAACAAAGGAAATATCAGAGTACTTTTACCTCGAATCAATCAATCAAATGGAGGAAACGCTACGGATTTCTGAGAACGCGCTCTTGGCAGCACAGGACCCCGACGACTCGGCCGCACCACGGCCGTTCGAAATGAAGGGAAATTCATTTGAGAGGATGGGTATTCGAAACAACCACGCGCAAGCGGCGAATCGCCTCTCGAAAAGCAGAGCGTTGGTTTATAAATACGCCCTGCAATGGCATTACGAGCTCCAATTCTCTGGAATTGCTGATGACGTATTTTCGCGAATTCGTCTTAGGGTCGATGGTGCCGTAGGTACGATTGTCCCGAGCGCGGTAAAAAACTTGCAGCGATTTACGAACATCTAAGCTCCGAAAGTACTGAGGACTGGTCGAATGCCGCGCATAGTTGCCGTCGTCTACTCCAAGAGCTAGCGGACGTAGTCTTTCCGGCGACCAGCGCTGATCGCCAAACGATAGTTCAATGGTCGCGCCGTGCCGATAAAACTTGGCCCAGAAAACTACGTAAATCGCTTGCTTGCATTCGTCGAAGACAAGAGTGATTCGACTCGCTTCAAGGAGATAGTTGGCTCGCACCTAGTGTCATGTCTCTTAAGTTGAAGTAACTAACGGGTGGTGTGATACTGGTTGGCATGGCGGAGTTTGTGGTGAGCGCGGCTGATCGTAAGGTGCTGGAAGGATGGCTGCGGATGCCGACGCTGAATCAGGCGATGGGCTTGCGGGCACGGATCGTCTTGAGCAGCGCAGGGGGCACGACGGTGCGCGGGGTGGCGCTGGGCTTGGGTGTTTCGCCCAATACCGTGGCAGCCTGCCGGG
>DATKML010000024.1:0-84627 GCA_035541875.1 Binataceae bacterium (SeqCode)
CGCTGGCGTCGGCTGCGGATGCTCCATCCGTTCGCGGAATCCCTTGATTTTCTCATGCATGAGCGCGACCAGTTGGTCATAACCCTGATTGTTGATAACCCGATCAAACTGATTGCGATAATTCCCGACGATGCTGATCGCATCGATCGTGATGTCGTAGACCCGCCAGGAGCCCTCGATGCGATGGAGACGGTAGTTTACGTGCACCGGGTCCTTTTGTTCGGGGACGGTCAGATCGGTAAAGACCTGAGCGTAGTCTGGTCCATCGAACGCTTCGCGAAGATAATCGATCCTGGCCAGAGGAGCTTCCTGCTGAATCCGCTGAACCGTGTAATCCTGCAATTTGCTCAGGAAGGCATTCTCGATGAACGTGGTGAAGAGCGGAACGAAGCCCTCCCGCTGCTCGGGAGTCAGGCCGCGCCAATGATAGCCGAGGGCCGACTTGGCCATGTCGCTGAAATCAAAATGCTGCTCGGCGAGTTTCCGGAGTTCTTCGCGGCGGGCTGCTAGCGGAACTCCCTGTTTCTGAAAAACAACGATGACTTGATTGAGGCCGTCGCGGATCTCTTGCAACGGATCGGCCGATGCCGCGGCCGCGAAGGCAGGTGGGGTACTGAGCACGGCAACGATGGTCAGCAATATTGCGTGACGTATTGCTGACCATCGCGCTGAACGATTTTGTCGCTTTGGGCTAATCCAACGCAAAAACAAAGAGCATCCCGGCTTCACTCGTCGCCTGAATAACCGGCGCACCGATCTTCCCGAGGATAGTCGGAACCGTGACCTGCCGACCGGCTACAACTGCGACGTATTGTTTCCCGCCTACTTGATAGGTTATCGGCGCGGCGCTGATTCCGCTACCGGCACGGAACTTCCACAGAGTTTCGCCGGTTTTGGCATCGAGTGCCTTGAACCATCCATCGATCGTGCCATGGAAGACGAGGCCGCCTGCCGTGGCGAGCGTGCCGCCGTCGAACCACAGGGGATCCTTGCTGGTCCATACCGGCTTACGCGCGAGCGGATCCCAAGCCACGATCGCGGCCTGGTAATCGCCCGGGCCGCCGAAGAAATCGAAGTCCTTGATGCCGAGATAGAAAATTCCGGCGTGGTAATCGATCTTCTTTTCTTCCTGCAGATTCATGCAGAGATTGTTGGTCGGGATATAGACCAAACCAGTGTCGGGGCTGTAGGCCATCGGATGCCAGTTCTTGCCGCCCAACATGCTGGGACAGATATTCTTGGCGATGTGCACGTCGGTCGGGCGCATGCCGGGAACTTCGTCTGGTTCACCGCTCTCAAGATTCACGCTCTTGGCCCAGGTGACGTTGGCGAAGGTATCCGCTGAAAGGAGCCGCCCTGTGCGGCGATCGATCACGTAGAAAAAGCCGTTGCGATCGGCGTGCAGGATCACGGGCACGGTCTCATTGTTGACCTTGAGGTCGGTCAGCACCGATTCATTAACGCCGTCGTAATCCCAAGCGTCGGCTGGCGTGAACTGGAAGTACCATTCGATTTTCCCGGTATCGGGATGCATCGCGAGGACGCAAGACGAATAGAGGTTCGAATACTTGTCGTGAGGCTTGTTTTCCGCACGAGCCGGGACGACGTATGGTCCCGGATTGCTGGTGCCGTAAAAGATCAGGTTAAGCTTCGAATCATAGGACCCGACCAGCCACGGGGCTGCGCCGCCATGCTTCCAGCTATCACCCTTCCAGCTGTCGTTACCCTTCTCGCCAGGCCCCGGAATCATGTAGGTGCGCCATAACAATTTGCCGGAACTCGCCTCGTAGGCCGAGAGATAGCCGCGGGCACCATACTCGCCGCCGGCAAAGCCTGTGATCACCCTGTCGCCGACGACCAGTGGCGGTGACGTGATGCTGGCTCCCTGCTTGTTATCGACGACGGTAACTTTCCAGATTTGATTGCCGGTCTTGGCGTCGAGTGCGACCAGGGTTCCATCGAGCTGGCCAACGAACACGCGACCATCGGCGTAGGCCACGCCGCGATTGGCGACGTCGCAGCATGCAAACCGTCCGACGCTTTCAGGGATGTTCGATTTGTAACGCCATTTTTGTTCGCCGGTCGCCGCGTCGAGCGCATAGACGAAGCGGGGACCCCACGAACTGGACAGATACATCGTGTCGCCGATAACGAGCGGGGTTGATTCGTTGGAGCGCAGCGTCCCCGTCGACACCGCGTAGACGGCGTGCAAACCCTTAACGTTATCGCGATTGATTGATTTGAGCGGGCTGTAGTGAGTGTCGGCGTCGTCGTTGCCATAAGTAGGCCATCCGACGTTGTCGCCGCCCGCTGCGTCCGCGGCCTGTGACACCTTTGCAGCAAGAGTGAGGGCGAAAACCAATATGCCCAATAAAGCGCCGTACCGCTTAAGTTTAGCTACCATCGATTGTCCCCCTCGCGAGAACATGCGGCTGAAAGACAGAGCAGTTTAGCCTAACTTTTGTCAAGTCCGCCTGCCGCAAAGCGGTTTGGACAGTGCCTCATAAGAGTATACTTGCTAGGCTTCGAGTGGTTTATGGCAAAGACATCCAGCCGTAGCAGGTTCCTGGCTTTCCTCCTCTACGCGCTCTCAATACTGGGCGCAGTTCTCGGCTTCCTGGTGATCCAATCATGGGGACGCGCTTTGGTAGCGCCTGCACCTGCCATGGACGCGCTCAACACGTTCGGAAATGCGACAGCCGGGCACACGCACTCATCCGATCTACTCCATGTGCTGCTTGCTTTGGGTGCCGTTGTTGTGATGGCGCGGGTGGTCGGGGTGTTGTTCAGCCTCGTTCATCAACCGCCCGTGGTCGGGGAGATTATTGCGGGGATCATGTTGGGACCCTCGTTGCTGGGTCGTTACGCCCCGGACGCATACTCATACCTCTTCCCGTCCTTTGTCATTCCGCCTCTGGGAATCGTGGCGCAGGTCGGCGTTATTCTCTTCATGTTTCTGATTGGCGTCGAACTGAATCTTTCCGATTTGCGCAAGAACGGCCACGCGACGATCGTGATCTCTCACGCCAGCATTGTCGCACCGTTCTCGCTGGGAGCAGTACTGGCGCTATTTCTCTACCCACGCCTCTCCTCGAGTGATGTGCCGTTTACCAATTTCGCTCTGTTCTCAGGGGTAGCGTTATCGATCACAGCCTTTCCCGTGCTTGCGAGAATCCTCACTGATCGCCGCGTCAGCCACGGGCGTCTCGGAACGATCGCTCTAACCTGCGCCGCAGTCGATGACCTTACGGCATGGTGTCTGCTTGCGTTGGTGGTCGGCGTCGCTCGGGCGGAACAGGCTGGAGCCGCCAAAACGGTCACATTGGCGCTGCTTTATATCGTGATCATGGCCTTCGTGATCCGACCACTGATGCAGCGTCTCACGGTTCTTTATGGTAACCGGGGGCGCCTCACCCAGGGCCTGATGGCGACGATTATCGTCCTGCTCCTGCTGTCGGCCTCAGCTACAGAGATGATTGGAATTCACGCCATCTTTGGGGCTTTTGCGTTGGGAGCGGTGATACCTCATGACAGCGGTCTTGCGCGGGAACTGACCGACCGTCTGGAAGACTTCGTGGTAGTATTGCTGCTGCCCGCATTCTTCGCTTTTACTGGCCTGCATACGCAAATCGGCCTGCTAAACAGCCCCCAGCAATGGTTTCTCTGCGGTCTGATCATCCTGGCTGCTTCGCTAGGCAAGTTCGGAGGAACGCTCTTTGGCGCGCGGATAACTGGTCTCGGATGGCGAGAGGGTGCTGCTTTGGGCGTGCTGATGAACACGCGGGGTCTGATGCAGTTCATCGTGCTCGACGTTGGTTACGAGATGCACATTATCTCGCCGCTGCTGTTCGCGATGATGGTGATTATGGCCTTGGTGACCACGTTTGCGACGACGCCGATCCTTCGCCTGGTGATGACTGAAGAGCCAGAGCAGGAGGCTCGACCGTCGAGGACCCGGTCGCTCGAAGCCCGCCGCAGCGCGATCCTAGTGCCGGTTGCGAATCCGCACGGAGTCGAGCGCTTGATCAATCTGGCGTTGATGGCGACGCCTGCGGAGTTGCCACCACCGCGTGTGCTAGCAATGGTACGTCGACCGGGCGGAGGCGTCCGTGCGACCCTGGATGAAAAGGAGGACAATCTCATCCCGCGCTCGGCTGCGTTGAGTGCCGCGCTCGAAATCGCGTGGAGTCGCGGAGCGGTTATTACACCTCAGGCAATTTGGAGCGATGACCCGGCAGGAGACCTGATCCGCTTGGCCGCGGAAGCCCGGATCGACTGGCTGCTGCTCGGGCCTCATCGAGCGGTCTTTGGCGCCGATTATCGAGGTGGTGTGGTGCGCACGATTCTCGATCGCGCTCGCACCCTACCGCTCAATGTTGCGATTGCAATCGAAGGCGGCGACACCGCACTGGATGAACTGGTGGCGGTGGTCGACTCGAATGCCGACGCTCGCGGCGTGGTCGAGCTCGCTGCGCGCCTGATGCAAGGAACCGAAGCGAAACTGAAGGTACTTCACGTCGCGCACGCCGGTGAGAACGACGGGTTTGCGCAGACGCAGATTTTAGCCCCGCTCGCGCAGTTCGCCGGGCCGCGACTGCATGCGGTGACTCTGGAAGATCCCACGCTCGCCGAAGTGGTTGAACATTCGAAACCCGGGTTGGTCTTGATAGGGGCCGAGATGGCGGACCGTCTTGGTCTGGCGAGGCGCGGCTTTGCTGATGGGCGCGCGATGATCCTGGTACAAGGATCGAGAGTATCGTTCGCCGGAATAGTCGAGAGCGATTTGAGCGAGACCGCTGCGCTGTAGCACCGGCCACGGATATCGATGTCCCAGCGTGACGGCTATGACGTCCTGGTCCTTGGCGCGGGCGCGGCTGGACTGATGTGCGCGCTGACGGCAGGCCAGCGCGGCAAGCGGGTTCTCGTCGTTGAGTCGTTACCCCATCCGGCGGCCAAGATCCTCATCTCGGGTGGTGGTCGATGCAATTTTACCAATCTCGAAATCAGTCCTGAGCGTTATCTCTCCAATAATCCGCACTTCTGCAAATCGGCGCTGAGCCGATACACGCAACACGATTTTATCGCTATGGTCGAACGCCATCGGATCGCCTATCACGAGAAAACCCTTGGACAACTCTTCTGCGACGGGTCGGCGCGGGCAATCGTCGAGATGCTGATGCGGGAGTGCAATGACGCGGGTGTTGTTACGCTCTTAGGATGCGCGATCAGCGAGATTCGCCGGAGCGACGGTTTCCGCGTCGAGACCAACCGCGGCCATTTTAGGACGCAGGTGGTCGTAATCGCGACCGGAGGATGCTCGATTCCGAAGATGGGAGCGACGCGTTTTGCCTTCGATCTCGCGCGACGCTTTGATCTACCACTGGTTGAGCCTCGACCCGGACTGGTGCCGCTGCGTCTCAATGGCGAGGAACTGAGTCTTTGTAGTTCCTTGAGTGGCGTCTCGCTCGAAGTCGAAACCCAATGTGATCGTCAATCCTTTCGCGAAGCGATGCTGTTTACCCATCGGGGCTTGTCTGGCCCTGCGATCCTGCAAATCTCGTCGTATTGGCGAGCCGGAAAAGAGATTGAGATCGACTTGGCGCCCGAGCTTCGTAACGCTATTCGATGGCTCAAGCAGAAGCGGCAGGAACGCGCTAAGGCTCTTCTATCCAGCGTACTAGCGGAACTTTGGCCGACACGTTTGGCGCAGGCGATCGCCGCGCCGTGGAATGATCGGACGATGGCGAACCTGTCCGATCGGGAACTGGCCGCGCTCGCGCAACGAATCAAGCATTGGACCGTCTGTCCTAGCGGGTCTGAAGGATGGGACAAAGCGGAGGTGACCGTCGGCGGCATCGATACTGATGCGCTCTCGTCGCGAACGATGGAATCGCGCGAGGTGCCGGGTCTCTACGCGATTGGGGAAGCGGTGGACGTAACCGGATGGCTCGGCGGGTATAATTTCCAATGGGCTTGGTCCAGTGGATGGTGCGCCGGACAAGCGGTTTGATGTGAGTAGCAATCGCGAATGGTACCGAAAGAATCTTCCGACCTTGATCCGATAGCGATCCTTTCCGACTTTGGATACCGCGATCACTACGCTGGTGTGATGAAAGGCGTTATCGCTTCGATTGCGCCCGCGGCTCAAGTGATCGACATAACTCATGGAATTCCGGCGCAGCAAATAGCAGCGGGTGCCCTGATCCTGAGTCAGAGCTGGCGCTTCTTTCCTCCGAGGACAATTTTTCTGGCTGTGGTCGATCCGGGCGTCGGGACTGATCGGCTTCCAATCGCGATCGAGACTCGAGCCGGCGCCCGTCTTGTCGGTCCGGATAATGGATTACTTGCGCCTGTGGCTCACGCAGCCGGAATCGAGCAGATCGTCGAACTGCGTAACCCGGAATATCGGCTGCCGGCCGCCAGCTCAACTTTTCATGGTCGCGATATCTTTGCTCCTGCGGCGGCCTGGATCGCTCGCGGCGTTCCACCCGATACCTTGGGTCCGCGAATCGATTCAATCGAAGAGCTGGATCTGGCTGCGGGCGTAATGCACGCAGCGCATACGCTGGCGGGCCGCGTCATTTACGTCGATACCTACGGAAATCTGGTGACGAATCTCTCGCGCCAGCAAGTCCAAGCATTTGCTGAGGGCGTCGAGCACGATAGTCTGTGGGTAAGAGTCGGCGGCAGCCCGGCTTTCAAGGTGGGTGGAACCTACGCTGAGGTTGCCGTGGGCGGCTCGTTAGCCCTCTTCGGCAGCTTCGAGATGCTGGAAATTGCGGTTCGTGACGGCGACGCGGCTGCTGTGTTCAAGGCCGGGATTGGTGCGCCGGTGATAATCGAGAAAGCGGAACACGGAAAGAAAAAAAGGCATTAATGGAAGATTCGGGCCTCCCGCGGGAAAATCCTCAGATAGTCACTGAAATACCGCGCTTCGATGGCTTCGCCGAGCCCTATCGTGCTCCGGTTCAACCAGCCAAGCCACCAATTCATATCCCGCGGACCAACCGCGTTCTTTTTGCGCTGACCCTGCTTACGACGACACTAGCCGGAGCCCAGAGTGCAGGGGTTGAGGTTTCATTTGCGCATCCGCTGGATGCGCTGGTCGGCCTTTCCCAGGGACTCTCGTTTTCGATACCGCTGATGTCGATTCTGCTGGCGCACGAGATGGGCCACTTTTTGATGGCGCGTCGGTACGGCGTCGATACCAGTCTGCCTTATTTTATCCCTGCGATATTTCCGTCGATCTTTTCGATTGGGACTTTTGGCGCTTTCATCCGTATGCGATCGTTGCCGAAGACCCGCCGAGCGATGTTCGATATCGGTGCGGCTGGCCCTTGGGTCGGGTTCGTAATCGCCCTAATCGCGATCATTATCGGTTTGAAGTTATCCGAAGTCACTCCACTGGACACTGCATCCGGTGGAATCGAGCTCGGTAATTCCATCGTCTTCTGGTCGCTCTCGCGAGTAATCCTCGGCGTTGACCCCGACACAGTGAATATCACTTTGCATCCAGCGGCTTTTGCGGGATGGATTGGATTGCTGGTCACAGCCCTGAACCTTCTCCCGGTAGGCCAGCTCGATGGAGGGCACGTCGTTTATTCGCTATTCGGACCGCGATGGCATCGGCGCATATCGCGCGCCGTATGGATGGGATGTCTCTTTATGGTATTGGTGCCGAAGCTTTTGGCGCTTTTGCCCGGAGTTCCGGAAATCAACTACTGGCCCGGTTGGATCATGTGGTTCCTGCTCATCCTGGTGCTCGGCCTGGGCCATCCGGTGACTCAGGATGCTGAGACTCCTCTTGCGGGCAAGCGTCGATTGGCTGCATGGGCGACGGTGCTGCTCTTTATCGTGACCTTCACGCCCGTTCCCCTCTCCTTTGTTGCTCCGAAGGAGCCGATCCCGCCGAGCGAAGGACCAACCTACAGCGTGATTCATCACGCACCGCCGAATAGTTCGTTACCGAGACATTCGCGAGCGCTCTAAGTGGTGCATCGGGCTCCGGATCGTATCTGGTCGGATGCTGCACGTTGAGAGAACTCTCGACAGGATGTTACGATCGTGCGGCGATGGCGTTAGTTGAGCGGAGCTTCTATGAACGACAGGGGGCCGAAGCACTTGCGATGGGCCGCGAGTTCGACTGCTCGATGGAGTCGACAAACGCGGCGGTTAGCGCGATGACGCAGCGCTATACCGACGAATTCGCGTCGGTGCTGGACGTCGGATGCGGCGCTAACCTCGCTTACGATTTGCCACTTGTTGCAGCCGGAAAGCGCGTGGTTGGAGTCGATTTTGCACTGAACTTTCTGCGTCTTGCGCCCGCCGATCGGCACGGTGTCGATCTGGCTCAGGCTGACGCGCTGCGATTGCCCTTCCGCGGCAATTCCTTCGATGCGGTCATCTGCTCTGAGACGGTCGAGCATGTAGACGATGACCGAGGAGCAATCAGCGAAATCGCACGCATTTTGAAGCCTGCGGGATTGCTCTTTTTCACCGTGCCGACATTGTGGAGCGCCGCACGGATTATCGAAATGATGAAGACGCGCAATCTCACCATCCGACTGATGGAAGGACACGTGCGCGAATATTCGCCGCGGGCCGTACGCAAGTTACTGTCGCCCCATTTTGCGATCGAAGCGTGGTATCCGGTTGGCTGCGGATGGACCGGGCCGGTCGGAAAGCGAATCGAGAGTCTGATTCAGAGTGGCTTGCTGCGTCGCTTTTCTAAGTCGGTCGCCGTGGTAGCGCGAAAGACCCGCTGAGCGCTCAGAGCGACCACCATCGCCGCAGCGCGACGACAGACCATACGCCTTCAACCAGGCCGAAGGGCCATGCGCCTTGAAGGAAACCATAGGTCGAGCCCAACATGCACGCGACTGCGAAAGCCAGCACATACCAGTGCGAGCGATCTTCCAGGGCGTAGCAGATGAGCATCGAACTCACAGCGAACAAGCCAAACAGGGTAAGGCGATCCATAATTTTGCGATGCCTATTTGAGCTTGTACGCGGTGGCGAGTCTATGCCGCAGCGGCACGATGGATCGTTTCGACCGCCATCATGATGCCTTTACGTGGTCTCAGCGTGATGAGCGGCTCTGGTTCCACAGGGTTGGTCTGCGCAAGTCGCAGGCGGTAGTTCTGCAGGACCGTGGCGAGGATGAGGCGCGCTTCGAGCTGCGCGAACTGATCGCCGATGCAAAGTCGTGGACCGCCGCCGAACGGAAAATAGGTGTAACGCGGTCGCTTGGCTATCTCCTCAGGTCGGAAACGCTCAGGGTCGAAGCGATTCGGATCGCTCCAGAAATCCGGATGACGGTGGGTTACCCATTGGCTCAGCAGGACATTGGCGCCCGCCGGGATGCGGTAGCCCATAATCTCATCGTCGGCGATCACCGCACGGGAGATTGCCCACGCCGGCGGATAGAGGCGCATCGCCTCCTGCAGGACCATCGTGAGGTAGGGCATCCGCGCGATATCCTCAACCGTCGGCAACCGCCCACCGAGCACCTGATCGAATTCGGTGCGTAGCTTCCCTTCGACTTCCGGCGCACTCGAGAGCAAGTAAAAGGTCCATCCTAGGGCGTTGGCGGTGGTCTCGTGTCCCGCAAGTAGCAGTGTCAGCACTTCGTCACGGATCTGCTTTGGCGGCATCGGTTCGCCGGTGTCCGCGTCGCGAGCAGCCAATAGCATCGAGAGCAAATCGCCATGATCACGGTCTTCGCGCACCCGCTCCTCGATGATGCGATCGACGAGCATGTGAAGGCTGCGGTTTGCTCCCTTGAGTTTGCGATTGTGCGCCGTCGGAAGAAACGGCAACAAAAGGCTGATGGCGTCGGTCCCGAATAGGCGAACCACTACGCCCAGCGCTTCGGCGACCGTAGCTGCGTCGTCGCCAATCTCTAAATCGATAAGGGTGCGACTGGCGATCCGCAGGGCCACTCGCATCATTTCTGCCGTGATATCGAAGGGCTCGCCAGCCTGAAAGCGTGCGTGCCATCCATCCAGCATCCGGGCTGTTTCGTCGATCATGATGGCGCCGAATTCCGCAATACGCTGGCGATGGAACATCGGCTGGATAAGCCGTCGCTGCCGCAGCCAAAGCGGATTTTCCGCTGTCAGTAGGCCATTGCCGAGCAGCGGCTTCAGCATCTGGTAGTCGAAATTGTTCTTGTTGTAGTTCGAGTGATTCGAGTGCAGGACTCGCTCGACTCCGTCAGGGTGGGACAGAAAAAAGATTGGCGTGCGGAGAAAGCGGTAGTGCACCACCGGCCCGAAGCGGTGCATATCCTCGATGAGGCGTTCGAGGGGCCGTTTATACATCGCTGCGGCACTGCCGAAAATGAAGCCCCCACCTGGTCCGGGGGCAATCTGGGCCGACATCGTCGATTGAGCGTTCATTCATTTATTCTACAAATTTTCCTTGACCGGTTACATCAACGAACTAGAGTCGAGCAAACCGCAATTTTTGGAGCAAAAGGTTTAACGATGAAGACCAAGAAGATGGGACGGACGGGACTCAAAGTCTCCGAGATTTGTCTCGGCACGATGACCTTTGGGATGCAGTGCGACGAACCGACCAGCTTTGCAATTATGGACGCCGCCGTGGAGAACGGTGTTGATTTCTTCGATACCGCCGACGGCTATCCGATGGGCGGGACGTTTGCGACCCTTGGGCGCACGGAGGAGATCGTGGGCAAGTGGCTCAAAGGGAGGCGCGATAAGATCGTGCTGGCGACGAAATGTTGGGTGCCGATGGGCAAAGAGCCCAATAATCGCGGGCTCTCGCGCAAGCATATCTTCGATGCTATCGAGGCCAGCCTGCGCCGTCTCCAGACTGATTACATCGATCTTTATCAGGCGCATTCGCCGGATCCCGATACGCCGCTCGATGAGACGCTGCGTGCCTATGACGACCTGGTCCATCAGGGCAAGGTTCGTTACATCGGATGCTCGAATTTCAAAGCCTGGCTGCTCGCGAGCGCCCTCTGGATCAGCGATAAAGAGGGGCTTGCGCGCTTCGATTGCGTCCAGCCGCGCTACAATATCCTGTTCCGCGAAATCGAGAATGAGGTGCTGCCGCTGTGCAATAACTGCGGCGTCGGTGTAATCGCCTACAATCCGCTCGCAGGTGGCTTCCTTACCGGCAAATACTCGGCCGATTCAAAGGCTCCGCCGGAGAGCCGCTTCGGCTTCATCAAGGGGCCGGCAAGCGACCTCTATCACAAGCGTTACTGGCAGGATGCGCAGTTCGCGGCGGTGGATCATCTGCAGCAGTTCTTCAAGCCGCGTGGTAAGTCGCTGACGCAGGTTGCGATCGCGTGGGTGCTGGCGCAGCCAGACATCACGTCCGCGATTCTGGGCGCGACGTCGGCAGCGCAGCTGCAGCAATCACTGCCTGCCACCGAGCTTACGCTCGACAAGGAAGAGATCGATTTCTGCAACGACATCTGGTACCGGCTGCCGCGTCTGAGCGATCCGCTGGTGGCAACGCGATGAGGTCAGGTCAGTAGGAATGGATTCTCGACGAATACTAATCGCCAATCGCGGCGAGATTGCGATCCGCGTGATGGAAGCGGCGGTCGAACTCGGCCTGACGACGGTCGCGGTCTTTTCCGAAGACGACGCCAAGTCGTTGCATACGATTCGCGCCGACGAAGCGTATCAGCTCAACGGATCAGGTCCGGCTGCTTACCTCGACGGTGAGCAGATAATCGCACTGGCGAAAGCGCATAATTGTGCTGCGATTCATCCGGGGTACGGTTTTCTCAGCGAGAATGCAGATTTCGCGCGACGCTGCGCCGATGCGGGCATCCTTTTTGTAGGCCCTCGTCCCGAATTGCTCGAACTCTTCGGCGACAAGGTACGGGCGCGGCTCTTCGCGCAGGAGTGCGGCATCCCGGTTATCGAGGGCGCCGCAAATGCCGTAACCCTCGATGAGTTGAAATCATTCTTCGACGCCGCGCCGCCCGGACTGGGGGTCGTGATCAAAGCGGTCGCAGGTGGCGGCGGTCGCGGGATGCGCGTGGTTACGCGGCGCGAGGATTTGGATCAGGCGTTCCAGCGATGCCAATCAGAAGCGCGCGCCGCCTTTGGCCGCGGCGATGTCTACGCCGAACATTTCATGCCCTCGGCGCGGCACGTTGAGGTCCAGATTCTGGGTGACCGCAGTGGTCGCATCACCCATCTGTGGGAGCGCGAGTGCACCATCCAGCGGCGCCATCAGAAGCTGATCGAGATCGCGCCGAGTCCCGGCATTACAACGGCCGTGCGATCGAAGCTGCTCGATGCGGCGGTGAAGATCGCTCAGTACGCACGCTACGAGACGCTCGGCACCTTCGAATTTCTGGTTAATTCAAAGGGGGGTGATGATGCGCGGTTCGCGTTTATCGAGGCGAACCCGCGTCTGCAGGTCGAGCATACGGTTACGGAAGAGGTAACCGGCGTCGATTTGGTACGGGCGCAGCTTGACCTCGCATTCGGCAAATCACTTGGAGAGGTCGGTCTCGAAACGCCTGAGGTACGGCGCGCCGAAGGGTACGCGATTCAGATGCGGATCAACGCCGAATCGATGGCTCCCGATGGATCGCCAAAACCGGCGCAGGGCACGATCAATCTCTTCGAGCCGCCCTCGGGGCGAGGTGTGCGGGTCGATTCGGCAGCCTACTCCGGCTACGCGACGAATCCGCGCTTTGATTCTCTGCTGGCGAAGCTGATCGTGCATTCGCCGACGTCGCGCTTCGAAGATGCGGCCGCTAAGGCTTATCGCGCCCTATGCAAATTTCGTATCGAGGGTGTCGCGACCAATCTCGGCTTTCTACAGGCCCTCCTGAAGCATCAGGCTTTCATCGATCACCACGTCCATACCGGCTTTATCGATGAGCAACTCGCAGAGCTCTCGGAAGCCGCCAAGGAGAGCCATCGCCGATTGTACTTCGGACGCGTCGCGACGCCGCAGATAGTCGGTGCGAAGATCGACGCGATCGATCCCTTGGCCGTGCTCGTTCACGGCAAATCGCAAGCTACGGATGGAGACACCACCGTTGGTGTTGTTGCCCCGAGCATAGCCACGCTCCCCGCAGTCGAAGGGCCGGAAGGTACGATCCCCGTAGCCGCACCGATGCAGGGAACAATCGTCTCGATCGATGTGACCGAAGGCACTTCCGTGACGCCCGGACAGCAACTGGCGGTGATGGAAGCGATGAAGATGGAGCACGTCATCGCGGCGCCGGTCAGTGGAATCGTGCGATCGGTGACGATCGCCAAGGGCGATACGGTGGCGGAGGGACATCCGCTCGTGTTTATCGAAGAGCGCGCAGTCGACTCTGGAAGCGTCGTCACAGAGGCCGACCTCAACCTGGAGGTGATTCGGCCTGACCTCGCTGAAGTGATCGAGCGACACGAGATAGGACTCGATGCGGCGCGACCGGAGGCCGTTGCGCGTCGCCGAAAGACGGGGCAGCGCACGGCGCGCGAGAATCTCGCGGAGCTTTGCGACCCCGGCTCGTTCGTTGAGTACGGGCCATTAGGCGTCGCCGCCCAGCGCCGTCGCCGCACGATGGACGATCTCATCCGCAATACTCCGGCGGATGGCCTGGTCACCGGCCACGCGACGATTAACGCCGATCTCTTCGGACCCGAACGCGCTCATACCGTGGTGCTGGCCTATGACTTCACAGTGCTGGCCGGCACGCAGGGCCATCTGAACCATCGTAAGAAGGATCGGATGTTCCAACTCGCGCGCGAATTGAGGGTGCCTCTCGTACTGTTTGCCGAGGGCGGGGGAGGGCGACCGGGCGATACCGACGGCGATTTCAGTTCGCGCACTTTTTTCGATTTTCCGCGCTTGAGTGGCCTCGTGCCGATGGTCGGCGTCGTGTCGGGTCGATGCTATGCGGGTAATGCTTCGCTGCTCGGATGCTGTGACGTGGTAATTGCGACGCGCAACTCGAATATCGGAATGGGCGGCCCTGCAATGATCGAGAGCGGTGGTCTCGGGGTTTTTCGTCCCGAGCAGATCGGACCGCTGAGCGTGCAGATTCCAAGTGGCGTCGTGGATATCGCCGTCGAAGATGAAATCGAAGCGGCGCACGTTGCGCGCAAGTATCTCTCGTATTTTCAGGGCGCCGTGAAGGATTACGAATGCGCGGATCAGCGGATGCTGCGCAAGGCGATTCCCGAAAATCGTCTACGTGCGTATGACATCCGCAACGTGATCGCGACGCTGGCCGATACCGACTCGGTGCTCGAACTGCGGCCGCACTTTGGCCGCACTATTATCACCGCATTCATTCGTATCGACGGCCGCCCGATTGGACTGGTGGCGAACAACCCGATGCATCTGGCGGGAGCGATTGATAGCGATGGTGCCGACAAGGCTGCGCGCTTTATCGTGCTCTGCGACGCGTTCGATATACCGCTGCTCTATCTTTGTGATACTCCCGGCATCATGGTCGGTCCCGAAATCGAGAAGACGGCGCTCGTGAGGCATTCGTCCCGCATGTTCCTGGCCGGGTCGAATGTGCAGGTGCCGTTCCTCAAGATCGTGTTGCGCAAGGCCTATGGCCTCGGCGCGATTGCGATGTCGGGTGGGGCCGATGACGCGGCGGTCTTTACCGTCTCATGGCCGACGGGCGAGTTCGGACCGATGGCGCTCGAGGGGGCGGCCAAGCTCGGTTATCGCAACGAGCTGGCGGCGATCGACGATCCGGTCGAGCGCAAGAAGAAGTTCGACGAGATGGTCGCCAATCTTTATCAGCGCGGTAAGGCTTTGAATGTCGCGACCCATTTTACGATCGACGATGTAATCGATCCCGCCGATACACGGCGCTGGATTTCGGCGGCGTTGCGCTCGACACCGATCGCAGAGCGGCGCAAGAACAAGAAATACCCGTTCATCGATAGCTGGTGATCGGAACCTGACAACTGGAAAGGACGGCAGCGATGACGGCTCGGGAACGTCAGGGATGGGTGATCGTCGGTACGCTGTTTTTGGTCTTGGTCTTCGTTTTCGGCGGCGGCTACAACACGATGCCCGTGTTTCTGCCGGGCTTGCTGAAGGCGTTTCCCAACTGGACGCATAAGCAGGTCTCGATTTTGCCCAGCGTCCTGGCCGCATCGGCGGGGTTGAGCGTGCTGCCGGTCGGATGGCTCCTCGATCGTATCGAAGCTCGTATCGTGATGGTAATCGGCGGGCTCGCTGCCGGCACAGCGTTTCTTCTCGCTAGTCAGGCGAATGGTCTAGGGACACTGATCGGTGCCTACCTGCTCGTTGGAGTCGGAATCTCCGCTGGAACGATTCTGCCGGCGGCATACGTTGTTGCGAATTGGTTTACGGCTCGTCGTGGACTCGCGATGGGAATCACCAACGCCGGCTCGACCACCGGCGGGATGGTGATGACGCTCGTAGCGGGTTATGCGATTCGCAACTGGGGTTGGCGCACAGCCTATATGACAGTCGGGCTGCCGATGATTCTTATCGCAGTGCCGGCGATTGTGCTCGTCGTACGTAGCCGACCTGCCGAAGCGGCTGAATCACGTACCAAGGTATCGACGGATCTGGCTGGCTTCGAGACCGGAGAAGCACTCAGGACGCGCTCATTCTGGATGATCGCGATCGCGAACTTTTGTTTCGGGCTGTCGGCGACGGGCACGGCGATCCATATGGTCGCCTACCTCGAGGGGGTCGGCTACAGCAATGCGACTGCCGCTCTGCTGATGAGTCTGATGTTCGGGCTGGCCGCGATCGGCAAAGTAGTGTTCGGGATGTTCGCCGACCGCACGAGCGCTCGTTTTTCGCTCAGTCTCAATTATGCGCTCCAGGCAGGGGGACTAGTCCTGGTCTTTGCGATTGGTCGCTCCGGCGTGATGCCACTCTTTGTCATAGCCTACGGACTGACCGTAGCAGCTCCATTGATGCTGTTGCCACTAGTGCTGGCCGAATCGGTTGGGTTGCGCCGCTTTGGACTCCTTGGAGGCTTCGTCGGATTGACGCAGACTTTCGGTGCGACGCTGGGACCTATGGTATCAGGCGCGATCTTCGACGCCACTAAAAGTTATTCGCTAGCGTTCGACCTCTTTATCGCGATTAACCTGATAGGCGCAGTCGCGGCCTTTGCCTGCCGACCCTTCTCCGCTGCTCAAAGCGTGGCTGAACCTATCCAATCTGCTGTCGGCTAATCGCCCTAGCTTCGCCTTTGCTACGCCGCTCTTTCGCTCCGGGCTCGAGTCTTATCGCTGTAATTAAGTAGTAGGATTAAGTCTGAACCAGCGATAGTTTCTATTTAGTTGTAGTAAGTCTAATTGGCTCAGCTTGCGGCTTTGGCCAGTGACACGATGAAAATCGAGCGGCGCTACTTTATTTGTTTGATCGCAGCTATTGGATTCCTGTCCTACCTTGCAGGTTTCGTCACCACTACGCTGCAGGTCTTTCCCTACAGTTTCTTCCGCGAAGCCTTTGTGAGTCTGCATCCCAATGACCCGGTCGTCGCACTTGAGGACTCGGATATGTACGTCCGTGTGGCGCCCGGCAAAACCGGGGTGACCCGTGCCGATTCCTCGCGTACTTATGACGGCTATACTTTGTTTTCCTCGGCATCCGGTCCGAACGCATATCTGGTGGATATGGCGGGCCGAATCGTTCACGAGTGGTCTCTACCGTACAGCAATGTCTGGAACTCCAAATCAGCGATAAAGGAGCCCGTTGGCTCCAATCTGATTTTTTGGCGTAAGGCATACCTGTATCCCAACGGCGACTTGCTTGCCATATACGAATCGTGGGCCGATCATCCGTTCGGCTATGGGTTGGTTAAGGTCGATCGCAACTCGCGTCCGTTGTGGTCTTACCTTGACCACGTGCATCACGACGTTGAAGTTGCACCCGACGGTCGGATCTATGCGTTGAGTCATCGATGGGCCAACGATGTGGTGCGAAGTTTGCCCGATTACGTTGCTGACGGACATTATGAAGACTTTGTGAACGTCATATCGCCCGACGGCAGGTTGTTACAGCGCGTGTCCGTTCTGGATGCGCTGGGCAATTCACCTTATGCGCGACTGATCGGTTTGCAGCGTACTTATTTTGATCCGCTACATAGCAACGAAATAACGCCGGTATCGGCAGAATGGGCGCATCGGCTGGGCGCACGAGGCAACAACAACGTATTGGTGTCCTTACGCAACCTCGATTCTCTAGCGTTGATTGATACCGATGCGGCATCGGTGGTCTGGCTGAAACGAGGCCCCTTCGCTCGGCAGCATTGTAGTGACGTACTGCCGAACGGCGATATTACGGTCTTCGACAATCTTGGCGACATGGCTCACGGCGCATCGTCGCGTGTTATCGAATTCAAGCCTCAATCGACTCAGATCGAATGGGAATTTCCCGGGGACAGCAACGAGCAGCTACACAGTCCGATTCTCGGATGCGCCCAGCGCCTGCCCAACGGCAATACGCTGATCACGGAAGGTGAGGGCGGCCGCGTCTTCGAGGTGGCGACCGATAAGCAAGTGGTGTGGGAGTATTACAACCCCATGCGTGTCGGCAAGGCGCGTAATTTCACACCGGTGGTTTTTTCCGGACGGCGTTACTCACCGCAAGAAATCCATTTCGAATTCAATCGCGATCCGCAGGCGAACCTGCGGGTGGCTTCCGCGACGAAGGAGCGACGATGAACCTCATTAGTACGGAGCGGCAATTGCTCCGCTACCTGCCCGTGATGACGGTGATTGTTCTCATCGCCCAGCCGGGCCTGGCGCATGCGTATGTCGGGCCCGCGGCGACGATGAACTTCTTTGGTGCGGCATTCGGCCTTATCGCCGCCATTCTCTCGGCGATCGGGGTCCTACTGTTCTGGCCGATGAAGATCTTCTTGCGCTTTGTCTGCCGTGTGATTTCTCCAGCTCAGGCCCGGACGGTGGAAAGCGAAAGCGCCGGCTAACCCGTTAATAATGTGATCGCAGCGCTCAACCATATTGTCGCGCAGGTCGATCATCAGCTGGGCATCCTGATGCCCTGGTGGCTTGTCCTCATTCTCTGGGGACTAATCGCTGGCGGGCTTTCTGCCGTAATCTATTGGCTCACGGCCCCCGAAAAGCGCTTGGCGGAGGCACGTAAAGAGGCTGCCGACGCTCGCCTGCTCCTGAATCGCTATATCGACCACGACGCCGAGTTTGGGCGTACGATGAAGCAAGCTTGGACATCGATTCGCCTATCCCTCAAGGAGGTTGGGCTCAGTGCCGGCCCGACGTTATTCTCCTGCGTTCCCGGTCTTGTTCTTATCGGCGCGGTTGGGCGGACCCCACAAGATCGACTTGTAGTCGATCTGCCCTGGTGGTGTAGCGGGGAGGCCGTGTTCTTTGCCTCGGCAATTCTCGCCGCGCTGGCGCTGCGACGGGTGCTGGCTCATCGATGAGCTCCGCGCCAGCAACGCCAGCCGCCTCGAATCCCGCCGACGGGTTTTACATCAACCGATGGATCCATTCACTCGGCGGCCTGATCGAACGCCATCCGGGCTGGATGATCCGGTTGAGCCGCTCGGAATCGAAGGTTCTCTCTGGGCAATTATCCAAAATAAAGATCGAGCAGCCGATTTTTATCGCGGGCCTTGCGCGATCGGGTACCACGATACTCCTTGAGGTTATCGCGGGGCTCGATGGGATCGGGACACATCGTTATCGCGACTATCCGGCGGTGATGACGCCGTATCTCTGGGATTGGTGGCTCGCCAAGGCTGGTGCGAAGGCCGGCGAACGCGTCGAGCGGGCTCATCGTGACGGAATCTTTGTCGACGCGGATAGCCCGGAAGCGATGGAGGAGGTGATCTGGATGACCTTCTTCTCCCATTTGCATGATCCGTCACAGCGCAACGTCCTCGATGGGTCGAGCAGCAACACGGCGTTCGAGACTTTCTATCGCGATCATCTGCGCAAGTTGCTGATTGTACGACACGCCCACCGATACGCGTCGAAGGGTAATTACAATCTGGCGCGACTCGCCTATATACATCGGCTTTTTCCCGATGCGCGCTTCATCGTGCCGATTCGGCATCCGGCGACGCACATCGCCTCGCTGATTAAGGAGCATCGTCTGTTCAACGAAGCCGCCGCGTCTGATCCACGAACCGTCGAACATCTGCGGCGCGTAGGTCATTTTGAATTTGGCGCTGACCTGCGGCCAATCAACGTTGGCGATACCAGTAAAATTGAGGAAATCCAGCAGCTCTGGAAAAGCGGCGAGGAAGTTCGCGGATGGGCACGCTATTGGGCGATGATCTATGGCTATGTCGCGGATCAACTCGAGAGTGATACTGAGCTACGCGACGCGACTCTGATCGTGCGCTTCGAGGATCTCTGCACTGATCCAGCGGCGACACTCGAACACATCTTCGCGCACTGCCGCCTCGCCGACGAAAAAGCGATTGCCAACTGGGCCGAGCGCCTGCACTTACCGACTTACTACATCGCCAATTTCTCCACCGCAGACGAAGCGATAATCGAAGAAGAGGCGCGAGCGGTTCGGCGTCGCTTCGGCTACGACGACTCCGGGTCGCAACCACTTTTAGACATCGTCAGCCGTTCTGCCGATAAGGAAATCGATTGTCTTCAGCCGGTCGATCCTCCTTACTAAATCCAGAAGCTATGCGAATCGTGAAGAAGCTGGCCTTGATTGCCGTGGGATACGGTGTGGCTGTAGCCGGAGGTATCGCCGCGGCAGCCATCAATGATCTGCCGATCCCGAATTCTATCCAACAGACCTCAGGGGGCATGGCCGCCTTCGGCGACATGGTCCTGTTCGTGCTGGTCACCGGGCTGCTAAGCTTGGTGCCAACGTGGCTTTTGCTCAAGCTATGGCTCGATAAAGCTCCGCGCACCTTGGTCGCTGCGGAACTCCTGCTTGCCGCGATTGGACCCGCGAGTTGGATCGCCGTTGTTTATCTGGCGGCAGGGCCAGCCCCGCGGGATCTACCCAACGCCTTTGCCGGCGTGCTCGGACTAATCATAGCGTTCGGCGCGATCCCACGGATGGTGCTCGGCCCGGTCCTCTTGATCGTTGAGGGTGTGACCTTTCTTTTCATCCGGGAGCGCCTTGCGCGGATGCTGCTCTCGGCGGCGATGTTGATGGATATCATCCCGTTGAGCATGTTCGCGCTGCATATCGCGGCCGCAAGAATCGGATAGGCCCGCGAGGGAAAAACCGCCGCTTCAGATTATTCCTTGCAGCCTGAGTCGCTGGAGTTCCGCGTCACCCAAGCCCAGTAGTGAAGAGTAGATTTCGCTGTTGTGCTGACCGAGTAGCGGCGCACTCTTTACCTCGACTGGTGAGTCTTCGAGCTTGACTGGACATCCGGGTATCGTAACTCTCCCACGCACCGGATGGTCGATCGTCACGATCATCTCGCGCTCGCGCAGATGCGGGTCGTTGAGCAGTTCGACGCTGTCGAGTACTGCGCCGCAGGGCACATCGGCCTCGCCGAGGATCCGCATCACCTCCTGCTTGGTGTGCTGCGATGTCCAGCTCTCGACGATCGCAACCAGCTCCTCAAAATGATCGCGGCGTGATTTGCGATCAGTAAATTTCGGATCGGTCGCGACTTCGGGACGGCCCATCGTCTTGAAGAGCGACTCCCACATGTCCTGATTCGAGCAGTAGATATAGACGTAGTCGTTGGGGCCGCCCGGAGCACACTTGAAGATATCGCCAAGTGGTCCGGCGCCGAGACGATTACCGACACGTGGTGTCGCCTTTCCCGTGAGATAGGTCCCCATCATCGGCACGCGGACGAAATTCAGCACCGCTTCCTGCATCGCGACTTCTACCTTCTGCCCCTTACCGGTGCGCTCGCGCTGATAGAGGGCCGCAATCACGCCAACGGCTGCATGCATCCCGGTGCCGGTATCGCCGATCGTCGGGCCCGGCTTGAGCGGTGGCGATCCCGGGAAGCCCGTCAGCGCCATCGCACCGCCGGCAGCTTGCGCAATCATGTCGAAGCTTTTGTACTGGCTATACGGACCATAGGTGCCGAAGCCCTTGACCGTCATGTAGATGAGCCGCGGATTGATTTCGCGCAGTCGCTCGTAACCGAGGCCGAAACTCTCCATCGTGCCAAGCGTATAGTTCTCGCTCACGATATCGACGTGCTTCACCAGATCGAGAAAGATTTGCTTGCCTTGCTCCGACTTGAGGTTGAGTGTGATGCTCCGCTTGTTCGCGTTCAGCAGGAGGAAGTAGTAGGAATCGACGCCGGGTTGCTCGGTGATACGCCAGCGACCTTGTTCGCCGCGCTTCGGCTCTTCGACTTTGATCACGTCGGCGCCGAGCCACGCGAGCATCTCGGTGCACGAGGGCCCAGCTTCGTATTGCGTTAGATCGAGTACCTTTACACCGGCCAGCGCCTTTTCCATCGGAGTTCCCTCTCCTTTTTACGGAACCACTGCGCGGGTCCCATTTTTTCATCCTGAGCCAGCGAGCAACGCGAGCTGTGCCGAAGGATCTACGCGAAGCGATTCGACCGAACCCTTTTCAGCAGGGTTTTCTTAATTTCCCCAGACTGTGCCGCCATCGACGTTGATAGCTTGTCCGGTAATCCATTTACCGCGGTCGGTAACGAGGAAGTACACGATCTCGGCGCACTCGCTACCGTCGCCTGGATAGCCAAGCGGGATCATTGTCTTGATGAACTTTTCCCAGTTCTCGCCGCGCCCGAGGTCATCCATCCGGAAGGTATCGATGATTCCTGGGCAGAGCGCGTTGACACGGATTTTGTGTGGCGCCAGCTCCATCGCCATCGAATGGCTGAGGGCATTGATCGCGGCTTTCGACGAGGCGTACGCGGCCATGTTTGCGGCTGCGATCTTGCTCGCGATCGATGAGATATTCACGATACTGCCGCCGTCGCGCTGTCTGATCATCTGGCGAGCGGCGACGCGCGAGAGCAGGAAGGTCCCATCGACGTTGGTTGCATAGACTTTCTTCCATACGTCGAAGGGCAGGTCGATTGCCGCCACTCGATCAGGGCCGCGGGCTGCACTCGCGTTGTTGATCACGATATCAATCCGGCCGAACTCCTTGATCGTGCGATCGACGAGTTCGTTCACCGCCTTCTCGTCACGGATATCGGAGACCAGCGCGAGACACTTCGCGCCCTCTTTGCGAATTTCGTCCGCGACGCTGTCGATATCGCGCCATCCGGCGGCTTTCTCGTCGTCCGGATAATCCGCCGGTTTGCGCCCCGTACCGGTGATAACAATCGAAGCACCGGCCTGCGCCAGCTTCTTCGCAATCGGTCGCCCGATACTGCGCATCCGCCCCGCGCCGGTGATAATGACAACTTTGCCCGCCAAATCCTGCTTCATTTCCATCACTCCCATCCAGCGCTCTAACGCACATGACGGGATTACATCAAGTAGATTCGCTCCGGCGTTCGACTTATGCCGATGCTAGCCGTTTTACGCGCGAGGCGCTTCGATGCTAAGCATCGCGGAGCGGCTTGCTGCTCGGGGCAAAAGCGGTGAGCCGACCCGCTAAGAGAAGAGGAGTTGAGATCGATGGCAAAAAGTATCGAGCAGACTATTACGGAGTTGGCTGATCGCGATCAGATTCGCGAACTGCCGCAGCGTTACTGTGATTGTGTCTGGCGTGGCGATGTCGAAGGGCTCGTGAAACTGTTCGCCGACGATGGCGGCTTCACCGTCGTCACCAAGGACGGCGAGAGCACCAAGAAGGGCCACGCCGAGCTTCTGAAGACCTACAAGGCGGCGCTCGACGCGATTACGCCGCGCCCCTATATCCACAATCACGTGATCGACCTGAAAGGCGGCGGCAAGGCGAGCGGACGCTGCTACGTCGAGCTGCGCGACGCGACGAATAATCTGAGCTGGCTCGGGACCGGCTACTACAATGACGAATACGTGAAGGTCGGCGACGAATGGAAGTTTGCGTCGCGCCGTGCCCAGATGGTGCACATGGAACCGAAGCTCGCGGCAGGAAACGCCGGAATCGTGGGGAAGAAATAATCATGGCCAAAACACTTGAACAGACGATTACCGAACTAGCCGATCGCGATCAGATTCGCGAGCTGCCGCAGCGTTATTGCGATTGTGTCTGGCGCGGCGATGTCGACGGCATCGTGGCGCTGTTCGCGGATGACGGCGTCTTTACGATCGCCGGGAATAATCGTGAGACCACGAACAAAGGGCACGCTGATCTGAAGAAGACCTATGCGGCTGGCTTCAAGAATCTGACGCCACGCCCCTATATCCATAACCACGTGATCGAGCTGAAGGGCGACGGTAAGGCGAGCGGACGCTGCTACGTCGAGTTGCGTGACGCGAGCGATAATCTGAAATGGCTCGGCACTGGCTTCTATCACGATGAGTACGTGAAGGTCGGAGACCAGTGGAAGTTCCAATCGCGCAGCGCACAGATGGTTCATATGGAGCCGAAAATGGTCGCGGGAACCGGCGGAATGGGAGAGAAGAAGTAATCATGGCGAAGAGTATCGAGCAGTTGGCGATGGAACTGACGGATCGCGAAGCGATTCGGGAACTACCACTCAAGTATTGTGATTGCGTATGGCGCAGCGATTCGACGGGAATCGTCGATCTGTTTACCGATGACGGCGAGTTCATCACGAAGGGCTTCAAGACCGAGCAGAAAGCTACGGGGCGCGAGGGCTTGATGAAGCTCTACGGCGGCCTCGGGCAGGGCGCTCTCGCTCCGCGTCCGTATATCCACAATCACGTGATCGATCTGCAGGGCAACGGCCGCGCGACGGGACGCTGCTACGTCGAGATACGCAATCTCAAGAGCAATCTCGAATGGGCCGGTACCGGCTACTACGACGATGAATACGTGAAGGTCGGCGACGGATGGAAGTTCAAGTCACGCCTGTTTCATCCGGTTCACTTCTCGGTGAACCCGTAAGTTTGCGGGTTCCAGCCCCTACCGGTGATCGAAGCATCGTTCTAACTCGCATCCCTCTCCCTGAAGGGAGAGGGATGCGAGTTAGAACGATGCGCAATGGCTACCGAGGGACGCCCATTGCCATCAGGAAATCATCGAGATTATCGAAGCGCATGTACATGTTGTGGCGCTTCTGATTCGCGATCGTCGTGCTCGATTCCGACGAATATGCGTGCCCCGGATAGACGACCGTCTCGTCGGGTAGATTCTTCAGCGTATGGTTGAGGCTGTGGTACATGTCTTCGACGTTCGATCCCGGCAGATCGACGCGTCCGCATGAATTCACGAAAAGCGTATCGCCCGAGATCAGGTTGCCCTCGACGAGGAAGCACTGCGAGCCCGGCGTATGTCCGGGCGTATGAATGTACTTAACCTCAAGATTGCCGACCTTTATGACGTCGCCAGCTTCGACCTTCAGCAAGTCTGAATCGCTGAGCCCGGTAACTTTTTTGACACCCTCGGCCTCATGCTTGTTCACGTTGAGCTTGGCGCTGATTTTTCCGACCATCTCGGCGGCGCCCTGGATACTCTGGCCGAAGAGATTCCCGCCGATATGGTCCTGATGGTAGTGCGTGACGAGGATCTGCTCGATCGTATAGTCCTTGCTCTGGACGTATTCGATGATCCGGTCGATCTCCCACGCCGGATCGACCACGGCGGCTTTGCGGGTTGTCGGGTCGCCGATGATATAGACGTAGTTCGCCATCGGCCCAAGTTGTGCCTGTACCAGAGAGAGAGTTTCTGCCGTATTCGCCACGTTAGTCGCTCCGCCGTTGTTCGCTTTCGTTCGCTCTAGGCCTTCGCCGATGCCTTGCGCGGGGCCGGACGCGACGCCGGTTTACTCAGCCGCAGTCCGCGATCCCACAGAAATTCGGGCTCGCCGAGCTGTTTGGCAATCCAGCGCGATTGCACAAACAGATGGTCGCTCAGCCTATTGATATAAATAATCACTTTTTCGCTGATTGGCTCTTCGCGCTTCGCTGCCCAGCAAACCCGCTCGGCACGCCGACAAACGGTACGCGCCTGATGGAGGAAGGCGTTGAGCACACCCCCGCCGGGCAGCGTGAATGATTTCAGCGGTTCGAGTCCGCGCTGCATCCGATCCATCTCCTGTTCGAGCAGCTTGGTTTCTGCATCACCTACCTTGTGCATCCCTTCGTATTCGTCCTCGGGCGGCGTGGCGAGTTCACTGCCAACATCGAACAGTTCGTTTTGGATTCGTCGGAGCATCTCGGAATACCAGCCGAATTCCTTGCCCAGGCGGTCGCGAAAATCGGGCAAATAAGTTCGGACGATTCCGATAATCGCGTTCAATTCATCGATTGTGCCGTAGGCTTCGAGACGTCCCGATTCCTTGGGGACACGCTTGCCGCCAACCAGCGCGGTCAGTCCCTTGTCGCCGGTGCGGGTGTAGATCTTGGTCAGTCGTATCGGCATCAGAGCCCGGCCTTAGTGCGAAGCGCCTGATAAGCGTTATCGCCGAGTTCATGGGAAATCGGCAGGTTGGAGTCCTCCCATCCTTTGACTGCGATATTCCCGCTGGCGTCACGGGCGCCTCCGTAACCGCCGCGCACGTTGGTGAGGTCCGCATAGCCGGCTTGCTCCAGCTCCTCGCAAGCGCGCTGTGAGCGGGCGCCGGAGCGGCATCCGACGATGAGCTTGGTCTCTTTCGGCAAAAGCTTGCTCACGACGGCAAGGAAATCCGGATTTTGCTGCGGATTCCCGGGAATCATGAACATCAGGGGAACATTTATCGCTCCGGCGGGATAGCCCGCGGCGAATTCGTCTTCGGTGCGGACGTCCAGATAGACCGCATCGGGATTGGACTTGAGAAGCGCAGCCGCCTCGGACGGTTCAACCTGTTTGATAGCCATGGCTTTTCCTTTCGTGACCGCAGGCTCGTAAAAATCAGTTGCCGCCCAGCTTACCACGAAGCCCGCGATGGGGCAGTTATGATTGCGAAGGGGATTTGAAGCTGCGAGACCCAAAGCTCAGCCTCGCAGGAAGCAGCAATCGAGCAGGGTTCATTCGACCGGTTCTTACGCCTTGCGCTGAAGCGAGAACTCTTCCATCAGCTTGGCGGCGCGATCCTGTGCAGATGACATCCTTTGCGTGCGCAGAAAGAATTGCACGACATCTTCGTAAGCGGCCTGACCCGCTGGATTCGCGACCTCGACCAGCTCTTCGATCAGACTCGGGAATTTCTCGCCCGGAATATAGTAATTCGCCCAGCCAAAGTTGCAGTAGCGATGGAGAATCTTGGCGATCGTCTTTTCCAGCGATTCGCGCCGGTTACTGCTGCTCTCTTCGTTTTGTGCCAACGTACCCCTCTCGGTCTTAAACTGTTTCGATGAAAAAGTTATCGCACCCCGCGACGCGATGCGGCAAGCCCTAGCATTCGCCGAATCTTTGACGTTCGAATCGTCAGGCTGATTTTTCGAGCTTTGGCGGCGTGCGCGCCTCGGGCTCCTCAGCCCACAGCAGCTTCTGATAATCGAAGCGGGTGCTCTCGATAACGTTGTATTTCACGATCGCAAAATAGGGCGAGAGGTCAAAGTCCCGCGGGCTGATAAGCGTGGGAGATACCATCCGCAGCAGTCCCGGCGGCCGATGGTTGTCGCGGACGCCGGTGAAGCGCTCCAGCAAGCTCACCACTTTCTTCATCGGCTCGAAGCCCTCAGGGAACGGCTCGTACCGAGGAACGACCGGAAAACGCACCCGCATAAAGCACTCGGCGATAAGACTCGAACAGATCACCCGCGTCGGGTCACCGCTGCCGAAGTGCAGCGCCTGTTTACGCCATCGAGCGGGCACCATATGCACCGGCAGGAAATAGCGCGCCAGGTCGAAGATATTCTTGAAATCGTATTGTTGGCCGACGTGTTCCATTGCATAGTCGACGACCTGCTTTTGATCGGTTGCGGTGAGTCCGTGTGGCCGGCAGAGACGTAGATTGAAACTGGCGTACTTGCTGATGGGCGACAGAACGACACCTTGCTCGACCAGCGCTTCGACCATCAGATGCTGCGCGTCGTCACCATACTTAGCGATCAACTCCGCCTTCAGTTCGGGACTCCGGCGCAGCGGTTCGTCGCCGACGTAGAGGGCGGAATGTGACCAGCAGCTTTGCGTCAGGTACTTGATACATTCGCTGACCCGCTCGTTACCCTCAACGAGGATGACGTCGCCCTTGCGCAGACAGCGCTTCAGAGCCGTCATATCGTTCGGGATAGTCAGCGTGTAGCGAGCGATCGGCTTGGTCAGCAGTTTGACCGCCAGGCTCGACAGTTTGCCGAGAAGGTAGGGGAACGGATTAAGCCTGCCGAGGTACGACATTACTGACCCGCGCTGAGCGTTATTCTAACTCCGCCCGCCTCAATAAAAATATAATTATCGAAGGGCGCAACGGTGGGCTGCTCGCCCACCGAGGGTCCCCAGGTACGCGGGGGAGACAATCACTCAGCCGCTGAAACCGCCAACGATCCCGTAAAAGGGGACCTGCAGAACCGGCTGACCCGGGTCGTCGGTCTTGATTTCGATCGCACCGCGCAGGGTGCCGTCGGGTGAGTTTGCCGTCAGCTCGAGCGTGAGTTTGTACTCTTTGCCAGGTTTCATCGGCTCGATCGTCGCAGTGACGATCGGATTGTTGCTTCTCGCGTCGAGCAGATTAACCGGCTTGTCGCCCGCATTGATCACGCGCGCAAATTGCACCGCTCCAGCGCGATGCTTCACGATACCGAACGAGACCTGGGGCGGCGCCACGCTGATATCGCCCACGACATTCGCGTAGACCGGTATCGTGACGGGTGCGATATTGCTGGCGACCTTAACCGTATCGCTGAGGCTAGCCGCCGGCGCACTCTTGCTCAGGGTAAAGGTCAATGCGGCTCCAGGCTTGCCGTCAGTCCGCGGTTGCTGGGTCACCTTGAGGTTGGGACTCGAATTCGTGATCGACGTGATCTTGAAATCCTTGTCACCCATCAGGTCGGTTACGAGCACCTGACGTGATACCTCGGTACCGTGCTTCACTTTGTCGAAGACCACCGGTGAAGGATTCGCGTCGACTTTGACCTTGACGTCGCCCTTGATCGTAAACGCGATCTGCTTGTGCGCGGGATCATTCGTATGGACCGTGATCACGCGCTGCGACGGCCCCTTGTCTGCGCTCGTATCGAAGATAGCCGCGATTTCGGAGCTGTCGCCTGCGGCCACCTGCCGCTTCGTCGGTTCTGCGACGGTACATCCGCAGGACGTCTGGACTGCCCCGATACTTAAAGTGCCTGGCCCGGCATTCTCGATCCGAAAGGTGTGTTTGACCTGGGCACCTTGAAAGACCGATCCGAAATCGAAGGTCGTCTCGGTGGTCTTGGCTGACGGGGTTCCATGGGAACCGTTTACGAGCTGCGAGAGACCGCCGCTATCGGAATCCGACGAAAGCCCTCCGGGGAGCTGGAGCGGCGCGTTATCTGATGACTCCGCGAAGCCGCGCGGTGCGTGGGCGATAAGGCCCAACGTAACCGCGCCGACAAGAGCGAAGGAGACGCGACGATAAGGGAACAAACTGCGACGATTCACCTTGGAAACTGGATATGATTTCCGTTACGACGCTTTCGCGAGTCGCGGAGCCATCGGTGGCGCCACCTCGTCGTATCGTTTGAGGAAGTTGGTTGAGAAATTGCCTGCGACGAAATCGCGATCCTCGAGGATCTTCAGATGAAGTGGGATATTCGTCTTGATTCCATCGATCTGGTACTCGTGCAACGCCGCTTTCGCACGGTTGATAGCGAGTTCGCGGGTCTCTGCGTGCACGATAATCTTTGCGATCAGCGGGTCGTAGTGCACAGGTACGCGATAACCGTCATAGAGCGCGGTTTCGACCCGCACGCCGAGTCCACCGGGCGAATGATGACTGCTGACGACGCCTGGCGACGGCAGATGGGTATCGGGATCTTCCGCATACACGCGGAACTCAATCGCTGAGCCTTCGAAATGGACCTGGCGCTGCTTGAGCCGCAACGGCTTGCCCGCAGCAATCTCGATACTCTCCTTAACCAAGTCGATACCGGTGACCATCTCGGTCACGCCATGCTCGACCTGGATACGGGTGTTCATCTCGATAAAGTAAAACTCACCGTTCGGAGCGAGCAGGAACTCGACCGTGCCGACGTTGGAGTAGCCGACGACCTGCGCGGCACGGACTGCCGCTTTGCCCATCCGATCGCGCAGACGGGGTGTCATTACAGGGCAGGGCGCTTCTTCGAGCACCTTCTGATGGCGCCGCTGAATCGAGCAATCGCGCTCACCCAGATGGATCGCGTTGCGGTTGTTATCGGCCAAGATCTGGAACTCGACGTGACGAGCATTCTCGAGGAATTTTTCGAGATACATCGTGCGCGAACCAAAGGCGGCTTCGCTCTCGGCGCGGGCGAGCGGGAAGAGCTTCGCCAGTTCGGCGTCGTCGCGCACGACACGCATCCCCTTGCCGCCGCCGCCGGCCGCGGCCTTGATCAGCACCGGATAGCCGAGCCGTTTCGCGTCGGCCTGCGCGTCGCGTAGTTCAGTGACGCCGGTGCCTTCGCTGCCCGGAAGCACCGGAACCCCGGCTCGCTTCATGATGCGGCGAGCACGTGGCTTATCGCCCATCAGGCGTATATGACGCGCGCGTGGTCCGACGAAATTGACGCCCGATTTGCTGCAGGCTTCGGCAAAATCGCCGTTTTCGGAGAGGAAGCCGTACCCCGGATGCACCGCGTCGGCACCGTAGGTCAGCACCGCGCTCATGATCGACGGGATACTCAGATAGCTGTCTTCAGCGGCGGGCGGCCCGATACAAACCGATTCGTCGGCCATCCGCACGTGGAGCGCATCCTTGTCGGCGGTCGAATGGACCGCGATTGTTGCTATACCAAGCTCGCGGCACGCGCGAATAATTCGAATTGCGATCGTCCCGCGATTTGCCACCAGCAGTTTCTTGAACATATTAGGTCTCCCGCCAGCCTGCTGTACTCACCTTAACAGGCGGCTCAGCCAACCTCGATCACTACCAAGGGCTGTCCATACTCGACCGGTTGCGCATTCTCACAAAGGACCTTCACGACGCGCCCGGCCACCTCGGCCTCGATCTCGTTCATCATCTTCATCGCTTCGATAATGCAAAGTGTCTGCCCCTTGCGCACGGAGTCGCCTTCTTCAACAAAGGGGGCGGCATCCGGCGATGAGGCACGATAGAACGTCCCCACCATCGGGCTCGTTATCAACCGCTCATTCTCGGCTAATTCGACGGCGATCGGCTTGCTTGAATCGCGGGCCGCCGGGGCGCGTACATGTCGCGCAGGCGTCGGCAATACGGGTGCCGCCGGTTGGGGTGATGGTGCCGGAGTGCTGGCGAAGCTCTGTCCGGCACCGGCTCGTACTAGCCGTACTTTGCCCTTTTTCTTGTCGTCGATTTCG
This sequence comes from Binataceae bacterium (SeqCode), assembly GCA_035541875.1. Classification (GTDB taxonomy): domain Bacteria; phylum Desulfobacterota; class Binatia; order Binatales; family Binataceae; genus JAJPHI01. The sequence goes on from DATKML010000024.1 coordinate 30,412, forward strand.
AGTTCGACCAGCTCATACTCGCGCATCAGCGCGAGCAATGCCTTGATTTCTCGTGTTTCCATCCCAGTCCCACTTGCCGCACGACGGCGGCCCGCACCTCTTCCGCTAGTTTGCACTGGCTCGCGCCGCTACTATCCCGACGGCGGCGCGCAAGGCGAGCACGTAACTCTCCGCGCCGAAGCCCATGATACGTCCTTCCGCCACGTCGGCAATCGTCGAGTGATGGCGGAACGGCTCGCGCTTATAGACGTTGGACAGATGCACTTCGATTGTCGGAACGTCGACTGCACCGATCGCATCGCGGATCGCAACGCTCGTATGCGTGTAGGCGGCCGGGTTGATAATCAGAACGTCGACGCGACCACGGGCCGCCTGAATCCGATCGACGATCTCACCCTCATTATTCGATTGGAAAGTCTTAACACTCAAGCCCAACTCCCGCCCGAGTTCAACCAGGCGCCGGTCGATATCCTTGAGCGTAGTTCGTCCGTAAATCTTGGGCTCGCGGGTTCCGAGCAGATTCAGGTTCGGACCGTGCACCACCAGCACTACCGGCTCGCGCCGCTGTGCCGCCGCGTCCGCAACGTCCTTGGTTTTCGTCGCCATCCCTTATGGCATTGAATCTGAGGCCATATAGGGTTTCAAGCGCGCCATCCACAACTATTAGACGTAGCAGCCAGGAAGATGTCTTCCGAGCGCCCGTTCTCTTGAGGCAAATGAGAAGCGAAGAATGGCGAAACTAGGACGATCAATAGCTAGCGTAAATTTCCTGCTATCGCTTCGGGATGTTTATAGCTAACATAGCCCTCGTAAACGCTAATAATTACTCGATTCAAATAGAGAACTATGACCGCAATCGCTCAGCCTGCTTTAATCAAACGAATCGACCCCGATGCCGCACCGGCGCAGTCGCCAGGTTTAAACCTTGTCGCGCGGGTAGCGTTGTGGACGATTCTTGCGTTTGCGGCTTGTTCGCTCGCACGAGTCCTCATGGAAGGGTCAGTTTTCACGCAATTCACGTCGAGCCATCCCCAAGCCTTTTCGAAGAACCAGAAGCGTCAGATGGTGTTCGCTGAAAGCCGACGACCGGCGTCGGCTTCTAGCGCGCATTCCTCGTCGCGGAAGGTAAAGGGCCCTGCGCCGCACTTCGCATCAGCGGGAAGCCGCCAGGTTGAGGTCGGCGAGGTTCATCGCGACCCAATTGCTCCGTTGCAGGCAGCCGGAGGGCTCGAGTATCAGGACGCAGCCGGATGGCTCTCGTTCCATCTGGGATATTACGAGGCGGCCGCATCATATCTTTCCGAGGCGATTCAGAAGAACCCACGCGACGGTCGCGCCTACGATCAGCGTGCTGAAGTCTATCAACGGACCGGAAAGCCGACGCTCGCGATCACTGATTACGAACATGCACTGATGATCGATCCGAAAGACGGCATAGCGATGCAGCGGCTCGCCTGGCTGATGGCGAGTTCACATGCCGGCCGCGATCACAAACGGGCGATTACTCTTGCTCAAGAGGCCTGTAATCTTACCCAATGGAAGGACGCCAAGGCGGTCGAAACTTTGGCTGCCGCTTATGCCTCCGCCGGTGCTTTCGAAAAGGCAATCGCAATCCAAGGTCAGGCGCTCGCTTTGCAACATGACGCATCGCAGGCAGCGGCTCGGTTAGCTCTCTACGCACAGCATCGGACAATCGAAGGGAAGCCTGCCCTTTAGCTTCGGGCAACAAACGAAGGAACGCCACGCCGACGACAAAGTTCGTGTGGCGTGTTTCATTTGAGCTGACACCATCAGCCAGCTATCGTGCTGCGCGAAACCCTCGCTCGATTGGAGCCGTCCGATGCCGACGAAAGAACGCTTTACTGTTGCCATTCCCGACGCAGCGCTTGCCGATTTGAAGGATCGCCTCGCACGAACCCGCTTTCCGGGCGACTTCGGGAATCCCAACTGGGAGTATGGCACCAACACGGCTTATCTGAAGGAGCTGGTCGAGTACTGGCGGACCCAATACGACTGGCGCAAGGTCGAGCGCCAGATTAACAGCTACGCCAACTACAAGACTGAGATCGACGGCGTTCCAATCCACTTCATCCACGAGCCTGGCAAGGGGCCGAATCCGATACCGCTAATCCTTACCCACGGATGGCCATGGACGTTCTGGGATCTCCATAAGGTGATTCGTCCGCTCGCTGATCCGGCGTCCTACGGCGACGATCCGAAAGACGCTTTCGACGTCGTCGTGCCGTCGCTACCCGGCTACGGCTTCTCCACGCCACTGACCAAGACTGGAGTGAATTACTGGACCACGGCGGATCTGTGGGTGAAGCTGATGCAGGACGTGCTCGGCTACAAGAAGTTTGCAGCCGAGGGCGGCGATTGGGGCGCGATTATCACCGAGCAACTGGGCCACAAACACGCCGACAAGCTGATCGGTATCTATCTCCATCTGCTGATCCAACTCACGCTTTTTGGCGAGGGTGGTCCCAAGCCCGAAGATTTCGGACCCGGTGAAGAAGGATGGGCTGAGCGCGGCAAGCACTTCTTCGAAGAGGAATCGGGTTATTCCGCAATCCAGATGACCAAGCCGCAGACGGTCGCAAGCGCTCTCAACGATTCACCGGCGGGACTCGCCGCATGGCTGGTCGAGAAGCGGCGCACCTGGAGCGATTGTGGCGGTGACATCGAGAAGCGCTTCTCGAAGGACGATCTCTGCACAACGGCAACGATCTATTGGCTCACTGAGAGTTATGGCACCTCGGCGCGCTATTACTACGAGGCCGTGCACAATCCCTGGAAGCCATCGCATAACCGCACGCCGATCGTCGAAGCTCCGACCGGTGCCGGCGTGTTTTTGAAGGAAGTCTTTCTAATGCCGCGTAAGTGGGCGGAACGCTATCTGAATCTGAAGCGCTGGACGATCATGCCCTCGGGCGGCCACTTCGCACCGATGGAAGAACCGCAAGTCCTAATCGACGATATCCGCGCGTTCTTTCGCACACTGCGCTGAACCGTTAGTTCAATCCCCCTTCTCTTTAGAGAGGGGGGCGGGGGGTAGGTCCGATCGCAACGCCCGCTGATATACATCCCGGCGGCGGGCGCCAGTCAGCTTCGCGATCACCTCGCTCGCGTCCTTAAGGCTCAATCCGCGATCGCGCAGCAGCACCATCGCCGTGGCTTCATCGAAGCCGCTCTTGCTCACCGATTCGGCGTGCGTTTCGATTGCTCCCGCCACGACGATGGTGACTTCGCCGAGCGGTTCTTGCGCAGTAAAGCGGGCGAGCAACTCCGCAAGCGATCCGCGTGCGACTTCCTCATAGGTTTTGGTCAGTTCACGCGTGACCACAGCGTTACGATCGGCTCCAAAAACTTCGATCATCGTCTCCAGCGTTTCGATCAAGCGCCGCGCCGCCTCGTAAAAGACAATCGTGCGTGACTCTGATCGCAGCCGCTCCAATGCGCGTTTGCGGTCGCCCGCTTTCGCGGGGAGGAAACCTTCGAAGACGAAACGATCGGTGGGTATTCCCGCAATCGATAGCGCGGCGATCACTGCCGAAGGCCCGGGCACAGCGCTCACGCGGATTCCTGCGCTGATCGCGGCTTGTACCAGTCGATAGCCAGGGTCGGAGATCGCAGGCGTACCCGCGTCGGCGACGAGTGCGATCGTTTCGCCGGCTTCCATCCGCGCGATCAGCTCGGGAATGCGCCGCGCCTCATTATGCTCGAAGTAACTTACCATCGGGGTGGTGATCTGATGCTCGGTGAGCAACCGGCCTGTGCGTCGGGTATCTTCGCAAGCGATCGAATCGGCCTCACGCAGGACACGGATCGCGCGCGCACCGATATCTTCGGCGTTGCCGATCGGCGTCGCGACGACGTAGAGGGTTCCGATGGATTGGGTCTTCAACTCATTCGTCCCGATCGACGCTTCTAGCAGCCGTTCTCTACCAGACGATAGAGGCGGAAAGAAAAACGGGGGCGCCCGATGGGCACCCCCGCTGGTTTAGCAATCGGAAACCCGATGCGCTTAGGCCGCAGCCTTGTGCGTTCCTGATCCTGCTTCATCAGAGCCGATAGCGCCGCGCTTCGACAGGATAACTGCCACTGTGAGCAGCACGACCGACAGTACGACGATGGCGAGGCGTCCAGCGTTGTACTCCGCAACCGCCGCCGTGGTGAACGGAGCAGCGAGAATACCGACGAGGTTCATAACCTTGATCATCGGGTTCAGCGCCGGGCCGGCCGTATCCTTGAAAGGATCGCCAACGGTATCGCCTACGACGGTCGCTCTGTGCACGTCAGTGTTCTTACCACCGAGGTAGCCATCTTCGACCTTCTTCTTGGCATTGTCCCAGTTAGCGCCTGCATTCGACATGAACACGGCCATCAGCTGACCCGTCAGAATCGTACCACCGAGGAAGCCGCCGAGTGCACCCGCACCCAGACCAAAGCCGACGAGCAGCGGAGCGAAGACCGCGAGGATCGCGGGGCTGAGCAACTCCTTCTGCGCCGAAGCGGTAACGATATCAACGCACTTGCCGTAGTCGGGCAGTTCCTTGCCTTCCATGATCCCCGGATGCTCGCGGAACTGGCGGCGCACTTCAAACACGACCTGATAGGCCGAGCGGCCGACCGCTTTGATTGCGAACGAGCTGAAGAGGAAGGGCACTGCAGCGCCGATCAACAGACCGATGAAAACCGTAGGGGAATTGATCTGTACTCCCATGTCGCCAAGAGGCGCTTCGTCGATAAAGGAGCGGAACAGCGAAACTGCTGCGATAACCGCCGTCGCGATCGCAAGCCCCTTGGTCAGCGCTTTGGTCGTGTTGCCGATAGCGTCCATCCACGAAAGCGTACGCGACGCCTCTTCCTGATGGATTCCGCCCATCTCGAAGATACCGTGCGCGTTGTCAGTGATAGGACCGTAGGTATCCATCGCGAGGATGAAGCCCGTGGTGGTCAGCAGTCCCAGACCGGTGAGCGCTATACCGTAGAACTGCAGCGCAAGTGAGCCCTGGAACATCACGAGTGCGCCGATGATCGCAGCCACGATCAGCATCGCCGCCCAGGTAGAGGATTCCATGCCTTCGCCGAGGCCGGAGATGATCAGAGTCGCTGGGCCGGTGCGCGCAGCGTTAGCGGTCTCGATAACGGGGCCGCGATCGGGATGGGTGAAGTAGTTGGTCAGCCACAGGGTGAAGATCGCAAGCAATACGCCGAAGGTCGCCGTGAGGCCAAACCGCCAGTCGGGCGCGCCTGTGGTCGGGTCGGTCATGTATAGATAATTGACGATGAAGAAGCCGATTACCGAAGCCACGGCAGAGGTCATGAAGCCGCGATTGATTGGCTTCATCGGGTCTTCCATCTTCCCGGCCGGAGCTTTAACCGCCATGATGCCGAGAATCGAGGAGAAGACGCCGACTGCGCGAAGGATGAGCGCGAAGACGATAAGCTTCATCGCAAACGCGCCAGCACCCGCACCATAGAGGGTTTGGAAGTCTTTGTCGGCCACGGCGTAGGCCGCGAGTATGATCGCTGCTACCAGCGTTACTTCGTACGATTCGAAAACGTCAGCCGCCATACCGGCGCAGTCACCGACGTTATCGCCGACGTTATCCGCAATTGTCGCAGCGTTACGCGGATCGTCTTCCGGAATCCCCGCCTCGACTTTACCGACGAGGTCACCGCCGACGTCTGCTGCCTTGGTGAAGATACCGCCACCGACACGCATGAAGAGTGCGGCCAACGATCCACCGAAGCCGAAGCCGACCAGAACCTTCATCGCATCCTGCTGGTAAACCAGGAAGATGACGGTTGCGCCGAGCAGGCCGAGTCCGACCGTGAACATGCCTGAAACGCCTCCGGCCTTGAACGCCAGTTCCATCGCGTCCTTGAAGCTGGTCAAAGCGGCGTTCGCGCTGCGGACGTTGCCCTTAACGGCCAACCACATCCCGACGAACCCTGCGCCGTAGGAGGCACTGACGCCAAGCACGAAGGCGATTGCAATTCCCAGCGATAGATCGAGGCGGTCCGGATAGACGCGCTGGTACATGATGAAGAGACCGACCGCGATCAAGATGACGAAGAAAATCATCGTCTTGACCTGCCGCTTGAGGTACGCCATCGAACCTTCGTAAACAGCGTCGGCGACGTCGGTCATTGACTTGGCGCCCGGGTCCGCCGCTAGCACGGTCCGCACCAGGACCAAGCCGTAGCCGATCGCCAGTATCGCCGAGATCAGAACGCCCCACAGAATCAACATCTGATTCTGTGTCAGCGCCGGCAATATAATCTTCGCTTCACTCATCGAGAATCTCTCTCCTGCTCTTGTGTGGACGGCGGCGCTGAGATTCTTTACAGCCGCCCCACGAGTTAAAAAAATGCCCGAGCCTGAAGTGGCCGGGTTTAACCGCCGGAAGTTTAGGTTTTCCTTCGCACGATGTCCAGTGGAGCGCACCCTCTCTTTTGCGCTTCGCGCGACATTTCTGCGCAGCCCTTATCCGGTTTCATTGCTTCTCGCAAAACCGTCGTTAGCTGGTTGATCGTCCCGGCAGGCGCATGTTTACTAGAGCCAAAACCATGAACGTTAATATTGAGACCCCGAACGCGCTTCGTCGCAAGCTGACCATCGAACTCGAGCCCGCTGAGATCAACAGCGAACTCGATCGGACCTATAACGAACTCCGTCGCTCCGTGCAGCTTCGCGGCTTTCGACCCGGCCGCGCTCCGCGCAACTTGCTGGAGAAGTTTTTCGGCGATCAGGTGCGTGGCGACGTCTTGCAGAAACTGATCCGAGAATACACCGGCAAGGCGCTGGCCGAAAATGATCTCCAGCCGATAGTGCAGCCCGAGATCATCACGGAAGAGAGCGATCTTAAGAAGGCGCAGTTGAAGTTCAGCGCGATCTTCGATCTGAAGCCGGAGTTCGAAGTTCAGGATTACGCTGAGCTCAAAGTCCAGAAGTCGACCGTCACCGTCTCTGACGAGGAAGTGGCGTCTACTCTTGAGAACCTTCGTGAACGCAACGGCAGCCTGAAAAAAATTGAAGATCGTAAGGTCGTAGCCGATGGTGATTTTGTCGTGGCGACGTTCGAAGCCTTCCACGAAGGGAAGGGCGTTCCCGACACCAAGTTCGCCGACCGTATCGTGCGCGTAGCTCCGAATGAACCGGCTCACGGCCTCGACGAGGTTCTGCGCGGTGCCGAGGTTGGCGTCGAAGTGCGGAAGGAGCGGAGCTATCCCGAGGACTACGTCGAGCGCGAGGTTGCCGGCAAAACCGTCGAATGGCGCGCCACGGTTAAGGATATCTACGAGCGCGTGCTGCCGAATCTGGATGACGAGTTCGCCAAGGATCAGGGGCAGTTCCAGAACCTCGATGAATTGCGCGCGGCGATCCGTAAGGATCTCGAAGCGCATGCGCAGCAGGAGGCCGATAACCGGGCGCGCCAGGGCCTCATCGATCTCGTCATCGAACGAAATCCTGTCGAAGTTCCTGAATCGCTGATCACGGCCGAGCAGCGCACCATCGAAGCGGAGATGGCCAATGCGCTTGAGTCCGCCGGAATCCCTCACGAGATGGCGCATCAGCGTGCAGCGGAGAATCCGGAAGAGACCCGCAAACGCGCCGAGAAGCGGGCGCGCAGCGCACTGGTCATCGATGCGATCGCCACCAAGGAAAATATCGAGGTCAGCGACGACGAAGTTGCGGAGCGGATTGCGACGATGGTTACGCGGGGCGGTCGCCAACGCGATCGGATCGCGGAGTTTTACCGCGCCGAGGAAAATCGCGAAGCGCTGAAGCAGGTGATGCGCCGCGAAAAGACTATCGGGGTGTTGATGGAGCGGGCTCAGAAGGAAGAGCCCGCTGAGTCGGCCTCGGCGTAAATAATTGTTTCAAAAGCGCACATCCGCGGAGGCTGGTCGCGTCTTCCGAGTTGGACCAGCTCCGCGGTTGTTTTTTTGCACAAATCTACCAATCTCACGGGACAATCCTTGACCACTCCTGCACCGCGGATGTGTGTCTTTGCAGTTGCTGATATGGCTCAAACGGGTTAGGATTTTATTAAACAAAATCCATGATACTGAGCGCGCAGGCGCGAAAGTTTTGGGTGTTATCGAGGAAAGATGAGCAATTTAGTGCCGGTCGTTGTAGAGCAGACTGGCCGCGGTGAGCGGGCCTACGACATCTACTCACGTCTCCTTAAGGACCGGATCGTCTTCCTCGGTTATCCCATCAACGACGACGTCGCTAATCTCGTTACTGCACAGTTCCTTTTCCTTGAAGCGGAAGACCCGGAAAAGGAGATCAATTTCTACATCAATTCACCCGGCGGTTCGGTTACCGCGGGGCTCGCGATTTACGACACGATGCAGTTCATCAAGCCGCCCGTGTCGACGTTGTGCCTCGGGCAGGCCGCGAGCATGGCGGCAATTCTGCTACTGGCCGGTGAGAAGGGTCGTCGCTACGCGCTGCCGAATTCGCGGATCATGATGCATCAGCCGCTCGGCGGGGCGCAGGGTCAGGCTACTGATATCGATATTCAAGCGAAGGAGATACTCCGTATTCGTGAGGAGCTGAACAGCATCATTGTTCGCCACACCGGACAGAATCTGCGTAAAATTGAACGTGACACCGACCGCGACATGTTTTTAACTCCGGAACAAGCGGTTGAATACGGGCTGATCGATGAGGTAATCGTTAGCCGAAGGCCCTCCAAGTGAGCGGCGGGAGACAGTATGGCGAAGCATGATGACCGCTCGGGCAATCTAGTTTGCTCCTTCTGCGGCAAGAGCCAGGATGAGGTTCGCAAGCTTATTGCCGGCCCCACGGTTTATATCTGTGACGAATGTATCGACCTCTGTAACGATATCATCGCGGAGGAGACCGATAACGAAGAGGCCTTCAGCCAAAGTTCGGCAGTGCCGAAGCCGGCGGAGATCAAGCGCGTACTCGATCAGTACGTGATTGGGCAGGAGCGTGCGAAGAAGATCCTCTCCGTTGCGGTCCACAACCATTACAAACGTATCGATTCGCAGAGCGTGACCGGCGAGGTCGAGCTCCAGAAATCAAATATCATGCTGATCGGGCCGACCGGCGTGGGCAAAACCCTGCTTGCGCAGACACTGGCCCGCTTCCTCCAGGTTCCGTTCACGATTGCCGACGCTACCTCGCTCACTGAGGCCGGCTACGTCGGTGAAGACGTCGAAAATATCATCCTCTCACTGCTGCAGAACGCCGATTACGATATCGAGCGATGCCAGCGCGGTATCGTTTATATCGACGAAATCGACAAGATTGCGCGCAAAGGCGATAACCCTTCGATCACGCGCGACGTATCGGGCGAGGGCGTACAGCAGGCGCTGCTGAAGATCGTCGAAGGAACGATGGCGAGTGTGCCGCCTAAGGGTGGCCGCAAGCATCCCCAGCAGGAGTTCCTGCAGGTCGATACCACCAATATCCTCTTCATCTGTGGCGGTGCTTTCGTCGGCCTCGAAGACATTATCCGTCGACGACTGGCGGGCAAGACGATGGGCTTCCGCGCCGATCTGACGAATCGTGATCCGCGCACCGTATCCGAACTGCTTGCTGAGACGCAGCCGGAAGATCTGCTGCGCTTTGGTTTGATTCCTGAATTCGTCGGGCGCCTGCCGGTAATTGCGACCCTGGGCGAACTCGATGAAGACGCACTCGTGCGGATCCTGATGGAACCGAAGAACGCGTTGGTGCGGCAGTATCAGAAACTGTTCGAGATGGAGAACGTCCACCTGAAATTTGCTCAGGGTGCACTGAAAGCCATCGCGCGCGAGGCGCTCAAGCGCAAGTCTGGTGCGCGCGGACTTCGTGCTATCATGGAAGCCATCATGGTGGATTTGATGTACGACATTCCGTCCCAACCCAATATTAAGGAGGTCATGATCTCGGAGGAGGTTGTTACCCAGAAGGAGCAGCCATTACTCGTCTATCAAAAGACCGCTGAGACCGCTTAAGCGGTAGGAGACCGGGATAAACGGAAATGCTTTTCCGCAACGATAAGAAAGACAATCGCGACCCCGCGAACGAAGCTGTTCCACTGCTGCCGCTCCGTGAGCTGATCGTATTTCCTCACGAGGTTTATCCGATCTTCGTCGGCCGCCAAAAGTCCATCAAGGCACTTGAGGCTGCCGAATCGAGCAAGAAACCGATTCTACTGGTGGCGCAGAAAGACGCGCGCGTCTCTGAACCCGGTCCGGCCGATATCTATAGCGTCGGCACGCTGGGAACGGTGGTGCAGTTGCTGCGTCTGCCGGACGGGACCGTGAAGGCCTTGCTCGAAGGTAAGAAGCGTGCGCGCATTCAGCGTTACGTCGCGCAGGACGACTTCTTCCAGGTCGAGGTCGAAGAGATAGAAGAGACCTCCGAACGCGGGACTGAAGTCGAAGCGTTGATGCGCTCGGTCAATACCGCCTTCGATAACTACGTCCGCCTCAACAAGAAGATTCCGCCCGAGATGGTGACGTCGATCGCTTCGGTCGATGATCCGGCTTATCTCGCCGACAAGCTGGTCGGTCATCTCGGCATCAAGCTCGAAGACAAACAATCGCTGCTCGAATGCTTCAACCCTGCGGAACGCCTGGAGCGCATCCTTGGCTACATGCGTTCGGAGTTGGAGATTCTCGAAGTCGAAAAACGCATCCGCTCCCGGGTTAAGAAGCAGATGGAGAAGACCCAGAAGGAGTACTACCTCAACGAGCAGATGCGCGCGATTCAGAAAGAGCTCGGCGAGAAAGACGAATTCAAGAACGAGATCCAGGAGCTCGAAGAAAAACTCCGCCAAAAGAAGATGTCGGCGGAGGCGCGTGATAAGTGCGAACGCGAGATCAAGAAGCTTAAGATGATGTCGCCGATGTCCGCTGAGGCGACAGTCGTTCGTAACTATCTCGATTGGTTCCTGGCGCTGCCTTGGTTTGAACACACCGAGGATAAGCTCGATATCCAGGAAGCCGAGGGCGTTCTCGAAGAAGACCACTTCGGCCTCGAGAAGGTTAAAGAGCGTATCCTTGAGTACTTGGCGGTGCAGACGCTGGTCGGCCAGCTCAAGGGACCGATTCTCTGCCTAGTTGGACCTCCGGGGGTTGGTAAGACCTCGCTCGGTAAGTCGATCGCACGAGCGACCGGCCGCAAGTTCGTCCGCGTATCGCTCGGCGGCGTGCGCGACGAAGCGGAAATCCGGGGCCATCGCCGGACCTATATCGGCGCACTGCCCGGCAAGATTATCCAGTCGCTCCGCAAGGCGGGTTCGGGCAATCCAGTTATTCTGCTCGACGAGGTCGACAAGATGTCGACCGATTTCCGCGGTGACCCGTCGTCGGCATTGCTGGAAGTGCTGGATCCCGAGCAGAACAGCACCTTCAACGACCACTACCTCGATTGTGACTACGATCTGTCGAAGGTGATGTTCGTGACGACCGCGAACGCACTCGAGCGTATCCCGCGGCCGTTGCAGGATCGTATGGAGATCATCCGTATCCCGGGCTATACCGAGGCGGAAAAACTCCAGATCGCGAAGAAGTACCTGATCAAGAAGCAGATCGAGGCTAACGGTCTAAAAGAAGAGAACATCGAGTTCTCCGACAAGGCTCTGCTTTCGATTATCCGTAACTACACGCGCGAGGCAGGGGTTCGTAATCTAGAGCGCGAAGTCGCTTCGATCTGCCGCAAGGCCGCAGTCGAAGTGGTTAAGACGGATCGCAATGCCCATGTGAAGGTGTCCCAGTCGAGCCTCGCCAAGTTTCTCGGGCCTTACAAGTTCCGTTTTGGCGTTGCCGAGGCGGAGCCACAGGTCGGTGTTGCTACCGGCCTTGCCTGGACCGAACTTGGTGGCGAGCTGCTCAATGTCGAAGTCACGATCCTGCCGGGTCGCGGCAAGCTGACTATTACAGGCCAGCTTGGCGAAGTGATGCAGGAGAGCGCGCAGGCAGCGCTATCGTACGTGCGGTCGCGCTCGGAACAACTCGGCCTGCGTCCGGACTTCTATCAGAAGATCGATATTCATATTCACATTCCTGAGGGAGCGATTCCCAAGGACGGTCCGTCTGCAGGTATCACACTCGCGACGGCCCTTGTCTCGTCGCTCTGCCGAGTGCCGGTTAAGAACGACCTTGCGATGACGGGTGAAATCACTCTGCGCGGACGCGTTCTGCCGATCGGCGGGTTGAAGGAAAAGGTGATGGCGGCGCATCGCGGCGGAATCAAGACCGTGCTGATGCCCAAGGAGAACGAGAAAGATATCGAAGAAATTCCAGCTCCGGTCCTCAAGGGCGTTACGCTCGTGCGGGTCGAGCATATGGACGAGGTGTTGAAGCAGGCACTCACGCTGACTGATCCTGAGACCTTCCTGAAGCCGGCAACAGGGGAGAGTGCGCCAATCATTTACACGGACTCTGACAAGGAAGAGCCGTCCGTAGATGAGGACGACGAGACGGTTGTGCCGCACAATCCGCCGAATCTGTCCTAGGTTGTAATGTAAACCGCGTCTGTTGGGGCGGACCGGCCAGTCGCAGCGGTCCGCCCTATTTTTTCCGGGGGAAAACATAGCCGAGGGGAGGCCTGTTCAAGGCGACGCGTCACATGACAAAAGCCGATTTGATAGAAGCTCTGGCGAACAAATTGGGGATCAATCGCGGGGAAGCCGAAAAGGCGGTTAATATCGTGCTCGACGATATCGTTAATGCGCTCCATCAAGGTGAGCGCGTTAACATCTCCGGATTCGGCACCTTCTCGGTATCGACGCGTCAGGCGCGTACCGGGCGAAATCCCAAAACGGGCGAATCGATCGAGATTGCGGCCAGTCGCTCAGCCAAGTTCAAGCCTGGCAAGCAACTTAAGGACTCACTGAACGATAGCGTAGCGGCTTCAGCCTCAGCAGCGGACTAGCTACACAGCCCCGGTCCAAGCACAGGACCGGACGAACTCAATTCAGCACGATACGGGCGGTTAGCTCAGCGGTAGAGCATCGGCCTTACAATCGGATACGTCATCCTATCTGGCGTTATCTAGGGCTATCTGGCTAGCAAAAACGGGCCTTTTCTCGATTTGAGATTACGTCGGATTACCTACGGTTCGCTCGAACTGGGCACTGAACTGGGCAGAGGAAGCCGTTGCCTGCCGACTTTCAGCGTTGGTGATGACCTCTTGGAGCGGCCTCGCCGAGAGTTTTCTAGTGAGGAAAACACAGCGGCATCTAGGACACATGGGTATACCCTACACGCTTCGCACAACTCGCGAATACTTTTTAGTACAAATTTATAAAAATTTGGATCGGCGAGCGCGGCAGCGGTGATTTTAATCGGATAATATAGTTCCTCGTTCAGCCATCTTGTCACGCGACTGTCTAGTGGTATCTCATATCTGGTCAAATGCAATTCTTGCAAGACGTTCCTAGACTGTTTGGGTCCGAATCCACGCAGATGACGAGCGATGTAATCGGCTACTTGCTCCTCAACTTGCCAGGAGACCAGCGAGGTTAGTCGATTGCATCGTTCAAGAATTTGATCTCACGCGTTGTCCTTTCGCAACCTATGCCAGTTTTCAGCTAGGTCCGATGGGATTTTGCGTTTGAACCGTTTCAAGTTGTGGTCTTCAAAGACCTGCTTGATAAACTCTTCGACGTTTTCCTCTAGCCCAATAGCCGCATAGCTGAGTGGAAATGGCTGCTGTTTGGAAAACAGAGTAACCGCACTCTCTGGTCCCGAATCTTGAAGCGTAGTAAGCCGCATCTTTACCAGAACTTCCCAAAATCGCTCGCGTGTAACCTCCGCCTTGTTGTCGACGACGTTCATATGTTGCCGTTCTATGACCAAGAGCGCTTCGGCCTGAGCTGTTACTAGGTTATGGACGTTGTCCAAATCGGCTTGTTCTATGACGAATTGAAGTTTCATTTCAAATTGTCTCCTCAATGTGCGGTGCCGATGCAACTCAAAAACTCTGTAACCTTCATCTCTTCGTCTGCTATCGCGTCCAAAATGTACAACCGGTCCTAGGATCTCGCGCGTACCCTAGCGTCAACAATCCTCAGAAGATGATTTGCGAGTAAAACAATCTCTAGAGCTTCGGCGGGATCGTCGAGATTTACATCGCGGTGAGAATGCGGATTTTTATACGAACCGATGGCGCCCGCGAAGAGATTAGCGCGCGCCTCCTTCTCTCCTTGCTCGACCGACGAATCGGTGAGCGCGCCAGTTTTGGGGTCGAAAGCCTTTCTCATGAGAGTCACGCCGAGTTGGTCGTTGCCAAGACTGGCGGCCTCGCGAACGGCAACTTCCACCGCCTTCATCGCGACAAACACCGCCACATCGTATTCGCCTCGCAGAAAAGCTTTCCAGACTGAGTCGTATATCTTTGGCTGGAGAATTTCGCGAGGGAGTAGCTTTGAAGTCCTGAATTCCGAGAATTGGGCTCTCGTTGTGATTTTTCGGGCACGGCGGCTGAGCCGCATATTGGCGCTTTGACCCATATCCGGTACAGCGAGTCCCTGCGCCTTCAACCATGCCCACGCTTCAGAGAATGCCAAGGTAACTTCCGGCCATGACGGTTCCGGGTACGGTACTGCGACGAAACCGCTTTGAATTCGCCTCCTAAGATCGAAAGTTGATTCTTGAACTGAAGAGTTTGGAAAGTGGTTCTGCCACAGAAGGATCAATGTTTCTCCGAGTTCCTCGGGTTCCATGGCGAGGAGGATCTTCTCGTCTTGGATTTTTCGGCATACTTCGTCAAATAGGTCCACGGCCTCAGCATAGTATATTAAGCGCCCAACAGATGCCTTGTTCGCCGTCGGGCCGAGAGCGGCTTTCGTAGCATCGGCCCGTTTAGCCGATGACCTGGAAAAACTCTAATCAGGTAAAAGCCTCTTAAAGGCCAGTGCCCAATCGCTGGCCACTCTCATCATAGGCACTCTTAGCCGTAAAGATCGAAAAAACCCCGGCAGGGTTTCTACCGGGGTTCTAGGTGGAACCAGATGGGCTCAGGCAGCAGCAACCGTCGGGGTCGTAGCCTTGGCGGCGCGGCGCGCCTTTTGAGTTTCAGCCGCCACTTGCGCCTGATCCGCTGCGACCTTGGAGGCGTGCTCGGCAACCGCGCGATCCAGTTCACGCTTTTCGGCCTTCGCGCGGCGACGATCCTTGGCGCAATCCAAGCAATGCTGGGAAATGTCATACACGCGAGTGTTCTTGGCCGTCCGCAGATGGCCGCGTTGGCAATGGGTGGTTGCCCGTTTCCCGTCGCTCAACCGCGCTGCCGGGTTGTCCTTCGCTGGTGGGACAGCCTTGGCCTTCCTACGACGGCCCTTCGTCGTGGGTTAGGCGGCAACCGGGGTCTGCTGCGGCTCATGCTGGGTTTCGACCGTTGGCGTCGCCTCGGCTACGGGTTCCGGCGTCGGACCGATGGGCGTCGCTGGCAAACTGGGCGTGATCGCCTCGATGGCGGGCTGCGGGTTTGTGATTTGGTTCTGGGGTTTGCGTGATTTTACCATGTGCGTGACCTCCTGATGCTGTGTGTTATCCGTGAGTGAACGCACTAGAGCAAGAACCAAGCGTTGGGTTTTCGCAGGAGGGGGAGTCGGAAGGCGAAAAGATTTCTAGTGCATTAGACGCGCCGCTGGTTAAACTACTTGCTAATGGGGCGGCGTAAAGCGAAATTCACAACGACACTATTCCTAACCGGGATCGCGCTCAGCGGGAGCGGATGTATGACTATGATCGAACATCACCGCCGGGCGACCATCGAGAACAACGATCTCGCGGCGCGCAAAGCCTGCCTCGACCTTCCCACAGAGCAGATTTCCGATTGCCTCGCGCAGGCCAAAGCGGCCAACGATCAGGCGGTGGCCGACGAATTGAAATTCGAGCACCACGTTGAGGTGACGCGCGAAGTCGTCGGCGGGTTGGCTGGCGGCCTGTCACAGGGCGCGCAATCGTTCGCGCAATCACGGCAGAACGTGATCGACACCCAACAACGACTCGACGAATCGTTCAACTCCAGCGGCGGGATGCGAATCGATCCACCACCACCGCCCGATCTGCCGACGTTCAACGGCGGACGGCCGGTTCAGGTGGGCGATCCTGTTCCTGATCGTCCGGGGTGGGTTCACGGACCCAATAACACCGAGGTGCCCTTACCTCCCGAGCCTGCGCCAGTTGGTACTTTCGGCCAGTAGGCCGCGCGTTATCGGCTTTATCTGTTTGCGAGTGCAAAAAGGTTGCCGGGGCGCAGGCAGGAGAACCGACGCCCCGGCGTGGTCGCGTCGAACGAGGATGATCGCGCGACCGAGATTGTTACGCCGTAAGCGCGACGATGTTCCATCCCTGTGACAAATACGACGCGAGCTGGTTATTGCCCAGCTTGGCCGTCGTTGAGTCGAATGTGTATTGACCGCTGCTCGGCGCAACCTCGACGCCGCTGTACCAGATCGGATTCAAACTGTACGTCGCGGGCGGAGCCAACGTGACGGACGTATAATTCGGATTCGGTGAAGCCATAATTTTTCTCCCTTTGAAGCGCCGCGATGGCGCGATTGAGTAGCATCGACATCTATTTCAATAGACCCATTTGATCGCGTTCGGACGCGCTGAACTCCGCGCGGAGGCATTTCTGGAGCGCCCTCGCGGCCTCCGCGTCGGACGTATAGGTTCCCTGCGCTGCCTTCTGGATGACCCGTTTGAGCCGGGCGTTGCGAGCGTTCCGGGTTGCGGTTCCGGCATGGATCACGGCGACCCCGGCGGCCATGCGAATCTTCTCGGCCCGTTCATCGGCATCCAACCCACCCAGCCCGGATATTGATGCCGATTTGGTGATCCGCCCGAGATGGCCGGGATTCGATTGGCCTGTACGTTGTGGAACCAGCCGGGCACGGGCTTCCGCGAATGAACGCCGCGAATCGCGCTTCTCTAAAGCCGTGAAGCCGCTCGGATTATCCGGGCGATCAACCAGCACCACGCGGTTGAATTGATCGATGCCAACGAAATGAACCGTGCCGCCGCGGCCTTGGCGAGGGCGGCCTCGTTCTCAATCTCAAACGTCAGCCCGTCCGTCGTGGTAATGACGCGGCCCTCGGTCCGTTTAATCTGGTGGTACTGCATTTGCTCGTTCCTTTTCATCGATCAGGTCGGTGCCGTGATCGACCAGCAAGATGTTTTTGATCTCGGGGTGTTCTCGGTGAAAAATTGCCTCGGCCTCGTCGCGATTGGCGGCCAAGATCCCGATGTAAGGCGGCCACGTCAGCCAAACACCGCCGCCGGGGCGGTGCCATAGATGGGCGGTCAAAATCCGGCTCATCCCTTCGGCTCCTCGGTCCGTTCCACGTCGGATGATTCCTTCGCGGCAGCCACCCGCTGCTCGATTTCCGTGGGGCTTAGTTCCCGCACGGGTCCGTTCTTGCGCTGAAATCGACGCGTGAACCGGCACCGGTAAATTCCGTTATTCGCTAATTGCCGGGGCGATCGTGGTGTCACGCGACCGCTCCTTGCGGCCCGGCGGCCAACGCCTTGAGCCAACGCGCACGACGAGGCGCAGCCAATTCACCGACCAGCCAATCCACAAGGGACGGCAACGCGAAGGCGTTGAATCGGGCGTTGATAGGCGTAACCGAAGGGCCACGGGATTGGTGGCGTAACCGCCATAACCCAACCCGCGTGATCCCGAGAATGCTAGTTAAATCGGCCGTCGATGCGATTGCGTCCATCGTGACAAGATGTTAGCAACGTCGTTCCATTCCTTGAAGGGGCGGCTCGATATCCGGGCGGCCCCGAGAAAACCGAGGCACACAAACGCCGTGTGTGCCCGTTTCCAACCCGCCTTGGCATCCTTGCCCGAGGCTCGTTCCCGCAATTCGGCCAGCGTAGCCAGCCATCGAAGACCGTCGCGTTCCGGCAACCTCTGTCATCGCTAAAAAACCTATCGCTAACCCTGTCTGCCGGTTAGCCTTTGGCGATAATGGAACTCACACCGGTTCACCAGTTCGGCGATTGGTACGCCAAGCGAGAAGACTTGGCCTATTACGTCAACGACGAAACCTCGAGCGGCTCTAAGGTTCGCCAATATGAGCGATGATCGCGGCAACGCCCGGCACGCTAATCGTTGGGTGTTCGGCGGCGTCGGCGATGCAGGTTTACGTTGCTGATTGTGCCAACCGGCACGGCCTACCGGGCATTGTGTATGTTGCCGGGCGCAAGAAACCGACGCCATCAACCAAATACGCCATGACGGCCGGGGTTGATGTTCGGCCCGTAAGTCCGGGCTACCTCACAACCGTTCGAGCGAGAGCGCGCGCCGAGGCGCTAAGAATCGGCGGGTGTGTCGGGTGGAGCGAATCGACGGCCAAAGAGGACACCGCAGCCCAGTGCGCCAACATTCCGGACGATGTGAAGCGTATCGTGGTGCCGACGGGATCGGGGGCTACGCTGAAGGGGATCGTTGATGGCATGAAGCGCCTCGGGCGCAGCGTGCCGATTCTGGCCGTTGCCGTTTCCGGTATGTACGAAGACGTTGATGGTGTAGAGGCGATCCACCTAACCCGCGATTACGACGACGAAGAGGCCGCCATATTACCCGACGGAAGCTATCTCGATCCCTATTACGCCGCAAAGGCGCTCAAGTTCGTCCGCCCCGGCGATTGTTTGTGGGTATCGGGTAGGCGCTCGATCTTGGCGATCAAGAAAATCACGCGCACCAAAATAGAACTCCTGCGCAAGAACCCAACGTTAGGACGTTGGCGTGATTCCAAATGCACCACGTTGCTATCGGGGGCTCAGCAGCGGGCCGACAATCGATCCGGGGCCGAACCGCTGCTGGACGGTTCCGCGAATACTTGTGGCCATCATATCGAGGGCCTTGGTTGACGCGGGCGCTGGATCGGCTTCCTTCATAGGCGGTCCGTCCGGTTCCGGGCACGGACCCCGATGCCAGAACCTCGCGCCGCCGTCGGTGAGGTAGTTTTTCTCCATCACGGGCCGTTTGCATTTGCCGCAGATACGTTCTCGGCGGATCAGGTTTTGCACGATCTCCGATTCCCGCCGCTCGACGCCGGGTACGCGCAGCCCAACCGCCACGGCGGCCCACTGAGATGCGTCCATGCCCCGTTGCCCTTCTTGGACCGCACCCAGCGCGGCCTGCGCCAACGCAACAATCACGTCGATTTTATGCGACGTTTTCTCCTTCGCGATGCGCCACCCACGGGTGGTTTCCAAGGCGACACAGCGCGAGATCGATAGGCGCATATCGGCGTCGGGGTACAGGATCAAATTCGCGCCCTTGATGATTTCGTACAGGTTGGAACTGGCTTCCGTGAGGTTCGGCACCGACTGCGGAAATTCGATCATCGGCAACCCGTTCCCGCGAAGGCGCTGCGCTACGGCCACAAGCTGGTACGGATCATATCGCACCTCGCGGATGCTGAACCGGGTTCGCATCTCCAACAGGGTGCGCTCGATGGTCGCCTCGAAGTCGAGCGGATCGTCCGGCGATGGCTGGAAAATCCGATGCCAAACGAGCCGCACCTTCTTGGCGTCGCGATCCCAGCCGCAAACCACGATCGCGGTGCTATCGCGTTTGACCGATGCGTCAACGCCAACCCAGACGGGAAGCCGTTGATCGGCCAGGATGGGATGTAGCGCCGAATCGACGCAAGCGTCCCACCACTCGATGGGTACGAACTCCGATTCTGACGTCACCCACCTGTTTTCAACGTGGCGAAGGTAGGCGTTTTGCCTAGTAGATTGGCGCATCTGTTCGCGCCACGCATCGGTTTGCCACGGAGCCGGACCGGTATGCGTCCAATACGCCAACATTCCGGGCTGCTCGTACAAATCCGGGCCGACCACCTTCCCGGCGATCCCGCGTTTGTAGAGCCCTTCGAGCAACTCGGATTCGCCCTCGAAGCCTGCATAGGTGACGGTTAAGCGCCCGGATACCTTGCGCGTGGGTGAAAACACGCCCTCATCCCACAACCTATGCGAGGCCTCCGATGCGAACGCCCACAATTCGTCCCACACGGTTAGCGTCGGGTTCGCCCCTGCGAAGCCCTTGAAATCGTTCGCGACGGCCGAGATGAACGCGCCGGTCGAAATGAACGTGATCCGATCCGCCGTTACCTTGGCGGAGTTTCGCAGCAGGGGCGACGCTTGAACGATCCTGGCGGCGGCTTGGAACACGCGACCAACGGCCTGATCGTAATCGTTCGCGAGGGCGTATACCTCGGCGTAGGGGCCGCCGATCACCACGGCGACGTAGATTGCGACCATCGCGGCTAGGGCGGTTTTGCCGGATTTCTTCGGCGCTGAGTAGAGCATCTCCGGGAACGGCAAACGGCCGTCCGGCGTCAAAACGAGAGCGCGGCGCAGGAACTCGATTTCGGCAGCGTACAACTCGAAGGGTGATCCCGTTTCCGGGTTGATCGAAACCTCATGGACGAAGGCTACCGGATCTGCGCGCCAACGAGCCGCAGCCTTGGCCTGTTCACTCGATGGGTTCGGCTTGCTTGATGGCACGGTCCTTCTCCTCGGCAGCGGCGTTCAACGCGGCAAACTCACCGGCCAGATCCCTTCCCTTGTCGGACAACCCGGCTAGCTGCCTACGGGCTGCCGGGGTTAGCCCTAGTTCGCGGGCAATGGTTAGCTGCGCCGCCCGCAGCGCCCGATATTCGCCGAGGAGTTTCCGGGGTTCACCCTGATCGGTCGTCGGACCCTCGTCGCGCAGGCGTCCGTAGATAACGGTGGCGAGGATTTCAAGCTCGCACCATGCTCGGGCAGCCGGGCCGTCGCTATCGACCAACCACGGGCAGGCGCGGCGCATCTTACCGAGCAGGTGATAAACCCGACGATCCCGGACGGCAACACCCTTCTTCAAGGCGACATATAGGCTTCTGGTGTTGTTCTTCGCCATTACAAACCCCGTGCGGATCACTGTAACCAGCGTCAACCAAAGCTGTAAGCAGCGCCGCCCGAAGCTGGTCGCAAGGCGTAGATTATCGAAGGGATGGCCAGCGACTGGGCACTGGCATCAAAAAGCCTTTGACTTTATTGAGGTTTTTCGGCGTTATCGGTTTTGATGGCCGATGTACTGTTGAACGGGGCTTTGACAAGATAGCCGGACCCCACAAATCCTCTGATTGCGCCATTCTCCCGTTCATGAAGCAGCATCACACCGAGCGCGAACAGCGCTTTCTCGATCTTGCTAGTACCCTAGCCAACGAGTTCGCGCCTCGCTCCGCCAAGTACGATACCGAAGAAGCTTTTCCCTTAGAGAATTACGCCCAGTTGAGAATCTCTTCATTGACTCGGGTTGTTCATTCATGCCAGATCTGATGCCGCTAGTCTTTACGTACTCCCGTTCGCTGCGAGAGGAGGATTCTAATGAGCCCGGAAACCATTCACGACAAGTTACGGCTCTACCCCGTGATTGCGTCAATAGTCTTCTTCTGCTTGGTAAAGTCGGCGTTTGCGGCCGGGCCCGTAACGTCGCCATTCACTGCTACAGGTTCTGGCGTGAGTGCGGGCGCTCTAAGCACATGTTCACAGTGCACTACTGGCCACACGTGTATATGCGTGCCTCTTAGCGGTACGGGCAAAGCTAGCGTGATTGGCACAGTGAATTGGACGACAACGGTGGTTCTCGACGAAACCAACCCAGAGGCAGGTGACTGCATCGATACGTACGGCACGGTAACGCTAACGGCCAAGAGCAGCTCCAAAAACGCTCTTTCGATAGATTATCATGGTTTTGAGTGCTCGGTAGGCACCAATTACACCCTCAACGGAACGTACGTGATCAATCCCGCCAACTCTACGGGAAAATTCCTAAACTACAAAGGCTCGGGGAACCTAGCCGGCAGCGAGGATTCCAACAGCGACATTTTGGGTAACCTAAGCGGTACAATCCAAACGCCGTAAACCCATCCACCCACCGAGCAAAAGCGTAAGCCGCGCTACCGATGGGCGCGGCTTACTTTCTTATGAACACAACGCCGGAGCCGAGTCGCTGCTCCTGTACCATAGCCAGCGCGCGCCAAGATTTTCACCTGAGTCAAAAACGGAGTCGACAAACTTGGTAGTTGCTAAGTACGGCTTTTCTATAATCGTGATCGAAAACTGCCAAATCGTCCCTTCGTCCAGCGCGTCCATCAACTTATTGGCTATCTCCGCGACTTTCGACGCGGGCTGAATCTCGTTCGCATGTATTTCGGGCACTCCGAGCTCGGCCCTATAACCGTTCAGAACGGAACTGACGATTGGCTCGATATCGTCAACTGACAGAATCGCTCCTTGGCGATAGAAGGCAGGAGGAGCAAAGATGTTCTTCCCGCTGTGCCCACTCTCGTCCGCGTAAATGTGCATTAAGGTCCTCTAAAAACGAACTGAATTCAAAATGATCGGCCATTGGAGCTGGGCCCGTTAGTAACCTATTGGGCGCTCCTCCCCAAGCAAGGCTGAGAATTAGCGCTTCCGTGCCGTCAAGGAGCCGGATCCGATACGTCCTCTCGGTCGTGGTAGCGCTTGAGATAGATCAGTACGTCTTGGTGAACGCGAGTGACGCCTTTACCCTTACGCTTGATAAGCGCGGCCGCCCTCATCGGTGCTGACAAAAAAGCCGTCGCCAAAGTTGATACCTGAACAAGCTCGCAACCTGCGAGCATAAAATTCACCCGCATTTCGACTTCGCGCTTTTCGACTTCGGGCTTGGGGAATTTGTAGGGACGACGCCCCTAAGGGTAATAGAAACTCGATTTTCCTCCATCCCTGACGCTACAGTTCTGTCTAGGAGATTAACATGAAGCTAGCGCTGATTCACAATCGCGACGATCAAGGGTATTGCCGGGCATGCGAAGCCCTATCCGAGGCGTTCGGTGTCGGATTCTGCCGAACCGATGGATCGCACGTCAGGTTAACCGAGCTGGTTGCCGAATCCGATCTCGCGCAAACCCTATGCAATGAAACCCGGCTGATGGCAATCCTACGGCTAACCTCGCTCGCCTCGAATCTGGCCGCCGGGATGGCCGAGGATCAGCCTCGATCATCGGAACCCGCGCCCCTGATCGATGCAGCGCAAATGGCGAAGCACCTGAACTTACCGGAGTCGTGGGTGCGTAGCGAACAGCGCGCAGGGCGAATTCCGTTTGTCCAAGCCGGGCGATACGTGCGTTTCAACGCCGCCGAGGTTGAGGCGGCCATCCGGCAGCGGAGCTAACCAAATGGCAAAGATCCAAAAACATCACGGCGACGGATGCGATCAGAAGAATTGCGACTGCCCGTACAGGCTCGATTATTGACCGCTCGGTATGAACGGCCCACGCAAACGGATCGAGTTCCCCACGAAGAAGGCTGCCGAGAAGTTCCTTGCGGAGACGGCACACAAGGCATCACGGGGCGAATACATCGATCCCGGCAAGGTGCCACTATTCACCGTGGTGGCGGAGCAATGGTTTCGCTCCAAGGTAGATTTCCGGCCGTCTCACGTTGTCGATCTCCGAGGCCGCCTCGACAAGCATTTGATCCCGGCGTTCGGATCGCGGCGGCTCGATGAGATCCGTGTGATTGATATCGAGAAGCTCCGAGATGATCTACGCGACAACGGTCACGCGCGCACCACGGTTAACCGCGCTGTCCAGATCGTGAACGCTATCTTCAAGTTGGCTATTCGGCAGGGGCGTTGCGCTATCAATCCAACGGAGCGGGTAGATCGGATCAAACAAACCGCAGCCGAGATCCGGCTCGACGACGATGGCGACGATCCGACGCCGGATGACATCCTGAACCCGGACGAGATTCGACGGTTGCTCGACGCTGCTATTCCGGGGTTTGATCGCAGGTTGTTCATGATGGCCTTCGTTTCCGGTGCACGCCAAGGCGAACTATTCGCGCTTCAATGGACGGACATCGAGCTGCCCAAGGACGGCAGCGCAGCAGGGCGGATGCACATCAGGCGCACACTATCGTGGAGCCACCCCAAGGGCGAATCGCCGCGCCCACGATTCTATCCACCCAAAACCAAGGCAGGCCTACGATCCATCGAGATCCCACCTGGATTAGTTGCGGCCCTGAAGCGCTGGAAGCTCCAATGCCCGGCGTCGCCTATCGGGCTTGTGTTCCCACGATCAGATGGGCAGCCTATGTACCGTGAATTTATGCTCCGTCGGCGTTTCTATCCGGCCCTCAACCGCGCGCGCTTGCGCCGCGTTCGATTCCATTCCCTGCGCCATTCATGCGCGTCCGCTATGATCGCGGCAGGGGCGTCGATCACCGAGGTCCAGCATCATCTCGGACACGCATCCCCGGCTATGACGCTGGGCACCTATTCCCATTGGTTCCGAAACGCCGAGGGTAGCGGGGCGGTCCAGCGCTTGAGCCGGATGGTCGCCGAGGGGAACTGGGCAGAAACTGGGCACTTGAATGAATCGGATTCTGCCGAAGAGGCGGTTTCAGCTTGAAAAAAGCCTCGATAAATCGGAGGCTTAGCTGACTCGACGGGCGGTTAGCTCAGCGGTAGAGCATCGGCCTTACAAGCCGAGGGTCGCAGGTTCGAAACCTGCACCGCCCACCAATAATCGATACGGTCTGTTGTCGGCAGAGCGGACGCAGCGCGTCTAGCCAACGATCCACGATAACCGGGACTGGCGCGCCTCACCTAGAACGCGCCGCGCCTTCAAGCGGAGACCGCGATCGCGCGGTTGATATGCACCTGCCGCATCGACGTATCAGGCAACCCCTCTAAACAATTTGAAACCTAGACCCGAACCGACTACTAGTTCGGATTATGAGATTCGGACTTAATTGCCCAGCGCGTATCGATTCCTGGAAAGACATGACGGTGGCCGAGGATCTCGGTTTCACGAGTGTCTGGTTTTACGATTCGCAGATGCTCTACAGCGACATCTACTCGACGATGACGCTGGTTGCTGAGCACACGAAGCACATCAAGATTGGCACGGGAATCGTCGTGCCCAGCAATCGTATCGCGCCGGTCACTGCGCACTCGATCGCGACCATCAACCAGCTTGCGCCGGGGCGTGTGATCCTCGGGATCGGTACGGGCTTTACCGGCAGGAACATGATGGGTCTGCCGCCCGTCAAACTGGACGATCTGCGTGAGCACGTGCGTATCTGCCGGGCACTGCTGCGCGGCGAAGATGTGCTTTTCCGTGAGGGCAAGCGGGAGCGCTGGATTCGTTTCATGCATCCGAATCATGGGTACATCAACCTTCAAGACAACATCCCTATCGCGATCGCGGCGCAAGGCCCCAAGGCTCTCGCGCTTGCCGGTGAGATTGGCGATGGCTGGATGGCTCCGGTGGCCGGGGTCGAGGAATTCAAACAGAACATCGGGGTTGTGAAGGCCGCGGCCAAGCGTGCCGGCAACAATGCGCCGAATTTCAGCACCACGATGTTCGCGGCTGCCTGCGTACTAAAGCCGGGCGAAGCGCTAACCTCAGCCCGTGTGATCAGCCAGATGGGCCCGATGGCCGCAGTCGCACTGCACGCGTTATGGGAAACTTCCGCGGTAGCCGCACAGCTTCCCGCATCGCTGCAGTCGATTTACGAAAAGTATCGCGACGAATATGTCGCCAAGCTCGACGTGCCTGCCGATCGTCGCTACCTGAAAGTCCATGAGGGCCACACGATCTACGTTAAGCCCGGCGAAGAACGCTATCTGACTGCCGAAGTGATCGGCGCTTTCAGCATGACGGCGCCGCGCGACGAGTTAATCGAACGTATCAAGAAGTTAGAAGCGGCAGGGATGGAAGAGATTTCGTTCAGCATCCCCAACGACGGCGCCCGCGAACGAATCGAGGAGCTCGGACGCGAGATCGTAGCGCATTACTAGCCGACTCGTTCAGTCGCGGCGACCGTGATTCCAAGCCGCGGCGCAGGAGAGAATATCGAAGGATTGTCCCTGCTGCATCGGTCCAATCTTCTCGGCAAAGCCCTCGTCGGCGGCACGTGCGTCAGCGTTGCCTCCATGATGGACCCAGCGACCATATGCGGCAGGTCCGCCGTTGTAGGCCGAATAGACTGATCGCGCCAGGGCGCGCTGATCCGTTGGGGAGCCGCCCGATCGATTCGGCGCATTGAGCAGCAGGCGTTCCAGGATGCCGGTGCCGGCACTGGCGTTGTAGACGATGTCCCACTTGAGTCGCGGCAGGCTATAGAAGCCCCGCCAGACGTATTTGTTGACCTGCATGAGGCCGATATCGCCGCTTGCCGATTCAAGGAACATCACGCGCTGCTTGCGAATTTCGAATTGGCGCCAACAGCTTTCTTGCCACGCCGTGGTTTTGACCAGTAGCGGCATGATCGATGCTTTGCCGTTCTGGCCGGGATCATTCACGTCGCTAGCAACCAGCGTAAGGAGCTGATTCAGCGCTACCCGATAGCGTGAGGCGTTGCAGTCGTTTACCACGGTGCGATGAAGGTCGTGGCCGAGTTGTCGCAACGTGCCCTGCGATCCGGTGGCGGCGGCCTCAGCTGTCTTTGCGTCTAGCAGGGACACAAGCCGATCCAACAGTCTGAGCAGGTGCGATCGATCGGTGCTGCTCAGAGGCTGCGGAGAGGGTGACGGAAGGGACGAACTAGTCGGTGTTGGTGACGGCGGCTCCTCGTCGGAGCTATCGAGCGGCTCATCGCTCTCAAGCGGTGGCGCAATACCAAGGAGAGTTCGCAGTTCGGGGTCTTCCTCGAAGTTGTAGATGAGCGGATCGGCACTAATCTGCGGTGCCATAATCCGTGCGAGGCGTCGAAGATCTTCGGCCGAGATATGGATTCCCAAGACCGGTGCCGCCTGATCGAGAGCAAAGAGCGCGTCACCCGCCGATATGAACGAGAGGAATTCGAGCGTGCGATCACCGATAGCACCGCGCGCGGCAGCCTCTTCGATAATATCGCGTAGGCGTGTCCATTCATCGAGGAAGAGCAACCGCACCGGATCTGGCCCACTCGCGGGCTGAGTGAGGGCGTCTACCAACCGCTGACGGCTGTCGAGGAGGACATCGAGCAGCTTCTGGCGAACGCTCGGATCGGGCACGGCCGTCGCAAACTGCTTGATTGCAAAGACCAGAAAGCTGTCCCAGTTCTGCAGAGCCGTCTGCCATTGCTGCGCAGCAGCTGCAGCGGCCGCTTCCCCCGAAGGAGCAGTTGCCCCAACGGTCGGAAGCTCGGGAACCTGCATCTGAAGCGTGATACGCATCCCTGTATCGCTTGGGATGACCGGACCGGCGGGCTTGAGGGTCGCGATTGCCTGCCTGACTCGCGCCGCATCATCAGTGTTAGCCGTTCCGAACTGGGCAAGCTGCCCGAGCTGTCTCACGGATGGTGCTAGGTCATAGGAGAAAGTCTGAATCGCCGGGATAAAGTTCTGCTTGATCAGATCGAAGCCGTGTCCGATCAGTGCGCTTTTCTGATGCTGACTATTGAATAAATTGATGTCGGTGACTCGCAGCTTAAGGGCGAGAGCGCTCATGTAGGGGTCGAGTGAGGCCTCGATAATGCCCGTCCAATCAATCGGGCCAACGCAGTGATCGCCGACCGGGAAGCCCAAGACCAGCTTGCCATCAGCCTCGAGCTTGGTACCGCTGCCTTCCCGGCTGAAACGCGGATTCGTCGCGTCGAGGTATTGGCAATCGTTGCCGCCTTCCCACAGCCTCGCTCGGCCTCCGGGTTGCGTGAAAACGGTGGCCTTCATTGCCGCATCGAGGGTGAGGTAGTTGAGATTGAGGGGTAGCTGGATCGTCGCCGCGCGCGTCGATGAAGCGAGCACGAGCATTACCGTCACACACAAGGCGAGCCATGGCCATCGACGACATTTCCGCTCCCGCATGATCCGCCTCCAACGCCAACCCCGACTCTCGGATCATGATAACAGTGACCGTCGCTCGATGCCTTTCGAGATCCCTCTCCCTTGATAGGCGAGGGCGAAGCGACGAAGCCGCAGGCTCGTCGCGCGGGTGAGAGTACGCTCACTGGCCGAGGATCGAATCGCCCGGCAGGTCGCCGATCTGCTGACCCTCGAAGTAGGTCGTTCGTCCATCAGCCAGGCTTCGCTTGTACTGCTCCCCAGTCAGCATCGTCGCCTCCTAATCGCGCTCTCGATTCGTAGGAGCGAACCAGAACCGAGTCGAGGTTGCAAGGCTCGGAACCTCAACGACGCGATCCTCAGGCGGACGGACATCGCGCCGTCTAGGTCAATCGCCTTGAGGGCTAGCGCATTCGGCGAAAAGGTACGGCAAACCGCGTCAATGTATCGCTGTCGCATCCTACCGTCTTCAGGGATCGTGAGTGCTCCCTCTACCTTTTCTCACTGACGCCAAGCGTCAGGAGGAAAACGGTGAGCGCAAAACTTCTCATCTACTCGATCGTTGCGATTAGCAGTCATTGGATTGCGGCTTTCGTGCAAGCCTTTTTGCATCGATTACTCGGTCACAATCGAATCGGCGGCCCACTTTGCTCGACCCATACGGGTTCGCATCACGCGATTTACTCGGGCGAAAAACTCTCCGCGAGCGCCTATAGCGTCGACGAAAAGAGCCTGACCGCTGCGTATTTGGCACCGGCCCTAATTATCGGAGTCGTGGCTTATTGGGCGCTGCCGTGGCGCATTTTTCTCATCGGGTCAGTTGCGTTGACGGCTTCTTACATCGCGCATGTTTATGTTCATACGCATTACCATCTCGACCAGACGCCGCTTGCGCGATGGGGATGGTTTCGGCGGCGACGCGTTCTCCATTTCGTCCATCATCAGGACGGCCACAAGAATTTTGCGATTCTGAGTTTCGGATGCGATCGCCTGATGGGCACCTACCGCGACCCGGATCCGATAGTTTCTCGGTCGAGTAGGCTCTCGTCGTCACGGAAGGCGAGTTCTCGATCGCTCAAGGAGACCTGCTAGAGGCTTTCTTCTAAGGCTCGATAGCGTCGATCGCAATCGTTCCATCGAAGCTGGTTGTCGAGCATCACAGGAGCGTGATGTCATTCTGAGCCCTTCGGCTGCGCTCAGGATAAGCTCCGCGAAGAATCTCGGTTACCACTAGACTCGACGCCCTTTCGGGATTCTTCGCTCCGGCGGCCTCCGCTCAGAATGACATCGCGGGTCGTCGATCGATAGGGCTATTTGGGTCCAATCAAAGTGGCGCCGCCCATGTACGGACGCAGCACCTCCGGAATCACGATACTGCCGTCGGCCTGTTGATAGTTTTCCATCACTGCGATCAGCGTGCGCGGCAGTCCTAGGCCAGAGCCATTGAGCGCGTGTACGAATTCCGTCTTGCCGCCTTTTTGCGGACGGTAACGGATATTCGCCCGGCGCATCTGGAAGTCCGTGCAGTTCGAACAGGAGCTTACTTCGAGCCATTCGCCGAGCCCTGGCGCCCACATCTCGATATCGTAGGTCGCGGCGCTGGCGAAGCTCATATCGGCGGTGCAGAGTTGCAGCACGCGGTACGCGATGCCGAGTCGCTTGCAGATCTCGGCAGCATTATCGACCAGTGTCTTCAGTTCATCGTCGGAGGTCTCGGGGCGTACGATCTTTACCATCTCGACCTTGTCGAACTGATGCCCCCGCTTGATTCCGCGGACGTCGCGACCGGCCGACATTTTTTCGCGGCGAAAGCAGGGCGTATACGCCGTGAGGTAGAGCGGTAGCTGATCGATATCGAGAATCTCGTCGCGGTACATACTGGTCAGCGGAACTTCCGCCGTCGGGATAAACCAGAAATCCTCCTCGATATCGCGATACATCGTGTCGGCGTTCTTCGGCAGATGACCCGTACTGGTGGCCGTCTCTGTCGAGACCATCAGGGGCGGGATGATCTCCGTGTAGCCCTGCTCGCGCTTGAGATCGAGCATCCAGGCGATCAGCGCTCGTTCGAGTTGCGCGCCGAGTCCACGCAAAAGATAGAAGCGCGTGCCCGAGAGCTTCACGCCGCGATCGAAATCGATAATCTCGAGTTTCTCGCCGAGTTCCCAATGGGGCAGCGGATTAAAGTCGAACTTTTTCGGCTCGCCTTCGCTGCGCACGACGACGTTGTCGGCCTCGCCCGCGCCGGTCGGCACGTACTCGCGCGGGATATTGCGGATACCGAGCATCAGATCGGTAAACTTCTGCTCGACATCCGAAAGCTGGCGCTCCCCTGCGCTAATCTTAGCGCCCAGTTCACGCATCTCAGCGCGTTTCGATTCCCGCGCCTCGGGCGTCATCTTGCCGAGTTCTTTCGATTCGCGAGTCCGCCGCGCGCGCATCTCGTCCAGTTCGAACTGGAGGCGCCGCCGCTGCGCATCGGCTTCAAGCACCGCATCGATCTCGGCCTCGGGCACCCCGGCGCGGCCGAGCTCCTTCTTATAGTAGTCAGTCTGTTCGCGAATCAGTTTGATATCGAGCATTCAGAAAGCATCCTTTATAAGTTCGACCGTGCGGAGCCGACCGCTTCCGGTAATCGCTACGACGTCGAAGCGGGTCGCGACGGCCTGCGCATGGCGCATCGCGACGTAGTTCGCCGCCGCGCTCCTGCTTGTGGTCATCGACCGCCTCGCGCGGCGACCCAGCTTCGATTCCTTCGCGGGCCTTCACCTCGACGAAGACCAGCGTCTCGCCGTCGAGCGCGACGATATCGTTCTCCGCATTGGCCGAGCGAAAGTTACGCGCAAGGATGAGGTAGCCGCGGCGTCGCAGGTAGCGCCGCGCGATCGCCTCGCCTCGCGGCCCGAGGGCAGGCTCGCGCCGCCACGGCATCTCCTCGTACCAGCGATCGAGGAATTCAACGACGATCACGTAAGGCGTGCGGATCCAATCACTGATATGCGCTGCAGCGTTCATCGCTTGTCGATCGACCGGACCAATCTTAGCTCTCGCACCGAGTTAGCAAAACTGCCGAAAAGGCAGCGTCGGCGCCTGGCGGCAATCCTGCGAGCGTCTTCAGAGAGACGGCAGCGGTATCGTCAACGCGTCATAGACCGTGATGCGGGGACCATAGGCGGCCTGAAAGAAGCCGATACTGTCGGCGGGGCGAATCAGATTGGTGCGATCGAAAAGGTTGAGCAGCGTGACGCGGTTGGTGAACTTTCCGGAATCACAATGTCTCGTGCAGCGCTGAGATTGAACTGCTACACCTTGGGCGGCTGATGCTGATTCGCGAAGCCGCTCCGCAATCCGCTGCTGAAAAGACCGTCGATACTAAACAGATAATCGTGCCATCGGTAGGCCGTGCCGCCCGACGCTCCAATCAGGGGTGTATGGTCGAGGACGATATAGTGGCGATCGATATACGCGAGCTCATCGGGTGGAAAGTTGTACTGGCCGGAAGCCAGCCCAATATCTTCTTCGCGAGCAAAATAGAGGTTCCATCGCGCCGTGAAGTTCTCGACGTTGTAGGTCAGGGAGTTTCCGTTACCTCCACCGTAACCTCTGACGTAATTGAACGGCACGTCGATTGGGACGAAGCCAAACTCGCCCTCGTCCAGATAATGCCGATCGATCCTGAAATAGTTGTCCTGCGCGAACGTCAGCCGCGGCGAGATTTTGTAAATGAAGCCGGTGTCCCAAGTGCAATCAGTCTCGGCGTAGGGCCCTCCGCCGCTCGGCGATCCCACGGCTCCAGTAGTGTTCTGAAAGAGTTGCGATGTATTCGCGGGGATCCCCTGAAAGTTTGGGACCTGGAAGTTGCGCGCAAAGCCCGCATGTACAACCAGCGATTCCGACGCTTTGCAGGTAGCGTTGATCGTGGGGCTGAATTGACTGTCGAAGGTAAAGCCGGTGACACGGTCCCATCGCGAGCCGAAGTTCAGACTGAGCCGCTGATTAATCGCCCACGTATCTTCGAAGTAAAGGCCGTATACGAGATTAAATTTGTTCAGGTTCGCCGTGATGCTGATCGGCGTCGTAGCCGGAACCCCTGCCTGCAGGCGAAAGACCTGCGAAGTCTGGTCCGATTCGACTCCGTACTCGCCGAGGTAAGTTCCGCTGCGAAACGTATGCGGTCCATTTCGGTACGTCAGATCGGTTTCGAGCGTGTTCGAGAGATCAGAAGTGAAGACGTTCGAGGCGACGCCCTGATAGATCAAGTCGCCGATCGAGTCGGGATAGAAAGTCTGGGTGTTGTAGTGTGCCGAGTACGCTATCTGGTACTCCCACGAAGAACCGACCGCACCATTCATCGCGAGGACACCGAAATAGTCCTGCTGATTGAGGCCGGAATCGATCGCGCTCGACGGATGCGCCGCCGGATTCACCCCGGCCAGTTGATACTCGGGAATCTGATTCGGTTGATTGGGAAATCGATTGAACGCCAAGGTCATGCCTGACAGCAGACTAATTTTGGTCTCCGTATTGAGCGCGTACGAGAGAGAGCCGAAGCCTTGCCCTTGCGTAACCGCGTCGTGAATCGGATCGGGCGCGGGTACCGCCGAGCTGAAGCCCAGATTCGATTGAGTAAAGGTTCGGTGGCGAAGTATTCGACGTTTCCTTTGCAGCCCCCGACTTGAAATGATCCTTGCGAGGTGTCGCGTTGCCCGCCCATCAGGGTCGCCGCGTTCGAACCACTATCGCAGCCGCTCTTCGTGTGGATATCGATCACCCCGGGAGTGCGATACCCAAACCTGGCGGGAAGCACGCCGTCGAGGAGGCTCACGCTCTCGACGAAGCGAGAGTTCAGCAGCTGGGTGAAAGTCGGGTCGGTGTTGATGTCTAGCGGGAGCATGATGCCGTTCATCTGGTACTGGATCCCCATATGTTCGCCGCGAATATGAATCTCCTGGTTCTGATCGAGGGCGACTCCGGGCATCGGGAGCATCACTTGATTGAGAGGCGTCGCTTCGCCCTGTGGCAGTTCATTGATATTTGCAGCGCTGAGCGAGTACCGGTTCGCGCCGGAGCGTGAGATGCCGTTTTGAGGCATCAGGGCGGCACTGACGGGAACGGTCAGTGCCTTTCTAGGCTGAAGCGTAACCTGGAGCGCCGCCTTGTCGGGGCGAGGTATCGTGATTGTCAGTTCGGCCGGGACAAAATCGCGCTTCGCCACCGTGAGGATGAAGCTGTCGGAAGGTACAGCGTCGAAGTGAAACCGTCCGCGAGGATCGGTGCTCGTGCGGACGACCTGCCCTCCAGCTTTTGCGGCGAGACGCACGCTAGCATCCGCGACGGGTCTCCGAGTGGATCTCGGACTTCCCCCAAGAGGCTACTAGATGATGGCTCTTGCGCGTCGAGACAGGTCGGGCTCAAGGCCATGGCCGCAAGCAATAGAAGAAAAAGCGATGATCGACGATAAGCCATTCGAGTCATAGGACAACTCCCTATGCGCCCTACGGCTGGTGCGATTACCTGCCGCCATCGGTGACGCGAGTGGCTTTGGCCTTAAAATTACTCAGCGAATTCTCCTAATCAAGTGCTCCACAACGCATCTGACCGAAAGAGAACGGGTTGTGGGCGTTTCTTTATCTGCGCTGACTTGCGGGTGAGCCGATGTTACGATTGCCGATAACATGAGCGAAACGCGAATTAATCTCGAACAGGTGCAGCACGTTGCGCGCTTGGCACGACTGGAACTTACTGAGGATGAGGAACGCCATCTGCAGGCCGACCTCAGCTCTATCCTTACTTATATCGACAAGCTCAATCAGCTCGATACGAGCGCGGTCGAGCCGACAGCACAGGTCGGCGACGTGGGCACTCCGATGCGCGAGGACGAGGTGACGAACCGCCCCGATCCCGATGCGATGCTGCAGAATGCTCCGGCGCAACGACGCCATCTCGTGGTTGTGCCCAAGATTATCGAGTAAACCAGGATTATCGAGTAACTGATGTCGGACCTCTTTAGACTTACGATTGCCGAGGCGCGCGACCAGCTGGCGCGACGCGAAATCTCGGCGGTGGAACTGACGCGATCGTGTCTCGATCGTATCGCGGATCTGGAGCGTCGCCTCAACGCTTTCATCACGGTCTGTCCGCGCGAGGCGATGGAGCAGGCGGAGGCCGCCGACGCGCGCCTCGCGAAGGGTGCTGCGCCTGCGCTGTGCGGCATTCCGCTCGCGATCAAGGACATCTATCTAACGCGCGGATTACGCACGACCTGCGCCTCGAAGATTCTCGGCAATTTCGTCGCGCCTTATGACGGGACGGTTATCGCCAAGTTGCGCGCAGCCGGCGCCGTTTTCGTTGGCAAGGCGAACATGGACGAGTTTGCGATGGGCTCGTCGTCAGAGAACTCTGCCTTCGGCCCGACGCGGAATCCATACGACTTGCGCCGCGTCGCCGGAGGATCGTCGGGCGGATCGGCTGCGGCGGTTGCGGCGGACGAATGTATTGCCTCGTTGGGCACCGATACCGGCGGTTCGATTCGCGAGCCGGCTTCGTTCTGCGGCGTCGTGGGGATCAAACCGACCTACAGCCGCGTTAGCCGCTTTGGCGTGATCGCCTTCGCTTCGTCCCTCGATCAGGTTGGTCCGTTTACCAAGACGGTGCGCGATGCGGCTATCCTGCTGCGCGACCTGGCAGGAAAAGATACCCACGATTCAACCTGCTCAGCGCGTCCGGTACCGAACTACGAAGCGGCATTGACCGGCGACATCAAAGGATTGCGGATCGGTGTGCCGCGCGAATATTTCGTTTCGGGGATGGACCGCGAAGTCGAAGATGCGGTCCGCGCGGCGCTCACGCATATGAAAGGGCTCGGCGCGAAACTCGTCGAGATCTCGCTGCCGCACAGCGAGTACGCTATCGCAACTTATTATATACTCGCGACGGCCGAGGCGAGCGCGAACCTCGCGCGCTACGACGGTATCCGCTACGGACTCCGCGTCGAGGCCGACAACAATATCGATCTATATAATCGTACGCGGGCTAGAGGCTTCGGCGCCGAGGTTAAGCGCCGTATCATGCTCGGGACCTTCGCACTTTCGAGCGGTTACTACGACGCCTACTACCTGAAGGCGCAGAAAGTCCGCACGCTGATTCGCCAGGATTTCGAGAAGGCCTTTACGCAGTGCGATATTATCGCGACCCCGGTCGCACCGACGACGGCCTTTAATCTCGGCGAGAAGATCAATGACCCGCTGCAGATGTACCTCTCGGATATCTTTACGATCTCGGTGAATATGGCGGGGCTCCCAGGGATGTCGGTGCCGTGCGGCTACGACAGCAAGGGGATGCCGATCGGGTTGCAGATTATTGGTGCGCCCTTTAGCGAAGAGACGATGCTGCGCGCTGGCGACGCGTACGAGGGCTCCGGGGCGATCAAACGGCAACGTCCGCCACTGTGAAAGCTTAAGGCGCAGCACCACCGGTTACGATAGAATCAGAAGCTGGTCAAAACGAAGATGCCCTCAGAAGCATATGAAGCGGTAATCGGACTTGAAGTCCATGCCCATCTGGCGACGCGATCGAAACTGTTCTGCGGATGCACGAATGGGTTCGGTGCAGGTCCCAATGAAAATGTCTGCCCGGTTTGCATGGGGATGCCCGGGGTGTTGCCGGTCCTGAATCGCGAGGCGGTTGAGTTCGCGATCCGGATCGGACTCGCAGCACACTGCCAGATCGCCAACTATTCGATTTTCGATCGCAAAAGCTATTTCTATCCCGACCTACCGAAGGGCTATCAGATCAGCCAGTACGAGCAGCCGATCTGCAAGGGCGGTTATATCGAGATTCCGAGCGACGGTGGCAAGAAGCAAATTCGCCTCGTTCGGATCCACATGGAAGAGGACGCCGGCAAGAATATCCATGAGGAGGGTGGAAGCCTTGTCGATTTCAATCGCTCGGGAGTGCCGCTGGTCGAAATCGTCAGCGAGCCCGATATCCATTCGGCGGAAGAGGCGGGAGCCTATCTCCGCGAATTGCGCGCGCTGCTCCGCTACACCGGCGTGTCCGAGGCGCGGATGGAAGAGGGGAACCTGCGTTGCGACGTAAACGTATCGGTCCGACCGAAGGGTTCGGACAAGTTCGGCACCAAGACCGAAATCAAGAACCTCAACTCGATCCGCTTCGTCGAAAAGGCGACGGCTCACGAGATCGCGCGTCAGATTGAGGTGTTGGAATCAGGCGGCCGAATCGCGCAGGAGACCCATCTGTGGGATCCTGTGCGCGAAGAGACGCGTCCGATGCGCTCGAAGGAGTTCGCCAACGATTATCGGTATTTCCCTGAACCGGATTTGCCGCCGCTTCGCGTCGAGGACCAAACGGTCGAGCAGATTCGTACCTCGATGCCCGAACTGCCGGCCGAACGTCGCGAGAAGCTCACACGCGATCACGGTCTGACACCCTACGAAGCGGGCGTTCTAACCGAAGAGCGCGAAGTCAGCGATTACTTCCTCGGCGTGGTCGAGGTAGGACTCAAGAATTACAAAACCGCGGCAAACTGGGTTATGACCGAAGTCCTGCGGGTAGTGAACGAGAGCGGCAAATCGATCGACGGGGCGGTGCCGCCTGCAGCTGAGACCGGTGCACTGCTCAAGATGGTCGAAGAGAGCACGATCAGCCTCAACGCTGCCAAGATGGCGTTTCCGGCGATGTGCAAATCCGGCAAAGGGGCCGCGGCGACGGTCGGCGAGCTCGGTTTGCTTCAGGTTTCGGATGAAGCCGCGATCACGGCTGCCTGCGATCAGGTGATCAACGCCGATCCCGCCAAGTTGGCCGAATATCGGGCAGGCCGCGATAAGCTTTTCGGTTTCTTCGTCGGTGCTGTGATGAAAGCGATGGGGGGGAAGGGAAATCCGCGGATGGTCAACGAGATCCTCAAGCGCAAGCTTGCGGGCTGACCATAGCGGGCGCCGTTCTTAAGGCGCGTCCCAAAGAGCCATGACCGAAGTCAGAGAGGTTGTGCGCAATCGCGCAGCCGAACTCAAGCTCAAGTTCGTTAACAGCGATGTACTGGTTAAGGAGGTCAATTGGCTTGGGGACCTCGTGATGAGCCTGCCGGCACTACGCGCGATTCGTGCTGAGTTCCACGGGTGCAGGCTATCGGTGATGGTCCGCGCCGAACTGGCCGGTTTCTTTGAGGGCCTTAACTGGATCGACGACGTTATTACCTACACCGGTACGCGCGGGCTGGGACGGACGATGCGTGCGGCGGGGGAAATTCGCCGCCGTCACTTTGATCTCGCGATTCTTTTTCCTAACAGCTTCGAGTCTGCGCTCTGGGTGACGCTGGGCGGGATCCGGCAGCGAGTCGGTTACGCGACAGATCGTCGATCATTCATGCTAACGAATCACGCCAAGCCGGCTCGCGATGCGATCGAGGGTCATCAGTCGCAATACTGGCTCGGTCTGGTCCGGGACACTTTGGGTATCGAGGCCGGGAGTGACGCGACCGAGCACACCCTGGAGGTTGCGGTTAAACCGCTCGTGAAAATGCGCGAATGGTTGGCGGAGCGGCGCGAGCATCCCGACAGCCCGATTGTCGCGGTTGCACCAGCGGCAGCCTATGGACCGGCGAAGGAATGGGCGCTGGTCCGTTACGCTTCATTGATCGATATGATGGCCGATCGCTTCGATGCCGAATGCGTCCTGGTCGGTGCGCCCGAAGATCGCGCGAAGTGCGATCAGGTGGCGACA
Organism: Binataceae bacterium (SeqCode); assembly: GCA_035541875.1. GTDB lineage: Bacteria > Desulfobacterota > Binatia > Binatales > Binataceae > JAJPHI01. Next base: position 67,961 of record DATKML010000024.1, read on the forward strand.
ACGGCGCGTAACGGGGCGATCAACGCTGCCGGCGAAATCAGCCTTAGCGAATTTATCGCTCTGCTTTCGCTATGTAATGGCTTCGTGGGAAACGATTCCGGCGCGATGCATGTGGCGGCGGCGCTCGGTGTTCCGACCATCGGAATTTTCGGTTCGACTAATCCGATACGCACCGGGCCCCGCGGCGGTCAGGCACGCTACCTCTATCGTCCGACTGAATGCAGTCCTTGCCTCGAGCGGACCTGCAAATTTGGTCATTACGATTGCCTACGGGCGATCAGTCCCGAAGTCGTCCTCGATGCGCTCGAGCAGTTCGGCGTATTCAATCCGCACTAACTGATCTGACATCTGTAAGCTGTCGTCCCTCTGGAGGACCCATGAAACTGAGCGAACTGGCCCGAAAGCTCGACCTTCCGCTGCGCGGTGATGGCGCTGTCGAATTGATCGCTCCCGCTCCAATCGAGACCGCAGGACCCGGGATGATCACCTTCGCTACCGGGCCCAAGTACGCCGCCGCTCTCCGTGCCTCGGCCGCTTCGGCTGCTATCGTCAGCCGGGAAATCGCCGATGAGGCACAATGCCCGGTACTGGTCAGTTCAAACCCGACTTTCGATTTCGCACGCGTTCTCGAAGTCTTTTTCCCGCCATATCGTCCGGCGCCGGGGATTCATCCGACGGCGGTTATCAGCTCCAGTGCCAAGATCGGAGAGAATGCCTTTGTCGGTGCCTACGCAGTTATCGGCGACGAGGTCGAAATCGGGCGCAACGCTGTAATCCATCCGCATGTGACGATCTATACGGGAGTACGTATCGGCAATGACTTCACCTGCCACAGCCAGGTTTCGATTCGTGAACGGGTCACAATCGGCGATCGTGTAACGATTTTGAACGGTGCGGTTATAGGAGCGGACGGCTTCGGTTTCGTGGAGCACGGCGGAACCCTGATGAAGGTTCCGCAGGTGGGTTCGGTGATGATCGCCGATGATGTCGAAATTGGGGCGAACACGACAGTTGATCGTGCCACTATGGGTGCAACAGTTCTCAACCGTGGAGTGAAGCTCGATAACCTGATTCAGATTGGACACAACTGCGAGGTCGGCGAGTACTCGCGGATGGCCGCTCAGTCTGGCCTCGCGGGCTCGGTGAAGATGGGGAGTTGGTGCCAGTTCGGAGGACAATCCGGATGCGCCGATCATGCAAAGATCGGTAATCGGTCGAGAGTTATCGCTCAGGCCGGAGTCCATAACGATCTTCCTGAGGACGCCCTCGTCGGTGGAGCTCCTGCGATCGACCTGCGGGTCTTCCGCAGGATGGTTGCCGTTGAGCCCCGCCTACCAGAAATTGCCCGCCGACTCCGCGTACTAGAGAAGCAGGTTCAGGGCTCCGAGGACTGAATTAAGGGTCCAATGGGCGCGTCGAAATTCTGTTTACAGAAGCCAGCCGAATAGGTACGAAGGGGAGGGGCTGTGTCGCAGCGTTTTACGACACATTTGAACGGTCGAAGTGACAGTAGAATCCGACAGCGCACGTTTTAAGCTACTTTATGATTTAGGATGCGGCTTTGCGGCTCGCACCGACTTAAAGGATCTGCTGCCCTTTATCATGGAGAAGTGCCGCGACGCCCTGAATGCCGAGGGTGCGTCGCTCCTGTTTCTCGATCGTGACCGAGACGAATTCTACTTCCCCTTTGTATCCGGTTCTGATTACGACGCGACCAGCAAACTCGCGAATCTGCGCTTTCCCGCAGATCAGGGCGTCGCCGGTGCCGCGCTTATCAACGGTCGTTCGCTGAAGGTCGATGATGCCCAGCATGACATCCGCCATTACCATCGCGCGGACGTGACTACCGGGTTCGTTACAAGGAATTTGATCGCAACACCTCTGATCTCGCCTGGCGGACCCGTTGGCGTGATCGAGGTTATCAATCGACGGGGCCAAGGGGGTTTCTCGGAGGACGACGTACATTTCCTCGAAGCGCTGGCCGGCAGTATCACGATCGCGATTGAGAATGCGCGCTTCTACGAGCAAGTGAAGGAATCGGAGGCCAAGCTTCGCACCCAGATGGGCGCGTTGCGTCGCGATCTAGCGCGGCAGGATCATTTCAGTGAGATGATAGGATCGGCTCCCGTCATGGCAGAAGTCTTCCAATTGATGGAAGCTGCCGCCGGCTCCTCTATAACCGTCCTTATTCAAGGCGAAACGGGTTCGGGCAAAGAGTTAGTCGCGCGCGGGATTCATAAGGCGAGCGCTCGGGCCGAGGGACCCTTTCTGGCTATCAACTGCGCGGCGATGCCCGAAAATTTGCTCGAAAGCGAGCTGTTCGGCCATCGGCGCGGATCTTTCACCGGTGCGTTGCGTGATAATCCTGGGCTCTTCCGCGCCGCTACCGGGGGCACGGTCTTCCTGGATGAAGTCGGCGATATGCCGTTGGCGATGCAGGCGAAATTGCTGCGCGTCCTCGAAGAGGAAGAGGTCGTTCCGGTTGGCGAGAGCTTTCCTATTAAAGTCGATGTGCGGGTACTTTCCGCCACCAATCGGGATCTGCGTGCCACGATCAAAGCCGGGACGTTTCGCGAGGACCTTTACTATCGGCTGGCAGTCTTTCCGATCCGCGTGCCGCCGCTACGCGAGCGACTCGTCGATGTACCATTATTGATACAGCGATTTCTGAAGTTTGCTTGCGAGCGACATCGCAAAAATGTGCCGGGATTCGACGAAGCAGCGATTAAGACGCTCGAGGCTTTCGACTGGCCCGGGAACGTCCGCGAACTACAGAACGAAGTCGAACGGGCAGTCGCTTTGGCGCGTAACGGCGAGATGATCACCGTAGAGCGACTTTCAGCGATTGTAAGGGCTGGTAGTAGCTCGATCGCCGCGAAACCGGAGACAATTATCCCACCACCGCCCCCTGCCGCGGAGGACGATAATATCGAAGCTGAGGATGATGACTTAGGTTCCGAAGAGGGCTCACTGAGGGAGGCTCGAGCCGCTTTCGAATCACGTTACATAACCGGCGTTTTGCAGCGTTGTGAAGGTAATATATCGCGCGCGGCCAAGCTTATGGGCGTTTCGCGGGTGCAATTGCAGCGTAAGGTAAAAGAATACGGTCTGCGCTAAGGTTCCATCGATCGAGCGATCAAAAAGGGAACTCTGCACTGTATACAAAACGATGCACCAGCGATCTGGCGGATTCTTCGCTGAGCCAAGAAAATTCTTAAAATTCAAACACTTAAACTGATTGTCGCAGATTGTTTAACGGTGGCCTGGTAATTGCTTTGAACTATGATTCAGTTGGGCATTACGCCCGCCGAGGAGTAGGAGGTCAAAGCAATGACCGCGACGAACGAAGGCCTTGAATCAAACGTGAATGATACGGTGGCATCGGCGCTTATCGCGATCGCGCAGGTGCGTTATGAGGCCTTCTGCGAACACTTCGGTCGCGAACCCGAACCGGATGAACCCCTCCTGTTCGACCCTGAAGAAGAGATGCCGACTGCAGCCAACGCCGAGGATCGCATGCTTCAGGTAATTAACGCGGCAACGATTAGCAACGTCGACGCCAACTTGGTTCTCAGCTATCTCGGCTTCACGTATATCCATTGATCCCCCAGCTTAGAATAGAAGCGAACGGAGCGAAGGTGGCCTTGGCTCCGAGAGGCTACCCCGCTAGAAGATAAAACGACGATAGATAGTTGGAAACTAGGTCAGCCGAATGCGGCGTGGCGGCGCGTTCGGCGACACCTAGTGAGCGCTTTCGAGGCGATGTATGACACGGCGACTTATCGCCGCGGCAGCGATATTCCGAACGCGCTCGAAGCTCGGCCAATCGTTGAAATCCACAATCGCGAAACCGTTCTCATTTACGATCGCATCGCCGCCCCAAACATCCAGGCCCAGAGCCGAAGCAGCAGCACTTGCCGCGCGTGCCAATTCGAGTTGGAGGGACTCGGTCGGAGCGGCGCCGCCGTCTGAAGGTAGGGCAGCGAAGTAGTCGCTGTTGCCCACGCCATAGAACTTCATCACGGCACCAGGAACTTCCTGTTGGACGTAAGCGACTTTTATACCGCGATCACCGAAACGACGCAGCGTCTTTTCCAGATTCATCGATCCGGCAACGCGCTGAACGTCGCCTTCACCCAATGCATGCAAATCGCCCCGCTTAACATAAACCGGTGCGTGCAAATCGAGCCTTCGCAGTGGCGATAGGTCGAGTGGTTCCGAGGTTGAGACGACCGCCCCGTCGGGCGTCGGTACGTGAGCGTTGATCAAGCCGGGGCCGAGCAAGTCGCGATAGCAATTGCGAATAGCGAGCGCCGAATTGATTGCTATCGTGCCGGTCTTTTCGACGGTCGCCAGCGCCGCTAAAGCATCAGAACCCTGGCACATCGCAAGCACTGCATCAGTGTTGGCCGGCACGCGCTCGCCGACAAATATAGCCGCATCGACGGCGGCTGTTTCCGCACCGTTATCCTGCAGATGCGCCAGAACCGCATCCATGATCAAACGATCGGCATTGACCTTACCCGGAGAAAATTCGGTCTCGCGATAGATTCCTACAATTCGAGTTTTCATTGGGATCATCCTTCGCCCCGCTGCATCGCCACCATCCTGCGGGCGATCTCCAAATCCGATGGCTCGTCTATGTCAACCACGTCACTCATCGGCACACCCGCCAGCTTTAGTCCTTTATCGACCAGCAAGCCGAGATAGCGGCGCAGAGCGTCGAGCTTCTGCGTGCGAGCCTCAGCGGCGTAAGAGAAGATGCGGGTTGAGAAAAGATAGACGCTCGCGGTTACGAGCTTCTGGCTGTCGTTGCCGAACTCGACAATCTTACTCTGCGAATCGAGCCGAACGAAGAGCGGTTTGGCATCGCCGCGCCAGGGTACAACGCCGAGCGCGCCATCGAAGCCAGATTCCGGATGAGAAGAGTCGGCGATCGCGCACGCCCGATCGAAAAAGCGGTGGAGTTCGCTCTCGCTCAGGATGGTGTCGACGGTCGAAAGGAGGAAACGCCCTGGTGGAATCAAATCGCCAAGACGCAACAGCGATTCCATCGAACTAGGCGTATCAGCGACGAGCAAATGAGTTCCCGCCGGCAACGTGAGCCCTATCTCCTGTCTGAGGCGATCGGTTTCAGAATTGATGATGACCGAGACGCGCGAGATTCCCATCTCCAACATCATGCGAATCTGGCGGACGAGCAGGGCTTCGCCGCCAACTTCGACGAGAGGTTTGGGGAGGGCCGCGGCAGCAGAACGGAGGCGATCGCCGCGCCCGGCCGCGATAATCGCGCCGGTCAGGCTATCTCTCATAACAGAGCTTTTAACTCGTTCAGGTCGCGGATTGTGAAATCGGCTGCGAGCGATGATGGTGGGTCTTCGGCTTCGCGGTGGCGCAACCAGACCGTCCGCATCCCCAAGGCTTGAGCCGGAGCGCAATCCTTATCGAGTGAATCACCGACCATCACGGTACCCAGTGGCTCGGCGCCGATCGCGGATAGAGCCGCCTTATAAATGCCGAGGTCAGGTTTGTAGATACCGACGACTCCCGAATCGGCAATTCCCGCCACGATGCCGTCGAAGCCAGCCTCACTCATGATCACGTCGAGGTTGCCGTAAAAATTGGAGACGACGCCAAGGGTGAAGCGGTCCTTCAAGTTAGCCAGAACTTCGCGGCTAACCGACATCCCTCGGCGCGATTCCGCCACGAAGGCTTCCCCTATCTGCTTTAGGGCTCGGCTCAAAATCGAGGGATTCTGGAGATCGGGATTAGCGCCGGTAAGCATGCGATGGTCGCGGAGGAAGACTAGCTGCAGCCCGATCAAGTAGTCCAGCAACTCGGCTAGTTGGTAGTGACGCACCTGTGCCGTCGAGTGATAAGCGGTTCGTGTAGCGGCATCAAAGGCTAAATCCAGTTCGGAGCGACTCAAGCTGAAGCCGGCTTCTCGATAATGGCTCAGGAAGCGATCGAGCCAATGGCGAGGGAAGTCCATGGTGCCACCAAAATCGAAGAGAATCGCGCGCATTACTTTGAGCGAAAGTGTAGCAGGCCTTTTTGAGCTACAACCAGAGGGTCATACCGCGAGGTTTGCGGCGAACAAGTCTCAGCGACAAGTGTTTAAAGTTTTCGTTCCAAGGTGATTAACGCGTCATTCTTTGCGTGTTACATTGACTCGTCGGTCAGCGGCCTCAAAGACCCTGTTCGCACGATACGAGTGATAGAAACCGCCTTAATCTCCATTCCGTCGCGCGCTAATGAGCTCATTTTCGGGAAGCCATTGCTCGAACGGTTGATGATTCTCTGCGAACGCGCAGGGATTCAACGCTTCGTGGTCTCCGCTCCACCTGACCAACATGAGGTGACTCGCCAAGCCTTAGGACGGTTTCATGATGATCCGAAAGTAGGGTTGGTCGATTCGCTGGATCAGGCTGAACAATCGCTCAAACCGGAAACGATTTGTGTACGTTTCGACGGGAATCTAGTCCTGGCGCCGTCGATTCTGCGCGCAACGTTGGACCGCTACACCGCTGCACCGAAAGATGCTGTTAGCGTCCTCAGCACTGACGCCGAGCATGGTGGGCGGATTAGCGTCGGCGCTTTGCGCGACCTCCTCACCGATGGGATGCAATCTGGCCCGGCGGGAGTCTGGCTGGACAAAGCAGGCGCTCTACCCTTCGCGCTCAACGGTCGTCCCGAGGATCGGGAAGAGGCTGAGGTGCGTCTCGCGCGTTCGATTCGTAATGAAAGCCTCAAGACCGATGCGCTGATGGCGCGAGTCCTCGATCGTCGTATCTCGTGGCGTATCAGCCTGCCGCTTGCGCGGATGCAAGTCGCCCCGAACGTCGTGACGCTGTCGAACACCGCACTCGGTTTCAGTTGCGCCGCGATGCTCGCGTCGACCAGCTACTGGATTCGATTGATCGGTGCGGTCCTGTTCCTAGTTTGTATCACGATCGACGGCGTCGATGGGGAGTTGGCACGGCTCCGGATGGTCGAGACCAAGTTTGGCGGCCAGCTCGATGTCCTCACCGACAATCTGGTCCATATCGCTATTTTCACTGGTCTGATGACCGGCTGCTATCGCGCGTCGCACAGCTCCGCCTACATCTATCTGGCCGGATTGATGCTGGTGGGATTTATTTTCTGTGCCATTTCGGTGAATCGGGCGTTAAGTGTTTCGGGCGAGGCGACCAGCCGATGGATCAGCAAGGTCGAGCGCTCTACTGGACGCGATTTCGCCTATATCGTTATCGTTCTGGCTCTTATCGACCGCTTGTCGTGGTTCGCCTGGACCGCGGCGATCGGTACGTACGGTTTCGCATTGGTACTTTGGATTCTAACAACGAGGCAGATGCGCAAAGCCGGTTAGTGACCTGTGACGGTTGCGCTTTATCTGCGAGGTAGGGAGGAGTTCGTGAACAAGAAGCCGCGCATATTGCTCGTTCAGCCAACTACTATTCACCTCGATGGCACGCCGCACAAAACGAAGTGGCGTCTCATCATGGGTCTGATGATTCCGCTGATGGCAGGTCTGACGCCGGACGAATATGACGTCACGCTTTGCGATGAGAGACTGGAAGATCTGAACTTCGACGGGGGATGGGATCTGGTCGGTATGACGACCACGATCGGCGCATCGCTGCGTGCGTATCAGTTGGCCGACGAATTCCGCAAGCGCGGGACTCCGGTGGTGATGGGCGGCTTCCATGCGACCCTCCAGACCGAAGAGGCGTTGAAGCACGCCGATGCGGTGGTGCAAGGTGAAGCCGATCTCGTCTGGGAGGGCCTGCTGCAGGATTGGCGCGACGGCAAGCTCAAGCAGATCTACAAGTCCGACAAGCTGCACGATCTGAAGAATCTGCCGCGCCCGCGCCATGAGCTGTTGAAACTGAACAAATATCTCTTCAAAGCGGTGCCGGTGCAGGCCAGCCGCGGATGTCCATATCGCTGCTCGTTCTGCGAAATTCCGGTTTTCTATAGCGGGAGTTACCGCACGCGCCCGGTCGGTGACATTATCGAGGAGATCAAACAGGTTATCGCAGTGACCGGCTTCCGCCGCTTCCAGTTCATCGATGACCAGATTACCGGCAAGCACAAATTTGCCAAGGAACTGTTCAAGGCACTCGAGCCGCTCAATATCAAATTCTCGTGCCTGTGGACGGTGAACTCGAATCACGACGAAGAACTGCTCGACCTGGCGGCAAAGGCCGGCGTCTTCCACGTGAATATCGGGGTCGAATCGATCAGCCAGGACAGCCTGCTGTCGATGAACAAGATCCAGAATCACGCCAAGGACTATAAGAAGCTGCTCAAGCGGCTCGAAAAGTACGGCATCTATTATTCGCTGAACTTCCTATTTGGACTGGAAGACGACCATCCGCGGATTTTCGAGGATACGTTGAAGTTCCTGCACGAAGTGAAGGCGCCGGAAGCTTTCTTCAACACGGTCACGCCTCGAGTCGGTACGCCGATGCGTACGCAACTCGAGAACGAAGGCCGCGTGATTATCCCCGACGCCGATATGTATACGAACAACTTTCGCTGCATGTTTGTGCCGAAGAACATGTCGCCGCAGCAGGTGGAGGAGGGCGTCTGGCGTTGCACGAAGGAGTTCTACTCCTTCAAGTCGATGTTCAAGCGTCTACTGATGCCACCGGGCAAGTTCACCTGGCAGGGACTGACCGAGAACATGCTGTTCTGGTACGGCGCCAAGCGTCAGATCGACCCGGTCGATTATTATTAAGAATCAATTTGTCCGAAAAATAGAAGGGGCACCGAACTTCGGTGCCCCTTCTATTTGCCAAGAATGGGAGAGTCCTTAACTCGCCTTCGCGATATGGAGTTCGCGGGGGCGGTTGTGTTCGTCGACATGGATGACGCGGGGTTGGTGTCGACGGGCGTTTGCTTCATCCATCGGGGCAAATGACGCCACGATAATGATATCGCCCGGTTTGCCGCGCAGAGCCGCCGCACCGTTGAGCGCGACCTCGCCGGATCCGGCAGGTGACCGGATGGCATACGTCTCCAGCCGCTCGCCGTTGCTGACGTTCCATACATGGACCATTTCGTATTCGAGGATCCCGGCTGCGTCGAGCAGGTTGGAATCGATCCCGATGCTCCCTTCGTAGTCAGGATCGGCTCCGGTCAGGCGCAGGCGATGAAGCTTGGAACGCAACATTATTCTCATCGGGATACTCACTCGTCAGATCAACGATTCGGAGAAAAAACCATATTGTCGATTAAGCGGGTCGTGCCGACGCGGGCTGCTATGGCGACGACGACCGGACGGTCGAGCGTCGTCATCGGCTGTAACGTGTTCGCGTCGACAGCCGCCACATATTCGACGTTTACGCCCGGCGTCTGGTTCAGGACCCCAAGGGCGATGCGCTGCAACTCATCGGCCGAGCGGGCACCGGAACGAACCGCCTCGCCGGCGGCTTTGAGGGCTCGACTCAGGGCGAGTGCGCGCTCACGTTCATCGGCCTTGAGATAGGCGTTGCGGGAACTCATCGCGAGGCCATCGGGCTCACGGACGGTCGGCACGGGGATGATCTTGAGGTCGAAATTAAGGTCAGCGACCATCCGCTCGATCGCCCGCAGTTGCTGATAATCTTTCTCGCCGAACAAGGCGCAATGCGGCTTCACGATATTGAAGAGCTTGGCCACCACGGTGGTGACCCCGCGGAAGTGGCCCGGGCGATGGTCGCCGCACAGTCCTTTGGTTACTTCGGTAGCTTCGACCCAAGTCTGCGAGCCGGGCGGAAACATGACCTCGGGCTCGGGGGCGAAGAGCGCATCGACGGGGACTGTCCGCATCATCGCGCAATCGCCGTCGAAATTGCGGGGATAGCGCGAGAAATCTTCGTTGGGTCCGAACTGGGTTGGATTCACGAAGAGCGAACTTGCCAGCCGAGTCGCATGCTTACGTCCCTCGCGCATCAGGGTCAGATGGCCGTCATGCAGGAAGCCCATCGTCGGCACGAACGCGATCGTTTCACCGGCGCGACGCACCTGATCGGCCCATGCCTGCATCTCGCGCGGATCGGCGATGATCTTCATTACCGGACCTTCGCGCTATAGCAATGCTGCGGTGCTGGGAAGGCGCGGTCGCGTACTTCGCGGATATAAGCGTTGGCTGCGGCGGTCGAATCCTGCCAGAGCTTGGCGAAGGGCTTGGCGAAGCGCGGCACAAAGCCGTCGCTGAGGCCGAGCATATCGTGCATTACGAGGACCTGCCCGTCGCATCCGGGTCCTGCACCAATCCCGATCGTCGGAATCGAGGCCTTCTGTGTGATCTCATTGGCGAGCTCGGCCGGAATGCCTTCGATCACCATCGCGAACGCGCCGGCCTCTTCGACCGCGGCGGCGTCTTCGAGCAGTCGATCGCGGCATCCGGGGGCTTTGCCGGAGAGGCGTCCCTGCACGCGATGGCCACCCATACGATGAACCGATTGGGGCGTGAGGCCGATATGCGCCATGACCGGAATATCGATATCGACGACGCGCCGAATCGTCTCGGCCATCGTGATTCCGCCTTCGAGTTTGACGGCCTCAGCGCCGCCTTCCTTGATAATACGGCCGGCGTTCAGCAGGGCCTGCTCGACACTCACCTGATAGGAGAGGAAGGGCAGATCCCCAACGACGAGGGCGCGTTTGCGACCCCGCGCGACCATCCGGACGTGATAGATAATCTCATCCATTGTGACGGGCAGGGTACTGTCGGCACCCTGCACGACCATCCCGAGGCTGTCGCCGACGAGAAGGCAATCGATGCCTGCCTGATCGAAGATGCGGGCAAACGGATAGTCGTATGCCGTCAGCATCGTGATCGGCATGCCGGCCGATTTCATCTTGGCCAAATCGGTTATGCGAACTTTGTCGTTTTCCATAACGCCGTCCGTACTGCCGCTAACTCAGTTTCACCTAAAACAAAAGCGGAGCTACCGCATCCGGCAACCCCGCATCAACTACACGCGCAAGTATACACGCAAAGTCTGGTTTCGGGGTCCCGGTCCTCATCTTCGGATCCGGGCTCGAGTCCAAGCTTTTATGGTTTCCGAGGCCTCTCACGAAGCCCCTCCAAGCCAGCCGTTCTCGCCGGGGCGCTAACCCTCGACGGAGCAGCCTTTCTAGCGCGAAAGATGGCTTTAGTAAAGCGCTGCGATCGAGTCTGCTTTTGCGGAGCGATAGCTCAGGGCGCGTATTGCGGCATCAGCGAAACCTTTTGCAATTTCACCGGCACCTGAAGCCTTTTTCCGTCACGGATGATGCTCAGGTACGTGGTCTCGCCGGGCTGCGCGTCGCGGACGGCGTCCTGCAAATCGACCAGGTTGGTGACCCGATTGCCGTCGATAGCGACGATCAGATCGTAATGCTCGCCTACGTGACTCGATTCGAGGACCGGAACAATCATCGCTGCTGGTGCAGCCACAGGCAGGACCATCGCGGCAGCCATCGCAACTGTTTCGACGGCCGAGGTTATCTTGTGCGAGAAACCCTGCAGTCCGGCGACGGCTGCGGGGCTGCCCGGATTGACACCGAGCACTAACAGGCCGCTAACCATCTCTCCTGACTTAAGCTTGCGTCGATCAAGCCTGACCTCGACACCCAAGAGCGGAAGATCGTTCTCATCCTCCATCATGTATTGCTCGTTCAGCCCTGCGTCATAAGGGGGCGGGCTTTGAGCCTGCTGATAGTTAACCACAGGATCTTCCGGTGTGCCGTCCGCAGTGGGAGGGATGGAAACGCTAGGCCCGGAATCGGTCGGAGCTTGCGAGGTCGCGAGCGGTACCTCGGAGCTGGGTGGCGTATCGTAGGCATCGGGCCGATTTTCAGGGGTAGCCGGAACAGGAGGGTCGTCTTCAGGGGGTACTGCGTTCGGATTTGGAGCAGGTGGAGCACTGTCGACCGCCGCCGCACTATCATCGGATGCATCGGCCGCCCGGCCGATAGGAGGATAAGCAGCAATCAGCAACGAGCAGAGAGAGACGAAAGCGGCGGCAATTTCTCTTTTCATTGCATAGGACGCCTGCGCGCCACTTCTTCGATAATAGACTTATTCGGGCGAAAAGATATCCGGCATTTTGATCTGCATCTGGGTTCGAACCCCGTCGCGAACGACGCTCAAGTAGATGGGTTGATTGGGTTGGACATCGCGGAGGCAGTCAGCGAAATCGAGCACGTCACGCACCCGATAACCGTCGATACCGACGATCATATCGTAATGATCGCCAGAGCGGCTCGCATCGAGAAGCGGCATCAACACGATCGCAGGTGGGAAGAAAAAAGACCCGGCAATCGAGGCGAACTCGAAGGCCTTCTTAACGTGGTTGTGATACGACTGCAGTCCCGCCTGAGCTGCCGCGCCACCTTTCTTAATTGAGACGATCGTTAACCCCGAGAGAGTCTCGCCAGAGGTCAACTCACGATGGTCCGGGCGCAGGGCGAAGCCTAACGGCGAGGAGTCGTTCACTCCCTCTGTCAGGAAGTCCCGTACGGAGCCGATCGGGACGCCGTTCACGCCCACCGACGGCGCGTAATGGTAGCTAACTGGTGGTGGCGAGGGATCGGGACTGGTTCCGGCGCCATTGTCGTCAGGTGAAGCGCTGTCGCCAGGAGCGCTGCCGCCGAAATATGGATTCGCCACGGCGCTGGCATTTGAGGGCGAAGTGGGCGCAGGAGTTGCCGACGCGGGGTTGTTATCTCCAGCCAGTGAAGCAGCAGGAAAGGTTGCGCAGTGCAGGATGCCACTCGCAACAAAAATCGCGGCAGATAATTTGATCGGGCGTTTAGTTGATCCGCCAGATACCGTCATCTTCTGCCACCCGTCCCTCGTCGTGCAGCTTGCGCAGATGTGATCGAACTGATTGGGCGGCGGCAGTGTGGAGGAACTCGGGCACATCTACGTATATCTTCTTAACTATCGCAGGAACCTCGAGCGGGCCATCGCTTAACGCTTTCAGGACCTGCCGTTCGCGCAACTCTCTGTGATCAATATACTCACGAATCTTCTGCTTCGCATTACGGATCACGGGACCGTGCGCTGGATAGATCGTCTCAACATCGAGGGTCAGTAGGCGCCGGAGCGAGTTCATGTACTGGCCCAGGTTGCCGGTATCGTCCGGGATGACCGTGGTTCCCGCGCCGAGAATCACGTCGCCGGTGAAGAGAGCTTTTTCTTCGACAAGGTAGTAGCAGAGATGGTCCGGGGCGTGGCCAGGGGTGAAAACGGCCTGTAGCGTAGCGCCTTCGGTCGTGACCGTGGCGTTATCGTCGATCGCAGTGATTGGCGCGCCAGCAACTTCATCGGGACCCGGGACGGGCCACGGCTTCTTCAGCACTTCTACGGGACCGCAAAGACGCGTTACGTCTTTGACCCCGCCGATATGGTCGCCATGGGCATGCGTTACGACGATACGCTCGGGGCGCTCGGCCTTGGCCAATTCCTTTAAACCGATAGGCAGAAGCTCGGCCCATTTGGGGGTTCCGACTCCCGTATCGAGCAAGATCGGGTGGCTGCTCGTGCCGATGACGTAGGTGTTGGTCCCTGGTCCGGTGAAAGGTCCGGGATTGTGGCCCAGCACAGTCGCCACACGGGGCGATAGCCGCGCGTAGTCCGGCAGCTTCAGACCCATCATCGTATCCGTTACAACCCGAATCGGCTCAGCCATGGTTATCCTTTCAAGTCGCGCTAGCGATCAGGCGCGGCGGTTACGATCGAAAATAAGACGCAATCCCTTTAGCGTCAGAAACTCATCTATATCTTCGATCGTCGAAGACTCGGGTGCAATCAATTCGGCCAAGCCACCGGTGGCGATCACGCGAGTTTTCTCGCCACGCTCACGAATGATGCGTTCCACCAGCCCATCGACCAGCGCGGTGTAGCCAAAAATCAGTCCCGACTGGATCGCGGCGACGGTAGTGCGTCCGATAACGTCGCGGGGTCGCACGAGCTCGACGCGATAAAGCTTTGCCGCGTGCTCGACCAGCGCGTTCATCGAGATACCGAGGCCCGGTGCAATCGCCCCGCCGACGTATTCGCCGCGCGCGGTGACATAGTCGAAGGTCGTCGCCGTGCCGAAATCGACGATAATGACGGCCGAACCGTAGCGCTCGAAACCCGCTACGGCATTGACGATACGATCGGCGCCGACCTCTTTCGGATTCTCATAAAGGATCGGCATCCCGGTTTTGATTCCCGGTCCGACGACAAGGGGCTCGCAGTGAAAATAGCGCTCGGCAAGTTGCTCGATCGTCGCGTTGAGCGGCGGTACGACGCAGGCGATAACGACGCCCTCTGCCTTAAAAGAGGAATCGAGGCCAGCGCCTTGCAGGAGTCCATGCAGCAAGACCGCATGCTCGTCGGCAGTGCGGTCGGCGTTGGTAGAGATACGCCAGTGATGAGTCAGGCGCTCTCCATCATAAATGCCGATGACGGTGTCGGTGTTCCCTACGTCGATTGCGACCAGCATGATGCGCTTCCTCGATCCAAGCTTTAGCCGATCCGGTTGGATCGTGGATGGAATACTAGTTATGCCGGGGGATGCTCGAAAGGGGTGAGCCGATCAGCGTACGCGATTCCACCATCCGCCGGCGAAATGGGCAGGGCCGGTCGGCGGTAGCATCGGGCTGGTCGGAGGAATCGGCGAGATAGCGGTGGGCCGCACCACGATGATGCTGGGTGGCGTGTAGTAGGTCACGCCTGCGTAGGTTCGGGGCATCGAGACGACCGTAACCGGCGGCGGCCATAGAGGCAGAGCGCTGGGTACCGTTTCGCGTTCCTCGTAGTCCGACAAGTCGCCGACGCGATTGTTGGAGGGATCGACTTCCGTGTCGTCCGCAGAGGCGGTCTCGTCTGAAGGTTGCGAGGTATTGGTGTTGGCAGCCGTCGCCGCAGTATCCGCTGGAGTAGCTACCGCTGGCAGTTCGAGAACGGGTCCGTCAGATCCGGCAATTTCGCTGATGTTGCTGATTTGTTCCCAATCGGGAGCGGTTGGCGCGGAAACGCTATCGGCAACCGAGGACGTTTCCGACACGCCGAGGTCAGTATCCTCGCCCATTGCGACGAGCGGTAGGGCGGCCAATACAAGGCCGCTGAGCCATCCAAGGGTAGTGGAGGGCCGGGGGCTTTGCTTTTCGCGATGATAAACTAAGCGCATCGCAGGTTGTTTTATCCCCGTTGTTCCTAACTTGAGGAAACCCTATCACCAAAGGCGAGCGCGATACAAACGAACGATGCACGCGATCGGCCGAATCGTTGGCCAAAATTATTCTTCCAGCTAAGATGCGTCCCTATGCCAGAAGCCAAAGTCGCATTGATAACAGGAGCCGGCCGCGGAATTGGCCGTGATATCGCGCTACGCCTCGCGCGAGAGGGTTTCGCCTGCGGGCTTATCGCGCGCACCAAGTCGCAACTCGACGAGACCGCCGAGCTAATTCGGCAGGCTGGCGGCAAGGCGATCGTGACGCCGACGGACGTCTCGAACCGGCAGCAGGTGATCACATCGGTGGAGACGATCGAGCGCGAGCTAGGTCCGATCAGCGTGCTGATCAACAACGCCGGAGCTTACCTGCGCAAGCCCTTCACTGAGATCAGCGAAGAGGATTTCGACTTTCAGCTCAAAGTTAACTGCTACGGGCCGTTTTTTACGACGCAGGCAGTGATCGGCCGGATGGCCGAGCGCGGCCACGGCACGGTGATCTTCGTGCTCGGGTCAGAGTCGCGCGGCGGACCGGCGCAGTATGCGGCCTACAATGCGTCGAAGGTCGCGCAGCGCGCGCTCGCTGAATCCTGCGCATATGAGTTCATGCACAAAGGCGTGCATTCGGTTGCGCTCGATGTCGATGGTGCCGTCGGCACACCCAAGGTCGTCGAAGGGATGCCTGAAGAAGAGCCGGATCATTTCGTTTCGACCGACGCCATTTGCGGCGAGATCGTTCATATGATCAATCAGCCGCGCAATGCATGGACCTTTGCCGTCGATTTGCGATCGTACTGGCAGTGGCGTCCGCGGGTTGCCGCCAAGAAAAAGGTCTGAGCAAACGACGATTCTGTCGTCCGACCCTCTAGCGTCAGGCGGCTGAATCATCGTACCATCTCCGTTCTCAAACGGTCGGGGCGTGGCGCAGACTGGTAGCGCACACGCTTGGGGTGCGTGTGGTCGCCGGTTCAAATCCGGCCGCCCCGACCAAACCAACAAAACGTCCCAAAATCCTAGCTTTCGCGAAATCTCCGGCGACTTTCAGCGTCTTCCGTCTGCAACGCCCTCGACTGATGAGTGCAGGGGTTGAGACGTAACCATCTCGCGCTCCAAGCAGACTCGATTAAGATTGAAGTCGGGGGGTCGCATTTGGAGGTTAGCTCACGCTCGAATTCGCACTCTTCTATGGTGGCTCCCCTTGCTAGTGTGGCTTAGCAGCAACCGTGTTCAGAAACCGCGCCCAGGAGGGGAAAAAGGGGAGAGGTTGGGGAGGTGAGCGGAGAGGTTTGCCAGTGCGTTTTGTGGTGCAGCATGGCATTGAGAATCACGAGGAACTTGCGCATGCAGGCGGTGAGCGCGGGCTTGGCGTGCTTACCATTGGCACGTAGTCGCAGGTAGAAAGTTCTGATAGCGGGATTGCTGCGCACGCCCGCCACCGTCGCCATATACAGGACACGCCGGACCTGG
>DATKML010000025.1:0-64253 GCA_035541875.1 Binataceae bacterium (SeqCode)
TGCCGGTGCCGCTGGTGCTTTGACTTCAGCCTCCGTCTTGATCACCTTAATCTCGCCTTTGAGTTCCTTGATCTCCTGCTGAAGTTCCAGCACTTGCTGCTTCAGCTCCGCGGAGTCATCGGAACTCCCCCCGGCCGCCCAGGCGACCCCTCCCGAGCCCAACGCGATGGCCAGCCCTAGCGAAGCCAACCGCGCTGGGATCGAACGATAATCCCTTCCTATTCTCATGCCTCTTCCTTTCCCGGCGACTCACAGATCGTCCGGTTGCTTTTGCCAGAGCGGCAGACGCACTACTCCCGTTGCCGCGCCGACAATGCTTCAAGTTCTATGCCGCGCTGCCATACGTAAATCGTCGTAGTTGGCACGTCCGATTGCCCAATCAGCGAGCATTCGCTGATCATCTGCGCTTAATCTTTTGGCAACAGACCAAAAAAGAAGAGGGTCCGTGGGGACCCTCTTCCGAAGTGCAATGCTGCACGTCATTGCTAAGTGAAAGGTTAAGCCGGTTTGGCGACGAGAATCGTATCCTTGCCTTTCTTTTTGGAGTTGCGAGCGAAGTAGATCGCGCCGTAGACACCCCAGACCACCGAGAAGCCCAGTGCCAGAAGGGGTTCTTTCGCGCTACCCAGACCCTCGATCGGTCCGATGACATAGAAGGCGAGGCAGGCGAAGTTCGCGATCGCACCGAACACCGGAACTACCATGTGCTTGAAGCCGTGGAACTCGTGATGCTCCTTGAAAGCCACGATACAAATGATGTTCGTCAGGCCGTAGAGCACGAAGGTACCGAAGTTGGACAGCAGCGTTACCAGCAAGAGGCCGTTGGGCAAAGCCGAGAGGCTCGCATTCGAACTCATCCCCAGCGCATACCAAACATTGTGGGGTAAGGTAGCGATCGTCTTGTCATCGGGAGCGACCGAGCCGCTGAAGAAGAACAGCGCGGCGAAAGCTCCCAGCACTGCTGATATCGTTGCTAGCACCCAGATTGCGCGATGCGGTGTCAGATTATCGCCGTGCAGGAAGCCGAAGTGCTCCGGCACCTCTTCGTCCCGGCCCATCGCATAGGTGACGCGCGCGCCGGTGTTGATACAGCTCAGCGTTGTACCAATCAGCGCCAGGAAGACCGTGAAGGCTTCGATCAGCATGAAGGCTTGGCCGTGACCACCGAGCAGCGTGTTGCCGACGATGACCATCATATCGCCGATCGGAGCAGCCGAACCCTTCGCATCGTTCAGGCTGTACGCGCTGTTCATAAAGTAGTTGGCCGCGAAGTACTCGATCAGGTAGCAGATAAGCCCCTGGATGGTCAGCGAGAGAAGAACGCCGCGCGGAATATCCTTCTTGGGGTTCTTGGCTTCTTCGCCCAGCGCGGTGACCGACTCGAAGCCGACGAGCAGCAGAATCGCGATCGTTGCCTGGAGCATCGTCCAGCTCATGTTGTGCGGTGCGATTACCGATAAGGCGTTCGGATGTGCGGGCGCATCGCCACTCAGCGAGTAGTGCAGGATCTTGCTGGTGCCATCGAGAGCCATGCCGGTCGAACCCTCGGGATGACCGAGCCGATAGGCGATCGCCAAAGCAGCAAAAAACAACAATGCGACGATCTGTATGACGTTGATGGCTAAGTTAACACCGGTCGAACCGTTCACGCCCTGAAAGGCGATGTAAGCGATCAGGTAGGAGAAGACGATCGCGACCAACGCCATAAAGACCGGTCCGGGGATCGTCGCGTTCATCATGCTCGGGGCCAGCGTGCCGAAGATGTAGCCGACAAGGACTCCCATCGTCGCGACCATCACCCCGGGATAAACCCAGTAATACAGGTGCGACGACCAACCGATTACGAACTTGGCGATTCGAGAAAAGCGATAGGCATTTGTCGTATTGAGGAACGCTTGCTCGGCGAAAAGATAGGAACTACCTGCTCCCGGATAGAGCTTCGCCAGTTCCGAATACGAGATCGCCGTCGCGTAAGCCAGCATCAGCGCGACAAAGATGCCTGCCCACATCGCCAGTCCCGATGGCGCGACATAACCAGCCTGGATGACGAACGTGATCCAAAGAAACGCGCCGGGCGCTATCAGCGCCATCGCGTTAACGGTGACGCCGGTCAGCCCGAGCGTCGCTTTCATTTTTGGGGCTTCTTCAGCCATTTTTCCTCCTGCCGGTCGTGTTGGGGGGTGAGACACGAGCCGCAGGGCCGAATTGCAAGCCAAATGCCATCAAAAATGCAGCCTGTAGAGAGCCGTTCGACGTATTGGCTGCTTGCCGCGTAGACATCCGCCTAAAGTTTGACCACCCATTTACGTATCGATCGGACGGGGTGGCTGACCGGGTGGCTTTAGCGACAGTTTGCATATGAAGCCGCCACTAACCATCTGTTTGAGCTAATTTACCTCGCTAGCAGCGTCCGGAATCACTCTCTCTGGAAAGTCCCGAAATTGCTTCGAGACCCTTTCGGTTTGATTGGCCGAAGTTGCGCGAGAAGTGCTATACGAAGCTGCGAGCAAGGGCCAAACCGGCCCGCTTCCTTTCAATTATCGAAGCGCCACGGGAGGTGCATTCATGGCTGCACGGCTGACTAAAGATCAGGTCAACGGGATTTTCGAGCAGATCAGTAACTGGGGTAAGTGGGGTAAGGACGATCAGCGCGGCGCGCTCAATTACATCACTAGCGAGAAACGCGCCTCGGCAGCGAAATACGCAAAGGCGGGCGAAGCGGTTTCATGCGCTCAGCCGCTCGCGACCAAGCCGGGTCCGGACGTAACGCAGCCGGTCCAGCACATGATGCTCCACGTCGGTGCACCGGTTGCTGCGCTCGATTATTTCGGGATCGCGTCGCACGGCTTTGCGATTACCCATCTCGATGCGCTCTGCCACGTCTTCTGGCAGGGCAAAATGTATAACGGTTACGCTGCCCGCGAAGTTACTCCTGCTGGCGCGCGCAAGTGCGCAATCGACGTGACCCGCGACGGTATCGTCAGCAAGGGCGTGCTGCTCGATATCCCCAAACTCAAGAAGGTCGACTTTCTCGAACCGGGCGACGCTATCTATCCGGAAGTTCTCGATGCGGCCGAGAAGGCTCACGGCGCTCGCGTCGAAGAAGGCGATATCCTGCTGATTCGCACGGGGCGTCATCTGCGCGCCAAGGTGAAGGGTGCATGGGCCGCGCGGCGCGAAGGTCTCGCGGGTCTCGATGCGGCCTGCTTGCCGTGGCTCCACGAGCGCAAGATCGCGCTGCTGGGATGTGACGGCGTGAGCGATTGCACGCCGAGTCACTACGCTCCTGAGCACGAGATGCCGGTGCATGTTGGCACGCTCGTGATGATGGGAGTGCATCTGCTCGACAACGCCGATCTCGAAGCGCTCTCGACGGCGTGCGCGAAGCATAATCGCTACGAATTTCTTTTCACGATGGCGCCGCTCATCCTTGAGCGCGGCACGGCATCGCCGGTAAATCCGATCGCACTACTCTAGAGTCATCCTGAGCCGGCGAGCGGAAACGCGAGCCGTGTCGAAGGATCTGCGCGAAGCGATTCAAACAACTGCTGAAAGGACGACGATAATGGCCAAACCAACCGAAGCCGAACTTAAAGGGCTTTTCGAAAAGTGCAGCAACTGGGGTAAGTGGGGCAAGGACGATGAGCGCGGCGCCCTGAATTACATCACGGCGAAGAAGCGGGCCGCCGCCGCGAAGCTGGTCCAGACTGGCGAGGCAGTGTCGCTCGCCCTGCCCCTCGCAACGATCCCTGCGCCCGACAATCCGACGCCGGTTATGCATCTGGTGCAGCAGGCCGGCTATGATTCGCACGATCTGCCGCTGCTGCCTTACGCGGCTGACTACTTTGCGATCGCGCCGCACGGCGTCGCGAATACCCATCTTGATGCGCTCTGCCACGTCTTTTATCAGGGCAAGATGTACAACGGTTACGACGCGAGCGAGGTTGGATCGCAGGGCGCGAAGAAGTGCGCCATCGACGTGACGAGCGGTGGCATCATCAGCCGCGGCGTGTTGCTCGATATCCCCAAGCTCAAGAAGGTCGATTGGCTCGAAAACAGCACGCCTATTTCATCGAGCGATCTCGAAGCTGCCGAGAAGAATCACGGACTCAAAGTCGAGGAAGGCGATGTTCTTTTGATTCGCACCGGTCGTGCGAAGCTGCGCAAGGCCAAAGGCGGATGGGATGCGCTGCACGAAGGGATGGCCGGACTCGATACGACCTGCCTCTCATGGCTGCACGAGCGAAAGATCGCGGTGCTTGGTTCCGATGGTATCAGTGACGTGGTGCCGAGCGGCTACACCAGTCAGGCGTTGCCGATTCACGTATGCACGCTCGTGATGATGGGGGTCCACCTGATCGATAACGCCGATCTCGATGCGCTCTCTGAGGCCTGCGCGCGAAACAAGCGTTACGAGTTCCAGTTTGTGATGGCCCCGCTGATCCTGAATCGTGGTACGGCGTCGCCGGTGAATCCGATCGCGCTGTTCTAGTAAAAGTACAGTTAAAGTTGGACGATTCGTATACTCTATCGGCACCAGTCTTGATGTCGGAGGAGGGTGTATGAACTTCAAGGTAATTGCTTCCGCGACGACGACTCTCGTTTTGCTGGGCTTCGTCGTCCTCTCGTCAGCCAAGGCTCAGGTCGGAGCGGCCCCGCCACCGCCCAATAAGCATCACGGCGAGGTGTGGGAGTGGTATCAGGGTGAAAAGGGTCATTGGCGCCAGGACAAGCACAATGGTGAGTGGCATTGGTTCGGCGCCAAGGAACATGGGGAGCATCACGAGCACGAAGAGACCGCTCAGGAGAACGGCCCATGGGAGTGGTATCAGGGTCACAAGGGTCACTGGCAGAAAGAGCACGGTGGATGGTCCTTCCACACGCCTGAGCTGGTCTGTAACAACGCGGGTAAGAACTGTCGCAGCGGTGGCGTTATCCCTCCCAATGGCGAGGGGATGGTGAGTGCGAAGAACCCGAAATGGTTCTGGCACTGCGATGAGGACGGCCATCATTGCGACTGGGCGAAACGCCCCGGGATGTAATCCGATACTGATTGAGACCTAAACGGAGAGCGCGATGGCAAATGCTGACGCAAAGGTAATCGACGCTGACGGACATATTCTCGAGCCGCCGGATCTCTGGGAGAAATACCTCGAGGCCAAGTATCGTCCCGACGCGATCCGCTTACCTATCGGCGACGACGGGTACGAGTACCTCGAAGTCGCCGGCCATCGCGCGAAAACCGTTGCGCAGGGACAACTCGGTTCACTCGGCGGGATGGGCAAACAGGTCGAGGAGGCCACCCGCCGCCGCGAGCAGGCCGTCAACGCGGGCAAGGCCGAGTCGCTGCGCTATGCTAAGCCCAAGCCTGAAGATACTTATCTGCGCGGCGCGGCCTTCGGCACGATGGGTATGAAGGAGCGGATCGAACTGCTTGATCGCGAGCAGATGGCGACCTCGATTCTCTATCCGACCCTCGGTCTGTTGTGGGAGGCGGAGACCGATAATGTCGAACTCTCCTCGGCCTACGCCCGCGCCTACAACCGATGGATCGCGGATTTCTGCCGCGATTCGGGCGGACGGCTGATCCCGATCGCGCATATCTCCCTTGGCGATCCGGATGAGGCGGCGCGGGAACTGGAGCGAGCGGTCAAAGACGGATGCCGCGGAGCCTTCGTCGCACCGTTCACGATCTCAAAGCGTCCGCACGGCGATTCGGCGCACGATCGTTTCTTCGCAGTCGCACAGGATTGCAACGTTCCCGTCGCGATCCATCCGACGACTGAACCCGCCGCGCTTGGTATCCATCATCGCGACAACGGTTTCGGCTGGGCCGCCTGGTACTACGACATGTTCGCAGGCCAGCCGGTGCAGCATGCCTTTGCGACCTTCTTTCAGCTCGGCGTCTTCGATCGTTTTCCCAAGTTGAAGGTAGTCGTGCTCGAAGCGGGAGCCGGATGGATCGGCTATTTCCTCGATCGCGCCGATGCGATCTTTACCGGCACGCCGATCGCGCAGACGGTGCGGCTCAAGGAGAAGCCATCCTACTACTTCAAGGAGCGATGCTACATTTCGGCCGATCCCGACGAGCGCACGATCGCGGGCCTGATGACCCATGTGGGTGAGGACAAGTTTTTCTGGGCGAGTGACTATCCCCATCCGGACCATCCGGGGAACTACCTCGAAGAGTTACAGGGACTGGTCGCTCCGATGACCGAATCCGGCCGCAGAGGGATTCTCGGGGCCAACGTCGCAAAGGCTTACGGGTTGAGCTGACAGCCAGAGATAATTCTGTCATTCGGAGACGAGTCCCCGAGCCGAAGAATCTCGCGGCTTCCTCAGGCCGCTATACGGACGTTCCACGGCCTTGCTCAGGTCCGTTCGTCGGTCAGATCGCGCCACTCGGGATTAATGCTTTCTATCAAACGAATCTTGGCGCCCGCGACATCCCCTTGATCTGTTTCCCGCGGGCATTGCATCGCGGATATCTGAGAACTGTTCGAAATAGACTAACTGCTTCAGACTATATCGCGCAGTGAAGCCGCTGGGTCGGCCCGCTTTATGTTCACTCACTCTCCGCTCCGGATCATTGGTCACAGGGTCCAGGCAGGATTACTCATCATGTACACGTAGTAGAGGGCTCCCGAGAGCTCATGGTTTGCTATGCCATGGCTGACTGAGTGCGAGAAAGCAAAGCAGTGGAACAGATCGACTGTGGCTCAAAGAAGCCGCGAGATTCTTCGGCTCGCCGACTCGCCTCTGAATGACAGATATGGTGCTAGGCTTAACTCTTCGCGACGGTTACCGGAACCTCGAAATGCAGCGACTGGGGCATCTTGCACATATTGTCGTTGCACTCCTGGAATTCGATCGTGCCGGATAGTTTGTAATCGCCCGGCCCGACGCTCGGCTTGAGTGCCACTTTGCCGGTCGCATCGAACTTACCCGTGTAGACCGGATAGGTCTCGCCCAGCGACTCGAACTTGAGCGGCGTCGGTTTCGGCATCGTCACCGCCTGATTCTGCAGTAGCTGATCGTCGAATTTGACCTTGGTAGTGGTGAACTCGGTCGGCAGCGGCTCGCCGTAGATATGCCATCCCAGAGCGACATCGAAGGATACAGTTACACCGACCTGACCGCCGGGCTTGGTCTTCGAGCCCGAGAGCGCGACCTTGGCGGTTACGTCATCGCCCTTAACGACTACCGAGGGCGCATCGTCGGCGCGAACTATCGAGGGGAGGAGTGACGCTCCAGTTAGGACCGCGGCGAAGAGCAGAGTCCCTGAGTTCCTGTACTTACGCATCGGCAATCGTGTCGTCCTCATCATCGAAACCGCACCTCTCATCTTCCACAATTCCTTCGCGGCTCACCTGCGTCAATCACCTTAGGAATCTGTCTCCCTCTAGATCCCTCTCCCCGATGGGAGAGGGTGGAGCGACAGGCCGCAGGCCAGTCGCGAGGGTGCGGGTCGTGAGCCATCAGACTTCGGGATTCTTCGCGGGGCAGCCACGCGCGAGAATGACATATTATCGATTCGCAGGATTTTTGAGGCCGGGGAGAAGGATCTTAGGAGGAGGCCAGAATCGCCGAACACTTTACGAGGACGGTCTGTGTCGGATAATCCTTTAGCATTCGACCCTCACCCGCGTGTTCGGCGCAAGGCGCCCAACGCTTCGCCCTCTCCCATCGGGAGCGGGATCTCAGATAGTGAGGAGATCGGGAGGCATTTTCCTTGACATGGCGGCGCAGACGCTTTTTCAAAAAATCTGGGACGGACATATCGTCCATGAAACGCCGGGACAACCGGCGCTCCTCTACATCGATTTGCATCTGGTGCACGAGGTGACTTCGCCGGTGGCCTTCGAGGGTCTGGCAAAGGCCGGACGCAAGGTCCGCCGCACCGATCGCACCTTCGCTACGCAGGACCATAACGTTCCGACCACCGACCGGTCGGTTCCGATTAGCAATGCCGAGTCCCGGACGCAGATCGAGATGATGCGGAAGAATTGCCGCGATTTCGGGGTGAAGCTTTTCGACCTCGGCGACCCCGAACAGGGTGTCGTTCACGTCATCGGTCCTGAGCTCGGTCTGACCCAGCCCGGGATGACGATCGTCTGTGGCGATAGCCATACGGCAACCCACGGCGCTTTTGGCTCGTTGGCCTTTGGTATCGGCACCAGCGAAGTCGAGCACGTGCTCGCGACGCAATGTCTCTGGCAGGCTAAGCCTAAGACGATGGAAATACGGGTCGACGGCAAGCTCGGGCTGGGCGTCGGCGCGAAGGACATTATCCTCGGGATTATCGGCAAGATTACGACCGATGGCGGCACCGGCTATGTGATCGAATATAGCGGCTCGACGATCGAAGCGCTCACGATGGAAGAGCGGATGACCGTCAGCAATATGTCGATCGAGGGTGGGGCGCGCGCCGGCATGATCGCGGCGGACCAGAAGACGATCGATTACCTGCGCGGACGTCGCTACGCGCCGTCGGGCAAGGACTTCGACAAAGCTGCCGAGAAGTGGCTCACCTATCGCACTGATGAGGGAGCCAAATTTGATCAGTCGATCAGCTTTAAAGCCGAAGATCTCGCTCCGCAGGTGACCTGGGGGACAAACCCCGGGATGGTGACTTCGGTGACCTCGAAGGTCCCCGATCCATCGAGCTTCCCCGATGCGACCCAGCGTCGCGCGGCCGAACTCGCGCTCGAATACATGGCCCTGCAGCCGGGAACGGCGATTCAGGATATCCCGATCGATTACGTTTTTATCGGCTCCTGCACCAATGGCCGGCTGTCGGATCTGCAGCAAGCTGCCGAGGTCGTGAAGGGGCGCAAGGTAGCGCCGCGCGTGACAGCGCTTGTAGTGCCGGGATCGCAGCAGGTGAAGGCCGAGGCCGAGAAGCTCGGGCTCGACAAGATTTTCACGCAGGCGGGCTTCGAATGGCGGGAATCCGGATGCAGTATGTGCCTCGGGATGAACCCCGATATCCTGCAGCCGGGCCAGCGATGCGCCAGCACGTCGAATCGTAACTTCGAGGGACGGCAGGGCAAGGGCGGCCGGACTCATCTGGTGAGCCCGATCATGGCCGCCGCAGCTGCGGTTGCGGGCCACTTCGTGGATTCGCGGGAATTAGCGAACAGGTAGTTTGCGATGGAAAAGTTCAAGAATTTCAAAGGCTTAGTGGCACCGCTCGATCGGCCCAACGTCGATACCGATCAGATTATCCCGAAGCAGTTCCTCAAGGCGATCGTGCGCAGCGGACTCGGCGCGGGCCTGTTCTACGATTGGCGCAATCAGCCCGACAGCCAGTTCGTGCTCGAAGAGCCGCGCTTCAAGACTGCGAATATCCTCGTCTCACGGGCGAATTTCGGCTGCGGATCGTCCCGCGAACATGCTGTATGGGCGCTCGCCGATTTCGGCTTCCGGGCGGTTATCGCGCCGACCTTCGCCGATATTTTCCGCAACAACTGCCTCAAGAACGGCTTGCTCACGATTATCCTGAAGCCGGAAGAGGTCGATGCGATCTTCAACGCGATCAAGGAGCACGAAGGCTATTCGCTGAACGTCGACCTCGAAGGGCAGAAGGTCAGCGACGATTACGGATGGTCGGCGCACTTCGATGTCGCCGAATTTCCGAAGAAGTGTCTGCTCGAAGGACTCGACGATATCGCGCTCACGCTGATCCACGAAAAAGAGATCGCTGCCTACGAAGCGGCGCATCCCGCAACCACCCAAGGGTAGTTATCACGGCGTCCCAGCCACGAATTATCGCTAATGATTCTAAGCGCCTGTCTCTCCAGGGAGGCGCTACCATCAAGAGCTTTCTCGTCCTGACCGTCGAGCCGACTCATGAGCGGATGCGGCTCGATCAGTACCTCGCGGCCGCTTTGGCGCCCGAGTACTCGCGTTCGCAAGTCTCCCGGATGATCAAGGCGGGTCTCGTCACGATCAATAGTGAGACGCCCCGAGCTTCCGCGGGACTCCATCCGGGGGATCGTATCGAGATTGCGGCACCGCCGCAGGCGGCACTAGTAGAGGCTCCGACGGTTGCGCCGCCGATCGAGGTTCTCTACGACGACGCTGAACTGATAGTCGTAAACAAAACGGCCGGGATGACGGTCCATCAGGCTCCAGGCCATCCGGATTCAACTTTGGTCGATGCGCTTCTCGCGTGCTTCCCCGAACTCGCCCAGATGGTCGAGCCGGACGGCGTGATGCGCCCGGGTATCGTGCATCGGCTCGACAAGGATACGTCGGGTGTGCTGGTCGTGGCGCGAACGCCCTACGCTCGCACGGCACTATCGAAGCAATTCAAGGATCGGACAGTAAGCAAGCTTTACGTCGCCATCGTATGCGGAGTTATCGGCCGCGATGATATCACGATCGCACGAGCCTTGGGGCGTCATCCGACGGAACGCAAGAAAATGTCAGTGAAGTCGCGGAATCCGCGCGAGGCAGTCAGTCATGTAACCGTGCTCCATCGTTTCGAGGATTCCACCTTGGTGGGAGTTCGGCCGGAGACCGGCCGGACCCATCAGATACGTGTGCATCTCGCGTCGATCGGCCACGGCTGCGCCGGCGACACGCTCTATGGCAGCGGCAAGGTTAGCGGCGCGTCGCAGATGGAGCGGCAGGCGCTTCATGCCTATGCGCTGGAAGTGGATCAGCCGCGAACCGGTGAGAGGTTGCGCTTCCAGGCGCTACTAGCCGACGATATGGCGGCATTTCTGGCGGATCGAGGGATGGACGCAGCTAGCGCTGTGATCGAGCGGTGGATCGCACAGACAGTTGGGGAATCCAGTGACTAGCAGAATCCCCGCGTTGACAGAGCTATTCTGCTGCTATAGCGTGTTAGTCCAACTCCCGCACCAACGTGCGCTGGAACATTTTTGATTCCATCCGTCTCCCGACGCCCTAGCAATTGTCACACTAACCCGGCGTCGTCGCTAACCAAAAAGGGTCGGCCGATAGAGGAAGCTGAGAGCGGATGTACGAATAGTCCGGTCACCGTGTGAAGGCGCCCACCTGAGATTGGCGCCGAGATAAAGATCACGGATCGACCGCAAGAATCAGTGGAGCGGAATCAGGTTGCGGGGAAGGTGATTATGGTCAAGGCTCGAGGACCACAGAGAAGCGAATCCGAAGAAGTAGCAGCAGAAGAATCTGCGCAGGCGACCGAATCCTCGGCGCCGGCTGCTGCACCGTCTGCCATCCCGACCGCGATAGTGCGGCCGCGGGCCCCGCGACATCATCCTGCACCCGCTGCCGATACCAACGGATCGGCTGCCGAGGCGGCGCCCGAAGCGTCGGCCAACGGCAGTGCCGCCACTCCGACGGAGGGCCGCCGCGAGCATCGTGAACCACGCGACCATCGTGAACACCGTGAACATCGCGAACCAAGGGAGCATCGCGAACATGCCCCTCGGCGAGAGTCGCGTCGCGATGATGGCGGTGGATCGCCGCGCGAACCTGAGCAGTATCGAAGCCAGCCGCAACCGTTTGCGGGTGAGCGTCGAGGTGGCGCACCGGTAGCTATAATCGACGAAAACGGAGCTCTAAACCTCAAGGCGCTCAAGGGTGCCAAGATCACGGAACTCGCCAATATCGCGCGCGACTTCAATATCGAAGGCGCGACGAACATGCGCAAGCAGGATATGACCCTTGCTATCCTGCAGGCCCAGGCTCAGCGCAATGCGTCGATTTTCGGCGAAGGTGTGCTCGAAATTCTGCCCGATGGCTTCGGTTTCCTGCGCGCCCCGGACTACAACTATCTGCCTGGTCCTGACGACATCTATATCTCACCCAGCCAGATTCGTAAGTTCGGTCTGCGCACGGGCGATATCGTTTCGGGTCTGATTCGCCCGCCTAAAGAGGGTGAACGCTACTTTGCGCTTCTCAAGGTTGAATCGATTAACTATGAGTCGCCCGAAAAGGCCCGCGACAAGATTCTCTTCGATAACCTGACGCCCCTCTATCCTGAGGAGCGGCTCAAGCTCGAGTACGATCACGAGGACTACACCACTCGGATTATCGACCTCGTCGCCCCGATCGGTAAAGGGCAGCGCGGTCTGATCGTCGCAGCACCGTTTACCGGCAAGACGATGATGATGCAGGCGATCGCCAAGGCTATCGCCCGGAACCATCCTGAGGTCGTCCTTATCGTGCTGCTGGTCGATGAGCGGCCCGAAGAAGTCACCGACATGCTGCGCTCGGTACAGGGTGAGGTCGTCAGCTCCACTTTCGACGAACCCCCGACCCGCCACGTGCAAGTAGCCGAGATGGTCATCGAAAAGGCGCGGCGCCTCGTTGAGCATGGCCGCGACGTGGTGATTCTGCTCGATTCGATTACCCGTCTGGCGCGCGCTTACAACACCGTCGTTCCGCCTTCGGGCAAGATTCTTTCGGGTGGGGTTGATTCGAATGCGCTCCACAAGCCAAAGAAGTTCTTCGGTGCGGCCCGGAACACCGAAGATGGCGGCAGCCTGACGATTATCGCGACAGCGCTGGTCGATACCGGAAGCCGCATGGATGAGGTAATCTTTGAAGAGTTCAAAGGCACTGGTAACCAACAGATCGCGCTAGA
Organism: Binataceae bacterium (SeqCode); assembly: GCA_035541875.1. Classification (GTDB taxonomy): domain Bacteria; phylum Desulfobacterota; class Binatia; order Binatales; family Binataceae; genus JAJPHI01. Next base: position 12,587 of record DATKML010000025.1, read on the forward strand.
CCGGCGGCTGCTCGAAAAGCGCATCTTCCCGACGATCGATATTCAGCGGTCCTCAACCCGTAAGGAAGAGTTGCTGTTGCCGCGCAGCACCCTGAATCGCATCTGGATTTTGCGCAAGCTGTTGTCGCAGCTTAACGCAGTCGAGGCGATGGAATTCCTGCTCGATAAGATGCAGGGAACCAAGACGAACGAAGAGTTCCTTGAGTCGATGAACGCGTAGAGTGGCCGTTTGCACCAATCTACGGTGTTTGAAACGCAGCAGTATTTGAGCTATTAGGGCTGGTTCGGTAACGATTTACTGATCGAGTAGCGGTTTAAAGGATCGATAGCATCCCGCAAGAGCGGTTAGAGAGGTTTTGAGAGCGCTTATGACGGAAATCAGCATGAAGCAGCTGTTGGAGGCCGGGGTTCATTTCGGCCATCAGACGAGCCGCTGGAATCCCAAGATGAAGCCTTACATCTTCGGCGCTCGCAACGGGATTTACATCATCGACTTGCAGCAGACGGTTAAGATGTTCCGCGACGTCTATGACTTCGTGCGGGATCTTGCTGCCGATGGCGGCACGCTGTTGATGGTCGGCACCAAGAAGCAGGCTCAGGATATCGTGCGCGAAGAGGCTGAGCGCTGCGGTATGTACTACGTGAACAACCGTTGGCTCGGAGGGATGCTGACCAACTTCCAGACGATCCGCGCTTCGATCGAAAAGCTGAAAAAGCTCGAAGAGGTGATGGCGGATCCCGAGATGATCCAGGCGCTCACGAAGAAAGAGATGAGCGATAATGCCAAGGACCATGGGAAGCTCATGGAAAACCTAGGCGGGATCAAGAATATGCGCAAGCTTCCCGATGCGCTGTGGGTTATCGATACGAAGAAAGAGGAGATCGCGGTGGCTGAGGCGAATCGCCTTGGTATTCCGGTTATCGCCGTCGTCGACACCAACTGCGATCCTGACCTGATCTCGTATCGGATTCCGGGCAATGACGACGCTATCCGCGCGATCAAGCTGTTCACCGCTGCTGTGGCCGATGCGATACTTGAAGGCAAGCAGATTGCGGAAGAGCGCTCCAAGGGGCGTGACGATATCTCGGCGGCCGACATGGGTGCGGCACCGGAAGCACCTGGCGCACAAGCCTGAACTTTCGATAACCTTCCACAGCAAAGCAGAACTATAAACGCGCCGCTCACTGCGAGCGGCGCGAAATTTAATCAGGACGACCAATGGCGGACTTAAGCGCAAACCTTGTTAAAGACCTACGGGAGAAGACCGGCGCCGGTGTGATGGATTGCAAGAAGGCGCTGGCCGAGAGCAACGGTGACCTTGAGAAGGCTGCCGTGTGGCTGCGCGAAAAAGGCATCGCCGCAGCGGCCAAGCGCGCCGGACGCGTTGCCTCCGAAGGATCGGTTGGCGCGTACATCCATGCGGGCGGTAAGCTCGGCGTGCTGGTCGAAATCAACTGCGAGAGCGATTTCGTAGCCAAGACCCCCGAGTTCCAATCGTTGGTGAAAGAGATCGGGATGCAGATTGCGGCTCAGAATCCGCGCTGCGTCCGTCGCGAGGAGCTGGACCCAGCCGTCATCGAGCAGGAGCGCCAGATCTACGCTTCACAATCGGCGGACAAACCCGCGCAGGTCATTAATAAGATCGTCGATGGCAAGCTCGAGAAGTTCTACAAAGATGTCGTGCTCAACGAGCAGGCTTGGGTCCGCGACCCGAATCGCACGATCAACGATCTGGTGGGTGAGTACGTCGGCAAGCTGGGCGAGAAGATCGAAATTCGCCGCTTCGTCCGCTTTCAGTTGGGCGAAAATCGCGAAACGCCGGCCGCGTCCTAAGCGACTGGATCAGCCGCGACTGAGACTGGTGTCCGCGCGACGAAACGCGGAAGATTGCGGCAGGCCTCAAACCAACGGATACGGTGATGGCGGCTGAAGGTAGTCCTCGATATCGCAGAGTGCTGCTGAAATTGTCGGGAGAAGCTCTCGCACCCGATAGGGGCGCGGGAATCAATCTCGACGAAGTCAGCCGAATAGCCCTCGAAATCAAAGAAATCGCTCACTTGGGTATCCAGCTCATGATGGTGATCGGAGCTGGGAATATACTGCGTGGGAGTGAGTACGAAGCACGCGGGATGGATCGGTCGACGGCCGACCAGATGGGTATGCTGGCCACCGTTATCAATGCGCTCGCTCTGCAAAACGCGCTCGAACAGTGCGGCGTCGATACGCGGGTGCTTTCCGGTGTTGCGATTCAGGCGGTGTGCGAGCCATATATCCGGCGACGCGCCGTGCGTCATCTGGAGAAAGGCCGCGCTGTCATCTTTGCCGGCGGCACTGGTAATCCCTTTTTCACTACCGATACGGCAGCGAGTCTTCGTGCTCTGGAGATGGGGGCCGAAGTTCTCCTCAAGGCGAGCCATTCTATCGATGGCGTATACGATCGCGATCCGATGCGCGACCCGAATGCTGTGCGTTTCGATCGTTTGAGCTACGTCGAGGTGCAGCAGCGCGATCTGAAGGTGATGGATTCGACGGCTATCTCGATGTGCAAGGACAACGGGATGCCGATTATCGTCTTTAATTTGAGTCAGCCGGGGAATATAAAAAGAGCCATAATGGGCGAGCCGATCGGAACCTGGGTCGGACCCGAGGTTGCGGAGAGCGCGGCAAAGGCGACGGTCTGACCGAGGGCGATTACGAGCGTCGCGATGGGCGGTAACTGGTCATGAGTGCAGAGGTGGTCGAACTTGCGCGTACCGAAATGGACGCCACGGTAGCAGCATTCCGGCATGAGTTGAGCCGGGTTCGTACCGGTCGAGCTTCGACCGCGTTGCTCGAAAATCTCTACGTTAATTACTACGGCACCAAGACGCCGCTGCGACAGCTGGCCGGATTGGCGGCGCCGGAAGCGCGACTGCTGGTCATTACCCCGTATGACAAGGGCGCAATGGCCGAAATCGAAAAGGCTATCCAGACGTCGGACCTCGGCCTGAACCCGATGAACGACGGCAAGGTTATCCGTATCCCGATTCCCGAGCTGAACGAGGAGCGCCGCAAGGAACTGGTTCGGCATATCCGCAAGACCGCTGAAGATTTTCGCGTCGGAGTGCGGAACCATCGCCGGGACGCCAATGAGATGCTGAAAGACCTTAACAAGGAAAAGCAGATCACCGACGATGAACTGCGTGCGTCGGAGGCGAAAGTGCAGCAGCTTACGACCGACCACGTCGAAAAGATCGACAAGATGCTTGCCGCCAAAGAAGCTGAGATAATGGAAGTCTGAAGCGACCATCTCGGAGCGGACGGCAGTAATCTTTCAAGCGCAGTGGCATCGACGTTACCCCTTCAAGAATTTCCCGAACTCTCGCTCGATATGGCGCGGATACCGCGCCACGTTGCGATCGTGATGGATGGCAACGGACGTTGGGCCACCCGACGCGGACTCAATCGCCATGAAGGCCATCGCCGTGGGAAAGATTCGGTGCGCGCGGTGGTCGAAGCCTCGCTCGAGATCGGAATCCCGTATCTGACCCTCTTCGTCTTCTCGAACGAAAATTGGCAGCGACCTACGACCGAAGTCCGCTTCCTGATGCAGCTGTTCCATCGGTTTCTGATCACCGAGGGCAAACGGCTGATGAAGCGCGGCATTCGGATCATCACCGTCGGCGACCGCAGCCGCTTGCCGGAACGGGTTCAGGACGCGCTTGCGCAGCTGGTCGAACAGACCAAGGACAACACCGCGATGACGGTGATCCTGGCGCTCTCGTACGGCGGCCGGCAGGATATCGTTGCGGCCGCGCGCCGTATCGCGGAGGCTGCGGCGGCTGGTACGTTGCGTCCCGACCAGGTTGATGAAGCGTTGATCGAACGCGAGTTGATGACCGCAGGCGTGCCCGATCCCGATCTGTTGATCCGGACGTCCGGCGAACTGCGTATCTCAAATTTCTTCCTCTATCAGCTGGCCTATACTGAACTCTATTTCACCGAAACCTTGTGGCCCGAGTTTCGGGAGCGCGATCTGCTAAAAGCGATCGCGGCCTACCAATCTCGCGAGCGCCGTTTCGGAACGGTCGACAGCGCCCTTAACGGCCTGCGTGCTGCAAACCAGGCTTAAAACCGCTGCCATCCTGCTACCGGCGGTCCTCGCGATCATCCTGTTCGCGCCCGCCACTGCCTTCACCGCGTTCATTGCCATCGTTACCCTTTGGGGTCTCTACGAGACCGCCGAGATGGTCGATTCTGCCGAGCGTCCTTGGATCTGGATCGCGCTGCTGGGCATCTGGTCGGTCAGGCGACTTGCTATCAGCGGCGCGGTTTGGTGGCCGTGGTTGGCGATCGTCGCGGGCTCAGCCTCCTATGAGTTATTCAGCGTGGGCCGGGAGGGAGCTGAAGAAGGCCGCTTTGTCGGCTGGTCGCTAACCTATCCGTTTTGGGTTGCGGTGCTATTTCCGTACTTCGCGCTGCTGCGAAATGGTCAAAATGGGATCGCTGCCCTGATTCTCGTGCTGTTATTGGTAGTAGCGAGCGATAGCGGTGCCTATTTCACCGGACGATCGCTCGGACGGATCAAGTTGCTGCCTAAAGTGAGTCCAAACAAAACCGTCGAAGGTGCTATAGGCGGTTTGCTCGCGACAGTGCTTGGTGGCTTGTTACTCCGTAATTGGCTGGTTCCTGAATTGTCGGCGGGGCAGATCGTGGTTTTGGGTATCGCAACGGCGACCCTCGCGCAGGTTGGCGATCTCGTTAACTCCGCTTTCAAACGTATCGCACGGGTGAAGGATTCCGGCTGGATCTTCCCCGGCCATGGCGGCCTGCTGGACCGCACATGCAGCCTAGTCTTTCCCGTTACGTTTGCCTATTATTACCTACGGCTAGTGAAGGTTTGAGCTGCCTGCATAATGATCACATCTATCGTCGCCGCTGTCGTAATTTTTTCGATCCTCATAGTCATTCACGAAGCCGGTCACTTTGCTGTAGCAAAGCGGATGGGCGTGCGGGTGTTGCGTTTCTCGTTGGGCTATCCGCCGCGCGTATGGGGTTTCCGACACGGCGAGACGGATTACGCGATCGGCGCTACTCCGCTTGGTGGCTACGTCAGGATGCTAGGAGATGAGGTCTCGGCCGAGCCGAGCACCGAAACACTCCAGGGATACCTCGAAGAACTTCGTCTCGACGTGCTCGATGCGATCCAACGTTCTGGATGGTCGGCACGGATCGGCGAGACTGGTGACGCGGCGCTAAAGAAGTTCGCCGATCAGCCGGAAGCGGAGTTCGCGAAGCAGCTCGGCCGCCCGATCAAGAGCGATGAGCTAGTGCTGCTACGCGAGATCGCCCGGACGAGCGGCGTCAAAGTAGCAATCGAATGGCTGGCGGAAAATCGTCCGGCGGCGCTGCTCGAAGAGTACAATCAGCGCGCCTTTCCCACTCAGCCTCTACGCAGCCGCTTCGCGATCGTCTTGGCTGGGCCTGCCGCTAATATTCTCTTCGCCCCGATCCTGATGACGTTGCTCTATATGGTCGGTGTGCCAGAGGTGCTGCCCATCCTGCGCCCTGTCGATAAGACTACGCCAGCGTACGTGGCGGGGCTTCGCGAGGGCGATCGGGTTCTGGCGATCGATGGAACACCCGTAGACGCCTGGGAAGATTTTGCGCAGGCGGTTAAGAGTAGCGATGGCAAGGAGTTGAACTTCTCGGTCACGCGGCAGCAGGCCGGGGGCGTCACGCGCTTGAATATCGTGGTGAAGCCCAAAAAAGAGGTCACCGATACGGGTTATGGGGACAAGGCTCCAAATTGGATAATTGGGGTAAGGCCCGGCCCTGGTGCGGAGATCACGAAACGTTACGGACCAGTTGCCGCCGTAGCCCACGGCGTTAGCGGGACCGTCCGGATGGCCGCGATGCTGGGAGTGGGCATCGCCAAGATAATCCAAGGCGCCACTCCAGTCCGTCAGGCGCTCGGCGGACCGATCATGATCGCGCAAATGGCCGGCCGCGAGGTGCATCAAGGCTTCGCCGACGTTGTGATGTTCATGGTGTCGATCAGCCTGGAATTGGGTATCATCAATCTGCTGCCGGTTCCGCTGCTTGACGGCGGACATCTGCTGTTTTTCATTATCGAAGGAATCAAGGGCGAACCGCTCAAACTGCGCCATCGCGAAATCGCGATGCAGGTGGGGCTGTTCTTGCTTGTGATCCTGATGGCGTTTGTAATTCTCAATGACCTGTCTCGCCTTATCGGCTGAAAGTCTTAAGCAGACCGCTGCGACGGTCGGACCCGTGCTCGGAATCGAAACGGGTGGCTCGATAGTAAGCCTGGGTGTAGTCAACCAGGGTCAGATAGCGGCAAGCTTCTCGCGCACGCTCCCTTCCCATTGCAGCGGACTGCCGGTCGCAATCGATGAGTGTCTCGAGGGGGCCGGATTCACCCTTCGGGATCTCACCGCAATCGCAGTTGGGATCGGACCTGGATCGTTCACGGGCCTGCGGGTAGGTCTCAGCTACGGCAAAGGGCTCGCGCGAGCACTGGGAATCCCGATCACCGGAGTTTCCTCGCTGGACGCTATTGTGATGGCTGCCCGAATCGAGCCTCGCGAGGGTACCGTATGCCCGGTAATCGATGCACGGCGGGGCGAGGTCTACGCGGCGCTTTACCGCTTCTCTGGCGATGCGCTAGAAAAAAAGGTGAATGAGTTCGCGGCCTCGGCCGCCGAACTTGCCGGGATGATTGATGGCGACGTGGTCTTCACTGGTGATCCTATACAGGAGGAGGTGCAGCGACTGGCGGCTGCGCGCGGATGCCGCGCGGTTGCGATAGGTGCCGCGGAAATGTATCTCAGGGGGGGCGCTGTTGCAGGAATCGGCGCGGCAAGAATCGCGACGGGACTGGTAGCGAATACTGCAACACTGGAACCGCTCTACGTTCGTCCATCGGGAGCGGTTCGAGCAGATTAGAGACTAGGAGAGGGACAATGGAACGTCACGAAGAAGAATTGATCCAGCGCTATGCCAACGACGACCACGAGCTGCGGTCACTCTACGAAGAGCATCAGGCCCTCAAGCATAAACTCGATTCCTACCGGAACAAGCATTTCCTCACGGCAGAAGAAGAAGTCGAAATGAAAACGATCCAGAAGCAGAAACTTGTGCAGAAGGATCGTATAATGGCGATTCTCGAACGCCATCAGCATAATCACGCGCATTAAGTTGCGTTAGCTATTTTTTTCAACAGCCGTAGCGCACTATCGGCGACGGCCAATGGCCAAGCGTCAGGAATGCCAAGTCATACCATTTCAGTCCAGGTTGAGAACGAATTCGGAGTGCTGTCCCGGGTGGCCGGCCTCTTTTCAAGTCGCGGCTTCAATATCGAGTCGCTGACAGTTAACGAGGACCCACTCGACCCCACACTCTCGCGGATAGTGCTGGTCAGCTCGGGCGACGATCAGGTGCTTGAGCAGATCAACAAACAGCTCAATAAGCTGGTTACGGTCATCAAGGTAATCGACTTCAAAGAAGTCGAGACGATCGACCGCGAGCTGATGCTCGTTAAGGTCGCCGTCGATGATCGCTCGCGCTCGGAACTGGATTCCATTGTGCAGGCCTTCCGCGCGCACGTAGTTGATATCGGACCGAAGTCGCAGACTATCGAAGTTACAGGCGATTCCACCAAGATCAAGGCCTTTATCGCGTTGGTCCGGCCGCTTGGGATAAAAGAGATTGTTCGCACCGGGAAGATCGCGATGGCGCGGTCGGTGCAATTACACGAAGCTTACAATCATCGCGCTTCACGCGAAGCGGTCTAAGGGAGATACATAGATGAAGGTTTTTTACGATCGTGATGCCGATCTGAGCGCGCTCCGCTCCCATAAGATCGCGATTATCGGGTTCGGCAGCCAGGGTCATGCGCATGCGTTAAACCTGCGCGACAGCGGTATGGATGTTCGCGTGGGACTCCGCAAGGATAGCCCTTCGGTCGCCAAGGCCGAGAAGCAGGGGCTCCGCGTGGTCGATACCGCCGAAGCGGCGCGCGAGGCGGATATCATCATGATGCTGACGCCGGACGAGATGGCGTCGGATATCTTCAAGGCCGAAATCGAGCCCCATCTGACGAAGGGCAAATATCTGGCCTTCGGCCACGGCTTCAATATCCATTTCAAGTTTATCCAGCCCTCGCCCGCTGTGAACGTCTTCATGATTGCGCCGAAGGGCCCCGGCCATCTGGTGCGTTCGGAGTTCGTAAAGGGCCGCGGGGTACCATGCCTGCTCGCGGTACAGCAGGATCCGTCGGGCGATACGCACAAGGTTGGTCTCGCCTACGGATGCGCGATCGGCGGTGGCCGCGCGGCGATTATCGAAACCTCCTTCCGCGAAGAGACCGAGACCGACCTGTTCGGCGAGCAATCGGTGCTTTGCGGCGGTCTTACCGAACTGATCCGCGCGGGTTACGAGACGCTCGTCGACGCCGGTTACGCACCGGAGATGGCCTACTTCGAGTGTCTGCACGAAGTGAAGCTGATCGTTGATCTGATCTACGAAGGCGGCATCTCGAACATGCGCTACTCGATCAGCAACACGGCCGAGTATGGCGACATGACTCGCGGCAAGCGGATTATCGGCGAGACGACGCGCAAGGCGATGAAAGAGATTCTCGGCGAAATCCAGTCGGGCAAGTTTGCCAACGAATGGATCGGCGAGTACCGCGAGGGTCTTAAGAACTTCAAGCGGATGCGCGCCGAGGGCGAGCAGCATCCGGTGGAAGAAGTTGGCCGCAAGCTGCGTTCCTTCATGCCGTGGCTCGGCAGCGACCGCCTAGTCGATCGCGCGCGCAATTAGTGGCCATTGATCTATGGCCCCGCCTGAGCGGGTTGCGAGAGAGATCTTACCGGCGATGACAGACCGTCTAGCTGCGCTTTTACATATCGCACCCGAAGGCGCAGTCATGTCTTTCGGGATCGCCTTGGTGGCCTTGGTGGTGCTGGGACTCGGCCCACTATGGCTTGGCCTGCCGCTCCTGATACTGGCCCTCGCGGTCGCGAGCTTTTTTCGCGATCCGGAACGGCATGCCTCGGCGCCGGCTGACGCGGTTATCTCGGCGGCCGACGGCAAGGTTTGCGACATTAGCGAGGCTCCGATTCCCGTTGCGTGCGGGCAGCTTTCGCGGCGGGTCGCCGTCTTCATGTCCCCGGCCAACGTGCACGTGAATCGGGCTCCGGTTAGCGGCAAGGTGATACGCGTCGAACATACTCCCGGGGAGTTTCGCGCGGCCTATCGCGACGATGCGAGTGAGCATAACGAGCACAACGTTATTGTTCTGCAGGACAAACGCGGCCGGCGACATGCTATCGTGCAGATAGCGGGCTACCTCGCTCGGAGGATTGTCTGTCGCGTGAATCCGGGGGATCATGTTGATCGAGGTGCGCGCGTCGGCCTGATTATGTTTGGCAGCCGGGTCGACCATTTTTTCCCCCTCGATTACCGGGTCAAAGTCGTGGTTGGTGACCGGGTGCGGGCGGGCGAGAGCGTGCTCGCGGAGATCACGGCCAATGGAAACTGAAAGGTCCATGCAGGAAGCGGATAGCGTCGCGCGCTTGCGGCTGATTTCGGGCCGCATGATGGAGCGACCGCAACTCGTTACGCCGATCCGACGCGGTATCTTTGTTATCCCTGCGACTATCACCTCGCTCGGCCTGTTGGCGGGCTTCTATTCGATCATCTCCTCACTCGAGAAGCACTTCGAGTTTGCCGCGGTACTGATCACGATTTCCTTTATCTGCGACGGCCTCGACGGGCGCGTCGCGCGTCTTTCGCGTTCATCGAGCCAGTTTGGTGTCGAACTCGACAGCCTGTCCGACGTGGTGGCATTCGGAACTGCACCCGCGGTGCTGCTGTATTCGTGGGCGCTGCGACCGCTCGGATCGGTTGCGGTAATGATCAGCGGACTCTTCGTTGTGGCGGCGGCATTGCGGCTGGCGCGCTTCAATGTTCAGACCGGCAGCGTCGATAAGAGCAAATTTGTCGGACTGCCGGTGCCGGGTGCCGCGGCGATGGTCGCCGGCGTTGTGCTGGCTTACAGCTATTTCGAATTGAGCTCACCACGCACCCTTTGCGCCGCGATGGCGCCAATTACGCTTGCGTTGGCCGCCCTGATGGTCTCGACGGTGCCCTATCCGAGTTTCAAGGGCGTTGATTTGCGGCATACGGCGCCGCTGGAACTGCTCGCCGTGGTGGTGATCGTGGCCGCGATGCTGATCGCGATGCCGCAATTCACGACTTTCCTGCTGGCGACGGCCTATGTGCTTTCCGGACCGTACAAGTATCTGCGCGGCGAACGTATCGAACTGGCGAAGGATTCGGTCGCCGGCGCGCAAACGACGACGGGAGTTGCCTCCTAACGGTCCTTGACTGCTAGCGATTGGCGCGATTAGATTAACGAACAATGTCTTCCAACCTGCTCCTCGGACTGCTGCTTAGCCTGGCCCTTACGGGGGCCCACGCCACGGGCGTCGAGGTGCAGGCCTGAGATAGGCTTGAAACTGTAAAACGAACGCCCCAGGCGCAGGGCCGAACAAGCCGCCTGGGGCGTTTTCTTTTGTGACGATCCTCGCGGCCTAATTCGGCTCAAGTCCGATGGCTGTTCGGATGGAGAAACATGATGGCTAGTACAGACTCGTTTGCGACGATTGACCCCAGCAGGGTTCGGATCTTCGACACCACACTGCGCGACGGCGAGCAATCGCCCGGATGCACGATGAACGTGGAGGAGAAGATCGCGATCGCGCAGCAACTCGAACGGCTCAACGTCGATATTATCGAGGCGGGGTTCGCTGCGTCGTCACCGGGCGATTTCGAGTCGGTGAGCCGGATTGCTCAGGCGCTGACGAATCCGACGGTTCTGAGCCTCTCGCGAACGCGCGAAGAAGATGTCGATGCGGCGTTGCGCGCGGTGGAAAAGGCCAAGCGGCCGGGAATCCATATCTTTATCGCGACCTCCGATATCCACATGAAGTACAAGCTCAACATGACGCGCGAGGATGTGCTCAGCGCGGCAACGTGGGCCGTGACGCGCGCGAAGAAGCATCTCGACTATATCGAGTTCTCGTGCGAAGACGCCTCGCGCAGCGACTGGGACTTCATGGCCAAGATCTGCACCGAGGTAATTCGAGCCGGTGCCCGAATTATCAATCTGCCCGATACGACCGGTCACGCGATTCCGACCGAGTACGGCGAGATGTTCGATTACATGCGCACCCATGTCGAGGGTGCGGACAAGGTTATCTGGAGTGCCCACTGCCATAACGATTTGGGCTTGGCCGTCGCGAACTCGCTCTCTGCGATTCGTCACGGTGTCCGCCAAATCGAGTGCACGATCAACGGTATCGGCGAGCGCGCTGGGAACACCTCGATGGAAGAGGTCGTGATGGCGCTGAAGACGCGCAGCGACCTGATGGGCGTCGACTGCGGCGTGGTGACCCAGCAGATTTATCCGACCTCGCGACTGCTCTCGCAGATAATCGGGCAGCCGGTGCCGCCGAACAAACCGATCGTCGGTGACAACGCCTTCGCGCACGAAGCCGGCATTCACCAGGACGGCGTGCTCAAGAACAAGCTGACCTACGAAATCATGAAGCCCGAGGATATTGGGATTCCATCGAACAAGCTGGTGCTCGGCAAACATTCCGGCCGCCACGCTTTCACGAATCGGCTGAAAGAGCTGGGCGTCGATCCCGCGACGATCGACGTGCAGCGGGCCTTCGCCGCCTTCAAGGCTCTGTGCGATAAAAAGAAAATCGTCTATGACGACGATATTCTCGCGCTCGCCAATGAAGAGCGTCGCACCGCCGATACTTATGAGCTGATCGATCTGAAAGTCACGTCGTCCAGTAAAAGCGAACCCCATGCGGAGGTTACGCTCCGGGTGGCCGGTGCGGAGAAGAGTGCCGAAGCGAACGGCGACGGGATGGTCGATGCGTGCTACAAGGCCATCTACCAGATTGCTGGAATCACCCCGACGCTCGAACGCTACGCGGTGAAGGCGATCACGGGTGGAACCGACGCGCTGGGCGAAGTTTCGTGCATGGTGCGTGAGGACGGAATGACGGTTGCCGGCCAGGGCGCTCATAGCGATATCGTGATGGCGAGCGCATTGGCGCTGGTGAACGCGCTGAATCGCCTGCAGGCACGGAATCGCGCGACCGCTGCCGTCGTCGAAGGGCACTAAAGGCTAAGGCTTGCCGCTATCGCTTACATCGGCTAAGTGCTAAGCCATTGTTTATCAATTGAGGTTATCGCGACTCTGCTCGATGAAAGGCCGCCTGCTGGTGCGATGACACCGGCGCTCAACGCTCGTAAATGGCTTACAAGATATTAGTTCTCAGGGGTGACGGTATTGGTCCCGAGGTTGTCGGCGAAGCACTGCAGGTGCTCAAGCTGGCGACCCGCGATGCGGCAGTTGATATGGAATTCAAGGACGCGCCGCTCGGTGGCCACGCGATCGATACGTTCGGCACGTCGCTGCCGGATCAGACGCTGCAACTGGCAAAAGAATGCGACGCGATCCTGATGGGTGCAGTCGGCGGACCCAAGTGGGATAATCCGCAAGCGGCGGATCGTCCTGAGCGTGGCCTGCTGGCTTTACGCAAAGAGCTCGGACTCTTCGCGAATGTTCGCCCCGTCAAAACGGTCAAAGAGCTGATCAGCGCGTCGCCGCTGCGGCCCGAGATAATCAATGGTGTTGATCTCGTCGTGATTCGCGAACTCACCGGCGGAATCTATTACGGCAAGCCGAGCGAACGGCGCGCCGGAGAGTCCGGTCGCGAAGCGGTTGATACCTGCTTCTACACCGAAGGCGAAGTCGCGCGCGTGATGCGCTACGGTTTCGAGCTGGCGCGGAATCGCCGCAAGAAGCTGACTTCGGTTGATAAGGCCAACGTGATGTCATCGTCACGGCTGTGGCGTGAAGTCGCGACCGAGCTCAGTGCCGAGTTCAAGGACGTGGCCTTCGAGAACCAGCTCGTCGATTCGATGGCGATGCATCTGATTCGGCGCCCCAAGGACTTCGACGTGATCGTCGCCGAAAATATGTTCGGCGACATCCTGACCGACGAAGCCTCGGTGCTCGCGGGTTCGATGGGCTTGCTGCCCTCGGCCTCGCTCGGTGAAGATCTCAACTCGGCGGGTTTCCGGGTCGGACTCTATGAGCCGATTCATGGCAGCGCCCCCGATATCGCAGGGCGCGACGAGGCCAATCCGCTGGCGGCGATTCTTTCCGCCGCGATGCTGCTTGAGCATTCGCTGGGAATGCGATCAGAGGCTGAGCGGATCGTGCAGGCGGTCGAAGGCGTGATCCACGACGGCCATCGGACGAAGGATCTCGGCGGCACTGGTGCGCGCGCGGTCGGATGCAAGGCGATGGGCCGGTTGGTACGCGAGCGGCTCGAGAGCCTGCTACCGGGCGATTGATGCCCGCCATCAGTGACACGCCCCCGCGCATCGCAATCGTTGGCGCCACGGGTACGGTTGGCAGTCAGATCGCGGAGCTAATCCAGGAGCGCGCGTTCCCGCACAAGGAACTCAGGTTCTTTGGAACCGGGGGCGGCACGGACGACGACGCCGATGCCGACGAAGAAGCGGTCGAGCTCGAAACTCTCGGGTCACCGCGTGATCTTGCTCGTTTCGATATCGCATTTCTCGCCGCACCTGCCCAGGTCGCCGAGCCGATCCTTAAGGCCTCGCCTGGACCCGTGATGATCGACGTAAGCGGAGCCCGACTCGCAAACGAAGCTACTCCGTTGGTGGCGCCGGGGCTGACGCCCAAGTCGCGTATCGGTGGCGCGCAGGATCTCCGATGCTTCAGCGTGCCCCATCCGGCAGCGCAGGTAATCGCGACGATCCTTAACGCAGTCGAGTACAACAACCAATTCGCTGCCGCGATGGTGATCCTGGCCGCGGCGAGCCGCGGGCGTGAAGCAATCTCAGTGCTCTTCCAACAAACGGCCGATCTGCTGAACACGCGACTCGATCTCGACGAAGATGAAACTCAGGTAGCGTTCAATCTGTTTGTGCCTCCGGGCGCTGAGAGCACCGCCGAGACGATCACGAACCAGGCGAGTATCCTGCTGGCGAACAGCTGTAGGCCCGTCGTGCAGATTGCGCATGCTCCGGCCTTTCACGGAGGCGCGGTTGCGCTGTTTGTCCCGCTGAGTCCGGCGATGGATGAATGGAAGACGAAGTTGCATAGCGCCCCGGGTATCATCCTCAAGGAAAATGAGGCGACGCTGAGTTCCGTCGATGCTGCTGTGGAAGAAGGCGTGGCCGTGAAACTGACGACAACTGCGGCCGGAGCAAAGTTCTGGTGTGTCTTCGATCCGGCCCGGATTGCGGCGCTGGCAGCGCTCTGGGTCGCGGAGAATCTCGCGCAATAGATCGTCGCTAGCGCGTGATGCGCAGGCACCATTAATCGCTATGCGCTTTCGACTGACCCTCGAATACGACGGCGCCAATTACTCCGGATGGCAGCTGCAGCTGGGTCAGGACTCGATTCAAGCCCGTATCGAGGCAGCCTTGGCGCAACTCTTCAATCAACCGGTGCGGATCTATGGATCGGGCCGCACCGACGCCGGAGTGCATGCGCGCGGACAGGTTGCTGCCTTCACCGCGCCGCGTGCGATCGAGGCGACCGATCTGCGGCGGGCGCTCAACGCCCTACTCCCTCCGGATATCGCGGTGATCGACGCTTCGCTTGTGGCCGACGATTTTGATCCGCGCCGCGCCGCACGCTCACGCGTTTACGAGTATCGGATCCTCAACCGCGAATTGCGCTCGGCTTTTGCGTATCGCTGTGCGTGGCTTGTTCGCGAGCCCCTCGACATATCGTTGATGCAGGAAGCTGCGACGAAGTTCGTTGGCGAGCATGATTTTGCCGCATTTCGGACGCTCGGATCGGACGAGAAGACCACGATCCGCCGCGTTATGGTCAGTGAATGGCGTCGTGAGGACGACGACACCCTCGTGTATCGCGTTGAGGCGACGGCCTTCTTGCGTCACATGGTGCGCACGATGGTTGCGCTGATGGCCGAGGTGGGTCGCAGCAGGCTACCGTCTGACAGCGTGCCGGCGCTGATCGAATCGCGCGATCGGGCCAAAGCCCCGGCGATGGCGCCGGCGTGCGGGCTCTTCCTGATGGACGTTCGGTACTGATCGCACCGGCATTTTTCCACCGCAGCGCCAAAAAACCACACGGCGACAGTGGAAAACTGATCGCTTTGTGCAAAAAACACGCTCTTTTCTAGGAAAAAGAAGCGCTTTTCCGGATCGCCTACTTGCAAAAGCGCATTTGCTCGTTCACGCTGCATGCAGGAAGGTCGTTCACGACCTAAGGAGGTGGATGATGACGCAGACTCAGATCTCAGCTTTCCTCGCCGATAAAGTGGGAATCAGCAAGAAGCAGGCGAAGTCGGTCCTCGACGAACTCGCGACCCTGATCGTGAAGGAGCTGAAAAAAGAGGGCAAACTGCGCCTGGCCGGCGTTGGAATTTTCACCAAGCGTAAGAGCAAGGCCCGCATGGGACGTAACCCGGCGACTGGTGCGGCGATCAAGATTCCGGCCCGCACCCGTCTGCGTATCACTCCGGCCAAGGCTCTGAAGGACGCAGTGCTCGGCACGAAGTAAGTCTTTCCCAAAGATTGAGAAAAGAACGGGGTCGAAGATCTTCTTCGGCCCCGTTTGTTTTGGCTCCGTGATGTCTACCCACTGCTGTTATTGGGGATTGCGGCGATTGTTGCGCAGCTTGCGTACTTGTTCGAGGTACTCGCGTAGACGCAGCTCGTAGCCGCGAGTTGACGGAATGTAGTAAATCTTGCCTTCCAGTTTATCGGGTCGGTAGATCTGATCAGTCACTGCGTCTTGGTAATCATGCGGATATTGATAATCGGCGCCGTAGCCCAGCCCCCGCATCAAGGAGGTCGGTGCGTTGCGCAGATGGAGCGGTACGGGCAGCGCGCCGTGCTCGCGCGCATCGGCACGCGCCGCATGCATCGCGCGGTAGGACGCGTTCGATTTGGGTGCGCTCGCCAGATAAGTAACGCCCTGCGCCAGCGGAATAATCCCCTCCGGCAGGCCGACAAACTCCACCGCTTCCTTGACTGCGATTGCGATCTGCAGTGCGCGAGGATCGGCATTGCCGATATCCTCCGACGCGAAGATCACCATTCGGCGCGCGATAAACAGCGCATCCTCACCCGCTTCGACCATCCGGGTCATCCAGTAGAGGGCCGCGTCGGGATCGGTCCCGCGCATACTCTTGATGAAAGCGGAGATAACGTTGTAGTGTTCTTCGCCCGCGCGATCGTAGAGCAGCGCTTTGTGCTGTGCCGCTTCGGTGATGTCGGCAATAGTGATGCCTTTGCGGCCGGCGTTTCCCGCTAGTTCGGCTGCGACCTCGAGCGTACCCAAGGTGCGACGTGCGTCACCGCCGGCTATCCGAATGATCTCGGCGCGGGCTGCATCATCGAGGGTCAGGCCGAGTTCACCAAGGCCGCGTTCACGATCGGTCAGCGCGCGATTGATCAGTTGCGCCATGTGCTCTTCTGGTAAGGGTTGGAGCACGACGACGCGCGCGCGTGAGAGCAGCGGTGCGATCACCTCGAATGATGGGTTTTCCGTCGTTGCGCCGATCAGCGTAATCAGACCGCTTTCGACGTGAGGCAGAATCGCGTCCTGCTGCGCCCGGTTCCATCGATGGATCTCATCGATAAAGACGACGGTCTGCTTGCCTTCGAGATCGAGCGAGCGGCGTGCTTCATTCACGGCCTCGCGCAAATCGGCGACGCCCGCAGTAACGGCGGCCAGGGTTTTGAAGATCGCACCCGAC
Organism: Binataceae bacterium (SeqCode); assembly: GCA_035541875.1. Taxonomy (GTDB): domain Bacteria; phylum Desulfobacterota; class Binatia; order Binatales; family Binataceae; genus JAJPHI01. Next base: position 29,450 of record DATKML010000025.1, read on the forward strand.
TTCTGCGCCAGCAGTAGCGCAATAGTTGTTTTGCCCGTGCCCGGTGGGCCCCACAGGATAATTGAATGGATGGATCCCGTAATCGCCATCTGGTAGAGCAGTTTGCCGGGACCGAGCAGATGCTCCTGCCCGACGACTTCCTCGAGGGATCGCGGGCGCATCCGATCGGCCAGTGGTCTTGCCGAGCGATGCTTGGGCTTAAAGAGTCCGGGTTCGTCGTGAGTCGTCCGCCGCGCCATCCTGTCAGCCTAACATAGTCCCAATTTTGACCGCAGAGACAGGATTTGCCTTGAGCTTCCGCGATGTTCTAGCCTCTGCCAAGGTTCGTCAGGCGGCCACAGCATAAAAGGGCCGACCGTGAACTGGGCCGCACAGGAGTCGGCACCATGATTGTAGGAATTGATATCGGCGGATCGACGACGGACGCGGTGATTCTCGACAACGGGAACATCCACGTGGTCACGATCGAGGCAAACGACCCGGTAGCTGCGGCCGCCGGCGCATTGGGCAAGCTGATCGAGACGTGTTCGATCCCGCTCGAAAAACTGAGTCGTGTGGCAGCAACTGGAGCGGGTTCGCGGGTTCTTGGCGATCGGCTCTTCGGGTTGCCGGTGACCAAGGTCAATGAGTTCGACGCGATTGGAATCGGTGGTACGTCACTGGCGGGCAAGGAGCGCGCGTTGGTCGTCTCCCTCGGCACCGGAACCGCTATCGTTTCGGTCACGCCTGAAAAGATCTCGCATGTCAGTGGGACAGGTCTCGGCGGGGGGACTCTGCGCGGCCTCTCGCGTCACATGTTGGGGGTCTCCTCGCTCCAGACGCTCGAGGCGATGGCCCAACGCGGCGATCTCTCTCGCGTGGACCTGGCGGTTCGCGATATTACTGCCGGCGGCGCAATAGGCGATCTGCCTCCCGGCACCACCGCAGCCAACTTCGGCAAGTTCGCCGCCGATGCGACCGCCGAGGATAAGGCACTCGGCATCATGAACATGATCGTGGAGGTTGTGTCGGTGCTATCGATTGCTGCGGCTCGCGCCTCGGGTCAGCACGATATCGTGCTGACGGGCAAGCTTACGCATGTTTTCCGCTTCATGCAAAAAATGAAGCGACTGAACTTTGTTTTTGGCGGCGGTTTTATTATCCCGGAGCATGCTGACTATGCGACGGCAATCGGAGCTGCGCGTGCGGCGGCGAATAGCAGGGTTTGAGACGCACTGATTTCTCGCGTTTAAGGAATTTGAGAAAGGAAAGCGATGGGCTCTGAGCTGCTAAAGGGCTACCGGATGCTCGATCTGGCGGATGAAAAGGGCGCCTTGTGCGGCAAGATGTTTGCGGACATGGGCGCCGACGTAATCAAGGTCGAACCGCTCGGCGGATGCTCCACCCGCACGATTCCTCCCTTTCTCGAGGACCGGCCGGGACCCGATCGCAGTCTTTACGCGATCGCCTACCATGCCGGTAAGCGCTCGATCACGCTTAATCTCGAAAAGCCCGAAGGCCAGCAGCTTTTCGTCGAACTGGCAAAGCAAGTCGACTTTATCGTCGAGTCGTATCCTTTAGGTTACCTCGACAATTTGGGCCTCGGTTACGAAGCGATTGACCAGGCGAATCCGCGCATTATCTATACGTCGATTACACCCTTCGGCGATAAAGGCCCGGCCAAAGATTATAAATTCGCCGACATCACGACCTGGGCGGCCGGTGGAATGATGTTTCAGATGGGCGAGGAGGGTCGGCCTCCGCTCCAGATGGCACAGCCGCAGGCCGGACTCCATGCCGGTGGTGAAGCGGCGGTCGCCTCGATGATCGCCCACTACCCGCGCCAGATCGATGGCCTCGGCCAGCACGTTATCGTCGACATGCAGGCCTGTATCGTCTGGACCCTGATGAACGAGCAGGCGATGCCTTTTCTGCACGGTGACTACATGCGTCGCAGCGGTGTTTTCACCGGAGCGATAGGCGGGCGGCGCAAGACTATCTTCAAATGCAAGGACGGCGCGGTCTCAGGACTGGTCGCTGGTACCGGTCCCTATTTGGGCTCGACCAATGCGTTGATCGCCTGGATGAAGGAAGAAGGCGCGGCTCCGGATTGGCTTACTAAGGATGGAGGTATCAAAGCGCTCACGCCCGGGGCTTTCATGACCGCCACTGCGAAGGACCTTGAAGAGTTGGACCGCGCCGAGACTGCCGTCGGAGATTTCCTCGCCACCAAGACCAAGGCCGAAATCTGGCGCGAGGTCATGAAGCGCCGGATTCTGGCGGCACCGGTCGCAACAGCAGCGGATATCGCGGCTGATCCGCAGTTGGAGGCGCGCGAATATTTCGTCGATAAGGAATCGAAAGCTTTGGGGCAGACGATACGACTACCTGGAGCCTTTGCGAAACTGAGCAAGACGCCGATTGGTCCTGCAGGTGCTGCACCCAAACTCGGCGAGCACAATCGCGAGGTCTATTGCGGCTTGCTTGGTCTCTCGGAACAGCGGCTGAACGATCTGCAGGCCGGCGGGATTATCTGACAGGGGAGTATCGGATGAGGCGCTACGCGTTCGAGGGAATCCATGTCCTCGATTTTACCTGGGTCGGAGTCGGTCCGGTTACGGTCAAATATCTCGCGGATAACGGTGCTGACGTGATTCGAATCGAATCAACCGCGCGCCCTGACGTTCTGCGGATGGCGCCGCCTTGGAAAGATGCCAAGCCCGGCCTCAATTCGAGCCAGTTCTTCGCCAGTTACAACACCTCTAAGAAGGGCGTCACGCTCGACATGAGCAAACCCCGTGCTCGCGAGATCTTCTTCAAGATGCTGCCGTGGGCCGACGTCGTTACGGAAAGCTTTACGCCGAAGGCTCTGCGCAATTGGGGCCTCGATTATGAGCATCTGAGCGCGATCAAGCCCGACCTGATCATGCTGTCGACCTGTATGCAGGGTCAGACGGGGCCGCATAGCCAATACGCCGGGTTCGGCAATCTAATGGCGGCGCTGTCGGGCTTCTATCACATCGCAGGCTATTCCGAAGAGGAACTGTGCCCGCCGTATGGTGCATACACCGATTTCATCGCGCCGCGTTTCGGAGCTTCGGCGCTAATAGCCGCGCTCGATTACAAGCGGCGCACCGGCAAGGGCCAGTATATCGACATGGCGCAATACGAGGCGGCGCTTCATTTCCTCGCTCCCGCGCTCGTGGACTATCACGCAACAGGCCGCGTACTCGGTCCCAATGGCAACGCCTCTGAGCGCTATGCGCCTCACGGTGCATATCAATGCGCTGACGACGATGGCCACGAACGATGGATCGCCCTCGCTGTCGAGAACGATCAGGAATGGCAAGCGCTGCTCAAAGTGCTTCGGATCGAAAATAGTGATGCGCGCCTTGCCGTGATGAGCGAGAGGCTCAAGAATCGCGACGCCGTCGATGCGATCGTGAGTGCTCATACGCGGAGCCGCAACGCCGACGAACTGACCGTCGCTTTGCAGGCATCGGGTATCGCCGCGTATCCCGTGCAGAATTGCATGGATATCCATCGCGACGAGAATCTCGAAGCCTTCGATTTCTGGCATTGGCTCGATCATAAGGAGATGGGGCCGTCGCCTTACGAGGGCTTGCAGCATCGCCTGAGCCGTACGCCGGGAGAACTCCGATGGGCCGCTCCGGTGCTCGGTCAGCACAATGAAGAGATCCTCGGGGGGATGCTCGGTTTCAGCGGAGCAGAGATCGAGCAGCTCAAACAGGATAAAATCGTCTTCTAGATTGTTCGCCCGCTAGAATCAGTTGAACTACGAATTGCAAATTGCGCTCCGCTATCTGCGCGCGCGGAGGCGTGACGCCTTTATTTCGATCACCACGGTTTTTACCGCTATCGGAGTGATGCTAGGGGTTGCGGCCCTGATTATGGTGCTGGCCGTGATGCGCGGTTTCGAGGTCAGCCTGCGCCAGCGAATCCTGAGCCTCACGCCGCAAATTCAGATCCAGAATCCGCTCGGGTCGATTAGCGATTACACCGCGATTATCGCCCGCGTCGATCAGGTCAAGGGTGTTGCGGGGGCAGCTCCCTTTATTCTTGGGCAAGGCATGGCCGCCTCTGCTCGCGGTCTGAGCGGGGTATTCGTTCGCGGGGTTGATCCCAAGAACGAGTTGGTCCTGAACCGCTTCAGCAAGTACGTTCGCGATGGCTCGCTCGCGGATCTCGATCGAATCGATCCCGCGATCGATGGGACCGTCGCAATCGGCGAAACGCTTGCCGAGAAACTCAAAGCCAAGGTCGGTGATCCGGTGAATCTGGTCGTGCCGATCATGTCGGGCAAGGATGCTGCCGAGCTGACGACGCGCACCGGTCACTTTCGGATCGGGGCGATCTTCGAAACCGGCGTCGTGTTGGTCGATCGCGATCTGATGGTCACCGGGTTGGGGCGCGCTCAGACCTTCTTTGGCCGTGAAGGGCGTGTGGACGGAATCGAGGTTCAACTTGCGAATCTGGACGACACTACACCTGTGACCCTCGCGATACGCGCGGCCTTGGGCAAAGGCTTCGGCGTCAGCAACTGGATGGAATACAACCAGGCCGCGGTTGCCGGCTTCGAACTGCTCAAGCGCGTTTACTCGATCGTGCTGCTGATGTTAATCGGCGTGGCAGCCTTCAACCTTGTCGCGACGCTAATCATGGTCGTGATGGAAAAGCGGAAAGATATCGCGGTGCTGATGGCGATGGGGGCGACGTCGGCCGGAGTGCGGCGAATCTTCCTCTTGAAGGGGCTGATCGTGGGATCGGCTGGTACCGCGGCTGGTCTATCGATCGGTGCGGCAGGATGCTTCATCCTGTCCCGCTACCACTTCATCCATATCGAGAAGAAAATCTACGGGATCGCGACCCTACCGATCGATGCACAACCATTGAGCTTTGTGATCGTGGCTATCGCTTCAATCGCTTTATGCTGGATCGCCGCAGTCTATCCGGCCAGGCAAGCCGCTCGCGAACTGCCAGTGGCAATCTTCCGTTCTTAAACGGATTGGAGCCCGAGCTGTGAAGGTCGGGCTGTCACCACGGTTCAGCTATCAGAAGGTTCGGTCGTTGCCGGCGTTTTGGCTGCAATTTTCGGCTTACGGATGACGAGCGTCTCGTGGCCGCGCACTTTAATCGTGCGAGCTGCGTCAGACTTGAAACTTACGCTCGGACCTTCTTTATGATGCTGCCGTCCCCGACCACCCGTGCGCCGTTGACGCCAATTGCTAAGTTCTTTGCTTAGCTTGTTGGCGACGGAATCGTTTTCGCGATTGTTGCGTTCGGCTGAGCCGTTATCGTGCAGCTCGTTCTCGATGTCCTGCGGGCTCATAGTTCCTTTCAGCAATGTCTCCTTATGGAAAAGTTTCTCTCAGGCAAGTATCGAAAAAGTATTTGTTGTATAGGGGAATCGGTCTTGTATGAGATTTTACGGACGGCCCTCACGGGCGCTGATTATGGCGTCGTGCAGCGCTCCCGTGGTATAAACGGGAGCTTTGGATGGGTTCCTTAAGGCTGGATAGTCCCTGTCGATCGAATTTGCGTGGTAAGCCGTTATATCTTAGCTGAACAAGCCTTGAAGCTTCAGCGCTAGACCCATATCACCGCTGATGCGAAGCTTCCCGGTCATGAAAGCCATCTGGCCATTCAGCTTCCCGGCCACCATGTCCAAGTAATCTTTTGCGGACATCGAGATCGTGATGTTCGGAGAGGCGTGCTGCCCATCCTGCACCTGACACTGTTCATTATCGATCAGGACCGCCCACTTGCCACCACCATCGCCCGAAAGGTCGAACTGATACACCGCATTGAGCCCTTTCGCTGCGTCTTTGTTCAGACGCCCAGGCATCTGGTCGAATACCTCTTTGCAGGTGGTGGGATCAGCCATGTGTGGATTGTGTCCTTATGAACGGAGCCGATGGGTTACTTCTCTTACGCCCATATAATCGAGGCATAGACCGAAAGTCAATAGCTTAGTCTCGCTACCGAATCAGAAGCCAAAAACCTTACCAACTTCGATCCGAATCAGGTTCTCACGCACCGTTACGGGGGCGGCGGCCTGGGCCACTGTTACGGCCCTGTCCTTATCGAGCTGGGTCTTAACCGTACCGCTCAGATAGACACTCTTTCCGATGACTTTCGCCGTCACGCCGGGCAGGCCAGCAGCCTGTAACTGCTGATTGATACGTATCGCAGTATTGGCCCAGTCCAGGGTGTCGGTCGTCAGATTGTTGGTTACCGACGTCACGCCGCTGACGCCTCGGGCCGTCCGTTCCGCGAGCATTTTGTCGTTGTCATCGAAGACTTTGCCGCTCAGGGTGACGTTGCCGCCTATCGCATAGGCCTGGACTCGGCGCAGCTTGCGATTTGCCCGCAGCTCGTCGTTGAGACGTTCAGTGATCGATGGTGGAGGTGGCGCCGAAGCGATACCACCGCCCGGTGATGTGCGATGCCGGCGCGGCTTCGGCGGCGCGGCCACGACGGGAGGAGCAACAGGGGGCGCCGGTGCCAGTTCGGGCGGAGGCGCAGGAGCTGGAGCCGGTGGCGGTGCCGCGGCTATCGGGGTCGGAGCCGCAGCGGGACTCGCCGGCGCCATCGCGTACTCAGGGGCTTCGCCCGGGGCGAGACTCGCCAACTTCTTGCTGAGATCCGCCTCGATAGATGCGGTGTCGCTGGTCGTGGCGAGAATCACTGGATAATCAACATCGATCGCAGACCCTGCGCTCGAATCAAATTTCCAGCCCGTCACGGCCTTCGCCACTTCGGCGTCGAGGCTGGGATTAGGAGCCGTCGACACCCGCACCGATGCATCGCTGACGGTACCATCAGGCATCACATGCAGGCGGATCATCATCCCATCGCTTAGGCCGGGACTAGTCTCCAGCGTATGACCATACGCGGCGGCGAGAGAAACCTTGTTGTTCTCAAACACCTTGGTCAGCGTCGCAGCGTCGCGCTGGGTGGCTCCGGTCAGGTCTCCATTCACCTGCACACCTATCGTCTTGGATAGAGTCACAACGGGCGACGGCGAGGCAGCGGGGCTCGGCGAGGCTTCCGCCACGGGAGCCGCCTGATGGCGTCCACTAAGATAAATCGCGAGCCAAGCGCCACCAGCCAAAGCCAGTATCGCCGCGAGTACGAAGCCGAGGACCCCGAAACCGCGATCCCCAGGCTCTGCGCTCTCGATAGAGTCCTGCTCCGCATGATGTTCCGTGACGCGTGGCCGGTCACTCGCGGGGACATAGGTCTCCGGACTTACGCGGGTGCGCGCAGCGGAAGCCTGGGAGGGCGCGGGTGCTGTTTTCTCTTCCGGCTGGTCGGGAGCGAGCCGAGTCCCGCAGAAGTTGCAGATCACTTCACCGGGCTGGGCCTTGCCGCCGCACACCGGGCATTCGACGGGAGCACCCTCACCAGACGGATTATCGGCCATCACCCTGGTCCCGCGATTCGAAGACGAAGCACTCGCGAGTGCAACGCCATCGTCCTCGCAGAAGGTTTCACTATCAGGGTAGGCCTTACCGCATCGCGGGCACTTCTTCATCGCTCGCTACTCTCCGCTCTCATCAAGGCTGACTACATCAATGATATGGCGGCGAGTCGCTGCGACCAAGCCCATCGGCTATCGCAGTCTAGTCGACAGTTCGTCAGACCGGCGCGCCTTCGAGGCGAAAACCAATCCGCACTTCGACCTGAAAACTCAGTTCCTTACCGTTTACTCCGCCGCGGATATTCTTGACTTCGAACCAATCGATATTGCGCAGCGTCTGGCTCGCCTTGGCGATTGCATTGCGCACCGCCTGATGGATGCTCTCCTCCGAAACGCCGACTACATCAACTATCTTGTAGGTCTTGTCCGGCATGGCTCTGCCTCCGTTCGGCCCAGAGATATGGTCCACGATCCATATCGCGCCACGCCCCACGGGAATGCAAGCGTCGTTATTGATCGGTCGGTTAACGGCTGAAGCGAGGTGTTACGGCGAGTGCAAAGGGGTCGATTATAGCGGCCAAGTCTAAAAGGAATGCGTCGTCGGCGATACGCCCGATCACTCTTTCGCGGCGAAACGCCTCGGCAATCGCCATTGGATTGATCGCACGATGCGTAATCCGCAGGGCGCGAGATTCGAGATGTTTACCGGGTTGCGAGCCCGATCCGATCTCCGCCTCTGATGCTACTATCTGAATATTAAATGCTACTCCGAGACGTTCTGCGAGAAGATCGCGCGCACGTTCCGCAATTTGTTCGAGTTCACCGGGTTTGCGCGAGAGCAGGCGCAGCGTCGGGAGCTCTTCGCTTAGCTCGCGGCTTTGGCGATAAAGCCTGAGCGTCGATAAAAGCGCTGCGAGCCGCAGCTTGTCGCATCGGATAGCCCGCCACAACGGATTTGCTTTGAGCCGCTGAATCAGGGCCCCTCGCCCGACTACGATTCCCACCTGCGGCCCGCCAAGCAACTTGTCCCCGGAAAAGGTCACGAGCGAGGCTCCCGCCGCGACACGCTCTGCCACGATCGGCTCGCGCGGAAGTCCATACTGCTGCAGATCGATCAGCGCGCCAGCGCCCAAGTCCTCGACGACATCGAGGGCGTGCTCGCGCCCCATTTTTACCAGTTCCGCCAGATCCACTTCGGAGGTGAAACCGACGATTTGATAATTCGACGGATGCACTTTCATCAGGAGTGCGGTGTCCGGGTTAATCGCGCCAACGTAATCCCGTGGATGGGTCCGGTTGGTGGTACCGACCTCACGCAATCGCACTTGTGCCTGTGTCATCATGTCGGGAATGCGGAAGGCTCCGCCAATCTCGACCAGTTCGCCGCGGGAGACGATTACTTCCCTACCTGCCGCAAGAGTATTCAGCACGAGCAGAACCGCTGCCGCGTTGTTATTGACCACCGTTGCGGCTTCTGCGCCGGTTAAGGCACAGAGGTCGCTTTCGACCAGCTCGTCGCGATCGCCTCGGCCACCGGTGGCGATCGAGTATTCGAGATTCACTGGCGATCGCGCCGCCTGCACCATCGCTTCGACCGCGCTCTCGGCCAGCAGCGCTCGCCCTAGATTGGTGTGCAACACGACGCCCGTCGCGTTCACCAGCGGAACAAGGGCCGGGGCGTCATTCGCGATCGCTTGATGGGCGCGCTCCAGCACGATTCGCACCAAGTGCTCGCGAGTTTCACCGGAGCTGTGGGTTCCATCTGCGATAGCGCTCCGGAGATCGGTCAGCGCACGTTGAATCAGGGTCTTGAGATAGGAGTGGCTAAAGCGGACGAGGGACAAGTCGCTTTCGGCGGCACTCAGGCATTCTTCAACGGACGGGAGGTTGCGGAACGCTCGTGCACGCTCATCATCGCGACCGAGAGAAGAAGTCTTCTTATCCGCATTCGACGCCATCGCCCGATTATAGATCGATTGTCTCGGTTGCGTCCCGTTACTTAGCGGGACTCGTATGCATACGGAGTGCGGCCTGTGCCCGTTCGAGCAGTGGCAAGCGCGAGACCAAGGCTGCTCCGCACAAAAGGGAAATGATCCCGCAGATCACCACCGCCACCTGCGGGCTGACGTGTTCGCCGATGAAACCCACCTCGAGTGAGCCGAGCGGAGCGAGTCCGATGAACGAGAGGGTGTAGATACTCATCACGCGTCCGCGCAGTTCGTCCGAAACGAACATCTGGAGCATCGTATTCGTGCCCGCCATGTAGTTGATAATGCCGAAACCAATCAGCATCTGGGCGAGCATCGAGATCGCTATCCAGCGCGACATTCCAAATCCGACGATCGCGATCGCGGTACAGAAGAGACCCGCGGTCAAAGTCTGGCGCAGGGCATGACCGGCACGCGATGCCAGATACACGGCGCCCAGAACAGCACCGATTCCTTGCGCAGCCATCAGGAAGCCATAACCGTGTGCGCCGACTTTCAGAAGGTCGCGAGCGAAAACGGGAATCAGAACCGAGTAGGTGATTCCGAAGCCGCTGTTCATCAAGACAATCAACAGGAGGATACGCGTCGGCTGATGTTCCCACGCATATTTGAGTCCCTCGAAGAGCCGCGCGAACATCTGTGAGCCCAACGCTACCGCCGTTTCGCGAGGCGTCAGCTCCATCGAAAAGAGGCTCCAGAGCGCGGCCAGGTAGCTTACACCATTGAGGAAGAAACAGGTCGCGGTGCTCGTAATGGCGATGAGCAAGCCGGCGATCGCAGGTCCGATCGTGCGAGCGCCGTTAAAGATCATTGAGTTGAGCGCGATCGCGCTTGGCAGATCTTCCTTGCCAACCATCTCGACCACGAAGGCTTGGCGCCCCGGCATATCGAAGGCACTCACCAGACCATTGAATGCAGCGAGCGCGATAACGTGTTCTACCCGAACCGCACCAGTCCAGGTCAGCGCGGCGAGCGCAAAAGCGCTCAGCATCAGCAGGATCTGCGCGATAATGATCAGCTTACGTCGATCGACGTGATCGACGATTACGCCGGCAAATAGGGCCATCAGCAACGTCGGTACAAAGCTCGCGAAGGAGACAACACCGAGCATCATGGCCGAGTTGCTGAGCTTCAGCACCAGCCATGATTGCGCCACGGTCTGCATCCAGGTGCCGATAAGCGAGATCAGCTGGCCGCCGAAGAAAAGACGGAAATTCCGATGGCGCATCGCGCGAAAGGCGCTGAACCATCCTGGCCGCTCCGAGCCGGCGACGGCTCCGCCAACCTCGTTATCGTTCGGAAGATCTGCCATCGGGTGAGTGACTAGTTTTATAGCAGTTGGCGGTGATGCGCGACGGGCTTACCGCTCTTGAGCGTTTGCGCTCGGAGATCGATTCGGCCACTAGTAGCGTGAGCGACCAAAGCCTTCGATTGGCAGCGAAGCTAAGGGTTTTAATCATGGCAAACACGGCGGGCGTTCGAAGAAAGCCGGAAATTGAGATTACAGAGGCGGAATTTCGCTCAGGGTTTGCCGAGCTACTGTCGAAAGCTCCCGCGCAGACGTTGCCTCATCACGCATTCTTTGCGATTCCGGCGAATCAGCACCCGTGGTTCGACACCGGGATAGAGTTAAGGGCCGGCGAGTTCGTAACTATCTTCGCTGTGGGGCGCGCCTGGCTCTCGCGCGAAGCCGGTATGTGCGTATACCCCGACATGCAGCTGTGGTTCCGCATCGGAGAGCGCGGGAACATCTTTCGCGGCACCCGTTACTCGCACTCCTTTCAGGTGCGCGAAGCCGGTCGTCTGTTTCTCGGCAACTACTTTCCGGGCGAATGGAATACACGGACTGGTGGTATCGCGGTCGGTACCGAGGCTTATCGGCCGATGGAAGGCGATATCTGTGTGCTGGCGCTCTGCTGGAGCGGGTTGTCGCTTGAAGGCTTGAAGCGGATAGCGGCGCATGGCGATGTAGCCGGGATGATCCGGCTGGAGATAGAGCGCCTCGAGAATCCTGCGTTACCACCGGAAGGATGGGAGTATCTGTGGTTTCTCGGCCCGGCCGAGATCTACACTCCGGGATCGCCGGCTCCGCAGCGGCCCTCAATCCGATGCTATACCCATCAGGATGCCGGCATCCTGCATAAGGACGTATCATTGCCCCTCTCCGATGACGTGCGCCTGCGATGGGCTTGGAAGGTCGATCTTCTCCCATCCGCGAGCCGGGAAGACCTGCTGCCCAATCACGATTATTTAAGTATCGCGGTCGAATTCGATAACGGTCAGGACCTGACCTACTTCTGGAGCTCGGAACTGCCGCTCGAAGCGGGGTTCCGCTGCCCGATCACGACGTGGGCGCCTCGTGAAACGCACGTCGTGGTCCGCTCGGGCAAAGATGAGCTGGGTCGCTGGTGCCAGGAAGAGCGTGCCTTGAAGGCCGATTATCAACGCTACGTCGGTACAGTGGGCGAGAGGGACGCAAGCGTCGACCCTAGGGTGGTGCCGCCCCCGACACGAATTGTTCGAGTCTGGCTGATCGCGAACAGCATGTTCCGTGAGCAAGTAGGCCAATGCGAATACGGCACTATCGAGCTACATGCTGGCAGTACCGTCATCACCGTCAACTGAGGATCCGACCAACGAAAAGTCGCTTGCTCAACTCCTGCCCCCAAGCCTTAATGGGATTAACGCGGAAGCGCAGGCTGAGCTAATATAGAGGCTTACTGAAACGATAGAGAGATCGCTAAGACAGCGGATCCTCAATATGGACACGGCCTATGTTTGGTGAAATCAGCCCACGCGAGCACGAGCCCAGAGCACCCTTTATTACAATCGAAGAGGCGCTCGAAGAGACCCGGCGCGGTCGCATGTTCATCCTGATGGATGACGAGGACCGCGAGAATGAAGGAGATCTTTGTATGGCGGCCGAGAAGGCCACCACCGAAGCAATCAACTTCATGGCGAAGTTCGGGCGAGGACTCATCTGCCTGCCGATGTCGGGGGCACGTCTCGATCAGCTCGGACTCAGCATGATGGTCGGCGATAACCAGGCGCCGCTTGGTACCGCGTTTACTGTTCCGATCACGGCGCGACGCGCCTCAGGCTCGGGCGTTTCGGCACAGGATCGTGCGACAACGATCCTTCAGGCCGTGCGCGAAGACGCGACGGGTGCGGAGTTCATCACGCCGGGCTATGTCTATCCATTGCGCGCACGCGACGGCGGCGTGCTGGTGCGCACCGGGCAGACCGAAGGGGCGGTCGATCTGGCTCGCCTCGCCGGACTAAAGCCGGCCGGGGTGATCTGCGAAATCCTGAAGGAAGACGGCACGATGGCTAGGCGTGATGATCTCGTCGAATTCGCCCGTATCCATGGACTCAAGATCGTCACGGTAGCCGATATTATCGAGTATCGGCTGCGTAACGAGACGATGATCGAGAAGATCGCCGAAGCCAAGCTGCCCACCGTTTGTGGTGAGTTCAAAGCGAGCGTCTACCGCAATTTGGTCGATCAAAGTGAGCATCTGGTGCTGACGATGGGCGAAATCAGTCCGGACCGGCCAACGCTGGTGCGCGCTCATCGCGAGTATCTGCCGGGCGACGTTTTTGCCTACACCAAGCGCAATACTCGCAGCCTCCTGCGCGCCGCGATGGAACAAATCGCGGCCAAGGGCGAAGGCGTGATCCTTTATTTGAAACGAGAAACGGATGCGATCTCCGGGGATATAGCCCACTGGATGCGCCGCGCGAATGTGCGAAGCACTCGCCTGAATGTGCCGGAGGCCGATTTCCGCGATTATGGGATCGGCGCACAAATTCTGCGCGATATCGGAGTGCGGCAATTAGTCCTGCTTACCGACAAGCCGCCACGGCTGGCTAATCTTCCTGGTTACGGACTTGAGATCGTCGACCACGCGCCGCTCTCACACGAGGGCGCCGAGCCACTGGATGGCTGATAGGGTCGGCTAAACGTTCATCACGGGCGGGGCGATGGGCGGATTTTCAGCTGAAAACGATTCGCTGGCGCAGGTCTTCGCGAGTCACGGCTACCTTCCAGGATTCCTCCTGGTGATGCTGGGTGGGCTCGCGCTTAACCTTACTCCCTGCGTCTACCCTCTTATCGGCGTCACGGTTGCCTACTTCGGCAATGAGGGCGGCGGACCGCGCCGCGTTATCAGTCTCGCCCTGCTCTATGTGCTGGGTATCGCGCTGACCTTCTCGACTGTAGGTGTCGTTGCGGCACTCACCGGGGGACTGTTCGGTGCGGCGATGCAGAATCCTTACGTGCTGGGCGCAATTGCCCTGATGCTTCTTGCGCTCGCATCGTCGAGCTTCGGCTTTTTCAGCCTGCAACCGCCAGTCTGGCTGATGCAGCGGGCGGGTATCGCGCGGCCGGGCTACATCGGTTCGCTGGTGATGGGCCTCGGGATGGGCGTGGTTGCGGCGCCGTGTATCGGGCCGATTGTCTTAGGCCTGCTGCTGATGGTTCAACGCAGCGGCAGTGCGATCTTCGGCTTTTCCCTCTTTTTTGCGCTCGCCGTCGGGATGGGCCTTCCATATATCGCCCTCGCGCTTGCCGCCGGCAATATACGTAGTCTGCCGCGATCCGGCGAATGGCTTGCTTGGGTCGAACAGCTCTTCGGCTTTATCCTGATTGGTCTCGCGCTCTATTTTCTCGATCCGCTGACGCCGAACCGCCTGATGACTCGGCTTCTGCCATATTATGCAGGGGCCGTTGGCATCTTCCTCGGTTTCATTACTCGGCCTGGACGCAACTGGCGCCCATTTCTCGTGATCCGGTCTGCAGTCGGCGTGACTGCGACGCTCGCTACCATCTACATGGCGGTGCAGTCGCAACGCCCGCTGGTGGAACTCAGCTTCGCATCCTACAGCGACACGCTGCTGCGTAACGCCAAAGAGCAAGGCAAGCCCGTCGTGGTCGATTTCAGCGCGGATTGGTGCGTGCCGTGCCGCGAGATGGAGCATACGACCTTCGTCGATCCCACGGTGATCGACGCGGCCCGCGGCTTCGTCCGCCTGCGCGCCAACATGACTGCCGACAACGACGTTAATAAGGCGTTAATGAAGCAATTTAACGTCCAGGGTGTACCAACGACCGTGTTTATCGATTCGCAGGGTCAGATTCGCGCCCGACGGGTCGGTTACGTTGGCCCGCAACAGTTTCTCAAATATCTCCACGAAGCCAACTGAGCGCTGAGCATCGGGTCGCACTGCGCCTGGATCTCCGTCGGCACGTCTGAAATCCGCAAGGGTTAGTCTCTCGCATACTTTGCGAATCACGCGCCTCCGATTACGGTAGTCCAAGAAGGTAGAAGATGACGCTTGAAGAGAAGGTTAGGTTGCTTGAAAACTTGCGGGAGATTGAGCAGCTGAAGTATCGCTATGCTCGCTGCTGCGATAACGGCTATGACTTGGATGGGTTCCGAGCGATCTTCGCTCCGGACGGAAGCTGGTCGGCCAACGGCTACGGCGATTCTCGCGGTCATCGGGAGATCTGCGAATTTTTTCGCGAGCTTTCAAAATCCGTCGTTAACGTGCTCCATTACGTCACCTAGCCCAATGTCACGATAGCCGAGAATGAGGTTTCCGCGACGGGAACGTTCTATCTGCACTGCCTCTCTCAGTTCCGTCGCGAAGAGGATCCGTCACTGGTCGATTTCGTGGTTATCATGGGCGTCTACGAAGACGAATTCGTAAAGACCGTGAACGGATGGCAGTTCAAATCGATCAAAGTGAAGGTGAGCCACACCAGCAAGCTCAACACCTTGGCGACCACGGTTCTTCAACACAAGGACAGCTAAAGGAAGCCCTAAAGCTCATCGCTTCGTTTCACCTAGGGGCGATGGTTTTGTTATGCTTGGCCCAACCGGGTCTCGGATCTAGGCCGAGATGCCGCAACTTTCGACTTGAGAGGTTCGTTTAATGTCAGCGTCGAGTGAAGCTTTTGTGCGGGACCTGTTTGCGATGGTGCGGGAGCGCCGTTCCTTCGGCCAGCATCCGCTTTGGAAGAAGATCGCAGATGGAAAGGTGCCGCGCGACAAGATGAAGATTTTTGCGGCACAGTTCTTTCTGCAGGTGCGTGAATTTCCGCGCGCGATCAGCGCTCTTCATTCCCGCTGCTATGATTCGGTACAACGCCTCAAGTTGGCTGAGAGCCTCTATGAAGAGGAAACCGGCCAGCTCTCCGGATCGGCTCCCCATCCCGAATTGTTCATCCGCCTTGGCACTGGCCTGGGGATGAAGCGTGAAGAGTTGACCGAGGCGAAGCCGCTTCCTTCAACCGCAGCACTGATCGATTGGTTTGAGCTGTCGACCAAGGATCGCTCCTTCGACGAAGGTATCGCTGCGATTAACGTCGCGGCTGAGGGGCAGGTTCCCGGCAATTTCGAGTCCTTCGCACGCGCACTCCAGAAGCACTACAACCTCAATACCGAGCAGGTGAGCTTCTTCGACGTCCATGAGCTTGCAGACCGCGACCATAGTGACGTTGGCGATCACGTTCTGAGCCATTCCGAGATGACCGAGCAGGAAAAGGTCAAAGTCAGAGGGGCAGCCGAGCGTTCAGTCGAACTTTGGTGGCAGTTCTTCGACGGGATGGAACGCGCGATCGGAGTGTGACCCGATCGGGTGAACCGAAACTTTACGATTCAGGAACCTTAGTAAGAGAGACACGATGGCCTATCCCTACCGTTCCATCCTCGCGCCGGTTCAGTTCGACGACCCGACTTTTCTCGCACTGGGTTATGCGAAGCAGGTCGCCAAAGACTCGGGTGCGGTGCTCCATCTGCTGCATGTCGTGGAGAAATTCCCGGCCTTGGGCGAGCCCGACGTGAGTGAGAATGACAATATCCGCGACGAGGACGAGTCACGCGTTAAGCTGACTGACGTTGCGAACCAGCATCTGGGCGGCGTGAAGTATCAGGTTCACGTGGCTGCGGCTGCGCCGCGCTCGCTCGCCAAAGCGATCGTCCAGGTAGCAGGCGAGGTCGATGCGGACTTGATTGTTATCAAGACGCACGCGCGCAAAGGGTTGCAGCATCTGATCCTCGGCAGCGTGGCGGAAGAAGTCGTTCGCAGCGCCCCCTGCCCTGTGCTTACCTTCACCGCTGCTGCACAGGAACGCGCTAGCCATTTAAAGCTGCAAAAAGACTAGAACTCGCAGGAGTTCTCTTCTCGTTTTGTCTGTATAGGACGTATAGAACGAAATTCTATTTCGATTGCAGGAAGGCGGATTTGGATGGGCTCCGAATCCGTCTTCCTCATTCGCGAATTATGCTTTTCTGATCTGGTCTTCGGTGCGTCTCGGAAAAAGGGTAAAATCTTGTTTGTTTCGAAGTCGCTAAACCGGGTCCGTTAGCTTTACCCCATCAGCCTGACCGGATAGAATTAAAGCTCTATCTCAGCTTGCCTTGGGAGCGGTCCCGCGCGGTAATTCCCCGCGCCATAGTCTATGCCAAATAAAGAAGTTTCCGATAGCTACGGCGCCGAATCGATCAAGGTGTTGGAGGGGCTCGAAGCGGTTCGCAAGCGTCCCGGTATGTATATCGGCGACACTGCCGAACGCGGTCTCCATCACCTGATCACCGAAATCGTCGACAACTCAGTCGATGAGGCGCTGGCTGGTTTCTGCACCGAGATCAACGTGGTGATCTTGGGAGATGACCGCATCTCGATCGAGGACAACGGTCGGGGCATTCCCGTCGACATGCATCCGACGGAGAAGCGCTCAGCACTCGAGGTCGTCCATACGGTGCTCCACGCCGGTGGCAAATTTGACCGGGGTAGCTACAAAGTATCGGGGGGACTCCACGGCGTCGGTGCGTCGGTGGTTAACGCGCTGAGCGAAGAGTTCGAGGTCGAGGTTCGGAAGAACGGCAAGATCTATTTTCAACGCTACGAACGCGGGATTCCAAAGAGCAAGGTCGAGGAGCGCGGTGCAACCAAGCTTTCCGGCACTAAGACTACCTTTACGCCGGACGACAAAATTTTTCAGGAAGTCAAACTCAAGCACGAAATTGTGGCGCGCTACCTGCGTGAAATGGCGTATCTCAATGCCGGCCTCCGCATCAAACTCAAGGACGAGCGGACCGGTAAAGAGGAGGAATTCCACTATGCGGGTGGCATTCGCGAATTTGTCGAATCGCTGACGCATAATAGCCAGCCTCTGCACGAGGTGATTTTCTTCAAGGGTGTGCGCGAAGGCGACGATATTGAAGTCGCGATGCAGTGGACTGATGCGATCCACGAGACGCTTTTCACCTACGCCAACAATATTCATACGGTCGAAGGCGGGACCCATCTGTCGGGCCTCAAGTCAGCCCTGACGCGGACGCTCAACACCTACGGACAGAAAAACAACCTGTTCAACAAGAACAAGGATATGCGGCTCGAGGGTGACGACACGCGCGAAGGCCTTGTTGCGATCGTAAGCGTGAAGTTGCCAGAACCGCAGTTCGAGGGTCAGACCAAGACCAAGCTCGGTAATTCCGAAGTCGAAGGACTGGTTTCCGCGCTGGTAAACGAAAAGCTGGGTGAGTACTTCGAGAAGAATCCCGGCGATGCCAAGCGGATCATCTCTCGCGCAATCGAAGCCGCCACCGCGCGCGAGGCGGCTCGCAAAGCCAAGGAACTGGTGCGACGCAAAGGCGCGCTTGATTCCGGGTCGTTACCCGGCAAGCTTGCCGATTGTCAGGAGCGCGATCCGGCTCGCAGCGAACTTTTTATCGTTGAGGGTGATTCAGCAGGTGGGTCGGCCAAACAGGGTCGTGATCGCCGCGTGCAGGCAATCCTCCCGCTGAAGGGCAAAATCCTTAACGTCGAGCGGGCTCGGATCGACAAGATGCTCTCGTCGGCCGAGCTGCGCACTTTGATTACAGCGCTCGGGATGGGTGTCGGCAGCGACAAGGATATCGGCAAGCTGCGCTACCATACGGTTATCATCATGACCGACGCCGACGTCGACGGCTCGCATATCCGCACGCTGCTGCTCACGCTCTTCTTCCGCCAATTCCCGGAGATAATCGAGAACGGCTACCTCTATGTCGCGCAGCCGCCGCTCTTTCGCGCCAAGAAGGGCAAGAGCGAACGCTACCTGAAGGACGAGGCGGCGCTCGAAGAGTATCTGACTGATCTGGGTGCGGAGGCGTTAACGTTCGAATCCGGCAAGGGGAAAGAGGCGCGCGAGCTAAAGGGCGCCGCGCTCAAGTCGTTCGTGCGCAAAGCGCTCCATTACGACCGGATGTACGAAAATCTGGAGCGGCGCAACAAGGAACGCGCGATCGTCACCCAGGTGGCGAATCTAATCAGCGACAAAACGCTCACGGTCGACACTTTCAACGACGAGAAGTCGCTCAAGAAAGTCGCCGAGACGATCAAGAAGCAGACCGGGATCGAGAATCTCGAATTTCGGATCGAGCCCGAGACCGAGACGACCTGGCGCGCTGTTTTCATCCATCTGCGCAATGGAGTGACTCCTCCGACCGTCCTCGATCTCGCGCTTTTCCATAGCGGAGAGGTGCGTGAAATCCGCCGTCTCGGCGCTGACCTCGATAGCTACAACACGCCTTTCAAGATTAAGACCGGCGACGACGAGCGCACGGTCGAGTCGCTCAAAGCGGTCGCCGATGCGGTGTTAGCGGCGGGCCAAAAGGGCGTCGAGGTGAATCGCTACAAGGGGCTGGGCGAGATGAACCCCGAACAGCTCTGGTCCACCACGATGAATCCCGAAGCGCGCTCGCTGTTGCGCGTCGAGGTTGGCTCGCAGGAAGCAGCAGAAGAGATTTTCGCCAAGCTGATGGGTGATCAGGTTGAGCCGCGCCGGGCCTTTATCGAGGAGAACGCACTGAACGTCCGGAATCTGGATATTTGACGCAGCTAGAGCGGACACCAGTCTTTGAGTTGTCATCCTGAGCGGAGCGAGTCCGCGAGCGGAGTCGAATGATGACAAAGTTAGTGATAGCCGGGACTAAAGAACCGAGACCGAATCGCGGCACAAAAATATAAATGGCAGATACCAACGGTAACGAACCACATCGTAACGAACCGGCGCGGCTGAATATCGAAGACGACATGCGACAGTCCTATCTGGACTACGCGATGTCGGTGAATATCGGTCGCGCGCTCCCCGATTTGCGCGACGGCCTCAAGCCGGTCCATCGACGGATTCTCTACGCGATGTTCCGCGAGGGGCTGCTCTCGACGCGTCGCTATTCCAAGTGCGCAGGCGTCGTCGGCGAGGTGCTCAAGAAGTACCATCCACACGGTGACAGCGCGGTATACGATTCGCTGGTTCGGATGGCGCAGCCGTTCAACCTGCGTTATCCGCTGGTCGACGGCCAAGGCAACTTTGGCTCGATCGACGGCGATAACGCGGCAGCCTACCGCTATACCGAATGCCGCCTGATGCGAATTGCCGAGCTGATGCTCGCCGATATCGATAAGGACACGGTCGACTTCGTCGATAACTTCGATGGCTCCGATCAGGAACCCGAGGTTTTGCCGTCGCAGATTCCGAATCTGCTGATCAACGGCTCCGACGGTATCGCGGTCGGGATGGCGACGAATATTCCGCCGCACAATCTCGGCGAAGTTTGCGAAGCGCTGCTCAAGCTGATCGACAATCCTGATCTCTCGCTCGAAAAGATTCTCGATATTATCCCCGGCCCTGACTTTCCGACCGGTGGTCAGTTGCTCGGCCGCCAGGCGATTCGGCAGGTCTATCTGAACAAGCGCGGTATCTTCACGATGCGTGCGCTGGCAGCGATCGAGACCGACAAGCGCACTGGCAAAGCGTCGATTATCGTTCGCGAGATCCCCTACCAGGTCAACAAGAAGAAGCTGATCGAACGGATCGCAGAGCTGGTAA
Organism: Binataceae bacterium (SeqCode); assembly: GCA_035541875.1. Lineage (GTDB taxonomy): Bacteria > Desulfobacterota > Binatia > Binatales > Binataceae > JAJPHI01. The sequence continues at coordinate 49,740 of DATKML010000025.1, forward strand.
ACGACAAGCGGATCGAGGGAATCAGCGATCTGCGCGATGAATCCGACCGCGATGGGATGCGGATCGTAATCGAACTCAAGCGCGACGCCGAGCCACGGATCGTGCTGAACCAGCTCTACAAGCTGAGCCAGATGCAGGAAAGCTACGGCATGATCATGCTGGCGATTCACGAGGGTCGTCCGCGTGAGCTCAGCTTGCGAGAGATGCTGGTTGAGTTTTTGAACCATCGCCGGCAGGTGCTCACGCGCCGTACGCAGTTCGAGTTGAAGCAGGCCGAAGCACGGCTCCATATCCTCGAAGGTCTGCTGGTTGCGCTGCGCAATCTGGACGCGGTGATCAAGCTGATCCGCGCCGCCAAGGACGCGGAAACGGCGCGTACCGGCTTGATGACGCAATTCAAGCTGACCCAGGTTCAGGCACAGGCGATTCTCGACCTGACGCTGCGCCGCCTCACATCGCTCGAGCGCGAAAAGATCGAAGCCGAGCATAAAGAGACCGAGGAGACGATCAAGCAGTTGCGCGAAATCCTCGCCGACGAGAAAAAGTTGATGAAGCTGATCTCCGACGAGCTCACCGAAATAAAAGAAGAGTTCGCTGACGAGCGTCGCACGCAGATCGTCGAAGATGAGGGCGAGCTCCGAATCGAAGATTTGATCGTCGAAGAGGATGTGCTCGTGACCGTCACGCACGGCGGCTATATCAAGCGCACTCCACTTTCGCTCTATCGTACCCAACGGCGCGGTGGCCGCGGCAAGATTGGTGCGACGACGAGCGAAGAAGATTTCGTTGAGCATCTGGTACCAGTCGGCACGCACGACCGGCTGCTGTTCTTTACAAGTGCGGGCAAGGTTTACGAAAAGAAGGCCTACGAGTTGCCCGAGGGAGGGCGCGCCGCGCGCGGTCGCTCGATCGCGAATCTGCTCAGCCTCGCGGCGGACGAGCGCCTCTCGGCGTTTATGCCGGTGCCCAAAGATACGGCGGGCAAGTACGTCTTTTTCGCGACACAGCGCGGGATGGTGAAAAAGACCGAACTCGATCAGTTCGCCAATATTCGTAGCTCAGGAATTATCGCGATCAATCTCGAAGAGGGCGACCAGCTGATCGGCGTCCGGATCACCGATGGGAATCGCCAAATCGTGCTCTCCACGCGCGAGGGTCAGGCGATTCGCTTCAAGGAAGAGGAAGCGCGCCCGATGGGCCGTGGAACCTTCGGCGTTACCGGGATGGAACTCGAATCGCGCTCCGTGAAGGACGGCAAGAGCGTCACGCTGGTTAATGACGAGGTCGTTTCGATCGCCGTCGCTCGCGATGACGAGACGCTGCTGACCGCCTCGGAGAATGGCTTCGGCAAGCGCACCCCGGCGTCGGAATATCGGCTGACTCATCGTGGCGGTAAGGGCGTGATCACGATGGACGTCACGGAAAGAACCGGCAAGGTCGTCGGCGTGCTGCAGGTCGAGGCTGACGATCAGGTCGTGTTGATCACCGATCAGGGCAAAGTGATTCGTCTTAACGTGAAGCAGGTGCGAATCACGGGCCGCAATGCTCAAGGCGTCCATCTGGTGCGGCTCGAACCGGGCGAAAAAGTTCGTGCCGTATCGCGATTGGCCGAGCCCGAAGAAGAAGATCCCGAAGGGACTGGCAACGACGGAACGGCGAAATAACGGTCGGCGCTGGTGCGATGAAGCTGCGGCTTTTCTGACAGGGCGAGAATGTGCTCAAGTCTAGGCGCAGAGCAAATTCTGCCTTGAAGTGTCGAGGGGCCAAGCGATGAGCCAAGAAGCCACCGAAAACCCTGTTGTCGTCCAGCACGAGGCGCCGCTGGGATGGATTATCATCAACCGTCCGGAGCGCCGTAATGCGCTGAATTTTCTCTCCTGGAAGCGCATCGTCGAGGCGATGGAAGAGCTGAACGCTGATCCCGATGTGCGCGTGATTATCATGCGTGGGGTGAACAGCGAGGCCTTCATTTCGGGTGCCGATATCTCCGAGTTCCCAAGCCATCGCGCGAACGCCGAGCAGGCGCGCGCCTATCGATCGGCTCCGGGCAATGCGACGAACGCCCTGATGCATAGTCCGAAGCCGGTGATCGCGATGATCGCGGGGATCTGCATGGGCGGCGGACTACAGGTCGCGCTCTCATGCGATATCCGGATTGCAGCGCGCGGAACGCGCTTCGGAATCCCAGCAGCTCGGCTCGGACTCGCCTATCCGCTCGATGGGGTGCTGAACCTGGTATCGATCGCCGGCCCGGCTAACGCTCGCGATATCCTGATGTCTGCGCGAACCTTCGGTACCGACGAAGCGCTGCAAATGAACCTGCTGACTCGCGTCGTTGAGCCGGACGAACTCGAAACGAATGTCCGCGAGTACGCGACCAAGATGGCGACCAACGCGCCGCTTACGATGGCTACTGCAAAGGCCACGATTCGCGAAGGCCTCAAGGATGCCGCCGAGCGCGATATCGACAAGATTACCGCGATGGTCGCCCGATGCTTCGACAGCGAGGATTACAAGGAAGGTGTTCGCGCCTTTCTCGAGAAGCGTCCGCCCCGATTTCAGGGCCGGTAGCTCTGAATCTAAAAGCCCGTACGATAGATGGAAACGTCGGCTGGCGCTGAGCCAACGCCCCCAGCGGAAGGGACGAGGCGATCGTGGATCGCGAGCCAGTTTCCGCCCTTCACTTCGCGACAATGGCGCGTCTTCTGGATCTCCACGACTGCCGGCTACTGGGACAGTTACGACGTTGCGCTACTGAGTCTCGCGCTGCGCCAGATTCAGCGCGGACTGGGCGTCGCCGAAGCGAGCCTTGGTGCAGTCCTATCGGTGATCCGGCTGGGCTATATTGGGGCGCTGCTGATTACACCGTTCGCCGATATTTTCGGGCGTCGGCGTCTCCTGCTCTATACGATCGTCGGTTATACGCTCTTTACCGCCCTGAGTGCGACAGCACCGGAGATCCACAGTTTTGTGATCGCGCAAGTCCTCGCGCGCACGTTCTCCGGAGCCGAGGCAACGATCTCCCTTGTAATTCTCGCCGAGGAAGTTGACGCGGCGGTGCGCGGATGGGCGATCGGCCTGCAAGGGGCCCTCGCGATTACCGGTTACGGACTCGCTGCTATAGTTTTCGGTTTTATCACGATCGTTCCCTATGGCTGGCGCGGATTGTACACGCTCGCGCTCGTTCCCTTACTCTTGATTATTCCGCTGCGGCGGCTGTTGCCCGAGAGCCGGCGCTTCAAGGCCGAAGCGCTCAAAGGTTTTAGCCCTCATCGAGCGTTTGAGCCTCTGTTACTCGCTTTCCGTGCTTACCCGCGACGGGTCGCGACGATGTTCGCAGTCTGGTTCCTCTACGCGATGGGTGCCGCGCCCGCAATGATCTTCGTCCCAAAGTATCTGCAAGAGGTCCATCACTGGGCACCCGCTCAAGTCTCATCCCTCTACGTGTTCGGCGGCGCCATTGGGATACTGGGCAATATTTTCTCCGGACGCATCAGTGATCGACTTGGGCGTCGTGTCATGGGCGGCGCTTTTCTGCTGGTGGGACCTTTTATCGAGATGATGATCTACGCGACCGGATCACGTGCGGTAATCGCGTTCTGGGTGGGAGCACTCTTCTGTGATCAAGCCGCAACGACCGTTTTGAATACATTCGGTAGCGAGCTCTTTCCGACGTCTCATCGTGCGGCTGCTGGCGGAATAGTGATGCTGGCGCGGTATGGCGGCGGGGCGGTGGGACTTTTGCTAGAGGGGGTACTCTATCATTTTACCGCCAGCCACTGGAGCGCCGTGTGTTACCTACTCATCGCTTGGGTGATAGCCGCGATAGCGATGCTGACAACCTTTCCCGAAACCGCTGGGCGCGAGCTGGAGGCTATCGCTCCGGAAGCGGAGGCGGTGGGTTTCGAGTAAACTTTTTCGTCGATGAAGATTCTCAGTATCCGGTTCCGAGCGTTCCATCGGCTTGCGGCTCTCTTGTTGCTTGTCACCTTGAGCACGGCAATCACCGCCTGCGCCGATGAGCCACGCGTCGCCCTCACCGCCCCCGACGGCTCGTCGCGTGCAGTCGTGAAAGTCGAAGTCGCGAACACTCCATCCTCGCGGGAGCTGGGCCTAATGTATCGCAAGCATTTGGATGAAGATGCCGGCATGATCTTCGTTTTTCCGAAGGCGCAGCCGGAGAGCTTCTGGATGAAAAATACGATTCTGCCGCTCGACATGATCTTCGCCGACGAGCACGGCAAGGTCCTCGGTATTGTTAAGGACGCTGAGCCGTTCTCCGAGCGGTCGCTCAGTGTCGAAGGTGATTCGTTATATGTGCTCGAGGTGAACGGCGGTTTCAGCCAGCGCCATCATCTGAAGGCAGGTGATCAAATGAAGTTTCTTGGTTTCGTTCCGAGCGCACAGGAATAACTACGAAGCTGCTTTAGCAGCACCGCCGTTTGAGCGTAGCCCGAAGGTGCCCACAACTCCGGCGATATAGGCAGCGCAAAAGACGGTTACGGTAGCAATTACACCGATGTGCATCGACGAGGCGTGGGCCATCCGCAATCGCGCCATCTGGTTGAAGGCGTAATAGGCCAGCGCGAGGACTGCACAGATGCGGCTGGTGCGATAGGTCCCATACGCCAATCCGAGCATTATAGCGGCGTCGATCAGGTTAAAAATGTTCAGGCCGCCCAGATTGAAGAGCGAGCCTAAGATCGTCAGGACACCCAATATCGATCCGACAATCCATCCGCAGGTGATCAGTCGCCGCGCCATCGTTTCGTCCATCTTTTGCCTTTCCTAAAAGCCGCTCGGCGGTGCTTTCCTATGCAGCCGCCTGATTGTATAGTCCTCGCCTGCATCATATTCTGACTGGTCCTAACGTAAAATGGCCGTGCCCAACGCACGGAACGGTAGGTGGCTGGGCCGGCTAGGCTCAGCCTAAATCAAGACACGGGTGAGTCTGCGAGCCGCGGCCTAAAGAAAAAGATGGGTCTAAAGGAAAACCTCGAACGTATCCAACAGCTTTCACGCCAGGCCGAACTGGGCGGTGGTGAAGATCGTCTCAAGCGACAGCGCGAAAACGGCCGGATGACGGCCCGCGAGCGTATCGCCTTCCTGCTCGATCGCGATTCTTTCGTCGAGCTGGACAAGTTCAAAACCCATCGCAACAGCGATTTCGGGATGGCCGACAAGAAGATGCCCGGCGACGGCGTCGTGACCGGCTACGGCACGATCGACGGCCGACAAGTCTGCGTTTTCTCGCAGGATTTCACCGTCTTCGGCGGCAGTCTTTCCGGTGCCTTTGCTGAAAAGGTCAGCAAGGTGATGGATCTGGCGGCGAAAATCGGGTGCCCGGTAATCGGTCTCAACGACTCGGGCGGCGCTCGAATTCAGGAAGGCGTTGTCTCGCTAGCCGGTTACGCCGATATCTTCGTCCGCAACGTTCTGTCCTCGGGCGTGGTGCCACAGATCTCAGCGATCATGGGACCCTGCGCAGGTGGCGCGGTCTATTCGCCCTCGATGACCGACTTCATCATCATGGTCCGCGATACGTCCTACATGTTCATCACGGGCCCGGACGTTATCAAGGCGACCACGCACGAAGAGGTCACGATGCAGGACCTCGGCGGTGCGGATACTCATTCGATCAAATCGGGCGTATGCCATCTCGAAGCGGCCGACGATGCCGAAGCGCTCACGACGATTCGCGAGCTGCTTTCGTACATGCCCTCGAACAATGCCGAGGATCCGCCATTCCGAGCGCCTACCGATGATCCGAATCGGCGTGATGAGGCGCTCGATTCGATCGTGCCGGAAAATCCGAACAAGCCCTACGACATGCGCGAGGTGATCACGCGGGTTGTCGACGACGGTCACTGGCTCGAAATCCAGAAGGATTGGGCGCAGAACATGCTGATCGGGTTCGCGCGCCTGGGCGGCTATTCGGTCGGAATCGTCGCGAATCAGCCGGCTTATCTCGCCGGATGCCTCGATATCGACGCGTCGGTCAAGGGCGCTCGTTTCGTCCGCTTCTGCGATTGTTTCAATATCCCTCTGGTGACCTTCGTCGATGTGCCGGGATTCCTGCCCGGTACTGCGCAGGAGTTCGGCGGGATTATCCGCCACGGCGCGAAGCTGCTGTATGCCTTTATCGAAGCGACGGTGCCGAAAGTCACGGTGATTACGCGCAAGGCCTACGGCGGCGCCTACGACGTTATGTCGTCGAAGCACGTGCGTGCTGATTTCAACTTCGCATGGCCGACGGCCGAAATCGCGGTTATGGGCCCGGATGGCGCGGTTAATATCATCTTCCGCAACGAGCTTCAAAAGGCCAAGGATCCCGTCGCGGAGAAGAATCGCCTCGTCGAAGAGTATCGGAAAACCTTTGCGAATCCGTTCAAGGCGGCCGAGCTTGGCTATGTCGATGAGGTCCTGATGCCGCGTGATACACGGCCCAGGCTGATCACGTCGCTCAAGATGCTCGAAAACAAGCGCGAGAAAAATCCGCCCCGCAAGCATGGCAATATTCCGCTGTAAAAGCTTCGCACGGAGAAATCGCAGAATTTGGTGTTGCAACTTTTCGTCGAGTTAATCTCCTTTGTCATTCTGAGCGTAGCGAAGAATCCCGGGATTCTTCGTCGCCGCAGGGCTCCTCAGAATGACAAGCGGTGCGTGGGTGCCGAGCTAAGAGTCAATGTTCAAACGTATTCTGATTGCTAATCGTGGTGAGATTGCGGTGCGCGTGATGCGCGCGTGCCGCGATCTTGGAATTGCAACCGTCGCTGTTTATTCGGACGCGGATCGCACGGCGATGCATGTGCGCGAGGCCGACTACGCGGTTGGCGTCGGTCCGGCTCCGGCCGCCCAGAGTTATCTCAAGACCGAGAACATCCTCGATGCGGCGAAGCGCACGGGCGCCGAAGCGATTCATCCAGGCTACGGCTTCTTCTCCGAAAACGCCAGATTTGCCCGCGCGGTCGAAGCCGCCGGAATTACCTTTATCGGACCCCCTCCAACTGCGATCGAGGCGATGGGGGATAAGGTCGAAGCGCGCAAGGCGATGATTGCCGCCGGTGTGCCGGTCGTTCCCGGCTCGCCTGATATTCTTGAAGGCGAGGAAGCGGTGCGCGCGGTCGTGGCGCAAATCGGCTATCCGATCATGCTCAAGGCTGCCGGCGGTGGCGGTGGTAAGGGCATGCGCAAGATCGATAAGGACGAGGAACTATCGTCTGCCGTGCGCTCTGTCGCCAGCGAAGCGAAATCCTCCTTCGGCGACAGCCGCTTCTACGTCGAGAAGTTCGTTAATAGGCCGCGCCATATCGAGATTCAGGTTTTTGCCGATAAGGCAGGCAACACAGTTCATCTGTTCGAGCGCGAGTGCTCGATTCAGCGCCGCAACCAAAAGGTTGTCGAGGAATCGCCCTCGCCGTTTATCACGCCTGAGATGCGTGCCGCGATGGGCGAGGTGGCCGTCCGAGCCGCTCGCGCGGTTAACTACGTTGGTGCCGGAACGATCGAGTTCCTCGCCGACGCCGATCGCAACTTCTACTTCCTTGAAATGAACACCCGTATTCAGGTGGAGCATCCGGTGACCGAGATGGTGACTGGAATCGACTTGGTGAAGTTGCAGATCGAGGTCGCCGCCGGAGCGAAGCTCCCCTTCACGCAGGCCGATCTGCGGCAAAACGGATGGGCCGTCGAGTGCCGCGTATATGCTGAGGATCCTGCGAACGGCTTCGTGCCAGCGCCCGGTAAGATCCACGCGCTGAGCTTCCCCGATGGTCCAGGTGTGCGCGTCGATGCGGGCGTCTATGCCGGTGCCGAGGTCTCAGTCTTTTACGATCCGATGATCGCCAAGCTCGCAACGTGGGGACGGGATCGCAACGAAGCGATTGCGCGGATGCGTCGTGCGCTGAGCGAGTTCACGATCGCCGGCGAGCTCTCGACGAATCTGGAGTTCCATCGCTGGATTACCAACCATCCGCGCTTCCTCGCCGGTGACTTCGACACCAACTTTATCGCGCAGGAGTATCGACCGGCGGAGCTTAACGGCGGCGTCGATAAAGCGCGTATCGCGGCAATCATGGCGGCGGCCTTTTCGGCCCAGCGCGGCGGTAATCAAACCTTGAAGGCCGAGGCGGACGGCAAACGCTCGAACGTGTCGTCGTGGAAGCTTGTCAGCCGCAGCAATCTCTTGGGACGTTAATTCGAAAATCTACTCATGCGATACGTTGCTACAATCGATGGTGCCGAGCACGAATTCGACCTCGAAGAACTGACGGGTCACTCGCTCAGAATCAAGCTGGGTGATGAACAATTCGATGTGGATGTGCGGCATACCGGCCATACCTCCTACTCAATTCTCGTGGGCGACCGCGCGTTCGATTTCGAGATCGCCCGCCATACCGACGAGTTAGTGGTTGCGACGCGTGGAACGGCGGCGCGCGTTATGCTCCAGGACGCGGCGAAGCGCGTTCGGCATGCCGAACGGGGCCATGGCGGGGGCAAAGCTGAACTCAAGGCGATGATGCCCGGACGCGTCGTGAACGTGCTGGTTAACGTCGGCGATAATGTAACGGCGCAGCAGGGTGTCGTAGTTGTCGAGGCGATGAAGATGGAAAACGAATTGAAGTCGCCCAAGGAAGGCACGGTCACTACAATCAAGGTGAAGCCGGGTCAAACCGTCGAAAAAGGCGAACTGCTCATCATAATCGAATAACGGAGGCATCGTCTCATGCCTGACAGTACCGAGAAAATCGCGAACGCACGCAAGGAATGGGAACAGAAGCGGATCGCGCCTGGGCTCAAGCGCGGCCCCGAGCGTCGCGAGAGATTTGCCACGAGTTCAGGAATTGACATTCAGCGCGAATACAATCCCGACGATTTGAACGGTTTCGATTTCCTCTCGGAAATCGGCTTTCCCGGCGACTATCCCTTCACGCGCGGCGTGCAGCCCACGATGTATCGCGGGCGCCTCTGGACGATGCGCCAGTATGCGGGATTCGGCGACGCGGAAGAATCAAATCGTCGTTACCGCTATCTTTTCGCGAATGGCCAGACGGGACTCTCGGTCGCCTTCGATCTGCCGACTCAGATGGGTCGCGACTCGGACCATCCGCTAGCCAAGGGCGAAGTCGGCCGCGTCGGTGTCGCGATCGGATCGCTCGCCGATATGGAGACCCTGCTGGCTGAGCTGCCGCTCGACAAGATCTCCACCTCGATGACGATCAACTCGACCGCGGCTATCCTGCTGGCGCTTTATATCGTGACCGCCGAGCGGCGTGGCGTCTCATGGGACAAGCTTAACGGCACGATCCAGAACGATCTGCTCAAGGAATATATCGCGCGCGGCACCTACATCTATCCGCCCCGCGACTCGATGCGCATCATCACGGATATTTTCGAGTTCGCAAGCCGCGAGGTGCCGAACTGGAATACGATTTCGATTTCCGGTTACCACATCCGCGAAGCCGGCTCGACCGCGGCGCAGGAACTCGCCTTCACGATCGCCGACGGTATCGCCTATGTCGAGGCAGCGGTGAAGGCGGGCCTCAAAGTCGATGACTTCGCGAGCCGCCTGTCGTTCTTCTTCAACGTTCATAACAACTTCTTCGAAGAGATCGCGAAGTTCCGCGTGGCGCGCCGCCTCTGGGCGCGGATCATGAAGGAGCGCTTTGGATCCAAAGACGAGCGCTCGATGATGATGCGCTTTCACGCGCAGACGGCCGGCTCGACGCTCACGGCGCAGCAGGTCGATAACAACGTTGTGCGTGTGACGCTGCAGGCGCTGGCCGCGGTGCTCGGTGGAGCGCAATCGCTGCATACGAACTCCCGCGACGAAGCATTGGCTCTGCCCAGCGAAAGCTCGGCGTTGCTCGCGCTGCGCACGCAGCAGGTGATCGCATACGAATCCGACGTTACCGATACGGTCGATCCGCTCGGCGGCTCGTATTACATCGAGACGCTCACGCGCGAACTGGAGAAGCGCACGCTGGAGTATCTGAGCAAGATCGATGATTTTGGTGGCGCCGTCGCCGCGATCGAGCGCGGCTATCCGCAACGCGAAATCCAGAACTCAGCCTTCATCTATCAGCGCGAAATCGAGCAGAAGCAGCGGATTATCGTTGGGGTCAACGACTTCAAGACGGCCAACGAGGTTCCGCCCGATATCTTGAAAGTGAATCCTGCGATCGAGGAGAAGCAACGCGCGCGTCTGGCCAAGGTCCGCAGCGAGCGCGATCAGACTGCGGCGACCGCGGCGCTCATCCAAGTTGAGCGGGTCGCGCGTGATGGCGGCAATCTGATGCCTCCGATTATCGACGCGGTGCGGAAGTGGGCAACTCTCGGTGAAATCGCGGACGCGATGCGCGCGGTCTTTGGCGAGTACCATCCGACGGTCGAAGTTTGAGGTAGGTAGGGCGTCCCGACCTCAAGTTAAGATTGAAAGAAAAGTTCGTCCGGATCGGTCCGGGTGCTTTATTTGCCCGCACAGGTCTGAAAAAGTAATCGCTCTTATTTAGGCAGAGTAGGAGATCGCAGATCGATGGGTCCATTTCCGAAAGGGGTTTTTCTCACCAAGGGTGTCGGACGGCATCGCGAGAAACTCAACGCGTTCGAACTCTCACTGCGCTCAGCAGGGATCGCCGAATACAACCTCGTGCGCGTGAAATCGATTTTCCCACCGAACTGCAAGCTGATCTCCCAGCAGGAGGGTCAGCGCTACCTGACTCCCGGGCAGATCGTCTTTGCCGTGATGAGCGATAATGCGACTGACGAGCCGCATCGGCTGATTGCGTCATCGGTCGGAGTCGCGATTCCGTCGAACTCGGCTCACTACGGCTACCTGTCGGAGCATCACAGCTACGGCGAGACCGAGCAGAAGGCCGGTGACTACGCGGAAGACCTCGCTGCGATGATGCTCGCGACGATCCTCGGTGTCGATTTCGACCCGAACTCCAGCTATGACGAACGCAAGGACATCTGGCGCGTCTCCGACAAAATTGTCACCACGCGCAACGTGACGCAGACGGCTATCGGCGATCGCGACGGGCTCTGGACCTCGGTCGTCGCTGCTGCTGTGTTCGTCGATTTGCCGGCCAAGTAGTCGCGATCGCCGCTGGACGCGATCCAGCCTCAGCGCTACGCTTTAGCTATGGCGATCCAGATTCTCTATTGCATGCCGTGAGGCTATCGCGCCCGCGCGGCCAGTTTGGCCGATTCGCTCAAAGCCCGCTTTAGTGCCGACGTTGCGATTAAGCCCGGGCGCACCGGTCAATTCGATGTGCTTATCGACAACGAACTGATCTTCTCCAAGGCTACCGTTGGACGCTTTCCCGTCGATGGCGAGGTCGAAGAGATCATTGCCAAGGCGCACCTGACCTGACTCTTTCGCCGCTAAGGGTCCTTCTTGCCTCGATTTTTAACCCTCCAGCCGCCCGATTCCGCTAGATCAATCAATACCCGTGGATGATGAGCGAATTAATTTGCGCTCCTCCGACGAATTTTGTATTAAACCGCAACTCAGCGACTGATTTGATGGTTCAGGCCTCGGCCTCTTCAATGTGAATGATCATTCAGCCAAAGATGTGTTAAGTTCTAGTTAAGACGAGCGGGGCGTGAAGGATACAGGAATGAGCAACAACCTCAGCTTCCTCAACCTGATCCAGGAATTCAAAGCGATTGGCGAGTTCGCGACTTTCGCCAATACTGCGTGGACGTGGCGATTGGCGCCCCGCACACAGCGACCACAGGCGATACTCCTGATCCCTGGGTTCATGGCCGGCGACGTGACGCTCTATCCGTTTGCCAACTGGCTGCGCTCCAAGGGTCATCAGGTCTTTTTCTCCGGTATCCTCGCAAACACTGATTGCCCGCGACGGGCCGTGAATCGACTGGAGAACATCCTTCAGGCGCAATTCGATCGCCACGGCGAGAAGATCGTCGTAATCGGGCACAGTCTGGGTGGTATCTATGCCCGCGAACTCGCGCGCCGGATGCCCCAATGTGTCGAGCAGACCATCCTGATGGGTTCACCGGTCCAAGGACCGGGTCAGCACTCCCATCCCTTCGTGAAGATGCTCGCTACGCTAACGATGAAGGTGCATGAGAAGACCAAAGGATGTACCTGTCAGATGGAGAACATCTGCGGAGTCCATTCCGATACACTGCCGCCTGACGTTCCCGAATCGCTGATCTTTTCCAAGTCGGACGGTATCGTGAACTGGATGAGCTGTGTGGAGTCAGGGCCGAACGTTCAGGCGTTCGAAGTGGATTCGACCCACATGGGTTTGCCCTACAACCTCGATACGTTGCGTGTTGTGCATCGTCTGCTGGAGTCGCGGACAGAAGAGGACGAGGTTGCGAAGCGTCCTCACTAGGTCGCGATTCTCACATGCGCGGCGCTACTGATACGTAGCGGTTGCCACGTTCGTAAAAGCGCCATGGGCGCAATGCCCACTCGCCGGCGTACGCTACGTTGATCCTCGGTGAACGACCGACGCCGGCTCGCCGCTCACCTACCTCGAGAAAGAGCTCTTTGCCGCACAGATCGATTCCGTAATGCTGCCCGGTGATCGCGAGCGCTTGCGTGAGCTTGCCGGGTCCACTCGTCAGCTCGCGCGATGTTGCCAGCTTCTTGCGCCGCCGCGCCATCAGCTCGATTCCTCGTATCGGCTCGATCGCGCGAATCAGCACGGCATGCGGTTCGCCTTCCGCGCCGGCAACAAGATTAATCGCCCAGTGCATCCCGTAGAGCAGATAGATGTACGCATACCCAGGTGGCCCGAACATCGCGGCGGTGCGTTTGGTCAGTCCGCGCGAGCTGTGCGCCGCAAGGTCCAGTGGCCCGCGATAAGCCTCTGCCTCGACGATTCGTCCCGCTGCCTCACCGTCGGGACTGCGATGGACCAGAATCATCCCGATACAGTCCCGCGCGACCTCGAGTACCGGTCGCACATAAAACTCGCGGGGCAGAGTCTTCACGCGGCTTTTATCCGATAAGAGATTAATCGCGGTTTCCACGATGGCTCAGCGAGGTGCACAGTTTACGCGAATCCTGCGATGCAAGAAAAAGCGGCCCCGCCTCTATCGGAAGCGGGGCCGCTCGTTGCTTCAGGCCGGGGTCAGGCTTACTTGAGCGTGGCCGTCAGGGTTCCTGCCGGCGGATTACCGGTAACGTTGAACGGATCGCTCAACGTCGTCGAGAGCGCCGTACCGCTTGCCGTTCCTCCCGGAGGAGTGAATTGCGCCGTCACCGTGCACTTGGCGCCTGCGGTGCCCTTCGCCGTGAGCGTAGCACCGCTGCAGTTGTTGGTCACGATCGTGAAGTTGGTCCGATCTAAGCCAGCGGTGCGCTCAGCTTGATACTCGCTCCTTTGCTCGTGTTGCTGATCGTGACCGTCTTGGCCGCACTGGTCGCCCCTGGTGCGGTTTTGGCGAAGCTTACCGTCGGTGGAGCGATCTTCGCCGTTGGTCCGATACCGATACCGGTCAGCGTTGCCGTTGCCGGATTTACAGCGTCGTAGGTGATCGAGAGGGTCTCGTTCACCGGACCCGGTACCGTCGGGGCGAAGGCTATCCCGATCGTACACTTGCTGGTGGGCTTGCCCTTAACGTCGAGGGTCTTGCCCGTACAGTTATCCGGCGAGACCACGAACGCACTCGGGTTGGCCCCGATCAGCGAGGCGGTCAGCTTCTGAATATGGGCCGGGACCAGGCTCTTGTTGGTCGCCGTGAACGTATGCACGGTGCTCGAGCTACCACATTGCCGAAATTGACGCTGGCTGGCCCGATTACGACGCTCGGCGTTGCCAACGGTGTCGCACTCCCGGTCGGTGTGGCCGTCGGTGTCGGCGTTAGGCCAAGGAACGTCGGGTTTGCCGTGGGCGTGTCGGTTGGTGTTTCCTTCGGAGTCTCTGTCGGCGTCATCGACGGCGTCGTGGTTGGTGTCGCCGCCGCGCCAGGGATTATATCCCACGCACCACGACCGAGGGTGCCAGCTAGTAAAATGCCGGAGGTGGGGTCGAAGCGAAGTCGCACAACACGAGCATTAGGAAGCCCGTATCCAGTTGGACCCAACTTCCAGTGCTACCCAAAACAGATTGATAGACGCCGTGATTCGTTCCCACGGCGATCGATCTTTGACCGCCGCTGACGACAAATTCGATCGAATCAAAGTGCGTTGGATTCGCAGCTGTGAGATTACCGGTGATGTCCAACCAGCCTCCCCCACTATTGAGGCTTATATGGACCCGGCCCGTGAGCAAGGTTGTAAATCGACGAATGGGAGAATCCGGTTGCAGTCATATATCCGGCCTTGAATGAATCGGAGCGTCGCTCCTGGCCCTGATGGAAATCCGCGTGCTTTCGCCTCATCACTCGACTGGCCTCAAAGGGGCCGAGCTTCAATGCAGGTTTGGAAAGCGCCGGTCTGACCGGTTCGCCGTCAACGTCAAAAACAACCTTCGCAACCTCCGGCAAGTGTTTTTCTCCTGGCGTGTCTTATGCCGCGGCCAGCGTGCGGTA
>DATKML010000026.1:0-16629 GCA_035541875.1 Binataceae bacterium (SeqCode)
TCGACCCAAAAATTGCCAATCGTCTTCGAACTGCGCCGGACGAAACCTCGAATTACCGCGATCGCGACCGCGATACCGGCTGCAGCCGAAACGAAATTATGAAACGCCAGCCCCGCCATCTGGGTGAAGTAGCTCATGGTCGATTCACCACCATAAGCCTGCCAGTTGGTGTTGGTGGTAAAGCTCGCCGCGGTGTTAAAGGCGAGGTCGGTCCCGACGCCCGCCATCCCCTGCGGATTAAACGGCAGATAATATTGCACCCGCTGCATCACGTAGAGCAGCACCATGCCGGCGCCACTGAACAGCAGCATCGCAACGGCGTATTCGATCCAGGTCTGTTCGTTTCCTGGATGGACCCCGCAGATGCGATAGATTGTCCGCTCGATCGGGCGCAGAACTGTATCCAAAGGGGTCGGTTGGTCCGAAAAGACCCGCGCCATGTAAAGGCCTAATGGAACACTGATCACCGTCACGAGGACGCCGAAGAGTCCCACTTGGACGAGAGCATTACTGAGCATAAGGTTTCCTTCCTAGAACTTCTCTGGACGCAACATCGCGTACACCAGATAGACGGTCAGGCCCAACGCCATCGCACCGCCAAGGATCAATTCCCATGGGCTCATAAACGGTTGCACCCCCATACGTAGGCACAGGCCACCCCGAAAAAGAGAACTGTGATTGCGATATAGGCTAAATCTGCCATGACCAGCGATCAGTGCAGTTTCTATTCCAACGGCATTTAGCTAGATAAAATCCGGGTTTTTTGAAGGCCGGCGGCGGCGATCGTTAATTATGCATTGGGCGGTATTGCAGTTTGCATTGCGCCATCACAGCACAAAGGCGCCGCTCGAATCCTCAGACGAGAGGAAGCCAGCGTCGTTCGTGATTCATCAATCGCTATCCAGGCAGAGTCTTGAAGACATGCAAAAGGGGAATGAGTGCAAGGAGGAACCGGGTCGGACGACCATCGCCGAAGTAACCGCGAACGCCGGCTCGAGACCGTTAGCGAGAACTTGAGCGGCAACGCTCTGAAAATAAACCCGGCCGCGGTCGCGCCGTGATATTGGACGGTCGAGTTCCCTCTTAAGTCGCTCAGGCATGAAGGACTCCTTCGAGTCTCCACGCCTCTCATCGTACTGGGTTACGGTTACGGTCACCGATATGGCACGACAAGTGTAGCCGATGGTAACAGTGGCGCAGGAAATAGGTGCCATCGGAGCCGATTTAGAGTTCGTTCAGGTAAATTAGCAGTGGCTCAGGATATGCATCCCAAGGCCTTCAGAGAGTGGAGCCGTAAGGCCGTCCGGATCTGAAAGCGACCCGGCTCACCGGGTCGGTTAGGCTACAAGATGCCTTGGGGAGCAATTAAAAAGCCGGAGACCGAATGGCGGGGAATCCCGAACCTGCGCGATTACGCGAAGGCCCGTGCGGAGTTCTCGTGGGAATCGGCTCGACAAAGACTCGACGGCCTACTCGGCGGGAAGGCATTGAATATCGCCTACGAGGCGGTTGATCGTCACGCCGGCAGAGAGCGCGGTGGTCATCTGGCTATAAGGTGGATAGGTAAACGCGGTGAAGTCCGCGATTTCACTTACGAAGAGCTGCGGAATCACAGCAACCGTGTCGCTTCTGCTCTACGATCTCTCGGGATAGGTAAGGGCGAGCGGGTTTTCATGCTCGCGGGGCGGATTCCCGAGTTGTACCTTGGCGCGCTCGGTGTGCTGAAAAACGGGAGCGTCTTTTGTCCGCTCTTTTCGGCTTTCGGGCCGGAACCGATCTATCAGCGGATGAGTATCGGTGACGGGCGGGCATTGATCACAACGCCGCTACTCTACAAACGGAAAGCAGCTGAAATACGCGGACGGCTCCCAAATCTCAAACACGTGCTTCTGGTCGGCGATGCGGACGAAATCTCCTCCATACCCAACGTGAAGGATTTCCGCCAACTGACGGCTCAGGCCGATGAGCAATTCGAGATAGCTCCGACATCCCCAGAGGATCTCGCGCTACTGCACTTCACGAGTGGTACCACCGGCAAGCCAAAGGGCGCGATGCATGTGCATCAGGCGGTCGTGGCCCATCATATGACCGGCTATTACGCACTCGACCTCCATCCGGACGATATCTTTTGGTGCACTGCCGATCCTGGATGGGTGACCGGCACTTCCTATGGAATTGTCGCGCCGCTCACGCATGGGATTACGAGTATCGTCGACGAGGCTGATTTCGATGCCGAGCGCTGGTACGGAATCCTTCAACGCGAACGCGTGACGATCTGGTACACCGCGCCGACAGCCATACGGATGATGATGAAGGTGGGAGCTCCGATCGCTAGAAATTATGATTTGAGCGCTCTTCGCCTGATAGCCAGCGTTGGTGAGCCGCTGAATCCGGAAGCAGTAGTCTGGGGGCAAGAGGCCTTCGGTTTACCGATTCATGATAATTGGTGGCAAACGGAAACCGGCGGCATCATGATAGCCAACTATCCCGCGATGGAAATTCGACCCGGATCGATGGGGCGTCCGTTGCCGGGAATCGAAGCCGGAATCGTTCAGCGTCAGCCTGACGGTGCAATCAGTGTTATCACTGAGCCGAACGTTGAAGGGGAACTAGCGCTCCGCCCCGGATGGCCATCCATGTTCCGCGGCTACCTTCATGAAGAGGAGCGCTACCGGAAATGCTTCGCAGACGGGTGGTACCTGACCGGAGACCTGGCCCGACGCGATGAGGACGGCTACTTCTGGTTCGTTGGTCGTGCCGACGATGTAATCAAATCGTCAGGACATCTCATCGGTCCCTTTGAAGTGGAAAGCGCGCTGATGGAGCATCCAGGGGTGGCCGAGGTTGGTGTTATAGGAAAGCCGGACCCGGTCGCGGGTGAAGTCGTGAAGGCCTTTGTCTCGACCAAACCCGGCTTTGCAGGAAGCGATGAACTACGTCGCGATCTGCTCGGCTTTGCGCGCAAGCGCCTTGGTGCTGTCGTGGCGCCCAAAGAAATCGACTTTCTCACCAACATTCCCAAGACTCGGAGCGGCAAGATCATGAGGCGATTGCTCAAGGCGCGCGAGATGGGCCTGCCCGAGGGCGACACCTCCACACTGGAAAATGACTGATGCGCCATAGAACTCAATCATCAAGGTTTCGCCGATGACCCCCGAAGACATATCGAAGCAGCCGTCACTGAATCGCGACCATGGCATGATGCTGTTGCGAGAGATGCTGCTGATTCGTCGCTTTGAAGAAAAATGCGCCGAACTGTATAGCGCAACGAAGATTCGCGGCTTCCTCCATCTCTACGTAGGCGAGGAGGCGGTCGCGGTCGGTGCGATGCAGTCGCTCGAAAAGGACGATGCGATTGTGGCGACTTACCGGGAGCATGGGCACGCACTTGCACGAGGCGTCGCGCCTACCGCGATTATGGCCGAGATGTACGGTAAGCAGGAGGGATGCAGTCGTGGTCGCGGTGGCTCGATGCATCTGTTCGACGCGGCAACGCGCTTTTACGGCGGCAACGCGATTGTGGGAGGTGGATTGCCGGTCGCGGTCGGTCTTGCTTTAGCCGACAAACTACAAGGGCGGAATCGCGTCACCGCCTGCTTCTTCGGCGAAGGCGCGGTTGCCGAAGGTGAGTTTCACGAATCGATGAACCTCGCTGCGCTGTGGAAACTGCCCGTGCTGTTCTGCTGCGAAAACAATCTCTACGCGATGGGCACGGCGCTGAAGCGTTCGGAATCTGAGGTAGATCTTTGCCTCAAGGCCTCGAGTTACGAGATTCCGGCCTGGCCGGTCGATGGGATGGATGTGATCGCATGCGAGGAAGCTGCGCGTCGCGCGTGTCTTGCCGTTCGATCGGGAACCGGCCCCAGCTTCCTGGAGTTTCGCACCTATCGTTTTCGGGCTCATTCGATGTTCGATCCTCAGCTCTATCGCGAAAAGCAGGAAGTCGAGGAGTGGAAGAAGCGCGATCCGATCATTGGTCTACAACAGCGGATGCAGGAGGAAGGCCTTCTTGAAGATTCCGAGGTCAAAGCGCTGGAAGATGAAGTCGCTGCGGTGATCGAAGCTGCGGTCGCATTCGCTGAAAATGGTGCGTGGGAGCCCATCACGGATCTCACTCGATTCGTCTACTCGGAAAAGCCTCCGGTATGACCGCCAATAGCAACCCCACCCGGATTACCTACCGCGAGGCGATGCGCCAAGCTTTGCGCGACGCACTGATTCGCGATCCTCGCGTTTTCCTGATGGGCGAAGATATCGGACGCTATGGCGGATGTTACGCTGTCACGAAGGGGCTGTTGGATGAATTCGGCCCCGATCGTATCCGCGATACACCGCTCTCTGAGTCGGCCTTTGTTGGTGCAGGGATCGGCGCCGCGATCGGCGGAATGCGACCGATCGTCGAGATCATGACGGTCAACTTCAGCCTGCTGGCACTCGATCAGATAGTCAATAACGCGGCGACAATCCTGCATATGTCTGGCGGGCAGATTAATGTACCCCTAGTTATCCGGATGACTACCGGCGCCGGTCGTCAACTCGCCGCTCAGCATTCGCATAGTCTCGAAGGCTGGTACGCTCACATCCCCGGAATCAAAGTGATTACTCCTGCGACGATTGCCGACGCTCGTGGGATGCTGTGGACAGCGCTGGAAGATCCGGACCCTGTTCTGATTTTCGAGCATAACGCGCTCTATAACATGGAAGCTGAACTGGCACCGGACGCAGGACCGGTCGATATCGATAAAGCGGTAGTCCGGCGAGTAGGCACGGAGGCGAGCCTCATCACCTATGGCGGATCGCTGTGGAAAGTATTGCAGGCTGCCGATGAACTAGCGCATGCGGGAATCGAAGTTGATGTTCTGGATCTTCGTTCGCTACGTCCGCTCGACACGGCGGCCATCTGCGATTCAGTAAGTCGCACCCATCGCGCGGTGATCGTCGATGAGGGTTGGCGCAGCGGGAGTATCGCAGCGGAAATCAGCGCCCGAATCACAGAAGGCGCATTCTATGAGCTTGATGCACCGGTGGTGCGGGTCTGCAGCGCCGAGGTGCCGATTCCTTATCCGAAACATCTAGAGGATGCCGCCCTGCCTCAAGTCGCAACAATCGTACAGGCCGTTCGTCAGATGGTGTCTGCTCATGGCTGAATTCCTGATGCCATCGCTCGGTGCCGACATGGAAGTCGGCACGATTCTCGAATGGATGGTAAAGGTCGGCGATCCGATTAATCGCGGCGATATCATCGCAGTGGTCGATACGGAGAAGGCCACTATCGAAGTCGAGGTATTTCAAACCGGAATTGTTGAGGCGATTCTGGTTCCGGTGGGCGAAAAAGTTCCTGTGGGGACTGCGCTGGCGATGATTCGTGAAGCTGCGGCCGCTGCGATACCGGCTCAGCCGTTGAGGCCGGCAGCTGCGCTTCCGGTCATGGCACCTCGGCCCTCGATTGTCAGCGTCACACCGACACCGGCGCCTGAACTCGTAAGCGCCACCAAAGCACCGCCACCCCCACCGATATTTATTACCCCTCCTTCGATGACTCATCGGCCCCGGATCTCGCCTTTAGCCAGACGGCTAGCCTCGGAGTTGCACGTTGATATCGCAAGCGTGCACGGAACCGGACCCGGCGGTGCTATTGGCAAGAGCGATATTGAGCGAGCAGCCAGGATGCCGGCAGAGGCTCCAGCACGGCCATCAACTCAACTGGTTGAAAGACGTGCACCGATGGCTAAATCGGAGGTGACACCTGCCGATCGTCAGGCGGCGATGCGTCGGGCGATCGCTGCCGCGATGAGTCGATCGAAGCACGAGATACCTCATTACTATCTCGGCACCAGCATCGACATGAGAGCAGCGCTCGCCTGGTTGCAGGCTGAAAATCAGAGGCGATCGGTCACTGACCGCATTCTCTATTCGGTATTGCTGCTCAAAGCGGTTGCGCTGGCCGTGCGCGAAGTGCCCGAAGTAAACGGGTTCTGGATCGCCAATGGAATCAAGTTGAGCCAGGCAGTCCATGTCGGCTTGGCTATCGCACTACGACAAGGCGGTCTGATTGCGCCGGCGATTCACGATGTCGATCAGAAGAGTATCGACGAAATCATGACCAGCCTGCGCGATCTGGTGAAACGTGTGCGACTCGGCGTCTTGCGCAGTTCCGAAGTCGCTGACGCAACCATCACTGTCAGCAGTTTGGGCGAACAGGGTGTCGAATCATTGTTCGGTGTGATCTATCCACCGCAAGTTGCTCTGGTTGGTTTCGGCAAGATTGTCGAGCGACCGTGGGCGGTGAACGGGATGCTTGGGGTGCGCCCGATAATGATGGCATCACTCGCCGGTGACCATCGCGTGAGCGATGGCCATCGGGGTGGCCTTTTCCTTGCCGCGATCAATCGCCTTTTGCAGGACCCGGAGAAATTGTGCGGGACCACGAAATCAAAGCCCTGATTGTTAGCGAACTGGCGAAGATTGCGCCGGAGGTTGATGCCAACGATATCGACCCGGCAGGCGATCTGCGCGAACAGATCGACCTCGACTCAATGGATATCCTCAACTTGATGATCGCGATTCACGAAGCAACAGGAGTTGATATTCCTGAAGCTGATTATCCGCAGTTGGCGACTTTGGACGCCTGCGTGAGCTATTTGCGCGTCCGACTCCCGCGGTGACTAGCGATGCGTGAACGAGGTATCTCACTCCTGCGCGACCCGCGCCGCAATCGCGGGATGGCATTCAGTGAAGCCGAACGGGAGGCTTCAGGACTGCACGGCTTGTTGCCGGATGTAATCGAGCCAGCGAAAATACAAGTCCGGCGCGTACAGGATCGCTTGGAACGACTAGCTTCTAATCTTGACCGTTACACCTATTTGTCTCATCTGCAGGAGACGAACGAGAATCTCTTTTATCGGGTCGTGATGTCCGACCCGATGCGCATGATGCCGCTCATTTATACACCTACAGTAGGTGATGCGTGTCTTGAATACAGTCATATCTTCGAACGCCCGAGAGGTCTTTATCTCTCGCTCAAGCGTAAGGGTTCCGTACGGGCACTCTTAAGGAACTGGCCGGAGCGGGAAATCCGTTTCATTGTTGTTACGAGTGGCGCGCGTATCCTGGGACTCGGAGACCTTGGCGCGAACGGGATGGGTATACCTATCGGCAAGCTAGCTCTCTATACCGCCTGCGCACGAGTACCACCGGCGTTCACGATGCCGGCCCTGATTGATGTAGGCACGAACAATCAGGCCCTCCTGGACGATCCGCTTTATATAGGGCTGCGGCAGCGCCGTTGCTCCACAGGTGAGTTGGATGAGTTCGTCGATGAATTCGTCTCTGCCGTCGCAGGGGAATTTCCCGGTTGCTGTATCCAGTTTGAGGATTGGGCGCGTGTCGACGCGTTCCGTTTACTCGATCGCTACCGGAAACGCATCTGCTGCTTCAACGATGATGTGCAGGGGACTGGTGCCGCGGTCCTTGCCGGTCTGACGAACGCGCTTAAGATCAGTGGCGGCAAGTTGTCCGAACAGACCATCCTGTTTTACGGCGCTGGTGCCGCCGCTCTTGGTTCGGCTTATCTGATCGCCAAAGCCCTAGAGTGCGAGGGAGCTACCTTCACGAAGGCGCGCGATCGGATCTGGTTATTCAATCGGGGTGGCTTGATCGAATTGACGCGACAAGATCTGACTGATTATCAGAAATCGTACGCGCATCAGCATCCGGCGACCAAGGACCTTATTCAGGTGCTTGAATCGCTCAAACCGAGTGTGCTGATTGGCTTTAGTACCGCCCATAAGGCTTTCGATCGACGAGTGGTCGAAACGATGGCGCGGCTCAATCATCGACCGATTATCATGGCCCTGTCGAACCCCACGTCGAAAGCGGAATGCACCGCGGAGGAGGCGTACCAGTGGTCGGATGGGCGAGCGGTCTTCGCCAGCGGTAGCCCGTTCCCTTCGGTTCAATGGGCGGGTCGTACGCTGGTCCCTTCACAGTGCAACAATGCCTACATCTTCCCTGCGATGGGCCTCGCAATTTTCGTTACTCGTGCGCGCCGAGTAATTGATGAGATGTTTTTGGCCGCCGCCGAAGCCCTGGCAGAAGGAGTGTCACCCGCCGATCTGGCGGCTGGATTTATATTTCCACCGATGACGGCTATCCAGCAAACCCAGCTACGGATCGCTCAGCGCGTCGCTCAAGTCACCTTTACGCAAGGGCTCGCTACGATCGAAGAACCCGAGGATCTCTCGTCCTTTATCGAATCGCAACTCTACTCGCCACAGGAATAACGCCTAGCGTCAGGATTGCAACGCCCCCGGCAGTGTTTTGAATGAGTCTCACTGTCATTGGCATGACGTCGCGAGTTGCTAGCTAGTTTCGTATCGTCGCTTTCAAGACATCACTCTCTTAGGGCTGGCGTGCTCATGCGGCAAGACGGCTTGATGAAACACATCGGCGAATCAAGCGATTAAAATTGCGAAGTTCATCCGCGAACGGAACGAAAAATAGAGCTCGATTCTCTACTGTCCGCTGATCGCATCGATAGTCATTTGACCTTCAAAACGCAGTTCGTTAGGGGCAGGCGGTTTTCTTGCCGCCACGCGCTAACTGAATTCGCCCCGGATATACTGTTGGGTCTCCGATGCCTGTGGATTTTCGAAGATCTGTTCCGTATCGCCGTACTCTACCATGTAACCCGTACGTCCACCGGCGGAAGTGTCGACATAGAGGAAGGCCGTCTGATCAGCGACACGTTTCGCCTGTTGCAGGTTATGCGTAACGATCGCGATCGTGTACTTTGTTTTGAGTTCCTGCATCAGCTCCTCGATGCGATGAGTTGCGATCGGATCGAGGGCCGAACAAGGCTCGTCCATCAGCAGGACGGCTGGCTCAGTTGCAACAGCGCGTGCTATACAGAGGCGTTGCTGTTGACCACCCGATAATGCCAGGGCGCTGGAGTGGAGCTTGTCTTTGACTTCGTCCCAAAGGGCAGCGGAGCGCAGCGCACGCTCGACACGCTCTTCCACAGCCCCCTTATAACGATTAAGCCGCAACCCGAAAGCGACGTTGCGAAAGATCGTCATCGCGAAAGGATTCGGCTGCTGAAAGACCATCCCGATATGGCGGCGCACCGCCACCGGGTCCACCCTGCCACCATAGATATCCTGACCGCGGAAGAAGACGTGACCTTTGAAGCGGAAGCCTCGAACGAAGTCGTTCATTCGATTCAGGCACCGCAACGCAGTGCTCTTGCCGCATCCTGAAGGCCCGATGAACGCGGTTATTGTGTTGGGCTTGATACTCAGGGAAACATCACGCAGAGCTTTGAATTTACCGTAGTGCAGCTCGGAGATGTGACAATCGATCACGGAATTGCCGTTAGCGTTCAGTGTCGTAGGCAATGCAGCCATAAAAATCCTTATCTGCTGTAGCGCTTGGCCAAGCGTTGGCCCGCCAAATTAACCAGTAGCACCATCAGAACTAGCACTAAAGCTGCCGACCACGCCAGCGCGATCTGGTTGTCGAAGGGCGAGCTGGAGAAGTTATAGATTAAAACCGCCAACGACGCTGTTGGTTTCATCAGGTCGCCGACACCTTTAGGGAGTACTACCGGATTAGTCCGGCCGATCCAGAAATCGCTAAATAGCGAGGTGAATAATAACGGCGCGGTCTCGCCTGCAGCGCGAGCGATCGCGAGCATCACGCCCGTAAGAATGCCCGGAACCGCAGTGGGCAGAACAACCTTGGTTACGACCTGTGTAGGCGTGGCCCCCATCCCGATCGCTGCTTCACGCATCCTTGTCGGCACGCGCTTAATCGCATCTTCAGCGGTGAGAAGTACTGTCGGTAACATCAAAAGCGCCAAGGCGACCGCCCCAGCAGGAGCCGAGAATCCCCCTGTGACGAGGACAACGGTGGCGAATGCGAACACCCCCGCAAGAATCGAAGGGAGTCCGGTCAGGATCTTCGCGGAAAATTGAACCCAACGAGTGAACTCCGTTTCGGGTCCGAATTCGGCTGTGTAGATCGCGGCCAAGATGCCGATCGGGACAGCAATCAGAGTGGCCAGGAGAACGATGATGATCGTGCCGACGATCGCGTTGCCGAAGCCGCCGCCGGTCATCATCGCAGCGGGTGGAAGCTCCGTCAGAGCGGCAGCGCTGAGACTGGCCCCACCGCGTTTGATTAGCAAATAGAGCACCGAGAAAAGAGGAAACATTGCTACGACCGTTGCGGTGCCGGTCATAAGACTCATGAAGTAGCTGAACAGCAGGCGCGGTTGCCGCAGCGAGCGCTGCAGCTGAGGCAGATCGACTTCGGGTTCGACTGGAGTCTTGTTTACGGTCGCGGCCATCAGCGTAACCCCTTCAGTGCTGCGTCGGCGCGCTGCAGGATAATCGTGCCGATAATATTTACGATCAGGGTGATGGCGAGCAGCACGAGCGCGGCGTACATCAGCGCTCCGACCTCAACGCCGCCGGCCTCTGGAAAGTGATTGGCAAGCAATGCAGCCAGCGTGTTGGCTGGAGAGAAGATCGACCAGCTCAAAACATTCGCATTGCCCGCAAGCATCGCGAGCGCCATCGTTTCGCCCAAAGCACGACCGAAGCCAAGAATGACTCCCCCGAAGATGCCGGTGGCGGCTGTAGGCAGAAACACCGCGAGTATCGCTTCCCAGCGTGTCGCTCCGATTCCGAATGCTGCCTCTCTAATTTTGGGCGGAACTGCAACCAGCGCGTCGCGGGAGATCGCCGAGATAGTTGGTAGCACCATAATCGCGAGTACGACTGATGCCGGTAGGAGTCCAGGACCGCTCAGACTCGTGCCGAAAGTCGGAATCCATCCCAGATGGGTATAGAGCCATTGAGAAGGCGGACGGATTGCGGGAATCACAACGAAGACTCCCCAAAGGCCGTAAACAACGCTGGGTATAGCGGCGAGCAATTCGATCGTTACGCGGAGAAAATTCTCGATACGATCGGGAAAGGTAGCCCAAAATCCCAGCCCCTCAAGACCGAGCCGCTTGAAAAGGTTCTCCAGTCCGGTCGAGAGAAAGCGCTCACTTAGAAAGATGGCAATCGCCAACCCAAACAGGGTTCCCCCAATCAAGCCCAGAATCGAGCTGTAGAGCGTCCCGGCGATTGCGGGAAGTACACCGAAGGTCGCGCGATTCGCATCCCAAGTCGTGCCGGTAAGAAAGCCGGCACCGTAACTATTGATCGCTGGCAGAGCGACGCGCCCGATCCGAATTACGACGTATATCGTTAGGAAAACTGTGAACCCCGCGATACCCAACGTCATCCGCCGGAAAACACGGTCCCACAGAACTTCACCAGAGCTAGGCGGCTGCGAAATATCGCCGACGGTCTCCGGTTCCGTCAAGGCCGCCGGCGATGCTGCTGAACTGCTCATGAAATTTGATCTAATGCCTTTGTATCCAGATCAATGACACTCGCTGGAAGCGGTACATAGCCGAGTTGCTCGCTATAGGATTGGCCCTGACTCAGGCCAAACTTGATAAGTTCCTTGAGTTCGGGCCACACATTGGATTTGTCGTACTTCTTGTAGCAGAGCAGCCAAGTGTAGGAGACGATCGGGTAGGAGTCATCGCCCGTTGGGTCGGTGATCCAGGCGCGCAGATTCGCTGGCAAAACAACGCTCGCCAATGCTGCTTGCGCCGACTTGATGTCAGCTTTCACAAATTTTCCGGCTTTGTTCTCGAGTACGGCCATGGGCAGCGAAGTTTGCTTGGCGTAGCCGTATTCGACATAGCCAATAGCGCCGGGAGTTTGTTTCACGAGCGCCGCAACGCCGGGGTTACCTTTGCCCGCCACGCCCACGGGAAAATTAACCGACTTG
Source organism: Binataceae bacterium (SeqCode) (assembly GCA_035541875.1). Classification (GTDB taxonomy): domain Bacteria; phylum Desulfobacterota; class Binatia; order Binatales; family Binataceae; genus JAJPHI01. The sequence continues at coordinate 11,854 of DATKML010000026.1, forward strand.
CCGGCGCCCGGGCCGCTCTTCCACGCGTCGCTGATCGCCGTTAGATGTGAGCTGATAATGAATGTCGTCCCGCTACCGTCAGAACGCGTCACCACCGTGATCTTCGTGTCCGGAAGCTTTACACCCGGATTCGCCTTCGCGATGGCAGGATCGTTCCACTGAGTAATCTTACCCAGGAAAATTCCCACGTAAGCTTCGCGAGACAGGCGCACACCTGCGGGACCATCAGGTAGGTTGTAGACCAGCACGACGCTGCCCGCGGTGGCTGGAATTAGCACGACGCCCTGCTTGACGGCCGCCATCTCCTCGTCCGTCATGGCAGCATCGCTCGCGCCGAAATCCACTAGATTCTGTTGAAAATTCTTAATGCCAGCGCCACTTCCCAGCGCTTGATAATTGATCTGTACGTTGGGATGCAATTTGTTGTACTCGGCGAACCAACGCTCGTACAGCGGCGCCGGGAAAGTTGCGCCGGCTCCCTGCAAGGTGATCGCATCGTCGGCCGCCGCGGAGCCATGCCGTCGAAGTGCACTCAAAAACACTATAGAAACAGTGACGATGATCAGGGAGAGCCTTGTGAATCGCGAAGCGCGCATACTTTCCTCCAGCGCCGTTGAAGTTTGCGGCGCTAGCTTCGCGCAAACGGAGAGGCGAGCCAAATCTTAATGCGTTAAAGTTTTATGAACTGTGCGTTACAAGCGCTGCGAAGCCGCGGTCACGTCAGTACCCGCTCGGTGTTTATGCCTTCAGTCGCTGCCGCAATTACTCATGTTACTCGTGCTTAGCCTCAAAGGTGGCGATCAGCTCGTCTCACTCAGTTCGTCCCTCTTTTAGTCAGATCGTAATGGTCCAATAGTTATATAGTAAAAGTAAGTCTTTAATTTTATGAACAAGTACACGGCACTAGCAACGAGGAGTGACGAGCCGGCTCAACGATAACCGCGAGGTGTAAGGTGGAAGTTGGCGACTTGCTACATTTTGAGAACGCTCGATCTGCTGAGTCTCATCGAGTACGCGAAGGGAGGTTCGGTCCTCATGTCAAGCGGCGCTCTTGTCGTGCGATCTGGATCTCGGATCTTCATCTCGGTACACCCCGATGCAAGGCGGCGGTGCTGCTTGATTTCCTGCAGCATCACGAAGCGGAAACCTTGTTCTTATTGGGCGATATCGTTGATGGAGTGAACTGGGGTGCAAGCTGGCATTGGGACGCTATGCAGGCTGCGGTGGTCACGGAACTGCAAGCGTGGGGTCGAAGAGGAACGCACGTCGTATATATGCCAGGTAATCACGACATCGATATGGAGTTGGCTGAGCGACTACTCGGTATTCCCTCGGGCCCGATAGAAACCACACACAGAACGCTCGACGGTCGACGGATGCTGGTTACGCATGGGCATCTGCTGGATCCTGCCGTGGCCTGCGCCAGATGGTGGCAAAACGGTTCGACCTACGCGATGGTTATGCGTATTAGCCAATGGTACACGAAGGATTGGGAGGAACGTGCCGAGCGGCGTTCAATTTCGGCCTTCTTTCGATATCGACTGAAGCGAGCGGTCGAATACATGATCGACTTTGACGATCGCGCTGTCTTCGAGGCTGTACACGAGCGCGGCCTCGATGGAATGATTTGTGGCCACGTTCATCGCGCGGAACAGAAGCTGATAGGACCATTCTGGTACATCAATGACGGAGATTGGGTGGGAAACTGCACCGCTTTGGTAGAGGGATGGGACGGGGCTCTGCAACTGATACGTTGGAAACAACAGATGTTGGGACTGGCGAATCAGTCGTTGGAGAAGGCCGCTGCGGAGGTCGCATGAATAGCATTGCGAAGACGGAGCAGGTGCCTTCGGCAGGCGCGCGGGTGCAACTGGTCTTCATTGAAGCTGGCGGGGGCCATCGAGCTTCCGCGATGGCCCTACAGAGCGTTCTCGCGAAACAGAAGCCTAACTGGCGAGTTGAAGCTATCAACCTGAGAGATCTGCTAGAGCCGCTTGATTTCATTCGGCGACTCACGGGCCTTCGGGTGGAAGACTTCTACAACGGCCTACTCAAGAAGAATCTGACTGCCGGAATCGGACCGATGGTGAGGATGCTGCATCTGTTGGTGCGCCAGATGCATCCGGGGATGGTTACGGCACTCACCGATTATTGGACAAGAGAACGCCCGGATCTCGTGGTCTCGCTCATACCGCATTTCAATCGAGCGATGTTCGAGGGCTTGCGCAAAGCCGATGCGCTCGCAGGCGAAAAGCACACGCCGATTGTTACGGTCTTGACCGATTTAGCGGACTATCCACCGAACTTCTGGATCGAACGCCAGGAGCAGTACGTCATCTGTGGTACGACGATGGCAGCACGTCAGGCTTTGGCTGCCGGATTACCCGACCGTTTGGTCTTGCGTAGCTCCGGCATGATCGTGCAGCCTGAATTTTATCGGATTCCGGAGATCTCACGAGCCCAAGAGCGAGAGCGTCTCGGTTTCCACCCCGAGTTGCCAACCGGAATTGTGATGTTTGGCGGCTACGGGTCGCATCGGATGGAAATGATCGCACGCCGGGTCGCGGCCTCAGGATTGAAGACACAGCTCCTCTTCATGTGCGGACACAATCAGAAGCTTGCGGTGAGTCTCCAAGCGATGAAGCTACCCTTCCCGCATCATATCGTCGGTTTCACGGATCAGGTGCCTTATTTTATGCGTCTGGCGGATTACTTTATTGGGAAACCGGGACCGGGCAGCTTAAGTGAGGCATTGGTCGTCGGATTGCCCCTAATCGTGGAACGGAATGCACTAACGATGGCGCATGAACGGTTCAATACCGACTGGGTATTGCAAAACGGGATCGGTGCGGTTGTCCGATCCTTCGCCGAAGCAGAGAAAGCTATCGCTCCGATGCTCGATCCGGAACAAATGAATAACTTCCGGCAGCACGTCGCTGCTATGCGGAATCGAGCCGTCTTTGAAATACCGGGGATGCTTGAGTCGATAATGGCGGCTGCCGGTGCAACTCGCGTTATCGATCGTTTGGGCGCGTAAGGACTTCGGCGGTTCAGATGACATTTCCCGAGGGCTTTTTGTGGGGTGCGGCAACTGCGGCTCATCAGGTTGAAGGTGGCAACACCAACTGCGACTCGTGGCTGCTCGAACACGTCGAAGGGACAATCTACAGCGAGCCCTCCGGCGATGCCTGCGACCACTATCATCGTTATGCGGAAGATATCGAGCTGCTCGCTTCATTAGGGCTGAACGCCTACCGGTTCTCGCTGGAATGGGCGCGGATTGAACCACAAGAGGGCGAGTTCTCGGTAGCTGCGCTGGATCATTACCGGCGGATGCTGGCCGCCTGCCATATGCACGGCGTGACACCGGTCGTGACGCTTCATCATTTTACTTCACCCCTTTGGATCGCGGCGCGCGGTGGCTGGGAAGAGCCCGAGACAGCCCGTCTGTTCGCGCGCTATTGCGAGCGAGTGGTGAAGCATTTAGGTGATCTGATCGGCGTTGCCTGTACTATCAATGAACTCAACCTCGCGCTACTCCTGCAGCAGTGGGGCTTTCTACATCAGGACGATGCGATTCTGGCCGCACCCTGGCGCGCGGCGGCGGCACGCGAATTGGGTATAGAGCCGGAGCGCTTTTCGAGTTTCCCATTTTGTGTGAGGAGCTCCTCGTGGCGCGTCCTGGTCGAGGCCCATCGGCGTGCCGTGCAGGTGCTACGGGCCGGACCAGGCGAATTCCCAGTAGGAATGACGCTCGCGATGCGCGCCTGGCTGCCTGAAGCGGGTGGCGAGGCTCTCGCCAGTCAATTGCGCGAGGAAGCCGAAGGTGTGTTTTTGAACGCTGCGCGTGGCGACGATTTCGTAGGCGTGCAGTGCTACACCACGCAGCGCGTCGGCTCGACAGGTATCTTGCCGCCATCAGGGCAGAGCGAACTGACGCAGATGGGTTATGAATTCGCACCCTCGGCTATCGCCGCGACGATTCGTCATGCGTACGAGATTGCTCAGACGCCCATCTTTGTAACTGAGAATGGAATCGCTACAGACGACGACTCGCGCCGAATCGCGTTTGTCGAAGAGGCGCTGAAATTTCTCGCTCAGTGCCTGCGCGAAGGAATCGACGTGCGTGGCTACTTCTATTGGACGTTGCTCGACAATTTTGAATGGCTGTTCGGCTACGCCCCTACCTTCGGCCTAATCGCTGTTGATCGAGCAACGCAGCGCCGGACAGTTAAACCGAGCGCCGAGTGGCTCGGCCGCGTTGCCCGAAACAACGGTGTTTGAACAGCTTATCCCTTAAGGTTCTAGAATGGAGCAAGCAGCCCCGATCACACGAGGCAGTGAGGAGACGCGGCCACCAAGCGTCTATCTAATGTGATGTCCCATTAATAAGTTTACAAAGGCGTTGAAGCTTGGCGAAGATTGAGTCGGCGGTGGCGGTCCAGGCGAAGGGGCGGCAGTGGCGGTGGACCTACCTTGATTCGGTAGACGGTGTTGGGCTGAGGAAATCAGCCTTGGCTGAATAACTCCTTTCGTAGTTGATCGGCGAGCGATAGTCGAGGGCCGAATGGCGGCGATGCGGATTGTACCAGATACCGTGTCCATTTTACTGTCAAGACGCATGCAGCATGGTTCCCGCGCCGCCCGCGGCGGCTTCGCCGGCGGGCGGAGAAAGTAAAGACGCAACGAACGGCTGGCGACGACGTGCGACACTGAAGACCGCGGCCAGCAGTTTGTGCATCGTGGCAATCAAGGCAACCTTGGGTTTTTTCCCTG
>DATKML010000027.1:0-9077 GCA_035541875.1 Binataceae bacterium (SeqCode)
CCTTTAGGAAAGGGGTTGGGGGTTAGGTCCGACCCCAATGCACGGCTGAGAGCCCTTACTAACTCGCCTCAGACCCCATTTTGCGATTAAATTGCGGCGTGCGGAGCGATCCCGATCATCCGCGAGCTATCCAAGGAAGGAATACCGATGTTTGATCAGGAAACGTCGATCAGCGCTGACAAAGCACTCGAATACCGTCTGCCCTCCTCTGTCACGCCCGATCGTTACGATCTAAAGCTGACGCCGGACCTCACGGCCTTCACTTTCGCCGGCGAAGAGACCGTCGCCGTTAAGGTGCATACGGCGACCAACGAAGTCGTCCTCAATGCGCTTGAACTCGAACTCGATGAAGCCGTTGCCGAACAAGGCTCGAAGAGCCTCCGTGCGACCAAGATCGAACTCGAACCGGAACGCGAGCGCGCCAAGATGACGTTCCCGGAAGCCCTCACGCCTGGTAACTGGACCTTGCGGATCAAGTTCCGCGGAATCCTGAACGACAAGCTCCACGGCTTCTATCGCAGCCAATACACCGATAGCGCCGGCAAGAGCCATACGCTGGCGACAACTCAGTTCGAAGCGACCGACGCTCGCCGCGCCTTCCCCTGCTGGGATGAGCCCGCACTGAAGGCCGTCTACAAAGTCACGCTCGTCGTCGACGAAAACCTGCAAGCCTTTTCGAACGCAGGCCAGGAGAGCGAGCGCACAATTGGCGGCGGCAAAAAAGAAGTCGTCTTCAAAGATACGATCAAGATGTCGACCTATCTGCTCGCCTTTATCGTCGGCGAGTTCGAGACGACACGCACCTTCGACGCGGGCACACCGCTCCGCGTTATCCATGTTCCCGGCAAGCAAGCCCTGACGCCGTGGGCGGCCGAAATCGGAGCCTTCTCGCTCAAGTGGTTCGCGAACTACTACGAGATTCCCTATCCCGGCGACAAGCTCGATCTGATCGCGATTCCTGACTTCGCGGCCGGTGCGATGGAAAATCTCGGCGCGATCACTTTCCGCGAAACTGCGCTCCTTGCCGATGAGAAAACCGCCTCGCGCCAGGAACTGGAGCGCGTCGCGGACGTCGTTTCGCACGAAAACGCTCACATGTGGTTCGGCGACCTCGTCACGATGCGCTGGTGGAACGGCATCTGGTTGAACGAAGCCTTCGCCACCTTCATGGAGATGTTGGTCGTCGATGCGTGGAAGCCGAATTGGAAGCGCTGGGATAGCTTCGGCGTTTCGCGCTCGGCCGCGATGGCGATCGATGCGCTGAAGAGCACCCGCTCAATCGAGTTCACCGTCCTCAGCCCCGAGGACTGCCGCTCAATGTTCGACGTGCTCACCTACGAAAAGGGTGCGTCAGTGCTCCGGATGCTCGAGCAGTATCTCGGCGCCGAAGAGTTCCGCAAAGGTATCGCGCTCTACCTCAAGCGCCATCAATACGACAACACCGAGACGGGCGACCTCTGGGACGCGCTACAGGAATCGACCAAGCAGCCCGTCCGCTCGATGATGGATACCTGGATTTTCCAGCAGGGTTTCCCGCTGGTCAGCGTGAGCGCCTCCGCCGATGGCCGAACTCTGAAACTTAGCCAGCGCCGCTTCTTCTATGCGCCGCCCGAGAAGCCCGAGGAGCAGCTTTGGCATGTGCCGATTATCGTGCGCGTCGGCACCGACAAGGGCGTCTCAACCCATCGCGTATTGCTGACCGGCAATGAGACCACGCTGGAACTACCGGGCAAGCTTAATTGGGTGCTGGTGAACGAGAACAGCAGCGGCTTCTTCCGCGTTCGTTACTCGGCCGATCTGCTGCGTTCCGTGACCGCAAATCTTAAAGAACTACGTGCAATTGAGCGCTTCGCCCTCGTCAGCGATACCTGGGCTTCGACTGTCGCAGGCCTCACGCCGCTCAGCGATTTTATCGCGATGGCGCGTCTCTTCCGCGATGAGACCGACCTCAACGTCTGGCGCGCTCTGCTCGGTGCCTTCAATTATCTCGATATGATCGTCACCGATGCGCAGCGGCCGACGCTCGCGCAGGCCGTTCGTAATCTGGTCGGTCCGGCAGCAAATCGCTTGGGCTGGGTCGCGAAGGCCGGTGAGGACGAACTCACCCGGCAGCTCCGCGGCACCCTGATGAGCACGCTAGGGACTTTGGGCGACGACCTTGAAGTGCATAAGAAGGCGGCCGAACTTTACACCGAATGGACGGCGGACCCGTCGAAGGCCGATCGCGATCTCGTACCATCGCTGGTATCGATTCTCGCCCACAGCGGCGACGCGACCCGCTACATCAACTTCAAGCAAAACTTCAAATCTGCCAAGACTCCTCAGGAGGAGCAGCGCTTCCTCTTCTCGCTGGCCAACTTCCGGGTACCGGAGGTTCTGCGCCAGACGATGGAGATGACGCTCGGGACCGAAGTGCGGACGCAGAACGCCCCGTTCCTGATGCATGCGCTGCTGTACAATCCGAAGGTTCGTTACGAGGCTTGGGACTTTATCCGCAAGAATTGGGAAGCGATGGTCTCAAAGTACCCCGATAGCGCGCTGCCCCGGATGTGCGAAGCGGTCGTGGGACTGCTCGATCGCGAGGCCGAGGTGAATACCTTCTTCCAGGAACACAAAATTCGTCTCGGCGGCAAGCTGATCGACCAGCATCTCGAACGGCTATCGGTAGCCGTCGCCTTCCGCGAACGCGAAGGCGCGAATATCGAAGCAACCCTTCGAAGCTAACTTCTTTTCCTCCTTTGGTCCTCTCCCATAAGGGAGAGGACCAGGTAGGTCTGTGGACACCTTCGATTCTCTGCCCTTCGGCCGTTTCTCGCTCCCCGCTATAATCTTTCCAAGGCCGATCTGTGATTCTCATCCTTGATTTTGGTTCCCAGTACACGCAATTGATCGCGCGCCGCGTACGCGAGGCGCACGTCTATTGCGAGATTCATCCGTATAACCTTGCGCCGGAAAAGATCCATGCGATGCGCCCGAGCGGGATAATTTTCTCGGGGGGCCCCGCGAGTCTCTACGAATCCGGTGCGCCCGATATTAGCGATGAGGTTCTCAAAAGCGATTGCCCGATACTCGGTATCTGCTACGGAATGTACGTTATCGCTCAACATCTTGGCGCCAGCAGTGCGGGAGCTCATGCGCGCGAGTACGGCCCAGCTACGCTAATCCTCGACGAGCAGGACCCGCTTTTTGAGGGTCTCGACGGCCACGACCATCAGGTCTGGATGTCCCACGGCGATCGCGTCGAATCCCTGCCCGCGAGCCTATGTGCAATCGCGCACAGCACCAATTCGCCCTACGCGGCGATTCGCACCCGCGACGGCCGAATGCGCGGTATTCAATTCCATCCCGAGGTCGTTCATACGCCGTGCGGAACTCAAGTGCTGCGCAACTTCGTGCTCAATATCTGCAAAGAGCGGGGCGACTGGACGATGACCGGCTTCGTTGAAAGCCAGGTCGCTGCGATTCGCGCGCGCGTCGGCGAACACGATCGCGTCCTGATGGCCCTGTCGGGTGGTGTCGATTCCTCGGTCGCGGCAGCGCTTATCTATCGCGCGATCGGCGACCGCCTCAAATGCGTCTTCGTCGATAACGCGTTGCTCCGTGCGGGCGAGCGTGAGCGGATGGAAGAAACATTCGCCCATCGCCTCGGTATCAGCCTCGACGTCGTCGACGCTTCGGCCCTCTTCCTCGAACGTCTCGCGGGCGTGATCGATCCGGAGCAGAAGCGCCGGATCATCGGCCACACCTTCATCGATGTGTTTGAGAAAGAGGCTAACGCTATCGGCGGTGCGCGCTTCCTCGGACAGGGAACGCTTTATCCCGACGTTATCGAATCGGTTTCGTTCAAAGGACCATCGGCGGTGATCAAAAGCCATCACAATGTCGGTGGGCTCCCCGAGCGGATGAAGCTCGAACTGATTGAGCCGCTGCGCGAGCTCTTCAAAGACGAGGTCCGTGAACTCGGTCGCGAACTAGGCCTCGGCAGCGATGTGGTCGATCGCGAGCCTTTCCCCGGCCCTGGTCTCGCCGTGCGTATCGTCGGCGAGGTCACGCGTGATCGGCTCGATCTGCTCCGCCGCGCCGACGCTATCGTGATGGAAGAAGTCGCTGCCGCCAAACTCGGACGATCGCTATGGCAGGCCTTCGGCGTGCTGCTACCGCTAAAGACAGTCGGTGTGATGGGCGACGGGCGTAGCTATGAGAGCGTGATTGCGATCCGCGCGGTCGAGTCGCAGGATGGGATGACCGCCGATTGGGCACGCCTCGATCCGGCTTTCCTCGCACGCGTCTCGACGCGGATCACCAACGAGATCAAGGGCATCAACCGCGTCGTCTACGACATCACGTCGAAGCCCCCCGCCACAATCGAGTGGGAGTGAACGACGTTACCTTCTTACCTTCCGGGTATCGCGCTCTTTAGAATGCTGTTGAGCGAGCGATAGATAGTACGATTATGAACACTATCTCAGCCAATGATTTGAAAACTAAAGGGGTGAACGCGATCGAGCGAGCACTTGCGGATCAGCCTGAGGCTCCGTTACGGTGCGCGGCCAAATGAAGTACGTGGTCATGAGCCGCGAGCCGTATGCTCATCTGCGCGAATGCGAACTGGAGGCCGCCCTTGCTGAATCCAAGGCGGCTTTGGACGCCGACCGCTTCGTCAAGGAATCCGTCGAGAAGCATCTAAAGCGCCTCGCCAAGCTGGCAAAATAGATGCCGTGGCAAACTCGTCTTCACCGATCAGTATAATCGGCGCGCCACACGTTTCCTCCGGCTCCATCCCGACGCAACCGGTCAGTACACGAAGACACTGAAGTTACTTGAAGCTAATCCGCATCATCCGTCCCTCCGTCTGCACGCTCTGAAGGGGAAATTCGCAGGGCTGCACAGTGTCTCGATCAATCTCAGCTATCGAATAACGCTCGAACTGCTGATTACCGAATCCATGATCGTCCCGATCAATGTTGACGATCACGATGAAGTCTTCCGACGGTATCAGGACTCGACCGAGCCACCTCTCTCGAAACCGACGGCATTCAAAAAGCCGTTGCCTCTTATCCGGGCGAGTAACCTGCTAGATTCTCTGGATTACTAAACTGCAAGGACCGCATTACGTGACCGTTCGCACACGCTACGCGCCGAGCCCGACCGGCGCTCTTCATATAGGAAACGTCCGCTCCGGACTCTTCGCCTATCTCTTCGCCCGCCACAACAAGGGCGCTTTCGTTCTCCGAATCGACGACACCGACCAGGAGCGCTCGACGCAGGAATCGCTCGACGAGATCCTCGAAAGCCTGCGATGGCTCGGCGTCCAATGGGACGAGGGTCCGCCGGATCGCCGCTATTTCCAGTCGAGCCGGTTCGATCGCTATCGCGAGGGCGCCCTGCAACTCCTTCGCGAGGGCAAGGCTTATCCCTGCTATTGCACCGCCGAGGAACTCGACGCAATGCGCCAGCAGGCCCAGCGCGAGCATCGCAAACCCGGCTACGACGGCCGATGCCGCAATCGCACGCCAGCCGCCGATCTCCCGAATATCGCACTACCGGATAAAGCTGCGGGGCGGAACTACACGATCCGCTTCCGCTCGCCGCAGACCGGCCAGACGGTGGTCGACGATCTCATCAAGGGGCGGGCCATCTTCGAGAACGCCGAACTGGATGACCTGATCATCTTCCGCTCCGACGGCGTGCCGACCTACAACTTCGCTACCGTCCTCGACGATGCCGACTTCCAGATGACGCACGTCGTCCGCGGCGATGACCATCTACCGAACACGCCGCGCCAGATGCAGATCTTCTACGCGCTTGGCCTGACGCCGCCCGCCTATGCGCATCTGCCGATGGTTATGGGGCCCGACGGCCAGAAGCTCTCCAAGCGGCATGGCGCGACCTCGGTCTTCGCCTATCGCGATCTCGGCTACTTTCCCGAGGCGTTGCTTAACTATCTCGTGCGGCTGGGGTGGTCGCACGGCGATCAGGAGATCTTCTCGCTCCAGGAGATGTTCGACTATTTCGATTTTGCCAACTGCGGCAAATCGGCGGGCATCTTCAATGCAGAAAAGCTGCTTTGGCTGAACTTTCACTATTTGAAGGAGCGGCCGCTCGATCAGCTCGTGCGCGAGACCAAGCCCTTCATCGCGAAACGCGGATGGCCGATACCCGGCGACGACGCCTGGCTCAGCAAGATGATCGCGACGCTCCGCGAGCGCGCGAAAACCCTCGTCGAGCTGGTCGAGTTCGCAAGCTTCTACCTGCTCGATCCGATCACGATCGATCCGAAAGCCGCTGCCAAATTCCTAAAGCCGGAGATTGCTGAGCCGTTGATAGTGCTCGCTGACGAACTCAACAGCATCGATGGCGAGTTTGTCGAAGCATCGATTCAGGCTGGCTTCGAACGCGTATTGGCGAAGTTCGGCTTGAAACTTGGCCAGCTCGCACAACCGGTCCGCGTCGCGCTCACGGGCGGCACCGTCAGCCCCGGGATTTACGAGGTGATCGCGGTTCTGGGTAAGGAACGAACGGTTGCGCGACTAAAACAGGCTTCGAAGCAAGTAGCCTGAAGAACGAAGGCGGAGATGCCGGAACTCAGTCGCTTTTTCGGAATCATAATCCGCATGTTTTATAGCGACCACAAGCCCGCCCACTTCCACGCCCTCTATGGTGAGTATGAGGCTCTCATCGAAATTGAAACGCTGGCATTGATTCGGGGCGAACTGCCGCGCCGCGCTCTCGCACTTGTCTTGGAGTGGGCTGTCCTACATCGCGAGGAACTTCGTCAAGACTGGAAGTTGGCTCAGCAAGGTGAAATGCTTAAGACCATTGAGCCTCTCGATTAGAGCATTGCACCATGAACCTGTTGCGCATTCGGGAAGTCGAACCTCTGGAGGGACTTCGCTTAAGGCTTACGCTGACTAATGGATCGGTTGTCGTGCGGGAGATAGCTGATCTTTTGGTAGGTCCTATCTTTGAGCAAATTCGGAATGATCCTGCGAGCTTTGCTCAAGTCCGTGTCGAAGGCGGAACTGTCGTATGGCCTAACGGCGCAGACCTTTGCCCGGACGTACTCATCTGGGGCGGACCACCGCCGGCAGAAAACGCGTCTCCGCGTGCTGACGCCCAAGGCCGATAAGTCGCAAAGAGACTCATTTGGTAGCTGACCTACCTCGCGACTCTACCTCGGAAGGTAGGGAACTTCGCCGGTTCGACTTCAAAGTGCTGTTCGCGTTGCTACTCTTTGCCCTTTGGTCCGCATACTTCGGCGCATTCGGCTTACACTTGGCTCCCCGCCACGGAGCTTCGATCTTTTACTTAACCTTACTAACACCCACTACTGCGGCGCTTCTCGGTTGGCTCGCTTCCATCCTTCCTCGACGTGCCGGGCTCCCGATCATGCCGATCATCGAAGCCTGGAAGGCCAATCCTAAATATTCGACGATGCGTTCGGTGTCGCTGGGCTTTGGTCTCGGATTAATCCATGTAGGCATCAGCTACATCTACACCTCCTACCTTCGATCCCATTTCGGCCCGGCGCATCCGAAAACGTCTCTTCCTCTCAACTTCTATACGAGCGCCCACGCAGCTATCTTCGAAGAAATCTTCTTCCGCGGCACGATTCTCCCTGCTTTTATTCTTTTCATTCGATGGGTCTGGGAGACGCCCATTACCTCAAGTGCTGCGCCGTTCTGGCTTGCAAACGTAGCGCAGGCTCTGCTCTTCGGACTCGATCACCGCCACCTATACACGCAGTTAGCTGAGTTACCGTTATGGCTGCAGTCGATCATTTACCTGCAAACGTGGACCGGTCTCTTCTACGGATGGCTCTATCGGAGATATGGTCTGGAGATGCCGATCATCGCTCACGGAACCTACAATTCTCTGCTTGTTTGGTCGTGGCGAATCTTTCGCCGAATTCCTCAACGCCGTATCATCTGAATCTTCTACGTGATCGATGAGTCAAGGGTGAAATTCTTCATGTTTCACGCGAAACATGGCAGCATTTAGCGCTGGAACAAATCCTCCGATTGCGCCATTCTCCCCCTCAGTGCGGCATATCGAAGCAGCCGATAGCCGCTGTGGGAGAACCGGGCTATGAAGCAACATCACACCGAGCGCGAACAGCGCTTTCTCGATCTCGCGGGAACCCTCGCCGACGAATTTGCGCCGCGCGCCGCCAAGTACGATAGCGAAGAAGCCTTTCCCTTCGAAAATTACGCCCGTCTCAGGGAGACCGGCTACTCGACCCTGATTATCCCGACGGAGCTCGGTGGCCTCGGCGCCACGATGCTCGAGCGGATCAAGGCGCAGGAACGCCTCGCCGAAGGATGCGGCGCGACCGCGCTCGCAATCAACATGCACTTCAACGTCACCGGATTGCTGATCGATCTGTGGCGCAAGTTCAAACAGCCCAACGTGGAAGCGAAGCTCCGCCGTATCGCGAGCGAGCGGCTGATCTGCGGCGGCTCCGGCTCCGAGCCCGATAACTCTATTTTGGTGCTGCGCCCGCGCACCGCCGCCAAACGCGTCGACGGTGGATGGGTCGTAAACGGCCGCAAAATCTTCAGCACGCAAAGTATCGCGCTCGACCTCTACTTCGCCGAGGCCACATGCGAAGACGCGCCGGAGGGACCGACGATCATCACCTTCTTTATCCCGCCAAAGGCAACGCCAGGCCTCTCCTTCAAAGACGACTGGCACACGATGGGGATGCGGGCGTCGGCTTCGCGGAGCTCGGAACTCAAAGACGCCTTCGTAAAGGATGAGGACGTCGTGCTGACCCGCTCCGTTTCAAAGAGCGGGAAGATCACGCGTATTTTTGCCAAGGCGCCATTTACGATCGGCGCGCCTTATATCGGTATCGCGACCGCCGCGCGCGACTTCGCCGTCGAGTTCATGCGAAATCGGCCGCGCTATCCGCTCCCCTATCCGATGAGCCATCTGCCGTCGGTCTACAACAAGGTCGGCGAGATGGACCTCCTAATCGAGACCGCGCGCGCGATGATGTACAAGGCGGCCGCCGAACTCGAGGTCGATGACGGCGCGACCTGGTCACGCCGGGCGGTCGCCGCGCGGCTGATCGC
>DATKML010000028.1:0-18153 GCA_035541875.1 Binataceae bacterium (SeqCode)
ATTCCTAATCCTGGGGCCGTGGGTTCGAATCCCGCAGGGGGCACCATCGATTTTGTCGTAAGAGCCTAACAACTGATTAACGCAGGGTTGCGGCGAATTCGATCACGGCTTTTGTGGTCGCCTCGGGCGCCTCCAGCATGCAGTACGTTCCACTGGCACGGGGGATTAGCTTCAATTGTGCATGAGGTACCCGACGCAAAAATTCATCGGCGAGTGCGTGATTACCTGACGCGGCGTAGCCCAGGTTGCCCGATTCGCCCATCAGCAACAGGGTAGGGACTTTGATTTTCGCCAAGTCGCGGCTGAGATCGTTCGATGAAACTATCTCCATCGTTGCACCGAGAGATTCAAGGCTGAAGTTCTTGCGAAACTTCTCTGACTCTTACTTAGCTATCTTTGCCCACTTCGGTTGGAAGAGATTCTCGCTGGCAACCCCGATCCAGCTGGTGAGAGCCGCCAGCGCCTCGTATCCAAAGGTCTCTCCGATTTTCGTGAAACCGTCGAAGGCGGTTCTGAACGCAGCATCAGCCTTGAACATGGGGTACGTAATAACGGCGCGAACACGCGCGGGATAGCAAGCGGCGTAACGAATCGTAAGAGGGGACCCTGTGGAGGTGCCCCAGAGAATCGCCTCTTTCACTGCCAGATGGCTGAGGATCTTTTCCAGATCCTCCACCCGAGTGTCCAGATGAAAACTCGACCCGGCCATGCACGGTCACTCCGCCCAGCACCGCGATAGTTCCAATCGATAACCTGGAAATGCTGCCCCAACTGCTCACGAACGAAGTCGTACTGGTTTTCGAGGAGACCAAACCCACGAAAGAACCAGAGGCTGACCATGCTCTAAACCAGTAACCTGATACCAAAGGTTGGTGCCGAAATCGTCTACAAAAGGCATCCGAATCCCCTGCGAGACTGTTCTTTGGTGGTACAGCCGAGACCAGCCATACCACCATTGCTAGACCTGAATCGATGAAAGCCTAGAAGAACCCGTTTAAAGGCGGGGGCGTTCCATTTACCAGAAAGTCACCGACGGCGGACGCCTTCAAGAAGGTCGGGTTGTGAGTCGATGCGGTTCGGGCATTGCGCCAATGCCGATCGAGGTTGTAGATGGCTTGCGTGGACGAAGCACCTCCGGCGTCAAACAGCCGGCTTGCGGTCTGGTAGGAGAAGCGATCAACGGCAACCTTCGCTTCCGCCGCCGCGATTTGGGCATCGCGTGCGAGGTCAGCGTCGGGCAACCCGTTGACCACTGAATCAGCGGCCGCCTGGATGCGATCCGCTGCAGCCAGGACGATAGCCTCTGCCGCGAAAGCGTCCGACGCGATTTCGCCAACGACCTGGAATAGCTGATGGTCGTCGGTGGGGCGCTCGGTCGTCGCGTGGCTGAAGCCGCGCCGGCGTCGCCGCACCAGAGCAACCGCGTCCTGCTCGACGCTTCGCAGAATGCCGGCCGTAACCGCCTGCAGATATAGTTGAAGGATGGCGAACTGATAGCTTGGCGGTTGATCGTCGGGCGGTCCGTAATCTGCCGCCTCCTCCGGCTTTACATAGACATTTTCGAGTATCGTTGTGCCGGTGCCCGTCAAGCGTTGCCCGAAACCGTCCCAGTCGTCTTTCAGTGTCACGCCCTCGCGGTCTACTGGAATTGTCGCGCCCGCGATATTGCCTTCAGGAGTGGATGCGAAGACCTGAATCCAGTCAGAGAAGAGACTTCCGGTCGAATAATACTTCTTCCCATTCAGTCGGTAGCCAACTCCGTCTCCATCCGGTACGAGTTTGGTGTCGAAGTACAAGCCAACTTGCAGATTGCCTTGCTCGCTGGTCGCGTTGCCGAAAATCTTGCCATGGTTAACGAGATCGAACCAACGCTTTCGCGCTTCACCGTGAGCGCTCTGAAGTAACTGCTCGACGAACCAATAGTGGGCGCGGAGGATGTGAGCAACGTTGGAATCGGCCGCAGCGAGATCGATCAAGACTTTGAAGAACTCACGCAGTGTTGAGCCGGCACCGCCTTCGGCCACCGGAATCCGTAAGCGCCCAAGACCGGCATCTTTTATCCATTGAATTTGCTCATACGGAGCGATTCGATCGCGCTCGCGCAAGCCAGCTCCCTCCGCAATACGCGCTAGTAAAACTTGCAACTCCGATGAGCCGGGCCGAACCGGCTGCGTTATCAATCGAACTTGACTACTCATATAGGCTAACTGAATCTCTCCTTGAATAATACAATTCTAGAGGTCACTAACGTCGACTGCGGTAAACAACCGGCGGTGAAGGCCTTATCGCTCTACTGCTGGATCGCTCGTCGCTATCGTGGGTATGTTTGTCGCTGACTCATCCCGTTCGCGCGCTACGACCGCGGCTCGCACCAAAGGGATCAATTCGCGGCCGTAATCACGCGCATCCTCAAGCGGGTCGAAACCACGAATCAGGAAAGTGGTAATCCCAAGATCGTAATAGGCAAGCAGGGATTCGGCGACCTGGGATGGGGTTCCGACTAATGCGGTAGTATTGCCGCGTGCACCGGTCGCGGCCGCGGCTGCAGTCCATAATCGCTTGTCCCGAACCTCGCCCAAGGCTGCTGCCGCCAGCAATCTCTGTGAGCCCACATTCTGCGGCGATTTGGTCGTCGGCCCGAGCATCGCCTCGCCACCGTTCTTGCGGATCGTTTCGATAATGCGGTCGGCTCGGGCCCAGGCTTCAGCCTCGGTGGACGCCAGAATAGGCCGAAGCGATAGGCTGAAGCGCACGCTCCGGCCGTGACGGGCAGCCGACTCGCGAACACGCGTGATGGTTTCGGCGGCATCGGCGAGGGGCTCGCCCCAGAGTGCGTAGACATCGGCATGTTTGCCGGCAACCGCGATGGCTGCTTCCGAAGCGCCCCCAAAGTAGATTGGGATGTGCGGCTTCTGGACGGGCTTAACCGCAGAGAACGATCGCTCGAAATGATAATATTGACCTGAATGGTCGATCGGTCGGTCCGCCGTCCAAATACGGCGAAGAATCTCTACGTATTCATCAGTGCGCTTGTAACGATCATCGTGCGGTAGATAATCGCCATCCTTGCGCTGGTCGGAGTCGTCACCACCCGAAATGATATGGACGGCGAGACGACCTCCGGCAAATTGATCGAGTGTGGCGAGCTTACGGGCGGCCAAGGTGGGCGCGACGAAGCCCGGACGATGAGCCAGCATCAGGCCAATCTTTTGCGCTACGAAGGCGGCATACGAGGCGACGATGAAGCCGTCGGGGCCATTCGAGAAATAACCGATCAGAATTCGGTCGAAGCCTGCGTCTTCGTGTGCAGTCACGAGGTCGCGAACGTAATCAAGATCGATCGCAGGTCCTTTGGGCGGATGAGTCTCAGAAGCGTATTGCGTTCCGATCATTCCGATAAATTCGATGCTCATAGTTACTCAACCAGTAGGTTTAGAGGCGAGGATGCTGGTCACGCGAGATAAGCGTGATTGTTATTCAAGGCCTCGCAAATCTGGTGCGTTTATTTAGCCGCCCCTACGACCGAATTGTCATGTGCGAGAGGTTCTTCCTGCAACAAGTCGATAAAGCGAGGCGGGTCGAACGCAGTGATCGACGGTAGCTCTCCGGTGTACTTCTCAATTTCGACAAGCGCCGTCTGAGCGCTCGAGCCCTGAGCCAAGCGGGACGTTCCCTTATCGAGAGTCAGCACGTTGGGATTACCGTGCTTGTCCAGGCTTCCGGGGCGACTCGAGTCGAGTGGGTCGTACCAGGCTCCGATGGAGATCTGGACGACACCCGGCCGGACTTCAGGCGTCGCGATAGCTCCCGCCAGGAGTGATCCGCGCTCGTTAAAAACCCGCACAACATCACCGGTCCGAATGCCGCGGCGAGCCGCATCAACTACACTTATTCGCACTGGTTCACGGCCTGCGATCTTGCTTTCTCGACTAACAGAGCCCATATCCATCTGGCCATGCAGTCTGGTGGATGGCTGAGTAGTCAGAAGATGCAAGGGAAAACGCTGAGCCGTGGCACCGCCGAGCCACTCGACCGGCTCGAACCACGCTGGATGGCCGAGACAGTCATCGTAGCCAAAGCTTGCAATCGTGGACGAGAAGATCTCTATGCGTCCGGATGGAGTGGCTAGCTGTGAGGCGAGGGGGGCGCGGCGATAGTCTTCAAACGAAACGTCAGGCTGCGACTTAACCGGCAGCTCCAGGTAGCCACGATGCCAGAATTCGTCGAACGACGGCATTGCTATCTGTCGTTGTGCTGCGCGAACGCGAGCACGTTCATACAAGTAACGAATCGATTCTGCTTCGGACCGCCCCTCGGTAAATGCCTCACGTTTCGAAAAGTGCTCAGCAAGGTCGGCAAAAATTGCAAAGTCGTCACGAGATTGTCCGACGGGTCGGATCGCTTGTTTCATCGCGATAAGGAAACGGTCGAACGGACTTGATCCCAGATCGTCACGCTCCAAGGTCGTGGTGGCTGGTAGAACAATATCGGCGTGCCGTGCTGTAGCAGTCCACCACGGCTCATTAACGATTATCGTTTCCGGGCGCCGCCACGCGTATACGAGACGATTCAAATCCTGATGATGATGAAACGGGTTTCCGCCGCACCAATAGACCAGTCGAATATCGGGATAGATGAGGTTTTGCCCATTGTACTGGAACGGCTGATGTGGCTTCAGCAACATGTCCGCTATCCGGGCGACGGGAATGAAGGAGCTGACCGGGTTCTTGCCAATGGGTAAGCTTTGAACCGTCATCTCCGGTCGGGTTTCAGCGAGCCCCTCCATACTGCCGTAGCCGAAGCCAAAACCTCCACCCGGCAGGCCGATCTGCCCAAGCATCGCTGCCAGCACGATCACCAACCAGAATGGCTGTTCACCATGGTCGCTACGCTGAAGTGACCAATTCGCCATGATGAAGGTGCGTGACTTTGCCATCCGGCGCGCCAACTCGCGAATAGCGTGAGCAGAAACGTCACTGAGGTCGGCCGCCCCTTCGGCGCTTTTTGGCTTTCCGTCGACACGACCGAGTACGTAGTCGGCGAAGCGATCGAATCCATCACAGTATTGGTCGAGAAAGCGCTGGTCGTGCAGTTCCTCGACGATGAGCGTGTGCGCAATGCCGAGCATGATTGCTGAGTCAGTATGCGGCCGTGGCGCCAACCAATGCGCGCGAAGAAATGCGGCCGCATCGTCGCGGATCGGGCTGATATTGCAGAAGTCTATTCCGGCTGCTTTCGCCTGTGCGAGCCACTCGGGAGTTGTATGAGCTACCGTTCCGCCGGGGGTAACCTGAGTGTTGCGGGTAGGGATACCTCCGAACGCGACAAATAGTTCGGTGTTCTTAACGATACTTCGCCAGTTCGGGCCCCCCCTGACAAAATCCGAGCTGCCGAGGACATGCCTGACGAGGACACTTCCCGCCGCATTACTGTAGGTCTCCTTGGTGTCGGTAAAGCCTCCGATCTGTACTAAAAACCTCTGGAGCTGTGTCTTCGCATGATGGAATCGACCCGCGCTCGACCATCCGTAAGACCCTCCGAAAATGGCCTCGTTGCCATGTTCCGCAATTACACGCTTGAGTTCATTTCCTACCACCTCAAGCGCATGCTCCCAGCTGACACGAACCCAGGAGTCGCTGCCGCGGCGCTCAGTTGCGCCTCCCGGACCGTGCTTCAGCCAGCCGACTCGAATCGCTGGATATTCGACACGGCTTCGATGATGAACCGCGTCAGGGACCGACCTGAGGATCGACGACGGAGCGGGATCGAACTCGAACGGGCGCGCATCAATGATCCGGCCACCTTTCACCACCGGATAGAATGCACCCCAGTGAGAACTGTGGAGGGAGTTCGCCTGCATTTTTCGGTTCTCGCGCGGCATGTTAACTCGACTCTTAGAGAGGCTCTCGGAGCCGTCGAAAAGGCTCACACTCCGGACGCGTAAGAGTCTTACTTTAAAATCTCAAGTTAGTCAAGCGGATTAGTGGACTAAGTGACCAAAAGGATACCGTTATGCTCCAGGCATCGCTGACAGTGCTTTCGAGCAGCGATACCGTCGGCGTCAATATTATTTTGCTTGCGGACGGGCGCCCTATGCTTCCTGCGGAAAAGTGACTTCGATGGCCCTATCGTGAGTGCTGTTGAGCTGCTGGCGATGGTCAGATACGACGCGGCCAAGGATCAGGGCGAGGAGCTGCTCTTCAATCGCCACAAATTCACGGCTGTCGCGACGGCGCGGCCGCGGTAAGCTAATAGGCACCCCCGCGCGAATAGTGCCATCCTCCAGCACCAGGGCACGATCGGCGAGAGCGGCCGCTTCGGCGCAGTCGTGCGTAACGAGGACGGCCCCGAAGTGTCGCAGTTCCCAAACTTGTTCGATCAATTTCTGCATCTCCATGCGAGTCAACGCATCGAGTGAAGCCAAAGGTTCATCCAGGAGCAAGAGAGTGGGATTACTGGCCAGCGCGCGTGCCAAGGCTACTCGCTGACGTTGGCCCCCTGAAAGAACAGTCGGCCAGTCCTTCGCTCTATCGCCAATTCCTACCAGATCCAGAACCTCGGACCCGCGGTATTTTTCCATAGGGGAAAGTCCGAGAGTGACGTTGTCGATTGCGCTACGCCACGGCAGTAGGCGAGCTTCCTGGAACATCATGCGCACGCGGGGCTCGAGTCCGCGAAGCCGCTGCCCATCGAGTAAGATCTGGCCCTCATCAGGCGTTTCCAATCCCGAAAGGAGACGCAAGAAGGTGCTCTTGCCCGAACCGCTCGCACCTACGAGAGCGACAAACTCGCCCTCGGCAATCGTCAAATTCGTGCGATGTAGCACGGTACGCCCTGCATGGCTTTTCGAGAGATTGTCGACGTCGATTCTCATTGCAAGTTACCTGCGGTAGGCCGGGTTCCACTTCAGAAACCTTTGTTCCAGCATCTTCGTCGTACTATCGGACATTTTGCCGAGTAGTGCGTAGAGCAGAACCGTAAGTATAACGACGTCGGTCTGCATGAACTCACGCGCGTCCATCGCCAGGTGTCCGATACCGGTGGTGCTGGCGATTGTCTTCGCGACGATCAGCGTGAGCCACGCGATTCCCAATGCGTATCTGAAGCCCACCATTATTGAGGGAGCGCGCCGGGTAGGGTTACGTGACGAAACAGTGCCAAGCCACGCAGCCCATAGACACGCGCCATCTCGACCAACTGCGGGTCAACATTTCGTACGCCATGATATGCATTAAGGTAAACGGGGAAGAACACACCCAAAACCACCAAGAGGATCTTCGCCTGTTCGCCGATCCCGAACCAGAGAATCACGAGCGGTAGTACCGCTAGATGCGGGATGTTGCGAATCATCTGCAGGGTGCCATCGACGAGATTCGGGATCACGCGGAACTGGCCGCTCAGGACACCGAGGGTTAGTCCAATTGCGCCGCCGATGACGAACCCCAACCCAACACGCAGGGTGCTCGCGCGGACATCAATCAGAAGCTCACCCGATTTGCTCAAGCGAACCGCCGCCCTGAGGACGGCAGTAGGCGCCGGCAGAACTCGAAGAGATACAAAGCCTGTTTGCGAAGCGAATTGCCAAAAAGCTATCGCAAGCGCGGGCACTAGCCAAGGTACGCCCCATTTCGCGGCGCGATCGAGCCAATTCCACCTTGCTTTCGCACTCCCCAGTGGATGAGAGGGAGTCTGTCTGCCGGCGCTCATCGAGGCTGGCTCAACAGCGACGCGTCCGCGACTTTCTCGGGTGCAGGTAAATAGCCCTAACGAGTAGAAGACGTCGGCGATGGCCTGTTGCTTGGCTAAAAGCTCCGCGTTGATTGGAATCACTCCGTAATTACGGCGCGCTATTGCTTTCTGCCAGATGGGCAGAGGAACGCTTGTTCCGTTTGAAAGCTGCTGTGCAGCCAAATCGGGATGACTCCGCATCCAGTCATCGGTTTTACTGATCTCTTCAACTACGATTCGGAACAGATCGTGATGCTCTTGAGCAATAGTGCGCGTCGAAGAGTAGATGACCGACTCGTCGACGATTCCGGCCCCATCCGCAAGAAGACGTGCGTCCAAATTGAGCTCAGCTTCCGCATAGAACGGGTCCCAGATAGCCCAGGCATCGATACTCCCGTTCTCAAACGCGGCGCGCGCATCGGTCGGAGAAAGGTTTGCCTGCTTGACGTCGTCGAGCGTCAAATGCGCCTGCTGTAACACCCTGATCAGGAAAAAGTGTGCGTTAGAGCCTCGCGTAAAGGCGATCGTCTTGCCCTTCAAATCCTAAAGGTTCCGAACCTTAGAATTCTTCGGCACCAGAAGGCCTTCGGCATGTGGACTCGGACTTTCGGCGGCGAGATAGACAAGCTGCGAATCGGCGGCTGCTTGCGCAAACACGGTTGCCGCATTTCCAGCTATCCCAAAGTCCAATTCACCGGCATTCAACGCTTCCAGTAGCGGCGGTCCAGACGGGAACTCCGACCATCGAATCTTCGCGCCGAGCAGCGCTAGTCGTTTATCGAGCTCACCCGTCGCCTTCAGGATCATCAGGGTGCCGCCCTTTTGATAGCGGATCCGAAGTTCGGAGATAGGCTTGTCGGGATCTGCGTGGACACGAACTACCGATGCAGAAGAGACGACAGCAAGTAGCGATGCAGTGATAAGGAGGAAGCGACGCCAGGGCGACGGCACGCGATTGATCTTTTCGACTTCTGCTTTCAAGGTAGGGCGCCGTTTGATAAAAGACTAGTGAATCAATCGAGTAACTTATTTAGAGTTGCGAAGCAATACAAGGCGGACCGAGAGTGGAAAACAGAGATCGGCTTCTCGCTCACAAGCTCACGCCCATCATTGGCGCCGAGATAGACGGGGTCGATCTCTCTCGTCCACTCGACGAAACGATCAAGAAAGAAATACGCGCCGCCTTGCTTGAACATTTGGTGCTCTTCTTTCGTGGCCAAAATCTTTCGTGCGAGCAACAGAAGGCCCTTGGCCGCTCTTTCGGAAAGTTGCACAGACATCCCGCGCCGCTAAACAGTCTTGGAGGCGACCCGGAGGTTCTTGTGATCCACACGGATGCCGATTCGACGCGCATCGCTGGGGAGGACTGGCACTCCGACGTCTCCTGCGACATCGAACCACCGCTAGCCTCGATTCTTCATCTGAGCGAAATCCCCCCAACTGGAGGCGATACGTTGTTTGCCAGCATGTACGCCGCATACGAAGGGCCGTCCGACGCATTGCAACGGTTTGTTAGCGATCTCACCGCGATTCACGACGGAGCGCGTAATTACGCGGGTCGCTCTCTAGCTCGTCGAGGCGAAGAGGGCTATCCCAGCGCCGAGCATTCGGTGGTGCGGACCCATCCTGAGACCGGTCGTAAGGCGCTTTTTGTAAATCGTCTCTTTACGACGCGGATTGTTCAGCTAAAGCCAAACGAAAGTAGCAAAATTCTGGAGATGCTCTTTGAGCACGCGAGTCGACCTGAATTTCAGTGTCGCTTTCGATGGTCTCCGGGAGCAGTGGCGTTATGGGACAATCGATGCACACAGCACATCGCGGTGTGGGATTATTATCCCGCCCGGCGCTATGGCCATCGCGTGACTATTGCTGGAGACCGACCATTCTTCAAACCGTAAAGGCGCTTTGCACACGTTCTCGGTGTTTTCCTCTCGGATGAACGGTGCAAAGGCGCCTGTTGACTGGTAAATATTAGTCCAGTAAATCAATCGAATATCTACTCTGTGCGGTTCGCAAAAGATCGAGCTCTTTTTAGCCACGGCTGATTGAAGCGAGTCTCGCTTGGGGAGGCACTGTGGAGAAACCGATCCGTTTAAACGCCTTTGATATGAGCTGCGTTGCTCATCTATCGCCGGGCTTATGGACCCATCCGCGTGATCGATCGGAGGGCTATAAAACTCTGCAATATTGGGTCGACCTGGCCAAAACCCTTGAGCGCGGCATGTTCGACGGATTGTTTATCGCTGACGTTCTCGGCGTTTACGACGTCTACGGCGACAATCAAGGTGCGGCGCTACGGCAGTGCGCGCAGGTACCTGTAAATGACCCGGTTCTCGCGATTCCCACGATGGCCTATGTCACGGAGAATCTCGGCTTCGGCGTTACCTGCACATTGTCTTTCGAGCCTCCGTATCCTTTTGCCCGGCGGATATCGACGCTCGATCACCTAACCAACGGGCGCGTCGGATGGAACATCGTCACAGGGTATCTCGATAGCGCAGCCAGAGGCACGGGCCTCGACGCGCAGGGTGCGCATGATCTCCGCTATGACATCGCGGAAGAGTACATAGAGGTCATGTACAAGCTGTGGGAAGGAAGTTGGGAGGACACGGCAGTAGTCCGTGATAGAGAGGCGCGCATCTACGCCGAGCCCGAGAGGGTGCATAAGGTGCAGCATCGCGGGAAATACTTTCACGTCGATGCGATTCATCTGTGCGAGCCCTCGCCGCAACGGACGCCGGTACTCTATCAAGCCGGGGCTTCGACCAGGGGAAGAGACTTTGCGGCTAAACATGCCGAGTGCGTGTTCGTCAGCGGTCCCACGCCTCAAGTGCTTGCTCCGGTCGTCGCCGACATTCGGAAACGCGCGGCCGGCTACGGCCGCAATCCGCACGAGATACTTATTTTTGCCTTGATGACTGTTATCACCGGGCAGGATGAGGCGGCGGCCGAGGAAAAGTTCAACGAGTACCGGAAGTATATCAATCATGAAGGCGCCTTGGCGCTCTTCTCAGGCTGGACCGGTATTGATTTTTCCAAGTATGCCCTCGACGATCCGATTCGTTACATCGAGAGCAACGCTGCCCAGTCAGCGGTGGAAGCGTTCACGATTGCCGACCCGTCGAAAGTGTGGACGGTACGCGAAATAGCGGAGTACGTCGGAATCGGCGGGCCGGGCCCAGTCATAGTTGGTTCGCCGACACGTATCGCGGATACACTTGAATCATGGGTCGCACAGACCGATATTGACGGCTTCAACCTCGCCTATGCGGTGACCCCCGAAACCTTTACGGATCTAGTCGAGTTCGTCGTCCGTGAATTGCAGCGCCGCGGAGTGTACAAGACCGAGTACCGCAAAGGCACGCTCCGCGAGAAGCTTTTTGGCGTTGGTCGAGCGCGTCTCTCAGGTGCTCATCCAGCTGTCACACACAGACATTTGGCTTTGGAGGGTGGGGTGCGGCGCGAAACCACGGGGCGATTTTCAGCGAAGTTGGAGGCCCCGTCTCGCTGACCTGGTTAACTCTTCAACAGCAACAACCCGAAAATTTGCCACATTTGAAGAAAGACATTGGTCGCGGATTCTCGCTAATCAAGCGCTCACTTTAGAGCAGGAGAAGGTTTTGTCATGGCAGCGCATGCTCTTACCAGAGACCCATGGAATACGTCATTCGAGTCAGCCCTGAATCCTCATTTGGCTGCGGCACGAGAGGTTGCCACGCAACTTCGCGGGACTGCCGCCGAAAGAGAACGCGCAGACCAGCAGCCTTTCGCTGAAATCGATCTGTTGCGGCGCGCCAATTTGCTTGAGGTGCTCGAGCCACAGGAATTCGGTGGAGGAGGGCTGAAATGGCATCAGGCGCTCCGCATTGTTCGCGAGGTTGCGGCAGGAGACACTTCGATCGGTCAATTGCTTGGCTACCACTATTCGATTTCGCGCTTTCCATTGATAGCGGGCCGAAGGGGTCAATACGAACAAGTCGGACGACGTTCGGCAACCGAACAATGGTTCTGGGGCGATGCGGTCGATCCGCTTGGGCCTGAGATTATACTGAATCGCGACGGCGACGGATTTCGCGCGAACGGCTACAAGGATTTCTCTACCGGCGCATCGGTAGCTGATCGCGTTTTGATTTATGTCTCGCTCGACGGCAATCCAGGAGCTGCGGTTATTCCGAGGAAGCGAGATGGGGTCCGGTTTGATCGAAGCAGCTGGAATCATCTCGGTCAGCGCCTTACCGAGAGCTGCCGGACTATCCTCGACAACGTTCGGATCGAGGCGGACGAGATTATTGGTGAGATTCCTGCGCCGGCAAACTCTGTTCCCGCTACTCTGGGGATACCGCTCATTCAGTCGGTGTTCAGCGCGTTTTATCTGGGAGCAGCCCGCGGGGCTCTGATTGATGCTGCCAACTATGTAAGAGGCACGACGCGACCTTGGCTTCACTCGGGTTCGGACCAGGCTAGCGAAGATCCCTATATTATCGAGCGCTTTGGCGAATTTGAGGTCGAGTTACGAGCCGCCGAAGCTCTCCTTGAGCGGGCCGGGGAGCAGTTACAGGGGGCACTGGACCGCGGTGTCGGGCTGACCGCGCAGGAGCGAGGTGAAGCAGCCGTGACGGCCTATGCGGCTAAGGTACAAAGTACACGTGTTGCCCTCGATATCACTTCCCGGGTTTTCGAAGTGCAAGGTGCACGCTCTACTGCACGTCGTTATGACTTCGATCGCCGATGGCGCGATGTGCGCACGCATACGTTACACGATCCAGTCGTTTACAAAACGAGAGAGGTGGGCGACTTCATACTGAACGGTCGCGTTCCCGAGCCCGACGGAGGCCGCTATCGCTAGTCTATGTCGGGAGTCCGGAGGTACGCCGAGATGGCAAGGTTCGGCCTCCGAACTCAGGGCCCACGCTCCCGGAGACCGTGATGATTGACAGGCCGGTCAAAAAAGTCTATTCAGTACATAGATTAATGCTTTCGCATAAAGCGAAATACGCGATGAAGGCGGCGTTGGTGCTGGCCAAAGAGTATGGGCAGGGGCCAATTCTGATCTCGGAAATCGCGCGTCGCGAGAAGATACCGCAGAAGTTTCTCGAGTTGATCCTGCTTGAGTTACGTAATCGCGGTGTGCTGCAGAGCAAAAAAGGTAAGGGCGGCGGCTATTTTCTATTGCGACCGCCCAAGGATATAACGCTCGGCGAGGTGCTGCGCGATATAGAAGGGCCGTTGGCACCGATCGCGTGTGTCAGCAAGACGGCGTACGCGCAATGCCAGGATTGCCGCGATGAACGGACATGCGGTATCCGGATGGTGATGAAAGACGTGCGCGACGCGATGGCAAAGATACTTGATTCGACGACGCTGGCTGATGTGTTGAGACGCGTGGGAAAGTCAGTCGGGGCGGTCGAAGTTGAGTTAGGCGCGAACATCTAAAAAAAATTTGGTTTATTAATCTAGTTACAACATAGGGTAAATTGATGATAAGGGGAGCTCAGTCGACAGACGTTCGCCTCGCTGCGGATGGGGATGCGCAGTTGGCAAAGGTGATTCGTGAGGTCATCCAAGGCGTTAAGAGCGTCAACTACGGATCGATCGAAATCATTATTCAGAATTCGCGAGTAGTGCAGATCGAGCGTAAAGAGAAGTTTCGCTTCGACCGCGATTAAATAACGAACGGCCAACCGGACTGCCGGAGGCTAGTTTAACCACCCACAGGCCGAACTGACCGGACAACCGGAGGTTATCAGGCATGGAGATGCATGATGAACTACGGTTGGACCGGGGACAAGAATCCTCGCCCAAATTGTGTCGACCCAAAGGCCTCGAGCCCGGGTCGGTCGAAGTCAAAGCGAAGACGCCGTCTAGGTGCGACGACAGCACTTCTCGCAGTGCTCGGCGCCGGATGCGCTGACGCTAGCCACCTTTTTCTCAGTAGCGGACCGCAGCCGCGGGTCGAGGACTGTATGACTCTGCAGCAGGCTACGCCGACCAAATATGTTTGCGACGGTAAGACCTACACCTCGCTGCAGTTGGCCGACATCCGCAGAGGCACGAACGACAAAAAACAGTAGTAGAGGGCGAGGATCGTGGACGTGATTGCAGGTCTGACAGTTGGAGTCCTGATGGGCGGCCTGGTCTGTCTCGGCACAGCTTTTTGGCTGGATCTGCAACGTCGAAAGGATGAGCGAGTCGCGAGGGGGCACGACGCGTCGCTGTCATCGAAACCACGAGCCGCTCGACGGCATCTGAGGCCGCTACCAAGTCAGGGGAAGCAACGAATCAAAGATGTTTAGCAGGAAACCGAAGGGATTAATGAGGGGCGCACGCTGGCTTACGCTAAGCACGGCGATCGCATCGATCTTTCAAACAAGCCCGGCGCTCGCCGAGACCAACGCGGAACTGCAAGCCGAGGTCAAAGCGCTGATTCAAAAAGTAAATGCGTTGGAGCAGCAGAATCAGCAGCTTCTGAATCTCGACCAACAGGTCAAAATTATAGGTCGTAAACTCGAAGTTCAGCAGGAGGTTACGACTAACAAACAGACAGATCTCGAGAAGCAGGTCGCGCAAATCAAACCGGCCTGGAAGAGCTACATGGATAACTTCCAGAACAAGTTCCGGTTGGGAGCTTTGGCCTATCTGGACTATGCCATGTACACGCGGACCGGTTTCGGGCCGCGCTTTCTCGAGAATCTGAATCCGCCGGGGCCCGGCAACAACGGCTACAACTCGTTCGACATCAACCGGGTGTATCTCAATACCTACTTTACCCCGGTCGATGACTGGACCTTTCGCATAACGCCTGAGATTTACCGCGCCACCGGCGCACAAAGTAACGCCAGCACCAACGATAAGAACGGGGCGACCAGTGGTGTCGGCAGCAATCTCGACGGCAGCATGAACTTCCGCCTCAAGTTTGCTTACGCACAATACTCTGGATTGTGGAACGACTTCAGCCTGCTCAAGGGTGGGACAGTTACCGTTGGTGCGCAACAAAAT
Organism: Binataceae bacterium (SeqCode); assembly: GCA_035541875.1. Taxonomy (GTDB): domain Bacteria; phylum Desulfobacterota; class Binatia; order Binatales; family Binataceae; genus JAJPHI01. The sequence goes on from DATKML010000028.1 coordinate 14,725, forward strand.
CCGTTGCTCGGATGGGAGGAAGACTTCACGCAGTATCGATGGGTCTATCTTGCGCCCTGGAATTACCTTGGCCTCTCATCGAGCCAGATAGGTCTGCAATTTGCGGGACCGATCAAACTCGGTGGTGGTGAGACGACCTATTTTGATTACGCTGCCGGCGTCTACGACAACGGTAACTTCAGCACGCCGGAGCAGACCAACACCAAACAGGTGATGGGGCGCTTGACGACCTATCCGTTTGGCTCGAGCTATCGCTTCCAAGGCCTCGGCCTCACCGGATGGTGGAACTACGGCTGGGGTAACACGACACCGGATCAGTCAGGCCTGACCGGGCCGCTGAAGGGCAAGGTTGCGCAATTCGAGCGAATCGCCGCTATCCTCAGTTACGCGTCTGAGCAGTGGAATATTGCCGGTGAGTTCGATTACGGCAAGAACGCCTTCCAATTGGGTAACCTGTTCTCGGGTAGCGGACCGCAGGATGCCTTTGGTACGCCCACTGGTCCGGCCGTCACAACGCCCGGCGCTTTTGGCAATACCGGCAAGAACGGGACGGCATCTTGCGCGAAGACTGCTTGCTACAGCGTGTACGACACCTTCGGCCCGCAGACTGCAGTCTACAATGCTCTGTTGAACAACGGTCGGACGCGTCAGGTCGGAGTCGATTTCCTTGGTCGCTACCATATCCCGGGGACCAAGTTCTCGGTCTTCGGTGTGTTCCAGTGGATGATGCCGAACGACAACGTGCGCGGGAATGATCCGCTCGATTTCCAGCGGGTCGTGGCGGGTATCAGCTATCAGTACAACGAGTACATGCGCTTCGCGTTGGATAGCCAGAACCTGCTGTTCTACCACAATCAGGAAAGCATGCCGATCGCGTCGGCAGCGAGCTACAACTACGTGCCTGGCAGCAGCTTCAATGGACGCCTGTTACCAGACAAGGCAACCACGAAGCCATTTGCATACAACGGTACGATTCCGTTCCTGGTGCCGCGTGATACGCACGCGATCTTCCTCAACATGGAGTTCGCTTACTAATCGAACTGACCCGAAGGCCGGTGTGGCTTCAGGCCACGCCGGCCACGGCTATTGAAAGTCAATCAATGAAAAAATCACTTACCTACCTGACTATCATTCTGGCTGCGTTGATCCTGACGACTTTATCGAGGTCGCCGCGAGCGGCTGCTGCAGAAGCGCGAACGATTCTCAATGTTTCCTATGACCCGACGCGTGAGTTCTATCAGGAGTACAATTCGGTCTTTACCAAGTACTGGAAAACCAAGACTGGCGACGACCTGACAGTGAACGTTTCAAACGCGGGTTCGGGCAAGCAGGCTCGCGCGGTTATCGATGGGCTTGAGGCTGATGTCGTGACGCTGGCGCTGGCCTACGATATCGATGCGATCGCGAAGAAGGCTCAGCTCTTGCCGGAGAACTGGCAGACGCGCCTGCCTAATAACAGCGCGCCCTACACTTCGACGATTATTTTTCTGGTGCGAGCCGGGAATCCCAAAGGTATCAAGGATTGGCCTGATCTAGTCCGCGAGGGTGTGAACGTGGTCACACCTAATCCGAAGACTTCGGGTGGTGCGCGCTGGGCATATCTCGCGGCTTGGGGTTACGCTCTGCAGGCGAGTGGCGGCGATCAGGCCAAGGCGAAAGACTTCGTTACGAAGCTCTACAAGAATGTTCCAGTGCTCGACACTGGCGCTCGTGGCGCGACGACCACTTTTGCTGAGCGCGGCATCGGTGACGTCCTTTTATCGTGGGAGAACGAAGCGTACCTCGCGGTGAATCAGTTCAAGGACAAGTTCCAGATCGTATATCCATCGACGAGTATCCTGGCCGAGCCGCCGGTGGCGTTGGTCGACAAGAATGCCGATCGTCATAAGACACGCGCAGTCTCCGAAGAGTATCTGAAATACCTCTATTCGCCCGAAGGACAGGCGTTGGCGGCCAAGCATCACTTCCGGCCGAGAACGCCACAAAGTGGTGCGGCGAGCTTTCCGGCTATTAAACTCTTTACGATCGATGATGTGTTTGGAGGCTGGACCAAGGCGCAGCAAACGCATTTCGACGACGGCGGCGTCTTCGACGAGATCTCGCAAAAGTAGTCGCGGTATGGCTGCACAAGTACAAGCCAGCCGGAACCGGGTGATTCCCGGTTTCGGCTTAACCATGGGCTATACGCTCACGTATCTCAGCCTGATCGCGCTCATCCCGCTCTCGACGATTCTGTTGAAGACCGCCGGGATGGGTTGGGTCCGCTTCTTTGCGACAGTGGCTTCACCGCGCGTCCTCGCCGCTTATCGTCTCACGATTCTGGCTTCGATTGCCGGAGCAACGATTAATTCAATCTTTGGGCTAGGGGTGGCGTGGTCCCTCGTGCGCTATGAGTTCCCGGGCAAGGGCATCCTCGATGCGATCGTCGACATTCCATTTGCGTTACCGACGTCGGTTGCTGGTATCACGCTGACGACTCTGTACGCACAGAATGGATGGATCGGACGTCTGCTGGCGCCGCTAGGTCTAAAGGTATCGTACACGCCGCTCGGGGTCATAGTAGCGCTCGTTTTTATTGGCTTGCCCTTCGTTGTGCGCACGGTTCAGCCAGTACTGCAGGATATCGAGGTCGAATTGGAAGAGGCGGCGGCGACGCTCGGGGCGACGCGCCTGCAGACTTTTAACAAAGTGCTGCTTCCGGCCTTGAGACCAGCGCTCATCACAGGCTTCACGCTCGCGTTTGCCCGGGCGATCGGTGAATACGGCTCAGTCGTCTTCATCTCCGGTAACATGCCGATGCGTACCGAGGTCGTTCCGCTGTTGATCATGACCAAGCTCGAGCAGTTCGATTACCAAGGTGCGACGGCGATCGCACTGGTGATGCTCGCGCTGTCGTTTGCTCTTTTGCTGACTATCAACATTCTGCAGAGGAATTCGCTACGCCATGCGGTCGGATGAAGTTGAACTAACCAGTGTAATGCACGGAGAGGGTTGGGGCGGGGCAGAGACACCTGCCAAAGCGGTCGCGCGAGCCACCGCGGATCCGGTTTGGGCGCGTCGGCTCATTCTAGGCGCCGCTATCGGCTTTATGACGTTGTTCGTGCTACTGCCGCTGGCGGCCGTGTTTACCCAAGCACTCCGCAACGGCGTGCGCGTCTATCTGGCGGCAGTTACCAGCGCCGAGGCGCGCAGTGCGATTCGACTGACGCTCACCGTCGCGGCGATCGCGGTGCCGCTCAATGTCATCTTCGGGCTGAGCTCGGCCTGGGCAATTACCCGCTTCGACTTCCGCGGCAAGCATCTTCTGAGCGCGCTGATCGATCTGCCATTCGCGGTCTCCCCCGTTATCTCAGGGATGATCTACGTGCTGCTGTTCGGTGCCCAAGGATGGTTCGGCGGATGGCTAGCCGACCGTAATCTCAAGATCAT
>DATKML010000029.1:0-175793 GCA_035541875.1 Binataceae bacterium (SeqCode)
GTCCGGCACCGCTCCGACTGTCCGAGAACTTTCCGAGAAAGGGGGTAAAAATTCATGGTTTTGAACGACGGCGTTGACCTCGGCAGGCCCGCATTTACTGGATTTTTTCGGGTCTAATACCCCTATGGATAGGTCTGCAAAGTCCCTTCGGCACGACAAGTTTCGACGGAGGGTTTTTCTCCCACGGAAGAAGACGATCGGACTCGTTAGTTCTTATCGAGGAAACAGCCGCCAATGTGTAGAGAAAACTGTAGATGGGTTTGCTGAGTCGATGGCCGACCGCGCAGCCGATGACCTAAGTACTCAAAGGGATTGGGAAAATTTGGGTGGCGGCGGCAGGAGTCGAACCTGCGACACTGCGGATATGAGCCGCATGCTCTAACCAACTGAGCTACGCCGCCACCGGACGCATCAATTTAGCGGGAGCGAGCGCGTCGGGGAAGAGGCGCTCAACTTAATTCGATTGCGTTCTTTTTGACCTGACGGCTGCCCCGTCCAATCTGATAGAGCGTTCCTTCCGTCAGTTCGATACAGCTGAGCTTTCCGCCGTATACCAGCCCGGTATCGATTCCCATCTTGAACGGCAGATCGAACATCACCGTGCGCATCGGCGTATGGCCGAATACTACGGTCGCGTCGACCGAATGGGGATGGAAGATGAAATCGTGCCGAATCCAGAGCATATCTTCGACACGCTGCTCGTCGAGCGGTTTACCCGGGAGAATCCCGGCGTGCACGAAGAGATAGGGCGGTCGATGATACGAATGCTGCAAATTCTGGAAGAATCCGAGATGCTTTTCCGGCAGCAGCGCACAGATCTCTTCGCGCGCCGCTTCGAGCATCCCGTAGCTTTCCAGCGTCTGCGCACCGCCATTGAAAACAAACGATTCGCCGTAATGGCCCGGGAAACCCATGAAGTGCAAGAGCATGTCCTCGTGGTTGCCCTTGAGGAACACAGCATTAGCCGGACCCTTTTCGAATTCGATCAGATAATCGATAACTTCCTTCGACGCTGGCCCGCGATCGATATAGTCGCCGACGAAGACGACCGTGTCGTCCTCCTTCGGCGCGACTGCTTCGAGCACGGATGCGAGCTCATCGACGCATCCATGGATATCGCCGATAGCGAAAAGCCGTCCGTTGCGCGATTGCTTCTTGTTTGCCGCCATCCGCCGACCGTACCTACGCCTGCCGCCCGCCGCTAGAACCGTTCGCGAGCAGCTCTCGGATTATCGATGTATCTTCGATTATACGACGTGCTGCGCTGTATGGATTCATCTTTCCTGCACGAATTTCGTTCATCAGCAGAGCGACGCCGTCCCGTTCCTCGTGCAGGGAGCGGATGGTCCGCTCCTCGATCTCTGACGTCAGCACCTCGATAAACTCGTGTGCGAGCCGCTCCTGATCGCGAGCCGGGTCGTGATGCTGCTTTTGGTATTCGCGATGGCGCTCGATGGCGCCCACCAGGCCGTCCACGCCGATATCGGCCGCGGCCTGGGTCAGCACGACGAGGGGACGCCATCCGCCGCTCGGCCGCAGATGAACGCTGAGTTCGAGTTCCGCTTTGATACGCTCGGCTCCGTCGCGATCGGCTTTATTGACGACGAAGAGGTCCGCGATCTCGTTGAGACCGGCCTTCATCACCTGAACGCCGTCACCGCCCTCAGGAACCGTTACGACCACCGTGGTATCCGCCAAATCCATCACGCTTAGCTCAGTTTGGCCGACGCCGACCGTCTCAATGATGATGACGTCGTGGCCGAACGCATCGAGGAGCTTCACCACTTCGCGGGCAGCCCTGCTCAGGCCGCCATGATGACCACGAGAGGAGAGGCTGCGGATATACACACCGCTGTCCTTATAGTGATCGGTCATGCGGACGCGATCGCCGAGTACAGCTCCACCCGAAAAAGGGCTCGAAGGGTCGATCGCTAGCACCGCGACGAGCTTATCCTGCGCGCGATATTTGGCGATCAGGCGATTCACCAGCGTCGACTTCCCAGCGCCGGGGGCTCCGGTGATTCCGATAATGTAGGCGTGACCGGTGCGCGCATAGATCTGCTCCATCACGGAGCTGACCTCGGCTGTACGATTCTCGACCAGCGTAACCAGGCGGGCGAGCGCGATCCGATCCCCCCGGGTGAAACGTTCAATGAGCGCTGTTATTTTGTTATCGGGCATCTGATTCAGCTAACCAAGCTTGGTAAAATCATCGTATTAGTATCGATGCGATCGATAAAGGCGCAACCTAGCTTTCAGAGCAGATGAAGCTACTCGAAATTACACGTGATTGGCGGGTCGATTTGGGGCTCGCGCTCATCTTGCTCGGCGTTGCCAACTGGATGGTCGGGCGGATCCGCACCCGCGAATACAGCGTGATCGTGGCCGAGCAGCCGGTTAAATCGACCGAGCAGTTTTATCGCAGCTTCGATGAGCTCGATGCTGACGGCGATGCCGACGACGTTCTCGCGCCCTTCAGTGATGCTCAGCAGCGCGTCTACTACGCGAGCGCACGGATGGATTTCTATCACGCCACGTTCATGACCGGTTACGGTCTGGTGATCGCGGGCCTTATCGTAACGTTCTTCGGTTTCCGTAGCCTGATTCGCCACGATGCGTCGCGCGCTTCGAGTCATCTTAGCATTCGGGCTTTGGGGCAAGGCCCGCCAACCGTCTGATGCTCAAGCTTCTCAGCGCTCAGGCGCCCGCCAAGATCAATCTTTTCCTGCGCATTACCGGTCGTCGGCCCGACGGGTACCACGAACTCGACTCGGTCTTCGTGCCGGTGTCGCTTTTCGATCATATCGCGCTGGCGCTGCGACCGTCGACGGACACTTCAATATCGCTGCGCTGCGATACTGAAGGGCTCGGTCCTGAAGAAAAAAACCTCGCCGTGCGAGCAGCGCGCGGCTTCATGGCGGAGTTTGGCATCAGCGGGCAATTACGGATCGATCTGAAGAAGACGATCCCTTTTGGTGCGGGCTTGGGCGGCGGGTCGAGCGATGCGGGTACCGTACTGCGGATGCTCTCCCAACTCTGCGGCTTCGATGACAACGCTCGTCTCGCCGCAATCGCGGTGAAGCTCGGCGCCGATGTTCCCTTCTTTCTCGATCCACGGGCGTCGCGAGTCCGCGGTATCGGCGAGATAATCGAGCCGATCGCGCGATTTGCCTCGATCCCCTTGGTGATAGCAGTGCCGTCCGTCACGGTCCCGACCGTTGAGGTTTTCAGGCGCCTCAAGCCGGAAGCCTGGACTGGGGCCGCGCCCGAAGAATCGATAGGAGAAATATCCGCCGGGCGGATCGATCAGACGATGCTGGTGAACGATCTGGCCGGTGTCGCGATGGGGCAATGGCCCGAGATTGCGCGCTTGCGCGATCGGCTTAATCAAGCAGGTGCGATCGCCGCCGCGATGAGCGGCAGCGGTGGCGCGGTCTTCGGAATCTTCGCATCGCCCAACGATGCAGAGAATGCTGCCGCTACGATTCGCCGCGAAGATCAATCTGCACGAGCCTTCGCCGTATCAACGCTAGAACGCCTGACTCAGGCCGCCTTCGATTCCTGATTGACGGCGGCTCCTATCGCTCATACCGTTCAAGCATCGTCACGAAAGCCAGCGTCGTCACCGAGGTTTAGCTTTTATGTCCAGACCGCGAGGAGTCCTGAGTAAGTGCTTGATTGCAGCCGCGATCGTTACTGTTCTGACGCTGGTGCGAGTGAAGGCCGATGCGCAAGAAGGTGCGAATCCCGCGGCGAGTCCGAACGTAAACGGCAAGATCGTCGGCGTATGGGAGGGGACGACCCTCGCAAGCTGTTCCGCGATGCTTCCCGAAGATCGCTGCAACGCTCAGCAGCGCGTTAAGCTCACGGTGATCGAGGACGATAAGGGTAAGCTCGGCGGCTTTTACAAATGCTCCTTCGGTACCGAAGACTGCTACAACATGAACGAGACCGGCAAGGTGACCAGCGCCGATATTAACGGCTCACTCGTTACGATGCAGGTGATGATGCGCGACGGCACTGCCTGCACTTTTCGCGGGCGTCCGTTCAACAACAAAGTCGATGGTTCCTACGAGTGCACTACAGGCGGCGCTGTCTTTGAGCGCGGTCGCTGGGTAGCGCAACGAACCTACTGAGCTCGCGGCGGTCGCTTGCGGGCTCCGCGGATCGGGGCGAAGGCTTCCAGCAGTGCCAACACCGATTCGCAGGATCTTTTGATCTCGTCCGGTTCGATCCCACTCGCTCGCAAGCCATCATCGACTTCCGCTATCGTCTTCGCATAGTCGTTGCGGTAACGACGATTCAGCTCTTTCCAAGCGATTCCGCCCAACGCTTCGATCGCTTTTGGATAGGCATCGAGCATTCCCCGGGCGATCATCACCGCGATCGCCGGATAACCCAGATAGCCCTGCCAGTACGAAGCGTTGTCGTTGGCGGCAACTTCCTTACCGTTGAGTTCCACGGTGTAGGTCTTGTTACCTTCCGAGGATCCGACTTCGGCGCGAACGTCATCGAGGATACGAACGCGACCGTCGGCGATCGCGCCGAGCGCCTCGTATACCTTGATCAGTGGCGGCATCTTCCAGGGGTGCGTTGCCATCGTCGCTTGACGCTCTCTCCTCGACCTCACTAAATTTCGATCAGAACTGCTACCGAGGAGGATTCCATCATGCTCCACATGTTCGATTACAAGCCGTGACCGTATGCGCGCAAGACGCGCATAGCCCTTTTGGAAAAAGGGATCAAATGGGAAACGACCTGGCTCGATCTACCTTCGGGTGAACACAAGAAGCCCGAGTACCTCGCTATTAATCCGGTGGGCAAAGTGCCCGCGCTGATCGATGGCAAGGTTATCGTCCACGACTCAACGATTATCAACGAATACCTCGAAGATACTCATCCCGAGGCCAAGCCGCTGTTGCCGCGCGATCCGGTGAAGCGAGCACGAGCGCGAGCCTTCGAGGACTATGCCGATGCCTACCTGATGCCGTCGCTGTTCAAGATCTTCTGGGAGATCCGCAAGCCCGAAGGCGAACGGAATCATGAGCGCATCAACGAGGGATGGGCTGAAGCGCAGAAGCACTTCGCATGGATGGAAGGCCAGCTCGATGGGCGCGACTATTTCGCCGACGAATACGGCCTCGGCGATATTTCGTTCGTGCCGCCGCTAGCGAATCTCGAGCGCGCCGGATACCTGATTCCGGACAAGTTCGTGCGGCTCAACGCATGGTGGAAACGGATGAAAGCTCGCCCGAGCTTCGCAGCGAGCTGGCCGTCCGACTGATCTTTGGCGTCTTCTCCCTTATGCTATCTCCCGACCCTGGAGTTAGCCGAGGGAGGAGACGCACATGGCTGGGCCGCTAGGTAAAATTGATCACATCGGGATCGCCGTTAAGAGTATCGCGGAGGCCCGCAAGTTCTTCGAAGGCGCGCTGGGCGCGTCCTTTCTTTACGAGCATGAGAATCCGGAAGCAGGCTTCAAGATCGCCGAGTTCGACCTGAATGGTTTCGTGCTCGAACTGCTCGAGCCGCTTGGCGAGAAGTCCTTCCTGACGACCTTCCTGGAAAAACGCGGCGAAGGGGTCCATCACCTTACCTTCGACGTGCCGAATTCGAAGGACAAAATCGCTGAGCTCAAAGAAGCGGGTATCAAGATGGTCGATGAGCGCGAGCACTCGCCCACGTCGTACGAGGCCTTCGTCTCGCCACGATCCTCGCATGGGGTGCTGATCCAGATTGGATCAGGCTACCCGACGCTTGCGAAGGCTCCTGAGTGGTTTGAGAAGTGAGCGAGCTGATGTTTCACGTGAAACATGAAGCATTTCACCTTTGACAGTGAGTCAGAGCCCGTAGCTGGTGAATGCCAATCGGAATACCATTTGGCAGAGTAAATGGCATGAAGCTCAAAATTGACAGAGCCGGGAGAATCGTTGTGCCGAAGCCACTCCGCGAACGCCTTGGTTTGAAAGCGGGAGCTGAACTTGAGGTGGTCGACCGGCCGGAACGGATCTTGCTGCGGATGCCGGAGCGGCAGTCACCCATGACTCAGGTCAATGGTCTGTGGGTGCGTCGCGGACGACCCGAGCCGAACGCAGGTTGGGATCGAGTGATCGATTAAGTTTGGGAAGAACGAATCGAAACGCTCCAGAAGCTTGAGTGATGAAGGTTTTCTTCGATACCAGAGTAACCGTCGCGGCTTCGGAGCAGAGCCATCCCTATTACCAGCAAGCTCGACTAGCCCTGGATCGCGTCGCCGCAAGAAAAGATCGGGGTTATATAAGCGTCCACACGATCGCAGAAGTATACGCCGTGCTGATGCGCTTACCGGTCCAACCCCGGATTCATCCAGCCGAGGCTGCCCAGATTCTCCAGACCAATATCCTGCCCTTTTTCGAAAGTGTGTCGATAATAAAGAAGACCTACGCTGAAGCTCTGCGGTTGGTTGTCGCTGGGGGAGCGGCGCGAAGATCTACGATGCGTTGCTGGTCGGTTGCGCTGCCCGCTGTGACGCAGAGCGCATCTACACTTTCAATCTAAGCGATTTTCGGTCGTTGGCTCCGGAACTCGAAGAAAGAATCTGCGCCCCCTCTTAGTGTGCGGCGGGGGCGGAACCGCCCGACTGCGGCTTGCTGGAGCGGAAGAGCAGGAACGAGGGGATCATCACGACCGCCATCACGAGCAGCACGCGGTAGAGATCGTTGAAGGCGAGCATCGCGGCCTGTTGCTGGATCGCGCCGTAGACCATCCCGAGCTGCTGCTTCTGGCCGCTCACGATCTGTCCGAGGTAGTCGAAAGTAGGTGAGCCCGGCCGATAGGGCATCCGCTCAGAGACATGCCAGGCCTCGAAGGCCGAGAAGTGCTGCACGAGATAAGCCTGATGCACGTTCTGCTTATGCACGAGCTGGCTCGTGAGGTAGGCGATGCCGACCGCGGCACCGTTGTTACGCATCATGTTGTAGAGGCTCGACGCGAAGCCGACGCGCTCGCGCGGCACGCAGCCCAGAGCAGCCGCTGCGAGAATCGGGAAACACATCCCGAGGCCAAGACCCAGCACCACGCCGTCTGTAATTACGCGGGGCATCCCGATCGCTAGCGTCCAATGGGACATGCGATAGAGGCCGATAGAAATCAGGACGAAAGCCAGCCCGACCATCCGCTTATTATCGATGCCACGAGCGGCGATCCGTCCTGTGATTAGCATCGAGAACATCGCGGCGATGCCGCGCGGTGCCATGATCAGACCGGCCTTCCACGCCGTGTAGCCCATGAATTCCTGCAGGAAGACCGGATTCAAAAGGCCGGTGCCGAAGAGGATAAAGCTCAGCATGACGACGGAGACAATCGCGGCGGCGAACTGGCGGATACCAAAGAAGTGCAGTTCAAGAATCGGTTCCGGTACGCGAAGTTCGCGATAGATCAGCAGGACCATCGAGAGCGCTGAAATGATCGATGCCCAAATCACCCAGGAGGAGGCGAACCAATCGGCGCGCTCGCCGCGATCGAAGACAATCTGCGCGAGTCCCAGCCATAGCACCAGGTAGACGATCCCGAGGTAATCGATGTGACCGCCCGTCTTGCGCTTGCTGATATGAGGCGGGTCGTGCACGAAAGCCGAGACCATCAGGAAGGCGATCGTTCCAATCGGGATATTGATATAAAAATTCCAGCGCCAGTTCCAGTTGTCGGTTATCCACCCGCCGACGGTCGGGCCCAAAATCGGCGCGACCATCAGCCCCATCCCCCACATCGCCATAGCGAGTTGCTGCTCGTTCGGCGGGAAGGATTCCATCAGGATGGCCTGCGAGAGCGGAATCATCGCGGCGCCGGCGAAGCCTTGCAGCAGCCGAAAGACGACCATCTCGCCGAGCGAGGTCGCAGCTCCGCAGAGGGCCGAAGCGAACGAGAAGATCGCCACGGACAGGAGGAAGTAACGCTTGCGGCCGAAGCGCGACGAGATCCATCCGGTCATCGGGATCATCACACCGTTGGCGACCAGATAGCTGGTGAGCACCCAAGCTATCTCGTCGACGCTCGCTGAGAAGCTGCCCTGCATGTGTGGCAAGGAAACGTTGATAATCGAAACGTCGAGGACTTCGAGCGTCGCCCCGATCATCACGGCGAGTGCGACGAGCCACTTGTGCGGCGGATACACAGCAGCGGTGGGGTGTGGTGCAGCTTTGGTATCGAGAGCCGCAGCCATCTCAGTCGACCCTCACCGAGGTCAGATGCTCAACTTTGCCGTTGGTCTTGACCCGCTTACCCCGCGAGGAGGAGGCAGTCGCCGTTTTCCCGTCGGCAAGCCGGTCGCCGAGCCATCGCAGGAATTGCAGTCGCTTGCGGCGAAAGCTGGGGTCGGTCGGATCGAGTCCGGTAGCGAGGCGCGTCATTTGTGGAAACGCCAGCGGGAAGAGGGTCAGGGAGATTATCGAGAGATGGAGTTGAGCAATATCGAGTTCAGGCGGCAGCGTGCCGGCCGTCTGGGCGCGGCGGAGCCGACCGAACGCGCGCTTCAAATATTCCCGTCGTTCGTTTTCACCGACCAGCTTGCTGGAGTTCGTACTGAGGGCTTCCCATTCGAGCAGGCGCACCCAATCGAGGTCGCTTGCGCCGGCTTCGTACCAATGGAGAATCGCGCCGGCGAGGTCTTCCGGTGCCGATTCGAAGAAATCCGCGCGTGCCGTGAACTTACGCCGCAGAATCTCGCGATAGAGATTCTCCTTGGAGCCGAAGCAGTAGAAGATCATGCGCTGATTCACGCGAGCGCGGCGTGCGATAGTGGCACATCGCGCACCGGCAAGGCCGTGCGCAGCAAACTCGGCTAGAGCTGCTTCGAGGAGTCGTTCACGAGTACGAGCAAGATCGCGAAGCTGGGCCATCGGAACCTAACACCCCGGGCCGGCGTGGCCGCGGCTCGCGGACGCGCCCGCTCCCTGTCTCTGAAGGGAAGGGTTAAGAGACAGAAGTATTAACTGTCCACTTAATACTATTCAGTGGATGGTTAATACAAGGGCACGAAAGGACCCTCACCCTAGCCCTCTCCCATCGGGGAGAGGGGTCCAGAGGAGGAGATGCCGTTAACGTCTTGCCGGGATTACCGGTAGCGTCAGATAGGACGCATTGGCGCGGTTGTGCAGAATCGTCTGAATCGCGGGCTGCGTCTCGGCGTCGGCGAAGAGATCGTGCCCCGTGTTGGGATTCCGATCGAAGCGCGGGAAGTTGCTCGAACTTACCTCGAGCCGAATACGATCACCCTTCTTGAAGAGAATCGAGGTCGACCACATATCGATCGTGTATTCGTAAACCTTCCCCGGCATTATCAGCTTGGGATCTGATTTCGATTCGCGCACGCGCGCCCGGATGATGCCGTCGGTGAGATTCATCGCAGAGCATCCGCATGGGCCGACGCTGACCAGCTTGGCTGTAAAGTCGGTGTCGGGCGCTGACGATGACGCAGAGAGAGTGAGCGAGACTGGTCCGGTGATTTCCGTATCCTCGGCCAGCGGCTCGGTCGTGTAGACGAGCACATCCTCGCGCTGCTCCAGCGCCGTTTGATCGAACGCACCGCCCGGCACTGCATTGTGATAGCAGCAGAGACCGCCGCCGTTGGTCGGTACCGGATTTAATGGATTGTAGAGAAAACAATCTGATGGTTCGTTGCCGGGTTGATCCGTCGAGAGCGCACCGTCACCGTTGAGGCTATTGGCGCGGCCGCGGCTATGCAGATAGTAGCGGCGGAAATCGGTGCCGGGCAGCGGCCAATCCTTCTCTTCACGCCAGCTGTTCGCGCCGATGGTGTAGATACTTACCGGGCCTTCGTTATCGGCACCGTTGTTGATCCCCTTCAGCCAGTGGTCGAAGAAGTTGAGCTGCTGGCCGTCGAAATCAATCGAGACGAAGCTAGCGCGGAAGCCCATATCGGCCTGACCGATAAGTCCCGTAAGCGGCAGATTGTGATACCACGGCCCCATCACGAGACGTGCCTTGCGACCGTTGCCCGGCGCCTTCGACCGCATCCCCATGTAGTTGCGAACTGTGCCGCCCGCGAAGATGTCGTACCATCCGCCGAAATTGAGCGTCGGCACACTGATCTTGTCGTAGTACTCCTCGATGCAAAGTTTCTTCCAGTAGCTGTCGTAGTACGGATGTTCGAGCCAGTCGTAGAAGTAGGGCGCGCCGGTGCGGAAGAGCGGAAAGTCCTTGAGCGGCAGATGCTTCACGATCTCGCGCATCGTATCGATATTGCTCATCGTGAGCGCCAGCTCTTTGCCTGCGGCCTCGCTGTCCTCGCGCTCGCGGATCAGGCGGGCGAGCGAAAGGTTCGTCATCAGCCAACTGACGTTGAAGAAGAGCGAGAACGCGCCACCCTGATAGGTCCAGTTGTCATGATAGTTGCTGGCCGTGATCGAAGGCACCATCGCCTTGAGCGAGGGGGGGGTCTGAGTCGCTGCGAGCCATTGCGTCGCGCCCATATACGATGCGCCGAACATCCCGACCTTGCCGTCAGCGAAGGGCTGCTTCGCGAGATGCTCGACCGTGTCGTAGCCGTCCAGCGGATCATCGGTGAAGCAGTTGAAGACTCCCGGCGAGGCATAGCGGCCGCGCGAATCGACGAAGATGACGTTATAGCCGCGCTGCGCCGCGCGTATCGGATCGAGGGTGTTGTACGAAATCTGCGGGAATTTCTTGTCGTAAGGCGTGCGATTCAGCAGCACCGGCAGCTTTTCAGGCGTGTCGGGCCGAAACAGATCGCCCTTTAGTAGGCATCCATCGCGCATCGGAATTTCGATATCGCGCTCGAAAATTACTTTCGCTCCCATCAGCAGGTCCTCCAGTTACGCCGGATATTTCGATGCTTGTAACGCGGGCAGGTACGATGGAGCAAGGGAACCGAAACCCTGGAGTGGGTCGCGCGGGAGAGGTAGGCCGAGTTGGAGTCGGTTGGCAACGCCGCGCCGCCGATTCTATGATGACGTAAAGTTCAAGCAGGAGTTCCCAACGATGCCAGTTGATGCTGAAATCGCCGCGTTCCTCAAACAGGCTGCCGATTCGGGTGCGCCACCGCTCGAGAGTTTGCCGGTGCCGCAAGCCCGCGAGTTCATCCGCTCGCTGTTCGCGCCTCCGGGAGCTGCACGAACCGAGGTGAAGAGGGTCGAAGACCGCAAGATTGATGTGAACGGCACCTCGTTGCCGATCCGCATTTACACGCCGGCAGGGGAGGGACCGCTTCCAGTCCTTGTTTACCTGCATGGCGGCGGATGGGTTATCGGCGACGTCGAGGGTTACGATCCCGTATGCCGCGATCTCTGCAAAGGCGCAGGAGTGGTTGTCGTGTCGGTCGATTATCGGCTCGCTCCGGAGCACAAATTCCCGACTCCGGTCGAAGATTGCTACGCCGCGACCAAGTGGGTCGCAGCGAACGCTGCATTGATCGGTGGCGACTCGACTCGCGTGGCGGTCGGTGGCGATAGCGCGGGTGGTAATCTCAGCGCGGCTGTCGCGCTGATGGCGCGTGATCGTGGCGGCCCGTCCTTGAAGTTCCAACTGCTCGTCTATCCCGTGACCGATCACAACCTCAATACCGGTTCCTATCGGGCCAACGGCGAAGGCTATCTGCTGACGAAGGCCGGGATGGATTGGTTCTGGAATCACTACATCGGCAAGCCGGGCGACGATGCCAACCCGTATATGTCACCGCTCCGTGCCGCGAATCTGAGCAATCTGCCGCCTGCGCTCGTGATTACAGCGGAGTTTGATCCGCTCCGGGACGAGGGTGCTGCCTATGCTGAAAAGCTCAAAGGAGCGGGCAACAAGATCACCTATACTGATTACAAGGGTGCGATCCACGGCTTCTTCAGCCTCGGTTATATGTTCAAGCTCGGCCGCGACGTGATGGCGGAGGCCTGCGCTGCGCTTCGCACTGCGCTGAAGTAAGCACGTGCCCATGAACCATCCGATCCGTTTCGGGGTGCAGACCCCGCAACAGCATACGACCTGGCCCGAGATTCTCTCGCTGTGGCAGGAGATCGATACGCTTGGCTATGACACCGCCTGGGTATTTGATCACTTCCTGCCGATCTTCTCGGATCCGACGGGACCTTGTCTCGAAGCCTGGACGGCGCTGAGCGCGCTGTCGATGGCGACCAAGCGGGTCCGCCTCGGCGTGATGGTTACCGGCAATACCTATCGCTCACCGGCGGTGCTAGCGAAGATGGCCACCACGGTCGATATCGTGAGCGGCGGTCGGCTGATCCTCGGCATCGGCGCCGGATGGTTCGAGCAGGAGCATCGCGAATACGGCATCCCGTTCCACACCGTCGGTGGGCGCCTGCGACGGCTCGATGAGTCAGTGCAGATGATCAAGCAGCTCTGGACCGAGGAGCGCGCGAGCTTCAAGGGTCGCTACTATGAATTGCGTGAGGCGAACTTCAAGCCCAAGCCGATCCAGCAGCCATATCCGCCGATTCTGATCGGCGCGACCGGCGAAAATATGGCGCTCGGCATCGTCGCCAAGCACGCGCAGATCTGGAATTCCTTCGGTACGCCCGATGTGTTCCGCCACAAGATCGCGCGGCTGACTGATCACTGTGAGCGGATCGGTCGCGATCCAGCATCGATTGAAAAGTCGGTACTAGTGACAGGCGGGTTTGCGATCAATGAGGCGCGTAAGCAGATTGACGAGTACATATCGGCCGGCGTGACACATCTGATCTTCTCGCTCAATCCATCGAACGCCGAGCATCGGATGTTCGTGTCTCGCTTCGCAGCGGAAGTAATACCTCAGTTCAAAGCGATCTGAAACGATGAAATTCCCTCCCCTGCCTTTTGGGGGGGAGGGGATTTCCGTTCGAGCTATTTGTCGGAACCTTTCAGCACAGTCTGCGCATTACCGGCAAGGGAATGCCCGTAAGCATAGTTGTATTGGAGAGTTTCCGGCGGCACCGCGCCCGGCGACGCATTTGCTTGTGGTGCAAATTCAACTTGTACCGTGCACTTTTTGACCGGAGGTGAAGCCTTCGGGTCGAGGATCGAGCCCGAGCAAAGGTCAGTGCCCGATACTATTGCGAAGTTTCCTGCACTAAACGCTTTGCCGGTGATCGTGACACTGACAGGTGAGTTGTTGGTTATCGTCAGCGTTTTCGGAGCGCTTCGATTACCCCGTGCGGTTAGCGGAAAACTCGATACTTTTGGCGCTGCGAGTGTTACCGGAATCGGAATTCCAGACAGCGTCATGTTAGTGATGCCACCGTCATGCGGCACCGTCAGCGTCCTGGTTTCGAGTACTCCGGTCGGTGTCGTCGGCGTATAGGCCAGGCCGAAGCTGCACTTCTTCTTCGGTGCCAGTGTCACTCCCGAACAGAGGTTGTTGCTAATAGTGAAGTCCGATGAAAGGGCGGCCGCCGGCGGAACGATCAACCCAATCGTGGAGTTCGCTTTGCTCGCGTTGACAATCGTTACCTTGTGAACCTTGCTTGACGCGCTCGCGTAGACCTTGCCGAAGTTAAGTTTTGCCGGAGTGATCTTCAGATTGGCTAGGACCGTCGGCGTTGGCGACGGAGTTGGCGTTGCTGTCGCCGTCGCGGTGGCCGTCGGTGTCATCGTTGCTCCCGCGGTGGGAGTGGCCGTTTTGGTCGCGGTCGCTGTGGCGGTTCGCGTCGGCGTAGCGGTCGCAGTTCGAGTCGGGGTCGCTGTCGCAGTTCGAGTCGCTGTGGCCGTGGGAGTTGCTCCACTAGTTGATGTCGCAGTCGCTGTCGGAGTGTCCGTTGCCGTAGCGCTGCCGGAGGGCGTTGCGGTTGCAGTTACAGTCGCCGTGGCTGTGGGTGTCGCTGTTGCGGTAGCCGTTGCAGTTCGTGTCGCGGTAGCCGTGGCAGTCGCGGTAGCAGTCGCCGTAGGTGTGGGCGTCAATGTCGCAGTCGGCGTGGGCGTCGGAGTTGGGGGGGCCACTGCAAAGTGGTTGGCCACCTGGATGGAGCTGAGCGCATACGAGTAGACCGCCGCCTCGCTCACGCTTCCACTGAAAGCGGCGCTCGAGGGCGAGTTGGGCCATGCGGCCATGGTGCCGTACCCGACACGCCAGTAGCCAGCATAGTTAGACGGAATCGAATCGGTATGCGAAGCGATCTGAGCCCCATCAACATACAGATAGATATGGGTGCCGTCCCAGACGCCTACAGCATAATGCCAGTTGCCGTCGTTGTAAGCACTCGGAGAGAGAAGACCAAAGGTCGAGCTTCCACTGTTACCAAAAACGATATTACCCGCATTGGTCATGTAGAGCATCCGGTCGTAATTCGAGGTTCCGAGGCCGGTTTGCGCTTGCTGGAAGCCGATCAGTTTGCCGCCGCTGGCATAGCCATTAGCGGTTTTGAACCAAATTTCGATCGAGTACGGTGTGGGATTGGCGTATTGCATCGAGCTCGAAACATAGCCAGTCGAGCCGTCGAGCAGCACCGCTGTATCGCCGGTCTTTGCTGCGCCGGCAGCTCCGTAGGTTATTCCGCCGTTGAAACTCCCAAGGTCGAGCGGCCTTTGATATGTGCCCGTGTTCGAGCCCGTAGAATCGAAAGCGACGGTGCTGTTCGCTTCGTTGAGTTTCCAGTAGTAGCTCGGGGCATCAGCGAGAACCGTAGCATCGTAGGATCCGCCAGCGGCTGCACTGAAGTGCGCCGCGACCCGACTCGAACTTAGGGCGGCTCCATAAACGGCCGCTTCACCGAGGCTGCCGGCGAAATAGGGGCTGGTAGGCCCGTTCGGCCAAAAATTGGTCTGACCGTAACCCAAGCGCCAATAGCCGCTGTAATTGACCGGCGCTGAATCGCTCAACGATGCGACCTGCGTGCCGTCGATATACAGATGAGAGGCCGTTCCATCAAAGGCGCCTACAGCATGATGCCAGTTGCCGTCGTTGTAGCTGCTGGGCGAAGTAATTCCTGCGGTGGTTGTGCCGCTGTTGCCGAAGATGATCTTGCCGGCGTTGGTCATGTAGATCATACGGTCATAGCCCGCAGTGCCGAGTCCGGTCTGATCTTGCTGGAAGCCGATCAGTTTGCCGCCCAGGCCGTAGCCGCTGGCTGTCTTGAACCAAACTTCTAGAGAGTAGCCGGCGGACCCGGGGTTGGTCAGTTGAATTGAGGTACTGACGTAGCCGTTGTTACCGTCGAGAGTTATCGCCGTATCGGGCGAAGTAGGCCCGGTTACGCCAAGCAGAACCTTCGGCGCCGAATCTTGCGCAGTCGATCCACTCGATTCGTTGAGGCGCCAGTACACATCCGGTGAATCACTCATGACCAAACGGGCGTAGGCGTTCGGTGTAGCCGTAGGCGCTGCCGCCGTGGGTGTCACTGTTGGGGTAGCGGTCGCGGTGCGCGTCGGTGTGCCGGTCGGCGTGGTGGTGGCGGTCGCTGTTACAGTTGGCACTAGCGTAGGTGTCGCTGTAGCCGTGATCGTGGGCGTAGCGGTCCGCGTGGATGTGCTGGTCGCGGTAGCAGTGGCTGTCGTCGTGGGAGTCGGTGTTCCAGTCGCAGTTGAAGTGGCAGTAGCCGAGGCCGTCGCTGTTGGTGTGATCGTCGCAGTTGCGGTAGCGGTTCGTGTCGCGGTCCCGGTCGCTGTGGGCGTGACCGTACTAGTGGCTGTTGCAGTTGAAGTGCTGGTCGCAGTTGAAGTGGCAGTAGTAGTCACTGTCGGCATGATGGTCGCGGTGGCGGTGGCGGTTCGCGTCGCGGTAGCGGTCGCAGTTGCTGTTCTCGTTGCTGTCGCCGTTGCGGTAGGTGTTGGTGTCGTTGTAGGTACGGCTGTTGCGGTGACCGTAGCCGTCGCCGTCGGAGTTGGCGACAGGCTATTGATAAAAAGTTTGTCGATAGCAAAATCGCTGGTCGAGCATCCGGTTCCGGTGCAAGCCGTCAGGCTAAAGGTGACTGACGTGATATTCGTGCCGGAGTTGTCGTTAAGACCAAGGTAAAACGAATCGCCATTGGCGTTACTTGCCTGCGTGAAGCTGCCCAGCGAGGTGCCGTTATTGAAAGCCTCGATTTTAGCGGTGAAGGCACCGGAGGCATCGGCCTTGATCATCGCACCTGCGCCCGCGACCGGACTGGCGAAGGTTATCTGTAAAGGACCGTTACCGCCGTTGTAATCATCTGAAGTCCAGATCAGCGTATCGCCCGCGGTAAAACCCGAGACCCAGCTACACGGAGTAGCTGAACAGACCACGGCGGTCAGGCTGTCTGGTCCTGCGAGTGTCACCGTGACACTCTTACCGCCGGTCGTTGTGGCCGGATTCGTGGTGGCCAGCAAGGTCGCATCGGCACCCAGTTGCGACCAATCGACCGTGTCGGTTGCGTTCTGCGCAGCTGAACTCGTCACTTGGACCAACGAGTCCGTCCATGCCGGCGGATTTGCCAGCAGTACAACCGCTAACGCTCCCAGTATCCAGGGCCAGATACGCTTGAGGCTTTTCATTGGCTTGGCTTCTCGAGGCTGCGTTGAGGCTACGAGCAAACGGCCTGAGTCGTTGTAAAGGTGCCGTTATTCGAATACTTGCCCCCGCTTCCGATGGACGGAGACTGGCGGAAGAACCATGAGTAAAAGGCAAGCTCCTGCAGATCGTAGGTGGTTCCGTTTGGCATCAGCACCGATGTGAAGTTGGTGCCGCTGAGCGGATCTCCAACTTCAAGATTCGTTTGGCATCCCGACACTTGGCCGATATGCCCCCAGCTAGGCGTCGGATTCGTGCCGAGCGGATCGTCCATCCACTCGCCCACTTCGTGTGACGCCGTCGTATTATCGGCGTGCGCACTAAGGTTGAAGAGTTCGGTACTGTCAAAATCTAAAGGCGAGTAGGTTTGCAGGCTCGCGAGGGTTCCGTACGCCCCGTGATAACCAAGAATACAACAGTTGTTGGTTGGGCTGGACGAGACGAAAGGTGCCGCCTGAACCACGTTATGCATCAGGAAGATCGGGAAGGAGGTCGGGCCTACTCCACTGCTCGAGAGAGCGGTGATTTGTGCCTTGATGGCGCTGTCGAGCGTGGAGTAGTCGACGATACCCAGGCGCATCGATTGCGAAACGCCGTTGCATGCACCGCTGTAGAGTCCCGACGTTCCTAAGCCACTCGGGATCGTAATCGTGATTGGCGAAAGGGTCGTGACGTTGAGCAGTGTGTGATAGCGATCTCCGGTCGCAGAGACATTACCCGGCGAGCTGTAGAAACTGGCTCGTTGGAACGCGTCGACATATTGGGTCGTGCCCACGTTGACGCCGTTCATCGAGTAGGAAGCGTTGTTGAAGAGGGGCGACTGCTGAAACAGGGTCGTTGGGACTTTGCCGCCGAGGCAGGTATCGGCGATGGTTGGATCGAAGGTCTTGCCGTCGGGCGTCTTGATGATGGTCGGTATTAGATAGACCTGAATCGTCGTCGTGCGCATCCCGTTGTAGAATGGACTCCGACCAACCATCGAACCGGTGTAGGTGAGCCCGTTCACCGGCGAGGTGATTGAGTAATTCCACATCGGAATGGTGGTTGAGGATACGACCGCTGACGCCACCTGAGCCTTCGTCATGCCGGTCAGCGGTTTGACGGTGTAGTAGCCCTGGAGCTGCTCTGTGCTCTGCGCATCAGCTGCGCGAACTCCTAAGCCAAGTCCGGAGCAAAATATTGCTATGAAACCTAAAATGGCTCGATGAGTAGATATCTTAGCCATAACCGTCCGATTATCTCCCGATACGTGGTGTCTAGTTCCCAAGCATCGAATTACAAACTCAATCATCGGCAAGCATGTCTACAAGTTTAAACGAGTAGTAATGCTAGCTCTGATTCAATACTGCACCTAATCTTAGGCGTTAGTCGTGCAGAATAGAACCCGAAAAGAGATTAGATGTTTAGAGATAAAAATTTAGGTTTAGGCATTTTTACAAAGCTTTCTTAGGCTTTGTTGGTATTAGTCAGCCGCTGATCGGCTTGGGGCGATGAAGAGCCACAGAATCTTTCGAGCGGGCTTAATTAAAAATGTGGGAGGCGAGCGATGATCGTCGCCGTCGTGACCGCCTCGCACTTCAGGTTAAGGGGGAATCGGAGCCGTCGCGGCCCCTAACCCGGCAAGGCGGCCGTATCACGCGGTAACCCGATAGAGCCTCGCACGAGGAGGGACTCCTGGAGCGAGGCTTTCGATCGGGGCGTTTCTCGCGAGCCGTTAAACGCCCCTGAAATTGGGGAGCCTCTCTCAGTGGGAGGTCTGGTTGACCTGGACTTTGTCGACGGCGAAGTCGGCGCAGCTCGAGAATTTTGGGCAGCTGCTCAGGCTAAAGACCACGCCCGTGATATTGGCGGCGGTGCTATCGAGCACGCCGATATAGATAGGATCCCCTGCTGTATCGCTCTTTTCGGTAAAGCTCTTCAGCACCTTGCCGTTCTGACGGGCTTGTATCTGTGCGGTGAACTGGCCGGGAAGATCGGCTTTGATGAGCGCCCCAGCCCCAAAGACGGGGGTTGCGAAAGTGAGGGTTAGGGGTCCATTGCCACCGTTGGCGTTATCCGAGGTCCAAAGCAGCGTATCGCCTGCGGTGAAGCCGGTTCCCCAGCTGCAAGGTGTTGCGGTACAGACCACCGAGGTCAGGCTGTTACTGCCTTTGAGTGCGACACTGACGCCATTGTTCAGCGCTGTATTTGCGGAGAACGACGCATTCAACACGGTTGCGTCAGCACCGAGCTGCGACCAATCGATCGAGTCGTCCGACTTCTGATTCGTTTGGTCTGTGATGAGCGTGAGCGTATCGGCGCGAGCGCTCGAGTTGAGCAGCACCGCGAGAGTCAGTCCCAGAAGCCAGAGGAATATGCGTTTGCCGTTGTTCATGGTTCGATGCTCGTTGTGCTCGATTCCGAGGCCTAGCAGATCGGGCCGGCGTCAGTGCCAAAAGAGCCGCTATCAGAGAAAAGCCCTCCGGCAGCCATCGAGGGGTTCTGGCGATAGAACCACGAGAAGAACGCCAACTCCTGCACATCGTAGGTGAAGCCATTCATCACGATTGAAGGAAAGTTCGAACCACTAAGCGGATCGCCGACTTCGAGATTACCCTGGCAGCTACCGATCGTTTGGCCGAACCCTCCCCAGAGCGGAGCTGCATTGTTTGCAGTGCTCTTAACGCTGGCGGAAGGAACCGGATCGTCCAGCCACTCACCAATCTCATGTGAAGTCGAGGTGAGATCGACGCCGGAGCTGGGATCCCACAAGCCGGTAGTATCGAGATCCGCCGCGGCATAGGTCTGGACCTTGGCGAGACTCCCGAGCGCGCCATGGTAGCCGAGGATGCAGCAGTTTTGCGTAGGATCATTCCGAACAAAGGGGAAAGACATTACGACATTGTGTGTCATGAAGAGCACAAACGAGGTCGGTCCGACGCCACTCTTCGCCAGCTTGGGAATCTGGGTTTTGGTCACGGCCTTGTCGAAGGTCGCGAAGTCGATAATCGCGGTCTCTTCGTGGTTGCAGGTGTTCGAAAAGGTGCCGTGAACGCCCTTTGTAGAGGGTACGGAGATCGTTATAGGGGAGGCCATCGTGACGTTAAACAGCGTGTGATACCGATCGCCGGTTTTGCCGACGTTGCTCAGCATTCCTCCCGATGAGTTGTAGAAGTTGGCGCGCTGGAATGCATCGATGTACTGAGTAATTCCGATGAACTGTCCATTAATCGTGTAGTTTGCATCGTTAAACAGCGGCGATGCTTGCATCACATCGACCGGGGTCTTGGTACTGCTCAGGCAAGCCGAGTCGATCTGGGTTGGGTCGAAGGTTGTGCCATCGGATAATCGGATAATTGTGGGAACCACAAAGACCTGGATGGTCGTCGTGCGCATCCCACCAGCCAACGGACTGCGTCCTACCATCAGCCCCTGATAGGTCTTCCCATCGATCGGTGAGACGATCGAATAGTGCCACATCGGGATAGTGCCCTTGACGGCGGTGGCGGTTCGCACATCGTCGATCGTCATACCCTCGAGCGGCTTCACGGCGTAGAACTTTTGAGGGCGTTTGGCGTGGGTAAAAGTGAAGGCCATCGCCCCCGACGCCGTCACGAGAAACGTGACAACCGCGGCCGCGATAAGAATAAGCGCGACGCTCCCTTTGAATGCAGCCTTGTGCATAGACTCGGTTTCCTTAGACCCTCACGCTCAAATTTCGACGCATCGTTCTCATCCGAGCGCTAATCCAACAATCCGTACTGATTCGCGTCTATTAGTTAAAAGAGAGCTTCTATTTTGCGATCATAGGTCATTAAACGTTGTAGGCATACTCGCTTTCCGAACTCTCTTTGCGCGCGATTTGCCAAATGAGAGCGGCGTCCTCCCCGCCAGAGTGGGAGAACGCCGCTGTTAAAGTCCGAAGGGCTAGCCGTAGTTTATTTGGCCGTCCCCTTGAGAGTTACCGAGACGCTTCCGTTGAGCACAGGACCTGAGCCATAGCTGAACGGATAGGTCAGGGTCTCAGGTGTCACCGGCCCGGACGGCCCATCTGGTTGGAAAGCCACCTGCATCGTGCACTTTTTGCTCGCTGCCGGAGGTGGTCCTAACACGGCGTTGGTGCACTGATCGGCGCCGTGGACTAACACGAAGTTCGTCAGTGAGCCAGGAGCTCCTACAGTTATCGTCGCTCCCGACGTATTCGTGATCGTGACCGTCTTCGGCTTGCTCAAGGTGTTGATTGCGGTCGCCGGAAAGCTCAGGGTTTTGGGCGCGCTGACGGTCGGCGCGATACCAGTGCCACCCAGGCTGACCTGCAGTGGACCCGCTCCGTTGTAACTAATCGTGAGGTTGCCGCTCACAGACGGGCTGCTCACCGCGTTCGGCGCGAACGCTACCCCAATTTTGCACGATCGCTTGAGCGATAATGTGCTCGTACAGGTGTTCGACGCTATCACGAACTGCGAGATCGGCGCCGCCGAGTTCACGCCGGTTATATTCGCGTCGACCTTGCCACTGTTGATGATGGTCACCAGTTTTGGTTTCCCGGTCAGACTTGCGGTCACTTTGCCGAAGTCGATCTTGGTCGGCGACACTTTCAACACCGCAGGCGAAGGCACACCGGTCGGCGTCGCAGTTGGTGTGGCAGTTGCCGTCGCTTTTGACGTGCTGGTCGCCGTAGCCGTTGGAGTGGCTGTGCGCGTGGCCGCAACGGTCGGCGTTGCCGTGGCTGTCGGGGTCGCGGTTCGCGTCGGCGTCGCGCCCGAGGTCGCAGTGGCCGTCGCGGTTGCGGTCGGCAGGCCTGTCACGCCCGGTGTCGGGCATGGCGATGAATCGGTGCTCGTCGGATTGAGTACCGTCAGGAATGCATTGGACGACGCGTTGGCATCTGCGTTGTTGCTCTTCTGAAAGCCCGTCGTAGTCGTCGGAAAATCGGTCGAGAAGGTGAGCCCGGCGATGACCATATTGCCGTTCGGGTCCAGCTTTCCACCGGACGCAACATCGAGTTCACCCGAGCCACCAAGCAAACTGGAGTACAACAGTTGGTTTTTCGAAGTACTCAACTCCGCGGCAAAACCAGTAATAGGGATGTTGTACTGAAGCGTCCCGAGAACAGGAAGGTTAACGTCGAACGGAAAGCCGCTGGTGTTGTTCGTCTTGAAGCAAGCGTTGGCGGAGAGCGGAAAGGTTGATCCGGTTGAAGCAGCGCTGGCCGTGGCCCCAACGAAGTACACGTTACCACCGACAACTTGGAGGTCCGTCACTACGTCGCCAAAGCCGACTCCACCCGTGCACGGCGCCGGTGCCGTTATCTTATAACCGGTTCCGCCGAAGTAGGTGGAGTACAGGAACTGCCCAACGCCCGGGGCTAAACTCGGGTCGATTTCGGTGAGGAAGCCAGTCGTGGCGGGTGCTCCCGAGGTAACAGCGGCTTGGTTGGTCGATTGGAAAACGGGCATGACAGATCCAGGTACAGGGAAATTGCCTGTCGAAGCGGTGAATCCGGCCAGCCAGATTTTGTTGGAGCTATCGACCGCGACTGAGGTAGCGACATCGCCGACCGCGAAGAGATTAACTTTGCTCCCCAGACAACTGACTAATCCCTGACTGCCGTTACCACCCTCGTAGGTCGCGTAAAGTAGTGAGGCGGCCCCGCTGGCACTCGGATTGAACTCGGTGACGAAGGCGTTGCTGGTCTTGTTGACCTTACCGTTGTAGTTAGGCTGCGCCGCATTTTTTGTTGTCAGCCCGGTCAGGGAGTAAGTTGCGCCGGCGATATACCCATTACCATTGGCATCGACCGCTATCCCTATTCCCGACTCGGAGTTAGTGCCGTTACCATTACCGCCATAAAGTGTTGCGTAGTCCAGCGACTTGCCATCCTCGTGGACCACGAGAAAAGTTGCCTGACTCTTTCCACTTGTGGCCAAGTTGGTCGATTGGAATGCGCTCGCTGTTGTGGGAAAGCCTGTGGTGCTGTCGCTTTGTGTGCTGCCTGCAACATAAGCTTTACAAGCCGCTCCAACTCCACACCCGGAGGGGAATAGAGCCACGCGTGATTCGGTGGCGTTATTTTTGCCGGGGACAAAGCACGAGTAGACCAAGCCACTGCCGTCGGGTTTGAGCTTGATAACGAACCCATTGTTCGTCGCCGCTGAGCTTTGGTTCATGCTGCTTCCCCACGCACCACACAGTGATGAAGGTGGACCCGGAAAATCCGATGGGGAGTAGGTTTGCCCGACAACGAAAGCGTTACCTCCGGCGTCGACCGCGATGCCGAAAGCAAGGTCGCCGTCGCCGCTGCCGACCGAACTCGTATCACCACTGCCGCCGAAGTAGGTCGAGTATACTAGGGATGCTGCCCCGGATTTCGAGTAATCGAATTTGCTAACGAAAGAATTCGGATTCGAAGAGGCTGCCGCGTTTTGGCTGGTTTGGAGAACGCCGGTGCTAGTTGGAAAATCCGTGGAATAAGCGACGCCGGTCACCCACGCGTGGTTGGCGTTATCTATCGCGACGTCAGAGCCGACGTCAGCCACAGTTAGGGCAGCACCTCCGGTAACGCCCGCAAATTGCTCAAGGTTTACGGTGCCGGTGATATCGCCGGTACCTCCGATATAGCTCGAATAGACCAGCTCTACGCCGGGATCGATTACGAGGGTGCGGGTGCGATCATAGGCGGCTAGCTGAAGGCCGATCTCGGTGGTGGAGGCTTTTTTCCGCATCGCGAACTTGCCGTCGATCGGATCGCGGGTACCGTCGGCGCGGGTCTGGTAAATCACGGGATTGCGGATCATCAGGCTGCCGGCAACCGCTGCCACGTGGATATTGCCGTCGCTGTCGACGTTGGTGGTGCCATCGCCGTCGATTATCAACTTGATTTTTGAGACGTCGGCTCCCGGCTTCGCGACAATGTCGTACTCGAGCTTGTCGGGTGTGCCGTAATAAACGACATCAACTCCCGGATAGACCTCTTCCAGTTTAACTTTGCCGAAAGTGGGAATACTACGATGGTACTTGGTCGGATCGGCGCCGATCAGGTAGTTGACCCGCGCCTGGAGCGGTTCGAGGGGGGCGTACTTCGGATGAGCGTTGCCGCCTGCGAAACGCACCCGGATATTCGATTCAACGAGTCTGTCTTCGGGCTTCTGCTGTCCTGTAATCGAATAAAATTGTGGTCCCTTGTGGATTGTGCCACCGACCATCGAGACCAGAGTTCCCTGATCACCAAGGAACACCGTGGAACGTGGTGTTCGCGAGAGGTAGTGGACGCTCGGGTCGGATTGGCCGTCGTTGCGCTCGAAGTAGAGCGGCAGTGCGGCAAACTTCGCTATCGCCTCGGTCCGGCTCATCGTATTGTGATCGAGCGGATTACCGACGGACGGCTGCGACGCTCCGGCCACACCGCGCGAATGGATAAAGGTTCCTAGGGCGATAGTGACGACTATGGCCGAAGCAAAAGTCAGCTTCCTGCGACGCAGGGTCGAGGTGACAGTAGAGAAAAGCATCGATGCGCGTCCTCCCCAAGACGCCCAAAAAAAGCCTTGTCGCGATTAGCTAAGACAGGCGGGCGTGGCTGATAACTATCAGCACTTAGCACTAACGAGCACACCAAACAAGGAGAGCGAACCACAACGACAAGCAGTCAATACCTAGGCTTGGCTAATCGCAGTGAAAGCGCGCGAGACAGTGGCCCCTCGGTGGATGTCTCGCGCGTGAGGATAATTCAGTTTTGTGCGGGTGAGCGCTCGGCTATCAGCCGATCGACCTCAGACTTGAGACGGGGCAGAACCTCATCATATTTGAAGTTCCCGAGCTTGCGCGATTTGAGCTTCAGATTCACCGTCGTGGGTCCGCACCATAGGCCGAGATCGGCGTCGTCGGTCTCGCCCGGGCCGTTCACGCGGCATCCCATCACCGCGATCGTTATCCGGTAGGGCTCTGCGTAACGCGTCAGTTCCTTAACCTCTTGGGCCAGTTCGACGAACTTTTCATTCTCGACGCGTGAGCACGACGGACATGAGATAATGTTCAAACCTGTGCCGAAATTGGGTACTGAGATGAATCGTCCCGCTTCGACATCCTCGATAATTTTATGACCCACCACGACTTCTTCGTACTTGCGGTCGTTGGGCAGAGTCAGGGAAACGCGCAGCGTATCGCCAATCTGACCCGCCAGCAGTTTCTCGAAAGCCAGACGAGTCTTGGTGATGCCGTCGGGCGGCAGGCCCGCTTCCGTCACGCCGAGATGGAGCGGGACGTCTGGGCGGCGCGTTGCAAAGCGCTTGTTGGCCTCAACTACTTTGGCGGGATCTGAGTCCTTGAGCGATACGACAAAGCGGTCGAACCCGAACTCTTCCATCAGTTCGCAATGGTAAGCGGCAGACTCAACGATCGCGGTTAGCTGATCGTCGGGATACTTCTCCAGGAAGGCCGGCGCTACTGAGCCGCAATTAACCCCGACGCGGATAGCCAGGTTGTTATCGCGCGCGATATTCGCGAGCCATCGAACCTTCTCGGGGATCGATTTGGCTTTCTCGATATGATGGAGGTGGCCGGGGTTGTAGCGGATCTTATCGACGTGAGGGGCGACCTTATCCGCGATCTTGTAATTCTCCTGCAGGTCGACGGAAAGATTGATCCCTGCAGTCTGCGAACGGATCTCCTTAAGGGCAGGCACCTCTTTTTCGTTGTCGAGCGCGATACGAACAATACCGGCCCCGGCTTTCGCTAGCTGATGGGCCTGCGCGATCGTCGCGTCGATATTCATCGTGCGGGTCGCGCACATCGACTGGACCACGATAGGCGCATCGCCGCCAACCATCACGCTTCCGATTTTGATCTTACGGGTCTTGCGGGGCTTCATTTCGCTTCGCTCTCTAGCGCTCCAAAGAGTTCTGACTGCATGCGGGACACCCTGATGTGCAGAAACGCCACCGTAGCGTGGTGGGCTTGCGACAGGTAACGGGTGGTAGACGCATCCTATCCTATATAGGGGTGGGTGGTCGATCCGTCTGGAATCGGAAACGGCGGATGGGATCTTGATATCCGGCGAACCGGGTCGGAGCTTTGGTCCTTGAGGAGGTGTGATCTTATCGTGAAGCCCCGAAAACCACATTTCGTGGAGTGATTATCGCTTGGCCTCATTTACATCTATTAGTCTCAATTGATGCTCTATGAAAGCTTTATGATGCATGTGCCAAAAGTGTGGCACCCAAATGTGATTGAAGATGTAACATCATCGAACTAGACCTGTTGCCAGCCACGTCCCAGTTCTTGCTTTAATTTCTCTCCGTCTCAAAAACCCTTGCTTTTCTTAGCCACTTTCGACCTTGAGGTTCGCCTTAATGTCGACGGCACGGATTTCGCTTTAGACCTAATCAGGAACAAATTAAAGTCAATCGGGATTTTGAGAAGTTCTAAGATTTGTAAAGATGTTATAAGATGATTGATAGGCTCCACTATCTTGTATCATCGAATATTGGATGTTATATAGGTTAAATATCGCTAAAGCGATTTCAAATAGGTTGAGGCACGGTCGCTGAGGTCGTGTTAGACTTAAAAGGGAGGGAGCTAAAAAGGAATGGAACCGGCAGTAAACACGTACGAGCCCGATCTTGGCTTTACCGACATCATTCTGCCCGCGCAATATTTCGGCGCGATGGGGTCGGTCAAACTCAGCAGCGAACAACGCCTGATGCTCGCTGTGTTGGTGGATGCCATCAATATTCTTCAGGGCTGGCAGCGTGCCGGTAGCGCCCGTAAGCGCCGCGCCTTTGCTGACGCGGCCCAATGGGTAAACACCCGCGGCACGGGTTATCCGTTCTCCTTCGACAGTATCTGCGATGCGCTCAACATTGATTCTGAAGTGCTGCGCCGTCGCTTGAGCGGACTCACGATGGGCTTTACCGGAGCCTCGGCACGTCTGGGCGTCGGTCGCCTGCGCCTTAAGGAATCGAGCCGGGCTCAGCATATGACTGCCAACCGGGTGCGGCGCCGTCGCACACGTCTGGCCGTCGTGCCCAACACCTGATTTCTCCGGGCGCGCCGCAGGGCCTCCTTTTCCCTCACAAAGCAGACACCCTCGGGACCTCGGCGCGCCCACCCTCAGGAAGCGCGCCGGGTCCTGATGTAACGCGAGGCCGAACGATCCGGCTAGCCGTTGTTTGACACCCTTCTGATGACCCTTCTATGATCAGAACCCTCGGTTGGAGGGTTTAGTTTAGTGCGTATGCTTCTTCCCCCGGTCGCCCATCGCCGCGAGATGGACCGGAAGCTCGTTGAATTTTTCCATGGTCAACGTCCAGTAGCGTTTCGACGTGCTATTGCGGATTTTTGCCGCTTTTATCACATTAAAACGCCTAAAATCGACTGGTACGAATATATTGATTGGGGCAAGGTCGCCGGCAAAACCTTCGAGGATGGTCGCATCCATTTGGTGCATCCGGAGAACTGGAAGCGGGGGCGAATTTATAACAGCGAACGAATGTGGGTGCAGATGGTCTACCACGAACTCGCCCACTATCTCTTTTGGACCGACGCTGAGACGAAGGCGGATGCCTTCATGCTGCGGATGGTCCGGGGGCTGAAGCGCACTACGAAACCGCGGGCGCGGACGGCCAATACGCGCGTAGCGACTGCCCGGTCATCGCGACGACAGGCAAGCCGTTCGAGGGGAGGAGCAAGGGCTGGTGCGAAGGGCCGACGTGTGGCTCGGCGGGCAGCGGCGCGGTAGGCGGCTACTGTCCATCCTGGGAATCGCCGCGTAGAATTTCCTCCCATGGCGCACAAGCCGAACGTCGAAAATCGCTGGTGGGTCGAGACCGACTTCAAGAAGCGCAAGCAGCAGACCAAGGATGAGGCCGAGCTGCCGCAGCTGCCGATTGCGATGAGCTTCTACACCGTCGCGAAGGACTACGATCAGGATCGCGCCAAAGACGATCTTACCGACAACAATCTGCGAATCGCGCATGCCGCGAATCCGGCTCAGGGCGAATGGGCTTACGTGCCGATGACGGAGGAGCACTCGCCTGAGAAGGTCGTTAAACGCGTTAAGGAAGAGTTCCGACTCCCGCGCGAGGCGCGAGGAATCGTGCTCGATCACGGACGCCTGCTGCGCCTCCTTATTTGCGGTCCGCAGATCGAAGATTGGATGATCGATATCACGCTCGCCGATGAGCCTTCGGTCGACGTTTATGTATGGAGCACGATGCAGCGCGAGCGTCTCTTCCGTCGAGCTGAAGATGCGCTCAAGCAAGCGCGCCGCTGGGCGATCAATCTGCTGCAGTATCCCCCGCCACGCGACGAAACCTTCCGCGGCGCTCTACTGTAGCTCATGATTTTTCGCCGTCCTTTTGGACGGGCGTGCATGGGCGAACGCTTACGGCCTGTAAGATAATCCCCGACTAGCTGCTGACTGTTATTCATCGGCTCGCAGGCTCGCCTCTGAACGGCGAAACAGCTTGAGAAATGGAGTTTGACAGCGGCGGCCTGATGGTCGCACGATTGGCCCATCTTACGCGCTCAGGAGAATCCGATGGCTGAAGGCAATGGCGTACTCGTCGTATGGACCGATATCCCTGCTGAAATCGAAGAAGAATTCAACGCCTGGTACAACACCGAACATATCCCACAGCTGATCCGCGAGGTTCCGGGCTTTCTCGCCGGTCGCCGTTACGTCAGCGTGATGGGCAAGCCGAAGTACGTCACGATCTACGACCTAGTCGACGAGAAGGTCGATGTCAGCGAGGCCTTCCTGAAGGTACGCCAGAATCGGACGCCGTGGACGCTGCGCATGGTGCCGAAGATGCAGAACCTCAAGATGGGGTTCTTTAAGAAGATCTTCGCGCACGGCAACCGACCCGATCACGATGCGGAATTTATCCTGACGGTGCGGCTCAACACTCCTGCCGATCACGAGAAGGATTTCAACACCTGGTACAACGAGGATCACGTGCCCGCGCTCTCGAGTGTGAAGGGCGTTTATTGCGGACGGCGCTATCAGATCAACGAGGGCGACCCCAAATATCTCGCCGTCTACGAAATGAATGATCCGAACATTGTGAAAACAGCCGAATGGAAGGCTGCCTCCGATTATGGTCGGACGAAGGAGATCTTTCCGTACTTGAATGACCTGCACACGGTCGTCGCGCGGAGGATCTTTCCCGAATAACGTCGAACATCGTTCTTGGCAAGCAAGCTCATTCGTCAGGTTCCTCGAGGAGCCGGGCCGTCGCTACAATACTAACTCCCGACTTTTATTGTTCGAAGGGAGTCAGATATGGCAGCAAAGCCAAATATCCTTATTCTGTGGGGCGACGATATCGGCTGGTGGAACATCAGCTACAACAACCGCGCGCAGATGGGCTACCGGACTCCGAACATCGATCGGATCGGTAACGAGGGTGCGACGTTCACCGATTACTACGGACAGCAAAGCTGCACCGCCGGGCGCGCGGCCTTCATAACGGGTCAGAACCCGATACGATCTGGCCTGACCAAGGTGGGGATGCCCGGTGCCAACGTCGGCCTTCGTGCAGAAGATCCGACGATAGCGGAATTGCTGAAGCCGCTAGGCTATGTCACTGGGCAGTTCGGCAAAAACCATCTGGGCGACAAGGATGAGTTTTTGCCGACTGTGCACGGCTTCGATGAGTTTTTCGGCAACCTCTACCACCTCAATGCGGAGGAAGAGCCGGAGGATCCCGATTACCCGAAAGATCCCGAGTTCAAAAAGCGCTTTGGTCCGCGCGGCGTGCTTCACAGCTTGGGGGACGGCAAGGGCGCTCAGACCATCGAGGACACCGGGCCGCTGACGAAAAAGCGGATGGAAACGATCGATGAGGAAGTTACTGAACGGGCTCTGAATTTCATCGATCGTGCCCACAAGGACGGACAACCGTTTTTCGTCTGGTACAACACTACCGCCATGCACTTTCGTACGCATTGCGCGGAAAAGCATAAGGGTAAAAGCGGGCAGGGCGATTACAACGACGTGATGGTTGCACACGACGAGTACATCGGTCGGATGCTGGCTAAGCTCGACGAGCTCGGTATCGCCGAGAACACGATCGTTCTCTATTCGACTGATAACGGCCCGCATTACAACAGCTGGCCGGATGCCGGTATCACGCCATTTCGCAGTGAGAAAAACACCAATTGGGAAGGTGGATGGCGAGTGCCCATCTTTCTACGATGGCCGGGTAAAATCGAACCTCGCCAAGTCTATAACGATCTCGCTTCCCATCAGGATTGGCTCCCGACCTTGCTAGCTGCCGCAGGGGAAACCGATATCGCGCAGAAGTTGCTCAAAGGCCACACGATCGGGAATCGAACCTACAAGGTCCATATCGACGGCTACAATTTGCTTCCTTATTTGACCGGAGGTGAGAAGAAGAGTCCGCGCCAGTTCTTTTTCTATATCAGCGATGATGGCGATGTTTTGGGGCTGCGTATGGGAGACTGGAAATTAGTTCTCATGGAGCAGCGGGCCAAACAGCTGGCGTGCTGGTTTGAGCCATTTGTTAAATTGCGGGCTCCCAAGATGTTCAATCTGCGGCGCGATCCCTTTGAGCGTGCGGACGAGAACTCCAACACGTATTGGGACTGGGTCATCTCCCACGCTTACCTCCTTTATCAGATGCAGGGCTTCGTGGCGCATCAGATACAGGCGTTCAAGGATTTCCCGCCGCGGCAGAAGCCAGCGGCGTTCAACCTCGACGAAGTCTTGCGCCAGGTCACGGACCTATCAGGCAGCGGCTACCATTGATTCCAATACGCTGGCCTATGGCAAACGAATTTTAGACTGCAGCTCTGTGCTTCGTGAGAAAGCCGGTGGATCTTCCGCCGGCTTTCTCTTCAGATGGGTCGATTAATTGTCGGGCCTATTGAATGCTTTGCCGAGGGTTAGCTGGGGAACTGTACTGTCGCCGTTCCGATAACGAGGCGTTCCGATTCTTCGCTTTCGATCCACACATCCATCTCGACCGTTTTGTCGGCATCGCTCTTATGGGTGACGAAGCCGTGCAGTGAGATCGTATGGTCGGGCTGGACGGGTTGCCGATAGGTGACCCCGAGCCGGCTCATCTTCGCGCTGCTTGATCCGATCCAATCGGTAACCAGCTTACTCAGGATCGCGAGGCTCATGTTGCCGGGCGTGATCATCCCGGGCAGGCCTTCCTTGCGCGCGGCTTCATCGTCGGTGAAGCGAGGCGCCCACATGCCCATCGCCTTGGCGTAGGTGCGGACCTGATCCTTGCTGAGGTACATCTCTTCGGGGCCGAGAGAATCGCCGATATTTACGTCTGCGTAATTCATTTGGTTCGTCCGATGGTTATTGGCGCTGAAGGTTAGCGGATTCTGGCAGAAATTTCAGCACTAAGGGCGCGGAACCGGTACCGGCATCACGAGTGCTACAGCTCGCGATGCTGTCCGAGATTCTTCGTTGCGCTCGCAGTTGCTCGCTACCCTCAGAATGACAAAAAGGCTGCCGCTTCGAAAAGAGTAAAACACGGCCACTAAGGGCGGTTCATGAAGCGATGGTCGACGTGGGCGACCACTTCGCCCTTCTGATTCGTGAGTGTCGAGCGGATCACGACAAAGACCATCGAGCCACTACGGCCGGTCTTTTCGTAGATCTCCTTAACGTGGGAACTCAGCGTGATCGAATCACCGGGGCGGATCGGTGCGACGAACTCGACATCTTTGCCCGCATCGAAGCCCGCTTTGCCGAAGCGTGGTACATGCTCGAAAAAGTGACGCCCGTTGCGAAAGGTAACCGCGAACGAAGGCGGTGCTATCAGTCCCCCGTAGGGTCCGCTCTTGGCGGCCTCGGGATCGACGTGAAGCGGATTCGTATCGCCTATGCATTCGTTGAATTGGCGAATCATGTCGGCGTCGACAGGAACCGGATCGGTCGTTTCGAAGACGCGGCCGATAAGTGCAGGATCGTAGTTTACAGCCATCGCGTTACTTTACCTCAACGGCCACGGCATGCGGGACAGGTTTGCGCCGCGGGCGAAAATCAACCGGTTCGTAGGCGCCGGTCTTAAGTTCACGAACGAGATCATCCATCGAGCGGATCGTTGCGTCGAAACGCGTCGCGCAAAGCCCGATGAGACTTACGAGATGGCTATCGGAGCCGCCAATCGCGCCGTAGCCATAATGCGCGACCAGCTCCTCGCTGCGTTCATCCTCGCCCTTGCGCGATCCACCGTTAAGCACCTC
Source organism: Binataceae bacterium (SeqCode) (assembly GCA_035541875.1). Taxonomy (GTDB): domain Bacteria; phylum Desulfobacterota; class Binatia; order Binatales; family Binataceae; genus JAJPHI01. The sequence goes on from DATKML010000029.1 coordinate 31,676, forward strand.
AACCGCGAGCACGTTTTCGAGCGGCGGCTTGCTCTTGTAGTGCTCACAGAGGCCGACGTTGGGGCGACCCGGATGGCATGGAATCGCGACGCCGCCCATCCGGGCGACTTCGTCGATCACTTCCTGCGCGGGCAGTCGCACGTTGGCGAAATCGAAGCGACGGGTCATCTCGTCGGTGACGCCGAAGACCAAGATATGGCCATAATCGGTTTCGACCTCGGAGGCTTTCAGCACGATGATGCCGAATTTGTCTTCGAGCGCGCGATAGTCGCCGTCTTTGTTGAACTGCCGATGCTCGGTCAGGACGATACCGTCGACCGGCCGCTCGGCCTTACGCAATTTAAGCCAGTTGAGGTAGGCCTCAAGCGGGGCGCGGCTATCCTCAGAAGCTTCGCTATGGCTGTGCAGATCGAGAACAGTGCTCACTAAGGGGGTACCCTCTCTATCTAACGTTATCGGCGGACTCGCCGCGACTCCGCTAGGTCCTCGCCGGAGAAGCTAATGAATCGCGCCAGTAATTGCCGCAATTCCATCTCTCAACGGGCAAGCCTCATTGTAACCAAACGGGGCCGATAGTCGAGGAGAACCGACCGTCCGATTGCTCGAGCTGAATTTCTCCCCAAATTCCGACCTTTAACCTTGTTTGCTGAGCTTTTGGTTGCAACGGGATGGAATTTTGACTATCCGCTATGTTTCTAACCAGCAAGGCGCATTTTGATACCAAGAGACGCACAAACTGAGTCACCCGAATTGCCTGAACCGACCCCTTTCTGGAGTGTGCGGGAGTGTCGCCAACTAGTCGACTTGGACGGCGCGGTTCTCTATCGCGTGGTCCGGGAGGGCTCGCGCTCAGATGGTCCAATTGTAGTCTTCTTCAACAGCTTCGGAGCTGATCATGAGGCCAAATGGAGGGCCGAGGTCGCTGCCGGGCGTCATTTTGCCGAAAAAGGCTTCACGACCGTCTCGTACCATCCGAGAGGACACGGCGATTCGAGCGGGAACTTCGCGGAACTGACCTTCGAAGATATGGTTGCGGACGGGCTTGCGGTAGCTGATTTTGCGGCTACTCTGCCAGGTGCCAGCGGGATTATCGCGGTCGGAATCCGCTTTGGAGCCTTGATCGCAGCCGAAATAATCCGCCGCCGCGGCGACGTAGTTGGCCTTGCGCTCTGGGAGCCGATCCATCGGCCGCGGGATTATTTTCTCGAACTGATGCGCCATCAGGCGATTGCCGAGATGGCGCGGGGGCGGAAAACCGCATCATCGGAGAGCGAACTGATTGAGCGCTTGAGCGTGGAAGCGAGTATTGCGGTTCCCGGGCAGGAGCTTTATCGGTCGTTGACGACGAGTGCGTTAGAGCTCGATCTGAGGGTGATGCTCGAGGCTTGGAGTGGCCCGACGTTGCTCGCCCAGTTTCGACGTCGCAAAGAACTCAGTCGCGACAACACATCGTTGGCCAAAGCGATGAAAGGTCGCGGTGCTAGTGTCACCTTGGAAGTTCTGCAGGAACCCGAGGGGAGCACGGGCAACGAAGCTTGGCTGTTCACCGACTCGTTAGCTGCAAGCACGAAGATCTGGCTCGATGAACTGGCCTGAGACCTCGTCGACTCTGGCTCGTGCTCGCGCCGAAGAGCCGTTTGAGTTCGCCGCCCGCGATGGAATCCTGCGCGGCATCTTCACGCCACCCGCGCCTGAGAGTCGCGACGAGGGTATCTGTATCGTTTTCCCCGGCCATCCGCGCTTCGGCGTCCAACGGTTTCCGGTTCTGGCCGCGAGGCAACTAGCCGCGGAAGGCTTCAGCGCTCTCCGCTTCGACCTACACGGGCACGGCGAAAGCTCCGGAGCGACGGCAATCGCGACGCGTGAGGAGCCCTATGGCGACGATGTTCGATGCGCCGTCGATGCGATGTGGGCGCGCGGCCATCGCCAATTCTTGTTGGTCGGCTACTGCTTCGATGCGTTGAGCGCCTTCTCGGCTTTCGGAGACCATCCGGAGTCGATTCGTGGATTGCTGATAGCGGCGCCTCCGGTACTGGAGCGGTCCTCTATTGGTAAAAGTGTGACCCAGTCGGATAACCCCGGAGGCCTCCTGCAGCGAGTGCGCACCGCGCTGGGGCGCCGATCCGAGGGAGATGCGCGAGAAGGTTACGCCTCCTTCGCAACCGAGGTATCGACACAGTTGCCGAAGATCGCCGAGCGCTTCGCGGCGGGTTTCGATGAATTGGTGCGATCGTCGGCACAGGCGCTCTTCCTCTACGGAAAAAACGACCCGCTCTATTTAGAGTTCCAGGTTGTCGAGCGCCAACTGCTCGAGCCGCTTGCTCCGAAAGACAAAGCCCGGATAACCGTCGAGGTATCGCCGGAACTCACGCACGCATGGGAAGGTCGACGCCTGCTCGAACGCACGATCGCGTGGGCTCGCGGGTTTCGATCTTCGAAACAGCCTCGATGAAAGCCCAGTTAGTTCCAGACGTTCTGATGGCTGCCGTTGAGCAGTATCCCGCCCGTACCGCGATCGTGATGGGCGAGCGTGTAGTTACCTATGCCGAATTCGACGCGATGGCGACGAAGGTCGCGCGATCGCTCGTCCGCTACGGGGTCAGGCCCGGTGATCGCGTGGCACTCTGGATGCCCAAATCGATCGAGGCGATCGCGGCGATATGGGGAATCATGCGTGCGGGCGCGGCTTACGTCCCGCTGGACGCGACCGCTCCGGTTGCTCGTATCGCCGGAATTATCTGCGATTGTGCGGCGAGTGGCTTGATAACCTCGGCCCGAAACCTCGCGATGCTGACGCCGATCCTCGCCGACGAGAATCCGCTGAGGGGTGTTTGGTTGCCCGAGGCGACCGCGTCGGAACTTCAGTGCGCAGCTCCGCTGATTACGGCCGATGAACTTGAAAGCGAAGACGCGCAGAGCTTTTCTGTCGCGCTCAAGCCTGGCTCCCTCGCGAATATCCAGTACACGTCGGGATCCACGGGTGCCCCAAAGGGTGTGATGGTGCCTCATCACGCGTTGCTCGAACAGATGAATTGGACGCAGAACGTGTTTCATCTGACACCTGACGATCGCCTGAGCGGTCATACGCCGCTGCACTCAGCGATGGCGAGTTTCGATATCTTCATGAGCGTGTTGGCGGGAGCGGCGCTCTATCCCGTGCCGCCGGCGCTCGCACTTTTCCCGCGTGAAGTGGCCAAGCTCTGGAGTGCAGAGAAGCTCTCCGTATGGTTTGTCGTGCCGAGCGTGCTCTCGATGATGATCGATCAGGGAGGCTTCGACGGTAACGATTTTTCCTCCCTTCGGATCGTGGGTTTCGGAGGTGAGCGCGCAACCTACGACCGTATCCGCGAGATCGCTAATCGCCTTCCCCACGTCCGTCTTTTTACCAACTACAGTTGCACCGAGGCGAAAATACGTATCCTCCGAGAGCTGCCGCGGCCATTTGAAGAGATCGATCTTCGCCGCATCGGCCCTATCTCGGGGGCTTTCGAATTATTCGTCCTTGACGACGACGATCGTCCCGTCGGACCGGGCGAAGTCGGCAAGCTCTGGATAGTCGGATCGGTCCTGATGCTTGGCTACTGGGGTCGCCCCGAGGAGACGGCGCGGGCGCTGAGGGAAGTCGAGCCGGAGCCCGGTCGCAAGGTAAAGGGTTACTGCACCGGCGATCTCGTGCGGCGGCTTGAAGATGGCGGGCTCGAACTGGTTGGCCGAGCCGATCAGCAGATCAAGATTCGCGGAAATCGCGTTGAACCGAGCGAGATCGAGGCTGCTCTCACGCGTCGTCCCGAGGTCCAGGAGGCGCTTGTGTTTCCACAGCAGGACGCGAAGCTCGGGCTGCGCGTGGTTGCTGTCGTTGTCGCTAAGGACGATGCGTCTATCGATCAAGCCATCTTGCGTCGGCACTGTGCGGAACTGCTGCCCGCCTACATGGTGCCGGCCGCCATCTACGTCCGCTCAGCCATCCCACGATTGAGCAACGGCAAAGTGGACCGGCGTGCTGCTCTGATCGATATTGAGGACGTTCAGACCGATGCAACTTAACGCGGTTCAAGAAGAGATACGGAACTTTCTCCTGAGCAGCGTTCCGGCTGCGGCGCAGCTTCAGGATTTATCGATAGACGATCCACTCCTGGAGCTTGGCGTGTTCGATTCGTCCGCGATGGTCGAGACGGTGGTCTTCTGCGAACAGCATTTCGATATCGAGATACCGAGCGAAGAACTCAAACCGGGATCTTTCGCTTCTATCCGTGCGATAAGCGAGATGGTGCTGCGCGCGCTGGATCGTCTCAGCGCATAAGCCCGGCCACGAGGCGATCGACAATTCCGCTCGGAGCCGCGGTTGGAACACTCTGCGGGATCCGCTCAATCAGGGCTTCACTTATCGCCACCAGATGCTCAATGGTCGCCCAATTGGGCTGAGCGACCAGACCCGCCTCGGCGTGGAAGCCGAATGGATCGCGCCAAAAAAGTGTCGAATGAACCGCAACGCCGCTGGTGGGCCAATTTATGATGCTATCGGCCAAGGCTGGATCGACCGGCTTCTTCTGGCTTTTGTCCGGCATCGTCAAGACGCGATAAGCCTTATCGAACGCCGCGTTGCCGCTCGCAACTTCCTGCGCCTCTTCAAAAAACTTCAAGACACCGGCAGCCGTTCCGCTGAAGGCAGCTATCTTTGAAGGGCTGTGCGAAGAAAGCGCTACGTTCTTCCCACCTATCGAACCGGAAACCCGCAAGCGCGTATCGATACTGTCGCGCAGCGCTATAGCGACGTTAGTTTCCCCGGCCAATGAGGGAAAGCGCTGATGGAGACCGACGGACCATCCTCGGTTACTCGCGCCAGAGCCTTTGGTCGTAAGGATCCACTTGATACCGCTTGCAGTTTGTCCCTCGATACGAACGTCGGTCGGACTCCCGGTCCATTGACGTTTGTGGAACGTCCATCGGCGCTGTTCAGCATGCTGCCGTATTTCGCGGACGAAGCGCCGCTGACTCCGCGTCAGGAGTCTATAGAGGCCGACAGGAAGGCCTATCACGACCAGAAACATCCCCCATACGAGCGGTAGTGTGTACGGCATCGCAGATAGCCTCTCGTCGAGAAGAGGCTATCAATCGGACCGAGTTAGGTCGTCGAGGAAAAAACGAAAAGAGGGCGGAGTTATCGCGCGGAAATCGTTAGCGCCAATCGTCGAGTAGATAGACGCCGGGACGGTTGTAACCCGGATCATGATCGCGGTGCATCGCTACGCCAAGGATGTCGGTGCGGAACCGACGCGCGACCATCGTGCGATAAGCTTCGTGGCGGGCCGTATTTACTCCGGCAACAAAGCGCTTGACGCCGCGACTGGCGCCGAATTGGCAGGATGCATCGAGGAGCCGCTCGAAGTTACTCGCTGCATCCACTCCCGGTCGCACTGCGGCAAACTTCGCAAAGCACACGCCGCCGCCGGCCTCGGTCCTTGCGCCAACGTGGCAGACTGCGAAGGCTACGATCTTGGAGTTGTCTGTCAGCAGGATTGTATCGCCGAGCCGTTGCTTATCGACCGATCCAATATCGATAGCGACGTCGAGGCCCTCATAGATCTGATTCGTCAGTTCGCGGCAAGCCGCAATCATCTCTTGTTTTTGGCTCGCTGGCAGCTTGGAAAGCTCGATGTAAGTTGCCCCTTGTTGGGAAGAGCTGGTGGCCAGCGACATCACCGGAGTCAGAAAGCGGGACCAGAAGCCAAACTTCTGATAGAGAGCCGCATGCTTGGGACTGTAGCTGAAGGTGAACAGACCGGTATGGCGACACCCCCACTTCGCGAAGAGATCCATCGTTGGTTCGAGCAGTCGCTGTGCGACCTTTTGCTCCCAGAATCGAGGATCGACGGAAAGCGGACCGAAGAAACCGACGCTTCCCCAGTTAGTAGCGAAGTTTGAACCGACCAGCTTGCCATCGCCGGTCGCGACGAAAGCCGCACTAGGATCGGCTTTGAAACGCGTTCGGGCAACATCGCTATCACCGAACATGGCCATCGGATCCGGCAATCCGATAAACGTTCCGAAGGCGAGACGGAGGATACGATCGACTTCGACAAGATCCTCCGGCTGCATCGGGCGAGTGGCGATTTCCATCGGCTATCTCGTTAGAACCTTTTCAGTACTGCGAGCAGAGTGAGGATTACTCGAAGCTTTCGCGTAGGCGAACGGCAGCGAGCGGCGACGTAAAATCGCCGCTCGCTGCAATCAATGAATTGTTAGGCGGCGGGGCGGAATTTCACGAGCGTCACCTCGGGTGTGACGTCATCGAAGACTACCTCGACGCGCTGATCGATTTTTACTTGCGCCGGCGGACAATCGACGATGTTCGTGAGTATCCTCAGGCCCTCGTCTATTTCGACCCACGCGAGGACATAGGGCAGTGCATCGCGGAAACCGGCGGCGCCGTTCTGATTCGTTACGGTGAAAGTGTAGATCTTGCCCTTGCCGCTGCACTTCACCCATTCAGTGTTGGAAGACATGCAGTTGGTGCATAGCGCGCGCGGATGGTGGCGCAGATCGCCGCAATCGCGGCACTTCTGGATGTATAGTTCGTGACGCTTGGCGGCCTCCCACCAGGGGCGGTTTTCTTCGTCGATATGAGGGAGCGGTTTCGCGTAACGCTTCTTATCTTTTTCGTCAGCCATGGCTGTTACTCACTGGTTGCTGAGAATCAAAGTTGCGCCGGAGTGACGGGTGCCGAGTTCGCCGCCGGTGCCGTGGCATAGGGCGATCTGGCAATCCTTGACCTGACGCGGACCACATTCGCCGCGGAGCTGCTTCACCGCCTCGATTACGAGGAACATCCCGCGCATCCCCGGATGATTCGATGACAGTCCACCACCGTCGGTGTTGATTGGGAGTTCGCCGTCGTAGCGAAGGCGTCCGCCGGTCACGAAGGAGCCACCCTCGCCACGTTTGCAGAAGCCGAGATTTTCGAGCGTCGTCAGGACGGTGATCGTGAACGAATCGTAGATCATCGCCATGTCGATATCTTTATGAGTGACGCCGGCGCGCTCGAACGCGAGCTTGCCCGACTGATGGGCCGCGATTTCGAGGAAATCGCGCTGTCCGCGAGCCGCATGACGCGCGGTCTCGCCGGTGCCGAGAATATACGCTGGCTTTTTCTTTAGATCCTTCGCGCGTTCCGCAGAGGTGACGACCAACGCGCCACCGCCGTCGCTGATGATGCAGCAATCGAGCAGATGAAGCGGCGACGAGATGATACGCGAGGAGAGCACGTCATCGACCGTAATCGGATCGCGGTACTTGGCGGCCGGATTCATCGACGCATGATGGCGCATCGTCACCGCGATCTCGGCCAGTTGCTCTGACGTGGTGCCATATTCATGCATGTGCCGCTGCGCGACCAACCCGTAAGCACCCACCGTGGTCGGGCCGTAAGGAAATTCGTATTGATGGCAGGGGTCACCACCACCCAGTCCACCGCCAGTGCCGATCGCGAACCGGCCCGACGCAGCGGTTGAGCCGTAAACGATCACGGCTACATCGCAGAGGCCGGCGTGAATCGCGGCTGCGGCGTGGGCAGTGTGGGCTACGAAGGACGAGCCGCCCATGTTGGTGCCGTCCAGGTAATTGGGGGTGAGGTTCAAGTAGTCGCAGAGACCGACGATACCCATCATGCTCATCCCGATACCGGCCGAGAAGATGCCGTCGACGTCTTTGATCGTGAGACCACAATCGGCGAGCGCACCCCGGATGCTCTCGGCCATGATCTGATGCATGCTCTTGTCCGGGGCGAAACGTGTTGGATGTTCGTAAACGCCGGCGACGGCGGTTTTGCGGCTGAGACTCATGCCAGCGCTCCCTCTCTATTTCAGTTCGCTCAGGAATTTTTCCAGCGCCGCGTTAACAGCAGCCGGTTGTTCAGAAGTGACGTAATGCCCAGCGTCAGCAATCTTCTCGAGCCGCGATCCTTTGATCTGGCTGACGAGATGTTCCGACATCGCGGGCGGCGTAACGTCGTCGTCGGCTCCCGCGATGATCAACGTGGGCTTGTCGATACGGCCGACCTGATCGCGCAGGTCAACGTTGTTGCAGGCGACCATATCGCCCCATCGCGTGCGCGGATCGGTACGGATCTGCTCCCCCCATCCTTCACGAATAATCTCCTGACGTTCCGCAATCGTCTTGGGCGAGTAACCACCGTTGGTGAACGGCTGACCCGTCCGGCCCATCGTGACGTTGCGCCAGGTCTGGATCAGTTCCGGGGCGAGATTGAACTTCGCCGATGTGGCGATCAGACCTAGCGCCTGGACTTTCGCCGGATGCCGCAACGCGAGGTCCATCGCAACCGCACCACCCATCGAACGGCCGACCACGACCGCCGACTTGATTTTGAGCGTATCCATGAAGGCAGCAACGAAGTCAGCGTAGGCCTGCACCGAGGGCAGGGCCTCAACGCCGGAGCTGCGTCCATGGCCGGGAAGATCGAGCGCGATAGGGCTGTGGGCCTTACCCAAGTGGTCATATTGATAGTGCCACGAATGGCCGTTCGAACCGGCCGCGTGGATAAAGACGATGGTGCGACCACGCGACAGATCGGGCACAACGTCGGGCAGCGTGGTTGCGCCGACGTAGTAATAGTAGGTCGCGAATCCGCTGACCTGCGCGTACTTGGTGGGCATCTGGAAATTCAACTCCGTAGCAAAGCTGAACGTTAGCTACGTGGTTTGCCGTCACATTGTCAAACGCAACGGGGACGACCCGAAGCACACACTGAAAAATGGAGAATTTGAGGAGGTGGTTGAGGAGTTGAGGTGGTTAGGTACGCTTGCGACGACCGCGCAACGCCGGCGGCGGGAACTTGGAAGCTTGAGCCAGTTCCCACTGCTCGATCGCGCTGCGATTGAAACGCCAGTTGCTGCCGACCCGGAAGCCAGGAAGACGGCCTTGGCGAAGGAGGCGATAGATCGTTGTGGGATGGACGCGGAGGTAGTCCGACAATTCCTTGATGGTGAAGACTTCTTCCTGTGTCGCCATAACGCAGTCGCAGCTCCCAGACCCTCGACTAAAAGCGGTCGCGAACCCCGCCTTTATCGACTTGGAAAGCTTATCCTCTCCGGTGGATTATGACCAGCCATAAACACGCTCAAGAGCATTTGCTTATCACAAATTTCTGCAAATCAGCGAATCTCGGCGCTACCCGCCTTAGCGGGTCTTAGGTATAGCAATGAGATGTTTAAGAGGATTTAGATTAGTAGATTTATACCGTTATATGTCGACTAATGTTGTTTTAATTAAACATGTCGCAATTCCGCCGATCGGCATCAAAGGTACCCTTAGATAGCTTCGCGAGGAGCCTCTAAGAAAAAAAATTTCTCTTACTTTGGCCCGGTCGCTTTCTGCGATGCGAATTGGTGGCTGGATCGGCGATGTGCTATGCAACGGCAAAAAGGAGATCTCCGCGATGAGCGCGACAGAAAACAAGCGATTGGTTGAGGATGCGTTCGCGAAATGGGCGCGCGGTGACGGCGGCGCATTTATGTCGATGCTGGCGGATGACGTGCGCTGGACCGTAATCGGGAGCACGCCAGTGTCGCGTACCTATACGAGTCGGCAGGCTTTTCTCGATGGTGCGGTTGGTCCGCTAAGCAGCAAACTGATCGGCGGAATTCAGCCGACGGTGCGCGATATCCTAGCCGACGGCGAGAAGATCGCGTTGCAGTGGGAAGGACGCGCGACCGGGAAGAACGGCACGATTTACCATCAGACCTATTGCTGGGTGATGCGGTTCGAGAATGGCAAAGTGAAGGAAGGCACGGCCTATCTCGATACAGAACTAATCTCACAACTCTGGAAGTAAGCCGATGCGCACCAACAAACTGCGAGCGACACTGAAGTCGGGCGGTCTCGCGCTGGGGACGATTCTGTGGGAGACGCGGGCGCGTGGCGTGATGCATACACTGGCGCAGGCCGGGATGGATTTCGTCTTTATCTGCACCGAGCATTCCGCCTACAACCTCGAGACGGTCGTCGATATGGTCGCGTATGCACATGCGGCCGGGCTCACTCCTGTCGTGCGCGTCCCTGATCTGCAGTACGAGCACGTGACGCGTCTGCTCGACGCCGGATGTCAGAGCTTGATCGCACCGCATTTTCGCACCGGTGAAGAGGCGCGGCGGTACGTCGAGTACGCAAAGTACCATCCCGAGGGGCGGCGTGGGATGGCGATCATGAACAACGCCGGCGTCGAATATGAGAGCGTCGATACGCGGACGGCGATGGCCCATGCGAATGCCAACACGTTGCTGGCGGTCGTAATCGAGACGCGCGAAGCGATCGAGAACGCCGAATATATCCTGATACCGGGGATAGACGTTGTGCTGGTGGGTCATCAGGACCTTTCGCAGAGTCTCGGCGTGCCCGGTGAGTTCGGTCATCCCAAGGTGCGTGAGGCCGCCGCGCGCGTTAATGCGATCTGCAAGGAGCGCGGAATTGCCACTGCCGGGGCGATCAATCAGCCGGAGAACGCCGAAGCGGTAATCAAGAGCGGGGCGCAATTTCTGCTCTACGGCACCGATCTGCTGCTGATGCGGCGGGAGGCCGAGCGCGCAGCCAAGGCGGTCGCACCGTTTCGCAAATAAATCATCAACGCACAGAGAACGAGCCTGCAATCCGCGGGACTCAGCAAATTGGAGAGAACAATGGCAGGAATTCTGGAAGGCAAAGTTGCACTGATCACGGGTGCGGGTTCGGGTATCGGTCGCGCGACGGCGAAAATCTTCGCGCGTGAAGGCGCGAAAATCGTCCTGGCGGATATCGTTGCTGATGCGGCGCAAGAGACGCTGAACGAAGTGAAGAAGCTCGGCGCGCAGGGTATCTGTATCAAGGCTGACGTGGCCAATTGGACCGATGTCGAGGGCTTGGTCGCCAAGACGGTCGAGACTTACGGCCGCCTCGATTGTGCTTTCAATAACGCTGGTATCGAAGGCCAACCCGCGCTGACCCACAAGTGCACCGAAGAGAATTGGAATCGCGTGATAGCGATCAATCTGACCGGCGTGTGGCATTGCATGAAGGCCGAAATAGCACAGCTTCTGAAGCAGGGCGGTGGCGGTGCGATCGTGAATACGTCGTCGGTCGCGGGTATTGCCGGATCGGTCGGTGGACCTGCCTATGTAGCTTCAAAGCACGGAGTCGCAGGGCTGACACGCGCAGCCTCGATGGAGTACGGCAAGCACAACATCCGTATCAATGCGGTATGCCCCGGTCCGATTCGCACCCCGATGCTCGGTCGAATCATGGAGCACACGAAGGGTGGCGAGCAGGGTTTCGCACGGTCAGAGCCGCTCCGTCGTTTGGGTGAGCCGGACGAGATCGGCGAAGCGGTGGCGTGGCTCTGCTCCGAGCGCGCATCGTACGTGACCGGATTGCCGATGCCGGTCGATGGCGGCTACTTCGCGCAATAACAAAGCGGAGAGCGATGATGGCGAATTACTCGCAAGTATTGCTGGAAAAGATCGATCGCGTCGGCAAGATCACGCTTAATCGACCGCGCTATCGCAACGCGCAATCGACGGCGCTCTTGAAAGAGCTGGATAAGGCTTTCGAAGAAGCGGCCACGGACGACGAAATCAAGGTCGTGATTCTCGCCGGTGCCGGCGAGCATTTCTCGGCCGGGCACGATCTCGGCACTCCCGACGAAAAGGCCGATCCGAAGAGCTACTACAACACCAAGGGGCTCAAGAATCGCCATATCCGATCGTGGGAGATCTTCCTCGACAACACGATGCGCTGGCGGAACTTGCCCAAACCGACGATCGCGCAGGTGCAGGGCTTCTGTATCTTCGGCGGCTACATGTTCGCTTCCGCGATGGACCTGATTATCGCGTCGGATGATGCGATGTTCCTGCCGTCGATCACCCAATATTTCTCGGCGCCCTGGGATGTCGGAGTGCGCAAAGCCAAGGAGATTCTCTTTCAGAGTCGCTTTATCGATGCGCAGGAGGCGTTGCGGACGGGTCTCGCCAACATGGTGGTGCCGCGTGCCGACCTCGAAAAAGAGACGCTGGCGCTGGCGAATCGAATCGCGGAAAGCGATGCGTTCACCCTGCGGATGCTCAAGTTCGCGATCAATAACGCTCAGGACGAGATGGGGTTCCATACGGCGGTGCGCAACGCCCATTCGCATCATTTCCTCACGCGTGTGCAGGAGTATGCTGCGTGGGATAAAGGCGAAGGGCGTGGCGGTCCGAAGCGGATGCCGGGCGTCGAGCAAGCCTTGCGAAGAACAACGCGCGGCACTGCCAAGTAATAAGGATGACCGCGCCGGAGGCGCGGAACAGGGGGCGGCGGAGTCTGCGACGCGCGGCCAAAGATAAGAAAACGCGCTGGAGGCGCGGAAGACGGGCGCGAGAGCGCAGCGAGCGAGGAGTCGGCGACGAGTGATCGCAATAAGTGCCTGCTACGCGCGGCCAAGGTAAAGATATGTTTGTAAAGAATTGCTGGTACTGCGCAGGATGGGATTACGAGCTGGTGCTCGGCCGCAATGATTTGATGCAGCGGCGGATCGCTGGTGAATCACTGGTGCTCTATCGCAAGCTCGACGGTAGCGTCGTGGCGATGGAAGACCGCTGTTGCCATCGGCAGGCCGCGATGCATCTCGGGCAGCGCGAAGGTGATTGTATCCGCTGCATGTACCACGGGATGAAGTTTGGTCCCGATGGGAAGTGCGTTGAGATCCCGGGGCAGGATCACATTCCGGACAAGGCACGTATCCGCACTTATCCAGTTGTCGAGAAACATAACTGGATTTGGGTCTGGATGGGCGATCCGGCGAAGGCCGACCCCAACTTGATCTGCTTCGCGGTTGGACCCAGCGACAAAAACTGGAATATCAAGACTTCGAAAATTAGCGTTCGGACGAACTATCGTCTCGAGATCGCGAATCTGATGGATCTGAGCCATCTGACGTGGATTCATCGGAGTAGTCTTGGTGGAACCGACCGATGGGTCACGACGCCGATTAAGCATACGATGCTGCCGCGTGGCGTGAAGAGTGAGTTCGTGTTGCGCAGTGTTCCTGCGCCGGCCTTCGTCCAGCACGTCTTTCCGCCCGGGATGCTCTTCGATATCGACATGAATGTCGATTTCACGCTGCCGTGTAGCTTCATTCTGCACTTCCAGGCTTTCACTGCCGGTACTGCGACCGAAGGACCTTCCAATGGTCAGTTGATTCTCGATAGCTGGTCCTGTCAGGCCGTTACGCCGGTCGATGAGGATAACGTCGAGTATTACTATTCGTGGGGTCCGAGTATCGCGACCGATCGCCCAGGGCTCGCAGACTTGCTACTTGCCGGAGTGAATCAGGCCTTTGCCGAGGACAAGGCCGTGCTCGAAGCGCAGTATCGCAATATCAAGGAACGGCCCGACGGTAATCTGGTTAATATCGTGCACGATGCCGGTCCCGAGAAGATGCTGCGACTGCTCGATCGGTTCCTTGCGGAGGAAGCCGCCGAAGCGACGCGGGAAGCGAATCTGCTCCGCCGCGCCCACGGGTAATCGCTTACCGCATAATCAGGTTCAGTCCTGAGGGGGTGCTGTAGCGCGGGAGATCGTCGAACTCCTTGGGGGCCTGCTCGTTGATGTAGTGTTTGCCGTCGAGTGCGGGTTCGACCGTGAAGGTCGCATGATTCTGCTCAAGGTTCCAGAAAATCTCGGCGTCCGAGCCAGTCCCAAGCACAGGACCGATTCCGGGTGCCTCGACGGCGCGCGGGAAGACGGCGTGGATGCGCGCGGGCTTCAGATCCTTGCCGTAGTTCTCGATCCAGAGTGGATTATTGTAATGGCTATCGATGTAGATGACGCGCTTGGTGTAGCAGGTCGATCCTCCTGCTGAAGGCAGTTTACTCAAGCTGATCTCGTCGACATCGCGCAGTTGCCATTTACCCATAGAGGGTTTAGGCCATCCGAGCGGCAGATCGAATCCATCGGGAAACGCGCCCTTGGGTTCGATGGAATCGACCATCAGCAGAATTTTGCGATGAGCAACGTACTCGGCCTTGAGCTGCGTGATATTGGAATCGAAGCCGAATTGGTAGTCGTCGTGGTTCGCATCGGTGCCAGCCGTCTCGGAGCATCGGGCGGAGGCTGAGAGTTGCTGATAACGGCGTAGCGAGGGAATAAAAGCATACGAATCTTCGCTACGAGTCGGATCCGCATAGACGATGGATAGCGTGGTGGTGTACTTGAGCTGTTCCGGTTCCAGCAGCATGAACCAGTTGGTGAAGAAGATATCGGCATACTGGCCGGTCGCCTGGAACCCGGGATCGGTGTTGTAGGCAAACTGCCGCAATACATACTGGATACCGATACAGTTCGTACTGCCGAGACTATCGACCCCGCAGGTGTAGCCGTAGGTTTGCGCCACCAGATGCGGCATGTAGCGGAACCACATGTTGGCCAGCACCTTCCATCCGCGATGGGGCTCCTGCGTATTCGGGAACGGAATACCGCCGTGGTAGTTCTTCAGCGTCAGACCGCCGGTCGGCAGCTCTTCGATCGTGACCTGGCCGGCGTATTTTTCAGTCGCATCGAGATAATTCTTCGGCAGAGGGTGGTCGACAGTCGGGCCGACCTCGATCGCGACGTCGGAGGGCATCTTCCAGAACTGTCGGCCCTCGAAAAAAGCGACCATCCCGTCGGGCATGAACTGCTTGAAGTTCTGCCAGTTCTGCATCGTGATCGTTGTGCCGACCGGCACCGCGGCGACATCGCCTTGAGACGATGCCGTCGCCGAACCGACATTGATAACAGGGGCCGCAGGGGTCGGGCCCTCGGCCTTGGCCAGGGGTGGAAAAAAAACGAGGGCTAAGAGGATCGCGATCTGTCTTTGCATCTCCTCGGGCTATGCCTTTCTGCCCCGGTCTGGGTAACGAAAGCGAGGCGGTTGCGGGTAATCAGGCCACTCCCAGCTCAGCGGCCCACGCGAGCATGTCGCGCGCCACCTTGAGATGGGCCGTATCGACCATCACGCCGTTGAAGGTAACAACGGAAGCGCCTTCCTTCTCGCACTTTTCGACGGCCGCGATTAGTTCCTTCCAGTGCTTGATCTCTTCTTTAGTCGGCGTGAAGACCTCGTTCACGATCGCGACGTGCGACGGATGAATCAGCAGCATCCCGGTGAGGCCGAAGTTTTTCGTCCGCTCGGCCTCTTTGCGCAGCCCTTCGAGGTCTTGAATGTCCCACCATCCGCGTCCGCCCATCGGATAGGGGATGCCTGCAGCGCGGGAGTCGAGCAAAACCTTCGAGATGTAGTAAAAGGCTTCATGTCCTTCGTCGGTCCAGCGGAAACCGATCGCACGCGCGATATCGCCGTCCTTGCCGGTGAGTCCGCCGAGATGGACCACGCGGGGCGAAGCGATCGCGACTTCGTACGCCTGTCGCATCCCCTGTGCAGTTTCGAGCACGGGATAGATGAGGACCGTGCCGACCTCGATGCCGTTTTTGCGCTCGAGGAATTCGATAATCGTGTCAGCGCGGCGAATATCCTCCGGGCCGGTGACCTTGGGGAGCATCACGCAATAGAGCTCTTTGCACACGACCGCATCGAGATCCGCCCACGTGAGGCCGGTCTCGAAGTCGTTCACGCGCACCATCATGGTCTGCCCGGCGCGACCGAGTTCCTCGACCATCTTGCGGACGATTGGCCGCGCGTTGGGCTTTTCCGGCAGTGCGACCGCGTCTTCGAGATCGAGAATGAGGGCATCGGCGCCAAAGCGCGGGGCCTTCTGGATACGGTCTTCCCGATTGCCGGGGACAAAAAGAGCAGAACGAACGGGCTTAGCGCGACGCATAGCTTAACCTCAAATAATCAATTCGACCGTTACTCATAGCGATCTTGATGAGTTAATAAAAGAACCACGATCACAACCTGATGAGAGGTTGTTCACAGGGAGGTAAGACAATGGCTGCATATAAAAAGATCTTCGAAGGTATCCGGATTCTCGACGTCACCCAGTATCTTGCGGGACCGGTCGCCGCGCGCCTTTTCGTTGATCTCGGCGCGGAGGTAATCAAAGTCGAACCGCCGCCGCGAGGCGAGGGCAGCCGGATGCTGCGCTTCAGCCCGACCGATGGGCCGAAAGGTGCACCGGCCGCTTACTTCACGATGCATAATCGCGGCAAGAAGTGCATCTGTATCGATTTCAAACGACCCGAAGGCGCTGCGATCCTGAAGGATTTGGCGAAGACCGCCGACGTCTTCTTCCAGAACTATACGCCTGGCGTGATGGATAAATACGGATTGGGCTACAAGGATATCGCCGCGGTCAAACCGGATATCGTGATGTGCTCGGTTTCGACCTACGGCCAGGAAGGGCCGTATGCACAGCGTATCGGCAACGATCTCGTGGCGTTGGCGGCTGGTGGCCTGCTCCACATGATGGGTGAGCCGGATGGCCATCCGGTCTATCCCGCATCGGCGATCGCCGACCACATGACGGCAGTGAATGCCTTTGGTGCGATCAGCGCCGCGTTGTTCCATCGCCAGCGTACTGGCGAGGGGCAGCATATCGATCTGGCGCTGGTTGATTGCGTCTTCAATTCGCACGATTGGCAGCTCGCGGCTTACACGGCCTCGAACGGCGAAATTGATCCGCAACGCGGCGGCACGCAGCGAACCGGGGCGTTTCCGTACGGCGTCTTTAAGGGAAAGGACGGCTATATCGGAATCGGCGTCTTTACCGAGCCGCAGTGGGAGGCGCTGGTTACCCGGATCGGGCGCGAAGAGCTGATGATGCCGGAGTTCAAATCGATGCCCGGGCGCACGCAGAATCAGGAGATGCTCAAGCTTCTGATCGAAGAATGGTTCCAGACGTTGCCTAATGACGACGAGGCAATTCGGATCCTGGCCGACGAGCTACGTCTGCCTGCTGCGCGGCTCTTGTCCGTCGGGCAGTTCACCAACGATCCGGTGATGAGTCCGCGGATGGTGCAGAAGCTTCCGACGGTGAACGGTGGCGAGATGATGGTGCTCAAGTCGCCGCATAAGTTCTCGAAGACTCCACCTGAGATTCCCGGTCCGGCGGCGATGCTCGGTGAGCAATCGAGCGACTTGCTGCGTTCGCTCTGTGGCTATTCCGATGAGCACATCAAGGGACTGATCGAGCAGGGGCTGATCGTCGAATCACATTCGTCTTGAGATAAAAGTATGATGCGGTGGTGGGCAGCCACCACCGCATCCCTCCGGGCCGTTGGGGGAAGGCACGACCCGGAGTAGTCGCAGGTGAGTTCTAATCGTTCAACGTACAGGCCGGGCTGTTCTTGCCTACGATAGGAGGTGTGGCCGTAGAGTCGCCGGCAATGTTATTGAGCCAGTCGTTCGAGTCGCATGCAGCGTTCGAGTCGAACAAGTCGTCTGTAATGTTGCTAACGCCCTGGATAGAGATTACCACATTTCCAGTCGCATTAGTGTCGAGCGCGATACCGTAAAAGGTGTTGTCATTCACATAGGCATACTGAATGTTGTTCTGCACGCTCTTACCCGCGGATTTGCCTGAGCAATTCACTCCAGCCGCCGTCGCTGTTGCGCCGCACCCGACTAAAATGCCTACTTTCTGAGTCGCGGGGCTTATGCTGTTGCCAGCATCCCCATACGCGATGTAGTTCTTCTGGCCCTGCCTGACCCACAAACCAACGTCAATATTGTCGTACGCTCCCCAAAAGGTCACGTTGTTGGACGTAGAGTGGAGGAGTTCAATTCCGACGTCGTTCAGGTCCGTTTCAATATCGGAGATGGTTCCCAGGTTAGAGTCGCTCCCCACTCCCACGGACCAACCCGAGATCAACGATGTGCCTCCCGTGGGGCTACCGCCGGTCAATGTCAGATAGGGAGAGCCAGCGTTTATATAGATACCGGTGTTGTTGTTTGCCGCCGCTACACCCGGTCCCGTTATGGCATGCGCCTCCAAGTCTAACACCACGTTAGAAGCTTTAACTTCCAGACAGTTCCCTGCAGGAGTCAGCGGTTGCGTCGAATTGAGGTCTTTCGTTACGTGGTAAACGCCCTTCTTTGTAATGGTGCATCCGCAACTTATGATGGGATCCACGCAGGCCGTCGCCTTTCCTTTCGCTGCATCTCCAGCATCCTGGGCAAAGGCGTGTCCACCAAAGCCCGCAAGCGCGATAACACCTCCCAGTGCCACCGCTAGCCAAGAGCTATTGCGCGATGCCGCGCATTCTCCAGTTCCGCCATCCAGTCGTCGCCTGTTCATAAATCCTCCTAGGGGGTTGATTTGCGAAGTCTTACTAGCGCAACGTCCATGCCATGCCTTTGAGCGCCGTGCGGAGGTGTTCAGGCACAAGTTGCTTACTTGAGGATTAGAAAACTTGCATTTCTTGACATTTATACGCGGTCGGGGAGGTTGGCAGACGCAAGCCGACCTTTCAGATCGTCTCCGAAAGACGCACTCAAGGATTGTTTCGCGTGGCTGCGGTGCCGTTCGCTACGATCCTCGGCGCGTACCTTTGATGCCAAAGCTAGCTACGCGGTTCAATTACTTATTCTTTATAATAGCCAATCGCGATTGCTCCTAAAGGAAACGTTTCCGAACGATACGTTTCTAACCGTCGAATCGACTTCGTCGTGTGCCAGCCGTGAAAATAGGAAATGAGACGTACGCGATGTCGCGGATAATCGAGGACGCTTCACGCTATTAAGATTGGTTGTCTATTATCAGCTATGTGTAAAGCTTAATAATCTACTGGGATTATGCGTATTACAATGTCAACGAAACTTATAGCTAGAATATAGATGCGGAATGTTTCGCTTTTGCTTAATCGAGCTCGATTGAATCGAAAGGGAGCAGGGGCGTATCCGAAGGATACGGACTGCAGGCCTGAATTCTATGAAGTGTCGGAGCAGGCCACGAACACGTCAGGCCGAGGTATGCTGAGAAGCCCAAGATTGAATGAATTTATCTAGATGTATGTTTCAACTAACTAACGCAAGCTCAGGGTTGCAACATTGCGGAAGTATAGAAATGGTGCGAAAGGAACCAGTGAAGCGGTGCGATCGGCACCGCCCGCTACAATTTACGATTAGCTGCAGAAAAAAATGCGCGCGGCGTTCACCGCGCGCAGATGAGGCTCAGAAGGAACTCAACTGGCGGGATGCTGCTGCGTCAGGCAATGGATTGCGCCGAGACCCCAGACGAGGTCGGTCGAGGGAACCATCACAACCTGACGTCCCGGAAACAACCGCGCGAGCGTGGCCGACGCGATAGTGTCCTGAGGGCAGTCGAACGAAGGCATGATCACGCCGTGATTGGTCACGTAGAAGTTCGCGTATGAGGCAGGCAGCCGAGTACCGTCGTATGACAGCGCCGGCGGCATGGGTAGCGTTTCGATCTTGAAGGGACGCCCCGACGGATCACGCATCGCGCGAAGGCGCGCCAGATTATCGCGCAGAACGGCATAGTTTGCATCGGCCGGATCTTCTTCGACGACGGTCACGATTGTGTCGGGCGAGGTGAAGCGTGCAAGGTCGTCGATATGGCCGTCGGTGTCGTCACCGGCGATTCCGTCGCCGAGCCACAAAACCTGTGTAACTCCGAAATAGGCTTGGAGATATTCCTCTACCTCGGTGCGGGTCAGATGCGGATTCCGATTGCGGTTCAGCAGGCACGATTCCGTGGTCAGCAGGCTGCCAACGCCGTTCACCTCGATCGAGCCGCCTTCGAGCACGATGCCGGGTTCGATCACGTCGAAGCCGTAGCGCTCGCCGAGGCGGCGCGGTACGACGTCATCGAGATCGAAGGCACCGTACTTCTCACCCCATGAGTTGAAGCGAAAATCGAGCGCAATTTGCGGTGCATGCCCACCCACCTGATTCAGGAAGATGGGGCCGTGATCGCGAATCCACGAGTCGTTCGTGGGAACCGAGATGAATTCGATTCGTTCCATCCGCGCCGTGCCGCCGAAGGGCCCGGGTGCGTCGATAATCAAAGCCGCGATCTCCTGCGCATCGAGGGTGTCGTTGACGAGCACGCGCAGTGGCTCAAAGTGCGCGATCGCTGCTGCCATCTTGGCAAAGACACTGGGAATCGGATCGAACTTGCCCGGCCAGGTCTCAAGGTTGTGCGGCCAGACGATATAAGTCGCTAGATGCGGGGCCCACTCGGCCGGCATCTGATAACCAATCAGACGGTCGCGATCGTTCGACGAAATAGGGCTGACAGCTTTAGGCATAAGAAAATCGCTTTGCGTTCCTTCGAGTTCGGTCCCAACTTTATTGGGATCACTCGTCGCAGACTCCTCGTTCGCTTCGCTTTTGCTTAACTCCGGAAGCGTTTGGTCAAGTCGCCGTAAGCATCGATGCGTCGGTCACGCAAAAACGGCCAGTTGCGGCGGGTATCTTCGATTTTATTCAAGTCACAATCGACGATCAGCGTTTCCTCGTCGGTATGGCTGGCACGCGCGAGCACTTCGCCGAACGGATCGCAAATGAACGAACCGCCCCAGAACTCGATCGCTCCCTCGGAGCCGCATCGGTTCACTGACGCGACGAAGACGCCGTTGGCGATCGCGTGCGACCGCTGAATCGTCTCCCACGCCGAGTACATCTTGCGCCGCAGCGGCTCGGGCATATCGGCGGTCCATCCGATAGCGGTGGGATAGAAGAGAATCTGCGCTCCGGCCATCGCGGTCAGACGCGCTCCCTCCGGAAACCATTGGTCCCAACAGATCAGCACTCCGAGGCTCGTGTTATCCACCCGATGGGCGATGAAATCGCGATCGCCGGGAGCGAAATAAAACTTCTCGTAATAGCCCGGATCGTCGGGAATATGCATCTTGCGATAGAGCCCGGCGATCTGCCCAGTCGCATCGAGCACGACCGCCGAGTTGTGGTAAACACCGGCGGCCCGCCGCTCGAAGAGAGGCGCGATAATCGCGATCTTTTTGGCGCGCGCGACTTCACCGAGCTTTTCAGTGCTCGGTCCGGGAATCGGCTCAGCAAGATCGAAGTTGCCGTTTTCCTCGGTCTGGCAGGGATACCATGAGCGATAGAGTTCCTGCAGGCATACGACCTTTGCGCCGCCGGCTGCCGCGTCCTCGATTCGCGCGATGGCCCTGCCGAGATTGCGCTCGGGTTCGCGTGCGCAAGTCATCTGGATCAGGGCGATTCTGAGCTGTCCCGCATCCATGGGTGATCAGAGATAGCAGCCACGATGCTTCCGGGCTACGGCAGAATATTACACGAGCGTTACGCCCTTGGTGACCACCGAGCGCTTCCCAGAGCATAAGCCAGTACCAGCCCAGCTTCGCGAGTCCTGAAAACTCGCGAAGCGGTCCGAAGTCGTGGCCGGTTCGCTCGTCGCTGACTCCTCGCTCAGAGCGGCGAGGTAGGCGAGTTCCCGAGCGACGGAGCTTATCGCATCAGCGGCATCACCAGCTCAGAGAAATCGCGGAAGACCTTGCGCTGATATTCCGCCGGAGGCAGTAACGCGATTCCCGTCAGTCCCTTTTTCTCGAGCTCAGCAAGCTGATGCACGATCTCGTCGGGTGTGCCCGCGACGCAGGTGCCGAGAATCGCTTCGGGCGTAACCAGGAACTCCTCGCCCGCCTGCATATAGGTGCAGTGGCCGTCGTGGATCTGGCGGAAGCGCTTCTCCTCGGGCAGCGAGAAATTCGCGACGTGCTCCAGATAGCGCCCCCAGTTGTTGCGGAAGTATGGCGGAATCAGTTCGTCCTTCTTGCCGAGGTCTTTCCAGATCTCATAGGCGAAATGGAAAATCGCGGTTACCCACGATCCGGTCTCCTGAATCACACGCTCATCCGTGAGCTTCTCGCCGGGTCGCAAGACGCATCCCGAAATAAGCGCTGTACTCACGAAACGATTGGGCAGTTGGCGCCCGGCCTTCTTGGCTCCCGACTCGATACTTGCCAGCTTGGGGCCGGGATCGTCTGCGCCGCCTGTGATCCAGCCGTCACCGTACATTCCGGCGGCTTCGCAAGCCTTCGGACCGTTGGCCGCGACGTAGATTGGCACCGGGTTTTCGACGTTGACGTAATGGAGGTCGCGATGGAGAAACTGAATCTCGCGCGCGACGCCCTCGTAGGTATAATCAACCGCCTCACCATGGAGCAGGGCACGCACGACGCGCAGATACTCGCGGAACTCCTTTAACCGCATCGGATTCTGCCCCATCACGCGCATCGCGGTGTGGCCCGTGCCGATCCCCAGGAAGATGCGCCCCGGCGCAATCTGATTGATCGTCGCGATCGAGTGCGCGGTGACCGGGGCGAGACGGGTGCCGGGAATCGAGACGCCGGTACCGATCTTGATGCGCTTGGTGGCCTGCGCTGCCAGTGCCATCGTGGCGTAGCAATCGGACCAGATCATTTGCGAGTCAGGAATCCAGGCGCGATCGAAGCCAAGCTCCTCGGCGTAACGAACCAGATCCCACTTCTCGATATGCGTGTCGATACAAATGCCAAATTCCATCGTGAGGCTCCGCAGCGTGCTCAAATTTACAGTTCAGAACAAACAGCTTTCGCTGGCGAGTTGCAACTGCTCCATTCTGATAATTTAATAGCGGCTCCGGATTGGCGGGGATTGCCGCCGCTGATAGCCGGGTCCTGCGCAAGGGAAGGTCGCGAACCCCGCCAGGTCCGGAAGGAAGCAACGGTACCGGCTGTCTCCCTGTGCCGCAGGGGTGCCTGGCTATCATTCGATGTGCAATCACCGCCAATCCGGAAAGGCTGAACCATCGATGGCCGCGACTCCCGCATCACATCTCGTACTCGCTCGCAAATGGCGTCCCGAACGCTTTGAGGAGTTGGTCGGCCAGGAGCACGTCACTCGTACACTGACTCAGGCGCTACGCAGCGGACGAATCGCGCACGCTTTCCTCTTCACCGGAATCCGTGGAGTCGGCAAGACCACCGCGGCCCGGATTCTCGCGCGATGTCTCAATTGCGAGAAGGGGCCGACTCCTGAGCCCTGCGGAACCTGCGCGGCGTGCACCGAGATTCGCAGCGGGGGCGCGCTCGATACCGTCGAGATCGACGGCGCGACCTATCGGAAAATCGACGATGCGCGCGCGATTATCGAGAATCTGGGTTATCGACCGGCACGCGATCGCTTCAAGATCTACATTATCGACGAGGCTCATCAGCTGACTGATCAAGCCTTCAACGCGCTGCTGAAAACGCTCGAAGAGCCACCGCCGCACGTCAAGTTCATTCTCGCGACAACCGAACCGCAGAAGATGCCCGAGACGATTCTCTCACGTCTCCAGCGCTACGATTTTCGCCGTATTCCATTCGCGACTTTGCTCGCGCGACTCAAGCAGCTATCCCAGCTTGAAAACGCGTCTGCGGACGATGCAGCCTTGAGCCTGCTCGCGCGCGAGGCGGGCGGCAGTATGCGCGATGCGGAGCGGATGCTCGAAACGGCGATCGCGTCGCTCGAGGGCAAAGTCAGCGAGGTCGAGGTCGCGTCGATACTTGGTGTCGCGAGTCGGAGCCGCGTAATCGAGATGACTGCGGCCGTGATCGATAAAGATGCGGCGAAGGCGCTGACGATCGTGCGCGAGTTGCACCATCGCGGCGCCAACCTCGAATCGCTCGGACGCGATATCCTCGAAGTCCTGCGCAACCTCGCAGTGGCGAAGCTGCCGGGGGCCGACGGCCCACTGAGTCCGCTGGCTGACCTGCCGGATCAGGAGGCGACCGAACTCAAGCAACTCGCTGCGAAGGCCAGCCTGCGGGACCTGATGCGCCTGTTTCATTTGCTTGCCGATGCGCAGGAACAGCTGCTGCGCTCGCCGTATCCAGATCTGATTCTCGAAATGGCGTTGGTGCGAATGGCAACGCTCGCGCCGGTTCTCGACGCCGAGGAACTGTTGCGTGCGATTAACGGCGGAGGCGGAACTGCCGGCGGAAGCAAGAGTAGTGTTCCTGCCGCCAGCGCTCCCACCTCGTCTGTCGGCGGCGGTCCGATATCGAGCACATTGCCGCCCGTTTCCAATCCGGTGGCGGCTCCGACGAACGCCCCTACGGCTCCATTCGAGGGAGTAGGGACGCGGCGGATTCCGATCCGCGGCGAAGTTAAGGCCGAAGCGCCAGCGCGCGGACCAATTTCAGCGATGCTATCGGGTGGTGCAGGGGGCGAGGTCAAAGCTGACGCGCTCGCCCGGCGACCAATTGCTCCGATCCAATCGGTAGCACCGGCACCGGCTGACGCACCATCGAGTGCCCCGCGACCAGTCGCCGGTGGCGGGCTATCCGATCTGCGCGATTTTATCCGCGGCAAGCGTGCGGCATTGGCCGGTTTTATGGAGCAGGGCGCCGCGCTGCGGATGGAAGACGATACTATTTTCGTCGTGCCGAGCAACGACATTTACGTACGTTACCTGAGCGATAACCGGGCGACGATCGCTGAATTGGCGTCGGAGCTGTACGGTCGACGGATCAAGGTCGAGATGGGCACTGCCGATGCCAACGCTCCGGCAGATGAGCCATCGCCGGCTGCCACTGGATCGTCTGACGTGACGACTGATGCAGCCAACGGTAACGGGGCCGGCGGCGGAGCGCCGGTCGTACGGAACGCTGCGGAAGCGCGCGAGGCACTCTACTCCGATCCTGTCGTGCGGCGTATCTTTAATGAATTCGAAGCGCGCCTCGTCGAAGTGCGGCAGGGGGCGGCGGAGTCTACGACGCGCGGCCAAAATCAGACTACGACTGACGCAAAGAAATAAAGAGCGGTCGTAGTTTCGAGGAATATACTCATGTCAGATTTTACCCCGCCATTTGATCTCGGCGCCCTGATGAAGCAGGCTCAGGCTCTGCAGGATAAACTGAAGCAGACTCAGGAGGAGATGGCCGAAAAAACCGTCGAAGCGTCGGCCGGTGGCGGGATGGTTCAGGTTATCGCCGACGGTTCGATGCGTATCCGCAGTGTCCGGATCGATCCCGCGATGCTTGCGGCGAACGATAAACAGATGCTTGAAGATTTGATCGTCGCCGGTGTCAACGAGGCGCTCCGCCGCGCGCAGGAGATGGTAGCGCAGGAGATGAGCAAGCTTTCGCCCCTCGGCGGGATGAATATCCCCGGCTTCCTCGGTGGCCGCGGCTGACGTTGCGGACGTAAGGTGTGGTTGTCATCCTGAGCGTAGTGAGCAACGCGAACGGATCTCTGACAGCTTCACGAGCTTCGCTCGAAAAGCAGATACCGGTTTCTTTGGCTCGTGAAGCGCTCCTTTGAAGATACGACTTAGCGATGGCTGAGAATCTCAAGCGCAACGACGGCCTCCCGCCAGCGATGACACGGCTGGTGAAGGAGCTCTCGCGCTTACCCGGTATTGGAGAGAAGACGGCCTCCCGCCTCGCCTTCAACCTGCTTAATCGTCCTCGCAACGAGGTGATCGCGCTGGCCGAGGCGCTGCTCGAGATGAAGGAGCGAGTCGGGCTGTGCTCCGGATGCTTCGGGCTTTCTGACACACCCCAGTGTGCGATCTGCTCGGATCAGGCGCGTGAACAGAGCCTCATCTGCGTCGTTGAGGGTCCCGCCGACCTGATGGCGATGGAACGGGCGCGCACCTTCAACGGCGTCTATCACGTGCTCCACGGGGCGATCGCGCCGCTCGACGGAATCGGACCGGACGATATCAAGATCAAAGAGCTGCTCACGCGGATCGAGGCCGGGATGACCAGCGAGGTGATTATCGCGACCAACGCGACCGTCGAAGGTGAGGCGACCGCTCTCTATATCGCCAAAGTTCTGAAGCCGACCGAAGTTAAGGTCAGCCGACTTGCGCGCGGACTACCGGCCGGAGGCGACCTCGAATACAGCGACGCAGCGACCCTCTCCAGCGCAATCGTCGGTCGCCGCGAGCTCTGACAAACGGGTTTCTAACGATTCCAACAAACAGCAAGCAACCTTGAAAGGTGCGGCGCTGGGCGATAGCTTTTAGCCGTCTGTTGAAACCATTACAGTCGCGCGCAAGCGCAATACCCTAAACCAATGGCGGAAAGGCCGCCCGAGGCCTATTCCACCAAAAAGAGGATACGACCATGGCGTTTACACTACCTAATCTGCCTTACGCGATTGATGCACTCGCGCCCCATATATCGAAGGAGACGCTGGAGTTCCATCACGGGAAGCATCATGCGGCCTATATCAACGTGCTCAACGACGTGATCAAGGGCACTAAGCATGAAAACCAGAGCCTCGAAGAGATCGTGAAGACCGCCGATCCTGGCCGTCTGTTCAATCAGGCTGCGCAGAGCTGGAATCATGGATTCTACTGGACCTCGATGAAGCCCAATGGCGGCGGCGCGCCGTCCGGCAAACTCGCCGACGCGATCAACAAGGCATTCGGTGACTTCGACTCCTTCAAGAAGAAGTTCCAGGAGACCGCAGTGGGCCATTTCGGCAGCGGATGGGCGTGGCTCGTGCAGAACGCCGACGGCTCGCTCGCGATCGATCAGACCCACGATGCCGATTCGCCGATCAAGCACGGCAAGACGGCGCTCATCACCTGCGATGTGTGGGAGCACGCCTATTACATCGATTATCGCAATCTGCGCGCGAAGTACGTCGAGACCTTCCTCAACAGTTTGGTGAACTGGGATTTTGCCGCTTCCAACCTGAAGTAGTCTTTGCGTCGAAGGAAAAGGGATGGCGTCATCGCCATCCCTTTAATCGGCAGTCCCATAATGCAGCGCCTCAGCGATCACTCAGAACTGGCAATCTTCAGTGACGTCATTCTGAGCGAGGCGGCGAATCCCGGCTCCCACCAGAAAAAATGATCGCGATTCTTCGGTCGCAGAACTGCCTCAGAATGACACCTCGGGCTTGTTCTGTCTGGGACGTAGTTGAGGTTACGGTCCAGTCTCTAGCCTGCCGATGGAGCCGGTTAATCGTCGGCATGTTGTTGGTTCTCCTCTTCGGATGTGCGAAAGCGCCGACGCCGAGCACTCCGGTCGAAGCTGGACGGCAGGATTTCCTGATTAACTGCTCCTCCTGCCACAATATCAATCCCAACCTCGATGGATCGCTGGGACCTGCGATCGCAGGGTCGCCTCGAGCTTTAGTCGAGGCGCGCGTGCTGCATCAGGCGTATCCGCCCGGATACAAGCCCAAGCGCGACACCCATCTGATGCGGGCACTGCCGTGGCTCGCCCCGGAGATAGATAACATCACGGCGTTTTTGGCCGCGGCCAAGCAGAACCAGAATCAAAAATAACGGCGGATTGCCTTATATCTCGATACAAAAACAAAGCCCGCCGACATCACTGCCGTCGGGCTTTTTCACCTACAACTTTTAGGTTCGATTACTTAGGCTGCGGAACGATACGCAGGTAGGGGCGAGGCGCCTTCCATCCCGCGGGATAGATCTTCTTCGCCTCTTCGTCGTTAACCGACCCGGCAATAATCACGTCCTGTCCGGGCTGCCAATTTACCGGCGTCGCCACCTTGTGCCTCGCGGTGAGCTGGATCGAATCGATTACGCGCAGCACTTCGTCGAAATTGCGGCCCGTGGTCATCGGATAGACCAGAATCAACTTGATCTTCTTGTCCGGTCCTACGACGAAGACGTTGCGGACGGTAAGATTGTCGGCTGCGGTCCGCTGCGAGGGGTCGCCCGATGCGCTCGCCGGAAGCATCCCGTAGAGCTTCGATACCTTGAGGTCAGCGTCGCCGATAATCGGATAGTTCGGCGCGGTGCCCTGAGTTTCTTTGATATCGCTGGCCCACTTGGAATGGTTATCGACCGCGTCGACGCTCAGGCCGATAATCTTCACGCCACGCTTGTCGAACTCCGGCTTAATCTGCGCCATGTAGCCGAGTTCAGTGGTGCAGACCGGGGTGAAATCCTTCGGATGGGAAAACAGGATCGCGTAGGAATCGCCGATCCATTCGTGGAAACGAATCTTGCCTTCGGTGGTCTGGGCCTCGAAATCAGGGGCCACGTCATTGATTGCTAGAG
Source organism: Binataceae bacterium (SeqCode) (assembly GCA_035541875.1). Taxonomy (GTDB): domain Bacteria; phylum Desulfobacterota; class Binatia; order Binatales; family Binataceae; genus JAJPHI01. Next base: position 59,656 of record DATKML010000029.1, read on the forward strand.
ACATCGCTCTTTCCTCCAAATCCTGTCTTGCAAGCTAGATGAGGTAGTTTGGCAGTCGTGCACGGAAAAATAAATGACTTAGATGAGTAATTTGATAATCAATCATCCAGAAAGAAAATTTGGGGCTAGCACACGGGGAGGTGACTAGCCGCTGTCAGCCTTTACGAATCCGTTTCAAATCGGGTTTGCGTTTCTCGATAAACGCGCTGACGTATTCCTTATGCTCGGCGCTCCGACTGCATCGTTCGAGAGCGAAGTTCTCGAACTCCATCGCATGTTCGAGCGTGCCATCGAGGCCGTGAAAGATCGCCTTACGAATCATCTCGATTGATAAGGGCGAACCTTCGCCGATCGCGTGGGCGATTTCGCGCGCCTTGTCCAGCAGCGATCCGACCGGCGTCACCGCACTGACGAGGCCCATCGCGAGGCACTCCTGCGCGGTGTATTGCTTCCCCGTCAGCATCATCTCAGCCGCCCGCGACGCGCCGATAAGGCGGGGCAGGAAATAGGTTGAACCCAGCTCAGCCATCAGGCCGACGCGCGCGAAGATAAAGCCGACCTTCGCGTTCTCAGACATGATCCGGATATCGCACGGCAGGATCATCGTGATGCCAATACCCAGCGCATAACCGTTGATCGCTGCGATCGAAGGCTTGCTCATCGTGCGGACCAGATTCGGGAACGCGAGCATATCATTCCCGTTGTCGCGCACCGGTCGTCGCGGGACATGTTCCTCGCGAGCCTTGATATCCTCCGCGAAGCCCCCAATATCCGCCCCGGCGCAGAACGCCCGTTCGCCCGCACCCGTGAGGATGATGGCCCGGACCTCCGGGTCCTGGTCGGCCTCGCGAAAAGCCGCGACCATCTCACGGCCCATCGTGGCGTTCCACGAGTTCATCTTGTCCGGCCGATTGAGCGTAACGGTCGCGATTCCGTCGGCCGTGTCGTAGAGCAGGGTTGAAAACTGCATCGATGATTACGCGCGTTTCTTCTTCTGCTTGCGCGCCTCCCGCACTCTTCCCTTCAACACTTCCTTGCGGCGCTTGCGCCGCCGTTTAATTTCGCGTTGCCGTTCTGACGCCATAATTGCTTGGTTAAGAAACTCCTTCTCTACACTTTACGAAACCAGAAGAACGGGTTAGCACATCCGATGGACCGTAGCGAGTCACTAGCGTGCGCTCGGCCTTGGGAGAACTACCGGATGACATCTTCTCGGCTCAAAAAGGCGTATCGGTCCTGGGGGATCGCGGTGGCAAGCGCGATAGCTGTTATGGCGTTCAACGTGTGCAGGCCGGGCTATCTCGACGCGGCCGCTTCCACCACCGCGGCACCAAATGGCGAGCAGCTCTACACACAGGCCTGCGCTAAATGCCATAGCAATCCGAAGGTCGTGCGCGCTCCTCAGCTCACGGTCTTGCGCACGCTCGACGCGCAGCAGGTGCTAGACGCCCTCGAGGTCGGTGCGATGCGGTTTATCGGCCTACAGCACACTGACCAAGAACGCCGTCTGATCGCCGAATATGTGACCGGCAAAAAGCTGATCCAGCAAGCCGAGGCTGTGAGCGTAGATCGATGCGTGGATAGCTCGGCCAACTTTGATCCTGCCTCCAGTCCGAAATGGAACGGATGGGGTAACGGGCTCGACAACGCGCGTTTTCAATCCGCCGCGGCGTCCGGTCTTTCCTCCGATCAAATCGCGAAGCTCGGTGTGAAATGGGCCTTCGGCTTGCCGCAGAACACGACGATTTCGCAACCGACGATCGTCGGAGGGCGTGTCTTTTTTGGTAGTTCTCGCGGCATGGTCTATGCCCTCGATGCGAAAACCGGATGCCTCTACTGGACGACCAAAATTGGCGCTAGCGTCCGCAGCGCGACGACCGTCGCACCGCTTCCAGGGTCGAACCCGCCGCGCTACGCCGTGTACTTCGGTGACCTAGGTGCGAGGGCCCACGCTCTCGACGCGACTACCGGTGCCGAGATTTGGACCGTGCAGGTCGAGAGTCATCCCGCTGCCCGTATCTCGGGCGCCCCCGCGCTCTATCAGGAGCGGCTCTATGTTCCTGTCTCTTCGACCGAGGAGGCCGCTATCGATCCGAAGGCCCAATGCTGCACTTTTCGCGGCAGCGTCTCGGCTCTCGATGCTGCGACCGGCAAGAAGATCTGGCAGGCATACACGATCCAGCAAAAGCCCCATCCGACGCGTAAGACGCAGATGGGTACGCAGCTCTTCGGGCCTGCGGGGGCTGGCATTTGGTCTTCGCCGACGGTCGATCCGGTGCGCCAGGCCGTTTATGTCACGACTGGCGATAACTATGCCGATCCTGCCAGCAAGACCAGCGACGCAGTTTTGGCTTTCGACCTCACGAACGGCAAGCTGCTCTGGTCGCGCCAGTTCACCTCCAACGATGCGTTTACGATCGGATGCGCGATCGGCGATAAGCTTTCGTGTCCGGAAGCGAACGGACCCGATCTCGATTTCGGCTCCTCCGCGATTCTGCGAGCCCTGCCTAACGGCAAACGCGTGCTACTTGCTGGTCAGAAGTCAGGCGTAATTCACGCCGTCGATCCCGACAAAAAGGGCAAGTTGCTGTGGGAAAGACGGCTCGGTCGCGGCGGCGTCCTCGGCGGTATCCAATGGGGGCCTGCCGCCGATGACGATACAGTTTACGTCGCGATATCGGATATCGAAACGAAGATCCATCAGGACCCCGACATCGGGATGACCACGGCGCTGGATAATCAGAAGGGTGGCGGCCTCTACGCTCTGGATATCGCGACCGGTAAACAGCGCTGGATGAAACCTCCTGCCGGATGCGGCGGACGCGACCACTGCAGCCCGGCGCAATCGGCGGCCGTGACCGCGATGCCCGGGATGGTCTTTTCCGGGTCTGTGGATGGACACCTGCGTGCCTACTCAACTCAGGAAGGCAAGGTCATCCTCGACTTTAACTCAGCGCAGGATTTTCCGACGGTCAATAAGGTTTCGGCTAAAGGTGGTTCCATCGATGGCCCGGGTGCGACCATCGCCGGCGGGATGCTCTACATGAGTTCAGGTTACAGCCTGTGGGGCGGCCTGCCCGGCAACGTCCTGCTCGGCATGTCCCCGGAAGGGAAGTAGAAGAGTGCGTCGGAGTTGACTCCGACGCACTCTTCTCAAATTTTCTGCTTGGTCTTGTGCCAGTCCGCGAGGAAGCTTTCGAGGCCGATATCCGTCAGCGGATGATAGAGCATCTGCTTGATAATCGAAGGTGGCAGCGTTGCGACGTGAGCGCCCGTGTCGGCGGCGCGCAGCAGATGCGCAGGCGAACGAATCGACGCGACCAGCACCTCTGTCGGATATTCATAGTTCTTGAAGATCCGCACCATCTGCTGGACCATCCCGAAGCCGTCCTTGCCGATATCATCGAGACGACCCACAAAAGGCGAGACGTAAGCAGCCCCACATTTAGCCGCGGCTAATGCCTGCAGTGGGCTAAAAATCAACGTAGTGTTGATCCTGATGCCGCGAGCGCTGAGCGCCTTTGTCGCCTTCAAGCCTTCCACTGTGAGTGGGCACTTGACCACGATATTGCGATTAATCTTGGCGAGTTTTTGGCCCTCCTCGCACATCGCAGCCGCTTCGGTAGCGACGACCTCGACGCTGATGGGGCCGTCGATAATGTCGCAGATCTCCCGCAGCACCTCGGCGTAGGGCCGTCCCGTCTTGGCCATCAGGCTCGGATTGGTTGTGACCCCATCGGCGAGTCCCAGGCTAACTACTTCGCGGATTTCGCTCACATCGGCGGAATCGACGAAAAATTTCATCGTACGGACACCTCTCGCTTAGCACCCTGCGGGCGGAGCACCTCGGCGCGCGCCAGGCTGACGCGATGAGGGGACTTAAGCTCGACCAGCATCTCGGAGATCGTTTTGTTAGTTTTCGGATGAATCAGCATCGGCGCCAGCTCGACCATCGGGGCGAGCACAAAGCGCCGCTCATGAAGCCGCGGATGCGGAACCGTAAGTGACGGAGTGTTGATCACTTCCTTGTTGAAAAGCAGGAGATCGAGATCGATAGTTCGCGGCGTGTAACCGGTGGTTTTGCGAGGTGGCTTCCGCGCAGCGGGGCGCTTACGGCCCATCGCACGCTCGATGGCCAGCAGACGACGCATCAGCGCGTCCGCGGGCATTTCAGTCTCAAGTTCCACCACTAAATTCAGAAAAGAACCCTTGAGTTCGCCGACCGGCTCCGTTTCGTACACCGAAGATTGGCGCACGATCCTTGTATCGGGCAGGTCTGCGAGACGTTGCAGCGCCTGCCGATAATTGGCGGCTCTATCGCCCAGGTTGGTTCCTATTCCAATAAAAGCCCGATTGGGCATTCTCCGTTGTTTATAACCGCAGCGTCTGGATTCGCCCCACCGCCTCTTTCAACCGCTCATTCGGGACCGTTAAGGAGAAGCGCACGTAACCCTCGCCACTCTTACCGAATCCTGAACCCGGAGTGATGACGACGCCGGTTTCTTTCAATACTCGTTCTGCAAATGACGCCGAAGTGTATCCGGCCGGCGTCCTGGCCCACAGGTAGAAGGTCGCACGCGGTGCTTCGCAATCAAGCCCCAGGCCGCGCAGCGCGGTGACCATCATGTCGCGGCGACCCTGATAAATTTTGCAATACTCGCGCAGGGTGTCGTCGCTGCCTTCAAGCGCAGCGATCGCAGCCTCCTGCACCGGCTGGAAAACCCCTGAATCGACGTTGGTCTTGACCGTGCCGAGTGCTCCAACCAGTTGTGCGTTGCCCACGCAAAAGCCCACGCGCCATCCGGTCATCGAGAAGGTTTTCGACAGCGAGTGAAACTCAATCGTGCAATCACGAGCACCGTCGATATCCAGCACGCTGGGCGCACGATAGCCGTCGAACGCAATCTCGGAGTAAGCGATATCGAACCCGAGGATGATGTTGTTATCGAGGCAGAACTTAACGGCGCGTTTCAGGAATTCCGGTTCGGCGGTCGCCGCGGTCGGATTGTTCGGATAGTTCAGCCACATCAGCTTGGCGCGCTTGGCCACTTCGGACGGAATTGCGCCAAGATCCGGCAAGAAGGCGTTTTCTTTGCGCAGTGGCATAAAATAGGGCTCGCCGCCATTGAAAACGCATCCGGAGAAGTAAACCGGGTAGCCCGGGTCAGGGATCAGCACGATATCGCCGGGATCGACCACCGCGACCGGGAAGTTCGCGATACCCTCTTTCGAGCCGATAAGTGCACAGGCCTCGCGCCCGGGATCGAGCGTCACGCCAAAACGCCGCTTGTACCAGACGGTGGCCGCTGCGCGAAAACGATCGAGCCCCTGATAATCGGGATAGCGATGGTTCACCGGCATTTCCGCAGTGCGCTGGAGCGCCGCGATAATGTGCGGCGGAGTCGGCAGATCGGGATCGCCAATGCCAAGGCTGATAACGTCGACGCCTTTTTGCTGTACTTCGCGCTTTAAACGGTCGAGTTCCGCGAAAAGATAGGGAGGTAATAGACTCAATCGTGCGGCGGTTTTAATCTGCACCGTGACGCATTTAACTCCAGACTAAGATGGTCGAGTATTAACATACTCAGGGCGGCATCGAAACGCCCTGAGCGTCACTCCGCGCAATTGTTTCTTGAATTTCAACAGCTTGGCGCTTCGCCCACAGGCAGACCACGGAAAATTTCGCTGAGAGGTATTACTTCCGCTTGCGGAGCCATCACGCGAATGTTAGTTATCCTTCCGTTTGAATTTTTGGAGATTGAAGATCGTCGCGCGCAACGCGGCCGATGTATCGGTTTGGGTTGACCTCGATGTCGCGCGACTGTTACTTGTGCGGGCGCTCGCTTCCGGCAGCCCGCAATGGCTGGCCAAATCGCGACGCATGGCTGTGGTGTAAACCTTGGGAACGACGAACCGGACTCTGATTCCAGTGGCGCTGCTGCTGTTCCTGGCAGGAGCGGCCACCGTTGCGTTTTCCGAACGCCCGTGGGCACCGCGAACCGGAGTAGAGCAACCGGTTCCGTTTAGCCATCGCGTTCACGCAGGCATCAACAAAATCCCGTGCCAGTACTGTCACGAGTACGCCCGTCGTTCAGCGACTTCGGGTGTGCCGCCGGTCGCACGATGCGTTGGGTGCCATGGTAGTGGCTTGCTTGGCGGTATCGCACCGATCACTCAACCGTGGACCGACAAGAGCCAGCCGCCCTTCGAAATCCGTTGGAACAAAGTTTACGCCCTGCCTGATTTCGTGAAGTTCGTGCATAAGCCGCATATCTGGGCGGGTGTTGCCTGCCAGGAATGTCACGGCCCGGTCGAGACGATGGACCGCATCACGCCCGTACACGAAATCAACATGGGCTTTTGCGTTAATTGTCACACCAAGCGTGGCGCCACGCAGGACTGTTTTGTCTGCCATCACTGAGCGAGGAACCTAATGTCAGACGGGCTCAGCAGGCGGTCGTTCCTTAAGCTTGCTGCCACGGCGGGGGCCGCGGCGGCGATACCGGGGTGCGAGCCGGCTGCGCGCAAAATCATTCCTTACGTCGTTCCGGATGAGAACATCATCCCCGGCGTTCCCTCTTATTTCGCGACGACCTGCACCGAGTGTTCCGCTGGATGCGGGATTATCGCGAAGGTCCGCGAAGGACGCGTGATCAAGCTGGAGGGTAATCCGGCTGATCCGATCAGTCAGGGTGCGATCTGCGCCCGGGGTCAGGCGGCGCTCCAGGGCGTCTACAACCCCGACCGGCTCGCCAAGCCCAAAAAGCGCAACGCCGATGGGTCTCTACAGGAAATCACCTGGGATGAGGCTCTCAAGATGCTGAATGACCGCTTGGCCGCTGCTGCCAAAGCGGGCAAAGACCGCGTCGCTTTTATCGGATCGCCGCAAGGTCCGACCCTTGAAAATGTTACCAAGCAATGGGCTGGGGCGTATGGCTCAAGCCGCGTTGCCTTCTGGGAGCGCCTTAGCGATGAACCGGCGCGTGCCGCCGCCGAGGTCTGCTTTGGTCGGCGCGACGTTCCGGTCTATCAGCTCGATCGGGCAGAAGTCATCGTCTCGTTCGGCGCTGATTTCCTTGAAACGTGGGGATCACCGGTAGAGCAGATCCGTCAGTATGCGGCCTTCCGCAGCCCGCGGATGCGCAAGGGTGGCCTGACGATTGGGCGTGCCGCTTACGTAGGCCCTCGGATGGGGCTTACGGGAGCCAAGGCCGACGAATGGGTTCCGGCGAACCCGGGTACGGAAGGTGCCGTCGCGTTGGCGGTGCTGAACGTCCTTGTTAATCAGGGTCTTGCCAAGGGATCGGGCTTCGATGCCGGTGCAGTCAAGGAAGCCGTCGCGTCGTATGATCCCGAGAGCGTCAGCAAGCAATCGGGCGTTCCGGCCGAGCAAATCAATAAACTGGCGAAGTGGCTCGCCGATGCCGATGGCGCCGTCGCGCTTGGCGGCGGCGATGATGCCCAAGCGTATATCGCGGCCTACCTCATCAACATCGTTACTGGAAACATCGGCAAGACGATGGGCTTCCTCGAAGGATCGGCGCCTGAAACTGCCAGCCGTCCCGAGGATGTCCGTGCGGTGCTGAATGCGATCGGCGCCGGTCAGGTCGATGTAGTGGTCGTAGCTGGCGGAGCGAATCCGGTCTTCACGATGCCTCCGCTCTGGGGCGCAAGCACCGCGATCCATCGCGCAGCTTGCGTCGTATGGATGGGGGATGCTCCGGATGAAACTGCCGACGCGGCCCACCTCCTCCTCCCTACGCACCATCCGCTGGAAAGCTGGCGTGACAGTGCACCGCGGGCGGGCATCTATGGTCTCGGCCAGCCGGTCATGCAGCCGGTTTTTGCCAGCCGCCAACTGCACGATATTCTGATCGAATCGGCGCATCTTGGCGCCGGCGATGCGGGTCAGAGCATCAAGGCTGAGAATGCCGCCGATGCGATCAACTCGGCATGGCAGGACCTGCACAGTAAGGTCGGTTCTGACAAGAGCGCTGATGAGTTTTGGAGTCAGGCGCGCCGTGCCGGTGGTGTCTTCCAGGAGCTCAAGCCACAGGGTACTACGGCGAAAATCTCCGGACTGCAGGCAGCTATAGCGCCTCGCCCGGCGAAAAGCAGCCAATACTTGGTCGCTGCGTTCCCGCATCCCTTCCTCTACGACGGACGCGGAGCCAACAAGCCTTGGTTGCAGGAGCTTCCGGAACCGACCAACCAGATCGTTTGGGACACGTGGGCTGAGGTCCATCCACAGACCGCTGCGGAACTTGGGCTCTCTGAGCATTACAAGTCCACTTATCTCTACGCCGGTATCGACGTAATCGAGATTAACACGCCTTCCGGTCCTATTGAGCTGTCGGTCCATATCACGCCGCTTGTAAAGCCGGGTGTTATCGGCGTGCCGCTAGGCCAGGGGCATACCTCCTACGGCCGGTATGGCAGCAATATCGGTGTGAACCTCTGGAAGTATTTGGCCGAAGGTTCGCGAGCTATTCCGGTCACTGCTTCCAAGACCGAAAAGCAGTACAAGATCGTCACGCCGCTCGGTAAGAGCGACATGATGGGCCGTTCGATTGTCGAAGCCGTCACCGTTGAGCAGCTTGCCAACGGGATCAAACCCGAAGTCGAGCGCGAGTACGAAGAAGAGATGCCCAAGGTTCCGTACGAAATGTACGATCCGTGGGAATACAAGGGCCACAAGTGGGGCATGACGATCGACGTCAATGCCTGCACCGGATGCAGCGCCTGCGTGACTGCCTGCTACGCCGAGAACAATATCCCGGTGGGTGGCAAGAAAGAGGTCGATCTCGGTCGTATCATGTCTTGGATCCGCATCGAGCGGTTTATCCCCGGCGACAAGGATCCCGAGAACGCACCTAACCTCTATGTAGCACCCGTCCTCTGTCAGCAGTGTGACCACGCGCCGTGCGAACCAGTCTGCCCGGTATTCGCGTCGCATCATACGCCGGAAGGACTAAACGCCCAGATTTACAATCGCTGCGTCGGCACGCGTTTCTGCGAAAACAACTGTCCGTACAAAGTCCGACGCTTCAACTGGTTCTATCCCGAGTGGCCAGAGCCGTTGAATCTGCAATTGAATCCGGACGTTACAGTACGTAGCGCCGGCGTCATGGAGAAGTGCACCTTCTGTATCCAGCGGATCACCTCTGCTGAGATCGACGCACGGACTGAGAATCGCAAGCTCGTCGATGGGGAGATTATCACCGCGTGCGCTCAGGCCTGCCCGGCTCGCGCTATCAGCTTCGGTGATATCAACGACCCCGAGAGCGCGATGATGAAGCGGCGCGTCGATAACAAGGATCGCACCTATACGATGCTGCCGGAATTCAACGCCCTGCCGGCTATCACGTACTTGCGTAGTCTCTATTGGGAGAAGGGGAAAGCTTAAATGGCGGCCGCGATCGAAACTAGAATCGAGCCGGACTTAGTCGACATCGACCGTCACGTCCAGCAGACCCTCGCTCCCGGGGGACTGAAGTACTGGTTGTGGGTGCTCTTCTGCGCCTTCTGGACTGCTGTCGGCGGTGCCTTCTGGACGAACCAGATTTACAACTCATTTGAGCCGACTGGTTACGGTCAGCCGACGATGTGGGCCGTCTATATCACCGACTTCGTCTTCTGGGTCGGTATCGCTCACTCGGGTACGCTGATCTCAGCAGTTCTTTTTCTCTTCCGGGTGCGTTGGCGTACAGCCATCTTCCGTCTCGCGGAGACGATGACCGTCTTCGCAGTCGCAACCGCTGGCCTGTTCCCACTCGTCCATCTAGGACGCGTATGGTTTTTCTACTGGCTGGTGCCCTATCCGAATGAGCGCTACCTGCAGCCCGACTTCCGCTCGGCTCTGGATTGGGACTTGTTCGCGATCAGCACCTACCTCACGACCAGCGTGATGTTCCTGTTTGTCGGCCTGATTCCCGATATCGCGAACGCGCGCGAGAAAGCGGTTGGTTTCCGTCGGACCCTTTACAGCATCCTGTCCTTCGGCTGGCGCGGCTCTGATCGGCAGTGGCGTAACTTCTCGATGGTTTATCTGCTGCTGGCGGGCTTTGCGACGCCTCTGGTGCTCTCGGTTCACAGCGTCGTCTCTTGGGACTTCGCTACGACCCAGTTGCCCGGCTGGCATAGCACGATCTTCGCACCCTATTTCGTTGCGGGTGCTATTTTCTCGGGGTGCGCCCTGGTTCTCACCTTAGCGATTCCGATGCGCCGGATGCTGAAGATGGAGAGCCTCATCACCATCTGGCATCTCGATAACCTTTCCAAGATGGTCCTGTTGACCTCGGTCGTTATGACTTACTCCTACGCGACCGAATCGTTCATGGTCTGGTACGCCCAGGATCCGATTGAGTTGGCGACCTTTCACGAGCGCTACTTTGGTCCGCAGGCTTATCTGTTCTGGATGATGATCTTCTGCAATTGTGTGGCTCCTCTGCCACTGTTCCTTCCGCGGGTGCGTACCAACACGATTTGGCTCTTTATCATCTCCATCTTCGTAAACATCGGCATGTGGCTTGAGCGCTTCGTCATCTTCGTCGGTTCGCTCTCGACCAACGCCGATCCCTCACAGTGGAAATTCTACACGCCACATCTCGTCGAGGTCGCTATGACTATCGCGAGTTTCGGCTGGTTCCTGATGAACTTCTCGCTCTTCGCCAAGTTCCTACCCATCGTTTCGATGACGGAACTTAAAGAAGGTATTGGGTATCTCAAGCAGGCGGTACGCGGGGTTTATCCCTATCGGAAGGCAGCATGAGCGGCGAAATCGCATTGGTCTCAACCTTCGCGAGCGAAGAGGGCTGCGCTCGCGGAATCGAAGAGCTCCACGAAGCCCGGGTGCATGACTTCAAGGCGTTCATGCCGTTCCCGGCCGAGCACGTGCTTGAAGCGTCGCAACACGCGCGCGGGCAGGGGCGCAGCCGGGTCCGCCTTGCCGTATTGATCGGCGGGTTTACCGGCTTCTTTACCGCCATCATCATGACAGTCGGTACCTCACTCGAATGGGGTATCAATGTCGGCGGGCGTCCTATCGCCTCGATCCCCGCGTATATCGTCATCATGTTCGAATTGATGATTCTCTTCGGCGGTGTATCGGGCGTCATCACTTTTTTCATTCTTTCCGGCCTGCCCGCCTTCGATCCAGAAACCGGTTATCGGTCGCGCTTCGGCGTCGACAAATTTGGTTTAGTGGTCCGTTGTGGCGAGGCAGAGGCCGAAAAGCTTGAATCGATCCTGGTCGGAGCGGGGGCGGAAGCCGTCGAACGCGAAGCGGTTGTTGTCGAGCACGGTGCAGCTCACCACTGAGGAATCTGATCTGAAATGAGCACAAATCAACCCCAATCTTTGGGAGCTGCAGCCGCCAGATCCTTCAAGGCGCCAGTCGAATTGAACTGGCAGCGGTTGAACCTGATCGGTGCTGGGCTGGCAGCCATCGGAATCCTCGGCTTCGTTGTGGCCTTGGGTCTCGGACAGGAGAGCCGCGTCTGGCAGGCCTACCTAGTCAGCTTTCTCTTCTTTCTTGGTATAGCCCAAGGCGGTGTGCTGCTCTCCTGCGGTATCTATCTGGTCCACGGACGATGGGCCAAGAACGCCGTTCACATGCGCGTAGCCGAAGCTGGGTGGCCCTACTTGGCGGTCGCCACGGTGTTGTTCTGGGGTATCTTTCTGGGACGAGACCACCTCTACCCCTGGATCGCTCAGCCCCTGCCTAAGAAAGCTGCTTGGCTGAACGTTCCGTTCCTCTTCGGTCGTGATTTTGTCGCGTTAGTGGTGATGGCGGCCCTCAGCGCGATTTTCGTTCGGGTCTCGCGCGGCCGCGAGGCGATCAAATGGGTCTCCGAACCGGATACCATCGAGATGCCGCCGCAGGGAATTCGTCGCTTGGCCCCTGTTATCGCCATCCTTTACATCTATTTGTATTCGATGCTCGCCTGGGACCTCATCATGTCTATAGTCCCGCGGTGGCACAGCACCCTCTTCGGATGGTGGTGGTTTGAGATGTGCTTTTGGAGCGCTATTTGCGCTTCCGCCTTCGTCGCGGCCAACTTTCATACGCTGCTGGGCGAAGATAGCGCATTCTCTGGAGAGCGCATCCTGCATGATTTCGGCAAGTTGGTCTTTGGCTTCTCCATTTTCTGGATGTACTTGTCATTCGCGCAGTACTTGGTGATTTGGTACGGCGACCTTCCGACGGAAACCTTCTTTCTCGTCGTTCGTTTCTGGCATCAGCCGTGGCAGTTCATCTCGTTCCTCTCTCCGATTCTGAACTGGGTCGTTCCCTTCTTCGTCCTCTTGGGCGTGCGACCTAAAAAGACCCCGGCAATTCTCCGTACGGTTACGCTTTTGGGGATGATTGGCGTTTGGATAACCAATTACGTGATGGTAGTGCCGTCGCTCTCCCCCGACGTTTTACCTCTGGGATGGGTTGAGCTGACGATCGCCGCTGGCTTCCTCGGTCTCTTCCTATTGTGTGTTACGCCTGGGCTGCGGTTGGCTGCCCGTCAAGCTACTCACGGCGCTGGTGGAATCGAATAATGATGGCTTCCAGGACTAAAAACCGCCTAATCGCGATGGTCGGGATGCTGACGGGTCTACTCGTCAGTGCTGGATACGCACATGCTGGAAACCAGCGCTATCCTCTCGATACTCTGTCGCCGAAGTCCGATATCACGAAGAAGTTCTACGACATCTTCGCACTCATCACCGGCTTCGACATCCTAATCCTTATCGTCGTAACGGTAGTCTTCTTCCTCGCGCTGTTTGTGTATTCGAGCCGCCCCGGCGATCCAGGAGAGCCGTCACATAAACACTCGGACGTGATGCTCGAACTCGGATGGACCGTAATCCCCTCGATTATCGTAGTCATGATCACGGTACCGACTGTGCGGGTCATCATGCAGACTCAGCCCGACCATTGGTCAGCCGACACTCTTGAGGTGCGCGTCATCGCTCATCAATGGTGGTGGGAATTCCGCTATCCCGACTCGGGAGTGGTCACCGCTGACGAGGTCCATATTCCGGTACATCGCACCATCCACTTTTCGATGATCACCCGCGACGTCATCCACAGTTTTTTCATGCCCGCAATCGGTGGTAAGCGCGACGTCGTGCCCGGTCAGACCAACCAGATTACGCTGAATGCTGACGAGACCGGCGAGTTCTACGGACAATGCACGGAGTACTGCGGTGACTCGCACGCCAATATGCGCTTCCGCGTTTTCGTTGACTCGGCCGAAGACTACGAAAAATGGGTTAAGCATCAACAGGAAGATCCCATCCATCCTGATGGGGGCGATGCGGCCGCAGGCGCAAAGATCTTCGCGGACGCGCCGTGCGCTATATGCCACACAATCAAAGGCGTTTCCGGCTTCTCCAAGGAATACACCTACGGCTTCCGCGGGCCTGACCTAACGCACTTTGGTAGCCGCGGTACTTTAGCGGGCTCGATTCTGGACAACACGCCCGAGAATCTCGCTCGATGGATCAAGAATCCGGATGAGGTTAAGCCTGGGGTCAACATGCCGACGCTCGGCATGAGTGGCGAAGAATTGAAGGATCTCGTGGCTTATCTGGAAAGCCTGAAATAGGAAATTAACGATGGCTGCCCAACCAAAAGCAATTCATCTCGAGTCAGCCAATTACCTCGAAGGCGGAGGTATTTGGGGATGGCTCACCACAATCGATCATAAGCGGATCGCGCTGCTCTACGGCGCCAGCGCGGTTATTTTCGCCATGTTCGGCGGTTTCGAAGCGCTGATGGTTCGGACGCAATTGATGTATCCGGACAACCACTTCATCAGCGCCCAGGTCTACAATCAATACTTCACGACGCATGGCCTCACGATGGTCTTCCTCGTGATCATGCCCCTTGAAACCGGCTTCTTCGGCAACTTTCTGCTGCCGCTGCAAATCGGTGCACGAGACGTTGCCTTTCCACGGCTCAATGCTCTCAGCTACTGGATCTTCCTCTTCGGCGCGATCACTTTGAATCTCGGCTGGATCTACGGTGGACTCCCGAACGGTGGATGGTTCGGCTACGCCAACCTGAGCGAGCGCTACTACTCACCAGGCCCTAACGTCGACTTCTTCGATCTTGGCCTGCTAGTCCTCGGCGTCTCATCGGTTATGAGTGCGCTCAACTTCTTCGTGACCATCGTTAACATGCGCGCACCCGGCATGACCTTCATGCGGATGCCGATGTTCATCTGGTCCCTACTCATTACCGTTATCCTGATTCTCCTGGCCTTCCCGGCTCTTACGGTTGGGCTGATTTTCCTGTTCATGGATCGCTACTTCGATGCCCACTACTACCGGGTGATCGCTGGGGCGACGCCGATCCTCTGGCAGCATCTGTTCTGGATTTTCGGCCATCCTGAAGTCTACATCATGATTCTGCCGGCCTTTGGACTTATCTCCGAGGTGCTGCCGGTTTTCAGCCGTAAGCCGCTTTTCGGCTATCCGATGATGGCTTACTCGATGGTCCTGATTGCGTTCCTGTCCTACGGCGTGTGGGGTCATCACATGTTCGCCACAGGTATGGGACCCGTGGCCGACGCCACGTTCTCCATCACGTCGATGCTCATCGCGATTCCCACGGGAGTTAAGATCTTTTCCTGGATCTTTACACTCTGGGGCGGACGCCTGCGCTTCACTGTCGCCATGATGTTCGCAGTCGCGTTCATCCTCCAGTTCACGATTGGCGGACTAAGCGGCGTTATGCACGCAAGCCCCCCGGTCGACATGGAGCAGACCGACAGCTACATCATCGTTGCGCACTTCCATTACGTACTCGGGCTCGGTGCTCTCTTCGCGATCTTCTCAGGTCTCTACTACTATTGGCCGAAGATCACGGGTCGCTACTTCAACGAGACCCTCGGGAAGTGGCACTTCTGGCTTGCAGTATGGTCCTTCAACGCTACGTTCTTCCCGATGCACTTCCTCGGGGAACTTGGCATGCCGCGCCGTATCTACACCTACGCGCCGCATATGGGTTGGGACTTCTGGAACAAATGGGAGACACTCAACGCCTACATCATTGCGCTCTCTTTCGTCCCTTTCCTCTTGAATATCTTCTGGAGCCTTACCTCTGGTGAGCGCGCCTCCAGCAACGATCCTTGGGATGCGCGTACCTTGGAGTGGTCTATTCCTACCCCGCCACCAGCTTACAACTTTGCCGAGGTCCCCACGGTCACTGCACGTGATGCGTTCTGGGTTACCAAGTACGGCGACGTCGAAGCGTCGGGGCTGACCTCTGCGCCACCGGTAATCGCGCCGACGGTCGTAGACATCTCCAAGATCCACATCCCTGATCCGTCTATCTACCCGGTCTTTATCGGACTCGGACTTTTTGTGATGACGATCGGTATGCTGGCCGCTTGGTACCGTATCGTCTTCATGGGTGCCGGGTTACTGCTGCTCACGGTCCTCGCGATGTCCTTCGAGTACCTGAACTGGGGCGAAGAGAATCCGCATTCTGTGGAGGAAAGCTTCCTCAAGCTCGATCATCGAAAAGTTGGCTTATGGAGCTTCATCGGGTCCGAAACGGTCTTTTTCGCGAGCCTTATCTCGACCTACATGGTCTACAAGAGCCGCAGCCTCGGCCATTTCGACGCAGAAATACTGAATATCCCGCTCACCTCTTTCAGTACCTTCGTCCTGCTGACCTCGAGTCTCTTGATGGTTTTGGCTCTCGCGGCTTTCCAGCGTAATGACAGTCGCTGGGGGACAATCTGGCTTTTGGGTACCGCATTTTTCGGATGCGTTTTCCTGGGTGGTCAGGTCTATGAATTCGGCGACTTCTGGCTCCACGAAAAGATGCTCTTCAACAGTAATCTTTTCAGCCAGTGCTTTTATACCTTGGTCGGCTTCCACGGCTTCCACGTCTTCCTCGGCGTCATCTGGCTTATTGTCATGGCCATCGCCGGAATGATGGGTAAGCTCAACGCCAAGCGCTCGTTGGCGGTCGAGATGTGCGGTCTATACTGGCACTTCGTCGATATCGTGTGGGTCGTAATCTTCGTATTGGTCTACCTGATGAGGACGGTTAAAGGCGCATGAGCGATCACGCAATCGATCATGGTGGGCATGACGCCCACGATACAGCGCACCCTACGGCCGGGGTGTACCTCGCAGTCGCGGCGGCCCTCACCGTCCTGACGGTGCTTGAAATCGCCGTGTATGTCTTCAACTTTTCGCCGGGAGTTCTCGTAGCGCTGCTGCTGATTCTCTCAGCGATCAAGTTCTACTTCGTTGCGGCCTATTACATGCATCTGAAGTACGACAGCTTGGTGTACACGCTCTTTTTCGCCTCGCCCCTCGTGCTGGCAGTGCTGATTCTCTTCTCGCTGACCTTCTTGCTGGGAGGCCTGAGCCAACGCCCAGGGCCGTAGCTTTTGGTCATGTGGGAAGCTGATCCCGCTACTTTCCTGATTCTCGCGCTGCTTGCCGGAGCATACGCGTACGGCATACTAGCGAATCAGCGATGGCCACTACCCAAACAGGTAGTGGCCTACCTTTTCGGCCTCGCTTCGATGGTGGCTGTCCTGACCGGGCCACTGGATCAGCTCACAAAAGAGCGATCGTTTTTCATCTATATCTTCCAGCAGATGGTGCTGATCTTCGTGGCACCGCCTCTGCTGATATTGGGGACGCCCGGCTGGATGCTACGGCCAGTGCTTCTCAACCGCTTCGTTGAGCCAATAGCGCGGCGAATCACGCGACCGCTCTTCGCCTTCATGCTCTTCTCGGCAGTCTTTACGCTCGTTCACTTTCCCGCCGTGTGCGATCGTATCTGCCACGTCCACCCATTTTATGGTGACGTGCATACGATGCTGCTAATAACAGGGCTTCTGCTGTGGTTCCCGATGACCAGTACTCTGCCGGAATACCCGCGCATGACGTACCCGATGCAGATCCTCTATCTGTTTCTCTTCATGATTCCGATGACCGCAGTTGCGGCACCGATCACCATGGCTGAGACCGTTCTGTACACCTACTACTATGTCGAGCCTCATCCGTTCGGCTTTACACCGATGGCGGATCAGGTTCTGGGCGGGCTCATCATGTGGGTAGGGCAGGGCGTTTACCTGATGTTTGTTTTCAGCGCGATTTTCTTTCGATGGGCTCAGCGCGACGATCAGGATGTCCCGCCAATCAATCGGCAGACGCCGGTGCGGATGCTCCACCCGCAGCGGGGCGCTAGCGCCTAAGTGCTATCGACACATAACGCAGACATAAGCCACTCTTGCGTGTGCAAGAAGAAAGGCTTATGAGTCGGATCAAGGCTCGATTCAACCCGCCTCTCGGAAAAGCGGCATTTTAAGAATCTCGGCCTGCACCGGCAAACCCCTCATCCACTACCGAGAAAGCGTGGTTCCGATGGCGTTGGTTGAATCCAACGACGGAGGGTCCGATGCGTCACTCACCGATTCGTATGGCTGGAAATGGGGTCATCGCGGGCTTGTTTGGCGGCCTACTGATAGCGGCGTGGTTTCTAATCTTCGATGCCGTCCACGGCCATCCGTTTGAAAGCCCTGAACTTTTGGCGGCAGCTCTCCTGCACAGTGGCCGCGCGCCGATACCGATGGATCACGTCGCGTGGGTGATGGTTGCGCAATATAGCGCGGTCCATTTCGCAGCATTCGCGATCCTCGGAGCGATCGGCGGCCTGTTGCTCGGAGTAGCCGAGGAAAAGCCCGAGATGTTCGCCCTGCTACTGCTCTTTACGGTGGGCTTCGAGGTTTTCTTTATCGAGCTCCTGATGTTTCTGGGGCCCGCGGCTGTGGTCTCGATGCCATGGTGGAAAGTCTTGAGCGGTAACCTCATGGCGACGGCGGCGATGGTCGCGGTCTTCATGTGGCTGCAGCCGGAGTTAGCCAAAAATCTGCTCGGGCCTTGGATCACCGTCGTGCGTGAAGGAGTGGTGGCCGGCCTGATCGGCGGAGTGATTGTTGCGGGGTGGTTCCTGATTGCCGACTTTGCGAGCGGTAAACCATTTCATACCCCGGCCATCCTTGGGACGTTGCTCTTCAATGGCCTGAGGCAAACCGGAACGATAGAGCCGACGCTAGCGTTGGTTCTCGGTTACAGTGTCCTGCACTTTTTTGCGTTCGTGATGTTTGGAGTCGCTGCCTCCATCACGATGGCTGCGTCCGAGCGTGAGCCTCTCGTTGCCCTGGGAGTCCTCGTGCTCTTTCTATGGTTCGAACTCTGCTTCGCGGGTTTTGTGACCCTGCTTGATCAACGAGCGCTCGAAGAGATCGGATGGTGGAATATTATCGGCGGCAATGTCTTGGCGTTGGCGGCGATCTTTACCTTCTACGAGATCGGTCATCCACGAGTCCTGCCCCGGATGATGGAGCGATGGGATGAGATGCGCGATGAGCCAGCAGCGGCGCGTCGCCAGGCGCTGCGCGGCGGCTAGGCAGGACTAAAGTCCGAGAACGTCGCGCATCGAATAGAGTCCCGGTGGGCGCGTCTCGAGCCATTCGCCGGCTCGGATAGCGCCCCGGGCGAGCGATTCACGGCTCTGCGAACGATGGGTTAGTTCAAGTCGCTCGCCTTGTCCGCCAAAATAGACGGTATGATCACCGACGGCATCGCCGGCGCGTAGTCCAAAGATCGCGATCTGCTCGGGTTTGCGGGCTCCCGTAATACCTTCACGACCAAAAACGGCGCTCGACTTGAGATCGAGCCCGCGAGCTTCGGCGATTACCCGTCCGAGCGCCAAGGCGGTCCCGCTGGGAGCATCCACCTTGGTGTGATGATGAATTTCCAGCACCTCAGCGTCGAAGTTGGAGAGGATCTTCGCAACTTCGGCCGTAATTTTCATCAGCACATTCACGCCGATACTCATGTTCGGCGCGATTACCGTGCGTGTGCGTGGTGCCAAGGCCTTGGCGTGCGCTTCCATCTCAGGCGTAAAGCCGGTCGAACCAATCACGATACCGGCACCAGCGGCCGCCGCGATCTCAAGATGCTTAACGGAGGCTTCGGCGTTGGTGAAATCGAGCGTGATGGTGTCGGGCTTGGCTATCGCAGCGAAATCCGACACCACGGGGATGCCGACTTTGCCGACACCGGCCAACTCGCCCGCATCCTGACCGCCAAAACCAGCGGCTTCGGCTTCGAGCGCGCCGACGAGCTGATGCTTCTTTTCGCGGAGGATGATGGAAGCAATCAGGCGGCCCATCCGGCCGCCCGCACCTGAGACGATAAATTTTGCCATCGAGGATGCTCCTGTGATCAAGGCGGCGAGGCCCGCCGCCCGCATCCGAGAGATGAGTTACGCGCTCGCTGCTGCTGGTGCGCCGGCCGGGGCGCCGCGTGACGAGTTGAAATGCTCCTCGCACAAGCTGCCACGGAACCAGCGCTTGCGGCACTTCTCAAACGAGCAGCTCTTGTAGCGTGGCTTGGGCATCTCGCCCGCCTTCCACAGGCGGAAATGCTTGCGGCAAAAGCCTTTCGCGATTACCTCGCGGGTGCATTCGTTAGCTTTGCAGGTTCCCTTGTTTGCCATCAGAGTTTCGCTTTATTCCCTTGTCCAAATTCAGCCTTGAGTTCCCGGCTGAGCAATTCATCGACCATACCGCTTGCGGGCGCTGCTTCATAGAGCACCCGATAGACCGCGGCGACGATCGGCATTTCAACACCAAGGCG
This sequence comes from Binataceae bacterium (SeqCode), assembly GCA_035541875.1. Classification (GTDB taxonomy): domain Bacteria; phylum Desulfobacterota; class Binatia; order Binatales; family Binataceae; genus JAJPHI01. The sequence continues at coordinate 79,327 of DATKML010000029.1, forward strand.
TTCGGCCAAGGCTCGCACCGAAGCCGCATTCGCAATTCCTTCGGCCACTGGTCGGCCTTCGCCTGCTTCGGGCAGCTTGCCTTCTCGCGCAATCGCAAGCCCGGTCATCCGGTTACGGGATAGATCACCGGTGCAAGTAAGCACCAGGTCGCCAAGTCCGGCTAATCCGGCGATCGTTTCCCGCTTGCCGCCGGCAGCCTGCGCCAGCCGCATTATCTCTGCGAGCCCGCGTGTGATCAATGCAGCGCGGGCGCTCGATCCCAGATTAAGGCCGTCGCCGATTCCTGCCGCGATCGCGATTACGTTCTTCACCGCTCCACCAATTTCAACGCCGATTACGTCATCGCTGCGATAGATCCGTAATGGGCGCACCGCGAGCAGGGTCTGGAGCTCGCGCGCGATAGATTCATCGTTCGCGGTCACGACGACGGCCGCAGGTTTGCCCGCGGCAACCTCGGCGGCAAAGCTCGGCCCCGAGAGTACCGCGATACTGCGAACCTGTGGCGCGATTTGATGCATCATCTGGCTCATCGTCATCAGCGAATCGCCTTCGACGCCCTTGGTGACGCTGATGACAGTGGTCGTCGGTGGGATACTGGCCGCGAGCGGAGCGATAGCGTCGCGAGCGAAGCGCGACGGCACCGCCATCAGGAGGTAACGAGCCGAGGCAGCGTCGCGCCAATCGCCTGAGAGATCGAGTTCGGATGGCAGTGTTATGCCGGGTAGATGATCTCGGTTCTCATGTGATGTCCGGAACGCAACGACCTGAGACTCGCGTCGCGGGCACAGCACAACGGAACGTCCGCCACGTGCGAGGGTGACGGCAAGGGCGGTTCCCCAAGCACCTGCTCCCAGGATTGCGATTTCGGCCATCGCTTAATTCTCACGCGCTTTCGCGCAAAGTGCGATACAGCGGTTCGAGTTCGCGAAAAGCATCGAGCAGCTCGCCACGGTCAAGGCGAAGGGCCTCCTTTAGCGGCCACCCAAACCCGAGGTCGATGCCGCCGGTCTTCTTCGCGAGGCTCTCCGCGAGGGTTTCGGCAAACATCGAGCGGTCGGCCATTTGCCCAGAAGGTAGCTGAGCAAAATCCCAGTTGTCGTAGCGGGCGAGCCGCGTGCCCTCGAACTCCTCAACCAATTGAGCAGCTTGCGTTTTAAGGCTTGAGCTCATCGCGAGACGATGATCCGCCTCCGACTTAACAACGCATCGCGCATGCAATCCCACGCTCGAAATACACAGGGCGAGGTAGCCATAACGCTTGTAGCCACGGGGCGAGGGACCCCAGGCCGCCCAGGTTTCGGGTGGCGGATTTACGGTACGTCGCTGATGTTTCGCGACGTGAGGAAAAAAATCCATTCTTAGCTTGCGCCTCAATTCGGGTGCGAGCTCGTCGCCGAGACGCAGAAGCTTAGGTCGCACCAGCGCATAGAGCTGTTGCATCCGCTCACTGAAACCCGGAACCTTGAAAACCTCGAAATCGACGATCGTAAAACCTAGGCGAGCCACGACAAGAAAAGATGTCTGACGATCGCCTCCTTGGCAAACGGATCGCGCTACAAAGAATTGGCGCTTTGCGCTACAACGATGGGCGTGCCGATAGGGCCCGGAACGGACTTCCATGGATTTGAGCGATAGCCCCGAGCAGGCTGAATTTCGCGCGCAAGCGCGCGAATGGCTTGAAAAGAATAAGCCCACCAATATTGCCGATCGCGGCTTCGCCCTGGCGATTGATGGCGAGACCGTTAAGGCGCTGAAAGATTGGCAGCGACGGCTCTACGAGGCGGGCTACCTGGGCATCGCGTGGCCCAAAGAGTATGGCGGGCAAGGCAAGACGATCATGGACAGCGCGATCTTCAACGAGGAAGTGGCGCGAGTTCGTGCCCCGGCACCGCTCAATGAGCTTGGGCTGGCGATGGGCGGCCCGACGATCCTCGAACACGGCACCGAAGAGCAGAAGCGCCGCTACATCAAGAAAATCCTTACTTGCGAGGAGGTTTGGTGCCAGGGCTTTTCGGAGCCGGCTTCAGGCTCGGATATGGCCGCGCTTCAGACCAAGGCGGTACTTGACGGCGATCAATTCATCGTTAACGGGCAGAAGGTCTGGACCTCGATTGGCCATCTATCGGATTGGTGCATGCTGCTCGTGCGCACCGATCCGAACCTGCCGAAACATAAGGGGCTCTCTTATCTGCTGGTCGATATGCATAGTTCCGGAATCATGGTGCAGCCGCTGCGTCAGATGACGGGTGAGGCCGAGTTCAACCAGATGTTCTTCGAGGATGTGCGCGTGCCGCGCGAGAATCTGCTCGGGCCACTCAACGGCGGATGGGGTGTCGCGCTGACCACGCTGATGAATGAACGGGCCACGCTTTCGCTGGCGATCGTGATGCGCTTCCGCAATGTCTTCGACGATCTGTGCGATCTCGCGCGCCGCGTGATCGCGGACGGCTCGTGTAAGCTCGATCGACGCGTCATCCGGCAAACGCTCGCTCAGTTCCATGTCGACCTGGAATCGATGCGCTTTCTTGCGTATCGCAATTTTTCACATCTGCAGCGCGGCGGCACGCCGGGTCCCGAGGGTTCGATCTCGAAGGTGATGTGGAGCGAGCTCAACCAGCGGATGCAGGAGTTCGCGATGGTCCTGCAGGGGCCGCGGGCCGCTCTCATGGAGGGTTCGAATTACGTGGTCGATGACGGGCGCTGGCAATACGGCCTGATGCGTTCGCGCGGCAACACGATCGAAGAGGGGACTTCCGAAGTACAACGCGGGATTATCGCGGAACGCTTGCTCGGCCTGCCCAAGGGATACTGATACACGTTCCCGGCCTGCCCCTCGGATGAGAGACAGGCCGGGTTCAATCCACGCGATCAGAGCCCGCTGCCGCTCAGTGTCACGACGTGAGGACTGGTGGTGATGCCGGAGAGCGTATCGCGCTTTTCTCCGTTCACCGCGGGGCGAGTACACAACATTCGATGCTCCAGGAGCGGGCACGGCTGCGGGCGAGGGAACGGAAGGTTGGGGAATGAGCCTGACGGGGACCGTTACGGGATCGTATGACGATGCGAATGGAGCCGCGCACGCATTTCTGTTCAATCCGAAAGGCACACAACAATAGCGAAACAGGGCGGCGCGAGGAGGATCCTCGCGCCGCCCCTTTCCAAGTCAGCAGAAAAGAAATTAAGCGGTGTGTTGCTGGATGAACTCGCCCATGCGATCGATTGCCTGCTGGGCTTCGGGCAGGAGCTTCGCGAAGACGTGCCATACGTGCACCATCTCCGGCCACACTTCGAGGTCGACCTTCACGCCCGCAGCCTTGGCTTTTTCCGCGACGCGCGTGGAGTCGTCGAGCAGGATTTCCGCATCACCGACCTGCAACAGCATCGGCGGCAGACCGCTGTAATCGCCATGGAGCGGAGACGCGAGGGGATTCTTCGGGTCGGCGTTGCCGACGTATTGCTGGCCCATCTTGAGCAGACCTTCCAAACCGACCATCGGATCGACGGCGGCGCGGGTCTTCACGGAAGAGCCAGTGCCGAGCATATCGCTCCAGGCCGAGATCGGTACTGCGGCAGCGGGCAGCGCCGTCTTCGCATCGCGGAGAGCGAGCAGCGTCGCGAGGGTCAGTCCGCCACCGGCGGAGTCGCCCGAGATCACGATCTTGTTGGGCTTGTAGCCTTGCGCGAGGAGCCATCGATAGGCCGCCGTCGAATCCTCGACCGCAGCAGGAAACGGATGCTCCGGTGCGAGCCGATAATCGAGCGCGAGCGCCTTGGCCTTGGCCGCACGGCTGATACGCGCGACCATCGCGCGATGCGTATTGATCGAGCCCATCACGTAGCCGCCGCCATGTAGATAGAGGATCACGCGATCGTCGGCCGCGCCCGGTGCGACTATCCATTCGGCCGGCACACCACCAGCCGAGACCTGTTCGCAGGTCACGTCTTTCGCTACACGCTCGGCGACTTTTTCCATCGCACCGCGCATCTGAGCGACCGTCGTATCCGGCTTGGCCGGCGGAACTGAACGGAGAATTTCGAGTACTTTATTGAGCCCTTCGCTCGCCATTGGTTTGGTCTCCTCCCATAGCACGGGTTCGAGCCGCGCATCGTTCTCTGTCGGTAGCACAGGTCGAACGGAACTTGAAGCGACGCAGCCTTATGCTGTTATTCCCGCGCGTCTGCGTTGCCTGGCGCGCGAGGAATCCCTGAATCCGGGACCCTTCGCGCGGCAGCCACGCGCGAAGGGTGACAACTTAGGTTCATGCGCTCGTGATGTGGCGCAGAATTTCGACGTTCAGTTCGAGCTTCTGTCCGAGCCACAGCGGATTAACCGCATGATCAGTTATCGCGTCGCCGGTATCAGGATGGACCAGCACGGTTAGTCCGCTCCGATTGAGCATCAGCCACGGTACGATCAGCGGGAACTCGGGAGGATCAAACTTCACTTGGTACATCGGCTGCGGATGCGGTCCGACGGGTTCGTCGCGCCATCGGCCCATCACGACGTTGAAGCGGCGTGCAATCTGCCTGCGAAGACGTGCCGCCGTCGCTCGCGAAGCCGCATCGTAATAGATGTGTGCGTGATAGAAGCGAATTTTTGCCGGATCTGAGGATTTCTTCATGGCCACGTCCTCGCTCGTTTCACGATCGCCGCTGTGCGGGGTTTCATCTCGTGATCGCGCAGAACTTAACGCGTTCGCGCGATTGAAAGGAATCGACGACCATGGCGAAAGTTTACTACAGCACCGTGTTCGAGCATCCGGCTGAGAAGGTCTGGGGAATAATTCGGGATTTCAACAGCTATCCCGATTGGGTCGCGACCGTCAGCGAGAGTCATATCGAGGAGGGGCGCGCGGGCGATTCCGTCGGCGCGATTCGTAACTTCAAGGAATCCGGCACGACAATCCGCCAGCGATTGCTCGCGCACTCGGACTTGGAGCGGTCGTACACCTACGAATCGTGCGGACCGCTCGGCGCTATCACCTATTATCAAGGCACCGCCAAAGTGACGCCGGTTATTGATGGTGACCGGGCCCTTATCGAATGGTCCATCGAACTGGAATCGCCCGAAGCAGAGCGCAGCAAATGCGTCGCGATGCTCGAAACGGCGATGCCGCAGTGGATGGCCTCACTACGAGAAGTCCTCACGGCTCGCGCTTAGCTTTCCACAAAATTGTCGAGGGAAATCCCAATGCAGTACGAAATCGTTCGAGATTCGACAGCTAGCGGCAATTGGTGCGTGCAGAGTCGTGGGCCTGACGGTATCAAAGCGATTGCCAGTTTTGTCGGCGATGAGGCTCATCTGGCGGCTCTGGAGTACGCCGCGTGGAGGGCTGAAATCGATGAGATCGCGACACTGCGGTCCGTCTTCTTCTCGCTCCAAATTCCATGATGAAGACCCCTCGGGTTGAAATCGAAAACGCTGGATGCGCAGGATGGCCAAACGATGAAGTTTTCTATTCGGCGCGCCATCGCGGGTGATGAGCCCTTCCTGTGGCAGATGCTCTACTACGCTGCTCACATGGACGAAGAACTCGGTGTGTCGGCGGAATCGGCCAAAACGAATCCGGATCTCGTTTACTATGTCGAGAACTGGGGCTCCGGTTCGGCAGATCTGGGTTTCGTAGCGACTAGTCCCGACGGCTCACTCGCAGGTGCAGCTTGGATTCGTGTCATGCCGCCGTCGAGCCTTCTCTATCAGTACGTCGCAAGCGACATTCCCGAACTCGCAATCGCGGTGGCGCAGGCGTTTATCGGGAGCGGGGCAGGAACCGCGCTGATGTGCGCGCTCCTTGAGGCCGCTCGCGGACGGCATAAGGCGATCGTCCTGAGCGTCCGAGCCAATAATCCGGCGAAAAGGCTCTATGAGCGCGTCGGCTTCAAGACCGTGGCGACGATCCGAAATCGTGTCGGCAGCGAGTCGTCCATCATGCTTTGTGATTTGCCGGAGTGAAATAACGCTTTACGCCTTGCTCGAAGTGGATTAAACAAAAGATTCGGATCGTCAAAGCTATCCACCAATCGAAGGAGCCGCGAAGCTTATGGCTGACAACGTTATTTCCAAACCAATCATTTCGTCCGATTCGCACGTGATGGAACCGCCTGACACCTACATCGCGCGTATCGACAAGAAGTACAAAGATATCGCCCCCAAGGTCGTGTGGCAGGAGAAGGGCGGCGATACCTATGTTATCGACGGGATGAAGCAGACGATCCCGATGGGTCTCGTGGCCGCTGCCGGCGTTCCGGCGGAGGGGCTGGCGACATCGGCGAAATTTGCCAAGTTTGCCGACCTCCATCGCGGCGGATGGGATCCCGAAGCCCGCATGGCCGACCAGGATCGTGACGGTGTGGCCGCCGAAGTTATCTATCCCAGCGTCGGGATGATCCTCTGCAATCATCCGGACCCCGATTACAAGAAGGCCTGCTTCGACGCCTATAATCTCTGGATTGCTGATTTCTGCGCACCCCATCCGGATCGCTTGCTCGGTCTGGGCCAGACCGCGATGCGCACGCCGGAAGAAGGCATCGAAGATCTGCGCAAGATGAAGGCGATGGGGTTACGCGGCGTGATGATGCCGGGCTTCCCTGTGATGGAAGACTACGACAGCAAGATCTACGACGATTTCTTCGAAGCGGCGATCTCGCTCGAAATGCCGCTGAGCTTCCACATCCTGACCTCGCGCGAAGGAATCGTGGCGCCAAATCGTGGACCGCGCATGAACTCGTTCATGTCGATCATCCGCGCCAATCAGGACATCATGGGGATGTTCGTGCTCGGAGGCGTTTTCGAACGCCATCCGAAGCTGAAGATTGCTTGCGTTGAAGCCGACGCCGGCTGGGTGCCGCATTTCATGTACCGCCTCGATCACGCCTACGATCGCCATCGCTACTGGCTCGACGTTGCCAAGCTGTCGAAGTGGCCGAGCGAGTATTTCCGCGAACACATCTACATGACCTTCCAGGATGACTGGGTGGCGTTCCAGGCGAAGGAGATGCTGAATCCGAAGCGCTTGATGTGGGCGAATGACTTCCCGCACAGCGATTCGACTTGGCCCAATTCGCAGTCATTGCTGAAGAAGCATGCCCAGAACCTGACCGCGCAGGAGAAGGACTGGATCATGCATGACAACGTGGCGGAGTTTTACGGTATCGCCGCGTAAGCCGGATCCCACGGACCAAGTGCAAAACTCAAAACGGCAGCGAGCAATCGCTGCCGTTTTACCTTAAGGAGAATGCGATGCTGCAGAAGCTCTTTCACGTGAATATCTGCGTGCGCGATATGGAGCGATCGATCCGCTTCTATCAGGATATCGGCTTTAACAAGGTCAATGATTTCACGCTCGAAGATCCGAGTGTCGGCGATGCGCTCGGGCTCAAGGCGCGCAAGTTGCGCGGCGTCTTTATGCGGCTCGGTGACGATCCGAACTCACCGGTGCTCGACCTCGTGCAGTGGATCGACCCGGCGCCGCAGGGCAATCCGTATCCGTCACTGAACAATATTGGTATCTGCCGTATCGCCTTTACGGTCGATGATATCGACAAGACCTACGAAGATCTGAAAGCGAAGAAGGTCGAGTTCGTCGCACCACTGAAGAAAATCAATGGCCCCGGCGGATCGACGATCGGCGTCGTCTGCTTCAAAGACCCTGACGGAACGATTCTCGAATTAATCAGCGGAATGTAAGGACGATGGCCAAGCGCAAAATCCTCGTAGCTGGAGCTTCCGGTCTGGTCGGCAAGGCCGCGGTGCGCCACTTTTCGAAGTTGCCGGATTGCGAAGTGGTCGCGGTCTCGCGTCGCACACCTCCGGCGATTCCCAACGCCAAGTTCATCTCGGTCGATCTGCTGGATCAGCGTCAGTGTGCCGAAGTCTTCGGTTCGATGGCAGACGTGACGGAGGTCGCCTACGCCGCAGTCAACGAGCAGCCCGGGCTGATGGATGGTTGGCTCGATCGCGAGCAGATGCAGACGAATCTCACGATGCTGCAAAATCTGTTCGAGCCCCTGAGCAGCGTCGCCAAGAATCTCAATCACGTTTCGCTGTTGCAGGGCACGAAGGCTTACGGCGCACATCTCGGGCCGATCGCGATTCCGGCTCGTGAGCGCTCGCCCCGCCACAACCATCAGAATTTCTACTGGCTGCAGGAAGATTATCTGCGGGCAAAGCAGCCCGGCAGCAAATGGAGCTGGACGATTCTCCGTCCCCAGCTCGTTATCGGTGAGGCGGTCGGCAGCAATCTCAACGTGATTCCAGCGATCGGCGTTTATGCTGCGCTCCAGCGCGAGGCGGGGTTACCGCTGAGCTACACTGGTGGACCCAGGCTGGTTTTCGAGATGGTCGATGTGGACCTGCTCGCGCGATCGATGGAATGGGCGGCCAATACTTCAGCCTGTCGCAACGAGATCTTCAATATCGCCAACGGCGATGTGTTCGTATGGGACGAAGTCTGGCCGACGATCGCGGATGCGCTCGGGATGAAAGTTGGACCACCCAAGCCGATGGCGTTGGCCGTCGAGATGCCGAAGCGCGCCGCCGAATGGGCTGCGATCGTCCGCAAGCACAAGCTCGCCGCGCCAGAAGATATGCACGCGTTTGTAGGCGAATCCTTCAGTCTGGCGGATTTCGTCTTCAACTACGGCGGCAAGCACGAAGGCGTTACGCTGGTGAGTACCATCAAGGCGCGCCAGGCGGGCTTCCATGACTGTATCGATACCGAGGATATGCTGCGGAAATGGTTCCGCCGCTTTCAGGAACTCAACCTGCTACCCCCGGTCTAGGATTCTTCGCCGGAAATCGCTGAAGTATCTCCAAAATTGGAATAGGAGCAAAAGATATATGGGAAACGTGAAAATTCACGGTGAATGCGATCCCAAGTTTTCGCGTGTGCGCGACGCCTTCGCCCAGAATTTCGAAAAATTCAGCGAAGTTGGCGCGGCCGCATCGATCGTGATCGATGGGCGCTGCGTAGTTGATCTCTGGGCCGGCCATGCCGATCAGGCGAAGACTCGCCCCTGGGAGCGCGACACGATCGTTAATGTATGGTCCACGACCAAGGGACTATGTGCGATGTGTGCGCATCGGCTCGCCGATCAAGGCAAGCTCGATTTCGACGCGCCGGTGGCCAAGTATTGGCCCGAGTTCGCGGCGAGCGGCAAAGGCTCGATGCCGGTTAGCTACCTGCTCAATCATAAGGCCGGTATGGCCGCAGTGCGCACTCCCCTCAAGCACGAAGAGCTTTTCAGCTGGGAGAAAACCACTTCCGAACTGGCGCGACAGGAGCCGTGGTGGACGCCGGGCACGAAGCACGGCTATCACGCGATCACCTTCGGATGGTTGGTGGGCGAAGTCGTTCGTCGTATCAGCGGTAAGAGCCTCGGTGCCTATTTCCGCGACGAGATCGCGAAGCCGCTCGGTGCTGATGCGCAGATTGGCACGGGTCCCGAGCATGATGCGCGTATCGCGGAGATGATCTTCGCGCCGCCTCCGGGGCCTGGTGAGCGGAATATCTTCGCCGAGATGCTTAAGGATCCAACTTCGGTCGGCGCGATGTCGATCATGAATCCGCCCACGATGTTCACGCCCGAGACGATCAACTCGCGTGCGTGGCGTGGAGCCGAGATTCCGGGTGCGAATGGCCACGCTAATGCTCGCGCCCTTGCTCGCATCTACGGAGCTTTGGGTCGCGGCGGCGAGGTCGATGGAGTGAAGATCTTCGGGCCGAAAGAGATCGAGCGTTGCTACACTGAACAGTCTTACGGGCAGGATGCTTGTCTCCCGTTAAAGACCCGTTTCAGCTTGGGCTTCATGCTTTCGCAGCCGGGCGTGATGATCGGACCTAATCCGCGCAGCTTCGGCCATCCGGGTGCCGGTGGCTCCTGGGGCTTTGCCGATCCCGATGCGAAGGTCGGCTTCGGTTACGTGATGAACCAGATGAGCAATGAGCCGCTGATGGATCCGCGCCCCGGCGCACTGATCGAAGCGCTCTACGCCTCACTCTAATGCTTCGAGGGTCAGCCCGTTGGGGTTGGCCCTCCAATCGTCGCACCTTCCATCTTCAGTTCGTCGTACTCCGCATAGTCAGCATCGAGTTCACCGGCAATTTTGGCGCGATCCAGCACAATCGATCCTTCGGCACAAAAGCCACTGCCGAGCGATACGTCGCGCGCGAACGATGCCTCAATTGCTGAGAGTGCTACGCGGCCGCGATTCTCGAGTCGCGCGTTGCCGCAATAAAGCGTCCCGTCGATCTTAGCGCGGTCGAGACGCACTGTGCCTTGCGCGAAAAACTTCTTATGCATCCGCACGTGGCGACCAACGTGAAGCTGTTCGCCATCGAAAGCGATACCGCCGGGATTCATGAAGAGCCCCCCGACGCATACAAGGTCCTCGCCTAGCCGAGCATTACGCATCGTCACGGCACCCTTCGCACAGAACCATTCGCTTAGTGATACGCGACCTTTAACGATGAGGCCGTCCGCATCGAGCGCGACCCCGCCAGGATTCTCGAACGTGCCGTGCTCGCAGTAGAGCAGCTTGCCAATGGTCGTATTCTTTAAACTCACCAGGCCGCGCGCTCTGAAGCCATGATTCAGCGATACCAGCCCGGCGATGTCCGTGTCTTCGACGGCCAACGCGACACCGCCCGGATGCTCGAAGAGTCCGTGCGCGCAATAAAGCATCCCGCCGATTTGTGACCGACAGAGACTCACCCGGGCCGACGAAGCGAAGCCGTTGCACATCAGGACATGGCCTTCGATTCGCGCGTGATCAGCTATTAGCGCGTCGCCGTCCACCCCGCGGATAAGTGCGTTGGTGCAGGAGAGATTGCCTTCGATTTCGGTGTTATCGAGTCGAACCGCACCGTTTACTTCGCTCACACCGCAGATTTGGAAATCGGCTTTAACGCGTAATCCGCGCCCGTCGATTCCCTTCAGCTGACACGCACTGAAAAGAATCGATGACAGCGATGCGCCGCGCAGAACTATCGCATCCGAGAAGGAGCAATCGACGAACGTGATCGGCGCAACGATCGTCAGGTCCGATAGATCAAGCGCGCCACTGATCTCCCGATCGACAAAAGCGAGGACCGACGATGGATCGGCCGCCGCGATGATCGCGCGGCGAATTTCGTCGGCAGTTATTTTGGTGCGAGTCCCCATCGCGCCTTACCTGACTTCGAGCATCTCGTGGTATGGTGCGCCGAGTTGAACGATAGGGTAGCGGCGGCGATAGATCATCGTCGCAGCATAGAAAACTTCAGCATCATCGCATACTTGGGGAGGACTGCATCATGCCAACATTTCCGGTGAGTGCCGTAGAGCCATTTGGCCACGGCGTTCTCAAAGCAGAAGGGGTAGTCGTCGACAAAGACAATTGCGTCTATGGCGGCGGCCGCAACGGGATCATGTACAAGGTTACGCCGGACGGGAAGGTGAGCGAACTCGCGAAGCTCCCTGAAGGTTCGATTCCAAACGGCGTCGCGATGGATCGCAATGACGATCTCGTTTACTGCGACCTCGGTAAAGAGGCTGTTGTACGCGTGACGCAGAGCGGCAAGGTCTCGATGATCGCTGACCGCGTTGGCGACCTGCATCTTAGCCTGCCGAATTTCGCGACCTACGACGCGGAAGGCAATCTGTTCGTCTCGAACTCGAGCACCAACAACATCAGCAAGGTTCTCGGTGATTTGATCATGCCGACACCGAACGGCGCGCTCTGCGTGATTCGCAAGAACGGCAAGAGCGAAATCGTCGCAACGGGAATCTTCCTTGCCAACGGCACTGCGATCGATCCGAAGGAAGAGGCCGTTTATGTACTCGAATCGACGAGCTTCGATTGCCTTCGTATCGCGATGAAGAAAGACGGCACCTTCGGCAAGCCCGAGGTCTATTCGCGCGGCTTCCCGGCGATTCCAGACGGGATGGCTTTCGACGCGGACGGTGACCTCTACATCACGCTCCCCGGCAAAGCGAAGCGGCCCGAGGATCCGCCAAAGGACAAGATTCTGCTTCCGACCAACCAGATTCTGAAGGTCGACAAGAACGGCAACTGGACGATGCTAATCGACGATCCGAACAGTGAGCGCCTCGACCATCCGACGAACTGCGCGTTTGGCGGACCCGGCCTGCGGGACCTCTACTTCGCGAACCTGGAGGGCGATAATTTCAGCCGCGTCCACACGAACTTCCGCGGCCATCCCCTGTACCATCAGCGATAAGAGATCGCTTCGCGTAGATCCTGCGGCATGGCTCGCATTCAGTAGCCGTTTCAGGATTACAGAGTGGGTCAAATGAAAAGCGCCGGGTACTCGATTGAGTGCCCGGCGCTTTGTTCTAGTGACCAGCGCTGGTTAGCGCAGACCTAACTCTGCCAGAGGTCCGCGATCGGCTACGGGAGCGCGCTTGGCGCCACTGGGCAGTGCGACCGAACCCGGCGTCCGTTCGAACGGATCGGGCAGATCGATCTCCTTGGCATAATCGCGCAACGAGGGCATCACCTCCTGCGCGAAGAGCCGCATGCTGGTCTGCCGCTCCTCATTACTCACCGGCCCCTGCACGCTGAACATGATGAACACGCCGGGACGCAGGATACGCAGAATCGCCTTGATCTTCGGAATCACCGTCGTTGGCGTGCCTGCGATCACCTGGTAGTTGCGCATGACCTTATCGAGACCGCCGCGCAGCTTGCGCCGGACCTCGTCGAAGTCGGTCGTTTCGGCCTGTCCGCCCTTCATATGCTCAGCCATCTTCTCGCCGCTGACGCCGAGCCAGCTACCCGTTGGTTGCTTAGCGAGTGCACGAATCGCCGATTTAGAGTTGTAGCCCGGCGGCATCGTGAACTCGGGCGCGGAGAAGGCATTCTGGCCGCCACCGAAAACAAAGTTCTCGGCAATCTTGTGCGCCTTCTCATCAGTCTCGGCGACGACGGTCGGGATCAGGTAACCGAAATTCTCCGGTCCCGCCTGATAGCTATGCTTTGCCGCTTCGTCCGCGTAGTAATCCCACAGGTCGCACGTCGGCCCGAGCATCGTGCCAAGTCCGATATACGGATAACGATGCTCCGCGCACCACTTCACCGTCTCGGGGCTGATGACGCCCGGAATCCACATCGGCGGATGAGGTTTCTGATAGGGCAGGGCCCACGGATTCACGTGACGATAATGGAAGTGCTTGCCCTCGTAGCGCCACGGTCCGGGTTTGGTCCACGCCTGCACGATAAAATCGTGCGCCTCATTGAACATCTCGCGGTTGTAAGCCGGATTGGCGTTGTTGAAGAACTGCTCGCTGCCGGCGCCGCGAACCCATCCGGTGACGAGACGGCCGCGCGAAATCAGATCGATCTCGGCTAGCTCCTCGGCCATCCGCAGCGGGTGCTTGATGACCGGCAGCGGATTACCGATCAGAACGATCTTGGCGCGCTTGGTGCGATAGGCGAGCACTGCCGCCTCGACGTTCATCACCGAACCCATGCAGAAGGGGTTCCCGTGATGCTCGTTCAGTGCGATAACGTCGAAGCCCAGATCCTCGGCGTAACAATACTCATCCAGATAGTAGTGATAGTCTTCAGCGCCTTTTTCCCGGTCGAAGTAAGAATTCGGAACGGCGAAAAACGCGCGATTCTTAAGAACCACATCCTCCGACAGATGCCGGTAGGGTCGCTCGGTAAAATATCCGATCTTCATCTGCTTTTTCCTCGATTGACTATCTACTCAGTCCAGGAATTCTCTAACCGCACGCGAAAACTCAAACTCGCGCTCGATCTCCGGGCGATGACCTGCGCCTGCGATCGTCGCGACCTTCGCATTGCTCAAAGCCTTTTGATAGCCGTCGATACATCCGCGTGGCACCACCTGGTCCTTGTCGCCCCAAACCAGCAACGTCGGCGTTCCGACACCGTAGAGTCGTTGTGGGAGATTCGGCGAATGCATGTACGGCTCCCATCCGATTCGCGCTGTCTCCGCGCGCGCGTCTTCGAAGGCCTCGAACTGCTCGGGGGTCATTTCGCCGCCATAGATCTTCGCAAACTCGGGAGTGCCTTCAGGGTCGGCTACGGTCGATCGCAGATGACGCCGGATAGTCAGCTCGAACATATCCATGATCACGCCCTCGGCAGGCTTGATTCCCATCGGCGCGACCAGAACCATCTTCGAGAAGATTTTGGGATCGGCCGCCGCCATCTCAGCGGCGATAAAGCCGCCCGCCGAGAAGCCGATAACGTCGATGGGATCGGCTTTGAGTTCGCGCGTTACCTGCGCATAGAAAGCGCCGAGGTCGCGGAAATTCATGATCCAATCGAGGCGCGCCGATTTTCCGAATCCCGGTTGCAACGGGATTATTAGCTCGCGCTTTTCGGCGAGCCGCTCGTTCCACATCATCCATCCCGGATAGCCCAGCTCGTCGTGGAAGATCAGGAGCGGCTTGCCACTACCACCTCTGATTACCGCGAGTTCTGCGTTGGCCGCCTTGATGGAGGTCTGACTCCAGGTTGCCACATTTTTCTCCCTGAAAACCGTTGAGATTTGCGACGTCCGCGATAGTCGCGGCATCGAGTTCGTTCATAACAGAACGAGCATTTCTTGCAAAACTCGGATTTCTGTTAGCCTCGTTACATCTGAAGACGGGATATGTGCGCCGTTGGGCCAGGAATTCAAAGCGATTTTTTTCGACCTCGACGGCACACTCGTCGATATCCACGGACCGCTCTACGTCGCGACTCGCCGGGCGCTCGAGGACTCGGGTGATCCGACTCCCTTCACGCGCGAGCATTACGACGAGGCGCTGGCTACGCGCAATCTCTGGTTCCTTGCACCCGACAAAGCCAGCAAGGATTACCTCCGACTCGCCTTTGCCCATCTGGTGGCAGAGCTTGATCGCGGTGAGCGACTCGAAGTGCTGCCCCACGTGCATGAGACGCTCGCTCTTTTGAAGCGGCGGGGCTACACGACTGCGGTTATCACGAGCCGGCCGGGTGATGCACAGCTATTGGTGGAGAAGCTCGCGATGGTCGGATTGGCGCCGCTGCTCGATAAAGTCGTTACTCAGGATATCGCATCGATGCGTGCGCTCGACAAAACCACAAGTCTCAAGGCAACCGCGCTCGAAATGGGCCTAATGCCGCAGGCCTGCATGTATGTCGGCGACGAGCCCCGTGACACAATGGCGGCCAATGGTGCCGGCTTTGGCGCCGCGGTCGCGGTTGCAACGGGACCCGCGAGCATGGATTTTCTGCGTGATCATCCGAAACATCGACCGGACCATGTTATGAGCTCGATGGCGGAACTAATCGACCTGATTGATCGTCTACGATGAAATTATTTTGGTCAGTTCTCTTTGCGATATCGCTCGTTACTAGCGGATCAACGAGAGCCGCTTTCGCCGCCGATCATTCTGCGATGGGCAAAGCGGGTCCTTTTTTTCTGCCCTCGGGTGAGGCAACCAAGATTGTGACCGCTACGTCGGAGGGCGATGCGGAAACCGGCATCACGGTGGTAACCCAAGCCGTCGTGATTAAAGAGGCGGGCCCGAAGGCAACTATCGATAAATTTGGTGAAGTCTACGGATTTAACCCGAATTTCATCGCGGTCCATCGCGATCAACCTACGCAAATCGAATTCTGGAATCTCCAGCCTGACGACGAACACGACTTCGCGATTGTCGGACCCGACCTGAAGATTCTGATGTACGTGAAGCTGCCGCCGCTGAAGAAAACTTCGTACGTCTTTACCTTTCATCGGGAGGGTGTGATCGGCTTCAAGTGCCTGCGCCATCAGCCTGCGATGAGTGGGCAGATTCTCGTGCTCCCGCCCGAACCAACCAAGTGATCGTGTGAACGAATCCTTGTCCGCACCTGAAGCTTTACCGAGCCCCCGCGAGCATCTTCGCGAGCTCGCACAGCTTTTCGTGCGTCTGGGCACGATAGCGTTCGGCGGGCCGGCGGCGCATATCGCGATGATGGAAGATGAGGTCGTGAAGCGGCGCGGATGGCTATCAGGGGTCGAGTTTCTCGACATGATCAGTGCCTGCAATCTGATCCCGGGGCCGAACTCAACCGAGATGGCGCTGCATATCGGACAGAGGCGCGCGGGATTAATCGGGTTAATCGTCGCTGGTGCGGCCTTCATCCTGCCCGCAGCGGCAATCACGATGGCGCTGGCGTGGGCGTACGTCGCCCTCGCCAAAATGCCGCAACTGGTGGGCATTCTTTACGGTATCAAGCCGGTAATTATCGCCGTCGTAGTCCAGGCGATATGGCGGCTCGCACGTTCGGCCTTGCATACGAACTTTCTGATCGCGCTGACCGTTATCGCCGTCGCCGCCGCCTTTGCTGGTGTCGATGAGATGGTAATTCTGCTGGCGGCGGGTGTTGTCGCGATCGCCGCGCAAGGCTTCCGCGGGAACCTCGCCGCGGGACCGGCGATCGCATCGACTGGCCTCGTGACGAAGGCGGCGATCAGCGCAGCACCCTTCAGTCTGGGCTCGCTCTTTCTGATTTTTCTTAAAATCGGTTCGATTCTGTTTGGCAGCGGTTACGTGCTACTCGCCTTTTTGCAATCCGATCTCGTTGATCGAACGCATTGGCTCACGCAGTCGCAATTGCTCGATGCGGTAGCGGTCGGCCAGATCACGCCGGGGCCGGTTTTCACCACCGCGACTTTCGTTGGCTATATTCTCGGCGGCAATCGCGGCGCGATCGTCGCGACGGTCGCGATCTTTCTTCCGGCTTTTTTTTTCGTTGCGATCAGCGGCCCATTGCTCCCGCGCGTCCGCCGCTCACCGGTCGCAAGCGCCTTTCTTGATGGCGTCAATGCGGGGTCATTCGCCCTGATGGTCGAAGTCACGTGGCAACTCGGCCGCGCCGCTGTGGTGGATATGACGACACTCGTTCTCGCGCTCGGCAGCGCGATCATGCTCCTGCGCTACCGCATCAACTCCGCGTGGCTGATTCTGTTCGGCGGCGCGATCGGCGGCATCGCAACGACCCTCTTCCACTGATAACCACGCGAATGCTGCCTCGTCATTCTTAACGAAGGGAGCAGCCGCGACGGTAGTGAAGAATCTCGGACAACAGCTTCTCCCGCTTTACGGCGCGGAGCGCCGAGCGAGAAAAGCCGGCACCAGTTATCGGATCGGCAAAGCACTCCATTTTGGAGAATACGCTCCTCGCTCAGAAAAGCGCGATCGGATTCGCCGGCGACGCGGTCCCTCGCTCCAGTACCAGTGGCAACAGGCTGAACATAAACGCGTAGCGACCATCGCGCGCGCACTTCGATGCGAGCGGATCGAGTTCCGCGTTGTCGATCAAATGCACCCCCATCATCACGAGCGTGCCCGTATGAATCGGCATTTTGAGCGGCGCGTCGTACGCCGTTGGCAGCACGTCGCTGATCGCGTCGGATCCGAGCACGGCGATCTTGCGCTCATGCAGCCATTCGAGACACAACGCATGCAGCCCCGGCATCCCGGCCGTCATCGCGCTGGCGCCCTTGGCCCGCCGTAAAGTGAAACGGCCCGTCCGCAGCAGCATCACGTCGCCTTCGCCCACAGTCACGCGATGGTCCCGTTCAGCCGCTTCGAGGTCTTCGGGATAGATCGCATCGCCGGGCTCGATCCATTCGACCTTGCGAATCTTCGGAATATCGAGCAAGACGCCGCGACCGATGACACCGTCGCGCGCCACATCGATCGCGCATTTATGGGCGCCCTGGAAATCGATCTCGCTTGACGAGTCGAAGCCGTTATACATCTTGCCGTGCAAGAAATGATGGCACAGCGCATCGAGATGCGTCGTCGCTAGACCATGCGGCTCGATCGCAAAATAGTCGGCGCATCCGAAACATCCCAGTGGATGGCCGACCTGGCCGGAACGAATCATCAGATGGGTCACTGGCGTCGGATTATCGCGCGCGGGCTGCGTCGGCAGTGGGCGTGAGAGCGAAACGCGCTCGCCTGTTTGCACGAGCTTGGCTGCAGCGACGCGCTTCTCGTCCGTGATGTAGTTCAAAGCACCGCGCTCATCGTCCTTGCCCCATCGCCCCCAATTGCTCACGCGTTCGAGCAGCTCGGCGATTTGCGGCGTAGTGTATGTGATCGGCATCGGACCTACCCCCTAAGCCCCTCCCTGAAGGTAAGGGGACCAGACTTCGGATTTTTCTACTATCCCTTCCCTTCAGGGAAGGGACCACGGGTTAGGTCACTTCTTCCTCCTCCGATTCCTCCCGCATCTCGATCGCTTCGCCTGCTTTCATCGGTTCCGCTAATCGTCGCGCTACGATGATGAAGGCGCTGTGCGCGACCATCCGACTGACCGGGCGCACGCTCATTCCCTTGACTTGCCAGTTGCGTATCAAAGTCTCGAAACTCTCGATCTCCGCGAACATCCGACTGTGCTGCAACGCTTCAACTGTATCTTTGAGCTGGATTGCGGTGGGAACGTACGACACGAAGACGCCGCCCGGACGGAGTGCGCGAGAAACCACATCGAGGGCGCGACCCGGTTCCGGCAGGTCGAGGAAGATACGATCGACCTCGGTCTCGTCGAACCCTTCGTAAAGGTCACGCAGCTTTAATTCCCAGTTCGGAGCCTCGCCGAAGTAGGTCGCGACGTTGCGCTGCGCTCGCTTGGAGAAATCCTCGCGGATCTCGTAGGAGATGACGTGTCCGGTGGGACCGACCGCTCGCAGCAACGCGATCGTGAATGCGCCGGCGCCGATACCTCCTTCGATTACGGTCGCACCCGGAAAGACGTCGCCCCACAAGAGCATCGGGCCGGTGTCCTTCGGATAGATGACCTGTGCCTTCCGTGGGAGCAACGGAATCAGGTCGGCATAAGTCGGCCGCAGCACGAGGAAGTATTCCCCTTTACTGAAACGCACGCGTGACCCTTCTTCCAGTCCCCAGACTTCATCGGCGAGCAATTCGCCCCTGATAAGGAGCTTCCGGCCCCGTTCGAGGGTTTTCAAATAGCGGCGCCCTTTACGATCGATAAACAGCGCCGGTTCGTTTTCTTTGAATGGCTTACTCAAGGTGGCATCACACTAGCAGAGCGCGTCGGCGCGCGGAGTGAGCCTGCAAGTCTGCGAGCTGCGTCAAAATCTCCGTGAAGCCGGTACCGGTTTTGGGTCCGCGCAAGCCTCTTTCCTTACGCAAATTATCTATAGGACAGCCGATCGGACTTAAACGCTTGTCGCCCCGCGCAACCATCGTTCTGCTCTTGACTATAATGAGAGGCAGCACCTACTCTTGAGTCGACCCGGCGAGTACGATTCATCCGATGCGAGCATCGGGCTGACGCGTTTTTGCCGGGTAATTTTTTGTAACGGTCGAGACTGCTAAAATAGTGTCCCGACAAATCGACGCGGCGATAGTTTAAGAACGATATAAGGATGGGCGAGAGCCATGGCAGAAAAGAAGGCAAAGACGGCAGAAAAAAGCGGACACAGCCAGCACAAGCATATGTGTCCAAGTTGCGGCGCCGAGAGCAAGGTTACGATGTTTGCGGGCTACGGGCGCAAGGGCTTTTATCTCGTTTGTGACAAGGCCTGCGGCTATATCGGGCGTACGCGCTAGGAGGCGGGGAGTTATGGCCAGGGTGCGCAAGACCAAGACGTCCAAACGGGATCTGATGGCTGGCTTTGCCGATGCGGCCGAAGATACCGATGACGATGCGGATCTTCCCAAGGACGAAGCTGGTAGGCGCAAGATCAAACGCCAATACCTCGACCTGCTCGGTATCCGACTCGAAAAGCTGAAGGGCCGGATTCTCAATCGGGAACGTATCAATAAGACGATAGAAGGGATCTACTTCATCTGCGCGAAGTGTATGAAGGTCTGCCACTCGCTCGATGAGGGCCTGCAGGAAGATCCCAATAATACCAATAATCTCTGCACCAAGTGCTCCAAGACCAAGCCGGCGGCGGCTTGATCGCGTCGCGGTCTAGTCCGGACCGCATCCTGACAGGGGTGCGGTCTGCGCGGTCTTTTCATCTGCCCGGGTTGGCATCCTGAGCGATGCGAAGAATCGGCGCGAAGCGCCCCACCTCAACTTCAAGGGAAAGACTAAATGGCTGAACAGCGGGAACTGCGTGGCGCGGAGGGACTCCGTCTGGCCGCCGATGTCTTCGGGCCTGCCGACGGGCCGCCGGCGCTGCTACTGCACGGCCTCGGCCAGACGCGACAGTCGTGGGGGCTTGCGGCCGCGAAGTTGGGCGAGCAGGGATGGCGCGCGTATGCCATCGACCAGCGCGGCCACGGCGATAGCGAGCGTTCCCCCGCCGGCGAGTATGAGCATCGGCACGTCGCGACTGACGTTCTCGCGCTGTGCGAGATACTCGATCGTCCGCCACTGATTATCGGCGCATCGCTGGGTGGCGTGGCTGCGCTCTTCGCGCAAGGTGTCGCCGAGCGCAAACTCTTTCGCGGATTGGTGCTGGTCGATATCACTCCGGATATCGATATGGAGGGAGCGCGCCGCATCATCGCCTTCATGTCCCGCAATCCTGACGGATACACCGACCTCGACGAGGCCGCCGAGGCTATCGGCTCGTATCGCGGCGAACGCGGCAAACCCTCACCCTCGGGCCTCACGCGCGTGCTCCGCCAGGGCAGCGATGGGCGCTGGCGATGGCACTGGGATCCGCGCATCCTCGACGCGCGCAAGCGCTTCCTCACCGATCAGGAGGCCGCCGACGCCTACCGCGATCGGATGCGCGCCGGGATGACCGCCGGAATCGATAAGCTTGATATCCCGACGATGCTCGTTCGGGGCGGCAGCAGCGATGTCGTCACGCCGGAAGCAGCGCAGGCACTGCTCCAGATGATCCCGCGCGCGAAGTACGTCGACGTGGCCGAAGCCACGCATATGGTGGCGGGCGACCGCAACGATATCTTCACCTCCGCAGTCCTTGAGTTTGCACTCCCTCTGCTGGCCGAAACGGACTAGCGTGGTATCCAAATCTGCAGGATGTCATTCTTCGCTTCGCGAAGAATGACAATTCGAACTTTTCGGCCAAATTTACTGGCTTCTACTTCTGATTGGTCTTGAACCCCAGCGCCTTCGCAGTCTCCGGTGGCAGTCCGTTGGGATCCATCAGGAGACCGTACACCTTGAGATTGTGCGTATGCGCCAGTTGATGGAGCGCGAATGAAGTCTGCATCGCGGGCACCCGTCCCTGCACATCTTCCGCCGCATTAACCGCTTCCTTCGCCAGCTTGAGCGCGAAGAGCGGCTTGCGCGCGATCTTCGTCGCCATCGCCAGTGCCGCTTCCTGTAGCTGATCGCGTGGCACCACCTGATTCACCATCCCAATCCGATGCGCCTCCGCGGCCGTCATCCAATCGCCGGTGAAGAGGAATTCTTTAGCCTTGCGCGAGCCCATCTCCCACGGATGAGCGAAATACTCGACGCCGCCGATTCCGAAGCTGACCGCGTGATCGACGAACTCTGCATCCTCGCTCGCGATAATGATGTCGCACGGCCATACCAGCATCAGGCCGCCCATGATGCATCGTCCGTGCACCGCCGCGATCGTCGGTTTGGGGATATTGCGCCATCGCTCGCTGAGCCCGATATAGAGCTCCTTCTCGCGCGCCATCTGCGACTCGGCGCCCTGGCAAGTGAATCCGCACCAGGTCCCGACGGTCTGATACTTCAGCATCGTTTCGTAGGAGTTTTTCTCCCGCAGGTCGTGCCCGGCCGAGAAATGCGGACCATTCGCCGCCAGGATAATCACCTTGATGTTGTCATCCTGTGCGGCTCTATCGAACGCGCTGTTCAGCTCATAAAGAAACTTGGTGTCTTGCGAGTTGCGCGCCTCTACCCGATTCAAAACGATCCGGGCGACGTGCTCGGCCGGGTTCTCATAGAGGATATGGTCGAATGCTTTGGTTTCCATGAATGGCTCCCTCCGACGATGATGATGTTTGCTTCAATAGCAAAATTAGTGCTGGGGCGGCGCGGAGCTTAGCAGCGCTTCCGCCGGATTTGTAGATTTCGCTGCGAGAGCGCAAACTGCATCGTGCAGCACGCACCAAGTCTGGACGGCACCCGTGACTAATCACCGGCTTTCCTTGGCGCGTGCGACCCGCTAATTGTCGTGGGGGCCTAGTGGGCCCAAGGATGCGAAGGGGCAATGTCGCTACAGCTTATTCCACCTGATATCAATATCGATTTCGTCGGCAAGCGCTACTTTTTCGTGGTCCTGTCGACGCTGATTAATATCGCCGCGCTCGTCTGCCTCTTTACGATCGGGTTCAACTACGGTGTCGATTTCAAGGGCGGCAGCGTCGTTCAGCTCAAATTCGATCATCCGACCAGCGGCGAGCAGATTCGCAAGGCGCTTGCATCGCTCGACCTTGGCGACGTTACGGTGCAGGACTTCGGAGCCCAGGATCAGAATCAGTATCTCGTGCGTTTCGAGCAGATTAAGAACATCGGCAGCGTCGGCACCCGGATTCAGGGGGCTGTGAATGAGGCCTATTCCGGGAGTAACAAGGCCGAGGTTCTGCGCGTCGAAACCGTTGGCGCGAAAGTCGGCCACGATCTACGCGTCGATGGGTTCCTCGCTGTTGCCTTTGCCACCCTTTTTATGGGCATTTACATCGCGATTCAGTTCCGCGGCGTCAGTTGGAGCTTTGGCGCGGGCGCTGTTATCGCCCTAATCCACGACGTTCTGGTCGTGAGCCTCGCGCTGATCATCTCGCGCTATGAATTCGATTTAACCACGCTCGCGGCCCTGCTCACCGTTATCGGTTTCTCGGTCCACGATACGATTATCGTCTCGGACCGTATCCGCGAGGATTCGACTAAACGTCGCCGTGAATCGATCGCGACGATCATGAACAGCGCTATCAACGAAACGCTCTCGCGTACGATCCTGACCTCCGGCACTGCACTCACCGTTCTCGCGTCGCTCCTTGTGCTCGGTGGCCCGATCCTGCGCCCGGCGGCCTTCACGCTCTTTGTCGGCATCATCACCGGTACCTACTCCTCGATTTATATCGCTGGCCCCGTAGTCCTTTTCTGGGAGGGCGACCAGAAATCGAAGGGCTCCGCTTCGCGCGCGGCCTGATCCGCGCGCGTAACCTATCGCAGCGTGGCATTGGAACTGCGCACAGGTCGGGGTATCTATCGGCTGGTGACGGCCGCGCCACCCAAGGCCGAAAAGGGCAGTCAGATTCTGACGTTGGCGTTGGAACGGGCCGACGGGATCGAACGCGTGGTCTTCGGATGCCGTATCGACTCGAGCTTGCCTGATTCCGGCGCCGAAGCCGAGCAGATCCTGACGACCCTTGGTCCTTGGGTCGAACGCGACTTCGAGCAGATTCGGGAAGCTGCCCTGAAGACGATCCGCACCGAGCGAAAACTCCACGAAATCGAGCTGAACCGCGACCGCCCGGGCCCTTTCCGGGTCGCCTGACTCTGCCGCAGGCGCCGTCCTCGCCTTAAATCTGGGCTAATAACCCTTGACTAACGCAGAAGAAGAAATTAACAGACTCAGTGGGTCGATTATTGTCGTTCCCGGTTTGACAGAAAATCGCGAAGGGCTATAGTATACCTAGCAGGTCCACTAATTTAGTCTTTACGAGAGCCTCTCATAGAGGACGTGATGCCCAAGTTGCCTATATACATGGATAACCACGCCACGACGCCCGTCGATAAGCGGGTCCTCGAGGCGATGCTTCCCTATTTTTCCGAGAAATTCGGCAATGCTGCCAGCCGCAACCATAGCTTTGGCTGGGAAGCCGAAGAGGCGGTCGATCGCGCCCGCAACCAGATCGCCGCGCTGATCGGAGCGAAGCCCAAGGAGATCATCTTCACCAGCGGCGCGACCGAGTCGGATAACCTGGCGATCAAGGGCGTGGTTGAGTTCTACAAGGATAAGGGCAACCACATCATTACCTGTGTGACCGAACATAAGGCGGTGCTGGATAGCTGCAAGGCTCTTGAGCGGACGGGTAAAGCTACGGTTACCTATCTGCCCGTCGATAAATACGGGATGATCGATCCGGACGACCTGCGCAAGGCGATTACCGACAAGACCATCCTGATCTCGATCATGTACGCCAACAACGAAATCGGCACGATTCATCCCATTCGTGAAATCGGCAAGATCGCCAAGGAGAAGGGCATCCTGTTTCACTGTGATGCGGTTCAGGCAGCCGGCAAAATCCCTGTCGATGTTGAACGCGACGGGATCGATCTCGCAGCCCTGAGCGCCCATAAGATTTATGGTCCGAAGGGTATCGGCGCGCTCTATGTCCGCTCGAAGGGGCCGCGCGTCCGTTTAACCGCACAGATGGACGGTGGTGGTCACGAGCGCGGTATGCGCTCTGGGACGCTGAACGTCACGGGTATCGTTGGACTCGGCAAGGCCTGCGAAGTGGCTCAAGCCGAGATGGTCGAGGAGAATCGTCGACTCAACGACCTGCGCAGCAAGCTGCAGGCAGAACTATTCGAGCGGCTTGAAGATGTCGCCCTGAATGGTCATCCGACGGAGCGTCTGCCCGGAAATCTCAACGTGAGCTTTGCCTACGTCGAGGGCGAATCGCTGCTGATGGGTATCAGCGACGTCGCTGTAAGTTCGGGTTCGGCCTGTACCTCAGCGACACTCGAACCGTCGTATGTAATTCGTGCCTTAGGCGTGAGCGAGGAGCTGGCGCATAGCTCGATCCGCTTCGGCTTGGGTCGATTTAACACCGAAGAAGAAGTTGATTACGTGGCCGATCGCGTGGTGCGTGAGGTAAGTCGGCTCCGCGAGATGTCGCCGCTGTACGAGATGGCTAAGGAAGGGATCGACCTCAAGTCGGTCAACTGGAAGGCGGAATAAGTTACCGCGTGGCGCGTCAGCGCCGCGCATCGAGATTGGCCCGCGTTCAGATCGCGGCTACGGGTGAGGCAGATGGCTTACTCAGATAAGGTTATTGACCATTATACGAACCCCCGCAATGTCGGGAGCTTCGCGAAAAGTGAAGAGAACGTCGGGACCGGCGTGGTTGGCGCGCCCGAGTGCGGTGACGTTATGAAATTGCAGCTCAAGATCAATCCCGAGAACGGGATGATCGAAGACGCCAAGTTCAAGACCTTTGGATGTGGCAGCGCGATCGCGAGTTCGAGCTATGTGACCGAATTGGTTAAGGGCAAACACGTCGATGAAGCGCTCGCGATCAAGAACATGAAGATCGTGCAAGAGCTCAATCTGCCGCCCGTAAAAATCCATTGCTCGGTGCTGGCCGAGGATGCGATCAAGGCGGCGATCGCCGACTGGCGGAAGCATCAGGGCGAAGCTGTGCCGTCGGTCAAAAAGGCAGAGAACGCGTAAGGTCGCTGGGAGTCATCGACGATGGTTACTCTGTCGGAGTCGGCAGTCGATAAGATTAAAAAGCTTGCAGCCGAGAAGCCGGATTGCGGCCTGCGCGTGAAAGTCGTGGGCGGCGGATGCTCGGGCTTGCAGTACCGGATGGAAATCGACTGCCCCAAGGAGCGCGACAAGATTTTCGAGCGCGACGGCGCGCGCCTGATCGTCGACAAGAAGAGCTTCCTCTACCTGAACGGGTCGGAACTCGATTATGCCGAGGAACTGATGTCATCGGGCTTCCGTCTATTGAATCCCAACGCCAAGCGTAGTTGCGGATGTGGTGAGTCGTTCACTGTCTGAGCGCAGTCTTTAGGTTGAGATGCCGGATGCGTTCCGATCATGGTGCAATGCCCATCATGTGCGCGGATTCAGGAGCCGCGGATTGTTTGCGTTAAGTGCCAGGCGCCGCTGGCCTCGAATGTAGATTACTTTGCGGCGCTCGAACTCCCGCGCAAGCTCACCGTCGAGACGCACCAGCTAGAAGAAGCGTACCATCGGCTCGGCCGGATGGTCCATCCTGATCGTTTTGCTACCAAGCCGGCCAAGGTTCGCGACGCTAGCCAGCGAGTGGCTGCTGTGCTGACCAAGGCGTATCGAACGCTCCGCGACCCTGTTGCTCGCGGGAACTATTGGCTCGAACTGCACGGCTACAAGTTGGGCGGGAATAATCAGCAGGTTCCGGCCGATTTGGTTGAACTGGTTTTCGATACGCAAGAGGAGCTGGCCGAGCTCAAGGGAGACCCGGGAGACAAGGCAGCAGTCCATAGGCTGAACCGCAGGCGCGGGGAAGTGCGCGAAAAGCTCGACCTTCTCGGGACTGACTTGGAGCAAAATTTCGCAGCTTTCGATGCAAGAGAGGACGAAAAGCCGGCTGAATTGTTCGAAAAATTGAAGAGTAATCTCTCGCGAACGGCTTATTTGAGAACGCTTTTGAAAAATCTCGATAGTGCGCTTGACAGCAGGCCAGGTGTCTGACTAAAAGAAACACTCCCCCAAGCTGAATATAAGTAATTCTTCAGACCGCTAAATTCAGATATTAGATGTCGCGTATTTTTGGCATAGACCTCGGCACCACCAACAGCTTGATTGCCGTGATGGAGCAGGGGAACCCTCGGGTGCTCAACGACCCGACGACGGGCAGTACCCTGCTACCTTCGGTGGTGGCACTGGGAGGCGATGGCGCGCGGGCGGTGGGTGATGCGGCGGTGGCGATGGAAGCTGAGGCCAATCGTCCCGTGGTGGTTCGCTCCGTTAAGCGCTTCATGGGTTTGGGGGGGCGTGATATCTCAGCCGAGGATCGGAAGCAGTACGATTTCAGCGCAACCGATAATGCGGTTGTTCGTCTTAAAGTGGGTGAGCGGATCTACACCCCACCCCAGATTTCGGCCGAGATTCTGCGGGAACTTAGGAGCCGCGCCGAGCAAGCCTTGGGCGGAAGTGAGAAGGTCGAACGGGTCGTGATTACTGTTCCGGCCTACTTCAACGACGGTCAGCGGCAGGCGACCCGCGACGCGGGCCGTTTGGCCGGGTTGGAAGTTGTGAGGCTCGTGAACGAGCCGACCGCGGCGTCGCTAGCGTATGGCCTGCAGAAGCTGGCCGAAGGTCGGGTTGCCGTCTATGACTTTGGTGGTGGAACCTTCGATATATCGATCCTGAATATCAAGGGCGGGATTTTCGAAGTGCTTGCGACCAACGGCGATACGCGCCTCGGCGGCGACGATATCGACCGCGCCATCACGGATAAGTTGCTGGCCGGTGCCTCCGATGAGGAGCGTTCATCGGCATGGGTTTCGGTTCGGGCCGCAGCCGAGAATGCCAAGCGTACCCTGAGTGACCAAACCAGCGTCGAAGTTAGGTTCACTCTTCCGAGTGGTGTGCGTAAAGCGCTTCTAAGCCGCGAGGAGGTAGAAGCGCTAGCGACGCCCGCCGTCGATCGCACGATTGAGTGTTGCCGGCGCGCGCTGGCCGATGCTGCTCTAAAGCCCACCGATATAGATGCGGTAGTACTGGTGGGCGGTTCCACGCGGATGCCATTAGTGCAGCGCCGCGTTGGCGAACTGTTCGGACGTGTGCCGCTCTGCTCGCTCGATCCGGATCAGGTTGTTGCCTTGGGCGCTGCCGTTCAGGCGGGCGTGCTGATGGGATCGCAGGAGGATTTGCTGCTGCTCGACGTCGTTCCGCTCTCGCTCGGGCTGGAGACGATGGGGGGCGTGATGGAACGTTTGATCCATCGCAATACAACTATCCCTACGAGCGCGACGGAAGGTTTTACCACAGCTGTGGATAACCAGACCCACGTCGACGTCCATGTCGTGCAGGGCGAACGTGAACTCGCGGCTGATTGTCGGAGCCTGGCGCGCTTCAAGCTGGGACCGCTGGCGCCGCAGCCGGCAGGATTGCCGCGCATCGAAGTGACGTTTTTAGTCGATGCGAATGGCATTTTGAACGTTACTGCGCGCGATGAACGCACGGGCGTCGAACACTCAGTCGATGTGAAGCCGAGCTACGGTCTGACCGACGAGGAAATCGAGCAGATGCTCGAAGAATCGATCGATCTTGGCGAAGAAGATCTTGAAAAACGGCTGTTGATAATCGCGCAAAATGACGCCGATCAGATAATGACAGCGTTGCGCAAGCAGCTTAAGGAATATGAAGAACTTACTGACGCTGCGGAAAGATCGCGGATGGAAGGGCTAGCCGCGAAACTCGAAGCAGCGCGAAGCGGCAGTGATCGCGCGTTGATCAGCCGCTTGGTTGAAGAACTGAACGAAGTCTCGACCCCGTTTGCCGAGCGCATCATGGACCACGCCATCAAACAGGCGCTCGAAAAACGCACACTGGAACAGGTGTCGTAGGGACCGGTGAGGAGGATTCCCTGTAATGGGCTTGAAGTGGGATCAGGCGGAGGATATCGCCGAGGTTCTGATTGAAAATCATCCCGGATTGAATCCGCTGCACGTGCGTTTCGTCGATCTAAGGCAGTGGGTTATCGATCTCGACGAGTTCGATGACGATCCGGCTGGCTCGAACGAAAGCAAGCTGGAAGCGATCCAGATGGCTTGGAACGAGCTTTACGAAGAAACGGCTGACGACTGAATAACTGTTCGTTCAATTCGTCATTACATTTAAATCAAGAGCTTTTGCTCAGATCAAAGGAGGAGGTGGAGGCCGGTGGATGTGCAGGTAGAACACGGAGGGAAAATGCAGGAGAAGGAAACACTGGACGAAAAGCTGCCAGGGCTGTTTGAGCCTGATACGCTTTTGCCCATTCAATACTTCGAGGCGATGCGTCGGAAGCATCTGCTCGAGGGAGAAAAACGGCTCATCCTGAGCGTGCTTGAAGATGCTGTCGAATGCTTTATGAAGTGTATCGACGCTTCGAGCAGCAAAGGTCAACGGCTCTTCCGTGATGCAGACGAATGGATCGCGCTTGAGGACAAGCATTGGGTCTTCTCGTTCGATAACGTCTGCGAGATGCTCGATATCAATCCGGAATATCTCCGTCGCGGTTTGAAAGACTGGAAGCAGCGGAAGCTAGCCGCAATGGAACGCGCAGCGGAAGCTCGCTTGGCGGCGGCTTCGATGCCGGTGGTTGAGGAGACTCCGGCACCGGTAGTCGCAAAGCCGGAAGCTCCGGTCGAAAAGCCCAAGGCTGCTCCGCAAGCAGAGAGCCCGGCGTTTGCTCCGCGTAGCCACAAGCGCAAGGTTGCTCCGACTCCGGTGCCGACTCGCTCACGCGGGCAAGGTCTGCACAAGGCGCGGGCATAAGATTACGCGACGATAAAGCATTGAAGCTGTCAAAGGCGACTGTTATCAGTCGCCTTTTTCATTTTATGTCTGCTGTTTGAATAGCTCAGATGTCTTGTAGTGGTATGCGCCACCCTCCAATCTCTGTTTTTGGCTAATATTTACGTGAGTGCCTGAGCAAGGTCTGGTATGACTAGCCAGTATCTAGAGATGCTCATGCGTCGCGAACGCAAGTCTGCGTTGGATTCATTAGTTCATTTTCTGCGTTCAGCTCTTGTGACGTTGGTTGTTCTGGCCTTCGTGGGTATTTCTGCGACCGGATGCGGTGATGAGGGAAGCTCCCATGGAAGCAACACTGCAGGCGTTGGCGGTGACCCTCTCCCAGTCGGAGAGCGATGCCAATCCTCCAGTGCGATTGCTTTGCTGGTTCAGTCCAATGACGTCGTAGCCTACGTCCCAAAGGGTTCATGGTATCTGCAGCAGACCGGCATTGTTCGCGTCCATCTAGAGGGTCCGAACGACTTCCCCGCGACTTCTATCGACACGCCTCAGGTGGTGAACTCGTGTGCCGCTAATTCGGCGAACGGTCATACCATCTGTATCTCCAACCAAACCGACGTCTATGAGCTGGCTGGCCCGACGCTCAGAAACACACTCCTCAGTGCGGGGTCAGGCTACGCTCGCTTCTCGACAGGGGTTTGCACGGATTGCAGCGTGGTCTTCGACCAAACACATGACCAGGCGACAATCGGCCTGATGGTCGGGAATCGAGCGGCATATCAACCGGTTGCTTACAATTCGGGGACGCCGCAAATGCTGCCTGCGACCATTTCGCCGGCCGGTCGATTAGGCGAGAGCATGGCCTTTGACTCCGAACGCAATCTGCTCCTATCGCCCGATGAAGGCGATGTATTCGAGATTGCTGAATGGCCGCCCTCTGGAGTTCCTTCATTCTTTGAGGATCAGGCGGGCACGGTTGGTGTCGACGAGATCGACGGAGTAGCCGAGGACTGCACCACCGGGGTTGCGGTCGCGACCGATGAGGCCACGGGCCAGCTATTCCTGACGAACCTCGCACAGTCGACGTTTACTTCCGGAGCCCCGAGCGGAAGTTGGAGTGCGCCCTCGCAGTTGCAGGATCTGCCGGGCTTCTCGGACACCATTGAGCGCATGGGTGGTATCGCGATCGCCCCTGGATCGCATTTCGGCACCGTCGCTGGCGAGATAGCCGGTAACACCTTGGGAGCGTTCCAACTGCCTGCCGCTCCGGGTTCCAGTGATCCAACGGTGGCTGATTGGGTCTCCTGCGGCATTCCCGACGACCCATCGGGAACGCCATGGGCGATGGGCCTCGATCCGCATCCTCTAAGTGCCTACGTCAGCCCCGCGACGGGTCACGCGATGGCAGTGGTAGCTAACTCGCCCCCGACCTACCTGGCGGTCGTTGATATTACGGCGATGATCAACGCAGCAGCACTTCCCCGCACTGCGGGAAGGCATACGTGCGATGCGGGAATGCTGCCGTCATCACTGGTAAGGTTCGTCCCGCTTTCCTGAGGACGAAGCGCCGGTTACATCCGCAACCTCTCCCGAAGCAAATGAGAAAGGGTGGCCGCACTTGCGACCGCCCTGGCTATCAATCGTCGACTTGTATCGAAGAAAACGCTCAAACCTCTGGGATGGAGATGAAAAATAACGAGGCTAGCGCCTCGATCCCGACTATGTGGCAAGGAGATACAATTACGATTCCCTGCTGGATGGCGCTGGTGTTCGAAAAAAATCAGCCTTATATAAGCGCTTCCATTCGATTTCGTGTCGATTATCGACCAATGATTTTGTGGCCAATCCCGTTCGTCGCGAGCGCGTGGAAATTCATCTATAAGAACGGATTCAGCAAGGAATTTCGATTCATTACCGTCAAACAAGGCGACGGGAACTTTCGATGGATCGCCGAACCCATCGACTATCAACCGATACTTAGGGGATGGGCTGATTGATAAGGCAGTCAAATTAGGACACTACCCGATAATAGTTGTCCCTGTATATTTCTTGGTTGTCGTGTCTATTATAGCGACGCCGGTGTTCTGCCGATCGAGTGTTTCGATCTCATCCAGCATAGTCTGGTGAATGAGATCGTAGGCCATCGCAATCGAGCGTTGTGCCCCAGTGATCGAAAGAGTCGATAAGACTGGGTTCTTAGCGCCTACAGTGAGGTCGACGACCGCGACCTGCGCGTTGCCGCTTGCATCGGTCTTGGTAAGCGGCACGTAGCCAACGCTATTTACGAAATCGATGCCAATCAAACCTTGCCCGGAGGAGGCTTGAGGTGGTGGACTCGGCGTCGACGAAGGAATCCCTCCGCCCGCAGTGGAAGCGTTACCGCCACGGCCTCCGCCGTCGCCGCCGCACGCATTGAGCGCCAGCGCAACAGCGCCGGCGGTTACCGCGGCGATGAATCCGCGCGATAGTTAACTCAGCTGCATAAAGAGGTTCCTCCAGGAGCCAGAATTGGCGTCATGGAGTAGCAATCCGCGACATCATCGGCGACCAAAAATTCACCAATTAGAGCGATTTTCGCTAGAAACGAACGATGAGCAGGAGATCAACTCGTGCGCTTCCAACCCGAGCCCCGCAATGACGGTTTGTACCGCAAACAATACCGATGTTTGGCTCATCCCTGCCGGCGATTCTCCAACGACCACGATGCTCACTAGTGGTGGGTCGGGAACGATAAGCTTCTCGGGAGGGAGCTGCACTAACTGCGGTGTCGCGATGGACGGGGTCAACAACCAGGCGGTTGTTGCCCTTGCGGCTTCGAGTGGAGTTGGCGGCTATCACTTCCTGAATCTGGCGAACAACACTTTCGGGAGCGTGATTCCTACGCAGAATGCGAGCGGAGAAATTTCGGAAGACGTGCTTATCGATCCGACGCATCATCTCCTGCTGTCGGCCAGCGAGGATAACAATTACGAGATCGGTGGTATCTCTAACGTAGCGAGCCCCGTTTTCTATGAAAACGCGGTGACTGGTGTAGACGGCGAGTTTGACTCATCGGGTGAGGACTGCGGCACTGGGATTGCTGGCTCCGGCTGAGTTCTCGAATCCGTCGCAGGTATACATTGCGGATCTTACTCAGGCTAAAAAGACCACTGGAACGCCTAATACCTGGACAACAGCCTCGCAGCTTCAAAGCCTGACGGAGTCCGCATTGGCTGCAGGTGCTAGTGGTATCGCAGTCGCTCAGGGCGCCCATAGTGGAGTTGTCAGCGGTGAGTTTGGCGGTGACGAGATCACGGCGATCGCTTTGCCGAAGAAATCCGGCAGCGGTACGCCAGCGATCACCGATTGGGTGTCGTGCAATATCGGCAATGGCTTTTCGAATGGTTTCGATCCCCACACTCTGACCGCGTACGAAAGCCCGAACAGTGGTCACGCTATCGCAGTGCTGACCAACGGCACTGCTACACAGCTGGCGGTCGTGGATCTGACGGCTATGCTAGATTCGACTACCGTACCGCGTACGAGCGGCAGCGGTCTGGGGCACGCCTGTGCGACACGTCCGCTTCCCTCGTCGGTGGTATCGTTTGTCGACATCCCAGCGACCTCCTGAGGAAGAAACCGGCTTGTAAACAGGGGGCGGCTCCTTCAGGGGCCGCCCCTTTCTTTCGACCTTTATCAGGTGCGCGATGAGGTGCAGCGTTTAAGGCAAAAACAAACGCCTCTCCCTTTTCTTGGGAGAGGCGTTCTAGCAAGCTTTGGAAAGATTTAGCGCTTTGAGTACTGCGGGCGCTTACGAGCCTTGTGACGGCCGTACTTCTTGCGTTCGACCTCGCGCGGGTCACGGGTGAGCATCCCTTCCTTACGCAGCGACGGACGCAGACCTTCAGCTGAGGCGACGAGGGCACGAGAGATGCCGTGGCGGACGGCGTCAGCCTGGGCAGCAACACCGCCACCCTTCACTTTGACGATCGCATCGTACTGGCCCTTGGTCTCAGTTACTTCGAAGGGTTCCAGGATACGCATCCGCGAGGTGTCGCGCGGAAAGTAATCTTCCAGGGTCCGATCGTTTACGGTGACCGTTCCCGTGCCGGGAACGAGGCGCACGTTGGCGACCGCCGTCTTGCGGCGACCCGTAGTGCGGATGGTGTTCTTCTTATTGGGCATGGTCTTCTATCCTGATCTTTCGCCGACGTTAAGCCAGCGCGATCGTTTGAGGTTGCTGAGCGGCGTGCGGATGCTCGGCCTCGCGATAAACCTTGAGCTTGGTGAAGAGGCGACGACCGAGGCGATTCTTGGGGAGCATCCCGCGGACAGCGGTCTCGATAAGACGCTCTGGACGGGATTCCAGCAGTTTGCCTGCGCTCGTGGTCCGGATGCCACCGGGATAGTTGGTGTGGTGGTGGTACAGTTTGTCCCGGCCCTTGGCGCCAGTGAGCTTCACCTTGGCGGCGTTGATCACGATCACAAAGTCGCCGGCATCCTGATGCGGGGTATAGTCGGGACGATGCTTACCGCGCAGGACGCTGGCCGCGCGCGATGCGACCCGGCCCAAGGAACGGCCTTCAGCATCGATCAGGATCCATCGTCGACCGCGCAATGCGTCTTCATGCGAGACGCTTTTGGTCTGTTCTGACAGCTTCACGTTATTTTAGCCTGCAAAGGCGCAGCCTCGGTTGCCGCGCTGAATATCGTAAAATTTGGCGGGGCCGATGGGATTTGAACCCACGACTTCTGACGTGACAGGCCAGCGTTCTAACCGAGCTGAACTACGACCCCGCCGAGAACCATCTCTTTTACCTTTTCAAGGGCTTAGAGACAACCGTCTTAGGCGAAAAAGCATTGGCGATCCAACTAAAATTGGATTTCATCGAATTATGACCGGTCGTAACTTGCCGATCTGCATAGGCTGAACTATTTTAAGCCCGTTCGCTCGACCCGCGATGGACGTGGGCGGGTAGGGTCCGCGCCTTTAGCCTTCTATGTGGATTGTTAGCCTCTCTCTGCGCCGGCCACTCACCGTGGCGGTTATGACATTGTTGATGTTTGTGCTCGGCGGGTTGGCCTTCACCCGCATGAACGCGGACATCTTCCCCGCGATTGATATGCCGGTCGTAATCATGGTCTGGAACTATCCGGGCCTGTCGGCATACGAGATGGAGCGGCGCGTCGTAATTATCAGCGAGCGCGCTTCGGCCAGTCTCGTTAACGGTATCGAGCACATGGAGTCCGAGTCGATCGCGGGCGCTGGTTTGGTCAAGGTATTTTTTCATCCGGGTGAATCAACCGCCGGAGGTATCGCCCAGATCGCAGCGTTGTCGCAATCGCTGCTGTCGATTTTTCCTCCTGGCATCACCTCGCCTAACATCGTCGACTATAACGCGGCCAACGTTCCGGTGGCGCAGCTCAACGTCTTCAGTGACACCCTCTCGGAGCAAGAACTCTTCGATTACGGTCTGAACTTCATTCGCGTCCGCCTCTACAGCATCGAAGGC
Source organism: Binataceae bacterium (SeqCode) (assembly GCA_035541875.1). Taxonomy (GTDB): domain Bacteria; phylum Desulfobacterota; class Binatia; order Binatales; family Binataceae; genus JAJPHI01. The sequence continues at coordinate 113,922 of DATKML010000029.1, forward strand.
GTCTCGGTGCCGGCTCCTTTCGGCGGACGTAATCGCGCCATCATGGTGAACCTGAATCCTGAACAGATGTATGCGAATAAGCTGTCGGCTCAGGATATTGGTAACGCCCTCAACTCGACCAACGTAATCATCCCGGCCGGTTCGGTGAAAATTGGCAAGCGCGAATATCGCGTCGAGCTCAACGGCAGTCCAGAGCATGTTGAGAGTTTCAACAACCTGCCGGTAAAGGTCGTAAATGGCACACCCGTGATGCTTGGGGATGTGGCCCCGGTCACGGATACGCACATGGTACAAACCAATATCGTGCGCGTGGACGGCAATCGTGCAACCTACATCCCGATCTTCAAGCATGCGGCGGCGTCGACGCTGAGCGTTATCGACTCGGCCCGCAATATCATCCCCTTAATTCTAGAAACTGCACCCAAGGGGATGCAGATGAAGCTCGCCTTCGATCAATCGGTTTTCGTGCGAGGTGCGCTCTGGGGCGTTGTGCGCGAAGCTGCTATCGCAGCGGGCCTTGTCGCGCTGATGGTGTTGGTTTTCCTCGGCTCCGGTCGCAGCATGCTGGTCGTTATTCTCTCGATCCCTCTCTCGATTCTGACGGCGATTATCGGTCTCAAGCTGTCGGGGCAGTCGATCAACATCATGACGCTGGGCGGACTCGCGCTGGCGGTCGGGATGCTGGTGGATGACGCGACGGTCGCGGTCGAGAATATCCATCGCCATCACGCGATGCATAAGCCGCTGCTCGTAGCGATTCTTGACGGATCGGCGGAGATTGCGACACCGGCCTTTATCGGCACGATCGCGATATGCATCGTTTTCTTTCCGGTAGTTCTCCTCTACGGCGTGGCACGTTATCTCTTCACCCCGCTGGCACTTGCGGTCGTCTACTCGATGCTTACGTCGTATCTGCTTTCGCGAACGCTGGTGCCTGCGATCTCGCGCTACCTGATGCCGGCGTCGCACGAGGCGCCTGCACAATACGGACCGCTCGCGCGCTTCCTGCGAACTTTCGATGCCTGGTTCGAGCGTCTCAAGGATCGCTATAGGAATGTGCTAGGTAAGTTTATCGCTCGACGTGGCTTCGCCTTGGGCTGTGTTGCGATAATCCTCGGTGCGTCGCTATTTCTTGCGCCGGTTATCGGCACGGATTTCTTTCCGCAAGTCGACGCCGGAATGATGAAGATGCATGTCCGGGCACCGGCTGGCACTCGCGTCGAAGAGACGGAAGTCATCGTTGATAACATCGAGCGTGCGGTACGTCACATCATTCCAGCGGATGAGCTCGATCAAATTAGCGACAATATAGGGCTACCGCCGTTCGCGTTCGTACTCGCATTTTACCAGACCGACAGTATCGGCCCGCAGGATGCTGACGTCCTGATTTCACTCAAACCGGAACACCACTCGACCAAGAGCTATCAGAGCCAAATTCGACGCATGGTGAAGGAGAAGTTCCCAGATGTACTGGTGTACTTCCAGGCCGCCGACATCGTTAGTCAGGTTCTGAATTTTGGCCTATCAGCACCGATCGATGTGCAGATTTCGGGGCAGAAGCTTGCCGAGGATTACGATACCGGGGTTCGCATACGAGAAGCGATGCGGCGTATTCCCGGGCTGACCGATGTTCGAATAGCCCAGATGCTCGACTACCCGACCCTCCGCGTAAACGTTGATCGAACAAAGGCGCTCGAACTCGGGGTTGACCAGCGATCGGTTGCGGCTGATCTGCTTACTTCTTTGAGCACCAACGCGATTCTCTCGCCGAATTATTGGCTCGATCCTCGCAACGGCGTGAATTACAGCGTCCTCGAGCAAGTGCCGCAACACATGATTGATTCGGTCCAAGCGCTTGGCAACACGCCGCTGACATCTGCTGGGTCCTCTGATGCCGGTAATACGCAACTGCTTTCTAACGTCGCGACGGTTAAGCAAGATATCGAACCTGCCATCGTAAACCATTACGACGTTCAGCGTGTTATTGACGTTGATGCAGGGGTGGAAGGGCGCGATCTCGGTGGCTCGACGGCAGCGGTACAGGCAGCCATCGATCATCTCGGCAAGTTGCCACCTGGTATGCGCATCAAGATTCGCGGCCAGAGTCAGGCGATGAATGAATCTTTCTCGTCGCTCGAGCTTGGAATTGTGCTTGCGATCATCTTGGTCTACCTGCTGATGGTCGCGAACTTTCAATCATGGGTTGAACCACTGATCATCATGCTCGCCGTGCCAGGTGCGCTGGTCGGTGTGCTCTGGATGCTGGTTCTTACGGGAACGACGATCAACGTTGAATCGCTGATGGGTGCGATCATGGCGGTCGGCGTCGGCGTCGCCAATGGTAATCTGGTCGTAATCTTCGCGAACGAGCTGCGCGAGCAAGGGTATTCACCGACAGCAGCAGCGATCGAAGCGGGGCGGACGCGTCTTCGTCCGGTTATGATGACGGCGTTGGCGATGGTGCTCGGAATGTTGCCGATGGCGCTAGCGCTAGGCGAGGGTGGTGAGCAGAATGCGCCGTTGGGACGGGCTGTTATCGGCGGGTTGATCGTAGCCACGCTGATGACGCTCTTCGTGGTGCCTGCGGTCTATTCGATATTTGGACGCAACGTGAAGGGCAAGCATCAGCGCGATGCAGAGATCGAAGCTATCTCGATGCCGGGTGCATAGGTGGATGGAACTGCAGAATGGATGAAGATCCGACAACGTATCAACTTCCCAGGCCCGGCGGTTTCTTCGTCGTAGGCTGGGTCACGCTTATTCTGGTTGTCGTCTGTCTGACCGGTGGACTCGTGCTCCTACACACAAACCGCCTTAACGCGCAGGCAGCCTTGCTGGGACGCGAGATTGACCAGGGGCCACGTGTTCTGGTCAGACGCGTGACACAGGCACCAAAGACACGCAGCGTAGAGCTGCCGGGAACGATCCACGGCTTCATCGAGACGGCGGTCTATGCAAAGGTGTCTGGATATTTGAGGGCAATGAAGGTCGACAAGGGGGATCGCATCAGAAAGGGCGAACTCTTGGCGGTGCTCGAATCGCCCGAGCTCGACCATGAAGTCGCAAACGCCAAAGCTGCTTATCAACTTGCCAAGCTAACGGACGAGCGCAATCAAGCGCTGTTGCGAGAAGGAGTTATTGCGCGGCAAACCGCTGATGAATCAGTAGCGCATGTGAAGGAGACTGCGGCGACGCTGCAGCAACTTGTGGCGATGAACGACTACAAGGATATCCGCGCACCCTTCGATGGCGTGGTTACGGCTCGGCTGCTGGACCCCGGTGCATTGATTCCGCAATCCACGGCACCTGCGTCCGCCAATATACCGCTACTCCAACTCGCAACCCTATCGCCATTGCGAATCTACGCTGACGTTCCACAGAGCCTTGCACTTTTTATCCGCGACGGCGATCCAGCCACCGTAACCGTGGCCGAATATCCGGGGCGGATTTTTGAAGGCAGTGTCACACGACATCCGGATGCGCTTGTTAGCGCTACACGCACGATGCTGGTCGAGGTCGACTTACCGAACGACGAACGCGCTCTTTTGCCCGGGATGTACGCACGAATGGGCATGCGCGTTAGTACCCCAGAAGGCCCTCCCCAAGTGCCTGACGACGCCTTAGTCTTTCGAGACGGCAAGCCCCTCGTCCCACTTGTGGAGAAAGACCATTTAAAGTTGGCCCAAGTCGCGCTTGGGTATGACGATGGCGTCAACGTACAAATTACGAAGGGGATTGAACCGGGAGACATGGTCGCGATCAACGTCGGACAGGCAGCCCAGGATGGAGCCCCGGTCCGACCGATGACCGCAGAAGAGAGTCATTAAAGCTCGCGGCCGATGACGATCGCTTTCCGTCGTCGTCGCTTCTCACTCACGAGCGCCAAACCAGCGCCACCGAGAACCAATCCACCCAACATCAGCTCGGAGTCGATTTCGGGCGTAGATAGGGGCTTTGATGGTCTATGTCGAGGCTCATGCGCGTGTCGCGCGGCACCGGTGACTTGCGCCATCGTGATGGAGGTGTAGAGCATCGAGGCCGCCACTGTGTTGAAAATTGCAAATAATAGTCGTTTCTTCATCTCAAGAATCTAAAACTATCCTTTGGCTGCTTATTCTAGAGACGAATAGCTTATATAGCCATACAATATCCTATGGCTCGCTACCCTCTTGGTGTCCCATGGGAGCTAAAATTGACCGTGGAGTCTATTTGGATGGCTGCGGATGCAGATAGCCATCAAGAGTGCTATCTTCCAGGACGTCTAATGGAAAGCTTGGTTTAACGGTCAGAGATAAGGTCGATCCTCGGCAGTACGGAGAGATGGTCTAGCGCGTAGGGCCAAAAAACACCGGGGTGACCACCTCACGATGGTCAGCCCAAGTGCTAAGTCCTATCTAGTCGAAGCTTAGTTCGAAGCAGGTTTGCGGCGGCGGTAGCTCTCGATCAGAAGTGCGATTCCTGCAACAGCGGCAACCAATCCACCTACGGCGAACTTGTAGTCGATCTCTGGCACCGGAACCGGGCTGGCGTAAGCGAAACTTGGCAATGCGGCCGTACCAATCGTGACCAACGCTGCACGAAGACGGGTTTTCATCTTGAGATCCTCCTGTCCCAACTATTCGCGTTAGATATCTTTAGCTAAAGCCGAGCGAAATATACGATCACTACAACGAATCTGGGGCGCGCTAGTTCGTCGCAGCTTTGCGGCGGCGATAATTCTCGATTAAGAGCGCGATTCCTGTGACAGCGACAACCAGCCCGCCGACGGCGAACTTATAGTCGATTTCCGGGGTGGCAACCGGGATCCGAGCGTAGCTTGGCGGAGCGACGGCACTGATTGTAGCGAGCATCATGAAGATACGGGTTTTCATACTAGGTCCTCCTGATCTGAGTTGCTCAAGCCTCGGCCACCTTCAGTCCGTGCAGAGCAAGTTGGTTCATTTTGATTATTCTTAAGCTTTGTATCCCACTGTAATACTGCAGTGCAAGGGTAACGGCGCAAAAAGCTAATTTGCGCGAGAAAAGCTGGAAACTGCCTAGCGATCGCCGCGGAAGAGAACACCGGCCTCTTCCAGCTGCTGGACACGCTCTTCTGTGTACCCCAAGTACTCACGCAAAATTTCCGCATTGTGTTCGCCTAAAATCGGCGCCTCCATCGTGCGTAATTCGGGAAATTCGGAGAAACGCAGGGGAAAGCCCGGAACCTCATAGCTGCCGAGAAAACGATCCTCGATGGTGCGGACGATCTGGCGGCTACGATGGTGTGGATGGGCCATCGCCTCCTCGACTGCCAGCACCGGAGCGTAAGGCACTCGATTTTCTTCCAGCAGCCGCATCGCTTCTTCGTCGCTGACGGAGTCGAACCACTCCTGCACGATACGTTTCAATTCGGCGCTATTGGCCGTGCGAGCCGGGACGTCTTTGAAGCGTGGCTCGGTTGCGAGTTCGGGCTGACCCATCGCACGGCACAGATCGGGGAACTGATGGTCGTGGCTGGACATGATGAGGATGGGCGTTGATTTGCCGGCGAACACCCCTATTGGCGTGAGGGCGAAGTGATGCGATCCGCTGCGCCGCGCCAGCTGCCGGCCGTTGGTCAAGCTGGTCCGATGCACCGTCATATCGTGATAGCTGAAGTAACAATCAAGTAGCGACGTTTCGACGTGTTGGCCCACCCCGGCACGTTCGCGATGGAGCAAAGCCGCCAGAACCGCGCTGAGAGCGTGAACGCCGGTTGTGATATCGCCGATGCCGATCTGAGGAAGTACGGGTGGGCGATCCGGTTCGCCGAGCATGCTCAGCACGCCTGAGTAGGCGCATCCGATAAAGTCATAGCCCGGTCGATTCGCCAGCGGACCTTCCTGGCCGAAAGTCGAGATCGAGCACATGACGATTTTTGGATTGAGCGCCTTTACCGTCTCATAGCCGAGGCCCATACGATCGATAGTTCCCGGAGAATAGTTCTCAACCAGCACGTCCATCTTGGGGATCAGCTCTTTGAGGATGGCAAGGCCAGCGGGGTTCTTGGGATCGATTGCCAAATCCTTCTTGCCGCGATTCTGTTGCACGAAGTAGGCACTACGTCCGTCGCGGACGAAGGGGACTTTGCGCGAGAAATCACCGCGTGCAGAGATTTCAACTTTGATAATCTCGGCACCCATCTCGGCCATATAGCGGGTCGTGGTCGGCCCGGCTAAAGCCTGCGTGAAGTCGAGCACCTTGTAGCCTTCGAGGATTCGCGGCTTGGTTTCCGGCATAACGATTCGTCCTTTCCGATAGGAGCGCGATCAATCGCATCCGGTCGCCCGCAAAAGCAAGCGCGTCTACGTCGGATTCGCGCAGGAAGCGACAAATAAGCGCTATAACGGAAAGTTCCGACAGGATTCGGAAGTCATCTACTGAATCAAGCGATGGAGGGCGAGTGCGCTGTAGAGGATTGCTCTGCGTGGCTGGAATCGGTCTGGCCGGTCCGCGCTGGCCCTGTGGTCGTCAACATGCTTCCAGTCGGGCGGTTTCGGATACTCCCGTCACTTGAGTGAACGGCGCCACGTAGCGGGTGCCGTGCCGGCTGCCTTCTTGAATGCTCGCGAAAACGCAGCCTCGGACTCATAGCCAACCATTTCTGCGATCTGTGCGAGAGATGCGCTGGTGTTCCGCAACTTATCCGATGCGATCTGCATACGCCAATTTGCAAGATACTGTATCGGCGGCATGCCGATGAGACGTGTGAATCGGTCCGCTAACGCGGAACGCGACAGGCCGACTTCCCGGCCCAGATCGTCCACCGTCCAAGCCCTCGTGATATCGCGGTGAATTAGAGCGAGGGCGCGCGCGACATGAGTATCGCGTAAACCGGCAAGCCATCCGGTCTGACCTTCGGGCAGTGTCTCGGCGTACCGCCGGACAGCCTCCACGAACAGCAACTCGGAGAGCTTCGCCAGTACCGTTTCTGATCCGGGCCGGCCGGTTGCGACCTCCTCGGCAGCGTATTGAAAGGTCGAGTGAACCCATTCCGCTGTCGCGCCTCTCTGGAGTTCCAGCTTTAGTGCTGACGGCAAGGTCGAAATGAGGGGGCTGCTTTCGGCGGTATCACAGCCGAGAAAGCCGCAGATCATCTGCGTGCGAACTCCGTTGCCGCCGTGGCGAATCGAGAATAGCCCTCCGCCCTTGGGTGGCTGGAGAAGATCACTCGCCAACACAGGCCGAACGTTGAGGTCGCTTCCCATCAGATGCACGTCGTTGCGCGGGAGCAGAATCACTTCGCCCGGCCCCAGCGAAAAGGTCTCGGCACCCTCGCACTCAACGCGAAAGTGCAACTCGCCTTCGAGGATGTAGTGGTAGGGGATTAGATGAGAAGCAGTGCCGAGTGCTGGAGCACAATGCTCAGGTGAAATGCGCGATGCCACGCACCATGGAGCAAGAAACTCGGCGTGCATGAAGACGCCACCGGTCAGATGCGCGACCCGCAGAACATCCGATAATGCATCCATACGAGTTTCCTATCAGGATTCGGTGTCTCGGTCATTTCTTCCGGTGAACTAGTCATAGACGGTTTCTAATTTGAGTCTTACTCATTATGGCATCAACCGACAGCTCTATTGAGTCGAGTCGGGAATGACGCAAAGGAGAAGAGCAATGACCGCAATAGAGAAGGGACCGGAAAGCAACCAATATGCGCGTTGCGTCCAGACCTCCAAGCGAGTTCACTGGGACATCGATGAGGATGTTGTCCGGGGTCGTCACTTCGATGCCGCGCACAAGTTCCTACCCGATGGACTTTCGCTGGTCGATAAATTTACGACCCTTACTCCCGACGAAAAACGCTTGGTCAGCCAGATACAGGGCCGCACTTACGCGAACATCTTCGGACTAGTGGAACGGTTCATCAACGCCAAGGTGCTGGAATTGAGCCGCAGCCACGCGCTTGGCGATCAGGTCGCGCTTGAAGCGCTAGTGAGGTTTAGCGACGAGGAACTGAAGCATCAGAATTTGTTTCGCCGCATAGAGACGATGGTCAGCCAGGTGATGCCTGAAGGCTATCACTTTGACGTCGATCCTGATGCCGTCGCACGCATTGTTCTTGGTAAGAGCACATGGGCAGTGCTCGTGCTGACCCTGGACATCGAGCTATTCACGCAACTGCACTATCGCCAAAGCATCGACCCTGATGCCGAGTTGTCCGAACTTTTCAAGGACGTATTCCTTTATCACTGGAAGGAGGAGAGCCAGCACGCCATTCTCGACGAACTCGAGTTAGCGCGTCTCGATGCCACGCTGACGGTTGAGGAACGCGACCGTGCGGTCGATGAGCTTATCGAGTTGCTCGCCGCGGTGGACTCAATATTACAGACACGTTCCCGGGCAGACGCTCGTTACTTCGCCAACACCTGTGGGCGCGCGGTGCACGCTGACGAACTGAGACGGATAGAAGCAGGTTTTCTGGTGGCTTACCGCTGGCAGCACATCCATTCGGGTGCCCAGCATCCACGGTTCGTAAAAGCGCTCTCCGGTCTCGTTAACCTGGACCAGAACCATCGCATTCAAGCGGCGCTAGCGACATTGCGATAACTCAGCCGCCCATTCTTTCAAATCAATCAGGGAAGGAAGGAGAAGACCATGACTGTTCAAGCTATTGCCCACACCACACCCACTGTTGTTAACGGTATCAACACTGACGATCTGTTCGCGCTAATCGAGCGCGTCAGGACGGATCCGGCGAAAGGTATGACGCATTGGCGGGTTTCCACCACCTGGCAAGGTCAGACCCGCAGTCACGCGGAGGTCGACGGTTTCGGCTTGGGAGACGAACATGTTTCCCGACGCTTCGCGATCGACATTGATGAGCCGTACGAGTTGGGCGGCTCGAATCGGTTCGCCAATCCGCAAGAATATCTGATTGCGGCGCTCAACGCGTGTATGACCGTAGGTTACGTAGCGCAGTGCGCGGTGCGTGGGATTACGCTCGAAGACCTTACGATCGAGACTGAGGGAGAAATTGATCTGAGGGGTTTTCTCGGTATCGATCCGACGGTGCCTGCGGGCTACAGCAGCTTACGTTACAAGGTGCACATCAAGGGTGACGGAACCAAGCAGCAGTTCGAGGAGATCCACGAAGCTGTTATGGCAACGTCGCCGAACTTTTACAACCTGTCCCGGTCGGTGGCTCTCAATCCGATCCTTGTAGTCGAGTAATCGTCGGCTGAGCGCGAAGTAACAGCTGATAGGCCGCCAGCATCGCAGCGCACTCCCCTGTGGGGGGGCAAGCCAAAGCTATTTGCTGACAACCGCCTCAGCTGGTTTCAGAGTTTCACTGAGCAGAAAACCATAAATGAAAGGAGAAACGAGGATGCCACTGGTTGAAGTAAAATTGATCGAAGGGGTGTTCACACAAGAGCAGAAGAAGCAGATGATCGAGAAACTGACTAACGCGATGGTCTCGATAGAGGGCGAGAATATGCGCGGAGTGACGTTCGTGACTATCGAGGAGGTGCGAAGCGGAAATTGGGGCATTGGCGGAAAGCCTATGACGACCGAGGCCGTCATAGCGCTCGCATCAGCAAAGAGCGCCGCATGACCTGAAATGAAGTAAAAGGAGGAGGGCTCAAGAGGCCGAACACTTGAGCCCTCTTCTATAGAGCGAGATGTCCGCAATTCCGGTAGACGGCATCCTACGACCAGCGTCCGAAAAACATACTCTGGATGCGGGATTCTCGTGCTCAAGATGCTACGCAAGGCCAGCTTCGTATTCAGGTTTTGACGGACCTTCGGATACTAGTGCTATCACAACCGGAGTAGAGCATTGGGAACGGCTCTCGTTCGGTCACGTTTTTCGCGCCCTTCGCAACAAGCAACGGTCTTACCTTCACGGTTCCGTTCAGCCAAACATCAAACCCCGGTGTCCTGCTTGCGAAGCGGCAAGGGCTTGTGGTGCAATCCGTGTCTGCGCCAAAAGCACAGGGCGGCCTTGGTTATCGAAACATAGCGCCGCGATGGAGATAAAGAAGATGGCCGATAATTTGCGAAGCCGGGTAGTGACGCAAGGTGTGCAACGTTCGCCGAATCGCGCGATGCTGCGTGCGGTAGGGTTTGGCGATAGCGATTTCGAGAAGCCGATTATTGGTATCGCCAACGGCTACAGCACGATCACGCCCTGCAACCTCGGCCTCGATATTCTGGCCCGGCGCGCCGAAAAGGCGGTGAAGACCGCCGGAGGTATGCCGCAGGTCTTCGGTACGATCACGATCAGCGACGGTATCTCGATGGGCACCGAGGGAATGAAGTATTCGCTGGTGTCACGTGAGGTGATTGCGGATTCGATCGAGACCGCATGCAACGGCGAATCGATGGACGGTGCGGTCGTTATCGGCGGATGCGATAAGAATATGCCCGGCGCGATGATCGCGATCGCGCGGATGAATATCCCGGCTATTTTTGTATACGGCGGTACGATCAAGCCTGGCCATTACAACGGCCGTGACCTGACGATCGTCAGCGCCTTCGAGGCGGTGGGGCAGTACAGCGCGAACAAGATCGATGAGAAAGAGTTAGTCGAAGTGGAGCGGCGCGCGTGCCCCGGTGCAGGATCGTGCGGCGGGATGTATACGGCCAACACGATGTCCTCCGCTATCGAAGCAATGGGGATGAGTCTGCCGTATTCCTCGACGATGTCAGCTATCGACGATGAGAAGGGGGAGAGCGCTGCGAAATCGGCGGAGGCGGTGCTCAACGCGATCCACAAGAACCTGCTGCCGCGGCAGATCATGACGCGTAAAGCGTTCGAGAATGCGATCGCGGTGGTAATGGCGGTCGGCGGTTCGACCAACGCGATTCTCCATCTGCTCGCGATCGCCCACGCCGCCGAGGTTCCGCTCACGATCGATGATTTCGAAGCTATTCGTCAGCGCGTGCCCGTGCTCTGCGATCTGAAGCCCTCCGGTCGCTACGTTGCGACCGATCTTCATCGCGCGGGTGGAATACCGCAGGTGATGAAGATGCTGCTGAGTCACCGATTGCTGCATGGTGATGAGCTCACGATTACGGGGAAGACGATCGCGGAGACACTGCGCGAGGTGCCGGACGCGCCGGCCAAGGATCAGGACGTGATCCGGCAGTGGGACAACCCGATGTACGAGCAGGGCCATCTGGCGATTCTGAAAGGTAATCTCTCGCCAGAGGGATGCGTCGCGAAGATTACCGGCATTGCCCATCGGGAGATCACCGGTCCAGCGCGCGTATTCGAACGCGAGGAGGATTCGCTCGACGCGATCCTCGCGGGCAAGATCAAGAAAGGCGATATCCTAGTGATTCGCTATGAAGGTCCGAAGGGCGGGCCCGGGATGCGTGAGATGCTGTCGCCGACTTCGGCGATTATCGGAGCGGGTCTCGGCGATTCAGTCGGCTTGATCACCGATGGACGCTTCTCGGGCGGTACCTACGGGCTCGTCGTCGGCCACGTCGCGCCTGAGGCGCAGGTGGGCGGGCTAATCGCGCTCGTACACGAGGGCGATTCGATCACAATCGATGCGGACAAGCGCTTACTACAGTTGAACGTGCCCGATGAAGAGATCACGCGTCGCCGCGCCGCGTGGACGCCACCGAAGCCGCGCTACACTCGCGGGGTGCTGGCGAAATATGCCGCGCAAGTATCGACGAGCAGTCTGGGCGCGGTTACGGATTAAGCTTGGAATTGTTCTGGGTCGCAGGCCGGTTTGGTCTGCGACCCGGTGAACGAAACTACGATTTAGATTGTGCCGAGCGCTTAGTTGAGATGACGTGGCATCCGCGACTGGCGTTGGCTGCGCTTAACAAGGAAGAAGGCGACGCGGAGGAGCGTCTGCGAGTCTTCAGGGAGGCTCAGGTACTCGGCGGCTGAGGCATGGCGAACCGTCACGCGACGCTCGACCTTGCACAGGATCACGATCTCACCACATCCGCGGCAGATGCTGACATCGCGCTTGCCGAGCCGCCGATGTCCCGCAACGGTGGCGCCGTCGGCGAGATCAGTTCCGCACGATGGACAGTTGGTATCCCCCACTAAACTTTGCCTCCGAACGAACCCGCCGCTTTCGAATTCCTGACGCTGAGCCTTCGTCGGTTTCACTCCCCCGAGTTTTTCGCGTTGCAGCGGTAGAACTGAAGGTGGCTTATTGCCGTCCTTCACGCAAGGTAGTTTTTTGCTCAGCGCTGCGGTCGAAGTGCGACGTCATTTTTGACCATAAATTTTTGAGATGCCGTGGGATAGCAAAGGCTGATATACATAAGAAAATCACCGGATGGCCGATGTGATAGCCGCGGCGAGTCGCGCTAAAAAAAATTGTAGGAGCTGGGCTTAGTGCGGGCAGGCGAGAACTTCTTCAACCTCTATAACCACGGATTCATTCGGGCTGCAGTTGGAATCCCGGCAGTACGCGTCGCCGATCCCGCATTCAACGCCGAGCAAACGATCACACTGCTCCACCTTGCGGCCGAGCGAAAAGCCGCGATTGCGCTCTTTCCGGAACTCGGTTTATCCGCTTATAGCTGCGACGACCTTTTTCATCAGCGCGCGTTGCTCGACGGATGCCGTGACGCGATAGCACGTATCGCGAGGGAGTCCGCCGACCTGCCAATCATAGCCGCAGTAGGCACCCCGCTCGAAGTCGATCATCTGCTGTTCAACTGCGCGGTGGTCATTTGCCATGGCCGGATTCTCGGCGTCGTGCCGAAGACCTATCTCCCGAACTACCGCGAGTTCTACGAGGCACGCCAGTTCAATTCAGCCGAGAACGCAGTCAGCGAAACGATAACCCTCTGCGGTCAGCGGGATATCCCTTTCGGCTCGCATCTCCTGTTTCAGCATCAGGAGCAACCGCTCCTCACTTTCCATGTCGAGATTTGCGAGGACCTCTGGGTGCCGATTCCACCGTCCTCGCATGCCGCGCTTGCAGGGGCGACCGTGATGCTGAATCTGTCGGCCTCGAATATCACTATCGGCAAAGCGAATTATCGCCGCGAGCTGGTCGCGAGTCAGGCGGCGCGATGTCTGGCGGCCTATCTGTACTCGGCCGCCGGTCCTGGCGAATCGACCACTGATCTAGCCTGGGATGGTCACGCGCTGATCAACGAGAACGGAAATCTGATCGCCGAATCGGAGCGCTTCAAGGATGAGCCGCAACTGGTCTGCGCTGATATCGATCTGGAGCGGTTGGCGCAGGAGCGGATGCGGCAGACGTCGTTCGGTCAGGCCGTTCGCAACGAACGCATCGCTTTGAAGGATTATCGCAGGATCAGCTTTTCAACGGCGCTTCCGCACCAGGAGATACTGCTCCTCGAACGACAGTACGAGCGCTTCCCTTACGTTCCTTCCGATGCGGTTGGACGCGATGATCGTTGTGCCGAGGTTTACGAGATTCAGGTACAGGGACTCGTGAGTCGTTTACGTGCGACGGGCCTGAAGCATGTGGTGATCGGAATCTCCGGTGGTATCGATTCGACGCAGGCGCTCCTGGTCTGCGCCCAGGCCCTCGATCGGCTGGGTGCGCCGCGCACGAATCTGCTCGCCTACACGATGCCCGGATTTGCTACCAGTGACCGCACGCTCTCGCAGGCCCGCAGTCTGATGAAAGCAATCGGATGCAAGGCGCACGAAATCGATATCCGCCCGGCAGCATCACAACTGCTCAAGGATATCGGCCATCCGTACAGTGCCGGCGCTGATCAGTACGACGTCACCTTCGAGAACGTGCAGGCGGGTGAGCGGACGAATCTGCTTTTTCGGCTCGCGAATTTGCATAACGCGATCGTGGTCGGAACAGGGGATCTGAGCGAACTTGCACTCGGGTGGTGCACCTACGGCGTCGGCGATCACATGTCGCATTACGCGGTGAACGCGAGTGTGCCGAAGACGCTGATCCAACATGTGATTCGCTGGGTCGCCGATACTGATCGTTTCGGCAAAGAGGCCAGCGAAGTTCTGCGCGCAATTCTTGCGACCGAGATCAGTCCCGAACTGGTTCCCGCGACTGCAAATGCGGGGGCTATTCAGGCCACCGAAGCGATTATCGGTCCGTACGAGTTGCAGGATTTCAATCTGTACTACACGCTGCGTTTCGGCTATCTGCCGCCGAAGATCGCCTTCCTGGCGTACTGCGCATGGCGCGATCGTAATCGCGGCCGCTGGCCCGATATTCCGATGGAGCGGCGCAACCAGTACACCCTCGCGCAAATCAAGGGGCATCTGCGCAACTTTCTCTGGCGCTTCTTCAAGACGAGTCAGTTCAAGCGCAGTTGCATCCCGAACGCACCCAAAGTCGGATCGGGAGGATCGCTGTCCCCGCGCGGGGATTATCGCGCGCCCAGCGATAGCGAAGCGACCGCGTGGATGGCTCAGCTCGATCTGATTCCTGACAGCGCCAACTAAAACCCGCAGGAAGAGCTTTTCGCCGGCGCGATCACTTGCTAGAGAACGCCTCTTAGAAAGGGCGCTCGCTCGAGCGTTACGGTCCGCGCATGGAAACATTCCGCCACGTGATGGATGGCTACACGGTGATCGATTTCACCCAGATGGTCGCGGGACCTACCGCAGGTCGGGTGATGGCCGACCTCGGTGCCGAAGTGATCAAGATCGAGATGCCGCCGCGTGGTGACGGTGGGCGTGCGTTTGGTGTGTTCAAGGATGGGCACAGCGCCTTCTTTGTACAGCACAATCGCGGCAAGAAAAGCCTCTGCGTTAATCCCAAGACGCCCGAGGGTGCGGAGATCATGCGAGGCCTGATTGCGAAGGCCGATGTTTTTCTTGAGAACTTCACGCCCGGCGCGGTCGCCCGCATGGGACTCGACTACGAGTCCGTGCGCAAGATTAATCCGCGGATGGTGATGTGTTCGATCTCGAGTTTCGGGCAGACCGGTCCGCTGGCCCACAAGCCCGGCTACGATACGAGCGGTGCTTGCTACTCGGGGATACTCGACATGCAGGGCGATCCCAATGGGTCGCCCGTGATGCCTGGGGGGTCTGTCGGCGATATCAATGCCGGAATCAGCGCGGTCGCGGCGATCGGCTACGCACTACTTCATCGGGAGCGCACCGGCCGCGGGCAGTATCTCGATATCTCGCTGCTCGATGTTTACTTCCATGCGCATGACCGCAGCGTCCATATTTACAGTGCGACGAAAGGTGCGACGGTGCCGCATCGGAGCGGACGCTTCGTTGAATTCTTCTGCCCGTCCGGCATTTTCAAGAGCAAGGAGAATTTCATTCTCGTGATTGCAGCGACACCCGGCCAATGGGCCTCGCTATGCCAGGCGATGGGGCGGCCGGAGTTGGGTAATGATCCTCGCTACGATAGCGGACCCAAGCGCGAAGCGATGGGTGTGATTCCGATGATCGAAGCGTGGCTCCAAACGCTACCAAGTGACGAAGCTGCGATTAAGATTTTGGAGGAGCATCACGTGCCGACAGCACCGGTGCTGACTGTGCCGCAGGCGATGAACCATCCCCATCTGAGACAGCGTGGCACGGTCATCTCGGTGAAAGATCGGGTGTACGGCACTCTCGAAGTTCCCGCATCGCCGCTGCGATTCTCGGATTACGGACAACTCGACCTGGTCGCGGCCTCGCTCGGCGAGCACAACACCGAAGTGCTGACGAAGCACCTCAGCTACAGCGCGGACAGGATCCGGGAACTCGAAGCCTCAGGCGTGATCGCATCAGCGAAGAGCTAAGCACCATCGGTTAAGATTCGGGCATACAGAACGTAGAAAATAGCGACTTTTGGCTAGTTCCGAACGCGGGATTCATCGGTTGCGAGCCGGGAGTCATGTGACGGCTTCGTCCGGTCGTTCGTAATCGAAAGTAGTGAAATGCTACTAAAAGTACTAAGGATGCTTCGCGATCGCTCCTCTTCGGAGTCGCGCAAGTTTTCTGCGAAGGCGAAGCTGGAGGCGAATCGTTACTTCTTGAAGAAAACATGGCACGGCGCAATTCGATGCTTATATTAAGAAGGAATAATGCATCAAATGGCACTATGCAGCCACAGGAAAAGATTGGGGAAAAAAGTAGCTGCACGAGGTTGGCCAGCCGATGGTCTCTTGTGCTAGGGTGAACTTCGGTTCAACGAAGAAGAACAGAAGTTACGCACTGCCCATTAACCAACCGCATATTTTCTTTATGACCGAATCAAACGAAGACCAGTTATCTTCGCATCCTCGCTACAACGTACTTTTTCTCTGTCAGGATAACGCTTGCTGCAGCATCATGGCTGAAGCGCTGCTTCGGCGATGGGGTGGGGAAGATTTCACCGCCTTTAGTGCAGGGACCAAGCCGTCATCCGAGGTCCATCCGCAAGCCGTTTCGGTTTTGCAGATGCAGCGTGTGTGGCAACCGGAGCTTGCCCCAAAGGATTGCAAGCAGTTTTTCACCCCTGATGCTCCGCGCATGGATTTCGTAATCAGTCTGGGCGAAAAGCCGCCTGCAGATCTCCCTGGCGGATGGCCAGGTGGGGTGAAGCCTATCCATTGGCGGATAACCGAGCCGTTGCACGCTGCCAGGCCGGAGCGCACGGAACAGGCATTTCGTCGAGCATTTCTCGAACTTGAGAACCGCATCAAGTTGTTCGTGCTCGTCTATCAGCGCGACGCGATGAAGCGGAAGGCCGCGTAGGAAACTCAGCTCACAGACGACCGCGCGTTACTCCATCAGGCTCACATGTAGGGGTCGGAAGCGCGCGGTCTTCTTCGTCTGATGGTCCTCCATCCGACGCAGAATATTGTCGAGGGCTTCGATCGCTTCGACAATATAGGGTCCCTTGTTGAGCATCACGCATTCGGCTCGCTCTCCGAGGGCAGCGTCGCTGATTTCCGCGCGCGAGGGGATTCCTCTCTTGGCCAGCGATTCGAGCACCTGCGTTGCCCATACCACAGGAATATGCGCTGCCTCGCAGATCCAGAGGATTTCCTCCTGGACTTCGGCCATGCGCTCGTAGCCGCTCTCAACCGCAAGGTCGCCACGCGCAATCATCACACCGACGGGATAGCGGCGCATTGCCGCCAGAATCAGATTGGGTAACTGCCTGAACGCCTGACGCGTCTCAATCTTCAGAATCGTGCCCATCTCCCTTGCTCCGAGTTCGTCGAGCCGGGCGTGAAGGCTGAAAATATCCTCGGCGCTGCGCACGAAAGATACGCCAACAATATCGGCATGCTTTGCTACAAAGCGTAGGTCTCCGAGATCTTTCGCGGTGAGCATCGGCAGTGTGATCTCGCTATCGGGCAAATTGATTCCTTTGTCGGAGCGGAGGCGACTGCCCTTTGCTGATGCGTGTTGGATTTCGACCAGTAACCCTTTGCTGTTCGCCTCGCGAATGATGCCGCCGATTTTGCCGTCGTCGAACCAGATCGCTTGGGCCGGGCGCACCTGACTGAAGACCTCAGGCAGGGTGCACGACACCACGGCCGCATCAGGGACGTCGAAGGGTAAGGTCATGTTGTCAGCAGCCGTGACAACCAACTGATCGCCACGATGCAGCAGAAGTGATCCTTCGAGTGCGGGAACCGCTTCGACTATCGCCTCGTCTGCCACAGTACGACTGTTACTTCTACGGACGATGCGAGTGCCGGGTGTCACGTATGCGGTCTGTTCACAGGAAGCCCGCCATCCTCCTTCGGCCTGTTCTGCGACGGTCAAACTTCGCGTCTTCCCGCGAGCATCGCGGAACTCGAGCCGGTCTCCCGATCGGAGGGTGCTCAGAAAGCGAGCCGGTAACGGAAGTGCCTGAGCTACTCCTGATGCGGAAGGACCGGCGTTATCGAGTGAATGCAGCCACACCTCAGCAGGAGTAGTCACCCGCCCGAGTGTGTCGCGCCGCGGATGCCATACGACAACCTGGGGACCATGTTCGACCGGCCCAGTGCGCAACTTTGGTCCGCCGAGGTCCATCAGGACGCGACAGTGCTGTCCGAGTTCCCGCCTCGCTCGGTCGAGGTTTTGGATCATGCGTTCCCAGACGTCGGGTGAGTCGTGCGCGCAATTGATGCGCATGCAGTTCATCCCGCGATCGAGCATCCCGCGCATCAGAGCGTAGTCGTCGGCACAGTCGGTGGCCATCGTCACCATGATGCGGACGCGGCGCCCTGTCGGAGGAGGTCCAAGTAACGAGCTCGTATTGGTGGCGAGGAGCTCCAACCCTTCCTTGTAGGTGGGATAGTCAGTCGTCTCGCGTGACTGCGCGGGTACGCCTCCAAGGTGATCGAGCGCCTGAAGAACCGAGTCGATCGTGGCCACGACATGCGCTTCGCTCCGACCCAAAGAAGAGAGTCCCCGTTCCGCAAGATCCTCCTGCAGTTGTCGGATGTCGCGATGTCGCAGCGCCAGGTAGTGCAGCAGGTTGTCGGCACTTACGCGCCATCGCTGGTCCAGCTTGCTGAGTCGGGGTTGAAGCTTTGACCGGTACGTCAGCAGGAACTGCCGAAGATCTTCGACTTGCTTGATTAGGTGAGCGATCGTGACCGATTGAGATTCCTCAGGCCCAAACTGCGACATGCAAACTTCTCCTCGGAGGACGATCAACCCTAGCCCAATCGCAGCAGCCAGCCAAAATCCGATGGCACGGATTTCTGAGCGCCCGAAATTATCGCTCCTTTGTGTTCCCGAACTATTACGGGTTAGGACTCAGGTCGTGACTCTCGCCCGTTGTAAACTCTTGCCTTCGGTTTTTCTGCCCGGACAAAGGCACTGGTAAATTTCCCATCGATTTGCGGAGCGATTTCCGCTGGATCCAGTCCGGCCGGCTCCAGAAATCCTGAAGCCTGGGCCGTAGAATAAATCCGCGTCGGTCCAACCTCCACAGCAGTGAAGCCGGCCTCGAAGAGCTTAGTTCGGTATTCCGACTCCTCCAGAGGACCGGCGATACAGCCCGCCCATAACTCGAGACTGTGCTTGATCGGTGCCGGAACAGCGCCGCACACGACTACGTCTGAGACGGTAAAACGGCCTCCCGGTTTGAGGACGCGAAACGCCTCCCGTAACACGCGATCCTTATCGCCGGAAAGGTTGACAACGCAGTTCGAGATAATCACGTCCACGGAGCTATCAGGGAGCGGAATCGCCTCGACTTCTCCTTTGAGAAACTCGACGTTGGCGACACCGGCCTGGCCTTGATTCTCGCGAGCCAGAGCCAGCATCTCGTCGGTCATATCGAGACCATACGCCTTGCCGGTCGGGCCGACGCGGCGGGCGGAAAGCAGAACGTCGATACCGCCGCCGGAGCCGAGATCCAGCACGACCTCGGCCTCGCGCAGAGCTGCTAGCGCGGTTGGATTACCGCATCCGAATGACGCCGCCAGCGCTTGGCGTGGCAATCCATCAGTTTCTCGGTCGGTGTAAAGATTTGACGTGATCGGGTCAGTGCAGGGTGATGCGGTCCCACAGCAGGTGCCACTGCTGGTTTCCGCGGTACAGCATGGATCAGCAGTTTTCTTATCCACCACAGCTCGCCAGCTCGGCTGTCGTGCCGCAGCATCCCGGTGCGCTCTGACCGGACACCTGTCGAGCCGCTGCAGCATAGTTTTCGCGAGCCTTATCTTTAACTGTCACGTCATCCATTGTTCCTTTTCTCCCTCTTTGATACTTCGATAATTATCGAACCCTTAGTCAAGCCCTGTCCACCCTCTATCTGAATTACGAATCGGTTAAATGTTGGATTGAGCAAACTGGCGGATGGGTGCGCTTGAGGTTAGTCTATATCTCCAAAGAGATTGAAATAAGGAAACGATCAACTGTCGTCGCGGCGTTGGGCGCGCTCGCCCAGGAGACACGCCTCGATATCTTTCGCCTGCTGGTCCAACGCGGGCCCGAAGGTATCGCCGCGGGTGAGATCGGCGAGCGGCTCAAACAGCCGTCGCCAACCCTTTCATTCCACCTGGATCAGTTGCGCTTTGCCGGGTTGGTAACCTCACGGCACGTCAGCCGTTCGATCATCTATTCGGCGAACTACGACGCGATGAATGAGTTGATCGCCTACCTGACCGAGAACTGTTGTGGTGGCAGGGCGGAACTATGTGCGCCGGGTGCCACGCCGTCGATGAAGAGAGAATCCAAGGCGACTCCCGTGCGAAAGAAGCAACGAAGCTGAGGCATGAGCCGATGAATGCCGCCGTGCGTAATTATGCGCTTGTCACTGGAGCCTATTGGGCTTCACGCTCACCGACGGCGCGCTGCGGATGCTCGTGCTGTTGCACTTCAATCACCTTGGGTACGACCCGATCGCGATCGCGTTCCTCTTTTTGCTTTACGAATTCTGCGGGTCGTAACGAACTTGCTCGGCGGATGGGTCGCCGCGCTTTCCGGCGTGAAAGTAACGCTCTACGGTGGGCTGGCTTTGCAAATCGGGGCGCTCGTGATGCTAGCGATGCTGGATCCGGCGTGGGGACGAGTCCTCTCCGTCAGTTACGTGATGGCGACTCAGGCGCTCTCCGGAGTCGCCAAGGATCTTACCAAGATGAGCGCCAAGACCGCGATCAAAGTGGTGGTACCGCAGGGGGAGGAGAGTGCGCTCTTCCAATGGGTGGCGCGGCTGACCGGCTCGAAAAACGCTCTCAAGGGCGCCGGTTTTTTCTCGGCCGTGCTTTGCTGAGTGTTCTCGGGTTCGTCGGATCGCTGCTCGCGATGGCGCTCGCCTTAACGCTGGTACTGGTCGGGACCATCCTCGCGCTGCCGGGCACACTGGGTAAGGCTAAAACCAAAGTTAAGTTCTCGCATCTGCTGGCGAAAAGCCCCGCTGTGAATTGGCTTGCCGCAGATCGACTCTTTCTCCTCGGCGCGCGCGATATATGGTTCGTTGTTGCATTGCCGGTTTTTCTGGCTTCGACCCTGGGATGGTCGTTCTGGCAGGTCGGTGCGTTTCCAGCCGCATGGTTTATTGGCTACGGGATAGTACAGGCGGCAGTGCCTGAGATCCTGCGTCAGGCAGGATCGCGACGGGGTGTTACCGGTGAAACCGCGCGTGTCTGGGCCCTGATACTCGCGTTCATTCCGGCCTTGCTTTGTATTCCGCTCGCAATGCGTTCAGCGCTGGAATCAGCATTGATCATCGGGTTGGCGCTCTTCGGCGTCGTTTTCGCAATCAACTCGTCGGTGCATTCATATTTGATTCTCGCTTATTCCGACGACGATAAAGTTGCGACCAATGTCGGCTTTTACTACATGGCGAACGCCGGCGGACGATTGCTCGGTGCCTTTCTCTCCGGCGTTGTTTTTCAAGCGTTCGGTCTCACCGGATGCCTGTTGGGATCGTCGTTGATGTTGCTGGCTGCAGGCATCTTCTCGTTCAAGCTCCCAACGGCACAAGCGGTGCCGATATCGATTCATCTAAGTGAAGCTGAATCCTGACCTGATGAAGAGAAAACGTTGATGAGTGCTGGTATTGCAGTTCCCAATCTTCCAGTTGCACGCAGGCTGCGCCTGCTCGATCGTATCTAACGCTCTGGATTTTCCTCGCGATGGCGCTCGGCGTTGCGATCGGCAACCTCGTGCCTGGAGTAAAGCAGGCGGTGGATGCGTCGAGCGTCGGGACGACTTCGGTTCCGATCGCGATCGGCTTAATCCTAATGATGTATCCGCCGCTCGCCAAAGTGAATTACGGCGAACTGCGGGATGTCTTTCGCGACTGGAAGATTCTCGTCTTGTCGTTGATCAAGAACTGGATTATCGGTCCGATCCTGATGTTCGCGCTGGCGATCATCTTTCTCCGTGATCGGCCCGAGTACATGGTCGGCCTGATCATGATTGGTCTCGCGCGCTGTATCGCGATGGTGATCGTGTGGAACGATCTCGCCAGTGGCGATCCCGATTACTGCGCCGGGCTCGTTGCCTTCAATTCGATCTTTCAAGTCTTGTTCTTCTCGCTCTACGCCTTTGTCTTTGTCACGGTGCTTCCGCGATGGCTCGGACTGAGCGGAGCAGTCGTTAACGTCACGATTGGGTCGATCGCCGGCAGCGTCGCGATCTACCTTGGTATCCCTTTTCTCGCCGGGTTTCTGAGTTGGCTTATCCTGGGATCGATGAAGGGGGAGAAGTGGTATCGTGAGAATTCATTCTGCGTATCAGCCCGCTTACGCTGACCTTTTTGCTCTTCACGATCGTGGTGATGTTCTCGATCAAGGGCACCGCGATCGTACAACTGCCCCTCGACGTTCTGCGCGTGGCTATACCGCTCCTGCTTTATTTCACCATCATGTTCGGCGTTTCGTTCCTGCTTAATCGGCGCGTCGGCGCAAACTATCCGCAATGCGTGACGCTGTCATTCACGGCGGCTTCGAACAATTTCGAACTCGCGATCGCGGCCGCCGTCGCGACCTTCGGGATCGACAGTGGCGCCGGCTTCGCTGCGGTCATTGGACCTTTAATTGAGGCGCCCGTTATGATCGGGCTAGTCGATGTGGCGCGATGGGCGCAACGGCGTTATTTTGCGACGAGTCAATTATGAGCGATTCAAACAAGCCAATCAGCCGCTTCCCGGTACCCGCATTGAGCGCGATGCCGGAGGATATCCGTACCCGTATCGAAGAGGTTCAGGCCAAGGCCGGATTCATTCCCAACGTCTTCCTTGCGTTGGCTCATCGCCCCGATGAGTTTCGTGCCTTCTTTGCTTATCACGACGCGCTGATGGAAAAGCAGAGCGGTCTCACCAAGGCTGAACGCGAGATGATCGTAGTTGCGACCAGCGCCGCGAATCAGTGCCATTATTGCGTGATTGCTCATGGCGCGATTTTGCGGGTCCGTGCGAAGAATCCATTGATCGCCGATCAGGTGGCGGTGAACTATCGTAAGGCGGATATCACCGACCGGCAGAAGGCGATGCTCGATTATGCTCTGAAGGTTGCACGCGAGCCTTGGGCTGCGGGAGAAGCGGATATCGCTGCACTCAAGCAGCATGGTTTCAGCGAAGACGACGTATGGGATATCGGAGCGATCGTGGCGTTCTTTGCGATGTCGAATCGGATCGCCAACGTTAGCGCGATGCGCCCGAACGACGAGTTCTATACCCTCGGCCGCTGAGCGTTCTCATTCAACCGCACCCACCGAGCGCGATTTGATGTGCTCGGGGCGTGGACCTAGTCCGATCATCCGCCCGATGAGTCGTTGTATCAGGGGGACGCGTTGCGCGATGCGCAAAGCTAGGGGCGAATTGATTGGCCCGCCGGCTCCCAGAACGCGAGTTATCACGCGGCTCTGAATTGCGAGTTGTATCCGCTGGATTGTGTGGGTAGGCCAAGTGCGGCGGTGCTGCACTTGAGCCAGATGCTCTATCGACAAGCTCCCAGAGCGTAGCGGTTCGGTGAGGGCGTTGGCGGTCGCGACTGCATCCTGGATGGCCAGGTTGATGCCGACCCCGCCGACAGGAGACATCGCATGGGCAGCATCTCCAATGCAGAGCAGCCCGGGACAATACCATCGGTCGAGCCGATTCACTTGGACTGTCAGCAGCTTGATTTGTTCCCAATCGCGAAGCTCGGCGACGCGATCGCCTAGTGACGGTTCCAATTCGGCGAGTCGCGCACGAAACTGCCCCAATCCACGCTTGCGGATCTCCTCATCGGTACCTTTAGGAATGACGTAGCCGCATTGCCAGTAATCATCGCGATCGATCTGGATAAAGAAGGAGCCTGCTGCTAGACGTCCGGCAGTGTGAGCAAAATCCTGCGGCTCGCGCGAAAGACGGAACCACATCACATCCATCGGTGCTCCCAGCTCGATTGGTTCGAGACCGGCCGCCTTCCTTACGGACGAATAACGCCCGTCGGCTCCGATAGTCAGGATTGCTCGTATCGCGCTCGCGCCGACCGCCGAGTTGGTTTCCACGCCGGTGATCACCCCGTTTTCTCTCAGTAGCCCGGTGGCCTCCGTTCCCATCATGAGTTTGAAGTTAGGATACTGTTGCGCTCGTGCCGCGATGAAATTGAGGAACTCCCATTGCGGCACAAAGGCGATGAAGCGGCAGTGAGTTGGGAGACCCGAGAAGTCAGCGACCTTGAAGGACTCGTCGCCGATCTTTGCGTCCAGCGTGACGGCTTCCTGATGTGGCAGGCGAAGAAAATCTTCAAGCAAATTTAGTTCGTGGAGCAGTTCCAGCGTGGATGGATGTATCGTATCCCCGCGGAAATCACGCAGAAAATCCGAATGCTTTTCGAGAACCGCGACCTGTACCCCGGCTCGCGCCAGCAACAGGCCGAGCATCATCCCGGATGGACCTCCACCCGCGATACAACATTGCACCGTGGTCACTCCATGAAGCTTTCCTAAGGCGCACCGACGGTCAAGCGGGCTTATCGTTGCTGCTCCAGACGATGCCTGTTATATGATACCGGCGGCCCGCCATTTCCCGACGGGCCGCCGAATTGATCACGGCGGGTTAAAGCAGAATGGCGTTTAAGAACATCAAGGTTCCCAGCGACGGCGAAAAGATTCAGATGAAAGCGGGCAAGCTGCATGTGCCCGACAACCCGATTATCCCCTTTATCGAGGGCGACGGCACCGGCCCCGATATCTGGCGTGCCTCCCAACACGTCTTCGACAACGCAGTCAAAAAAGTCTACGGCGGCAAGCGTAAGATCGCCTGGATGGAAGTCTACGCCGGCGAGAAGCCGTTCAAGCTCTTCAACGATTGGCTCCCGCAGGAGACCGTCGATGCGTTCCAGGAATACCTCGTCGGTATCAAAGGACCGCTAACCACGCCGGTCGGCGGCGGTATCCGCTCGCTGAACGTGGCGTTGCGCCAGTTGCTCGATCTTTACGTCTGCCTACGCCCGGTTCGCTACTTCGACGGCGTGCCCAGCCCGGTCAAGGCCCCAGAGAAGGTCGACATGGTGATCTTCCGTGAGAATGCGGAAGATATCTACGCCGGTATCGAGTGGCAGGCCGAAACGCCCGAAGCCCGCAAGGTGATCGACTTCCTGATCAAAGAGATGGGCGTTAGCAAGATCCGCTTCCCGCAGACCTCGGGTATCGGTATCAAACCAGTTTCGCGCGAGGGTTCCGAGCGCCTGATTCGCGCTGCGCTCGAATACGCGATCAAGCATAAGCGCAAGAGCGTGACGCTGGTCCATAAGGGCAATATCCAGAAGTTCACCGAAGGGGCCTTCCGCGATTGGGGTTATGAACTGACCCGTCGTGAGTTCAAGGGCCAGGCGATCGGATGGGATGATTGCAACGGCAAAGCTCCCGCAGGTCAGGTGCTGGTGAAGGACAATATCGCGGATATCACTTTCCAGCAGGCGCTTACTCGCCCCGAGGACTTCGACGTTATCGCAACGACCAACCTCAATGGTGACTATCTCTCCGATGCGCTCGCGGCGCAGGTCGGCGGGATCGGTATCGCTCCCGGTGCGAATATCAACTACGTCACCGGCCACGCGATCTTCGAGGCCACTCACGGGACGGCTCCGAAGTACGCCGATCAGGACAAGGTTAACCCGGGTTCGGTGATCCTGTCTGGCGTCATGATGTTCGAGCATATGGGATGGCAGGAAGTTGCCGACGGGATCGTGCGTGGGATGACCAACACGATCGCGAAGAAGGAAGTTACCTACGACTTCGAGCGTCTGATGACCGGCGCGAAGCTGCTCAAGTGCTCCGAGTTCGGCAAGGCGATCGTGGAAAATATGTAAGCGGCTCTTTTAGTTCGGAGATCACGGAAGCGGCGGGAATATCTCCCGCCGTTCTTCTTTCTTCGAGAAGAAATAATCGCTCACCAGACCGAATTGAGCGGCGTGGCATCGACAGCTACGATTACGAGTCATGAGATCCTTAACTCGTAGACTCGGACTTTTCGTTGCGGTCGTGCTGCTTGCCGGCTGCGCCTCTACCAAGACCACTCAGCAAACCCAGATGGCCGACGTTGGTCTCGCTCGGCCAAACATGATCTGGGTCTATGACTTTATCTCGTCGCCGGCCAACGTGCCGTCCGATTCGTCACTAAATGGCGAATACGACCCGAACAGCCCGCCTCCCAGCGCCCAGGACGCCGCTGACGCCCAGAAGTACGGCGCCATGATCGCGGAAAGACTGGTCGAAGACATTCAGAAGATGGGCATGCCCGCGACCAACGGTATCATGGGATCGCAGCCGCAAATCGGTGACGGCATTATCCGAGGCTATATAACTTCGACCGAGGGCGGTGGCGCTGGGGGAACGCTCAAGCGTATGGTTATCGGCTTTGGATCCGGACAGGCCGAGATCTCGACCGTCGTCGAAGGCTATGTGATGACCGCGTCGGGACCGATGTGGCTTGGCTCAGGATCGGTTAATGCGGAGGGCAACAAGGCTCCGGGGTTGGTCGTACCGGCGATCGTGACTGCAGCTACCGCTAATCCCGTCGGTCTGATTGTTGTCGGCGGCTTGAAGATCGCGGGTGCAGTTTCCGGCCGTTCAGGCCTCGAAGGGCGCGCCAAGTCCACGGCCGATGAGATCGCGAAGCAACTCAAGGTTCGTTTTCAGCAGCGCGGATGGATTCCGGCCGACAGCTAAGACCTCGAATCAATTGAATCAATGGAAGCGGCGACCAACTATCGCCGCTTCTTTTTTTGCCATCGTTCTCATAGATTGCTCGGAGATTTGATTAATCCGCTCGGAGGATAAGGCGATGCGCGCTGCGGTGATGCGTCATAAGAAGTTGGTTGTAGACGATATCAAGAATCCGGTCCCTGCTGCGGGTGAAGCGCTGGTGAAGACACTAGCCTGCGGGATTTGTGGTTCCGATCTCCACGCGCTCAAGCACGCCGAAAAGCTGGTCGAGGGCGCTAAGCGTTCCGGCGGTCCGTTCGTGATGGATCTGCAGCGCGACATCGTGATGGGCCATGAGTTCTGCGCCGAAATTGTCGACTACGGCCCCAATACTCAGCGTCGTTTCAAACCGGGAACGCGCGTCTGTGCGATGCCCATCATGATCCGCACCGGTGGCGTCGAGACGATCGGCTACTCGAACGATTATCCCGGCGGTTACGCCGAATACATGCGCCTGATGGAGCCGCTGCTGCTCGAAGTCCCCAACGGACTCTCCACGGAATACGCCGCGCTTACCGAACCGATGGCGGTCGGCTATCACGCCGTGCAGAAGGCGCGCCTCGAGAAGGACGACGTGCCGCTCGTGATCGGATGCGGGCCCGTCGGCCTGTCGGTAATCGCCGCGCTGAAACTTGAAGGAATACATCCGATTGTGGCGGCTGACTTCTCTCCGCGTCGGCGTAAGCTTGCGGAGCAGATGGGAGCCGACGTCGTAGTCGATCCCAAGCAGAGGTCGCCGCATGAAAGCTGGAAGGAGATGGCGGTTTACAGCGATCCTTCCAAGGCTCCGCAGCTTCCACCCTGGCTGCCCGGCCCGGCGTTGCGCCCCGCAGTGATTTTCGAGTGCGTTGGCGTACCGGGAGTCATCGATTCAATCATGACCGCTGCACCGGCCAACGCCAGAATTGTTGTTGTCGGTGTTTGTATGGAGCGTGACCATATCGAGCCGATGTTCGGCATCAATAAGGAACTCAATCTTCAGTTTGTTCTGGGCTACTCGGGCAAGGAGTTTACGACGACCCTGCACAATCTGGCCGAGGGGAAGGTCGATCCGAGTCCGCTGATTACAGGAAAAGTAGGGGTTGAGGGGGTTGTTCAGGCCTTCGAAGATCTGGGATCGCCCGAGCATCATGCCAAGATTCTCGTCGAACCTTGGCGCGCATAGATAGCTTCGGTCTCCTTTAGCTGGCGGACGTCAGGTCGTTATTGACCTGCCACGCGAACATATTCTCAACAGCCTGTCCCATCCCGTTGTAGCTAGCGAAAACCACGATAGCTATAACGGCGATGAGCATGGCATACTCGGCCATAGTTTGCCCGCGCCGTTTCTGATTCTTGGACCGCCAGCAGTGTCGCAATTTTGAAATCATTGTTTGAACCATCCTACTGTATGAGACGACTACGCATCTCATTGGCAGTCCCGAAGTATTAATAATAGCTGTGTGGTGGTTTTAATGTCAAACGAATGATTTAGATGGTGACCAGATAGCGAAAAGAGCAAATATCTCTACCAAACGCCTTGGTTAGCGAGAGTTTGTCAGGAACGTCCACCCTTAGGGCTGCTCAAAGAGCAAGCACAGCTCTAGAGAGACGATTTAGAGCAAAATAAAAGCGGACGCCCATCTGGCTAATGAGCCTCCGCCTTCGCAAACGATTTAGGCGAGATCGAGACCTTTCATTCCCGCATCACGCCACTGGCGAATTACACTGAAGAATTTCTGCGGTGATGCGCCGTACTGCTCGCCGAAAATTCCGGCGCCGGCGCGCGGATGACCCTCGTTGTTGTAGTACCCGGGAGTACATTCGGTCTGGAAGCGCTGATGGAAAACCGCGCGGCGCTCAACCTCGGCCACCCACTCGTTCTCCGCCTCGACCGACGGTTCGATCGCGCGCGCCTCGTGCTGTTTCGCGTATTGCAGAAGCGCGGTGATGTGATACGCCTGCTCGTCGAGTGCATGAGGGAAGTTGGTCGTAGGGCTGTTCTGCAGCGGTCCCATGTGGAAGCAGTTCGGGAAGCCATGGCTGAAGAAGCCATGCAGCGTCCGCATCCCCTTTGACCAGTAGTCGCTCAGCGATTGGCCCCCGCGTCCGTACACTTCGAAACCTGAGCGACGCGTATAGGCGGTGCCGACTTCGAAGCCCGTCGCGAAGATGATGCAATCGACCTCGTACTCGACACCATCGAACACGACGCCTTTGTCGGTGATCCGATCGACGCCTTTGCCCTGCGTATCGACCAGGGTGACGTTGGGGCGATTGAAGGTCGGCAGGTATTCGTCGTTAAAGGTCGGTCGCTTGCAGAACTGCCGATACCAAGGCTTGAGTGCCGCGGCGGTCTTTGGGTCTTTGACGATCGCGTCGACGCGCGCCCGAACCTGATTCATCTTCTTAAAGTCAGCGAGCTCCATCATCGCGCCGAGCTTGTGCCGCTCTTCCTTCGATAGGCCGCGCGGCGCCATCTGGCCCAGATTGCGGATGATATCGGTCCAGCCATCGCTAACAAGGTCGACGTCGGCTGGGCGACCGGTGACGAGCGTATTGAAGTTCTCCATACGCTCGCGTTGCCATCCGGGTTTCAGGCTCGCGACCCATTCGGGATCGGTCGGTCGGTTGCGACGCTCATCGACGGAAGACGGGGTCCGCTGGAAGACATAGAGGTGCTTTGCGGCTTTGCCGAGATGAGGGACGCACTGTATTGCCGTCGCACCGGTTCCGATAATCGCAACGCGCTTATCCGCGAGCTTGTGCAGATTTCCGGTCGTATCACCGCCGGTGTAGTTGTAGTCCCATCGGCTCGTGTGGAAGGTGTGACCCTTGTATTGGTCGATACCCGGGATGCCGGGAAGCTTGGGCCGATTCAGCGGCCCATTCGACATGATCACATAGCGGGCATGCAGCTTGTCGCCGCGATTCGTGCTGATGAGCCAACGCGATTCTTTCTCGTCCCAGCGCATATCCTTGATTTGCGTCTGGAAGAGAGCACCGCGATAGAGATCGAACTTTCGCGCGATTCGTCGGGAGTGCTCGAGAATCTCAGGCGCGAACGAGTACTTCTCCTGCGGCATGTACCCGGTCTCTTCGAGGAGCGGGAGATAGATGTAGGACTCGATATCGCACTGCGCACCGGGATAGCGATTCCAGTACCAGGTGCCGCCGACATCGCCGC
This sequence comes from Binataceae bacterium (SeqCode), assembly GCA_035541875.1. Lineage (GTDB taxonomy): Bacteria > Desulfobacterota > Binatia > Binatales > Binataceae > JAJPHI01. The sequence continues at coordinate 143,621 of DATKML010000029.1, forward strand.
CTTTCTCGATCAGACGGATGTCCTTGAAGCCCGCTTCGCGCAGCCGCGCACCGGCGAGTAGACCACCGAAGCCACCACCGATGATCACGATTTCAACCGGCTCGTCGATCGGTTCGCGCTTAAACCCGGCGTCCACGTACGGATCATCGACGTAGCGCGAGAAATCGCCCTTCACTTCGATGTACTGATTGTTGCCGTCGGTGCGGATGCGCTTATCGCGTTCTTCGAGATATTTCGCGCGTAGCGCCTCGGGGTCGAAATCGATCCCCGGGAGCAGTTCGTTGAGATTGGATAACTCTTTCATGCCGATCTTCCTTTGCGCGCGCGATGCGCGAAACAGTCTCTTTCGTAGCGATCTTGCCGCCGATCTTCAACGTCTCTTCAACGCCGGAGGAGCGAAGATTGAGCGATGCCGGCTTCCGGCGCTGCGCCGGAGACAGCGGGCTAAAGCTGCCCGGGGATTATCAGTGGGCGAGTTACTTAGTTTGATGCCGTCCGAATCACGGCCGCTATATCGCTGCTGAGACGCGCGAGCGCCCGACTCTGGGCAGCCGCGATCGCATCAAAGCCATCACCCTGAATGGCTTCGTGTGCTGCCGTGCTGCCGCTTCGGCTTTTGCTGGCGCTCATATCCTGGACGGTCCAAACGGCTTCGAGGACTGCTTCCTGACCCCTGATTGAATCGAACCGCTGCACGTTGATCGTCACTTTGTACGATGGATTGAAGCTCGCGAGCGGTGCCGACGTAACTTCGGAGCTCATCAATTGTCCCCCGAGATCGGAGGCCACCGCGCGACCAATCATTTCGCCGAGCGGCGAGGCCCATCGATTAAACTCCTCGATCTCGACACCGTTCGGAGGATTTTGCACCACCATCTCGGGTCGATCGACCGTGGCCGGGATCGACACTGGCCCGACCAGCACCTTGGTCCCAGAGGTCGATGGGGCTGCGGCAGTCGCATTGAGGGTGTAAAAACGCGGCTGCGCGGAAGTTCCGCATCCGATTAATCCGATGACTGAGCCGGCGACGAGAAACGTAAACGCGGTTAGCGAAGATTTCATTGCGGTTTACCTTTCTTGCCGCGGATCAGCGATTCGGGATGTTGTTCGAGATAATCAGTCAGTACCCTGACCGAGCGGGCTGCTCGACGAACCTCGTCGAGCGTGCTGTTCAGTTGCTGCAGCTGTTCCGAGTTGGGTCCGATCACGCTGTTCGCGCTCTTGAGAGTTGTTGTCGCGCTATCAAGCGTACCGCGAGTACTGATCAGCGCTAGATCAAGATCGTGGAGAGATTTCTGCAGATTGTCGCCGATTTGTTGCAGCGGCAATTTATCGATCTTCTTGATGATATTCGCGACGCTCGCCTCGGTCTCTTCGAGCTGTCCGGGTAAGGTCGGTAACTGTACCGGATCTTGCGACCAATCTATCTGCGCCGGAGGAGCACCGGGAAAGAAATCGAACGAAATAAAAGCGGCTCCTGTGAGCAGATTGCCCATCCGTAGTTGAGCACGGAGTCCATGCGTGACCATCGATTCGAGCGCTTGATGACGGAGTGATGCGAGCGTTTCTCCGGGCTGCAGACCGGTTATCGCCAACCCAAACCGCACCGGGTCCAGATGGATAACAACCGGCACTGAGAATTTGAACGTTTGAGCGTCGATCTGAGCGCGAATATCCGCGACTTCACCCACCTTGATCCCGCGAAGTTCGACAGGCGCGCCAATGGAGAGGCCGCGCACCGACTCTTCGAAGACCAGTTTGAAAGACTGAGGGTTCTCGACCTGTGGTTCGAAGGCCTCGGTACGATTGTTGAACAGAACGAAAGAGGTATTGGCGTCGACTTCGGGCTCCGAACTGTTGTTCGAAGGAGTTTCGAAAGCGATACCACCGATCAGAATCGAGAGCACTGATTGAGTCCGCACGGTGAGACCATTCGCGCCCAATTGCATATCGATACCGCTCGCCTGCCAGAAGCGCGTGCTGGGGCGGACATATTGATCGTATGGTGCCTTCACGAAAATCTTCACGGTAAAGTTCTGGCCGTTCTTGTCGAGGCTATAGGCAGCTATCTCGCCAACCTGCAGATGGCGGAAGAAGACCGGGGTCCCTGTATCGAGCGAGCCCAGGTCAGGGCTCCTCAAAGTGAAATAGCGACCGGGCGAGTCGCCGCCTACGACCGGCGGTACTTCCAAACCGACAAACTCGCGTCGGGGTTCTCTCGACGATCCAATTTCTACGCCGATAAAGGCGCCGGATATCAAAGTCCCGAGGCCAGTGACAGTCGCACCTGAGATTCTGGGCCGCACTACCCAGAACCGCGTATCTTCGACGAGAAAATCTTCGGTCTTAGGCGCCATCTGGACGGTTGCGATGATCTGCTTGTGATCCTCAGACAGACGGACGGTGGTTACCGTTCCAACGTCGACGCCTTTGTACTGAATCTTCGTCTTACCAGCTTCGAGCCCATCGGCGCTTTGAAAGACAATCGTGATTTTCGGACCCTCGCTCTCGATTCTCGTGATCGTGACCCAGGCTCCGGCAAGCGCCGCGATAATCGGCACGATCCAGACGATCGAGAAGCGGGAAGATTTCTTGCTGGCCACCGAGGCGGTCGGTGGTGCAGGCATTTGCTCATTGGGCATAGGAAGCCTCCAGGGAACTAGTCGCATCCCAGATCAGGCGCGGATCGAAGCATTCAACAGCTAGCATCGTGAGAACTACTACGGCAGCAAAGAAGACCAATCCGGGACCTGGTTCGACCGCCATCAGGGGTTGCAACTGAACCAGTGCCGCAGTGAACGTATCGACGAAGACATCGACCATCGACCAGCGTCCGATTATCTCGACCATGCGATATAGACGGACACGCTGCTCGTTGCTTTTAACGGAACCAGATTGAACTGATACCAGCAGATAGCCCAAGGCGAGAATTTTCGCGCTTGGAATCATGATACTGGCGAATAAGACGATTAGTGACAGTGGCCATCCCGTGGGCGACCAGAGCAGCACGACGCCCTGCAGAATCGTATCCGAATCAGTGCCGGTGGCCGTGGTGGTTACCAGAACCGGCAGCATGTTCGCGGGGATATAACAGACGGCCGCAGCGATCAGAAAAGCCCACGTCCGCTGAAGACTTGCCGTTTTGCGAAACTCAAGCGCACCGCCGCATCGAGGACATCGCCCCGGAGCATCTGGCTCAGCGGGGTAGGAGAGCAACTCGCAGGTCTCGCAACTCTGCATGCCTTGTTGCATCGCGGTCGGCCCGCGTCCCGCATTGCCGTATGGAGCTTGACTCGATGCCGACGGATCAAGCCACTCGATCCGTTCCCAGATGTCGCGACGCTCGAGACTTATTTGCATCGCGGCCAAGATGACCACGAGACCGCCAAGCGTGAAGAGCGCGGTTCCGGGGATTACGGTTGCGTAGTCGGCGATCTTAACCAGTGCGACCAGCACACCCAGGAGCATCACCTCGATCATGCTCCAGGTGACGGCCGTACCGGACCATCGCAGGAGCGGGCCAACCCATTTGGGCACCGGATCACGCCGCGCTCCGATAGAGATCGCGAAGGTGAGCCCAATCTGCAGCGCCGGCGCGATTACTGCAGTGAAGAGCACCAACGCACCGACCACCTTTTGTCCGTTGTTCCAGAGGTGCTGAGCACCGCCGATCACGGTGGTCGAGGCCCCGCGACCCACGACGGAAAGTCCAATCATCGGGACGGTGTTCGCTACGAGGTAAAGGATGGTTGCAGCTGCGGCCAGGGCGAGGGTGCGATTCAGCGCATCCTCGCGATGATGTACCAACTCCTCGCTGCAGCGGGCGCATCGAATCGCTTCGCCAGGAGAAGCGTCGGGAACCCTCTGCAATAGATCGCATTGCGGGCAACCGACAAGATCGCGATCTGCCGCCGGGACGTTGAAGGTCGACTCAGAAGCCATAAACCCGAAACCCCAAAACCACTGGTTGCTTCTCTGATACCTGCTGCAATCGCGCGGGCCTAGATATTGCCATAATTACTTTGCTCACGCGAACAAGACCGCTACACGAGCACAACTTCTTCAGGCGTCGGTGTACGACCCTGATTCAATCGCATCGGTGCTTCAGCTATTGTGCTCGCTGACCAGCGGTGACTCGCAGTCGAAGGAGCCTTTTTGATGCCGGTACGGCGAACTCTATGCTTTCTATTTTCGATGGTTTTCTGCGCTTTTCTATGCGCGCCGACATTCTCGCAAGCCGCCGATTCTCAAGCCAGTGATTCGACGAAAAATTGGCCGAGCATCGAGGAGGCCAGGGCGATCGCCGAAGAGGGCTTCGTTTATGGATTACCGATCGTAATGAATTACGCGGTGATGTATGACTACGTCATTGATCGCAATTCCGGCCAATTCAAAGCCCCCTTCAATCAAATCTATAACGAAGCGCGTGTTTTTACGTTTCAGGACACAGCGATCCCAACGCCCAACAGCGATACGCCCTACTCGCTGGCCTGGATGGACTTACGAGCCGAGCCTATCGTTCTTTCGGTCCCCACGGTTGCGAAGGATCGTTACTATTCGGTGATGTTGTGCGACGGTAACACCTTCAACTACGGCTATATCGGCAGTCGCGCTACCGGTAGTGAAGCCGGCGACTACATGGTTGTAGGTCCCCAATGGAGGGGCGAGACGCCCGCAGGGATCAAAAAGGTCTTTCAGTCATCGACTGACTTCTCGTTGGCCGCCTTCCGCACGCAGCTCTTTAACCCCGACGACATGCCCAACGTCGTTAAAGTGCAGGCGGGTTACAAACTTCAGCCCCTGTCATCGTATCTTCATCAACCGGCACCTGCCCCGGCGCCTCAGGTGGACTTTCCCAAAGTCGACAAGAAGCTAGTCAAGCTCAACTTTTTCGCATATCTCGATTTTGCCCTGCAGTTCGCTCCGGCGGGCCCGGAGGAACAGGAGCTTCGCGCGAAACTCGCACGCATCGGCATCGGCGCGGGCAAGACCTTCGACTTCCAGGAGCTCTCAGCCAAGCACAAGGCCGCCATTCTTGTCGCAATGAAGGAAGGTGATCGGAAAGTCAGTCGGGCCGCAACCACGATCGGCAAGGAGATCAACGGCTGGAGGATCGGATCGGCCTTTGGCGATCGCAACTTCTATCACGGCGACTGGCTGCTGCGGGCAGCCGCGGCCAAGGCCGGAATTTACGGCAACGACGCGGCCGAGGCGATGTATCCGATGACCCGCAGCACCGCCAACGGCAAGCCTCTCGACGGCAGCAAGCACAGCTACACGCTCACATTCGCGGCTGATCAACTACCGCCGGTGAACGCCTTCTGGTCAGTCACGATGTATGACGGTAAGACGCAGTTTCTGATAAAGAATCCGATCAATCGTTACCTGATCAATTCGCCGATGCTGCCGCAGATGAAGAAAAACGCTGACGGCTCGCTGACGCTTTATATCCAGAAGGACTCGCCCGGCGCTGATAAGGAATCGAACTGGCTGCCCGCGCCGGATGGTCCGATCTATCTGGTGTTGCGGCTCTACTGGCCTAAGGAGAATCCGCCCTCGATCCTTCCACCAGGGAAGGGGACCTGGCAGCCGCCCGGCGTAAAGCAGGCCTCGTAAGGAGAGGTGACGCTCAGCCTTCCGCCTCGGAGCGGCGCTGGCACATGATTCGAAGCAAAGTGCCATCGCCCCCGAGCGCGTTATTAATTTCCTGTATCGAGAGATAGAGACCGAGAACGAGGCTGACGAGAAGGGTAGTTCCCAGAAAACGCTGGAAGCTGGCGTTGGCGATGAGTTGCTGAAACCCAGCAGCGAAACCTCCGTTATGATGCGCCGCTTCAATCAGGCGCTCACCTGTATCAGCTATCAACACGACAAAGGCATAAACGATCGTCTTGAAAGTAACCACTACGACCCGACGATAGCCGCGGAACTTGTAGCCAGCCTGGGTGTGTTCGAGCAGCGGAACAACCTTACCTAAAATCAGTCCTGCCACCGCTGCTTTGGAGAATGCCGAGAATTGAATCGCGTAGTCGGCGGCGAACAGCTTAAAGATCAGGAAGAGCAGGCTGAACGTGATAAAAAAGAAGACTGCCGCTGGCGCAACTTCCCAAAACAGATCGGTAGCAATCCTACCGACCGAAACGAAGATATTTTTAGGTGGAGTTTCGGTGGATACGCTCACTTAGAATCTGCCCCTTGCAAGAACGCCAATCACGGCCTTCTTGCTTCAGCCCTTTTCCGAGAGCCTCGCGAGTTCTTCAGCCAGGATCGGCACGCCGAGATTGCACGCTTGTACACCTTGTACAACGCAAAGCTTCAGCACTTCCATTATCTCTTCCATGGATGCGCCCAGCTTCAGCGCAGCCTTGATGTGACGACGCACACCGGGAGAGTACATATGGGTGAACGAGGCATCAAAGGCAATGCTGATTAATTCCACTTCTTTCTGTGGCATCAGCCCGGCAGCATAAATCGAAGCTCCGGTCGCCATGAACTCGTCCGTCCACACTGGATCGAGTTCAAGAAAGGGATTCCACGCGTCGTTCCATTGCCCGATGGCGTGCATCTTGTCGCAAGCCGGAGTAGGAGCAGCGGGCTTGGGCTGTGGATGCACGTCCGCGGCCTTGGCCTCTTCGAGCAGGATTGGTGCGCCGAGGCTGCATGAGTGAATCGCCATCACAGAGGCCATCTTAAGGACCATCAGAATTTCTTCGCGGGTCGCTCCTGCCTCGAGCGCGGCGCGGATGTGGCGGCGGGTACCATCGGGGTTCAGATTCGTGCACGCCGCGTTTAGACCGACGCCAACCAACTCAACGAATTTGCGAGAGAGCACGCCGGAAGACCAAGGGTTGGTAGCCATCTTGGCGCAGATCGATGCCCACTGGGGATCCCATGCCTGAAGTTGCTCCAACGCCTGATCCCAAGGTCCAGTCGGAACGGTAGATTTCGCGGTGCTCATAATGGTCCTCAACATGAAGCTGGCGAAAGGATTGAGTTGAAACGGGAGAGAACGGCTCCGTATAAACAGAAACCGTTCTCTCGCGACATCGCCGACTCGTCCTAAAGAATCTTGGTCGGGTTGGAATGGCCGTCGGCCGCCGGCTGCGGAATCCGACCGTCCGTGTCGTAAGTCAGGAAGCCCGTATGTCCAGCCGTGCGATTGGGTGGCAGGCCGAGATTGAACAGCGTCTCCTCGACCGTGTTGTACCAGACGCCGACCTTCATCAGTTTCCGCGCTTCATCAGCGGTAGCGATCTTGCGGCCGAATTGCTCACAAAGCTTCACGGCCCATTCGATCTGTTTAACCGAATCCCAGCGCTGCTTCTTCGCATCCCAGAGGTTGTCTTCGTTGCCGACGCGGACGTGCGCGCCGAGGATCATTGCGAGATTCTGGATGGCGATATTCCCGCGCATGCTGCTCCAGAACGTCACGCTCGACGCTCCATGCGGTGTGCGGCGCAGCATCTCCATCCAGTCGAACGGATTACGGCCCATCGAACCGCCGCCGTAACCGCACAGTGCAACGTTCAACGGACCCATGTAGATGCCCGTGCGGATCAGACGTTCGATAATTTCCAGCTGATGCACATGGCCGGGAACGAAGTAGGGCTGAATACCGTGGGCACGAAGGCGCTTCAGATGCTCGATGTAGAAGGCAGGCGTCGAATCTACGACCATGCCGCTCCACGCCGCCTGCACTTTCGGATCATCCAGATGAGTTCCCTTAACGTCGTCGGGCACAAAGGCCTGCGTCACATCCCACAGGGTCGTTCCCGTGGTGATGGTGACGAACTCCGGCTTGGGATTGAGTTCAGTCAGCATGTGGCGCGTATCGTAATCGAGCCACTTGGCCTTGGCGTCGGCAGTGTGAGGCGCGAAAGAGATCGATCCGCCCACCTGGAGAATCATCTTCGGTACAGCTTGGCGCAGGCGGCCGAGGAAATAGTTGTATTCGTCGAAATTGGTAGAGCCCTGGCCGGTTTTTGGATCGCGCACGTGCACGTGCAGCATCGTGGCGCCGGCGTTGTAGCAATCGACCGCGCGTTGAACCTGTTCATCCCACGAGAGCGGGATATCGGCATCCCCGGGGAGCCACTCGGGCCCGAATGGAGCCGCCGTAATGATCAACGGGTCCATGTTCTCCGGGAACAACGAGTCGTCAGTGAAATACATTCAGGTTTCCTCCTTCAGATATGTTCCTGCAGCTATTTTGCGATTCGAATGCCTATTGAATACGTTTCTGTGATCGATCGGGAGCTGGTGCCAAGGTAGCGTTGCCTTCGACAATATTGCTCAGACTTCAAGCGCCTGCGCAGTCCATTCAGCGTTGTCCAAAGCGTTGCTCAGCAGAAGCTCGAAAAAGCCTTTTGGATTCTCAACCGGCATCGGCAATTCTTAAAGTGGCGAAATCCTAGCTCCGTCCTTAAGCCGCGTCTTGACATTTCGCGACACAAAAAGAGCTTGGATGAACTACCGAGAGGATTGTCCAATTACGGGAGCGCTATCGGGTTGCTTCATCTGATGCTTTCGATACTCTTATCGCAGCTTCGGTTAATCCAGTCGAGTGGCGCTCAGGCGGTATTCACAGATAGTCGGGCGGCATCTCGCGATGCCTGGTCGAACCAGTTATGCCAGTTCTCGATAACCTTTCAGGGCGTTCTAACAAGAGTTCAGAAGATTCTAAGGTCGCGATGGGTGATAAATTCTCCCAACGAGTCGGCCCTCTAACGGTGATTCCCGCGCTGCTAATCGAGATGGGAGTTCAGCCCGTGGATGTGTTGCGTGATGCCGGTCTCGATGGCGCAGCGCTCAACGGAGCGGAGAAACGAATTCCCTTCGTCGCCTTGGGGGAGCTACTGCATCACGCCTCAGTCAGAACCGGATATCCGCATTTTGGGCTATTGGCGGGCCAGAGGATGAGCCTCTCGCAGTTGGGGCTGCCGGGCGAACTCTTGCGCTATTCCCCTACTCTTGGTGCGGGACTGAAAGCCTTTGCCGTTTATCACCATCTCAACAGCGAGGGGATGGTGACCGTGGTGCGAGAAGAAGGCGGGATGGTGGCGCTCGGCACCGCGGTTTACAAACCAGGAGCCCGATTCGTCGAGCAGATCTACGACGGCGTGCTGGCGATGGCGTGCAACGTTATGCGCGAAATTTGCGGGTCGCAGTGGGCGCCCGAGAAGGTCCTTCTCTCCCGAAGAAGGCCATCCGATCCGGGACCGTACCGGCGCTTTTTCCAGGCACCTTGCCGCTTTGATTCCGAGCAAAGCGTCATGCTCTTGCCGGCCCACCTCTTGAAGCGCCGGATGCCGGAAGCCGACTCGGAGCGATTCAAGGAATGCGAAGCGAAGGCCCAGGCAGCGGGAATCGAATTGCAGATTCAACTTCGCCGCGCTCTGCGTGGCTTGCTTCTAGCCGGCAGAAGTTCCGGTGATGAGGTCGCCGGAATTTTGTCGATGCATCGGCGAACCCTGAACCGGCGACTAAAGGAAGAGGGTGTAACCTTCCGGGAACTTCTGGACGAGGTCCGTTTCGAAGCCGCCTGCCAGTTGCTCGATACGACTACCATCCCGCTCACTGACATCGCGGGCTCGCTCGGCTACGCGGAGTCGAGCGCGTTCACTAGAGCCTTTCAGCGCTGGTCAGGATCCCCACCTTCCCTCAGGCGATCACAAATCAGCTCACAGTCTCAGAGCTAGCGGATTAAAACACCGAACCTGGAAGAACCCGGCTGAAATTCACGACCTGCAGCTTTGAGATCGACGCTATCACGCGGAGCGCCCGCTGCTGCTCGTCATCGCCGGTCACAGTTCCGGAAAGATACGCCGTATTACCGATTACGCGGACGGTGAGGTCGGGGAAACCATTGAGCGCCAAGGTATCGTTGATGCGCTGCTGCTCGGCCATCCATTCGCCGGTCTTGGTCAGCAATCCGTTGATCACCTGCGTTACGCCGGTAACATTCGAGGCTGTGATTTCAGCCAGTGCGCGACTTTTCTGGTCGAAGACCGTGCCATGCAGAACGATGACCCCGGGAGCAGCCTGATAACACTCGGCACCGTTAAGGCGATCGTCGGCACGAAGCGCCGCCGTAACGCGTTGCGCCAGCGTTAACTTGGTCTTGGCCTCAGCAAGCTGCGCGGACACGATGGAGCAGCAGAAGAGCATCAGGCTCAGGGCAACTTTCAGGTGTATGCGTGAGCGTATCATCGGGTTCTCCCTACATCTCGCTTCTGCTGAGGCTTTAATTAATCGCCGAAGATGTTCCCTTTGATTAGCTTCGGAATAACTGGCGCAACAGTGAACTGGAGCTGCCAGGTCTGGCCGAAGTGGTCCGGATGGACGGGCATGTACACACCTTGAACAGCGAATCTGACGGGTAATATCCCGATCTTCTGCACTTTCGCGATACTTGCTCCAACCGGGAACGTGAGCATGTCGCCGCTGGTCGGGGCATACCAGTTCACCAGCATGTTGGGTGAGGTCCCCACGCTCCATCCGTCTGAGAGGAAGTAAGATGCGAAGTACTGGAGGTTGAGCTGACTCGTGGTGTTCGAGCCCGGTCCGCCGGTCGACCACCACTGCTGCGGAAAGACTCCGGCAATAAATTTCTCCCCGAGATAACCGAAGACCCCCGCCGGTCCCATCTGCCACTTGTTCTGTCCGAGCTGGGTATTACTTGCGGTGGGGAAGATGAAAGTTGGTCCCGCCGCGAACAGCCAGTTGCCGACAAGCTTCGAGCTTGGCGAAAGCATCGAGACGACGATCGTGTCGCCGAAGCCGGTCACGCGATGGAAGTTGCCGCTCGTCGTGTTGACGTAGGGCGAGGAGTTCATCGCCTGAATAACTGGGCGCGTGATCAGGTTCCAATCGTCGTTCAGCGAAACGGGAAGAACGGGTTGAAATTGGAGGTTGATCTGATTGCGGCTGCCGACACCCTCGATTCCCGGATGAATCCAGTAAGTGTTTTCCTGAAAGGTCAGCGACCAGATCGTCGAGATGGGATTGGTGAGTTCCTTGTTGACCTCGGTCAGCGACTTGGACGCATCCGGCGCGTTTTCCTCATCGCCCGAGGCTGTCGGAGAAGTTATCCGGGACGTCTGAGCCGCTGCGATGCGGCCCATCAGGCTGAAGCCAAGAATCAGTCCGATGGCGAGGTTTAGAGGTTTTGCTGTAGCGAGCATCTGGATCATGTCTCCGGAATCTTGCCGCAAATTGCTGGCTTGATGTGCTTATTTTGAGGCAGGTGCGCGACCCTGTAGTTCGAGCAGGCGAGAGGAGATCTTGTCCGCCCAGTAGTCCATGGCACTCTCGGCGTCACCCCACTTGAAAGAAGCGGCGTTGCTGAGAGCGACTCCTCCAGAGCGTTTGTCGATGGCGCCAGCCAGGAACTGCCCGGTAACCGAATCGCTTGCCTTCATCTGCGCTTCGGCCGAACCTGCGAACGCATAGCTGTCAGTCGCGAGGGATTGCGCGGCGTTCAAAACCCGAGCTTGGGGGACAAGCACCGAGACCGTGCGCAATCCCGGCGTGGAAGTGCTCGCGTTAGTGAGCGCGACCTGCAGCTGCAGCACTCCCGGACCGCCCTGATCGACGATAGTGAAGTTCTTCTGCAGGTCTTCCTTAAGTTTGTTGTAAAAATAAGCAGTTAGGGTGTGCTGGTCCTGAGGCGAGACTTTGGTATCTGATCCATCCCAGAACTCGACCGGCTCCAGCATCACCTTGTCGTACTGCTTCCAATTGGCATTGGCGTCGACGTATACCATCGCAGCTTGACCCTCTTGGCCCGGTTGAAGCTTCGGGAAAGCTTCGCCAAAGAAGCTGCTGGTGGCGGCGCTCGGACGACTCTCCATTTGCTTAACGACGGCGGATTGGTCGGAAACTGTTTTGGCGCATCCGCTTACAGCCAAGCTCGCGAAAGCAAAGCCCAAAGCAAGCAGTCCGAGTCGATAGCTCGATTTGATTCCAGTTTCCATGCTGTGTCCTTCTCTTTAGCGGCTAGGTCATCGTAGTCGCGGGGCGAAAGCTCTATTCGACGACAGGGTGAGGGCTGACAGCCTTTATTTTGGTCGATTCGTGGGTCTTCCGCGCACGTGCGCCGGGCGATTACGTTCCAGAGGAGGTGCGAGCGTCCTGTCGAAAAGCCGGGACGAAGTGCAGACGCTGGGAGGAGTATCCTCCCAGCGTCTGCCTAAGGGTCTATTTGTCTGAAGAAGCCGTCTGGATCGTGCCTGTGGTGTGCAATTCGTTGAGGCGGGTTGCCATCAAGTCACACCAGTGATCGAATGCGCGTTGCGCATCCTGCCACTGCCAGGTTGCAGCGGTCTTAAGCGCGTTGCCGCCCATTTGTTGATCCATAGCTTCGGCCAGAATTGCGCCGGTGACAGAATCTGTCAGCTTCATCTCGCCGCGAGCGCTACCCACGAAAGAGTACGAACCTGTCGCAAGTTCCTTAAGCCGACTGACGATGCGCATCTGAGGGATAATGACCGAAGCGGTACGCAGCACTGGGATTGCGGAGCTGGCGTCGGTAATCGCGACCTGCAAGCGCATGACGCCCGGTCCCGGCTGATCGACGACCTGGAAGTACTTAACCATCGATTCGCGAAGCTTGTTGTAAAAATAGGTGCAGAGCTTCTGTTGTTCGTCCGGAGAAACCTTCGTGTCATTACCCGCCCAGAAGGTCACAGGGTCGATCATGACAGAGTTGTATTGCTGCCAGTTAACGTCGGGCGCGACGTAGCGATAGAGCGCCTGTCCTTCACCGCCTGGCGAGAGCAGGCTGTAATCACCCAAAAAACCCGAGAACTGGGGAACCGGATTCTGTGCCCCCTGAGCCTTCGAGATAATGTCGGGTTGCATCTGCTGGGTGGTCGAGCAGCCATTCAACACCAGCGCGGATAAGCCCGCCGATACCATCAGGCCACGCGCGAAGGCGATTCGCGCCGTATTCTTCTTGTTGATCATTTACTTCTCCTTGATTCTAAATTTCTAAGTGATGAGGTTCTGAAGTCACACTCGCAAAACAGCATGGTATGTGTTGTCACACCGCTCGCAACGACACAAGTAGGACTTTAGGCCAAGCAGCATTATCACACGTGAAATTTTCTTTTGTTTGGAATTAGTTAGGTTACGCGGCGGTCTGCGCCAGCTTCAGCACGGCCTTGAGCAGCAAACTGGCCGGCATGATCGTCAGGATGAGCGGTAACCCCGGCAGAATACCGGGGACAATCATGCTCATCAGATCGCCCAGCTCGATTGGCACCGGGCGAATTTCGCGCACGACCTGAAAGCTGCTTTCCAACGCCGCTTGCGATTGAAGGTCGCCGGTGCCGAGCAGTCGCTCATCTCTCGAGGCTGCAGATTCCAACCATTTTGACTGGAAGGCCTGGTTGTAGGAGCTCGCAAGCTCGCCATATTGGTGGAGACCGTTTTCCTTTAGCGCCAGCAATTTAGGTGTGAAGACCAGCAACGGACTGGCGAAGAAGAGCATGAGGACGACGATCAGGACAGCGAAGCCATACTGGTAGTCGGCCAGCTTTTCGCCATCGAACAGGATGCGATTAGCAAGGGTCGCTGAGGCTACGGAGCTGACGGCGAAAAGGAGCACGCCGAAAGCGGGTAGGCTTTGGCTGAGGAAGCCGAGGCCACCCGCGCGATCAGGGTGGGTAGGCACCAGCGCCAGGTCGAGCTTTGCCAACGCACGAAGGCATCGGAACCATAAAAGCAAACGATAGAGCCAACGATATACCAGAAACTGAAAGACCGGGATTACTATCAAAACGTACCAGTAACCAGCCAGCGACAGTCCTGCCGACTCAGGTCGGAACCAGGTGCTGCCTGCCTGGAACGGGGCCTTGAAAACGACGAGAAAGCTCCCCAAGTAAACGATGAGCAGAATTACAATCTCTGCAATCTTGGAGTCACGTCGACGCAAGGTATCGGCAAAAATCTCATCGAATCGATCCAGATCTTTCTCTCGAACCAGATGGGTGGTTAGAAAACGACCGGCCGCGGTTCGCGTGCTACTGCCTACTGGAATCTCAGCGATAATGAGCAGCGGAATTGCTATCAAGGAGCGCACCTGAGCCGCAATATCGTGGAAAAACGGGATTTTTGGGCCATTCAGCGCGACACCCTCGACCAGCGATAGGACTAACAACGGCACCCAGCTAATAAGAGCAAGCATGATCCCGGACCAAATCAGATTCGAGGCGCCGCTTAGGTTCCCATCGGCCTTCTTTCGATGGAGACGAGCAAGCAACGCGGCGCCCGGGCCGCCCTCGACGACTGCATGAGGTGAGGCACTCACAATCGATTCTGCTGGATCCATTGTCGCGAAAAGCTAATAAACCTTAGGTCGTCGATAAATCGTCTAGCGGAATCCGATATCCAACGGAAGCAGGCGGATAATAGCCGTTTGTCCGAAGAAAAACTACCGCGGGTGAGCGCAGGCGACATATCATTTGCCTCGCTCCCGCAATTCGCTTAACTTACCCAGCCGACACTGAAGAGATGCAAGCAGCGCGTTGCCACCTAGCTAACTGATCTGAGCACCTACCTGATCCACCGATTTCAAAGGAGAGAATTTACCGATGAGACCTAACCGCAGCGCAATCCTGGGGCTGTGCGCACTGGTATGTGTGCCATCGATCGCGATAGCTGCCGGCGGTACGCCCCCCGCGATCGAGCCCAAAGTGGGAGAGGTACTTGAGAGTGCCTGCTCCTTGTTGTCGTCAGCAGACAGTCTCAGCTATCACGCGGAGATAACCTTCGATTCGGTCCTGCCGTCGTTGGTGAAGCTTCAATACGCCGGCGCGATGGATGTCGAGATTCAGCGACCGAACCGGCTGGCGATCAGCTATCAGAGCGATCTGGGCGCCAAGAAGGTCTGGTATAACGGCAAGACCGTAACGATCCTGGACCCGGCCCATAACGTCTATGCGACCTATGACGCGCCGGACACGATTGATGCGATGCTCAAGCAGGCCAATGAGGAGAAGAATCTGACGATTCCGCTGTCCGGATTCGACGTGAGCGATCCATGCGCGAAGGTGCACGGTGCGGTTATCCGCAGTAAGTACGTCGGCCTGAACGATGCTGCGGGCGTTGACAGCGACCATCTGGCCTTCGTTCAGAAAGAAGGAAATTGGCAGCTGTGGGTCGAGCACGGCAAAAAAGCCTTGCCTCGCAAGATCGTGATCACCTATCCGCAATTACCCACGCAGCCGCAGTGGGAAGCGGTACTGTCAAAATGGACCTTCGACCAGACCTTTCCCAAGGGTACCTTCGAACCGAAGATTCCCAGCGGAGCTATAAAGACGTCCTTCGTCGAAATGAAAAAGGAGGAAGCAAAATGATTAAGCCAAAGAGTTTCAAGCTCGTTTTAGCGGGACTCCTGGCCGCGAGTGCTTTGACTGTGAACGGTCCCGCCCACGCTCGCTTCGGCGGTGGAGGCGGCGGCGGTTTTGGCGGAGGGAATAACCGCTTTGGCGGTGGTGGCGGTGGTAATGCCGGGTTTCACTTCGGGGGCGACGGCTTCGGTGGTGGCGACCCGAGTCACAACTCATTCGGTCAAAGCGGCGGTAGCAGCCAGAACCATCATGCTTACGCTGCCAGTTCCTACAGCAGCAGCGACAAATCCTCGGGATCAAGCTACAGCGGTAGCTCCTCCGACAAATCGTCGAGCGGCAGCAGCTCCTACTCGGGATCGAGCTCAAGCTCCAGCTCGAACAGCGAACATCCTAATCAGGAATCGGCCCAATCGTACCAGCAGTTCAATCAGGAGCATCCAAATTCGAACGTAAGTTACAAGCAGTACAATCAGGCCAATACCGACTACAATCAGTATCAGAGCGAGCATCCGAGCAGTACGACCAGCACTACTTCCAACGCGAACAATACCTACAATTCGACGACCTATAACTCGAGTTCTTACCCCTCGGGTAACGCCGAGCATCCTTACGGGACGAATCCTCAGCAGGCCGCTTACAACTATAATCAGCAGCGCTACAACGAGGCCGAGTCGCTGCAACAACAGCAATGGCAGGACGAGCACGAGGCCGAAAACCAGCGCTACAACGCCAACATGAGCTACATGAATACGGCGCAGAATAATGGCTGGGAGCCTTACGGTGGATGCTGCTCGGGAGGTTCCTCCGGCGGGTCAGAGGCTGGGGCCGCAGCGCTCGGCATGGTCGGCGGTATGGCGGTCGGCGCCGCGATGGAATCGGCCGCGCAGCCGAAGCAGCCTACCACCGTTATCGAGCAAGTAGGCGTTCCGGCGCCTGTGCCTGGTGCTCCTTTGCCGATCGGATCGACCGTTCCCGTGTTGCCGCCGGGAGCCAGCGCGACGCAAATCAACGGTCAGTACTACTATTACTCGAACGGTAACTACTACAAGCCAGTCTTTAGTGGTGGCCAGGTCGTATACGTCGTAACCGCTATTTAAATAATCGTCTTAAGAAAGGGATAACCTCATGAAGAAGCTAGCTTTTGGTATCGCCACTTTTGCGCTTTTCGCCACCCAGGCTGGAGCGCAGCAGTTCCCAATCCTCGACCGAGTCGCAAACAAGGTTGTGCAGAAATATCAGCACGAATCGTGCGCGGATATCATGGCGCAACGCGATCAGCCGAAATCGCAGGAAGAGCAAAATGTAATTCAGCTTCTTCATAGCGATCCGGCGATGCGCCAGGAGTTTATCAGCCGCGTCGCGGCTCCGATCGCGAACAAGCTGTTCGAATGCCACATGATCCCCTGAGGGCGAGCTTGATGCCTAAGTCACGTCTAACTAAACCGATCGGAGCCCTATTCCTTCTCGCTTCGGCTTTTTCGGCCGGATGCGCGGAATCGAATACTGATCGCGCTAACCGGATGGGCAAGCTGCTGATGGAATCGGGCTTCCGAGCGGTAAACGCCGATACCCCGAAACGGATGGAGAAGCTGGGAGAGTTACCTCCACTGAAGCTTACTGCCGGGATGCACAAGGGTAAGCCCGCTTACTGGATGGCGGACCCCTATGCCTGCCAATGCCTCTGGGTAGGCGGTCAGCATGCGTATAGCGAGTATCGGCAGCTGAAGAATATCGAGCCGGTCGAGGCTAACTCACCGGCGTATGCGGATTTCCGCTATGACGAGTTTGTCGGCAATCCGGGCAATGAGACCTTTCTGGGCGACTGATCGTTTCCAACTATAAGAGCGCGGCGAATCTTAAGAGCCGGATCAGGTTTAAGCCTTTTGCACCCACGAGGAAAATTGATGAAGCGAGGCATCTGGAAAATAGGTGTTACCTGTTTAGTCGGCGCTGTAGTCGCTGTATTTGCGATGGCAGTCGGCCGCGCCAGGGCGCAGACACAGCTTCAGCCGCAGGTAACGGGAAAATTGGGTGCGCCCGATGCGACCTACTTCCCGAACTCGAAGGTTTTGCCCGCTCCGATGCCGAAGTTCGGCGGAGTTATCAAGCGCAACGCTCTACAATCGACGCCTTGGTGGCCGCCCCGAGTTGTTCCGCCCAAGGGCGCTCCGAACATCCTCCTGATCATGACGGACGACACCGGGTTCGGTGCCGGCAGCACGTTCGGCGGTGTTATCCCGATGCCAACGCTCGATCGTCTGGCGAAGATGGGGCTGCGCTATACGAACATGAATTCGACGGCGCTCTGTTCGCCATCACGCGCCGCGATTATCACTGGCCGGAATCATCACTCGGCAGGTTTTGGTGTAGTCACCGAGCAGGCGACCGGGTTTCCCGGCTATGACGGGATTATCCAGAAGAATACCGCAACCATCGGTCAGATCCTCAAGGAGAACGGCTACTCGACCTCATGGTTCGGCAAGGATCACAACACACCCAGCTTTGAGGCAAGCCAGGCGGGTCCCTTCGATCGATGGCCGACAGGAATGGGATTCGACTATTTTTACGGCTTCGTCGGCGGTGACACAAATCAGTGGCAGCCGAACCTGTTCCGAAATACCACGCCGATCTATCCCTTCGAGGGACACCCGGGTTGGAATCTGATGACCGCGATGGCCGACGATGCGATCGGATGGATGAACCAACTCAACTCGGTGGCGCCGGATAAGCCCTTTTTTCTTTACTACGTGCCGGGAGCCACGCACGCTCCGCACCATCCGACGCCTGAGTGGATCAAGAAGATCAGCGATATGCATCTGTTCGATAAGGGATGGAACGCGCTTCGCGATCAGATCTTTGATAATCAGAAGAAGCTAGGCGTAATCCCGGCCGATGCGAAACTCACCCCTTGGCCCGAGAAGCTGCTTAAGAACTGGGATCAGTTAACCGATGACGAAAAGAAGTTGTTCATCCGGCAGGCCGATGTTTACGCAGCTTATCTAGCATACGCCGACGATGAGATAGGTCGCGTGATCCAGGCTGTCGAGGAGATGGGTAAACTCGACAATACGATCATCATCTACGTGGTCGGTGACAATGGCAGCAGCGCAGAGGGCGGCTTGAATGGCACGCCCAGCGAAGTTGCGGCGCTTAACGGCGTAAACGTTCCGGTCGAGGATCAGCTGAAGTACTTCTATGATGCCTGGGGCTCCGATCTGACTTATCCCCATATGGCGATCGGCTGGACCTGGGCTTTCGACACGCCATTCTCATGGACCAAGCAGATCGCTTCTCACTTTGGTGGTGTGCGGCAGGGAACGGTCGTGGCTTGGCCGGGACATATTAAGGATCAGGGCGGAATTCGTAATCAATTCACGCATTTGATTGATATTGTGCCAACCCTTCTAGAGGCTACGGGTATTCCGCAACCAACCGAGGTGGATGGCGTGATGCAGAAGCCAATCGAAGGGACAAGCTTTGCGTATACGTTCGACAAAGCAAACGCAGAGGCCCCGTCGCGGCATCATACGCAGTACTTCGAGATGATGGCGGATCGAGCTATCTATCACGACGGTTGGATCGCGAGTACGAAGGTGATTCGGCCACCGTGGGATGTGATTGGTGCGGTAAATCCGGATCCGGCTAACAATGTTACGTGGGAGTTGTACGACGTATCGAAGGATTGGACGCAGTTCGAAGACGTTGCGTCTAAGTATCCCGACAAGCTGAAAGAGCTACAGAATCTATTCTGGCAGGAAGCCCAGAAATATCAGGTGCTGCCGCTGGACGCATCTGTTGCGACACGTGTGGTCGTCCCCAAGCCGAGTCTTGCGGCTGGAAGAATCGTCTTCACCTACAAAGGCAAAGTGACAGGGATTCCTTACGGCGATGCTCCAAGCCTGCTGAACACGTCATACAAAATCACGGCTGACATCGAGGTTCCGCAGGGTGGCGCCGAAGGCGTAATCAATACGAACGGCGGTCGGTTTGGCGGCTACAGCCTCTTCTTGCTCAAGGGCAAACCAGTATTCGTGTGGAATCTGCTTGGACTGAAGCAGGTGCGGTGGGAATCTCCCGACGCGCTGCCGCCCGGCAAACATACAATCGAGTTTGACTTCAAGTACAACGGTCTTGGTTTTGCGACTTTGGCCTTCAACAACATAAGCGGAATCGGTCAGGGTGGAACCGGCGTGCTCAAGGTGGATGACAAAGAGGTCTCGACGCAGACAATGGAGCATACGATTCCGATCATCATGCAATTCGATGAGACCTTTGATGTCGGCGCCGACACCGAGACTTCAGCGGCCTTTAATGATTATCAAGTCCCGTTTGCGTTCACCGGCACGCTCGACAAACTGACGATAGCGATCGACCGGCCCCAGTTGACTCCTGAAGATATTAAGAAGCTGCAGACTGGAGAGCAGGCTGCTCAAGACCAGCGGTAGCGCTGCGGACCTTACGGCCGGCCAGATACTCACTGGCCGGCCTTTTTCCTTCTGCCGGCGGGTGCTCTCCTTCTGATCATGCGGCTGCAATTCCAAAAGGTCGCATTAGCTCTGGCCCTAATCTTGGCTGTCGCCGCCGTCGGGCTGATCTTTCGTCCCATCGTGGCGAAGTCAGCGTCTGCCGCATCCGACGACATCAAAGTTAAATCGCCTCCGACTTTTGTAGGGGCGGGGGCCTGCGCCACCTGCCATCCAGCGGAGATGAAAGCGTGGACGGGTTCCCATCATCAGTTGGCGATGCTCCCCGCTGACGAGCACTCCGTTCTGGGGGACTTCACCGGAGCACAGGTCAAGAACGGTGATACAGTAACGATCTTCTTTCGCCTTCAAGGCAAGTTCATGGTTCGAACCGATGGGCCCGACGGAAAGCTGCATGACTACGCAATCAAATACACCTTCGGTGTGTCACCGCTGCAGCAATACCTGATTGAAATGCCGGGTGGACGACTTCAAGCTCTCGGTATCGCATGGGACAGTCGACCGCGAGCGAGGGGAGGGCAGAAGTGGTTCGCGCTCTATCCCGAGCGCAAGATTACTTCCAGCGATCCGTTGCACTGGACCGGTATCGACCAGAACTGGAACTACATGTGCGCCGATTGTCATTCGACGAACCTGCGCAAGAACTACAACGATAAGCAGCACACATATGCGACTACGTATTCAGAAGTCGATGTAGCTTGCGAGGCCTGCCATGGTCCAGGTGCGCGTCATGTCGCATGGGCTCAGCAAAAGAGCCGAGATGCTGATAATCGCGATGATGGTCTGACGATCAATCTAAATGAGCACAAGACGGCAGCATGGCGTATCGATCCGGTGACGAGTAATGGGCGTCGCGCCAACCCGCGAACCTCCGAGTATGAGATTCAGATGTGTGCGCGATGTCATTCGAGGCGCAGTAGCATCCACGAGGATTACGTCCACGGCCAACCGGTCGGTGATGACTATCGTGTGTCACTGCTCGATGAGAATCTCTACTTCCCTGACGGGCAGATTAAAGGTGAGGTGTACGAATACGGATCCTTTATCCAGAGTAGAATGTTTCACGCTGGGGTGACCTGTTCAGATTGTCATGAGCCGCACAACCTGAAACTTCGTGCCGAAGGAAATCAGGTGTGCCTGCAGTGCCACGCGGCGGGTAAATACGATAATCCTTCGCATCACTTTCATAAGTCCGGCTCGCAGGGCGCTTTGTGTGCCAATTGCCACATGCCCGAGCGGACGTACATGCTGATTGATCGGCGACGCGATCACAGTATTCGGATTCCGCGACCGGATCTGAGCGTATCAATCGGTGTGCCTAACGCCTGCAACAATTGCCATACCGGCAAGAGTGCGAAGTGGGCTGCAGAACAGCTGCAAAAGCGTCATTCGAAGCCCGGTGGATTTCAGGCATACGGCGTAGCTTTACACGCGGCAGAGCTCGGAGAGCCCGGGGCTGTGTCGTCGCTGATAAAGCTTGTCTCCGACACCCATAATCCCACGATAGCTCGGGCAACAGCGATCGAGCGACTTGATAGTGGATCATTACCAGACTCGTTCATCCAACAGATCCTTGCCGATCCGTCACCCCTGGTGAGGCGAGCGATAGCGCGGAGTTTTGCCAACTCGCAGACGACAGATGCGATCCGAGTCATCGGACCTCTGCTGAGTGATCCAGTTCGTGCGGTACGAATCGAGACTGCGTCGGCGCTTGCCGGTGTTCCGACGCCTGAGTCGCCTGATTTGGCTAAGGCGCTGCAGAATGCGACGACCGAATATATTGCGGCCCAGCGATTGAATAGCGACCGACCTGAGGCTCACCTGAATCTTGCGACTCTTTACTTGCGCACGAAGGAGCCCAATCGGGCGGTCGTCGAACTTCAAGAAGCATTAGGGATAGATCCGGCGTTTGCACCGGCCGCGATCAATCTCGCCGACCTTTACCGTGGGATGAACAACGAAATCGCCGCCGACCAAGTACTGCGGGAGGCGCTTAAGCATGAGCATGAAGATCCCGCGCTCCAATATGCTTTGGGGCTCTCGCTGGTGCGCCGCCACCAGCGGGCCGAGGCTATCGCGCATCTGGCTGAGGCGGACCGTCTTGCACCGGGCGACTCGCAGTATGGCTACACCTATGCGATCGCGCTGAGTGAAACGGGAAAGGAAGTCGCGGCAATCGGGGTGCTAAAGGAAGTGCTGCGGAAGAATCCTTATGATCGGCAATCGTTGGAACTGATGGTGTCGCTCTGCCAAAAGGCTCAGCCAAGCGGGGATGAAGCCGCGCCGTATTTGCAACGGCTTAAAGAATTCGAACAGTCATCGCACCCCTGAGGGAGCGACTAATCATCGGACATTCTTAGCCGGCAATGCGCAACCGACATCGTTCGATGCCGGATTTGATCGAACGTCTAATTGGACAACCTGATTGCTCAAAGACCCGATGATAATCCCTCCGCCTTCCGCAATCATCGCTGCCACTTTATCGCGTTGCTTTCGAGCGGTATGGCGGCGTCCGGATGTCGTGGAATAACCCGCGGCGTGAAATGCGTGGTTGGACGGCCCGATCGGACTGAAGCCCTGAAGGTCCATCCGGTTGCGCCCACGAGCGGCTCGCATCGAGTCATCGGAAAGCGCTCGATCGGATGGTCATCGCTTTCAGCGGCGAAGAGCTCAACTTCAACGGCGTCGCGAATCAGAGGGTCCAGATAGACCTGCACCTGGAATAGGCGGGTATCACCATCCTCGTGAACGTCGAAATTACCAAAATAGACATCCGGCCAGCATCGTTCGACGAGCTGACGCCAACTAGTCAGTTCGATCGCTAGAGCACAATGATTGGCGACGCGCTTCTTATAATTGACCGCCGCCGGAACGTAATATTTCGTTACGTAATCACGGATCGTGCGATTCGCTGAGAACTGAGGAGTCAGCCGTGACATACTCGCGCGAACTTTCTCAACCCAGGCCTGCGGAATCCCCATCGCATCACGATCGTAGAAGGTGGAGACAATCTCTTTTTCCAGGAGCGTATAAAGTTGATCAGCCTCGAACGCGTCCCAAGCCGGATCCGCGTCGTGCTCGAGGCCATCACCGAGGGCCCATCCAACCTCGGGCGAGTAGGCCTCGGCCCACCATCCATCGAGTTCGGATAGGTTCAACCCACCGTTGACCAGGATTTTCATCCCACTCGTCCCGCAGGCTTCCCAGGGCCGGCGCGGTGTGTTGATCCATATATCGACGCCGCGAACCAGATACTCGGCGAGAAGCATGTCGTAGTCGGTCAGGAAGACGACGCGCTTCCGTAGCTCGGGCCGTGCAACGAACTTTATCCATGCTTTAACTAGTGTCTTACCCTGCTCATCCGCGGGATGCGCTTTGCCGGCCACCACGAGCTGAACCGGATGCCGTCGGTCGAGCAGGATGCGGGCAAGACGCTCAGGATCATGCAACAGGAGGTTAGGGCGCTTATAGGTTGCAAAGCGGCGAGCGAAACCCAACGTCAGAATATTCGGATCAAAGATATCATGCTCAGTGTGCTGGGTGTCGTCGGCTCCGCTGCGATGGATACGTTCGCGAACGTACGTTACCAGCTCTTGGCGATTGCGACCGCGCATCGCCCACAATTCCTCAGAGGGTAGGGCGCCTATCCGCTCACCGACACCCTCCATCGTTTCTCGCCATCGATGGGCGCCGCAGGCCTTGGTCCACAGTTCGTCGGCGGCAACCGAGTCCCACGTCGGAGTATGCACACCATTGGTTACATGGCCAATCGGGATCTCGGGTATTGGCCAGTTACTAAAGAGCGGGGCAAAGATATGGCGGCTCACGCGGCCATGCAGTGCGCTTACGGCATTGATAGCCCCACTTCCGCGGATAGCCAGGTAGGCCATGTTGAAAGGCTCGCTTGCGTCATTGGGGTTCTGGCGACCGAGAGCGAGCAAAGAGTCGAAATCGATTTGGAGCCGATCCTCGGAGTAGCGTTTCATGTAACGCTCCATCAAGGCCACGTCGAAGCGATCGAAACCGGCGGGCACGGGTGTATGTGTCGTAAAGAGGTTGCCCGCGCGCGTTGCGGTCAGCGCGACATCGAAGGGCTGACGGTGATCGAACATAAATTGACGAGCGCGCTCGAGTACCGCGAAGGCAGCGTGCCCCTCATTCAGATGGCAAACCTCGGGATTCAACCCGAGTTTATGGAGCAAGCGCCATCCACCGAGTCCCAAGACCATTGACTGGTGCAGGCGCAATTCCTCACCCGCGCCGTACAACTCGCTCGTAACACCGCGATAAACCGGGGCGTTGGCCGGATCGTTGGTGTCGAGCAGATAGAGCTTGAGGCGACCGACGCGAGCTTCCCAAGCGCGTATCCAAAGGGTCGGACCGGCGACGCGCACCTTGAGCCTGACCCACTCCCCCTCGCCGTTGCGCACCGGCGTGATCGGTAGCTGGCCAGGATCGTTATACGGAAAGAGCGCGGTCTGATTACCGTCGGCATCGATATATTGGCGGAAGTAACCGCGTTGATAGAGCAATCCCACCCCAATCAGCGGTACGCCCAAATCATGCGCTGCTTTGAGTTGGTCGCCGGCGACATTACCTAACCCGCCGGAGTAGATCGGCAGCGCCTCGCTCAGGCCGAACTCCATACTGAAGTAGGCAACACAATTGAATGGTGGATTCGCATAGTTGTGTTGAAACCACGTGGTGACTTGAGCGGCGCGACGGCGCTCGAGGACGACGCGGGTAAGCATCTCCAGAAAACCGGCATCGGCCAGAGCTTCCCGCAGTCGCGTGCGCGACACGGTTTGCAGGACGACACGGGGATTGTGGGTGCTGGCCCACAGCTCAGGTTCGAGCCGGCGCCAGATCTCGTCCGTTCCGTGTTCCCAGGTGTTACGGAGGTCGAGAGCTAATTCCTCGAGGTAGCCCGCGCCCTCAGGATTTTGAGCTGCAGAATCGAAAACAGAATCCGCCATTACTGATCACCGCGGATGCGAGATTAGGCCAGACAGCCAGCCTCTTCTGTTATTTTGCCTCACCCCTGAAACGTGAACCAGTTGGCAATATTTCTTTGCCGTTAAAATAAAGCCTCAGGGTCTGGATGTTTGACAAGGGAGCGGCCAAAGGGTGGGGTCATTCTAACTCTTTCGCGGCACTCCCAGACCCTGCCGATCCGTCGTCGAGGCGTCGAGCTTGTCTTGCTCGTCCGCAAATGAACGTGCGACGGTCGAGTTCAAACGTTCCAGTTGATGCTCCAGTGCTGGGTGGCGCTCGGCCGGAAGAACGGTCATCAGGTCAGTGATAAGCGCGCGCATCCGTCGCATCACCTGGATACTGGTGGCGCCGCAGTAGCGGATCTCTTCAAGTGGCAGATGCAATTGATCTTCCCAACTCGGATGTGGAATGACCAGACGCAGAGTGCCTTGGGGATCGCGGAGGACACCGATCTCAAGCCGGCAGCGCCCGAGGGTGAAGATACCGATGGAGTGCCAGATAACCGGATCGCGTGAGAGCCAGCGAGACGTGGCGAATACGCCACGGCACTGAACTGCACCATAACAAAGGCGAGCGAGAAGACGATACCAGTGAGGGCAATCATGCCCGATGTAATCAAAGAAAGAATCGTGAGGGCTGACGCACTAACCGGCGAGGTGAGCGCCGGTACGAGCTAATTTTCGATTCGGGGTACCCCCAGCCCAGCGACAAGACTGGTCATGCGTAGACAAACGGAATAGCCCACTTGGGCAGCCGGGAAACGACGATTGAAAGGAGGAGGCATGGCTAAAAACTAGTCAGCGACGGATATTCTCTCGATTATCACAACGGTCGGCCTATCGATTCGACGCGCACTACTGATCCTTGAGCCATCGCTGATGGCTCTGGCGTATCAGCGAGATCGCTTCTGCAGCCGTATCGACGCACTGTGGAATATCGAAGTCTTCCGGGCTAGCCAGCGGTATCTCAGACCGCAGTAAGTACTGCCGACCCCATGCGATGAACTCCGCCCACATCCGGCCAATCAGGATCAGAGGGGTGTGATGGAGCTTTCGCACTTGCAGCAGCTGCCAGATCATCGCAAGTTCCAGCACCGTGCCGATTCCACCGGGGACAACGACGAAAGCGTCCGAGGCGAGGACGAAATGATGCAAGCGCGAGAAGAAGGTTTGATGCTCATAAGCCTCGGCCACGAAAGCATTCACTTCCTGTTCGAACGGCAGATGCACCCGAATACCGACGTTGTGGCCGGGACCGGAAAGCGCTGCGCCCTCGTTAGCCGCTTGCATCAAACCCGGACCGCCGCCCGTTATGATGCCGCAACCCAGATCAGCGAGTTCCTTGGCGAGGTCCCGGACCGCTCCATAGACCCAATGGTCGGCAGGGATGCGCGCAGAGCCGAAGATCGTCACACGGAATTCCGGGCGTTTCGATGGGCGCAGTCGGGTCAGATTATTTACGACCTGCCATAAGCCACCAACCGCTTCGCGGAGCACTTCGGCAACCTGCGCCTCATCGCTTAAGCTGATCGAGTCAGCACCCGTTATCGTCGCCTTATCCTCGGGCATAGATTCCTCCAGGCTGACTACACGGTACCAATCCTTGAAGGCGCAGACCAATACGAAGAACCCCTTCGGCGCGTGAACCTTCCTCGCAACACAGATTTCGGAATGCAATGCGACATCTCATTTTTCAATGACGATCATGACGGCTTGGCCAAGACTGCAGCGCTTTCACTCAGTTTCGCGACGTTTTCCGATTGGCCCAGGAATTGCCTTTAGATCTTTCCATGAAACTGTGGAAGCGCATGACTTTTGATCGCAGACGGGAGCTCAGGCACGAATTCGTAATCGGGCCGTCCCAACGTAGCTATCTCAGCGCCAAAACCGGGCGTCTCTACTACTGCCGGCGATGTAAGTGGAGCTTTTGGGTGTGCGGTGCCGAGGTCGTGGTTATCGGCGAGGACGGCAAGCCGATGCGTGGATCTGAAAGTAGGGAGCGGTTTGAAACCTTCGCCGATGGGCCTTGTCCGGTGCTCAAGGCTTTCGTGTCGGATCTGGAGATCGCGTTTTATGCCGATCGCGATGTTCCGCGTCCTCGGCGTATCGAACAGCAAGAGCCAATATCTCGTTTGCAATCAGTGCTAGCTAAACTTCCGAGTCCGATAGACCGAGTCAGTCGCGCGTGAACAACGCTAATCGATCGCGTAGCGCTTTCGTTTGCGCCACAAAGTCGTGACGTTGATGCCGAGCTTGGCGGCAGCTTCTTCGAGCGTGGCGCTTTCGGCAAGAACGCGGATCATGTGATCGCGCTCGACTTCTTCGAGGCTCCGTCCTGCCTCGTGGCCTTCGCTCGATGGTATCTCGGACGGCTGTCTGAAAATCACATCCGGCAGGTCTGCCGGGCCGATTAATTCAGACCGGCACAGCACGACGGCACGCTCAATCACATTGCGGAGCTCCCGCACGTTCCCTGGCCATCGATAATCGAGGATTGCTGCGGTCGCATCGGGGGAGAAACTCATGGTGGACCGATGATTACGTAGCGCAGCCGTACGCAGGAGCCATTCGGCCAGCGGCAGGATGTCGTCACGCCGCTCCCGCAGCGGCGGGACGCTCAGCGTGATGACGTTGAGCCGGTAATAGAGATCCTCGCGAAAATGCCGTGCTGCGACTTCGGTCGCCAGATCTCGATTGGTCGCGGCGATGATTCGCGCATCGACATGGATCGTATCGCTACCGCCGATACGCTCGAAGCTTTGCTCCTGGATAAAGCGCAGAAATTTCGCCTGTAGGTTGGGCGCCAGGTCGCCGATTTCGTCGAGGAACAGCGTACCGCCGTCCGCCGCCTCGAGCCGGCCGGGCTTGTCTTTGACAGCTCCGGTAAAGGAACCACGCATATGGCCGAAGAGTTCGCTCTCGAGCAGACTCTCGGACAACGTTGTACAGTTAACAGTGATGAAGGGCTTTTCCGCCCTTCGGCTCCATCGATGAATCTGACGGGCGAGAACGTTCTTGCCGGTGCCGCTCTCCCCGGTCAGCAAGATAGTTATTTCGCTCGCCGCCGCCTGGCGAGCCGTATCTATCAACCGCCGCACCGCGAGGCTGCTCGATTCAAGCAGGGGGCGCTCGTCGAGAGCGTCGCGTAAGGTTCGATTCTCGGCGCGTAACTTTTGTACTTCAAGCGCGCGCTCGACGACGTGTTGCGCCTGTTCGAGTGAGAACGGTTTGGGCAGGTAGTCGTAGGCACCGGCTTTCATCGCTTCGACAGCATTTTCGATCGTGGCGTAGGCAGTCATCAGGATGACGGCCGTATCGGACGAATCTCGTTTGACCCGCCGCAGCAGGTCGAGACCGTTGAGTTCGGCCATCCGAAAATCGGTCAGAACCACATCGACTCGGCCTGCCCCAGCAAAAGCTTCGATCGCTGTTTCTGCACTAGCCGCGGAAGAGACCTGGTACCCGCAGGATTCGAAAAAGGTCACCAGTCGTGCGCGAATATTTTTCTCGTCATCTACGATCAGAATCCGCGACATCAGCAGCCTCCCGCGGTGATCGCATCAATTCTACGGTGAAAACGGCACCGTGTCCCGGTTCACTCGTGACGAAGATGCGACCTCCGTGAGCATCGACAATCTCCTTGGCGATCGCCAGTCCAAGGCCGGCCGAGCCACGCTCAGCGCCATTAACGTCGGCCTGCGCATAGCGCTCAAAAAGATGAGCCTGTAGTTCGGGTGCGATACCTGGTCCTGTATCGACGACCGTAATACGCGCGCCGTATTCGGTCGGCTCAAGAGTCGCCGTGATTTCGCCACCGCTGGGCGTGTAGCGGAGGGCATTTGCGATAAGGTTCGAAATCACCCACGAAATCTTTAGCGGGTCGCTGATGATTTCCAAGCTTGGTGGAGTTTCGTTGGTATGAAGGCGGATGCCCTTTTGCGCCGCCTGGGCATCAAAACCGTGGATGACTGTTTGTAATAGTTGCCCGAGGTCGGTTGGTACGAACTGGACAGTGATCGCGGGCCCGTTGCCGCGCGCAAGATCCAGCAGATTTGTAGCGAGGCGGCGCATCCGCGCGGCATCCTCTTGCACCGAAACGGCCAGTTCGCGAGTGGTCGCATCGAGATCGTTGCGGCGAAGCATCAGCTCAATCGACAGTCCAAGCGAGGTCAGGGGCGTTTTGAGTTCGTGGGAAAGCGTCGCGACGAGATTGGTGCGTGCTCGATCCTGATCGCGAAGATAGGTGATGTCCTGCAGAATCAGTAATGTACCAAATGATTGCCCTTCGCTCTGGCGCAATGGCGTGGGCTTGAGGACGTAGCTGTGTGCCCGGCCTCGGACATGAAGATCGACCTCGACCCGCTGCGTTCCGAATGGCTGAATGGCGACGCGGCGCAGGGCGTCGCGCACCCGCAGATAATGCGGCGAACTGCTGCTGAGATCATCGAAGGCGCTGCCTAAAGCATCGCCTCGCTCGATCCCAAGAATGATTGCTGAGATCTCATTGATATGGGTCACCACTCCGCCCGTGTCGATCAGAACGATGCCATCTTCAAGACTTTCAATAATCGCCTCAGTCTTGCCCTTCTCATACAAGAGTCGATCGACGTTGAGCCGATCGAATTGTTCAAGCCGTTCCGCCATCCGATTGAACTCATCGGCCACCGCTTGCAGTTCGAGTAGCGGTTGATCGCCGAGACGCGACGACGGCCCGTGCAGGGAAAAGCCGCGCAGGTGGTCGGTGAGTTCGGTTAGGGGCTTCGCGATAATCCCGGCTTGTGTCCATGATAATACGATCCCGAACAACAGCAGCAGGAAGAGACCCGCCGACAGCTCGTATGCGAGCTGGTCGCTCATCTTCGACGCCCGACTGTCCGCACGAAACATCGCGGCCTGATTCATCGCGATAAGCCGGTCCAGTAGGCCGTGCAGCACTATGAAATCTTCCGGTTTCGGCGTCTGGCCTTGTGCGAGCTGATCGAAAATACCCTTACCAGTGGATGCAATACTCCGGGCAAGGTCGCTTTCACCGGCCTCGGTGATATCCCCGAGCTCGATACTAATCCAATGCTCGAACGCTTCGCGCTGCTGCTGCAACACCGGGTCGGTTCCGCTTCGCGCCGCTGCGATCTGAGCCTGGTAAATCGCTTCGTGCATATGGCCGGCGGCTTCGATACTGATGTAATTGCGGTGGAGTGTCTCGCGAATTGCTCCGCCGAGTTTGTGCACACTATCGACGGCGAATGCACCGAGGCCGACCGCGATCGCCAACATCAGGAGGGTGCCGTTGCGAATCCGTGTGCGTAACGACGGTAGCTTCATGATTTCTCTCCCGAGGTGTGCTGGCTTACCAGTTCGATATCGAACTCGCGTCCTTCGTCGATCAGCTGCTGGGTCACGGAGCGCTTTATCAATTTCCTCCAGATATTCGGGGTGGTGCGGCCAATAACGATACGCGAGATACGATTCTGCCGTGCGAAATCGAGCAGCGCACTCACTACATTATCTGATTTGAGCCAGACCGTTTCCGCGCCGAGGTCGGCAGCCAGATTGATATTGTCGAGCAACTGGCGAAAAATCGAACTACTGATTTTTTGCATCGATTCGGACGGTGTCTCAACATGGACCGCGTACCAATCGGAATTCAGCCGTGTGGCACTCCGAGCTGCTTTGCGCAACAGTTCTTCGCTGCCGTCAGGATTCGACGAGAGGCAGACCATGATACTTTCGCCGACCGGCGCGCGGCGTCCACCTTCGCGCTTAAGTGCCTCGACTTCTTCGCGATGACGGCCTTGATCGCGAGCTACCTCACGCAGCGCCAGTTCACGCAAGGTCGCGAGATTAGCCGGCTTGAAGAAATTGCGCAGAGCCTGCTCGACGCGATCGGCAGGGTAGATCTTCCCTTCACGCAAGCGCTGCCGCAACTCCTCAACCGCGATATCAACGGTGACGACCTGATCGGCGCGATGGAGAAAGGTATCCGGGACGGTCTCGCGCACGTCGATCCCGGTCATCCGTTTAACGGTCTGATTCAGGCTTTCGAGATGCTGGATATTGAAGGCGGTGATAACGCTGATGCCGTTCGCGATGAGTTCCTCGACGTCCTGATACCGCTTGGTGTGTCGCGAGCCGGGGGCGTTCGTATGTGCCAGTTCGTCGACGATCGCGATCTCGGGCTGTCGTCGGATGACTGCCTCGACGTCCATTTCCTCGAGCGTCACATCGCGGTATTGCACTTTCCGCAACGGGATTTGCTCGAGATCGCTGACACGAGCTTCGGTCTCCTTGCGGCCATGAGTTTCGATAAAAGCTAGGACGACGTCGCGGCCTTGCGCACGCAGATGGTGAGCTTCTTCGAGCATCCGATAGCTCTTGCCCACACCTGCGGCGCCGCCGAGATATATTTTGAGAGTGCCTTTGCGCGCGCGCGGCGTTAGATCGAGAAAACTCTCCGGGTCACGCCGGTCGTTATCTGTCACCGCGTATTTTGTCTCCCTGCAGTTGCTTCTGATTGTACCGCAACACGCAGTGGTAAGCGTCGCAGCTTTTTATGCCTGGCAATTTGAAGCGCCACAGCACTACGACCGGGCTGGCCGGGACACGGGCCCGAGGAAAAGCTGGCCATCCGCAACCTTCCTTCTTCGCCGATTATCGGAAGATCGTCTGGCCCGATTGCAATAGGGTCACCCCGGCGATTGTCGATCAGAAAGGTCCATCGGCACCTGACGCACAGGTAGCGATAGCGATGCGGCCTGATCCATCCGTCAGCTTGTCCCAAGTGCGTAATCGCATACTTGTGACGCAGCATCATGGGGAACCCCTTCACGGCAGCGTGATTCCTGTTTCGCCAAGCGGCCAGCAGGCGTCGGACAAAACCAGGTTTCCCTGGCGCAGACGAATCTTCGAGCCTGGGCGGCATATTCAGTACTGCCATGTGTGAACCCGCCCCTACTATCGATTGCTCGAGGCTCGCGCGGCGGCCGGTGGCGTATCATCGAGGGCCAGGTTGAGCTCGAGAACGTTAACTCGCGGCTCGCCGATAAGCCCGAGCCAGCGCCCGCGCGTGTGGTCCTGAATTGCTTGAAGGACCGCGTCCTCACTCAGATGGCGTGCCTGTGCGACGCGAGCCACCTGAACGGCCGCCGCCGCCGGGGTGATATCAGGGTCGAGACCGCTACCGGAAGCCGTCACCATATCCACTGGGATCTCGCCATGGTTGAGTCCCGGCTCAGCTTCGCGCAGCGCCTTCGCCCGATCACGCACCGCGTCGATATAGCTCTTATTGGTCGGACCCGAGTTGGAACCGCTCGAACTGGTGGCGTCGTAACCTTTATCTCCGGCG
>DATKML010000030.1:0-28716 GCA_035541875.1 Binataceae bacterium (SeqCode)
GAGTGGAGCGGCGAACAATCAAGCGGTGATGCAGGTAAAGCTTATCGATTTTGCGCGGGCACCGCTGGAGAAGCTCTACGCCGCTTTCCGCACCTGCTATACCGCCGATACCCCAATCGAAATCTGGGAGAAAATCGAAGCTGAGAAGATCACTCACGACAAGATTCGCGAGTTTATCGGCGAGCGGCTCAAGACCGGGCACGCCTCGCCGCTGGAGCAGGTGGTCTTCTGGTTTGCGATTGCCGGCGTCTCGCGCTCGCTGTCCCATCAGTTCGTGCGCCATCGTATCGGTATCAGTTTCGAGCAGCAGAGCCAACGCTACGTCAAATTCAAGCAGGACAAACTTGCCTTCGTGATGCCCGAATCGTGGTCGCGCGCCGGCATGGATGATAAATACGCCGATCTCCTGGCAAGGACCTCAGAGCTTTACGCTGCGGCGTTGAAAGCCGGGATTCCCGCCGAAGATGCCCGCTTTATCTTGCCCAACGCCGCGCCCACGAATTTCCATGTGATGGTGAACTTCGCCGAGATGCTCCATATCTGCGACCTGCGCCTGTGCGTGCGCGCGCAGTGGGAAATCCGCCGGATGGTCGCGATGATGCGCGCGGAGATTAAGCGCGTGCTGCCGGAAATCGCGGTCTTTTTGCAGCCAAAATGCGGCGAGAATCGGATGGGCTACTGCGATGAATCCCGCGAGGACTGGGAGAAGTGTCCGCTCGGACGCGTGCGGCCGCATAAGGCCGAAGTCTTCGCGATGTACGAGCAGTATGGCAAGCGCAAATCAAGAGCGCTCGGCGAGACCGAGTTCCGCGCCGTCGAGGAGAAAGAACTGCTCTAGGGTGGAGGACCTAGCCGACCCGTGGACCGCAGTTCCAATTTCTATGTCTGATTCACGCGCGGAGCCCGCAGACAAGACGACAGAGTTTGATGACTGACGACCTCTCTGTACTTGGAGCGATTCAAGTTTACCGTCGTATACAACGGGGTTACGCAACCCTTGACGCGTCGGGAAACCCCATATTGTCGGATGGTGCTTTCCGTACAACAGAACTGTCTGTCTTCCGATGTGACCGGATCTCAGAAGTCGATGTCTTGGCCGGGTACCCGGATGATCGTCTGGTGCAGCTTACCGTACAGGAGATTAGGGACGCAGGATGCATCGTGTCTGTTGATGAGCCACCAGTAGGTCATTTGGTCGCTCATCGTGCTGACTATCCAGGCAAACGACTCACAAGCAGCTCGGCTACCAAAATGGCCCGATGCGTTTGATGGGTCCGGATACCTCCGAACCCCTAAGATGAGAGCATCCAGTCCAAAAGGCAGTATACTTCCTGTTCGACGTTGTTCGTTATCTCGCCTTCACCAAATGGCGACCCATTCAGAATTTTGAGAAAAGCTAGGCGATGAATCTCAGGAAGGATTCCGAGGTTCAGGTCTCGCTCAGAATCCTTCCACTCAAATTGGATGCCGCCGATTTCGGTAGGGAACACGAACGGCATAGGAAATGGGTGTTGCTCGATCAGAGAAGCGATACTTCTGGCAAGCACCACGGCATTAGACGCGAGCGGTGGCTGTCCCGAACCTTCTATTTTGGAGATGGATTCTAGCGCGCTTCTCTGAGGAATTCGCATCGCTCCGTCCTCCAAGGAACTGTTAGCGTATCCAGCCGCAAAACTTAAATCTACTGCGCTTTCGAAGACCGGTGGGTGGGGGATCAGGGCTCTTTGCCCAATACGTGGGCGACGGCGCGCGGTGATTAGCCGCGCGCCGTTTTTGTCCAAGTGGTTTCGGGACGGTGTCGTCTACCGCTTACTCCAGTCGTGGCCGCCCCCCGGGACGTTTCCAGTGGTTGGGTCGATGAAGACCTGGTTACTTTCGACCTGACCGTGGTTCTTACCGAAGTCCAACATGTTAGTGATTGGACCGGCGTACTGATCATACGAGCCCGGATCGCTGCCCGAGGCGGGGTTAACTGACTTCAAGCCCCAGTTGTACTCGATGAACGCGATCGGCGAGGACTGATCGATGGTCGTGTGGTCGACGAAATTGCGCTTGGCCCATGGCGAGATGACGAGGAACGGCAGGCGAGGCCCGTAGCCGCATCGGCCTTGGCTCTGCATCCCGGTGGTCGAACTGCCGCAAAGATTCGTGCCGGTGAGCGCGTCGTTTTGCTGGCCGCCCGTCGCATCTGCCTGCGAATGCATGATGATCGGGCTCATCTGATGGTCATACCAGCCGTCGGAATCGTCGTACGTCAAGACAATCAGAGTGCTGTCCCAGAACTTGGAAGCTTCGATCGCATTGATTGTGTTGGCGAGGAAAATCTGCTCATCGAGAGGCGAGGAGTACCCGGCGTGACCATCCTGATAGCCGGGAGCCTTCAGGAATACCACGTTCGGCATAATGCCCGCGGCCAGTGCGTCGAAGAAATCGTGGCTGTCGTACTGATGGTTGGCCGCGTCCGTGGTTCCGATTGCCGCAATGCTCGATGGCCGAGCGTGGGTCGGGTTAGCGGTGCTCGCGTAATACTGGAAAGGCTCATGATGCGGAATGTAATCGACCTTCGCCGGGAAGGCTCCGGTAATCGAGGTGTGCGATCGTTTGCATCCGGTGGTTCCGTTCGGGTTGGTAATCGTCAGGTCGAAGCCACCCTCGAACCAGCCCCAGGTCAGGCCGGCATCGTTAAGCAGGTTGCCGATATTCTTACCCGTCAGGTGAGCGCTATCGCGCGTGGTGCATACGTCGCCGGTCGGCTGCGCGTCGTCTGTCAGTGAGCCGTCGGTCACATCGACGCCTTCATTCGGAGGCGTATCCATGAACGCGCCTGTGGTGTCTCCGGAGACGACGTTGATCGCACCGGGGCTCGAAGGGCCGAACGTTGTGCCGTAGGCGTTGTCGTTCATCGCAAAATTCTGGGCGTAGTTCCAGATTGCGGTGGTAGTATTGCCGTCGTAGTAGCCCATCACGAGGTCATTGGGATGCCCAGCATTCTGCGTGCAATTGCCGACATTGGTGAAGGCCGGAAACATATCCATCAGCCCGTTATCGAAGGCCTTCTGCTCGTCGGTATAGCCGTGATCTTGATCGCATGTCGCTGCGTTCGCGTAGGACAGACGGAAGGGATTGCCCATGGTCCCATTGAAATTCGGGTTGTTGGTTAGCAGGCTCGGCGTGAGGCCGTTCACGCTGGGCGTTCCCGGCTGTGCCTTGAACCAGGTGCCATCGGAGTTCTGCGCAACCGGATAGGTGGCGAAATAGTGGTCAAACGAAACGTTCTCCTGAAAGATCACCACCACATGCTGGATCGGCGTTTTCGTAGTGCTCGGAGACTTCCACGCCAAAGCCGGTCCGGCAGTCAGGGGCGCCCCTACCATGCTGCTACATGCAGCGATAGTGGCCGCCTTAAACAAGGTCTTTGCTTTTCTAAGCTTGCTCATCTATTGCTCTCCTCCGCAAATGAGATGCGCTCCTGAGCAGAGCAGAGCCGTTTGTCGGCCGTGTGAACGAACCGATCCTGATACATGAAGCCTCTTTGAACGTTCGATGACGGGCTCCGAGCCCCTTTTGGGAGGCAAATGCGAGCGGCGCATGATCCTACCGGCAGCTAATGCGCCGGGGCTGCTTCTCGACTAGGATAGCGATCCTCATGTTGCGTTTTTTCACAGCGGGCGAATCTCACGGTCCCGAGCTGGTTGCGATTGTCGAGGGCGCACCAGCCGGATTTGATATCGATCTTGCGGCTATTAATCGCGATTTGGCGCGGCGACAGAAGGGTTATGGTCGCGGCGGCCGGATGGCGATCGAGAAGGACGAAGTGCGCGTCGTCTCCGGAATCCGTTTCGGCCGCACAATGGGTAGCCCGGTCACGTTCATTGTCGAAAATCGGGACTTCAAGAACTGGGAAAAGCGGATGTCGGCCGATCCGGCGAATCGTGGCGAGGCCAAGATGGTCACGCGACCGCGCCCCGGTCATGCCGATCTCGCGGGCGTCCTGAAGTACAACCTCGAAGATATCCGCGATATTCTCGAACGCGCCTCAGCGCGCGAGACGACGATGCGCGTCGCGGTCGGCTCCTTCGCCAAGCAGTTTCTGAGCCCCTTTGGCGTAACCGTTCTCGGGTATGTCTCGAGTATCGGTGCGACGGAGGCTAGGAATCCGCTCGACTTACCGATTGAAGAGCTGGCGCGACGAACCGATGAGTCGCAGGTTCGGGTCGCCGATCCCGAAGCAGAGCGCGCTATAATCGCCGAAATCGATGAGTGTAAAAAGTCGGGCGATACGCTCGGCGGCGTCGTCGAGGTGCTCGCGACGGGTCTTCCCGTGGGACTCGGTAGTCACGTCCAATGGGATCGCAAGCTCGACGGCCGTATCGGCCATGCGCTAATGAGCCTGCAGGCGGTTAAAGGCGTCGAGTTCGGAATGGGCTTCGAATCGGCGCGCGTTCGCGGATCGGCCCTGCACGATGAGATCGGCTGGGACGCGGAGGAACATCGCTTCACCCGTCATTCGAACAACTCGGGTGGTACCGAAGGCGGCATGAGCACCGGCGAACCAATGCGCGTACGCGTCGCCTTCAAGCCGCTATCCACCTTGATGCGCCCGCTGCGATCGGCTGATATCCGCACCAAGGGTGAAGCTGTCGGCACAATCGAACGGTCCGACGTCTGCGCAATTCCTGCAGCGGCGGTAATTGCCGAGGCGGTGGTAGCCTTCGAGATCGCGTGCGCGTTTTTGGATAAATTTGGCGGCGATTCGCTGGCTGAAATCACGCGCAACTATCGCGGCTATCTGGAACAGGTGCGCAACTACTGAAATCCTACTGACTTGATGGCGCCCAAAATAATCCTGACCGGGTTCATGGCCACCGGCAAAAGCGCAGTGGCACGCGCCCTTGCCCGCCGCCTCGGATGGCGCAATGTCGACTGCGATGCGGAAATCGTGGCGCGCGCGGGCAAATCGATCCCGGAGATTTTTCGCGACTCCGGCGAGCCGCATTTTCGCACGCTTGAGCGCGAGGTGATCGCTTCAATCGCCGATAGTCGACGTCAGTGCCCCCAATGTGGCCATCCGATGCCCGCGATCGTCGCGACGGGTGGCGGTGCGATCGTTGATATGCGCAACGTCGAGGTGCTGCGGCGGGCAGGCGTGATCGTATGTCTGACGGCGCGTCCGGAAGTGATCGCGCGACGGCTCGGGCGATCGGTGAAATCGCGTCCGATGCTTACCCAAGGCAACAAGCCGCTCAAGGCGCGGATCGCTGAGCTGATGGAAGCGCGGCGCGAGGCCTACTCTCGGGCCGACATTACGATCGACACGTCGCGTCTGAGTGTCGATGAGGTGGTCGAGGCAATTATCGACGCGGTTGCAGCACGGCGGTGTGAGGGATGGCGACTTTCCGCGTAGAACTGGGTACGGCTTCGCACGACGTCCATTGTGGGTCTGGACTGCTAACCCAATTGGGCGATCTTGCCGTACGCACCGGGCTTAAGCCGGGTCGCGCGGTAATTATCAGCGATAAGAACGTGGCGAAGCTCTATGGCGAAGCTGCTCGCGCTGCGCTGATCGCATCGAAGTTCGAGCCGACGCTGATCGAGGTTCCTGCTGGCGAAGCGAGCAAATCGCTCGCGATGCTCGAAGAGATCTACGACCGTCTGACCGCGCTGGAAATTGATCGCGCGACGCCGATCTTCGCGCTCGGCGGTGGAGTGGTCGGCGATCTTGCCGGCTTCGCTGCTGCAACTTACCTGCGCGGACTGCCGCTCGTACAAATCCCGACGACGCTGGTGGCGCAGGTCGATTCGGCGCTCGGTGGCAAGACCGCCGTGAATCATCGCAGCGCCAAGAACCTGATCGGTGCGTTCTATCAGCCGCGCATGGTCGTCGCGGATACGGCGACGCTGACTACGCTGCCGGAGCGTGAGTTTAGCGAAGGGCTTGCCGAAGTAATCAAGTACGGTGCGATTATGGATGCGCCCTTTATCGCCACGCTCGAACAGCAGATGCCGGCGATTCTCGGGCGCGAGGCGGCTCCGCTCGCATCGTTGGTGGAGCACTCGCTGCGCCAGAAGGCCTTTGTCGTTGCCAATGATGAACGCGAAGGCGGTCTGCGCAAAATTTTGAACTTCGGCCATACGCTGGGCCACGCACTCGAAGCCTCAGCTGGCTACGGCAGTTATTTTCATGGCGAAGCGGTCGCGATCGGGATGGTCGCTGCTGCCCGACTATCGACACGCTACGCAGGCCTCAGTGCCGACGAAGCCACGCGTCTCGAGGCTCTGATCACGTCTGCGGGATTGCCGACGGAGCTGCCTGATGGCTGGCGCAATGAGGAGTTCCTTCAAGCCCTACGCCTCGACAAGAAGCGCTCGGGTGATCGGATAGAATTCGTTCTGCTCGATCGGATGGGGCACGCGCTCACCCGGTCGCTCGCGTTCGAGGAGATCACTGCGATCTAGTGAAACGCCCGATGCCGCCGACTGGTCCCCTTCCTCTACCTGCCCAAAGCTCTCTTATGCCACGCCGCGCGCTCGGCCTAGTGGCCCTCGCAGCGCTATTCCTTACTGGCTGCGGTCAGCAACAGCCGAAAGCCCATATCACCGCGTTGCATCCGGATCTCGTGCTGGTCGCCAGAGTGAAATCTGATGAAATTCAGCCGCGACCGGCAGGTTGCTCGTTGCAGATATTCGATCGGATACCAGCGGGAGTCGTCCGCGATCTGGGGTCGATCGACCTTGCCGGAAGCGTGCCGGCAGGCACTGATATTTTCGTCGCAGTAAATCAGAAAGCCTGCGAGAGTGGCGCTGATGGCCTGGTCGTATCGCAGCGTGAACAGCGGAACCTGGCTGACCGCACGGAATATCACATCATCGCTGAAGCGATCCTGATTCATCCGGAGGAAGACACGAACGCTACAGTGCAGCCAGCTTCGACCGAAGCCCTGATGCAGCCGATGAGCAACGAAGAGAATAGCGGGGAGCCGGCGCACAACGAGCTGAAGAGTGCGATGACCGAATCATCGATCGCGGCGACCGAAGCAGTACCGCTCAAGGCGATGAAGTCACCCCTCGGCGAGCCATCAGCTTCGCCGCAACCCTCCTCGATGCCGGTCGCGAGTGTCGAGGCAACTCCGCTTGCTGCTGTCGGCACGGCAACGTCTCCCTCGATGACCGCGATGCCGATGGAATCGTCCGCCCCGACTGCCACAGCGACGGCGACTGCGGTTGCGACGATTACGCTAACGCCGACCGTTACGACCACATCCACGGCTACGCCTTCCCCAGTGATCGCGCCGACTATAACCTCGACCGCCACGGCCACAGAGACACCTACGATCGTGGTTACAGCAACCTCGACCGCCACTCCGATCGTTGCGGATACTCCGAGCGCAACTGCGACGCCGACGGAGACACCTACTGCCGTTGTTACCGCAACCGTAACGCCGACCGCGACTGTTAAGCCGCCAACGACCACGGCAACTCCGTCGCCGAGCCAGCCCTCATCCTCCGCGGCGAGTATCTCGCCAAGCCCTTCGCCTGCCTCGCCTCAGGGATCAGCGTCCCCAGATAGTACTGGAGATTAGCCTTACGCGACGGCGTAGAATTGTTTTGTCGTGCAACGCCGTAAACGCATCTATCCATCCTGGCTGCCGCCCAACCCGCGCGAACGCGAGGCGCTGCTGCAGATTCGGCGCAGCCAGCATACGGTGATCGCGTGGATGATCGGGTTGATTCCGGCGGGATGGCTTGCCGTTCTCCTAACCGAATCCGATGAGCTCTTCGTGCCGCTCACCCTCTTTTGGTTCGCGGTAGGTCTCATGCTGGCGCAGCGGGTGACGGCGAACCCATGCCCGCGATGCGGCGAGCATTTTTGTGCGAAATCGGTCGCTCCTTATTGGCATGGACTCTTCAAACGCCGCTGCGACGAATGCGGCCTTACGCTGGATCCCATTATTGATGAGACCTAAGAACGATCTTTTAACTACGTTGCCCCTTTTGAGGGCGCGTGATAATGCCAAACGCGATGACGGCTAAGCGCATAAGGTCGATCGGTCTCGTCGTTCGGCGGGATTACCCCGAGACTGCGATCGCTCTTGCGACCGATCTGGCGGATTGGCTCACATCGCGCCATCTGGAAGCCGTCGCCGAACCAGCGATCGCGAAAATAATCGGTGCGCATCCGGTTCCACCCAACGATCTCCCGCGCAAAGTCGATCTTATAGTGGTGCTGGGCGGCGATGGCACCCTGCTCGGTGTTGCCCGACTGATCGGCGATCGCGAGACGCCGATTCTGGGGATCAACCTCGGCGGCCTCGGCTTCCTGACCGAAATTACGATTGAAGAAGCGCGGGACACACTCGCCCGCATTATCGCTGGAGATTACGAGGTCGATCAGCGCATCACGCTCGAGGCGGACGTCGATCGCGGCAGCACCGGCAAGATCGAACATTTCAGGGCGCTCAACGACGTCGTGATCGTCAAGCGCGAGATGGGCCGGATGCTCGATATGAATGTTATCGCGGATCGCCAACCGGTCTGCTCATATCGCGCCGATGGCCTGATCGTCGCCACGCCAACGGGCTCGACCGGTTACGCGCTCAGTGCCGGTGGCCCGATTGTCTTTCCTAATCTGCGCGTGCTGGTGCTCGCGCCTATCTGTCCACATACGCTGAGTAATCGGCCCGTTGTGCTACCCGATTCCTTTGAACTCGAGATGCGCGTAAAGACTGACGATAACGGTGCGATGCTCACGTGCGACGGACAGGAATCCGCGGCGCTGAATCCTATCGATACGATTCGCGTCCGTCGCGGCAAGCATCCCGTCTCCCTGGTGCGCTCTTCGCACGCTTACTTCGAGATCTGGCGCGACAAGCTGCGCTGGGGTTGATCCGCAGGCGATACTGCGATGCTCACCGAACTCCGCATCCGCAATTTCGCTGTAATCGAAGAGGCCGCGCTAACCTTCGGCCCGGGCCTCAACGTGCTTTCGGGCGAAACGGGCGCCGGCAAGACGATTATTATGACGGCACTCGGCCTTTTGATCGGTGGTCGCGCCTCGCCGGATTTGATCCGCGCCGGTGCAAAGGAGGCTGTCGTCGAAGGTATCTTCGAGTTTGAGGGAGAAGCTCCGCTCGCCGCAGCTGTCGAATGGATTAACGAGGATAATCCGCGCGAACTCGTGATTCGGCGGGTGATCAGTGAGAGCGGACGCGCCCGCGTCTCGATTAACGATAATCTCGCGACCGTGCAGGCGCTGGCACGTCTGGGCGAGATGCTCGTACAAATCTACGGGCAGCACGAGCAGCAGGCGCTGCTGCAACGCGACAACCATCTGGCGATCCTCGATCGTCACGCTGGGCTCGATAATGATCTGACGGAATATCGTGCCCAGTACGAAAAGCTTCAGGCTCTCGATGTGCGCCGAACCGAACTCGCGAACCGCGAACGGGAACGCGCCGACCGTCTCGATATAGCCCGCTTCCGTGTCACTGAATTGGAGCGCGCCAATCTGATCGCCGGTGAAGATACGCAACTGGCCGAGGAGCGGCTGCTGGTCGCGAATGCGGCGAAGTTGGCCGAAGCTGTCGATGCAGTCGAGCAGATGCTCTACACCGCCGAAGGCGCGGCCGTCGATGCGATCAGTCGCGCCGGGGCGCGCCTTGCCGATGCCGCTGCGCTCGATCAGCGCCTCAAGGATCCGCTCGATCTCATCCTCGGCGCGCGAACCAATCTGGAAGAAGCGGCCCACGCGTTGCGCGCCTATGCAGCCCGGCTCGACGCTGACCCCGAGCGCCTCGAACAGCTCGAAGCTCGTATCAATGAACTGACGCGGCTCAAGCGCAAGTACGGGGGAACGATCGAGACCGCGCTTGAGATGCTCGAACGATCGCGCAACGAAATCGCGGAACTGGAATCGCTCAGTGAGAGCTTGGCTGAAATCGATGCGGAAAGGGATCGGTTACTTGCCGACCTCGGCGGCCGTGCTCGCGGTCTGAGCGAAGCGCGATCGCGCAACGGAGAACATCTTTCGCGTCAGATGAACGCTGAACTGAAAACGCTCGGGATGCGCAGTGCCGTTTTCGAAGCTCGGGTGACGCCACTCTCTCCAAGTGATGGTGGACTGAGTTACAACGGGAAAGCACTCGGCCCCAACGGGTTGGACCTGGTCGAATTTTATCTGGCGCCGAATGCCGGTCAGCAGGGTTTGCCGCTGATGCGAATTGCGTCGGGCGGCGAACTCTCGCGTGTGATGCTCGCACTAAAGCGGCTTGAGGCACGTCGACGCGGGGTCGCGACGCTCATCTTCGACGAGGTCGATGCGGGTATCGGCGGCGCTGTTGCGGAGATCGTCGGGCGGAAACTCAAACAGCTTGCCCAGTTCCATCAGATTCTCTGCGTGACCCATCTCGCGCAAATCGCGGCCTTCGGCGACAGTCATTTCGTCGTCGAAAAAGAGGAGCGCCGTGGCGTCACCAGGAGTAGCGTTACCACTCTGGCTTCGGCTGATCGTCCCGCTGAGATCGCGCGGATGCTTGGCGGCGACGAAACCAACGACAAGTTCCTGCGCGCTGCCCACGAACTGATCGATCGCGGCACCCAGTAGCGTCTTTGCGCTATAGACTACAATCTGTCGACCCTGAATCGCGGCGCTACAGCGCCCATTTTCTTCCTCCAGCTATCAGGCGATGCCATAGCAACGGCAGCCTCTTTGATTCCATCTGAATTGACTGGGTTGTCCGAGGCCGAAGCCCGGCGTTGGTTGCGCAACGAGGGGTATAACGAATTATCCCGCCCGCCGAAACGTGATCTTCTCCGTATCGCGATTGAAGTTTGTAGCGAGCCGATGTTCGAACTGTTGATTGTTGCGAGCGTTATCTACTTTTTCCTTGGTGATATCGGTTGGGGCGTAATCCTTGCGGCGTCGGCGTTCACAACAGTTTTAATCGCGATCGTGCAGGAGAGCCGCACCGAGCGCGTCCTCGAAGCCCTTCGCGACCTCGCCAGTCCGCGAGCCCTGGTGGTGCGAGACGGCGTTAGTAGGCGAATACCGGGTCGCGAGGTCGTGCGTGGCGATATCGTCGTTGTTAGCGAGGGCGATCGTGTACCCGCCGATACACTACTGCTTTCGTCGAGCGATCTGGCGGTCGACGAGTCGTTGCTGACGGGTGAGTCGCTACCGGTCGAAAAGCAACCCGAAGTGCGATTGCCCACCGAGCCCGGTCCCACGCATCCGCCCGCCACCAACACTTCCAAGCTCTTCGCCGCAACGTTGGCAGTGCGCGGACACGCCGTCGCCGAAGTGTTTGCGACCGGCGTCCAGAGCGAAATCGGTAAGATCGGCAAGACGCTCGGCGCAATCGCTCCCGAGACCAGCCTTCTTCAGCTTCAGGTTCGCCGATTGGTGCGCACCCTCGCTGCGATTGGGATTGGTCTCAGTATTTTAGTCCTTGTTCTCTACGTTCTTCTGCGCGGTTCCTGGCTTGATGGTCTACTCGGGGGAGTCACCCGGGAGTCACCCTCGCGATGTCACTGCTCCCAGAGGAGTTTCCGCTCGTGCTCACCGTCTTCCTGGTGATGGGTGCATGAAGGATCTCCAAAGCGAACGTCCTGACGCGGCGTCCCACTACGATTGAAACACTCGGAGCCGCTAACGTTTTATGCAGCGACAAGACCGGAACACTTACCACGAATCGGATGTCGATTACGGAGTTGTTCACTCGGGGCGAAAGTTGGCGGGTTGGCGCGAGTGAGGATCCGATCCCCGAGGACTTTCGCGCCATTGTCGAGTACGGCTTGCTCGCCAGCGAGCGGCATCCTTTCGATCCGATGGAGCGGGCCTTCTATGACTTGGGTCAACGTCATCGCGCAACTATGGAAAGTCATTCGGGCTGGGAACTTGTTCACGAGTACGCTCTGACGCCTCAACTTCTAGCTGTGACTCATCTTTGGCGAGCGCCGCACACCCTTGACGTTATCGCAGCTACCAAGGGTGCGCCGGAGACGATTGCGCGGATGTGCCATTTGAACGACGACGATCTCGCAGATCTGCTGCGCGTTGTCGCTCAGATGGCTGAACTCGGCCTGCGAGTGCTTGGGGTCGCGAAGTCCGTAACGCTCGGGCCACCATGGGCCGATTCACCCTTGGCATATCCATTCGAATTTCTCGGTCTAGTCGGTTTGGCGGATCCATTGCGTTCCGGAGTAGTCGAGGCAGTTGAAGAATGCCGCCGAGCCGGTATCGAGGTGGTGATGGTTACCGGCGATTTTCCCGCTACCGCTTCCGCGATCGCACGCGAGGCCGGGATTGATTGCAATGGTGGAATCGCGACCGGCGCCGTACTGGCCCGTATGAACGACACGGAACTCGGCCAGTGCGCCAGAAAAACGAGGGTTTTTGCTCGCACTCTACCCGACCAGAAGCTCAGGTTGGTGAACGCCTTCAAAGCGAACGGCGCAGTGGTCGCGATGACCGGTGATGGCGTTAACGACGCTCCCGCGCTGAAGGCGGCGAATATCGGAATCGCGATGGGCAGTCGCGGCACCGACGTCGCACGCGAAG
The DNA here is from genome assembly GCA_035541875.1 of Binataceae bacterium (SeqCode). Classification (GTDB taxonomy): domain Bacteria; phylum Desulfobacterota; class Binatia; order Binatales; family Binataceae; genus JAJPHI01. The sequence goes on from DATKML010000030.1 coordinate 12,557, forward strand.
CTGCCGCACTAGTGCTGCTCGACGATGACTTCAGCTCGATCGTGAAGGCTGTGCGCCTTGGGCGCCGAATCTACGACAATCTGCGGAAAGCGATGGGCTTTCTGCTCGCCGTGCACGTCCCTATCGCCGAGCTCTCGTTGCTGCCTATTCTTTTCGGCTGGCCGCTGATACTGACGCCCGTACATATCGCCTTCCTCGAACTCATTATCGATCCTGTCGCCTCGATCGTGTTCGAGGCCGAGTCGGAAGAGCACGATCTGATGCGCCATCCGCCGCGGCCGCCGGCACAGCCGCTGTTCTCATTCTCGATAATCATCGTGAGTCTTTTTCAAGGTGCAGTAATCTTGCTCTTAACAGGAATCCTGTTAGTCGAGGCGCTGAAGCGTGGGATCACGCCAGACGAAGTACGCCCGCTGACCTTCACGTCGTTGGTGGTCTGTAATTTGATCTTGACCGTGGTTGGCCGCTCCTTCTGCACGTCGTTCTTGGACGCGCTCCGGAGGCCGAACGCGGCTCTCTGGATAGCATGTGGCGTGACGATCGGATTACTCACGATTACTCTTGCCGTCCCGCAGGTTCGATCAGCCTTCGGCTTCGCTGTACTGAGCACTGTCGATCTGTTTCGCGTCGTCGGCGTAGCGTTCAGCGACGTGGCGCTTCTCGAATTGTCTAAAATGATACCGGGCCTCGGCCGCAGTCGAGCTGGGGCGAGCGGATGAGTATGGGGCCGTCCAACAATCAGGCGTCGAACGTGTTGAATGGAGCGATGCGTCATGTGCGTCGGCTTCTGATCTTCGTGGTGGGGAGTACGCTGCTGCTGCTGGGCGTTGTGATGCTGGTGACGCCGGGCCCCGGATGGCTCTTCATCTTCGGCGGACTTAGTGTGCTCGGAGTCGAATTTGTCTGGGCGCGACGTCTGCTCCGAAAAGCCAAGAGGACAGCGAACGAAGCGCGCCGCAAGATTCTCGGCACCGACCGATCGTCTACGGGTTGAGAGCCGTTTTTTGAACGACGGCTCGACCGATGCTGTGTGCTCAGGGTGTGAACTGCGGCACGGCCTCGGCGTAGTCGCGCTTCTTGTGCACGATCGGCCAGTCGCGGCCGGGGATGATAAAGTTCCAGTAGAGCTGCGGTAGGAAGGATTTCTTCAGCCACCAGAAGGCTTTGCGCGGCACGCGCGGATCCAGGAAAAAGCTCGGCGTCACAACGCCGTCATAGCAGAACTCCGCGAGCATCACCTTTCCCAGCGAGGTCGTTAAAGGACAAGAGGCGTAGCCGTCATAACGGCGCTCCTCGCCTTTGCCTTCGAGCGCTCGCAGCAGATTCGCGACCACTACGGGAGCCTGATTCTTAATTGCTGCCGCCGTCTTGCTGTTCGGCGTGTTGGTGCAATCGCCAAGGCCGAAGACATTTTCGAACTGTGTATGACGCATCGTGTTCTTGTCGACGGTGACCCATCCCACATCACCGGCCAACGGCGAATTGCGGATAAAATCGGGCGCTGATTGCGGCGGCACGACATGGAGCATCTCAAACTTATGCGTTACGCGCCGCTTACCCTCCAATTCGGTAACTTCGAACGTCGCTTCTTTGCTTTCGCCATTAACCGCGACCAGGTTGTGACCGAAGTTCCGCTTGGCTCCCCATGAATCGATAACCTTTTCGAGCGCCTTCGCGAAGAACGGTACACCGAACATCGAAGGCCCAGCGTTGAAGAATTGGACGTCGGCTTTGAGACCGCGCTGACGGAAGCGGTCGGCAGCGAGATAGACGATCTTCTGCGGCGCACCTGGACATTTGATGGGCATCGGTGGCTGCGTGAAGAGTGCCGGTCCTTCGCCGCGGTAGTTGCGGATACATTCCCATGTGTAAGGAGCAAGTTTGTAATCGTAGTTGCTGGTGACGCCGTTGCGTCCTAGAGTATCGGGCAGTCCCTCAATCGCTCCCCAATTGAGCTGGATACCGGCTGCCGCGACCAAGGCGCGATATTCGACACGGCTGTCGTCTTCCAGAGCCACGATATCCGAGCCTGGTTCAAAGCCCGTCACGCGCGTCTTGATCCAGTTCACGCCTTTGGGCATCACGCTCGCTTCTGCTTTGCGCGTTGCCTCGGCCGAGTAAGCGCCGGCTCCTACGAGGGTCCAGGCAGGCTGGTAGTAGTGGTCACTCGCTGGCTCGATAACCGCGACCGTCATCTCGGGCCGCTGACGCCGGATTCGACCCGCCACGGCCAAGCCGCCACATCCACCGCCGACTACGACCACATCGTACTTTTGCATCTTCGCTTCACCTTGCCTGAATAACGCCCGGGACTACCGGGAAAGCGTTATCCCGCAAGGTCTTGGAGTCAAGCTAGACGGGCCGCCCGCTGAAAATTTCTATGTGGGGCGGGAAGAGCGGCCTTGACTGTGGTGAAGGGTTCAGATTAGCTGAAATCCCACTCTCGGGTGGGGCTGTAGCTCAGCTGGGAGAGCGCCTGAATGGCATTCAGGAGGTCGACGGTTCGATCCCGTTCAGCTCCACCAATAAAATCAAGCACTTACGAGCATTCGGACAACATCGGACAACGCGATTGTCCGAAAAGTGTCCGAAGCTGTCAAGGGTATGCCCTTGGGCAATGTCGCGTCTCGAGATTCGAGAAGATCAACAGCCACGCTCAAAAAGCAAAATCCTTGGCTAGGTTTGGAAATCGCCTCCTTCAGTCCTACAGGGAGTCGTGGCTCTTTCGCTCGATCTGGATAGGAAGTCTCTTACCGTCACCGAGTGAGCCTCGGAGAGGCTCGTTAGCGGGCAATCGCACCTCCTCGGGTTGTTCCTGACGGAGAAGCTTCTCGGATCGGCAACCTAGAGCGGGGTATCCCTCGCCATCATCCGCGACAGCGATGACGGCTTCGATCGCGATTCATAGGCCAGCATAGCCCTCCAAAATTTTTAATTCTGCATGAACTCTTACCGGCGTCTCTTGACTTAATTATCCCGATATTTCCATATACTTGGAATTATATGCAAATAGACGAAATAGCCTCCGCTCTATCGGCGCTCGCGCACGAAACGAGACTCAAAATAATGGCAGCCATCGCTCAGCACGGCCAATCCGGTATTCGGTCAGGAGAGATCGGCGAGCGGCTGAAGATGTCGTCAGCGAGTTTGGCCTTCCATCTGAACCAGCTGCGGCATGCCAACCTTGTGACGACGAGGCGACAGAGCCGGTTGATTATTTACAGCGCGCAAACGCACACGATGCAGAGCCTGCTCGATTACCTGATGAATCATTGCTCCGTGGCGGATACGGAAGACACTCAGCAAAGCAGAAGGTTCAACGTCCTTTTTCTCTGCACCAACAATTCGGCGCGCAGCATCATGGCGGAGTGCCTGACGAATCGGTTGGGAAGCGGCCGCTTTAGGGCTTTCAGTGCCGGCAGTCACCCTATTGGTAAGATCCAACCCAACGCCCTCCGCGTCCTTCGAGAATCCGGCTGCGCCACCGAGGCACTGCGGAGCAAGAATTGGAACGAGTTTTCGCAGCCGGATAGCCCGTCCCTCGACTTCGTTTTCACCCTATGTGATCGCGCAAATGCCGAAGTCTGCCCAACTTGGCCGGGACAGCCAGTACGGGCTCATTGGAGCATTCAAGATCCGGTCAGCGCTGCCCGATCCGGCACAGAAGCTTTCCGTAAGGCTTATCGCGATATCGAACAGCGAGTGAGGATTTTCACCGCTCTTCCGATCGAGTCATTGGAACGCTTCGCGCTGGAGAGATGGGTGCACGAGATCGGCAACCTGAGCCTGGCGGCATAGCATCCACGTTCTCTCACGATTGAGGCAAAAAATGTCTGTACGAGTAGGAATCAATGGGTTTGGACGCATGGGTCGGCTCGTGCTGCGAGCGGCAGCCGGCAATCGCGCGATCAGTGTCGTCCACATCAACGAGCTAAAAGGCAACGCAGAGGCAGCCGCACACCTGCTCGAATTCGACAGCGTGCACGGCCGGTGGAACGTGCCGATCGAAGTCGAGAACGAGGCTCTCAGGGTTCAGGGCGAGCGTATCGCATACAGCAGTTGTGCCAGTCCAAATGAGGTGGCCTGGGATCAATCCAAGGTCGACATTGTGCTCGAATGCACCGGGAAGTTTTTGACGCCGACGGATCTGGAAGGCCATTTTGCGCGAGGCGCGCAAAAAGTGATCGTGGCAGCTCCCGTTAAACAAGGGGCGCTCAACGTAGTGATGGGCGTCAACGATGGTTTGTACGAGTCCGCTCGGCACCACATCATCACAGCCGCTTCCTGTACGACCAACTGTCTCGCCCCCGTCGTGAAGGTCATTCACGGCAAGCTGGGAATCCGACACGGCGTAATCACCACAATCCATGATGTGACCAACACGCAGACGATTGTGGATCTGGCGCACAAGGACCTCCGACGAGCACGCTCCGCGCTGTTGTCGCTGGTGCCGACGACAACGGGGTCTGCTACCGCAATCGGGCTCATCTATCCGGAGCTGCACGGGAAGCTGAACGGGATGGCTGTTCGTGTCCCTCTGCTCAATGCCTCGCTGACCGACTGCGTCTTCGAAGTCGAGCGTCCCACGAGCGCCGAAGAGGTCAACCAGTATCTGCGCGAAGCTGCGACTGCAGAATTGCGCGGCGTCCTCGGCTTTGAGCATCGCCCGCTGGTCTCAGTCGATTACGTTAATGACCCACGCTCATCGATTGTGGACGGGCCTTCAACGATGGTTGTCGACGGGACGCAAGTGAAAGTTGTGGCCTGGTACGACAACGAATGGGGTTACGTTAACCGGCTCGCGGAGCTAGCCGCGAAAGTGGCGGCAAGCCTGCCCTCGACCAGAAACACGGCAGCGGCGGTTTAGATCGATGAATCACGCTGTACGCAATTACGCCCTGGTGACGGGCGCCTATTGGGGGTTCACGCTCACCGACGGTGCGCTCCGAATGCTGGTGCTTTTGCACTTTGACCGGCTTGGCTATAGCGCGGTCGCGATCGCCTTTCTGTTCCTGTTCTACGAATTCTTCGGCATTGTCACCAATCTGTTAGGTGGATGGATCGCCGCACGTTCGGGATTGAAGGTCACGTTGTACGGCGGCCTCCTCCTGCAAGTCTTCGCGCTGCTCATGCTTGCGTTGCTTCAGCCGAGTTGGACGCGGCTGGCTTCAGTTACCTACGTGATGGCAGCGCAGGCGCTGTCAGGTATCGCCAAGGACCTCACCAAGATGAGCGCCAAGAGCGCCATCAAGGTGGTCGTCCCCGAAGGCGAAAAGGGTGCGCTGTTCAAGTGGGTTGCACGCCTCACCGGCTCCAAGAATGCTCTCAAAGGGGCTGGCTTTTTCATGGGCGCCGCTCTCCTAACCGCATTTGGTTTTGTCGGGTCTCTTGTCGTGATGGCGGTAGGCCTCGCGTTCGTAATTCTGGGAACCGTGGTCGCACTCCCGGGCGGCATCGGAAAGGCCAAGTCGAAGGTCAAATTTACGGCCTTGTTCTCCAAGAGCGCCCCGGTGAATTGGCTGTCTGCCGCCCGGTTGTTTTTGTTCTCGGCGCGGGATGTCTGGTTCGTGGTCGGCTTGCCTGTGTTTCTAGCGTCGACACTCGGTTGGTCTTTCATGCAGGTGGGCGCGTTCGTCGCTGCATGGTTTATCGGCTACGGCATGATCCAGGCCATTGTTCCGGAGATTCTGCGACTCTCGGGCGCGGGTCGAGGCGTGACCGGTGATACTGCTCGTCTGTGGGCATTCATTTTGACCGTTATTCCTGTCGCACTCGCGATGGCGCTTCAATTTCACGCGCAACCAGCTCCATCCCTGATGATTGGCCTAGCCATCTTTATGGTGGTATTCGCGATCAACTCTGCAGTGCATTCGTACCTGATTCTCGCCTATTCCCATGATGACGAGATCGCTACGAACGTTGGCTTCTACTACATGGCCAATGCCGGGGGACGACTCATCGGAACGCTGCTATCCGGCGTGATCTTCGAATTTTCGGGTTTTATCGGATGCCTTATGGCTTCGGGCGCGTTGGTTCTCGCGGCCAGTATTCTGTCTCTTAACCTACCGCGCGGTGAAGCCATTCCGTTGAGCGTCAAACTAGCCGAAGCAGAATCATAACTACATTACGCGATCGATCGCCGCTTAAAGTTTCGCTGTCTATGAAACGTGCAAGGAGAAGCTCGTGAAAAGCAAAGTTGCCTTGGGATCAGCGTTGGTCCTTCTGCTGACAGTGTTTTCGATATCATCGACATCGTCTGTCGCCGCGCAAACGAGCACCGTGGCCCTGGCTGGAGACGGCTCGACCTTCGCCTATCCGATGTACAGCAAATGGATCGAAGAGTACGAAAAAGCGAATCCAGGCGTACAGATAACCTCTGTTTCAAACGGGTCAGGCGCGGGCATCCACGACATCATGATGGGAAATGTCGATTTTGCCGGCACGGACGGACCGCTGAACAAAACGCAGATGCTCGACTTCAGCACGCACCGCCTGTGCGATGTGCTGCATTTTCCGACCGCCATCGGGGCCGACGTGCCAATCTACAATCTGCCCGGTGTCACCGCAGCACTTAACTTTACGCCGCAGGCGCTCGCCGGAATCTTCCTTGGGACGATCACAAAATGGAACGATCCTCAGATAGCCAAGCCGAATCCGACGGTCTCCTTGCCGGATAAGGCGATCGTGGTTGTCCATCGTCAGGATGGAAGCGGTACCACCTACGTGTGGACCGACTACCTTTCCAAGGTCAGTTCGGACTGGAATCAGCGTGTCGGCCATGGAATCTCAGTCATCTGGCCCACCGGGATTGCCGCTGAAGGGAACGCCGGAGTGTCCAAAACGGTTGGGAGCACGCCTTATTCAGTTGGCTACTCCGAACTGACCTATGCGCTTCACAATCAACTAACCTACGGCAACGTGCTCAATCGCAACGGTCACTTTGTCAAAGCCGATCTCGCCAGCGTTAACGCCGCCGCGGTAAGTGCTTCCGACCGCATACCTGACGACTTCCGCGTTTCTATTACAGATGCTCCGGGCGATGGTGCTTACCCGATTTCAACTTTCACCTGGATCCTGGTGCCCTCGGTGATCTCCGATCCAGCTAAGAGCACGGCTCTCGTCAAGTTTCTGCAATGGGGTCTGGCTGACGGACAGAACTATCTCGAACCTTTGGCCTATGCTCGCCTCCCCAATGAACTGGTCCTACGAGAACGGCAGGGACTCACGCGCATCAAAACCGTCGATTAGCTTACAAAACTGACGAGGTCCGAATCACGATGAATTCCGTGGGTCCTAACTCCAAAGACCGGGAGTTGTGTCTCCGATACATCGATGACCTACGACGCCAAGGTCTCTCACCGCATGAACCCTGGGAGCTGCAACTGGAGATCTGGGCAGAAGACCAGGAACACCTGCCAAGTCATTCGACGCTCCGGCGGCTCCGTCTGCACTTCCCCGACCGTCGCTAGATTGGCACTGGGTCGAAGAAGCCACTTGACAGATTCATTTCTTATTTCTATAATTTTAAAATAATGAAGAAATCGAAAGTTATCGCAGCGCTCGGTGCCTTGGCTCAAGAGACCCGCCTCGATATTTTCCGGTTGCTGGTCGAGAAAGGACCGGAAGGTATTCCTGCAGGCGAGATCGGCGAGCGCCTGAATCTGCCTTCGCCAACCTTGTCGTTTCACCTAAGCCAGCTTCGGTTCGCAGGGCTGATCGATTCGCGTCGCGAGAGCCGTTCCATCATCTACAGCGCCAATTACAAAGCGATGAACGAAGTGCTCGGTTACTTAAGCGAGAATTGCTGCGGCGGACGGGCCGAAGCCTGCACACCGACCGGATCGAATGCCTGCCAACCGAAAGAAACGGAACAGAAAGCCACAGACAACAAGAAAAAGCGGAGGTTATCGGTATGAAGCGTTTTCACGTTCACGTCAGAGTGGCCGATCTTGAGCAATCGATCGGCTTTTATTCGACTCTTTTTGGCGTCCAGCCCACAGTGCTGAAGACGGATTACGCGAAATGGATGCTCGAAGATCCTCGGGTGAACTTCGCGATCAGCACGCACGCGTCGAACGCCGGTCTCGACCATTTGGGCTTGCAGGTTGAGTCCGACGAAGACCTTGCCAACATTGCCGGGCGCCTCACCGCAGCCGGCAATGCTGTTGCAACGCAAAAGAATGCTAGTTGCTGCTACGCGGTTGGCAACAAGGAATGGGTCGCCGACCCGAGCGGTATTTCCTGGGAGACGTTTCACACCTTCGGCGAAAACACGGTCTATGGTACTGACTCGGTCCCACGCGAAGCGCTGACGCTGAAATCGTCTGGTGGGTGCTGCCCCACCGAATTGCCCGGAAGTACATGCTGCGGGACTTCATCAACCCGAAATTAAGCCGATCTGTGCGGGTGCTGGCTGCCCAGCGGCTTCACGCTTGCGGGCGGTGACGCCTTTAAGCCTGAGTGCGGGAAAAAGCGGGGAGATAAAACGATGTCGAATAGCAGCCATGAGACGGAATTGCTCGTCACGACGGATTGGTTGGCCGCGCGCCTTGACGATCCGGGAATTCGTATGGTCGATACCCGCAAAGGCGACGCCTATAAAACGGCTCATGTACCCGGTGCGACAGACTACCCGGAATCGATAACTCCCTTCCTGAAGGACAGCGGTCGTATTCAAGGCCCCGAAAAGTTCGCCATTCTTATGGCGGAACTCAGGGTCGCGGACGATAGCTTGGTCGTCGCCTACGACGACGGCAACAATCTTTTTGCTGCCCGCCTGTGGTGGGCCTTGAATTATTACGGGCACAGCCGAGTTGCTGTCCTGGATGGTGGGTGGGATCTTTGGGTTGCCGAAGGGCGCGCGGTGGATGCGAAGCAAGTGAGTCCGCCTAAGGCGGCGTTTACGCCAAGGATCGAAGAACACTGGATTGCCGAATGAGAAGCAGTAAGAGCGGCCATCAACAGTCCGGGTTCGCGCTTGCTCGACGTTCGCTCGGATGACGAATGACCGGGGCCAACCCGATGGGGACCAAGCGCGGCGGTCACATACCATCAGCGGTGCATCTGGATTGGCGCGAGACCATCGATCAATCGACCAAGCGCTTCAAATGGCCAACTGCTCTGAGGGAGATGTTTGCCGGCCTTGGACTGGCGCCCGATCAAGAAGTCATCACCTATTGCCAGGGCGGTATTCGAGCCGCACATACAGTGTTGGCTCTGCGTTGGGCTGGTTATGCAAGCGTACGGAATTACGAGCGCTCATGGCCGAATGGGGCAACCGTGAAGACCTACCAATCGAGGTGCCAAAATGAGTTCCGCAATGGAGGGCCTCCTGTTTCTGTGCGTCAACAATTCGGCTCGAAGCCAGATGGCGGAAGGACTGGCGCGCGAAATATTTGGCGATTCCGCGCGGGTTCAAAGTGCGGGCTCTGAGCCCGCTTCTGTAATCGATCCGAACGCAATTGCGGTGATGGGCGAGCTCGGAATCGACATTTCGGTTCAAAGACCAAAATCGGTGACTAGCATCGATACGGATACCGTTGACACCGTGATCACGCTTTGTGCCGGCGAGGTATGCCCGGTTTTTCTCGGCACGAAGCGGCTGCACTGGCCGATCCCTGACCCAGCCGCAAAGGTTACATCAATGAGCCCAGATGAACGTCTCGCGAAGTTTCGAGTTGCGCGAGATCAAATCAAGGCCCGCCTGGAAGTGCTGGCCGCTCTCCGTGATGTTCCCACAGGACCGGTTGCGACCGAGTTTCACGCCAGCGTGCGGGTTCGCGACCTCATGCGAAGTGCTCGCTTCTATTCCTGGCTCCTGGGAATTCAACCACGTGAGTGGACTCATCGTTATGTAACGTTCATAAGCGAGGAACTCAGACTCAATTTCGTGATCCTCGTATCCGACGGCAAGGAGCTGCATCAAAACGACACTCTGTACCATTTCGGGATCGGCCTACCGGACAAAAGTGCAGTGGTCGCAGCCTATCGCCGCGCGACTGAGGCCGGGTGGCAGGTCGAGAAGCCTCCACGTACCACTTGGATGGGTACGCCGCTACATGAGCTCTGGCTGATAGATCCGGATGGAAACCTAATCGAGCTATACGCACGTCTGACCGAGCAGGAATCCGCGCTGCGCCCTCCCGATGCTCAACCTATCCCGCTTTCCTGAGGGGCTGATAGCGCGACCCGTTGAACCGATGTTTGTTTAGCGCCTTGTCCGAGGCGGAAAGAATTTGTCTCCCGATGAAACTCGAATCTAAAGTGCTTGAGGCTGCGGCCTCTCCAATGTCCGGCGCGTCGCCACTACGGCGCCTTTCATTTCTCGACCGTTATTTGACCGTGTGGATTTTTCTGGCGATGGCGGTCGGCGTTGCGCTCGGCGCGGTATTTCCGGGGATTAAGGCGCTCTTCGACCGCATGAGCGTGGGCACCACCTCGATACCGATAGCGGTGGGTCTAATTCTGATGATGTACCCACCGCTCGCGAAGGTTAACTACGACGAGCTGGGCGATGTCTTTCGCGATCTGAAAATTCTGCTTCTGTCACTGATTCAGAATTGGATAATCGGACCGATCTTGATGTTCGCTCTCGCGATCGTGTTTCTGCGCGATCGTCCCGAGTACATGGTGGGGCTCATTATGATCGGTCTCGCTCGCTGCATCGCGATGGTTATCGTCTGGAACGACCTCGCCAGCGGTGATCCCGATTACTGCGCAGGGCTGGTGGCTTTCAACTCGATTTTTCAAGTCCTGTTCTTTTCGCTCTATGCTTATGTGTTCATCACGGTCCTACCTCGCTGGCTCGGTCTTGGCGGGGCGATCGTACACGTGACTATCGGCCAGATTGCTCAGAGCGTCGGCATCTACTTGGGTATTCCGTTTGTCGCGGGTTTGATGACTTGGATCGTTTTGACGAGAGCCAAGGGAAAGACCTGGTACCGCCAAGAATTCATTCCGAGGATTAGTCCGCTAACCCTCACCTTCCTGCTGTTCACTATCGTTGTGATGTTTTCGATTAAGGGCGCGGCGATCGTGCAGATGCCCTTCGACGTGGTGCGAATCGCAATTCCGCTGCTGCTTTATTTCGGCATCATGTTCCTCGTCTCCTTTGTGCTGAGCCGACGGGTGGGTGCGACTTATCCGCAATGCGCGACGCTTTCCTTCACGGCAGCGTCGAACAATTTTGAGTTAGCGATCGCGGTCGCGGTGGCGACTTTTGGCATCGACAGCGGCGCTGCTTTCGCCGCCGTCATCGGCCCCCTGATCGAGGTCCCAGTCATGATTGGTCTGGTCGATGTCTCTCGCTGGGCTCAACGAGCTGTGTTCAATGGTCCAGTTCGAGTTCTCGACAATGGCTGAATCCGCTCTTTCTGATATCAGCAAGTCCCCGACTCTTTACCAATAGGAGCGTCCACGGGGACGAGCCCTTCAGCTTTTAGCGGAGTCCCTTTGGCGGTCTTGCTTCTTAATGGTCTCGGCGGTCTGTCGCGTTGGCTTTGGAACTTCGCCTTCCGGGCACTCACCTACCACGAGCGACGCGAGCGGATCCTCAAGGTTCGGTCTTTCGGCATATACCGCAAACATATGCACCTACTACTCATGACAGATCAGTCGCACGCTTCAGCGTTGGGCTTTCGACTAAACGCCGTAACATCTGCGCAAGATCTGGTGGTTTATAGAACGGATGCCGGCGGTAGACGTCAGCACATTTATCGTCGAGTGTTTTGATCGTTTCGTAAGTATTGGACGCCGCCTCCCGCACTTCACAGACGCGCTCACGAACGAACAGGAGGTTCTTGGGATCGACGTGGCCCGCGTCGATAAAGCCGCGCGTCTTCTTGGCGCATCGGCATGGATTGGCCGGGTTCACGAGTCCACACTTGTCGTTCATGAAATTCCGTAGGTCTCGACGAGCACGAGCGAGCCGTTGGCGGAAATTCCCCGGGGAGATTCCCAGCACTTCGGCAGCGACTGTATCGCTCACGCCGAGAATAGTCCCGAGGATGTAAGCCAGCCGCTGTTCACGATCCAGACAGAGCAGTATCCCGGAAGTGCACGCCAGCATCGCTTCCGTCACGAGGAGATTTGCATCAGGTGAGGCGCCTTTTGGATCGGGCGGGTCGAGATCCGTGATCTTGTCGAGTGCTTCGCCGTACATGCGAAAATCTATGGCAGCATCTTCGACTCGACCGCGTCGCATATTGAGCACGTGGTTGACAACGATCCGGTAGAGCCAAGTACGAAAACTGCTGTGGCCCTCGAAGGACGAGAGACGGGTTACCACTTTGACGAGGATCTCCTGGGTTGCGTCCTCGGCGTCTTGTGGGTGGAAGAGCATGCGGATCGCGATGTTGTAGATCCATCCCTGATGCTCCTGGACCAGATCCTCGAGCGCCCGGCGATCACCGCAGCGGGCGCGCGCCACAAGGTTTTGGTCATCTCGTTCTGCAAGGGCATCGTCAGCCAACGGGTTGTTGAGGCTCATCGCTTACCTCCACGCTCGTCGCACGTTTTCTTTCCCAAAGCGCTTCAGGCCGCATGCGGCATCGCCGAGAAGTGACAGCTCATGTTCTTCCACTCGCCCTGCTTGAGGAAGACCAATGCGGAACGCTCGAATCAGGGCCCCCGATTTTTTGTCTGGAATAGGCGAACCGCTTACTCTCATTCGCTCGAATGATTGGTCGCAGACGTTGCTCGCATGCATGGCCGGACTTCTAAAGACGGCCTTATGGCCTCAGCTTAATCCGCCGCTGGCCGTTATGATTTCACCAGTGAGCCAGCCAGCCTCGTCCGAGGCGAGAAACACAACTACCCTTGCAATATCTTCGGGATGGCCGACGCGGCCAAGTGGCGTTGCAGCAACTAAAGCTGTCTCCGCAGGCGCACCCATGATTCCCGCGCTGTGCGCTCCTTCCGTATCGGTTGCCCCTGGGTTCACTGAATTAACCCGGATCTTGCGAGGACCAAGTTCCTTAGCCAAGACTTTCGTCATCCCGTTTATCGCGCTCTTGGTGGCTACATAGACGGAAAGGGCGGGCGTCGCCTTCGTGCTTGCGAGGGAACCGATGTTGATGATGCTGCCTCCGTCGGGTCCGAAGTAGTTGAGCGCCTGGTGAATCATCATGAAGGTCCCTAGGACGTTCGTATTCGTCTGCGATGAAACTCTTCCTCAGTGAACTGCTCAAACGGTCTGTACGTGAAGACAGCCGCATTGTTAACCAAGATATCGAGTCTTCCGAAACGACTCTTGGCTTCGAAGAGCAGGCGCTTGACGTCTTCAATCTTTGATACATCGCCCTGGACTGCGAACGCTCTCCCTCCCGCATCGCTAATGGCCGCCACGGACCGATTGGCACCAGCTCTATCGCTAGAATAGTTCACAAGAACTGATGCGCCTTCAGCTCCCAATCCTTGCGCGATCGCAGCTCCAATTCCTTTCGATGCGCCAGTCACGACCGCGACTCTATTCATCAGCTTTTGCATGTTCGTCTCCACGACTCGGTCGATAAGTGCTCTCGTGCTCGCTGCAAAATTACCGAGACACTTATGCGCAAACGTCGATATGGTTCGGTCGTAGGATCGTCGGCCAACGGATTGTTGATGCTCATCATTCACCTCGATGCGGGGTCATACGCTTTTTCTAGACGGGGTTCACGCGGCTTGCGGCATCGCCGAGAAGTGACAGCTCACGATCTTCCACTGGCTGCCTTGCTTGATGAAGACCAACGTGGTTCGACCGTGGAGAGTCAGCGCCTTGCCGTCTTTGGTTGCTCCCATGAACGTGTCGTAGGCGTTTACGATGCCGACGTTATCGTTGTAGACGCGGCACGACGGCTGCCGAAAGCCAAAGCTCGTTGAAGCGATACCAGCGAACGCCTCGTTGAGATATTTGGCGAACAGCGCCTTGCCGTCGAAACGATAGGGGACGTGGTCGAACACTTCCACGTCGCCCGCGAGCATCTCCACCGCGGTTCTTATGTCGCCCTTGTCGAGGGCATCAGCAAATCGCTGAGCCAGAGTTTGGATTTCATCTACGCTCACGATCTTGTCCTCCTATATGTCTTTAGACACGAGCCACGAGCGACTGTGACAAATGTGCTGCACGAGAGTTTGTCGTGGGATCTGACCTCTAACTACCGCAGCTTCGGACGGCAGAGTCTGACGGCTGACACCGAGGTGATCGCATTCCTCGTTAATCACTTGACCGAATCGAGGGGAGGATGCCCCGGAGGATGCCCTCTTGAGAGGCGTCGAAGTTGCATGTACAACTAATCTATGACCGGGATGAAACAAAGCCTGCATACCTCCTCTTTGGTAGAGGCATCGCAGATTGGGCCCGCTTGTATGGCGTATCGCGCTCGGATGCTGAGCCGTGTACTCAGCGCGATTTACGACGAGGCGTTGGCGCCGCTCGGTCTTAAAGCTTCACAGGTCAACGTGCTAGCCGCGCTGTCACACCAAGGGCCTTGCGCCCAAAACGATCTTTGCGCCCTGCTCCATACGGATAAATCGACTATGAGCAGGAACATTGAGCGGATGCACAAGCGCGGCTGGGTCGCGGCGAACTTCGGAGATGACAATCGCACGCACATTGTGAGCCTGACACCAAAAGGTGCGAAGCTTCTACGCGACGCCTTCCCACTGTGGCGCAAGGCTCAGGAAGAAGCCTACCGGCGCATGGGTAAAGAAGGAGTGGCCGCGCTGGAGACCCTGACAAAGAGGCTTCGGGCCATCGGGAATTCTCGCTAAATCGTTGCGACGAGAAGCGACTAACGGTCCTTGGCCGGCCTTTGATCGGCAGGATTAAAGAACATAGCGGGTATAATAGTTGCATATACAACCGACCTCAAGCGTCGACCGAAAGGAATTGTTGATTTCAATAAAAACCTAGCAACGCGAATCGCGAAACCTCTTCGCAAGTGGCGAAACACGCGGTCAAAACCCAGCAGAGTCGCATATACAACTTCTTAATCATCGGATTGACACTATGGATTTACAAAACGGTAGCCCTCGTATCTTTCAGCAAAATGACGGCGCAAAGCGGACGGATGGATTGAACGGCAATCGCCATGAGGCACTGCGTGGCAGCGAGACCAAAGCGGATGCCGCACCTGTTCCGCCGCTGAAGACTTTCAGCTTACCTCCGGCACGAGCTTCCACCTCACACCGCCGCATCTCGAGAGCCCTCTTCGGAGCGGTGCTTGCCCTGCTCCTGGCGCTCGGTGCACCGCGACTGTGGAACTATCTGCAGTCTTACGAATCCACCGACGACGCCCAGATCGACGGTCATATCGATCCGCTCAGTTCCCGGATCGACGGCACCGTGATCGCGGTTCACGTGGAGGACGACGACCGGGTCCGCAAGGGCGAGCTGCTGGTCGAAATCGATCCCCGCGACGATCAAGTCGCGGTCGAGCAGGCGAGCGCGCGCCTCGGCCTGGCGCTTGCCCAGGTCGCATCGGCCAAACAGGACTACGCCGCCGCTCTGGCGACTGTACGCGAAGCTGAAGCGGCGAACTTCAAAGCACAGCGCGATGCCCACCGGTACGGCATTCTGCTCGCCCAACAGGTAGTGCCGCTGGAGCAATACGATCAGTACACATCCGTTGCGCGCGTTGATGCTGCAAAGGTCGATTCCGCCCGGGAAGCCGCCGGTTCGACGCTAAAAACGATAGCGGCCCGACAGGCCGATGCCGAGGCTGCTCGTGCCGCTCTCGACCAAGCCCTACTGAATCTCAGCTACACGAAGATTTACGCCCCGGCCAACGGAATCGTCGGGAAGCGCTCGGTGCAGCTCGGCTCCCGTATCCAGCCCGGACAGACGCTGATGTTCGTAACCGAGACCGATGACATCTGGGTAACGGCCAATTTCAAGGAGACGCAGCTCGCCCGCATGCATCGCGGCCAACCGGTAACGATTCATGTCGATACGTTCGGCCGCAATTATCGTGGGCATGTCGAGCATATGCCCGGCGCGAGCGGCGATCGCTTCAGCCTGCTGCCGCCCGAAAACGCCACCGGCAACTTTGTGAAGGTAGTGCAGCGCATTCCGGTCAAGATCCTGGTGGATCCCCAATCGGACATCGTGCTCCGGCCAGGCATGAACGTGGTGGTCACGATCTTCACGCAGTAAACGGCGCGCGGGCGTACACTCGAAT
>DATKML010000031.1:0-8350 GCA_035541875.1 Binataceae bacterium (SeqCode)
CGTGTCCACTCCGACCGGACCGCCGCCGAACTTGTCGATGATCGCCGCGAGGATCGCGCGATCCATCTTGTCGAAGCCACAGGCATCGATCTCAAGCAGTTCCAGCGCGCCCAAGGCCACGTCGCGCGTCACCAGCGCCGCTTCATTGACCTGGGCGAAATCCCGCACCCGCCGCAGCAGACGATTTGCAATCCGTGGCGTACCGCGCGAGCGCGAAGCTAGTTCAAGAGCGGCTTCATCGTCGATGCGAATCGCAAGCAGATGGGCGGACCGCTTGATGATCTGGGCCAAGTCGTCGTGCGCATAAAAGTCGAGATGGTAGTGCTGGCCGAAACGGTCGCGCAGCGGAGAACTCAGGAGTCCGGAACGAGTGGTTGCCCCGATCATCGTGAACGGTTTGACCGAAAGCGCCATCGTGCGCGCGCCCATGCCACTCCCGACCACAATGTTGAGCTCGAAGTCCTCCATCGCCGGATAGAGAATCTCTTCGACCGCCCGAGCCAGACGATGAATCTCATCGATGAAGAGCACATCGCCCTGACCGAGATCGCTAACGATTGCGGCAAGATCGCCTGCTCTTTCTATCGCCGGGCCCGAAGTCAAACGTAGATTGACGCCGAGCTCACGCGCAATGATATGAGCGAGCGATGTCTTGCCCAGGCCCGGGGGAGCCGAGAACAAGACGTGGTCGAGCGCTTCGCCACGCTGGCGGGCTGCGGCAATCGACATCCCGAGGACTTTCTTGATGCGCTCCTGACCTACGAATTCTGCGAGCGAATGCGGGCGTAACGAGTGGTCGAGTTGGCGCTCGTCCTCCCTCGCAAGCACAGAGTGAGATGCTGCGTCGGCCTTACGCGAGGCGCGAAACTGCCCGTCACTTCCACCTCGCGCCTCGGGCCTGGACAAGTCCGCACCAACTTCGGCTAGGCGCGGATCTTCCTTGTTTGCACTTCTAACGTTCTCCGATGATAGTAGCCGGCACCCTTGCGAGTTAGCTTCTCGAGTGCTCATTTCGCTGAGTCGCTCTCCGACAGCAAATTCTCTTCAAAAAGACGTGTCGACTACGATCGTCACTTTGCAAAAGCATGGAGCCGTGCGACGACTTATAGGTTCTCGCCTAAGCTTAGCGGCGAAAATGCGGTCGGGACCAAACTCGTGCGTAAGAAATCTCCACAGGTGCGACAGCTATACGCCCCTGGCATAACCAGGTCCGAAGACATTCGCGTTAGGAAGCCGGTCAATGTCGTGATGGGCTTGAAGAATGCCTCTCTTTCGCTGGCGGAACCGCCGCCGCTCTTGGAGTACGTCGGATAAGTCCGGGGTCTACGTTGAGCCACGCGGAGTATCGCGCCGAGATCTTAGTCTCGAAGAGCAGTCGGAGCGATTTGATCGGTTTCTCGAATGGATCGGGAGCGATGTCTCACTCGCAGGCCAACTCTTTCGCGAAGTTGTGGTCGGAATTTTTCAACAAAATCGGGCTCGTTCGGAGCAAATTAGAGATACGCCTCGCGCTTCTATAGCTGGTCGCCGAAGGTCCGAGCCACGGCTATGAGTTAATGAGCTCGAGGAGCGCGCCGGGGGCGTTTATCGAGCAACTCCCGGCACGGTCTATCCAACGCTCCAGGTACTGGAAGATGAGGGCTTCATCGCGTCAGAATCGCAGGAAGGCAAGCGTGTGTATCGTCTGACGGATTCCGGACGAAGAGAGCTGGAGCGGCTTGACGAAGAGGTGCGGCACATCTGGCGACGGGCCAGCTCGAGGATCTCACCGGACCCGGGCTATCCGCGCTTCAGCAAATCCTCCCGCTACCGCTCTGAACGCTGCTTTTACCAGCCGCTCGGCTGAGGCGCGAAGCTCGGCCGCGTCTGGATCGAACATCGCGCGCCAGTCGTCCCAGCGCTGCGAAATACCGCAGCGCTATAGTTCTCGTCTTGTTACTTATTTGCCAACTCGCTTGTTCTTTGTGTTTAAAATGATCGAACGGCGCGCGGCATGCTCGGATATCATTTACGCGCTATAGCGGTGTGTCAACTCAGAGAAGTCACCGGCTAAGGAGACACAGACCCGGTCCGACGGGAACTGTCTTTCCGGTGCGTTCAGCGATGGCAGTGTGAGCCCTGATTCGATGCCAGCAAACCATCTGGTCGCCTTGCTGCTATGTGCTGCAGCCGTGCTTATCGGAGTTGCGCATTCCAGCTCCACGTCGGCAGGCGATACAGCGGAGATTCTAAGGTCTCAGCGCTCTCAGACGGCAGATACTAACCCCATCCAACCTTCATCGGATAGCGAGGGCCCACCGTACCAATTGGAGCAGGAGGCGGCCGACCCCGAACCTCAGGGGCTCAAGGGCTATCTGGATGCGAACGAGCAGATTTCGATCTTCGGCATTGAGCTGCGAGTCGAGACGCGTACCGCGGAAAAGGAAATCCAGGGATTGCTGGTCGTTGATATTGAGCCAGGGAGCCCCGGAGCCGCGGCGGGACTGCATCCATACCGTCAGCCTATCCGTGATGTATTGAATGGTGTGGCGATGCTCGGCGTGATGATGTTTCCACCGGCGATAATAGTCGCTCCGCTTGTCGGATCGGTCCCGCTTCACGAGAACTATGACCTTGTAATCGGTATCGATGGGTTTCGCGTGGCTAGTTTCCTGGATTTTTATGAACGGGTTCGGGATACGCGGCCTGGCGAAGTCATCTATCTGAACATCTTGCGCAACGGACATCGTGTCCAGGTACCGCTGCAGATAACGTCGGCAGTGCCCCCGCCGGAATCCTGGGTGCAATAACCCCTTGACCACATGCGTCATCGATGCGAATCGTTAAAAATCGTAACCAGCTTATTCGTCTGCTGACTACTGAGGTCTGATTTTCGCTCCTCGATTTCTTCAATGCGGTGCGCCGAGATGAGCGCGAGCTTGGCATAGCGCTTGACGTTTCACGCAGGAAGCGCAAGTTTTTGCCGTCAGATGGAGCATGGCCAGGGAGCAACTGCGATGAATTTTCCCTTCAACAAGATTCTTTGCCCCGTCGGTTTTGACGATCAGGAAGGAGTAGCACTGGAAGCGGCCAAGCAGCTCGCGGTCGAATCCACGACCGTATATCTGCTGCATGTCGTTTCAGCTTTACCAGCGATGGGCGAATCGCATGTCGCTAAGACTCGGGAAGACGAGAAGTCCTCAGAGAGTAAAGCCTTGACGATGCTCAAGGAGCTCGCCGTCCAGCGGCTGTCCGGGGTGAAGTGCGAGACGCTTACCGAGACGGCGTTCCTTGCCGATACGGGCAAGGCGATTTTGGCGGTTGCGCGGGAAGTCGAGCCAGACCTGATCGTGATGCCAACCCATGGCCGGAGCGGTCTTGCGCGTCTGGTTATGGGAAGCGTGACGGAGCGTGTCGTACGAGAGGCGCTCTGCCCTGTTCTGACGATAAGAACGTCCAAGGGCTGGATCTAGTCTTTTTTACGGGGCGAGCAGCCTTCCGGTTTGCGCAATGCGCACGAATCCCGTCCCGACGTCGGCCAGATTCGAGCAGGTGGCGCTTGGCGCCGCCCGCGCGGCCCGCCGTATCCATCTGCGGCGCTTGAGCCGTATCAGGATCACACGCAAGACCAATGCGCTCGATTTCGTTACCGGGGGAGGTCGATAAAATGCCGCTGCAGCTTAGTTCACCGGCTTTCAAAAGTGGCGCTGGAATCCCTGCCGCTTACACATGCGATGGCAAAGATGCTTCTCCGCGACTGGTGTGGTCGGGTGCCCCGCAAGCAACTCGCAGTCTCGCTCTTATCGTCGACGATCCTGACGCTCCGGACCCAGCCGCCCCGAAGATGACATGGGTCCACTGGATTCTCTACAATCTTCCACCCACCGCCAAAGATTTGCCCGAGGCAGTGGACGTAGCCGGGTTGCCGCCCGACACTCTGGAGGGACTCAATGATTGGAAGCGCACCGGCTACGGTGGGCCCTGTCCACCAATCGGGCGCCATCGGTACTTCTTTAACCTTTATGCCCTCGACACGGTATTGCCGGACCTCAAACGGCCCGGTAAAGCGAAACTCGAAGAGGCGATGAAGGGCCATATCCTAGCCCAGGCCGAGCTCATCGGCACTTATCAACGCCACCGCTGAGCCATACCGCCCGTTCGGCAGTTGAGCGCAGTTCCCCACGTGTCGAGCGCGACGAGGCGCGCGCGAAGCTCTCCGAAATCTACGGAAGCACGCCTGCGGCGACTGCAGCATTGGGTATGGCTGTTCCGAACGATCGTTCTAGCTGTGGTAGTTTTGGTATGGTGCGTGGCGAGCCCTGTCGCGAGCAAAACGATGCAAGCGCAATGCTAAGGAAGGATTGTCAGATGGACTTTGGCAAGGTTCACTTCGGCTCGATCGCCATCGACGGCGTCACCTACGCTCACGATGTGGTGATTGATCGTGGCGAGGTCTTCAAGCGCAAGAAGAAACCTTCGAAACAATTCCGTGAGCAGTTCGGACATACCCCCGTGTCGATTGAAGAGAAGCTGCCTTGGAATTGCAAACGTCTGGTAGTTGGAACAGGAAAGTATGGGTCGCTTCCTGTAATGGACGAGGTGAAGCGCGAAGCACGCCGGCGAAAAATCGACCTGATCATCGTGCCGACAGACGAGGCCATCGAGGTTTTTGCCGGCAATCCGAAGGACACAAATGCTGTGCTTCATGTGACGTGCTAAGAGAAGGGACTTGTCCTAAACTTCGGGCCGTACCCGATGCGCGTGCACGTCAGAACAGGAAAAGGGGTTGCTAGGCTCCTTCCGCAGTTATAGATGAGCCAAAAATCCTCTCTTCCTAAATCGCCTCGAACTGTCCAACTTGTGCTGACGGGGAACACACATCCGCCAGTTCGGACTCGAGCTTTGCTGCACAGTTGCACCGAAGAGAGAGAGTGCGCGCGCGACGGTTCTGTGGACAAGTGCGTCCTGCGGACTACATTTCGGCAAGGCTCCGCATTGATCACAATGCGAGTTCGGCTATGCTGAAAAGGCATAGGGATGCGTTCCAGCAAGGAGAGGCCAAGAGGTGAAGTTACCAACGGCTAGGCTCCACAAACCGAAAAAACTAGTTGACTGCTAATTGACAGCACTTAAGAAGGCAAGGATGACTGCCATGGTCGGATGTAGAAGAAGCTTCCGAAAGACCCGACCCGAGCAGTAGGTTAGGGCGGCGCGAGCGAACCAGGAAGAGTAGAAGCATGAAGAGAGGCAAAAAGAAACGTTGGCGCTTAGACCTCCGCTGGATCCTGTCACAGCTGCGGGACAAAGAGCAGGTAGCCGATGTTCACTATGCCTATACCCGGTTCGAGCGAGATCAAGAGGAGAGCCTGATACTTCAAGCCATCATCCGTTCGGTAATGACTGGCTGGAAGCGAGAGAAATATGGTGCATGAGTACGCAACCCTGACAATTTTCCTTTAACTCTCTGCATCGAAGAATATTTCTTCGCCGAGGTGTTCGCGAGTATTGTAGATATTGCCTCGGGCAAGGCTGCGGCCTCAAAACTTCGCAGCAGACTTGGTGTGAATTTAAAGGGTCGACCCCGACCAAACTTTTCAAGGGCCGGGCCATTCCGTACAGGACCCGAAGAACAGCTCCTTTCACAAGGCGGCCGCTTAAACGGGGCCTCGGAGTGGGGCACTGGTGCATGGTCGCGCGCAATTCCCACCATCGAGATTCCTGCCGCCGCGCGATTTCGATCGCTTTGCGCAAGCACGACTCGCCCTCGCTGCTGCCCGCGCCGTCACGCGCGTAGAGCAGTTCGCCCTTCACTCGATAAAGCTCGGCCTCGTCCAATCGTTCACCGGAGCGCTCGATTCGTACTAGCTGGTCGTCGAGCATCGCGATCGCCTGGTCAATTCGCCCGAGTTTCTCGTAAACCTTCGCGAGTATCGCGGCCGTAAAGGCCTGCCTGGGCACGCCGCCCATGGGAACAAACCCGGCGATCCCCGCTTCCATTTCGGCAACACCCTGCTCTATTTTTCCAAGCTCAGTCAGCGCCCATCCGTGAAGCCATCGGCCCCACTCCAGCCACTCGGGGAATCCGTGTTCCTCACCGAGCGCCATCGCAGCTTCGGCACCTTCGCGCACGGCCTCCGGCTCCCGCCGCACCTGATATAGCCAGCCGACGTGAATCAGCACCATGCCGTGAGTGAAAGGCTGTTTGAATATACGAGCACGTTTCAGCGATTCCTGGCAGAGCTTGAGCGCCTCTGAAATCCCACCCTGAAGATGAACCGCCAGGCAGTAATGTTGCGACACTGTCACCGACAGGTTGATAGGGAATACTCCTTGAGGCCCGGCCTCAAAACGTTCCCTCCATCCGCGGGACAGCTTGCGCGCTTCGTTCAGATCGCCGCTGAGAAGGGTGCTGAGTTCGATAATCCAATGCGCGGGTGCAAGTATTTCCACCACACCGGACTGCTCGGCCACTCAATATGCCGGCTGCATATTTCCCGGCTGCGTACAGGCTCTCCCCGCGCGATATAAAGGAACGAGAGAAAGATCGATCCGCGAAGCAGCGACGTCGTGTCCCCTAGCCGCTCACTAATCTCACACGCCCGCTCGAAGGCACGCTCTCGCTCCTGCGAACCGATTCCATGTAACACCGTAACAATCGAGCCCTCGGTGATGTGCAGCGCGAGCTCGATCCGCAGCCGGTCGGTTCCTTCGGGAAGTCCACCCACAAGTGCGATCGCGGCCTTCAGGTCGGCTGCCGCCTCGGA
The DNA here is from genome assembly GCA_035541875.1 of Binataceae bacterium (SeqCode). Taxonomy (GTDB): domain Bacteria; phylum Desulfobacterota; class Binatia; order Binatales; family Binataceae; genus JAJPHI01. Next base: position 6,744 of record DATKML010000031.1, read on the forward strand.
GTATGCCAATTGCTCGACGGCCTGCTCCGATGCCAGGCGCAGGTATTCAACCGCCTTGGCCACATCGTCGCTATGGCGGTAATGACGAGCAAGGTTGGCGTAGTGGTTTTCGAGCCGGTCCCGATACAACGACTCGATGGCGGCACCCGTGCGTCGATGCAGAAGGCGGCGGCGCTCGACAAGTACCGAATTGAGCCCCTTCGCTCGACTCCGCAATGGCTCGGAGCCCGGGATTCGCAACCGCAATGCCTTCGAAGTGCGAAGCCTGCGATCGTGTGAGAACGGTTACCGAATGTCGTAGATAAACAAGACGAAATTCCACAGTGCACGATCCAAGAGTAGGAAAATGGCCGAACCTGACGAATCCAAGGTTAACCGGGAACAGCAATTGTCCGCGGGACCAAGCGCGGCGAAGCGCCAAGGGTGGATCTATGAGGTTTCAAGCAATTCTTGTTGCTAGGCGATGATGGTGGCGCGCCGCTTGTCGCGCTGCGCGAGCAGGTTGACGAGCAGCTCGCCCGAGTCGTCCTCAGTTCCAGCCTCTGGGAATCGGCGGTTGAGCTTTGTTTCGGTCTAACCCGAGTTCATAGATGCTAGTTTCCGACAGGCAATAGTCGGACGGCGGATGATGAATGGTTGCCGTCACTCCGTCGCGGAACAACAGTTCCAGCTTGCCGCCCTTGAACAGCGCGTGTGCCCCAGCCATCTCCAGACACGAACGGGTAACCGCTGCCACAGTTTCGCCGACAAAATACTTGGTTTTGAAATAACTCGCCGTTACCGCGGGGCTTTGCCCTTCGCGATCCAGGTACCAGGCGCAGTTGCGCACCATGAGTCGCGCCGCATCGACTTGCGCGCTGGCTTGGGCAATACGTCGCCGGACATCGGGATGATAAGCGAGCGATTGCCTATAACCTCTCGGCAGACGCTGATGCACCGCCTGCTTGGCCGCCTCCAGAGCACCGACGGCGATACCGAGATAGACCGCGGTATAGGGCAGATTATAAAGTGGCTCGCTTTCGGACACGAAGATGCCGGCGTTTGGAATCAGACAATACAGTGCGTCCTCGGGCACGAAGACGTCTTCGAGGACAAGGTTGTCGCTTTTGGTCGCACGCATGCCGAGAGTGTTCCAATTGTTCTCGACGCGAATCCCTTTCAGCTTGGGGGAGATTAGAAAGCTGAGGGCGGTCTCAGGATCGGTGGAATCTTCAGGATGGGCAAAAATATTGATGACGTCGGCCGATTGCGCCATCGTGCAGAAGCCCTTCTTACCGTTGAGTCGCCAGCCGCCATCGACTTTGCGCGCTTGGGTCGCGCAGGCGAAAGTCGAAGGTAGCAGGCCTGTGGTACCCGGCTCAGAGAGAATCGCGGCGAGTAGCTTGTCCGGCCTGACGATCTCATTCGCGAGGCGCTGTTTGTAACTCTCGGCGAAGTTGGCCTTCATCAGATAGGTCGCCAGAGTTGCGACATGCATGTTGAAAGAGACCGCCGTCGAGGGGCATCCCTGCGCCAGTTCTTCCGCCGCTACCACCCAGCCTAAAACTCCGGCGCCCAACCCACCGTATTGCGTGGGCGCGACCAGACGGTAGAAGCCCGCCTCTTTA
>DATKML010000032.1:0-13552 GCA_035541875.1 Binataceae bacterium (SeqCode)
CGGTGCGAGCTGCTTCACCAGATCGCCAGCCTTCACGCGAGCCGTCAGGTCCGAAGTTACCGCGACTAACAGCGCGGCCTTGCCCTCGCCCAGGTCCGAGCCGAGTGCAACGACGGCCGAGCGATGCTTGTCACGCAGGCGATCAGCAATTTCACGTAATGCTTTAGGATCGACGCCGTCGAGTTTGCGCGTGACGATCTTGACGCCGTTCACCTCGCGGATCTGCTCACCCGCGCTGGCGGTACCGCCCTCGCCTGCGATCAGCTTTTGCTCAAGGGCGCGAAGCTTCTTTTCGAGCTCCTTCTCTCGCGCGATCAGCTTTTCCAGCCGGTCGAGGGCCTGGTTATCGCGTGCGCCCAGATGGCTTCCAATCTCGCTCAGAATTTTCTCGCGCCGACGAATCGAATCGAGTGCCCCTTTGCCCGTGAAGGCCTCGATTCGGCGCACTCCGGCTGCGACGCCGGATTCGGCTTCGAGTTTGAAAAGGCCGATATCGCCGGTGCGCGTGACGTGGGTCCCGCCGCAGAGTTCTACTGAGAAATCTCCCATCTTTACGACGCGAACGATATCGCCGTACTTGTCCCCGAAGAAGGCGAGGGCGCCCGCCTTGATCGCGTCGTCATAAGGCATCTCCTCGGTCGTTACGCCGGCGTTCTCGCGAATACGTGCGTTGATCTCTTCTTCAATCGTGAGGAGGTTGCTCTCTTTGATCGGCCCCTGATGGTTGAAGTCGAAGCGGAGCCGCCCCGGCTCCACCAGCGAGCCGGCCTGATGGACTTCCTTGCCCGCGATCTCGCGCAGGGCGTAGTGGAGGATATGGGTGGCCGAATGATTACGCATCGCTGCGTCGCGCCGCTCCCGATCGATCTTGAGGGTCACGCGGCGACCGGGCTCGAACTCGCGCGCATCGCCACGGACGACCCGCCCGAGATGAAGGATTGCGCCGTCCTGTTTGCGGGTATCCAGAATCTCAAGTAACGCTCCAGATTCCGCTTCGATCACTCCGTGGTCGCCGACCTGGCCACCGCCTTCCGGGTAGAAGGGCGTCTCTGCCGTGACCAACGCGATCGTATCGCCACTTGGTTGAAGTGCGACGACCTCGGAGTCGGCTTCGTATCGATGGCTCCCGATAAAGTACGAGGAAGTTCCGGCCTTCAGACTGATTTCGGGAGCGAGATCGTCCTTGCGGGCGGCGCGGCCACGCTCGCGCTGCTCTTCCATCAGACCGTTGAATCCTTCAACGTCTACTTGAATATTGTCGTCGCGCAGGATGTCCTGCGTAAGATCTATGGGGAAGCCATAAGTATCATGCAGTTGGAACGCGAGATCGCCGGGGAACACCTTGCTCTTGCTCGCCTGCTGACCCTCTCGCCACTCGGCGATGAGGTCTAGACCACGATCCAGGGTGAGATTGAAGCGATGCTCCTCGTCAGCGATCTCTTTGCCGATTCGTTCGCGGAGCTGCTTCAACTCGGGATAGGCATCGCCAAGCGCCTCGACTACAGTCCCCGAACAGACGGCTCCCAGGAAGCCAGGTTGGATACCAAGGCGCTTGCCATGGCGAACGGCGCGGCGAATCAGCCGGCGCAAAACGTAGCTGCGGTCCGAGTTGCCCGGCAGGATACCGTCAGCGACGAGGAACGCCGCCGCCCGCGCGTGATCCGCGATAGCGCGATAGGAGATATTCTTGTCGCCGCCCTGACCATAAGGCATGCGGGGATTCGTGTACTCGAAGATGGCCTTGATGATCGTCTGGAAGACGTCGGTCTCGTAATTACCCAGATACTTGCCCGTCTCGATGCTCTGCATCACCGCGGCGACGCGCTCCAGCCCGGTACCGGTATCGACGTGCTTCATCGGTAGCGGACTCAGCTTGCCCGACGAATCGCGGTTGTACTGGATAAAGACGAGGTTGCCGAGCTCGATAAAGCGGGCGCATCCGTCGACGTTTACCCCGCATACATCGGGCGAGTGAGGGCAGTAGCTGGAGGCTTCCGCTCCGCGATCGATATGGATCTCCGAGCAGGGGCCGCAAGGACCGGTCTCGCCCATCTCCCAGAAATTGTCCTTTTCGTCGAACGGCAGTACCCGCTTGGCCGGATCGATACCGAGGCCCTTCCAGTCCTGAGCCGCTGGTGAGGCGAGCCATGCATCGCGAGCTTCATCGTCGGTGCGATAAATCGTCGCGTAGAGCCGCTCCGCCGGAATCTTCCATACCCGGGTGATCAGTTCCCAATGCCAGACGATCGCTTCCTGTTTGTAATAATCGCCGAAGGACCAGTTTCCGAGCATCTCGAAGAACGTATGGTGATAGCTATCGCGCCCAACCGCTTCGAGGTCGTTATGCTTGCCTGAAATGCGCAGGCATTTCTGGCAATCAGCCACGCGCCTGTCGGCCGGTGTCCGGATACCAAGGAAGTAATCCTTGAAGGGCACCATCCCGGCGTTAGTGAAAAGCAGGGTCGCGTCGCCTTTCGGCACGAGCGAGGCCGAAGGCACGATCGAATGTCCGCGATCTTTGAAGAAATCGAGGAAGGATTGGCGGATGCGGTCAGTGGTCCAGAGCATAGAGGGGCTATTCTAACCCGATCGGCGGGCATCGTGCACATGGAGTAGTGACCTGAGTAAGCCGAGAGCCTCGTTTCGTCGACTCTTCGCGCTCTGCCACAATCGGTCGATTCCGAAGCCGGGAGCGCCGCAATCGGACCGAGCAAAAATCGCTTGGCGTTGATCCTTATCGGATCGCTCGTCGCAGACTCCTCGCTCGCTCCGCTATTGCGACGTGGCGGCTGTCTTGTGCCGCGCTCAGGAACTCGGTCGCGACGCGGATGGCTCAGCTCAGGATGACAAAGGTAACTTCGTAGCTTCCCTATGCTATCTGTGTTCAAAGCGGAGGGCCCTAACATGCGTGTTTTCATAACCGGCGCGACCGGATTTATCGGAACTGCCCTCGTTCGGGAACTGATGGCAGCAGGGCACAAGGTTCTCGGACTCGCCCGATCGGATACGTCCGCGGCTACGCTCATCGCGGCGGGTGCGGAGGTCCATCGCGGGTCGCTCGACGACCTTGAGAGCCTGCGGCGAGGAGCCGTCGCCTCCGATGGGGTGATTCACGCAGCCTTCATCCACGACTTCGCCGCGTACGCCTCAGCCAGCGATACTGATCGAGTTGCCGTGGAGGCGATGACTGGCGCGCTCGAGGGATCGGGCAAGCCCTTCGTCCTGACCTCAGGGACCTTGCTGCTCGCGCCCGGTCGGATCGGTACAGAAGAGGACCCAGCTGCACCTGATAGTGCCTCGCTGAGGGGTCCCTCGGAGTCAGTGGCGATAGCGGCAGCAGATCGCGGGGTAAGTACCAGTATCATGCGACTTCCGCCCACCGTGCATGGCGACGGCGATCACGGTTTCGTGCCGGCGTTGATCGGTGTCGCGCGTGAAAAGGGCGTCTCGGCATATGTGGGCGACGGGCGGAATCGATGGCCCGCGGTTCATCTGCTGGATGCGGTTCGCCTTTATCGCTTGGCGCTGGAGCATGCTCCTGCGGGGTTGCGACTCCATGCCGTTGCCGATGAGGGAATCCCAATTCGCGAGATCGCCGGAGTAATCGCGAGACGATTGAATCTGCCGATCGTAGCCAAGAGCCCGGAAGAAGCGGAGGACCACTTCGGCTGGCTCGCCCGCTTCGTCGCGTTCGATAATCCGACCTCGGGGGCGATTACGCGGCAGCGCTTAGGATGGTCGCCATCCCAACCCGGTCTGATTGAGGATCTCGAGCACGGGCGTTATTTCGAAGGCTGAGGAATTTCCCAAAATTCGCCGTGCTCTTTAATCTGTAACTCTCGCGCGTGGTTCGGTGGGCGAAAACAGCTCGGCGGTACTCACTGACAGAGGCCTGATGAGGCCGTGAGATTCGTCGGCCCGAAGACTCGCCTCTTAATGACAGACGGTCGTCCGCAATCAGATTCAGAGGTTTTCCGCCCAGGCCTCTCCCCGTCTGGCAGAGGCATCTGAAGAGAGGCGAGCGCGAGGTTCAGGACGGGCTCATGGACAGGGCGGTTTGCCACAAGGTGGTCACGCGAGAGCGTAGTTCGTCGAGTGTGCCGTCGTTGGCTATTACTTCGCTCGCGTATTGGAGCCGCTCTTCATCGGAGAGCTGAGCCTTGATACGCGCTTCGGTCTGCTCGCGCTGAAGGCCACGTTCGCGCTCGACCCGATCGATAACCTTCTCTTTGGAAGTCGTGACCAGCCAAATTTCGTCGAAGAGTGGTTGCCAATTGGCTTCGATGAGAATCGCGGCCTCGACCACAATCGGCTTGCGCTCGCCTTCGGCGCGCATCCCGTCTATCATCTCGCGCATCCGAGCGAACATCTTGGGATGCACGATACTGTTAAGACGCTTGAGGGCTGCTGGATCAGCGAAAACGATCGGTCCAAGCTTCTTGCGATCAATCGTGCGGTCGGGTGCCATGATGCCCTCGCCGAAGGCCGCGATCATGTCGGCGTAAGCGGGGCCGTCCGGCTGGTAGATGGCGTGACCGACCTTGTCCGCATCGATTACAGGTGCGCCGAGTTCGGCCAGGATTTTTGTAACGGTGCTCTTGCCCGATCCGATGCCGCCGGTGACACCGATCGTGATCGTTTCGTCGATTCGTGAGAAGAATGCGTCTGCGCGTCTCAAATCAATAACTCCCTCAGGTTCTCGTCACGGCTCACAGGTCGTGTTTCGGCGGTTCTGTTCCGGGCAGCGCCGGTATTGCGGGCGCTGCGCCTTCCTGACTCTTGCGCGCGGCCTCCTCGAGTTTCTTCCTTATCGCATCGCCCGAGACTTTGGTGATACGCCATCCCGACGGGCCCCGCGCAAAGGTTACCTCGAACTTCTGCCCTTTATCATCAGTGCCGCTGGTGACGGCGCTGTCACCGTTGCGCTGCAAATGCCAGATCGCCCCGATCAATTCCAGAGTACCAAAATGGTTGCCCTTGTTGGGATCGGAGACTTCCTGCTCGAAGCGTACCTTAACCGTCTCCGCGAGCGGCCCGGCCATCAGCCCGCTGAGCCCTTTTGCGATAGCCTCGCCCAGAACCGTTCCGGGATCATTCTTATCTTCACCCGTATCCTTGGCGATTTGATTCTTGAAGCCCTGATTGAAGAGGTCGCGCGTGATCGATTCAAAGTCGATATACGATGCGGCTTCTTCACCGTGATGGTGATTCACGGCCGAGGCAAGGGACCAGACCGCCCACGACGGCGATGCTGGAAGGTAGATGAACCGCCACCACATCAGAACGATCACAAGAGCAGAGACTCCGCTGGTCCGCGGATGCGCGATCATCCATCGAATCGCCTGACCGGTGCGAGCGACCCAGGTCGGACCGGTCAGAGCAGCGCTCGATGATGGCGAAGGGGGAGGCGGAGCAGCAGGAGGCGGTGCGGTTTTGGGCTGCGCCGGGGCGGCGGGTCGTGGCGGCGGTGCAGGAGCCACGGGCCGTGTAGGCGCCGCGGAGCGATCGGGTAGCCCTTGGCCGCACCACGGGCATGACGAATAGGTGTCGGAAAAAGGCTTATTACAGCGGGAGCAGGAGATTTGCGGCAAGGTTTACTTCCTGTAAGCAGAGGTCAGGTTTTTTAAGCAACGGCCTCTTTGTTCCAAGCCTGTAAGTTGTACAAGTAGCTGAAGAAACCGCCGCGGGAAAGCAATTCATCGAAGGTGCCCTGCTCGGCGATCACCCCGTCACGCAGTACCAGGATGAGATCGGCGTTCTGAATCGTCGACAGGCGATGGGCGATGACAAGGGTGGTCCGATCGCGCATCGCCTCGCGCACGGCCGCCAGCACGAGCGACTCGGTTTCGGTGTCGAGTGCGCTGGTGGGCTCATCCATGATCAGGATGGGCGCATCTTTGAGCAGCGCCCGCGCAATCGTGACGCGTTGCGACTCGCCCTCGGAGAGGCTGTGTCCACCAGGCCCGACGACCTCCGCAAGCCCGGCGGGCAGCTTGCCGAGCAGCGGGCCGAGCCGCGCCGCCTCGGCGGCGCGCGTGATCGCAGCTTCATCCGCGTCGGGACGGCCAAGTGCGATATTGGCTCGAACCGTTGTCGCGAGCACGAGCGGCGGCTGCATGACCATCGCGATATTGCGACGGAGTGACTGCAGCGTCGCATCGCGCGTATCGATGCCATCAATCCGGACTGCGCCGCTTTGTGGCTCGTAAAAGCGCATCACGAGGCTCGCCATCGTGGTCTTGCCGGCACCGCTGGGACCGACTATCGCGACGGTTTGTCCGGCACGGGCCTTGAAGTTGATCCCTTTGAGCACCGGGTTGGCCGGATCGTAGCCGAAGCGAACGGCGTCGAATTCGATTTCGCCACCGACACGACCGAGGGTCGTCGCGTTAGGCCGATCCTGAATTTCCGGCTCGAGTTCGATCAGCTCGAAGCATCGGCGAAGACCGGCCTTGGCGCCCTGAATCATCCCATAGGTCTGGAAGAGCTGATTCACCGGAACATAGAGCGAGGCAAGATAGGTGGTGAAGACGATAAGGTCGCCGACCGTGAGCAACCCGCTCATCACGTGGCGAGCGCCGATATAGATGACTGCGGCGGTGCCGAAAGCGATCAGCGCGTTAACGCCGCCAGCGTAGATCGTCTGAAAGATATAGAGCTTGAGCGATTCATTCAGGCTCGCGCTGCTGGACTCGACGAACTCGTTATACGATTCGCTCTCGCGCGTGAAGGCCTGCACCACATGAATCGCCGCTAGCGCCTGATGGGCCACGGTATAGAGTCGACTCTCCTTGATCCGTGCGCCGCTAGCGAGCGCATCGATTCGATGGCTTACCGCCGCAATCAAGAGAAAGAGGATCGGCACGATTATCAGCGCGGTCGCAGTGAGGACCCAGTCCATCCGCACCATCACGACGAACATCGCCCCGAGCATCACGCTCGCCGATAACACTGGAAACAGCCCGTTCATCGCGATCGTCTGGATCGACATGCTGTCGTAGGCGATGCGAACCATCAGATCGCCAACCTCGCGTCGGCGATGGAACGACAGCGACAACCGCTGCAGACGGTCGAACATCTGCGCGCGCAACTCGTTCACCATCCGCTGCCCGATCGCGATTGTGACGTAGTTGCTGAGCACGTTCAGGAGGCCCAGCACGACGTAGAGAACGACCAAGAAGATACAGGCGGTGGTGAGCAACTGAACGCTCGACATCGATGCGGTCCAACGCCAGTCGAGCGGCTTACCACCCAGGACATTGTCGATCACGATCTTGAGCGGCCATGGCTTGGCGACTTCGATTACGCTGGTCACGGCCACCGCGAGAATAACGATGAGCAGCGTCCGGAAGTGCGAGCGCATCCGGCGGATCACTTCGCCGTAAAGTCCGGGTTTACGCATCAGACCGCAGCCTCGCCGCGTGAGAGGAGCGCTTGCACTTCAGCGGCCGCTTCGGCCGTGGCGCTATCGATAACCGGTGGAAGCAACCGCGCATCGAGGTAGTAAAGCGTGATCGCTTTGAGCGCGACGACGGCAGCCACCAGCCCGATGATCACACGACTGTGATGGAAGTCGCCGATTACCAGCGCGAGGCCACTAAGTCCGGCCAGCCACAGTAACCATCGTCCGAGACTGGCTGAGCGCATCCCGAGCTTCCATCCCACGGTCGGCGGATTATCCTTCGACGAGAGAATGTTCAATTGAGCGTTGGCCCCTGCGTTGGTGCTAATCGCCAAATCGAACGGCTGATAACCATCGCTCAGGACGACTGACACTTTGCGCTTGAGCAAAGCCCGCCGTAGGGCATCGATGAAGCGATCGACGAGCGTGTGATTTTCATTCATCGGCTCGGACAACGAGATATTGCTGCGACCATGCCATGCGAAGCGTGCGGCCTTTGTGATTGCGGTCTCCTTTAAGTCCATAAAGAGGGGTCGCAATTGTGGGGACTGTCGCGCCCATCCGCGGGTAACGGAACCCAGCAAGTTCAGCATCGCCAGACGTGCACGCACCGATGACAACGAATACTCGTTCGGAAGCGGCGCCGCCCACGCCATTGCGAGCGCGCTCGCAAGAGTGGTCAGCAAGCCGACGAATCCGGTGACCATAAGCGAGGTGCGAGATAACAAGCCGACAAGCACGAGCAGCGTCGCGATCATCAGCCACATCGCGCTCAGCGGAAGCTGCAACGCGATCGGAGAGTCGGCACCGCGGTAGATACTCTGAAACAGCCCGCGCCCGAACGCGCCGTAATAAACCCGAGCACCTGCGCCGAACCATCGCGCGATCCATCCCTGGCTGCCGCCGTAGATCCGGTTACCGAGACCGACCCGATTTGGATATTTGCGCGCTAGTATCGCCTCGCCATGACCGTAACCGATCTGTTGCCGCAGATAGGACCCGACCGTGGCGCGCCGACGATGGATAACCGTTGCGCCGGGAGCGTACGCCAGCTTGAAGCCGCGATCTTGTAGCGACCAGGAAAAATCGACGTCGTCTCCCGCGGTTGTGAAGGTTTCATCGAAGGGAGCCGCATCGGGCAGCTTGGTCTTGTCGAGGGCAAAGCTGCATCCGCAAACCTGATCGAGCTCGTCGTCGCCGGCGCGAACCTCGCGCGGTTCACCAGGTGCCGCCGCTATCGCCGCCGCCAGAGAAGATGAATGAGCCGGCGGGAAGTTCTGCCCACCCGCCGCGACCGCATCCTTGCGCGTGATGGTCTCCACCAGATGGTAGAGCCAGTCGCGATCCGCTTCGGCGTCGGCATCGATAAACGCAACGATCGGTCCCGTCGCTGCGGCTATTCCCGCGTTGCGGGCGGCACTCAGCCCGCGATGATCGATCTTCACGAGGCGCACACCAGCCGTCTCGGCGATCTTCCCTGTGCTGTCAGTCGAGCCGTCGTCGACGACGATCACTTCGTAATCGGGGTGGTTCAGATGCTTCAGTGATTCGAGGCAGGCTCCGATCGTCTCAGCGGCATTATAGGCACATACTACCACCGAGGCCTTTCGCGAGCTTGGAAGCGGCGGTGGAAGGTCGAGCTTGAAGCCTTCCGCCATCGTATGGAAGGCGACCTTCGGCTGCCGCTCGCGCGTCACCAGGCCGAAAGCCCAATCGGTAATTTCAGCTCCACCGGTATGCCATTCATCGGTGAAGGCGAAGACGATAAAGCCCGAGAGGCCCAGTTCGAAGGCGGCCCGCGCCTGCCATCCGAGCAGTTCCGCCTGATGGTCCTCACCCTCACGAATCGTGTCCATACCGGTTTCGCTTAAGACGAGTGGCCGGTCGTAGGTCATCGCGAGCAGATGGGTCAGATAGCGGCGGAAATCGGCCTCACGATGGAGATAGACGTTGAAGCTCACGACGTCGAGGAAATTGAGATCGAGATACTCGGCCGAGGGATAGTTGGAGAAGGTGAAAAGGCCTTCGGGATCGTTCTGCTTGCCGAGATCGTAGAGTTCGCGCAGGAACTGATTCACCGCCTTGGGCCCGTGCCATCGCACGATATCCGAACGGATCTCATTGCCGAGGCTGTAGGCGAAGACGACGTCGGAAAATTCCCGCATCGTTCGGACGCCGTCGGTAATCGTCTTGCGGATATCGGCCATCATCTCAGCCGAATCGAGAAATGCCATGTGGAAGGGCCACGGCATCCCGACCATCATGCGCAGTTCATGCTTGCGCGAGAGTTCGAACATCCAGTTCGGCGGCGGCACATAGGTGCGGACCAGATTCACGCCCATCGATCGCATCAGGGCGAAGTCGGAATCAGTGCGCTCCGGTTCGGGATAACGTTCGCCGCGCGAGTTCGGCGTAAAGGGACCATAAGAAACGCCGCGAGCGAAGAATTTGCGCTCGCCGTCGTAGAGATACTTGCCACGGACCGTCAGACGGTTCATCCCGAAAAGCTAAGCGGATATGCGGTACTTGCGCAACGCAGGTTTTCTCAGCCCCGTTTTCCAAGGGCTTGCGGTTCTCTAAGATCGCTCCACGATGGCTGATGGCAATCGCTCGCAAGAGCCGCAAAGTAATTTCCTGACGGTAAACGGTCTTCGGCTTCATTACCTCGATTGGGGCGGTGAAGGCTCCCCGATCGTGGTTTTTCACGCCACTGGATTTCTCGGGCGCGTCTACCGACCGATCATCGAGGCGCTGCGATCACTGGGACACGTCTACAGCCTCGATCAGCGTGGGCATGGCGACAGCGAGGTTCCGCCGGTCGAAGAGATTTCGTGGTATCGGACGGCCGACGATCTCGAAGGCTGGCTCGTCGCGATGGGGCTGAGGGCAGTCCGTGCGTTTGGTCACTCGGCGGGCGGCACCGCGATCATTGCGGTGGGCGAGCGACGGCCGGATTTAATCGCGCGCGCCACGGTAATCGAGCCTGTGCTGATCGATGCGTCGGACCCGGAACGACGTCCGAGTCAGCTTTACGAACGCACCCTGAAGCGCAAGCCGTCTTTCGACAGCGTCGAGGCGATGTACGCGAATTTTGCCGCGAAGCCTCCTTATTCGGGCTGGCGTCAGGATGTGCTGCGCGATTATTGCGAGCACGGCACGCGGGAATCGGCCGACGGACGCCGGAGCCTGAAATGCCCTCCTGCAATTGAAGCGCGACTCTACCAGTCTGCTCGCGACTTTGATGGCCTCGGCAGGTTGCTTGCGTCGAAGGTGCCGACGCTCGTGGTTTTCGGCGAGAAGAGCGACAGCCCCGGAATCGAGTTTGCCGAGCAGATTGGACGAGTCCATCAGGTGCGCGTCGCCCACGGATGTGGTCATCTGGCGCCGATGGAGCGTCCGGACGAAATAGCGCAGATGGCGCTGGAGTTTCTCAGCGCGAGTTGACGGCCTCGGAGCGTCTGCCACTTAGAATGAGTTGGGCTTCAGCGGTATAGATGCCGGCGCGCTCCCAGACGATTAGCGGTGGTTCGATCCGCGCTTCGATTTGCGCAGCCTTGCGCGCTTCGATCATCACGGTTGAGGCAGGAGCGTCTGCATAGGGATGGACCAAGCGGAGCCGCTTTGGCTCGAGGTTTTTGGCCTTCAATTCGGCGATCAGTTCCGTCGAGCGAACCGCAGTAAAGATAAAAGCCACTTTGGCAGCCCCTTTGGAAAAGCGGGCTGCGGCCTGAATGAAGTCCTTCAAGGACGCGCCGTCGCCGCCGCGCGCGATACGCCGACTTGCGTTGGGGCTCTCACGCCCGCCCTGCGACGACCGGTACGGCGGATTGGCCACCACGTAGTCGAAGGAATCCGGCTCGATTCCGGCAATTTTTCGCTGGCGTAAGTCAGCCTGAATCACCGCCATGTTAGCGAGGCGATTTTCCGATGCGTTGCGCAGCGCACAATCTGCCAGCTCCGTCTGCAACTCGATTCCCACGATGGCATGCGGCTGGTGAAGATGCGCGATCGTCGCCGCAATCACCCCGCATCCGCATCCGAGATCGAGCATACGATCCTGCTTGCGGGGTCGTGCGAAGTCGGCAAGCAACAGTGAGTCGAGTGAGAACCGATAGCCATCGGCGGGCTGGACGATAGTCAGTGCGCCGCCTAGGATGGCATCGCGTGTCTCGCGGTTATCGATCATGACTCCGGCAGAAAAAGGTCTTCATTACGCCAAACTGTTTCGCAAGGCCGGTGCACTTCTGGCCAAGGGCAGGATAGCTCGCGCTGTCGCCGCGTTTGAAGAGGGTCGGGCGTTTGCCGAGGCCGAGGGTGATCGCGCGATGGTGAAACGCTTCGCCGCCGAAATCGAAAGCGCGAAGAACACATCGTCGGAGTCCGGCTGACCTAACGCTCATTCCCTTCCTCAAAAGAGGAGGGAGCAAGTCAGGGAATTCTTAGTCCAGTCCTTCTGAGTTCAATCGGTTCCTTCCCGCTGGTTCCCTCTTCACGTCAGGTAATTAGGCCCCCTTGACGGATCGCAATTCGTACTTAGGTTTTCAATCACAAGGCGCTGCGAAGAAAAAAGTAGCCCTAGAACGAAAAATCATCGGCAACGACCGAGGAGGCTTTTGGAATGGAACTGCGTTACGAAAATGGATGGACTGGAAACCGCTGGCTGCTCAATCGGATGAATGGCTTGCTCAACGAAGTGAATCGCGCACCTGCGCCGCGCCGTCTTGCCCCGGCGACGGATGTAGTCGAAGAGAAGGAAGCGTATCGCTTCTACTTCGAGGCTCCCGGGATGAAGAGCGAATCCTTCAACGTTCGCGTCGAGAATGGCGCACTCATCGTCGAGGGTGAGCGCAAGCGTCCGGAGTGGTCGGAGCAGACTCGCGTGCACGTGGCTGAACGCCACTATGGGCAGATTCGCCGAGCGTTCGAGCTACCCGAGGATGCGAGCGCGGACCATGTTCATGCCTCCTACAAGGACGGCGTGCTCGAAATTACGGTCGAGAAGAAGCCCGAGCTGAAGGCGATCAAGATCCAGGTTAACTAAATTCCGCATCGCACAAGGGCGTGTCATTGGTTACGATCCGGTGACACGCCCTTCGTGCGTCTGAAGGATAAACTTCGCTATGTGGTTTCTCGGGATCATCGTTGCGATTGGCGCCTGGTTAATCCTCTCCTACAACTCGCTGGTTCGCCTGCGTAACGAAGTGGAGGGATCGTGGCGGCAAATCGACGTTCAGCTCAAGCGCCGGCACGATCTGATTCCCAATCTGGTGGAAGCAGTAAAAGGGTATATGCAGTTCGAACGCGATACCCTGACGCAGGTGGTGGAGGCGCGCGGCAAAGCGATCTCGGCAACGACGCAGAGTGCTCGCCTCGACGCCGAGAACCAACTGACTACCGGACTTGGTCGTCTGCTCGCCGTCTTCGAGAATTATCCGCAGCTCAAAGCCGATCAAAACGTGATGAATCTGCAGGAGCAGCTCACTACGACCGAGAATCAGCTCTCCTTCGCGCGGCAGGCTTACAACGACATCGTGCTGCAATTGAACACGAAGATTCAGTCATTCCCCACAAATATTATCGCCAACCAATTCGGCTTCCACGCCGCCGAATATTTCAAGATCGCTACCGAAGATCAGGCATTGCCCAAGGTCGATCTTGCACTCGGAACGCCGACTCCACGCGCGTAGCTGACCTCTAGCCAAGGCTCCTGATGGCCAGTGGGCATGCGGATTTCCGCGCTCTGGAACGCGCGAATCGCCGGCAGACCGTGCTGCTGGTGGTCGTCTTCCTGATTCTGTTCTGCGCGCTGGGTTTCGGCTTTGACTATCTCGTCGGGACGGTCCGCGTTGTCGATGGTAACTTCGCAGGCTTCCCCGTACTAACAGTCGCGGCCCTGATTATCGGATCGATTCAATCGCTGGTTTCGTATTTCGGTGGTGCGTCGCTGGTGCTGGCGACCGCGCATGCTCGTCCGCTCGCAGCGGATACGACGAAGCATCAGATGGTGCTCGATGTAATCCACGAGATGGCACTGGCCGCCCGGATGCCGGTACCGCGGGCTTACGTGATAGACGATCCCGCGCCCAATGCGTTCGCCTCCGGGCGCGACCCCAGCCATTCGGTCATCTGCGTGACGCAGGGGCTGATCGA
>DATKML010000033.1:0-6539 GCA_035541875.1 Binataceae bacterium (SeqCode)
GAGATGTACGATCAATGATTTCCGTCGTGATCGTAGCCGGCGCATGCGGAATCGCCGCCGGTACTCCGCTTGCAATCCTGGGCGGCATCGGCCGCGCCGCTCGTCTCGGCGCAATCATTAAAGGCGGGCTCTATCTGGAAATGCTCGGCACAGTGAACACCGTGGTTCTGGACAAGACCGGCACGGTAACCTTGGGCAGGCCAGAAGTGCAGCGGCTGATTCCTCTCGACGGTGTCCACGAATCAGAACTGCTGGAAGTCGCTGCCTCGGCTGAGCTACGCTCCGAACACCCACTGGGCAAGGCGATTGTCGCGTATGCGGTCGCGCGCGAATCTTCGCCTCGCGAACCCGAAAAATTCGAGTACACGCCCGGCCTCGGCATCACCGCGAAAGTCGATGGCGCGACGATACTCGTCGGCAATCGGACTTTGTTGATACAGAAAGGGGTGGAAGTGCCCAAGACGGCTGGTGATGTTTCCGCTACTGGCACGGAGGTCTTTGTCTCTCGTGCGGGGCAACTTCTGGGCATGATCATCGTAGCCGATACAGTTCGACCTGAGGCCTGCGCCGCGATTTCATCGCTGCGAGCAATGCGCATCCGGCCCATCTTGCTCACCGGTGATGCGCGTCCGGTCGCAGCAATTGCTGCGCGCCAACTTGATATAGCCGAGGTCGAGGCAGACTTGCTTCCGGAGGACAAGCTGGCGCGCGTCAAAAATCTCGTCCGCAACGGTGCCATCGTCGCCATGGTTGGTGATGGAATCAACGACGCTCCCGCGCTGACCGAAGCGAACGTCGGCGTCGCGATGGGCTCCGGTACTGATGTTGCGCGCGAGAGCGCGGACATTGTTCTGCTTGGTAATGACTTGCTGAAGTTCGCCGAGACCTTGGCGATCGCACGCCGGACGCGGCGGATCATCTGGCAGAACTTCGCTGGCACGATTTCAGTGGATATGGTCGGAATCGGTCTCGCCGCCATTGGTCTGCTCAATCCTACACTGGCGGCCTTCATCCATGTCGCCTCAGAGATGGCGTTCATTCTCAACTCCGCCAGACTGTTGCCTGGTTCTGATCGAACAGGAGGGGCAAAGGCGAAGATCACCTTCCAACCGGTATTGGAAACAGCACGAAAAGCCGCTTAGGCAGGCGTCATGTTCGCGCAGTCCCGACAAAATCGGCATTCCGATCGTTCACCGAGTTGCGAGGCTCGGATTCGTATTTTCGCTTTCTTCGGTTGCGTACTCCTCATCCATGCATTCGGATGGGGACTATTTCTTCTTTATGCACCTGCCTTTCCCGCGATGGCTGGATTAGGGGCACTCGCATACAGCTTGGGACTCCGCCATGCCTTTGACGCTGATCACATTTCCGCTATAGACGACACCGCCCGCTTCCTTATCCAGAAAGGCAAACGGCCGTTCGGCGTCGGCTTCTTCTTCTCGCTCGGACATTCGACCGTCGTCCTGGTCATGACCGTTGCGTTAGCAGTCGCGGCCACGAGCATGCGTTCCGCCATGCCGGAATTTGAACGCTACGGAACCATCGTCGGCGCTAGCATCTCAGGACTTTTTCTTTGGCTGATCGGAATCCTGAACCTCTTGGTTTTAATCGAGATTTGGAAGATATGGCGGCTCATGCGGCAAGGGACCTACCGACCTGAGCGGCTGGAGGAGTTGCTTAGCCAACGCGGTTTAGCAAACCGTGTTTTGGCTGGCCGCCTGCAGAGCTTGATCAGTCATAGCTGGCAGTTGTATCCAGTCGGCTTCCTGTTCGGTTTGGGTTTCGATACCGCATCGGAAATCGGTCTGCTCGCGCTCGCTGCCGGCGCCGCCACCGAGCGAATTCCGGTTCTGGCGATAACATCGCTGGCTCTGCTGTTCGCTTCAGGAATGTCGTTCATGGACACGGTCGACGGCATGTTCATGGTCGGAGCTTACGGGTGGGCGTTTTCGAGTCCGCTGCGAAAGATCTACTACAACATAACGATCACCAGCCTCTCGATTGCCGTCGCGCTCTTGATCGGCACCGTTGAACTACTGCAAGTCCTGGTCGCATCGCTTGGCCTCCACGGCAAATTCTTTCATGCTCTCTCGGCGATCAGTTTTCAGACCCTTGGATACCTGATTGTCGCGTTCTTCCTGGTCGGTTGGGGATCTTCGGTCGTGCTTTGGAAAGTTCGGCGAATTGAAGAGCGGTGGAGCCTCGCCCGATAACTCAGAAGAGCTAAAAATCTGTCAATTCCGCCGTTTGACCCACGAGGTCTTGTCCGCAGATCAATCGGCGACGAATGTAGTCATCCTCGGCTATTCGATGCCGCCCACAGACCAGCACTTCAAATACCTCGTCGCCGCCGGTCTCCAGGAAAACATCTCGCTCAGGAAAGTATTCTTCGTAAACTCCGGCTTGGCGGGCGACAATGAGACCAGGAAAGTCCCCGAGGATCGCGTTTTTGGGCTCTTTCGTCGCGAGCTTTTCGAACAGGGCATTATCGAGCTCGTTCAGACTGACATCCGCGAGTTCCTCGCCGGTCCGCGCAACATGGGCGAGGGATCGTATCGCGTCCGGATTGGGCGGCCCCTGAATCCACATAGGTATTCCGGGGGACCGCACCTTGGACCTTCTACACACCGTTTATGCAAGGGTGGTCGATCGCATAGTCTCGCGTGTGATCAAAGCTCGGAGACGAAAGTGGCACAGCCTAAGAACCGAAAGAAACCCCCGAAGGCGGCTGAAGCATACCGGCACGGCGATGCGGAGAGTCCGCTGCGGCCAGAAATCGGAACACAGGCGCAATTCAAGAAGCGCAAGCCTCCGGTCACGTATCGATACGATTCCTCGTTATCGCCAAGACTTGATTGGGATGGGCAGAACTACGCACGAGAAGTCGGTGAATCTCTAATCGCCGAGGTCCTGAAGCGACTACAAGACGCTACCGCTGCCGCCCAGAAGAAAAGCGAAAAAGAAAGCGAAGAAACCCTGAGGGCCCAGCTCGCCGAACTAGAAACAGCCTTGAGTCACGCCAGAGAACCGGCAAAGCAACTAAGCGGACGTTACCGTGTGGACGTCGGCGGTGCACTTTCGGGCTGCCATTTGCCAACGCCGAGTACCGGCTGAACTCGGCCGCTTTCCGTCTAGCGCCATCGCGTCCGCGCGCTGGCGTCCAGTCGGTATCTATGACGGTTGACGTATGAAAGAGAAAACAAAGATTCTCGTTCCGCTGGATGGTTCAGAACTTGCGGAGGGCGCGCTCGGCGAGGCACTCATACTGGGGAAGGCGCTGAAGGCCGAAGTCACTCTTCTGCATGTGATTCCGATCCCGGAAGATGTGATCGGCCAAGGTACAACGCGCATTTCGATTGATGAGCAGTGGCAGGCCCGAAGAGAGCGGGCCTTGCAGTACCTAAACGCGATTCGGAACCGGCCAGAATGGAGCGGCGTTGCAACCCAGGTTGCTGCGGAATCCGGTAATCCAGCCGAGACGATCTTGGATTACTGCCAATGCCACGATATCGACAGGATTGTGATGTCGACCCATGGACGAAATCGCTTGAAGCTATGGGCCCTCGGCAGTGTCGCCTATAAGGTGGTTCACGCCGCCGATCGCACGATAGTTCTGATTCGACCAGGGAGTGACAATTTGCGACCCAGGTGACTCTCTCCGTCGCCTTCATACAGTAGAGTGCCAACCAGAATGTGCGAACTCAAGTCGCTCGCTTCGCCAATAGGCGCAACTGTCTTAGGTAACGGAGTCAACTTCAGCGTTTTCTCCCGTCATGCACGAAGCGTTGAGTTGCTGTTCTTCGACCGTGCTGACGATGCGAAGCCCGCGCGCGTAATCTCCATCGATCCCGGATCTAACCGTGCCTACCATTATTGGCACATCTTTGTTTCCGGCGTACGACCGGGCCAGCTGTATGGCTACCGGGTCGATGGCCTTTTCGATCCCGCAAACGGCCTGCGATTTGATCGCACAAAGCTACTCCTCGACCCCTACAGCCGGGCAGTCGCGGTTCCCAACCGATATGATCGCAGGGCTGCCTCCCAACCCGGTGAGAACATCGCAACGGCTATGAAGAGCGTAGTTGCGGACCCGTCCGGCTATGACTGGGAAGGAGACACCCCGCTCCGGCATCCGTCGGCACGGACAATCATTTATGAGATGCACGTGGGCGGCTTCACCCGTCACCCCAGCTCCGGCGTCGTTGCGCACAAGCGAGGGACCTTCGTGGGTCTGGTAGAAAAAATTCCATATCTACAGCAGATCGGGATCACTGCGGTTGAGCTGCTCCCGATATTTCAGTTCGACCCTCAAGACTGTCCACCCGGCAAGGTCAATTATTGGGGATACTCGCCGGTTTCGTTCTTCGCCCCGCATCAGGCGTACAGCTCACGTCGCGATCCGCTGGCAGTGCTCGATGAGTTCCGCGATATGGTCAAAGCACTCCACCGGGCGGGGATCGAGGTCATCCTCGATGTCGTCTTCAACCATACGGCCGAGGGCGATCACCGCGGGCCTACGCTCTGCTTCCGCGGGTTCGACAATGGCGCTTACTACATCCTCGAGCGAGACCGGTCACGCTACGCGAACTATTCGGGCACGGGGAACACCCTGAACGGTAACCATCCCGTCGTTCGTCGCATGATCCTAGACAGTCTCCGCTACTGGGTGGAGGTTATGCACATTGACGGCTTTCGCTTCGATCTCGCATCGATCCTGGCGCGCGACGAATCGGGGCAACCGATTCCCAACCCACCCGTGCTGTGGGACATCGAGTCGGACCCTGTGCTCGCCGGCTCCAAGCTCATCGCTGAGGCGTGGGATGCCGCCGGTCTTTACCAGGTTGGCAGCTTCATCGGAGACAGTTGGAAGGAATGGAACGGACGATTTCGCGATGACGTGCGGAGCTTCTTCCGTGGCGAACAGGGTTTAGTCGGACCAATGGCCAACCGCTTGCTGGGTAGCCGGGATATCTACGGGCAGCAGGAGCGCGAGGCCGAGCAGAGCGTCAATTTCGTCACATGCCACGATGGTTTCACCCTTAACGACCTCGTCTCCTACAACCGCAAACACAACGAGAGCAACGGCGAAGACAACCGGGACGGCACCGACGACAACCTAAGCTGGAACTGTGGGATCGAAGGCCCGACAGATGATGCCGCAATCGAGTCGCTGCGCAACCGCCAAATCAAGAATTTTCTGACCGTCACGGTTCTCTCCATCGGCGTGCCCATGATCCAGATGGGCGACGAGGTTCGCCGCACCCAGCGCGGAAACAACAACGCATACTGCCTCGATAACGAGACCAACTGGCTCGACTGGACATTGCTCGAAAAACACGCCGATGTGCACAGGTTCGTAACTCTGCTCAACGCCGGCCGGGCCCTTGCGGACGTCCAGCATGAGCGAGCACGCATCAGCCTCAATGAGTTGATCAAGCGGGCGCGGCAATCGTGGCACGGCGTAAGGCTCGACCAGCCGGACTGGACTTACGACTCTCACAGCATCGCTCTCTACGCACAGTTGCTTAACGAAGGCCTCGACGTTTACGCGATCATGAATGCCTACTGGGAGCCATTGAATTTCGAGCTGCCAGCACTGAGCGGAGGACGGCTATGGCGCCGGTGGGTCGATACCTCGCGCGATACTCCCGAAGACATCGTCCCATGGCGCACAGCCCCTTCTCTCTCCAGTAAGGAATACCGCGCAGAGTCCCGTTCGGTCGTCGTACTGTTAGCGGAAACCTAACCCGACAAGCGGTCGTGCTGATGTGATCGGTCGCCCGCACGATCGTTAGTAGCGGGGATCGGCTCTTTGTCCGGTCGACCTTCTGCCCCTCCGACGAAGCCTTTTATGATACTGTACGTCCCGCGCGTCCGATTGAACCGGACGAGCTATCGCTCTTCTTGATCACCGGTATGAACACGCCTCATGCAAAGCTTCCGGGCACCACGTCATCGCAGATGGCCGGGCTCTCTACGGAAGAAGCAGCACGGAGGCTGGCGCAGATCGGGCCGAATGCGGTCGTCGAGGAGCGCGAGCACGCCCTCAAAAAAGCAGCGCGTCACTTTTGGGCGCCTGTACCATGGATGCTCGAAGTGACGATCGCGCTACAGGTCGTGGCGGGGAAGCCTATTGAAGCGCTAATGATCGGAGCGCTTTTGATCTTCAACGTCGCCCTCAGCTTGATTCAGCAAACTCGCGCGGAGGGTGCTCTGGCACTGCTTAAGCAGCGGCTCTCTCTCAAAGCGAGAGTCAAGCGCGACGGTAATTGGACCGAGCTGACCGCCGCAGTTCTGGTGCCCGACGACGTGGTGCAACTGTCGCTCGGCGTTGTTGTCCCCGCCGACGTCAACATCATCGAGGGTGAAGTACTGCTGGACCAGTCGATGCTGACGGGCGAATCGATTCCGATCGATGCCGGCCCTGGTAAGACTGCCTATGCCGGCGCAGTGGTGCGGCGGGGCGAGGCTATCGCCTCGGTAACCGCCACTGGGACATCGACCTACTTTGGCCGAGCGGCGGAGTTGGTGAGCGTCGC
>DATKML010000034.1:0-226277 GCA_035541875.1 Binataceae bacterium (SeqCode)
CCCCCCCCGCGCCTCTACCTCGGTCATCGCGACACTCTCAAGCCCGGGCTGCGTATGAGCTACGTAGCTCGACTCGCTTATCCGGAGGCGCGGGCGATTGAGGGGAGTGCGCGCTGCGACCGCACCACGCACTCCCCTCAATCGCGCTCTTCCGGTGTCTTGTCTCGTCGTCACAACAATTCCGTGCCCGAATAACAGGCGCAGGCCGGGGCGTGGCCGATACGGCCTCGCCCCGGCCTGCGCAAAGGTCCTTGGCTGGATTCCTCCCTATTTGTTGCGGGAGAGATACTCCTTGGTTTCAGTGTTGATCGTAATCTCGTCGCCTTCGTTTACGAAGTGCGGCACCTGGACAACTAAACCCGTAGCCGTCTTCGCCGGCTTCAGAGTATTCGTGACAGCCGCATTCTTGTTACCCGGTTCCGTCTCGATCACTTTGAGCGTGACGGTCTTGGGCGGCGTGACGTTCAGCGGGGTAGTCTCGTAGAACTCGACCTCGACCTGCATATCCGGCGAGAGAAAGCCCTCGACGTCTTCGACCATCTCGAGCGGCAGCGTGATCTGGTCATAAGTCTCGGTGTTCATGAAGTGAAACTCATCGCCTTCACGATAAAGAAACTGCATCTGCACCTGATCGAGGATCACGCGCTCAACTCGATCTTCTGAGCGGAAGCGGTTTTCGGTCTGGCTCCCCGTGCGGATATTCCGCAGCTTGGTCTGGACCATCCCGCGCCAGTTGCCGGGCGTGATGTGATTAATCGTCATGACGCGCCAGAGGGCGCCGTTGTATTCCAGCACCATCCCGGGGCGCAATTGCGTTGCCTGAAGTATCATCGATCGTTAGCTCTCAAGAAAAAATGTAACCACTAAGGGTATCGCGGCAAAGGTCACGCTCGCAAGGTGGGGCCCCCTACCACAATGGTATCGTCGTTCCCGTCGAGGGTCGCCGATTAGCGTACGGGTTGGCCGGGGCTGTGCCATAACCCGGCATCCCGCCGCCATAAGGATTGACCCCGCTGTACGGATTGATGCCGCCGCCGTAGGGATTAACGCCACCCGACGCGATGGGCTGTTCCGTAAACGCGCCCGTTTGATCGTAAGCGCGGATCGTGGCGAATCCAGCGCCGGGATTGTAACGCACGCTGAAGTTGTAGCTCTGCCCCATCCCCGGAATCAGCGACCCCAGCATACTGCCGAGGCTTCCGCCGAGACCGCCCTTCAAGTTGGTGGAGAGGCCGCTCGTGCCGGGTCCGATACTCTGGGCGAGGACGCCGTTCTGATAGAGACCCGCCGACGCGATATTGCGGCCTGAGATCGTGCCCGTCACCTGGTAGAGATTGCCGCCAATCGGTTGCACGCCGGTGATCATCACGCCAATCCCCTGCGCCGACCGCGGTCCCATCGGAACCCCTGGAACCGTCGAACCAAGATCGCTGGGCAGCCGCGCTGTCTGCATCTCGGCGTCATCGAGTGAACTCTCCACGTAACGATCGCCCGCGCCATACGCACGTACGGTCGCGACCCCACCCTGACTGATGAAAGTCTCGTCGAAACTCTGTAGCGTCGACCCGCTCTGGACTGGAATCGTATGGACCAGGCGTCCATCGACGTAGATTCCGGCGCGCGTAACGCCCGACCCGACGATCTGGCCTACGACTTCAAAGCTGTGCGGATTCGACTCGCTCTGCGTCACGTCGATGACATTAACCACGACATCGTCGAGTTTGCTGTCCATTGTGTGACGCCGCGACGGTGACGGGTTCATCGGTGAAGGCAGCCCATGGCTGGGAATCTCTTTCACTGTGCCGGAAGAACTACCTTCGGAGCCGCCGTCATCGGTTGAGTTGCGATAGACGTCGACACCACCCTCACGCGATCCCAGCGCGATTGGTCCCGACGGGGGCGCCGACGGTGGAAGCGGCTCGGCGTTCGCTTCCGACGGACCGGGCATCGCGGTAGCGTCGACAACGCTGGCTGAGGCCGTGCGACCGGCCGCATCGGTAACACGGATCTCGGTTCCGGACGGCGGATTGCCGATCCCGATATCGAGCTCAACCCGTTGCTCGCCAGGAACGCCGCCCACTTTGAAGCTTTTTACGCACCGATCGCCTTCGTAGATGCCCGCTGTCTTGAGCCCCCTGCCTTGGATCGAACCTTTGATATGGACCACGCCTCCATCGAGAGTCCGCGATTCAATCGTCACACTTGGCGGCGAGGACGAAGCGTCTGCTGAGACAGGGGCACTGCTGGCCGGAGCCATTGCAGGTGGCGGAGCTGACGATGCGACCGGAGCCGACGCAACAGCCGGCGGTACTGCCGCGATAGGAGCCACGGATGCGGCTGACGGCGGAACGGCAGGCGCCGAAGGATTTGCCGGACTCAGCTTCGCAACCTGCGGCGCGATCTGATCGAGTTCCACTTTGATTGCATTCCAATCCTCGGCTTTGATCGCTTTCGGATTGGTCTTGAGTGCATCGTCGATCGCGGCGCGGTCGCCCAGCAAAGACTGCAGCGCCGAGGATGCGCCCGACTCGTCTCCACTGGCGAGAGCCTTTTTCAGCGTCTCGGCGTCACCCGAAAGGCTTGCGACAGGCCCCAGCAGTGGATTCGCGCTGGCCCCACCGCTCTGTGCATTCAGAGCGGAAAGTATCGCGAAGGATTGCTCGCTGATTTTGGCCGCCTGATCGGTTATGCCATCGGCACGAGCGGACTGCGCTGGCGCCGACGCGATCAAGAGGATTAGTCCGGCAACTATCCGGAGTGAGGCTTTTCGCACGCCTAAAGTATACGTCACAGCTCGCAGATCGTAGAATAAAAAGAGTCGAGCTATGGCAATTAGAGGTGAAAGCGAACGCGAATATCAGGCGATCACGCGTGGTGCGGGTTTCTGCCATCTGACAGATCGACAGCTCATCCGGATCGTTGGTGACGACCGGGTCTCGTTCCTGCACGGGATGTGCACGGCGGATATCAAGGGTTTGAAGACCGGGGATGTCGCGCCGGCGCTTTTCGTGACCGAGCACTCACACGTAATCGCAGAATGTTTCGTCTATGCGCTCCCGGATACGCTCATCCTCGAAGTCGAGCGCGAGCGATGGGAGCAGATTCGCGCGCATCTCGAGAAATTTCTCGTCGCCGATGACGTTGAGATGGAAGAACTGGATTGGTCAGTGATCGACCTCGAAGGCCCGGTGGCCGCCGTGGAGGTTGCCAGCCAGTTTGGTTCGACTCCGCCAACCGAGAACTGGCGCTTCGATCCTGATCGGATGATCGCGCATTTCCCCCGCTACGGGGCACCGTCGTTCAGTCTCCTTACGGACCCTTCCAAGTCTGATGAGGCCCTGTCG
This sequence comes from Binataceae bacterium (SeqCode), assembly GCA_035541875.1. Taxonomy (GTDB): domain Bacteria; phylum Desulfobacterota; class Binatia; order Binatales; family Binataceae; genus JAJPHI01. Next base: position 3,345 of record DATKML010000034.1, read on the forward strand.
GCCCTGCGTTCGCGCGAAAGTCTGACCGAACTGACGCCCGCGACGCTCGACCTGCTGCGTATCGAAAAGGGCATCGCTCGCGTCGGTGTTGACACGACCGAGAAGACGCTCGCGCTCGAAGCGGCCTTCGAATTTGCCATCTCCTACAACAAGGGCTGCTATATCGGACAAGAGACGATTGAACGTGCGACTGCTCGCGGCGGGTTGAAGCGCAAACTTTGTGGCCTGCAGATCACCGGTGATACCGCCCCGGTCGCTGGCGCGCCAATCAAGCTCGACGACAAGGTGATCGGTAATCTCACGAGCATCGCCCGATCGCCCGAACTGGGCGTCATCGGTCTCGCGATTCTCCATCACAGCGCCTGGAACGATGGAACCGCCGTATCGATCGAAGGAGCAATGCCGATTACCGCTACTGTCAGCCGATTACCCTTCGCGAAGGCCTGACGCCACTTCAAGTTGTCGATCAGATTTGCTAATTACAAATGAAGGACTGTTTAGAAGTTCTGCGGGAGTTCTGCGATGGCGAATACACTGGGAAAACGTTACATGTGCGAAAAGTGCGGCACGGAAGTGCTGTGCAACAAGGCCGGCACCGGCAGCTTCGAGTGCTGCGACGCCGAAATGAAGCTGAAGGAAGCGAAGGCGCTTCCGTCCTCAGACTAAACCGGTATCAACTCCTGGGTCGGAACTGACCTGCTCAGTTCCGACCAGACCAACCCTTCCTAGGATTTACTCCCAAGCCTGATGGCTGACGCAAAAGCTGATCTGGTACTGCACGACGGCGCAGTACTCGGGCATCAGGGGAGCGACTCGCTCGCCATCGCGAGAGACCGTATCCTCGCCCACGGCACCTTTGCCAGCTTAAAGAGCTACGTCGGCCCGCAGACCCATATGATTCGACTCGGCGGACGCATCGTCGCGCCGGGCTTCATCGATAGCCATATCCACTTCATGGAAGGGGCTTCCGTTACTTCCGGCGTGTCTCTGGTTCGCTGCCGCACGATCTCCGATATGCTCGCCGATCTGCGCGTGGCCGGTGGCAGAACGCCTCCGGGTAATTGGTTTCGAGCCTTCGGCTGCGATGAAGCGCTGATGCAGGAACGGCGCGGGCCAACTCTGAAAGAACTCGATCAGGCGGTATCGCGAAATCCGCTCCGCCTGCGCCATCAGACACTGCACGCTTCATGGTTGAACACCCGAGCAATCAATCAGCTCGGCTTGGCCGCGCCCGACTTCCGACCGCCCGAGGGGGCGGTGATGTATCGCGATGCGAACGGAGCGCTGACGGGCTTCGTCGTCGGGATGGAAGAATGGCTGAGCGCGAAGATGCCGCGCGTCACTGCGGCCGAACTTGAGGCTCGCGCACGGATTTACAGCCGCGAGCTTGCCGCCGCCGGCATCACCGCTTTTACCGACGCCACGGTTCGCAACAACCTCGATGATATTGCGACGATAGGCCATCTGGCTGCGAGCGGCTCGATCGTGCAACGGGTCGGTGCGATGGCCGGGCCGCATTGCCTTGATTCCGTCTCGGCGCTGCGCAAAACCGCATCCTCTTTCGGGATTCGGCTCGCCGGAATCAAATTCATGAACGTCGCGCGATGGGATACGGGCTATCTGATCCGCGCGGTCGCCAATGCGCGTTCGCAGGAACTGGATTGTGCCTTCCACTGTACCGAGGTCGAGGAACTAGAAGCCGCTTTGACGGCGATCGAGGCCTCGCGCGAGCGCGTCCCTTCGCGAACGATCGATTCGACGCTTTGCCGTATCGAGCATGGCGGACTGATTCCGCCTGATTATCCGGAAAGAATCGCGGCAGCGCCCGCCTGGGTCGTCTCGAATCCCGGCTTCATCTACTACCGCGGCACCAAATACGCGGGCGAACCGGGGCTTGTGCCGTATCTTTATCGGGCAAAGAGCCTCGCCGAGGCAGGAATCAAAGTTGCCGCTGGCAGCGACGCTCCCGTAACCCCGGCCAAGCCGCTGCACGGGATCGCCAGCGCGATTTCGCGCATCTCGATCGAGGGCTACGAGCTCTCGCTGAAAGAAAAAATCGATGCGGCCGCAGCGCTTGCGATGTTCACCTCTTCCGGCGCAGAACTGGCCCGTATCGAAGCCGGCTCGCTCTTGCCGGGTCGTCTCGCTGATCTGGTGGTGCTGCCATCTGATCCACTGAAACTGACACCCGCTGAACTTCTTAAGACCGCCGTCGATCTCACGATCATTGGCGGGCGCGTCGTCTACGAACGCGGTCGCCCCGTGATTAGCGCCGGAGCGACGATGAACACCGCCTTGGCCTAGCGCCGAGCCTTGCATTTTTTCGGCTCTCCGGCCTATCCGATCAATTATGACATCGCGGGAAAGCGCCGTCCTTTACGAAAAGCGCAACGGTATTGCGTGGGTTACCCTCAACCGTCCCGATAAGTACAACGCCTATAACGTCGAGATGCGCGATGCGATGTACGAAACGCTTAGCGCGATCCACGAGGACCCTGAAGTCAGGGCGATGGTGCTCCGCGGGGCCGGTGCGGCCTTCTCGACCGGCGGCGACGTGAGCGAATTCGGGCAGGCCCCCTCACCTATCGCCGCGCGCTGGATTCGCTTCCGGCGCGACGTCTGGGGGCGGCTCAAGAGCCTGCCAATCCCGACCGTCGCGGCAGTGCATGGTTTTACCGTTGGCGGTGGGATGGAGATGGCGTTGCTCTGCGATATAGCGATCGCCGCCGACGATGCCCGCTTTTGCTTGCCGGAAACCGGTCTGGGCATGGTTCCCGGCGTCGCTGGAACACAGACAGCTCCTCGTCGCATGAAATTCGGCTGGGCTCTCGATATGTGTATAACCGGCCGATGGATTGACGCACCGACTGCTTTATTTGTAGGTTTGGTCGCCAAAGTGGTTCCGCGCAAAGCGCTGAACCGCGTCGCGTATAGTTGCGCCGAAAAGATGAGTCGGATGCCGCGCGCCGCAACCGCAATCGCTAAACTCGCCGTCTGGGAAGGACTGGACGGCACGATGGCTCAGGGCCTGGAGCTCGAGTCGCGACTCGCCAGGCGCTTGCAGCGGTTATCGGTAGCGACTCGCTAATCAAGGCCACACGCGTTCAGGAGGTAGGATTAGGTAGTGAACACCGTCAATTTCATTTCGATCCCGGGATCGATTGTCCCCGATCAGGAAGTGCTCGTCTTCGATTCCGAGCGGCTGACTTACGCTGCTCTGAACGAGTTGGTCGCTCGCCTTAGCACGGTCTTCAAGGGCCTCGGGCTGGCTCAGCGCGACGTGATCGCGGCTCTCGACACCAACTCGCATCTGTACGTCGCCGCCTATTACGCTGCGTCGAAAGCCGGTCTGACCTTCCTGCCGCTGAATTACCGCGCGAAGGAAGCCGAACTCGAGTACATGATCAACACCGCCAAGGCCAAGGTGCTGTTAATTGGTGATCGCTACCTCGAACTCATCAATCGGATCTCCTCGAAGTTCAACGACACCCAGATGCTCGCGTTCGGCGAGGGAGACGGCAAACTCACGACTTTAAGCTCTCTCCTGAGCAAGGCCGAACCCGATGACGGTGAGGCCGAGGTCGATGATCACGACGTGTCGGTCCTGATGTACACCAGCGGCACGACTTCTCTGCCCAAGGGCGTCATGCTCAGCTTCCACGACTTCACCGCGTATGTCACTGCCAACGTCGAAATGGCGGACGGCACTGAACGCGGTTCATTCCTGGTGTGCGCGCCTTTCTATCATATCGCCGGTACGACCGCGATGATGACCAATCTGTGGACTGGCCGAAAGATGGTCGTGATGCCGCAGTTTGACGCCGGCAATTGGCTCAAGCTCGCCGAACAGGAAAAGGTCACACACGCCTTCGTCGTCCCGACGATGATGAAGCAGGTGCTGGATCATCCAGATTTCAGCAAGACCGACCTTTCGTCGCTGACCAACCTTGCATACGGCGGCGCGGCTATGCCTTTGGCGGTTATCCGTCGCGCAATCGAAGCCTTCCCCAGGACGGTAGGCTTCGTGAACGCCTACGGCCAAACCGAAACCACTTCGTCGCTGACGGTGCTTGGTCCCGATGACCATCGGATGGAAGGCACGCCGGCCGAAGTCGAACTGAAGCAAAAGCGCCTCAACTCGATCGGGCGGCCGCTGCCTGACGTCGAAATCAAGGTGCGCGACGATGAGGGCAAGTTCCTCGCCGCCAATGAGGTCGGCGAAATCATCATCCGTACGCCCCGTATCATGAAGGGCTACGCCGGACGTGCCGACGAAAACGCGCTCCCCGACGGATGGCGCGCGACAGGCGACTTGGGTTGGGTCGACGAGGACGGCTACGTCTTCTTCGCCGGACGCAAGGACGACATGATTATCCGCGGCGGAGAGAACATCGCTCCCGCGGAAATCGAGACCGTACTGATGTCCCATCCGGCGATCGACGAAGCGGCAGTTATCGGCGTTCCGTCGGTCGAGTGGGGTCAGACCGTTAAGGCCTACGTCGTGCTGCGCCCGGGACAGAAGGCTGACTCCAAGGATATTCAGGAGTTCTGCCGCACCCGCTTGGCGAGCTTCAAACGCCCTGAGCAGCTGGAATTTATCGACGCGCTGCCCAAGAACGCTCTCGGTAAGATCCTGCGCAAAGAGCTGCACGCTCGCGAGAAAGGCGAGACTGCCTAGTTCGTATAGTGGCCGTTTCAGCCGGAAAGGCCTCACGGCGACGCCCCCCGGGTGCCGCTCAAGCTCGCGACGACGGTTCAATCGAGATCGCGATCGAGGGCGGATGCCTGACGGCGACGTTGCGTCGCAGCGGCGGGAATCGTATCAGCGTGCCGATGGCGCATCAGCTGATGGAACTCGCTGAAACGGTCGAAGACGACAGCTCGATACTCGCCCTTCTGATCACCGGAAGCGGCGCGCAATTCTGTTCGGGCTTCGATGAAGGCATCGATGGACGGCTCGTCGAGGCCCTCTCGGCCATCTCGAAGCCGACAGTCGCAGTGATGAACGGCGACGCGACCGATGAAGGGCTTGAGCTGGCGATGGGGCTCGATATCCGCGCCACCACCAAGAAGGCACGCCTGGCTCTGACTCAGCTGGAGCGCGGAGTACTTCCGCACTTCGGCGGGACTCAGCGGCTGCCGCGGCTAATCGGAGCGACGCAGGCGCTGCAGATGATCCTGACGGGCGAACCTATCGACGGTGAAACGGCGATGAGGCTCGGGCTGGTGACTTATCTCGCGTCAGACATTAAGGATCTGGCGCGAGTCGCGCGTGAATTGGGTGCGACGCTCGCTTCGCGCGGGATGTTCGGCGTGCGGATGGTCAAGGACGCGGTGCGAAAAGGCTCGGATATGACGATCGATCAGGGCATCAGGCTTGAAGAGGATCTGTATGCTCTGCTACAAACCACCGCCGACCGTGCAGAAGGCGTGAGAGCGTTCCTCGAAAAGCGGAAGCCCCTGTTCAAGGGAGCTTGAGCGTTCACACTGTAAGCAATTAGATTATTTGGGGAGAGATTTAGAAAATGGCAAATCAGCTCGGCAAGGTCTACATCTGCGGCAAGTGCGGATCCCAGGTTATCGTCACCAAGGGCGGAGCGGGCACGATGAAGTGCTGCGGCGCGCCTCTCGAACAGAAGAAGTAAACCGCCCTACACTTAATATCTTTGCGGACAAGCGCGAGCGAGCTTCTTAGCTTGCTCGCGCCGTCGTGTTTTGAGGTCGTTGGCCTCAGAGCGCGCTAAATCCTTGCTGGCTAAAGAGGACCCGTTCAGCCCCGAGACGCTTGCTGAGCGCCGCAACGAGTTTTGCCTGGGCCCCGGGCCGAAACCAACCCTGATAGCCCAAGCGGCTATAAAGCTCCTCGATCCCCAACGCGCGGGTGCGACGCCCTTTTGACCCGTCACCATCGAAATAAGTGTCGACTATCACTCTATCAGCGCTCCCATCGACCATCGCCGCAAATCGATCCGGACGATTCGGCAGCATCGGGGCGATCGCGATCTGCGTGTAAATCCCGACCGCGCGAAGCCTTTGAGCGGTGAGAATTCGGCGCGCGACCGAGGCCGAGGTCGGCGTAATCGCGCGCCGCACAGAATCGTCGTCGGTTTCGATAGTGATCGACGCGATGACCGTTCGCCCCAGTTGTTGCAGCAGATCGATATCGCGTTCGATCATCGGGCTTCGCGTTTGCACGAGCAATCGACGCGGCGGGAAGCGCGCGAACAATTCGAGAGCGCTACGCGATAGCTTCATCGTGCGTTCGTATCCCTGATAGGGATCGGTGGCACTGGACATAAAAATCGTCGTATCCGCGAGCCGACCCTTATGCGCCAGCTGACGCAATTCTTTTTCCAGCAACTCCGGCAGATTAGTTTTGGCGATCACCCAGTTGCCCCATCGGCCGGAATGGACCGAGGCGACGGGGAGCGCACGGACGTAGCAGAATGGACATCCGCGCGATGCGCCGAACGCGCATCCGATGTACGGGTTGATGGAGAAGGCAAACCCCTTGAGGAAACCTCCCGTACGGGTCAACGCGCGGCGAGTCTCTTGTCCCATGTAGGATCGGCTCATTGTCGATACCAGGCGATCCGAATCAATTGACAGAACGAGGCTCGCGCGCCAAGCTAAAATTATGAAGCGCCTCGTTTTTGCTGTGGTCATCGCTATGGGTCTGGCCTGCCCAATGATGGCCAACGCGCAGGTCAACACGCGCTGGTACATGGGCCCGCCTTCGGACGCTGATACTCGTGATCCGTATCAGTATCGGGACGTCGACAATGCGCAGATACTGCAACTCGTTGCCTACGCGATGACGCCGGCTGGGATGGTGTTGGAGTGGGGTCTGACGCGGCCGTTGCATTATCTGGCGACGCAGACGCCGCTAGCGCCCGCGCTCAGCGGAGATATCGACTACTACTTCTTCGGCCAGAACAACAACGCCGATCTCGTGCCGCCGGGCACGTTCAACCCTTCTCCGATGAATCTTTCAAACACCTTCCAGCCTGCGGGACCGGAGCCGGTAAGCCATATCGAAGATGTGATGGCAAACCCTGCCAGACCTGGGCAGGCGGCGATGCACTAATCCGCATCAGATCTGCGCGGTGAAACAGCGCGACGGCCGTGAAGTGGTCGTCGCGCTGTTGTTTTCGAGGCTCAGGTTGCGAGGAACCCGCCATCGACCGGCATCGGCAGCCCGGTCACATAGGATGCGTGATCGGAGCACAGCCAAGCCGCAGCTTCTCCGATTTCGCTCGGCTCGCCCATCCGGCGGAGAGGTTCCGCACGCGCCATCTTCTGTTCCATGTCGGGGCGCCTTTCGAACATCCGACCGGTCATCGGGGTCTTGATCGGGCCCGGGCATACCGCGTTGATGCGGATATTGTGTTTGCCGTATTCGAGTGCCGCAGCGCGCACCAATCCCGATACGCCATGTTTGGATGCGACATAGGCGGGCATATGAGGGACCCCGATCAGGCCCGCGCCGGATGAAGTATTTACGATCGCGCCGCCGCCGCCCTGTTTCAGGAACTGCGTGATCTCAGCCTTCATGCAGTACCAGACCCCGGTCAGGTTAATCGCGATAACGCGGTTCCAGTTCTCTTCAGTGCATTCGTGGGTATTGCCACCCTTCCCTTCGATACCGGCATTGTTGAAGGCACAATCGAGCCGGCCGTAGGTCTGCACCGCCTTGGCCACAGCGCCTTCGACGTCGGTCCATTTGGAAACGTCGCACTTAACGAAAATCGCCTCCGCGCCGAGGTCCTGCACCAGCTTGAGGGTACGATTGCCACCCTCTTCGACGACGTCGGCGAGCACCAGCTTTGCGCCCTCGCGTGCGAAAATGCGTGCGCTGGCCTGCCCGATACCGGATCCAGCGCCGGTAATCAGGGCGACTTTGCCTTCGAGTATTCCTGCCATGATGAAAATTTCTCCGTCCGATCGAACTTGCGGGTCTAGTTCTTCCGCTTCAGCCCGCCAGATGCAAGCTTCACAGTCACAAAAATTGGTCGACGTGTCGTGGGTCGAATGGGCGGATTCGATGCTGCTAGGATGTGGCTCGGCATGGCTATTCGCGCGAGATCCTGGGTTGGTTTTGTCGTTCTTCTGCTGGCAAGTTCGATTGGCGGATGCGGCTTTATTTTGCGTCATACGACGAACGTCACAGCCGCACCTGACGTCGAGGTCGTCAGCCTGCCGTCCTATTTCCAACTCGATCAATCAAAGGCCAAACCGGGTGAGTGGGTGCTGATCGCATCGAACTCCGCACGCTCGACACCTGCCGGGACTGAGCCTTTTGTTTTTGATCTCTCGCCCTTCCTCGGTCTCGATCCGTATCTGGGGCCGTGGAATCCACCCTTGCCAACCGAGCAAAAGGTCTTCGTCAAAGCGTCGGAGGCTGCACGTGTCAGGATGGATCGCGACGGATGGAACGAGCGCTTCGTCATCGAACTATCGGTTAATAGTATCGATGAGCCCAAGCGTGGGACCTCGATGTCCGAGCGTCTCTCGTTCACCGATCCCGCCCATGTTCTCTGTCACAAGGGGGTAACCCGACGGATGATTAGTTCGACCGCCGTCGACGCGATTTACGAATCGAAATTCAACGACTGTCCGCAGTTCGGCCCTGATCGTGTGGTCCTGACGCGCGACGTCGTCGGCAACTGGGATTCAATCCGCCACTCCCAGGGCATCTTTTCCTTCTCTTATGAATCGAGGGGCGATCGTCTCACGCAAGCGCAAAGAGCCGAAGGGATGAAGTTGGTCCAGGCGCCCCACCTCGTGATGGCAACGCAGGAAGGGGAGAAGCATCCGCTGTGGCGCGACGAGCAACTTCGGCTGATGAACGATGAGCCTTCAGGCAGGTAACCTTCGATGCCTTCCGTGACGCTCGATGAACTCCAGCGCGACCTCCTGCTGCCGCAACTCGATGCGTTCCTAGCCGCAGCTCCGGATCAGGAAGCACGGGCACCTTATGCTGCCTTGCGGGCTGCGATTACCAGCCTCGAAGTTCCGGACGAACTAGCTGGTCGTCTGGGATCGATTACCGAGGTGCTGCTGACGTCGGGAAAGATCCGCAGTGCCCACGGCCCCGGTTCGGAGCTGGCGCTTTGGGCACTTTTCCAGAAGACACCGCGCGGGCGCGATCTGATGGCCTCGGTCGAGGGTGTAAACGCCGCCCTCAGGGAGCTTAACGGCCAATCACTGGAGTTTGCGGGTGCCGTTGCGCGCGGGCCGGGCGCCTATGCCTTAACGCTGCGCACGGGCGAGTTGCAGATAGTAATCCGCTTCGAACCCGCGGGGATTCGAGTCGAATCGGTGGATTTTGGTTCCGAGTAGTTAAAGGCGGTCAGAAACCCATGCCGTCGGCCCAATCGGCCAGGTAGGGAATGCGATACCTTTCGCCGCTGTACGCCTTATACATCAGGAAGACCCAGAACACGGCGAGGGCGATGGAGATCAGACCCCAAGTTCCATTCAGGAGCGCTGATAATCCGTGAGGTAGGACCGCAGCAAAAACGGATACGACAATCGAGACCGCCGCTATAGCGACGGAAAACACGATCGATTGACGAGCGTGGAACCTTACAAATTCGTCCTTATCGTAAGGCTCGAGGTAGAGGAAAATCAGACCCGTGATGAAGCCGAGCAAGTAGCTCAGTGCGGCTATCGGGCGGCTCTGCGGATTAGTCGTGGTCTCCATCACTCCGTTCCCCTTTTCACGGACTTCTCACTGAATGCTTTACTCAACCAGACTCGACGCATCTCGGCAATCGCCAACTTTCGAGCTGACCGTTGAGACTGCATGAAACAGTCCGCACAATGGAAGACGAGTCGATGATGCGGAAGGCATTGCAGAGAAACCGACTGATAGCGGTCATCCTGACTGCGGCGATCGTTTTGATGCTCCTCGGGGCCGGCGTCGCTAAAGCCGCCAGTATCGATTTCGCCGGCGACGACTTCATGATCCTGGACGCCAAGACCGGCGATCAAATCGGCAACGTGCATTACGCGGTGAGCTCGCCTGCAACAGGCCATCAGGAGGTCACCAGCTTTGCTCGATACAACGACGGCACCTATGACGTCGAGCGGGACGATTTCGACACAACCAAAGGCGGGGACTTGCCGGTGATGTTCGATTACGAACATACCTTCTACAAGTCCAACGGGACGGTCTTTCTTCTCATCAAGGCCGACTTTCGAGACGGTGACGCGGTCTGCGCCTCATATGCCGATGGAGAGCCTCACGCGCTCAAGGAGACTTTGAACTTCCCGAGTTCAACCTACGTCGGCGCGGCGATGATGTTGCCCATGCGTCAGGCTCTCCGCCAAAGCATCAGCAACCCAATCGAACTCTACGACTTCGTTTGTATCCCAGGTCCGAAGCTCATCAAGGTAGAGATCCAGCCGGAACCACCGGGAACATGGAATCACTATCCAGGCGATCTGGTCCGAACAAACATCAAGCCGGACTTCGGCATTTTCAGCTTTGCGGTAGACCTGTTCGTGCCGGATATGTACGCGTGGTTCAATCCGTCGAACGGCTACAATTTCGTAGGCGGCAAGTTTGCGCGCTACTACAAAGGGCCGGAGATTATCCTGGCCCGCAAGGCAATCACTGCGCCGACGACCGTGACGGGCATCCACTGACAGCAGTAGTTGCCGCTTCACGCCGAAGCGTAATCGTCCCCCGGATCTTTCGATCCGATGGCTTAGATTGCGTCTTGAATGGTAGCGCGACGGACTTACCGCCCATCGCAAAGGGAACTAAAAGTGCGTCGCGCCAGCTTCACCAGCCGGATGGCGAACTTTCGAACGCTGCGGCTTCTGGTACTGGAAAGAGAGCTGACACTTGGAACAGGTGCCCTGAGGCTGTGTTTGGCCCATGCGGCGAGCCAGCTTTACGTAGCGGACGGCGCCGTCGTGGCAGAGGTGGGCAGCAACCGGGAAATCATAGACGGTGCGGACAGCTGAATTTTGCATCTAACGCTAACGCTCCCTCATGCAAGGTCTACCTTTTAGTGTTCACGCGGGCTGAATTGCACGCGCGGCTTTCGAAACAGAAATGACAAGATAATCTTTTTTTCCATCCGATCAATCTCTTTTCCCCATCACAGGAAAATTTTTTTTAACTTTCTGCCAAAGCCCGACCGGATTGAGCGGAGAGCGTCGGACGAGACTTTTCCTGACGCGAAAATCCTCACTGCGTCAAGGGACAAACCGGTGATGCTGAGGAGCGAATTTGATCGCGAGGAGGATTACGTCGCGGCGACAGTTGCTCCTCGCGGGCTCTTCCTTAAGTATGACTGCGGAGTCACGGCAAATATTCGACCGAGACAATCTGGAATGAAGAAACTCCTAATCGCTAACCGCGGCGAGATTGCGGTGCGAATTATTCGTAGCGCACGAGTGATGGGTCTGCGTACCGTGGCCGTCTACTCCGATGCTGACGTCAACGCGGCGCACGTCGCGATGGCGGACGAAGCCTATCCGATCGGGCCACCTGAGCCGGCGCAAAGCTACCTCAACATGCTCGCGATTCTGGACGCCGCGCGCATCGCCGGCGCCGACGCGATTCATCCGGGGTACGGCTTTCTGTCGGAGCGTCCCGAATTCGCACAGGCTGTCGCGGCGGCGGGGTTCACCTTTGTCGGGCCACCAGCCGAAGTGATGGCGGCGCTCGGCGACAAGCTGGCCGCCCGTCAGATCGCAGTCAAAGCCGATGTTCCGGTGGTCCCTGGAATCGATACTTCCGATCTCAGCACGACCCGCAGTTTCGGCGCGCGGGTTGGGTATCCGATTCTGGCTAAAGCTGCCGCAGGTGGCGGTGGTCGTGGGATGCGAGTAGTTGAGTCGGCGGAGCAATTGGAGAGCGCTCTCGAAGCGGCTGCGCGCGAAGCTCAGGCGGCGTTCGGCGACGGACGGGTCTTTCTCGAAAAATATCTCGCCCGGCCACGCCACGTCGAAATTCAAATCCTCGGCGATAATCACGGCAAGGTGATCGCGCTGGGCGAACGCGAATGCTCGATCCAACGACGCCATCAGAAGATTATCGAGGAGTCACCAGCGCCGGGATTGAGCGAACAAGTACGCGCGCGGATGGTCGAAGCAGCGTTGCGGCTCGCTCAGGCAGCGGGTTATCGCAACGCGGGCACGGCGGAGTTTCTCGTCGATGGCAACGACTTCTACTTTCTGGAGGTCAACGCACGCCTCCAGGTTGAGCATCCGATAACCGAGCTGCGCTTCGATCGGGATCTCGTGTGCGATCAAATCGCGATCGCCGAAGGGGCGCGGGTCAGCGATCCGATCGTTCCGCACGGTGCAGCAATCGAATGCCGCGTGAATGCGGAAGACGCAGCGCATGATTTTCGTCCAGCGGTCGGCCCTGTGGCGCATCTCGCGTTGCCGTCGGGACCCGGAGTGCGTGTCGATACCCATCTAGCGGCCGGCGCGGAGGTCTCACCCTACTACGATAGTCTCATCGCCAAGGTCATTACGTGGGGGCAAGACCGGGAACTCGCGCGCAAGCGGATGGTCGCGGCACTCGACGAATTCAGCGTCCTCGGGCCTCATACGTCGGCTGCCTTTCTCCGCGACGTAATCGCGAGCGAACCTTTCGCGCGTGCCGATCTCTCGACGCGCTTTCTGCCTGAGTTCTTCCCGACCTGGAAGTTGAGTGACGACAAACAGAAGATCGCCTTGCTCGCCGCGGCGCTGATGGGCTCGACGGCATCGGCCAAGATGTCCGGTTCAGACGGAGGCGAGGGCGCGAGGCGCGAGACGACGCCGGCCGCGCGGTCGCCGTGGGTAGGCCTCGGTCATTTCGAACCGTGGGAACGACGATGAAGCTACGACCGGCGGGTGAGCAGAAAGTCTTCGAGGTCGAGATTCTCGACCGCAAGAACGACGCGATCAGAGCGCGAATCGACGGCGAGGAAATCAGCGCTGTGCTGGAGAATCGCGCCGGCCGTCTGGCGCTGAAGGTCGGCGATCAATCGGTCCGGGTGAACGTCGTGCGCGGGCGCAACGCGATTCTCGTGGCTGTCGGACCCGCCCAGTTTGAATTTGCCCCGATCGAAGCCTCCGGACGCCGACGGGCCCAAGGACTTTCGGCGCAGGAAATCACTGCACCGTTACCCGGTAAGGTGCTGAAGATTTTGGTCGAAGAGAACCAGGTGGTCGAACATGGAGCGCCGCTAATCGTGCTCGAAGCTATGAAGATGGAAACGACGCTCGCCGCCGAGAGTCGCGCGGTAATCGCGAAGATTCGCGCGGAGGTCGGCGCGATGGTCGATCATGGAGCAGTGCTGATCGAACTCAGTCCTCCGCCGGCAGATTCATCAGCGACCTGATCCGCCCTTCCAATCCTTCGAACCAACTCGCAAAGTCGCCGCTGCCGTCGACCACGATTTCGAGTTTGCCGTTCCGCAACACTTTCATCCGGCCCGGAATTTCGGTCCGCAACGGAATTATAAGCGCCTCGCGCGAGATGCCGAGGGCGTCGGTAACCGAAAAAATTTGCTCGATCTCTTTGAGTGTCAGCGCCTTGATCATCGCCCCTCCCCCAAACCCTCTTTTACATATGGCGCGCTCGGCCTAAGCTCAAGACGGAAGCGAAAGGGGCGCCTATGTTCGGAACTATCAAGAAGATCGTTAAAGACAAGGGCTTTGGCTTCATTATCCCGGACGATGGTACCGACGAAGTCTTTTTCCATCGGTCACGGCTCGCACCCAAGATCTATTTCGAAGATCTTCGCGAAGGCGCGGAAGTACAGTTCGACGTGCGTCCCGGCGAAAAGGGACGACAGGCCTTCAACTTGAAATTGCGGTAAAGACCCCGCCCGATAATCTTTCGGGTCCACCTTGCAGACCGGTCGTCCCCGGGGCTTAGTGTGTTCAGCAAGCGGTGTGGCGCAGACTGACTGCGGCTGGAGGAACCCGCGAGATTCGTCGGCTCGAAGACTCGCCTCTGAATGACGGCAAGGAGGCTACGCGCGCATCAGCTCGGCTTCATCAGCGGCGAGCGTGGCGTAGACTTCGCGATCGATTTGGCGGTACTTCTCCAGAATCTCGTCCGCCTTGTCCTCGTTCCCCTCTTCCTTGGCCAGTTCGCGCATCTTCTTTTCAATCCACGAGAGATGCCACGTCTCGTCCTCGGTCACGGACTTGAGTGTCTCGAGCGTCGCCTCATCGACGTTCGGCAAGGCGGCATGCGCCATATAGCGGCTGTGAGCCCGCTCCTCGACGACCACCGTCAGCCCAAGAATTTCGACGATACCTTTGGGCACGCCCATGCGAAGTCCCAAACGGCGCTGATAGCCGTCCGGCACCAGCTGTGGAGTCCCGCCGAGATCGGCAATCCGTCGCGTCCACAGCCAGGCGTGTCGCGTTTCATCTGAAAGATGCTTGGACAGCTTGAGCTGGGAGTCGGCGTCTTTGACGTGGGAAAGAAGGTTGAAGAGGAGCCGAGCACCCCGCAACTCCGCATCGCGATAAAAGCTGAAAATTAGAATCTGCTTATCGTTCGCGGACATTGTGCTGAAATCCATCGAATTACGCTCTCCTCCACCCACAGCTGATCTTAGACCGATGATCGCAAGAAATTTTGGACTTGGTAAAAGTATATCAGAGTTTGATTTTAACTATTTGATCGTGACCGGCCGGTCAATAAGAGGCTTCCGACGCTTTCCACAGGAAAGCAACTCGGCTTTCGCCCGGGGGTCATCGCATGTTCGGCTCGAAGTATGAATAATGCGGCATCATGCTTAGCATGCCGATCCTGTTTGCCTGTATGACCCTCTTCTCAACGGGGCTCGGCGGCGTCGCGGCTATCCGGCTTCGGGACCGGATGCATCTCCTTTTGGGCTTCGGCTCAGGTGCGGTTCTCGGGGTGGCCCTGCTGGACATTATACCGGAACTCTTCGCCCTCGACGGGGGTGCGAAGATGATGCCATTTGCGGCGATCGGCTTCCTCGCCTTTTTCGCCCTGGAGCGCTACACCGCGATGCATCAACCGCGCGAGCATGCACACGCCAAGGGCAGCCATGTGCAGGAGTTCGGGATGGTCGTCGCGGCCGGTCTCTCCACCCATAGCTTTCTCGATGGGGTGGCGATCGGCGTCGGCTTTCAGACCAGCGAGCGGGTCGGCCTGCTGATCGCTCTCGGGGTGATCGCGCATGATCTGAGCGACGGTCTAAACACGGTCACGGTGGTGCTGGCTCACGGGAATCCGTTGAAGCGGGCCGCGATGTGGCTGATGGTCGATATGCTGGCTCCGGTGGTGGGAGCGGCGTCGACCCTGATGATCGGATTGAGCCATGGCCTTTTGCTGTGGATTCTCGCTTTTTTCGCCGGCTCCTTCCTTTATATTGGCGCCTCCGATCTCCTGCCCGAAGCTCGCGAACACGACTCCCCGCTCGTCGGTGTGGCCTTCAGCGCCGGGCTCCTTGCAATCTATTTCATAACCCGCTTCCTCCGCAGCTAGACTCAAATTCACTGTTTGCTCCACACGAAGTATCTAGTAGATATACGGCCAACTCGATTCCTTTGAGGAGAGATTCGGCACAATGGCGCCGCCGGCTGATGCTTACTGGCTCGCCCTGCGCCGCACGCGCGGCGTGGAGCCTCGTACCGCCCGACTGCTGCTCGAGCATTTCGGGTCCGCCGAGGCTGTATTTCAAAGCGATGAAGCCGGCTTGGCGAGGGCCGGAATCCCGCGGCCGACAATCCGGAACCTCCTCGACTTTGGCGACTTCGACCCGCTCGAAAGAGAACTCTGCGAGCTGCCCAAGGTGAATGCGCGCCTAGTCAAATGGACCGACCGGGACTATCCGGTGAATCTGCGCCATATCGCCGACCCGCCGCCTTATCTTTTCGTCCGTGGCAAACTCGCGGCCGACGACCCTAAGTGCGTAGCGATCGTCGGTGCGCGAGCAGCATCCGATGCCGCCCGCCGGATGGCCCAGCGACTTGGGCTGGAGCTGGCGGCCAAAAGTTTCACCGTGGTCAGCGGACTGGCGCGAGGGACCGACTCCGATGCTCATCAGGGGGCGCTTGATGCCCAAGGCACGACCGTCGCGGTCTTCGGCTGCCGCGTCGACGTTATCTACCCCCCGAGAACCCGCAAGCTAGCCGAGACGATCGTCGCCGGAGGCGGTGGGCTGGTCTCGGAGCTGCCAGTCGGCACCCCTCCGATAGCCGAGAACTTTCCTGGCAGGAACCGTCTTATCTCCGGGATGAGCTTGGGTGTGGTGATCGTCGAGGCCGCCGAAAAGAGCGGATCGCTGATTACGGCGCGGATGGCTCTCGAACAGGATCGCCAAGTCTTCGCCGTACCGGGCAGCCCTCTCACTGGCAAGACGCGCGGGAGCAATCGGCTGATCAAGGAGGGAGCCCGACTCGTCGAGTGTGTAGAGGATGTTCTAGAAGAGCTTTTGCCTCAATTGGGCTCCTCGACCGTGACACCCAAAACCGGCAGCAACACCATCGACGGAAAAGGTGCCAAAAACATCAATAAAGAAATTCAAGTAGAAGCAGATGAGCTTAGGAATATTGTAAATTTGTTAAAATCGTCGGAACGGCTCCATGTCGACGCATTAATCGACGCTTCCGGCTTGACTGTCCGGACCATGCTTAAGTTACTTCTTGAGCTTGAGTTACGCGTTCTCGTCACGCAACATCCAGGTAAGCTCTTCTCACTGGCATAAGATGTGGCTGGAGTGTTAGTTGGGGAGGAGGTAGGCAGTTGGCAAAAAATCTTCTAATCGTCGAATCGCCGGCTAAGGCCAAAACGATCAAGCGTTACCTCGGCCGTGACTTCACGGTCGCTCCGTCCGTGGGTCATGTCGTGGATTTGCCCAAGAGCAAATTGGGCGTCGATATCAAGAAAGGCTTCGAGCCCGAGTACGAGGTAATCCCGGCCAAGAAGAAGGTGATCGACGGGCTCAAGGAAGCGGCTCACAACAAGGACAATATCTATCTCGCCACCGACCCTGATCGGGAAGGCGAGGCGATCGCGTGGCATATCGCGCAGCATCTCGGGAAGGTCTCCGGCAACGTCCATCGGGTTCTGCTGCATGAGATCACCGAGAAAGCCGTTAAGGAGGCGATCAGTCATCCGGCGACCATCGACCAGCATCTGTTTGAGGCCCAGCAGGCCCGCCGGGTGCTCGATCGTTTAGTCGGCTATCAGGTCAGTCCCCTGCTTTGGGACAAGGTCAAGCGCGGGATTAGCGCCGGCCGGGTGCAATCGGTAGCGCTGAGGATCATCGTCGAGCGCGAGAAGGAACGCGAAGCGTTCCGCGCCGAAGAGTACTGGACGCTCGACGCCAATCTGGAGGCCAAGAATCCTCCTCCGTTCAAGGCGCGACTCTACAGTTACAAAGACGAGCGAATCGATAATAAGGCGGTCAAACTCTCCAAGCAGGTGGCCGACGAGATTATCGCCGCCTGCGAGAAGGAAACCTTCACCGTCGCGAAGGTCGAGCGGAAGGAAGTACGCCGTAGCCCGGTGCCGCCATTTATCACTTCGCGACTCCAGCAGGAGGCCTCGCGCAAGCTCCGCTTCTCGCCCTCGCGCACGATGAAGATTGCGCAGCGTCTTTATGAAGGTGTCGAGCTGGGCGATCAGGGTGCCGTCGGTCTTATCACTTATATGCGAACCGACTCGCCGCGCGTCTCCGACGATGCACTCAACAACGTGCGCGGCTACATCATGAGCCGCTACGGCAAGGACTACCTGCCCGACCGGCCGAACTTCTACCGCTCGGGGAAGTCCGCTCAGGATGCGCACGAAGCGATTCGCCCCACGGCGGTCGAGCGCGACCCGGAATCGATGGCGCGATACCTCGACAAGGATGCACTCGCGCTCTACACGCTGATCTTCAACCGTTTCGTGTCGAGCCAGATGCCGCCGGCGGTCTACGATCGCACGACCGTCGATATCAGCGTCGACGGCGCGGTGTTCCGCGCGACCGGCCAGGTGATGAAGTTCGACGGCTTCATGCGGGTCTATCTCGAAGGTGAGGACGAGGCTCCCTCGGCCGACGAAGAGACGGCGACGCTGCCCGCGACGAACGAAGGCGACGTGCTGAAACTGATGAGCTTCGTGCCAGAGCAGCACTTCACCCAGCCACCGCCGCGTTTCACGCAGGCCACCCTTATTAAAGAGCTGGAAGACAAGGGTATTGGGCGTCCTTCGACTTATGCAGCGATCATGACCAGTATCCTGAACCGTGAGTATGTCGAAGAAGACGAGAGCAAACGGATGCGCCCGACCTCATTGGGCCGCGTCGTATGCGATCTGCTCGTCGCCGCCTTCCCGGATATCCTTGAGGTCGGTTTTACCGCCTCGATGGAGGAAGAACTCGACGGCGTCGAGGAAGGTCGTGAACCCTGGGCCAGGGCGCTCAAGCGCTTCTATGGTCCCTTCGAGAAGCGCCTGGCCGAGGCCAAGAAAAAGATGCCGGCGGTCAAGCGCAAGGGTCTGCCGACCGAGCTCAAGTGCGAGCAGGACGGCGGCATGATGGTGATCAAGTGGGGACGCAATGGCGAGTTCCTCGCTTGCTCGAACTACCCGAAATGCACCAACACCGGTGAGTTCTCGCGCGACGAGCAGGGGAATATCACCCTGAAAGAACCGAGCGCCCCGGTCCCGACCGACGAGAATTGCGAAAAGTGCGGCAGCCCGATGGTCCGCCGACGGTCACGCTTCGGCGAGTTCCTCGGATGCTCAGCCTACCCGGATTGCGACGGTATCAAGCGGCTGCAGGCCGAACCGATCAAGACCGGTGTCGCTTGTCCCGACTGCAAAGAGGGCGAAGTACTCGAACGGCGGAGCCGCCGAGGGAAGATTTTCTTCGGCTGCGGGCGCTATCCGAAGTGCAAATTCGCCAGTTGGGATCGCGTTGTGCCGCGCCCATGCCCGGATTGTGGCTCGGCATATCTCGTCGAAAAGGTCACCAAGCGCGAAGGCACCCGATGGCTCTGCCCGAACAAAGAGTGTGGCCATCAGGCGACGGTCGAAGTGACCCAACCAGCGGCGTCGGCAGAATCGCCTGCGGTCAGCGGGATGTAGTCAGAAGTGCCGCAACAGGAAGAGAAGCGGCGTGAGTAACGCCGTATCGGCCGTCACGCGGAGGATTGGCGTGATCAGCCGAGACGAGTTGAGTTCGAGGATCATCAGCAGAAGCGCGCTGATCGCAATCGAGAGATAGATCGGTGCCGCACTCGAATCGAAGCCGAGAATCGCGGAGAAGATCGCGAGTCCCATCGCAGCGGGGCCAAGGCGGACAGCAAGCGCACGCGAAGTGCGTGACTCTATCTGCCGACGCGCCGCGCGGTCGGGCGCATTCTCCCAGCAATCGATCCCTAGCGCGTTAATCCAAAAGACGGCCGTCAGCAGCAGGAGCGGGCCTATCAGGCGCGTTCGATCCGCCCCGAGCTCACTCCATACCGGCAGGCACACACCGGCTGCGAACAGAACCGCGACGAACAGCTCTTTCGGCCAAAAGGCACGATTGGCTGGAAACGCCAGATGGGTGACGGCGAAGTAGCCTGCGACCAGGAGCGCCAGCTCGAAGCCGGCGCGGCGTGTGGCCGCATCGAGCCATACCAGCGAGATAACGAGTGCCGTGGCCGCGACGATTCCGGCGACAATCAGAGCAGGGCGCCGATTCATTCGGTAGAACCGATGACGTCTCGTCTCGACCGCGGGAGAAGGCTCGCGTAACCCATCGAGGATGCGATCACCCGCATAGAGCAGCCATACCCATAGCCCGAGTGCCGCGATTGGCGCTCCACCCAGTGGGACGCGAAAGCTACGGGCAAAGAGCAGCAACCAGGTAATCGCGACGGCGGTGGCGTCAAGACTCAGTAGGGTCGGCCACAACCAAAGCGGATAAGGCTTGGTCGTGGACCGATGAGCCAACCCAGCGGTCGCAAACCCGGCATCGGAACGATCCATCCTCCAACAATGATTGATCAGGAGGAGATTTGCGACTTTATCTCCGCGAGGCGGCGCTCAATGAAGCGCTTCTCGGGTTCGGCAGGGGTGAGAGCCAGGGCGCGGCGATACGATTCCGCCGACTCGTCCCATCGGCGCAGGCGACGGAGGAGATCCGCACGAGCCGCCCACAGCAGATGGTATTCGTCGAGTTCTTCGCGAGCGCGAATAGCCTCAATCAAGCGCAGCCCTTCTTCGGGTCCATCGTTCATGGCGACTGCGACAGCGTGGTTCAATTCGATTACCGGGGACGGATAGAGACGCAGCAGGTATGCGTAGAGCGCCTCGATCTCGCGCCAATCTGTCTCAGCGGCGGTGTTTGCCCGAGCGTGGACGGCAGCGATCGCAGCTTGAATCGCATAGAGTCCCGCCGGTCCGGCTTTCAAGCTGTCGAGCACCAGCGCAAGCCCCTCGCGAATTTGGTCCCGATTCCATCGCGAGCGATCCTGATCTTCGAGCAGGACGATTTCCCTATCGGCAGAGGTCCGGGCGGCGCGCCGCGAATCCTGCAGAAGCATCAGCGCGAGTAACCCGCGAACTTCGCCGTGATTCGGGATCAATTCAGCAATGATCCGGGCAAGGCGAATCGCTTCCCCACAAAGATCGGTGCGGACGAGAATCTCACCTGAAGACGCGGCGTAGCCTTCGTTGAAGACGAGATAGATTACGGCCAGCACGGTATCGAGACGCTCGGCGAGTGCCTCAGGCGGAGGGACTTCATAGGGAATCCCGGCGATCTTGATCTTGCGCTTGGCACGCACGATCCGCTGCGCCATCGTGGCCGGTGGGACAAGAAAGGCGCGCGCAATCTCCTCGGTGGTGAGACCGCACAGAGTGCGGAGCGAGAGGGCAATCTGGGCTTCGGGAGCCAGCGCTGGATGGCAGCAGGTGAAGATCAGTCGCAGCCGTTCGTCGGGCAAGGAATCGGCCTCAGGATCCTGGGGATGCCGCAGTTCGTTCTCGATCATGCGCGTCAATTCGGCGCTCTTTTCGTCGAAGCGTGCGTCGCGTCGAAGCTTGTCGATTGCCTTGTGACGTGCAGTACCGATGATCCAGGCGCGCGGATTGTTAGGCACACCCTCGCGAGGCCATTGTTCGAGCGCTGTGGCGAAGGCGGCCTGTGTCATCTCCTCGGCGAGATCGAAATCGCCGATCAGACGGATCAGCGTGGCCAGGATACGCCCGAACTCGTCGCGATAGATCTGCTCCAACACTGCCGCGATCATGGTGACGATGCTATGGTACCGGCCACATCGTCACCATGCCATTGAAGCCGGCGGGTAGCCGCTAGCTCTGCGGCGGATTCTTGGGGAATTTCGGCAAGGCAGGATTCATGTTGTCCCAAGGCAACGCACTGGAGGTCCAGATGTCTATCGCCGGTTTGAACGACTTTGGATCATCTAAGCTTCCCGCTGCGATCATAACTAGACCCGGCATTGCTTCACCGCGGTTCGTCACCGGCGAACCACAGTTGCCGCAAAAACCGCGGCTAAGTGTCTTGCCGCTGTCGGCTTTCACCGTATGGTATTTAACTTCGCCGGTGAGCCTCAGCGCGGCTTCGGGCAGAGCGAGGACCGAGGACGACGCACCACCACTCGCTCGCTGGCAATCGCGGCAGTGACAAGTTCCCGTGAAGATCGGTGCCGCCGAGCTTTCATACCGTATTGCACCGCACGCGCATCCACCGCTAAGTGTTCCAGACATCAGCTTCCCTCCCGATTCTTGGTAGGCCTGTTTCTAACGTGCTGTATCAGCGATTCATTACCCCCAGAGGCCGCACCTCTATCGAGCCGTACTTCGCGCCAGGGATCCGACCGGCGATCGTTATCGCCTCGTCGAGGTCGTTGGCCTCGACCAGATAGTAGCCGCCGAGTTGCTCCTTGGTCTCGGCGAAGGGTCCGTCCGTCGTCGTAATTTTGCCGTTGCGCACGCGGACAGTCGTGGCCGTGGTGGTCGGTTGGAGCCGATCACCTGCCTTGAATTTGCCCTTCTGAACGATGTCCTGAGTAAAGGCGATATATTCCTGAAGCATCGCCGCCTGGTCCGACGGGCTCATGCCGCCTGCTTCATTGTGATAGATCAAAAGCATGTACTGCATCGTGAGTTCTCCTTGGCCGATAAGTTTTTCATCCTTTAGTCGAACGGCGTTCGGTCGAATCGACAATGAGGTAAATTCTCGCGCGCTTCAGCGTATGACACGAACGGCCAGATACATCGCCCGCTGATGCAGAACGCGCCAGTCACGATTATCGGCGCCGGCCTCGCCGGCAGTGAAGCCGCATGGCAACTCGCTCGTCGGGGCGTTAGCGTGCGGCTCTGCGAGATGCGTCCAGTGCGGATGACCCAGGCGCATCAGACGGGGCTGTTCGGCGAACTGGTCTGCTCCAACTCGCTGCGCAATGCCTCGATGGAGACTGCGGTGGGTGTGCTGAAAGAGGAGATGCGCCACCTGGGATCGCTCGTGATGGCAGCGGCCGAGTACGCCAAGGTTCCTGCCGGTGCAGCGCTCGCTGTCGATCGCGAGGGATTCGCCGGCTTCCTGACGACCAAGCTGGAAAATCATCCGCGGATCGAGATTATCCGCGAAGAGGCCACGCAGATTCCCGACGGGCCGGTGATCGTCGCGTCGGGGCCGCTGACCAGTGGTGCATTGGGCGAAGAATTGAACCGATTGATCGGCGAACGCCATCTCTATTTTTACGACGCTATCGCCCCGATCGTAACGGCGGAATCGATCAACATGGAGATCGCGTTTCGGGCGTCGCGCTACGGCAAAGGCGGTGACGACTATATCAACTGCCCGATGGACGAGGAGACTTACAACGCCTTCGTCGCCGCTTTGCTGGCAGCGGACAAGATGGCGTTACATGAATTCGAGCGCCCAATCTACTTCGAGGGCTGCATGCCGATCGAAGAGATGGCCCGGCGAGGAATCCGCACGCTCGCCTTCGGCCCGATGCGTCCGGTCGGCCTGCGGGACCATCAGGGTCGCCAGCCCTACGCGGTGGTGCAACTGCGTCAGGACGATCGCGAACGGCGGCTCTACAATATCGTCGGCTTTCAAACCAAGATGACCTACCCGGAGCAGCGCCGAGTGCTGCGGATGATCCCCGGTCTCGAGCGAGCGGAATTCGTCCGGCTCGGCTCACTCCATCGCAATACCTTTATCGATTCGCCGCGGCTGCTCCGTCCGACGCTGCAGTTGCGTATCCGTGATGATCTATTCCTCGCCGGTCAGATGATTGGGGTCGAGGGATATGTCGAGTCGGCTGCGATGGGGCTGCTGGCCGGAATCAATGCGAGTCGCTTGCTCCATAACGAAGCTCTGGTCGTGCCGCCGCCAACCACCGCACTGGGCTCGCTGATTGGATACATCACCGATGAACAGCGACGCGATTTTCAGCCAATGAACGCCAACTACGGGCTGATGCCCGATTTGCCGGGGCGAGTCCGCGGGCGGCAGAAGAAGACCGCGATGGGGGATCGTGCGCTGCAAACGATCACCGGTTGGATCGCGAGCAATCAGATCGAAGAGGCCACCGGAATAACGCCCCAATCGCAGGTGCCCGCATGAAACTGGCTGCGCTCGATGTCGGTACGAATACGATCCTGATGCTCGTGGCGGAGCAGACTGCCGATGGTAGTCTGCGCAAGCTCGGCGACTTTGCCCGGATCACGCGGCTCGGTCGCGGTGTCGATGCGTCCGGCAAGTTGAGTCCCGAAGCCGCTTCGCGGACCCTCGACACGATCGCAGAATTCGTGGCGAAGGCTCGAGGCCTTGGCGCAGAGAAAATCCTGACGGCAGCAACGTCGGCATTGCGCGACGCGCAGGATGGCGCGGCCTTTATCGCGCGCGCCAAGGAGCGGTGCGGTGTCGACCTCGATATCATTTCCGGCGAGACCGAAGCGCAATTGTCCTACCTGTCGTCGATCAAAGGGCTCAAGCTCGACCCGGCAGGAAAGATCCTAATCGTCGATATCGGCGGTGGCTCAACCGAACTGATTCGCGCACAGCCGGGCGGAGCGATCGACGGCGTGAGCCTGCAAATCGGATCGGTACGCCTGACTGAGCGCTTTATCCATTCCGATCCACCGGGAGCACGCGAGGCAATCGAACTGCGTCTCGCTATCGATCAGGCCCTTGGTGGATTGCGGTGGAACTTCCAGCCTGACGTCATGGTCGGAATCGCCGGAACAGTCACAACGGTGTGCGCCGTCGCGCTGGATCTGGCGGTATCCGATCCGGACCGGGTACATGGTTATGAACTATCCGAGAGGCAGGTTCTGCAAGCGATCGCTCGCCTGGGCGGTGTCGGGCTCGAAGAGCGTAAACTACTCCCCGGAGTCAAAGAGGGGCGTGCGGACGTAATCTTTGCCGGCGCCGCGATTCTTGAGCGGATCATGGCGCATTTCAATATCACTCGCGTGATCGTAAGCGATCATGGCGTGCGCTGGGGTCTCATTTGGCGGGAACTCGAAAAGACTTCGGCAAATTGAACCGATCGCGATGACGAAGGCCGAACTAATCGATGTCGTGACCCAAAACTCCTCGCTTCCTCGAAAGGAGGTGGCGCGCACGATCAACCTGGTGTTCGAGCAGATTGCGATTGCGCTGCGGCGGGACAAGCGCTTCGGTATCAGCGGCTTCGGCACCTTTTCCGTGCGCCGACACAAGGCGCGCAAGGGCGTGAATCCCCACACACTGAAGCCGATGAGAATCCCAGCCTTGCGCACAATCGGTTTCCAGCCTTCACCTAAATTGAAGAAGGGGATCTAGTCGAATCGAGCCGATTCTCCATACGTCGCGATGGCGACGAGTGAACGCAATGCCTGTCCTCGTCGCGGCCGTCGTCAGCGGCGCTATCCTTCGGTTCGGCAATCTTGGTTCGCGCGATCTATCGCCCGACGAGAGCGCGTCGTGGATCGCCGCCAGCGCCCCCACGATCAAGCAGGTCCTGACGGTTCAGGCGCGAGCTAATCCGGGGGAACTCGGCCTGCACGACGTGCTGCTCCATTTCTGGATGGGACTGTTCGGCGATTCGCTGATCGCGATGCGATCGCTCTCGGCACTCACGGGGACGCTTGCGATCTTTCTCATCTACCTCCTCGTTCGAGAGCTTCTCCTGAACAGTTCCGACGATGAGACCGGCGCGGAGCAAGAACGACTTACCGCAGCGATCGCAGCACTTTTCTTCGCGGTGAATCTCGTCACGATCAAGTATTCGCGCGAAGCCCGGATGTATCCGCTCGCGCTGGCGCTGACGTTGGTGCAGGTGTGGTGTTTTCTGCGGGCACTGCGCCGGCGCGAGTTCATCGATTACGCCGGGATGGCGATCGCGACCGCGCTCATGATTATCGCGACCTACACTTCCGGGCTCGTGCTCATCCCCGAGGGCCTCTTACTGCTTCTTCTTCTATGGCGTCAGAGACTGCGTCTCGTCGGCGCGATTTTAATCGGCGGCGCGATAGCGACGGGGCTGTTGCTGGTAGTGGTGAACTTTATCCTTTCGGTTCATCTGCGGGGTGCCGCACCATCGGCCCAGACCTGGGAATGGATTCAACGGCCGGCGCCGTGGGCCACGATCACTCTTTTCAGCAAAGCGATTGGAACCTATGCCTTTCCTCTGCTTGTGATTCTGGGCGCAGCGGGCGCGCTACGAAGTCGCAGCGGGCGCGCGGACGCGATCGACTTCCTGCTCCTCTGGACCTTTACACCGCCGCTCTTTCTCACACTTTTCTCCTACGCGGTGCGGCCGGCTTTCGTCGAGCGCTACATGATTTCAACCTTCGTGCCGTTCTTCGCTCTCGCAGCTCTGGGCGTATTCGAATCGTATCCTGTGGGCTTCCGACCGGCCGCCGTCGCCCTGATCCTGGTGCTCTCAGTCGCACATATAGTCGGATGGAGTCACAAGGAGCACGGGATGCCGTGGGGTGCCGCCACCGCCTTCGCGACCGGGAATCTCAAGCCCGGCGAGCGGATTGGTGTGATGCCGCGCAACGGAATCAACGTAGTACGTTATTATGTCCGCGACGCGAAGCCTGACGTCGCTGTCGATGCGATCGATAGCGAACCGGCACCCGCAGTCGTAATCGTTACCGATAAATTCGATGAAGCTGCGGCGCTCGAGCAGCGGTATCCGCAATTGTTAGCGTTCGCGGGCGAACTCGTGGTACGACGCCGTTAAGGCAGAGCTTCGACATAGATGGAGTAATACCCATGAGCAACATGGATGCGCATCGTCTGAAAGGCGATCAGAAACGGGATTGGGACGCCGCCTCCGCAGGCTGGAAGAAGTGGTGGCCTGTATTCGAACGAGCCGCGCAGCATGTGAGCGATCGTCTCGTCGCCCTGGCGGGGATCAAAGTGGGTGATCGCGTGCTTGATATCGCCACCGGCACCGGCGAACCGGCGGTGACCGCGGCGCGTATCGTCGGCAGCGCTGGTCATGTTCTCGCCACCGATCAATCGGGCGGGATGCTCACCGTCGCGCGGGAAAGAGCCTCGGACCTAGGCCTAAAGAATATCGATTTTCAGGAGACTGACGCTGAATCGCTGGCGGTAACCGAGCGGGATTTCGACGCCGTCGTGTGCCGCTGGGGCTTGATGTTCATGCCTGATTTGGCGAGTGCACTGACGGGGATTCGTGCGCGAATCAAAACAGGTGGCCGCTTTGCAACGTCGGTATGGTCCACGCCTGACAAGGTGCCGATGATTACCGCCGGCGTCGACGCTGTGCGCAAACTGGTTAACTTGCCGCCTCCGCCGCCGAATGCGCTTGATCCTCTACGCTTGGCCGACACTTCGATCCTCAAGAACGCGATGGAAGCGGCGGGCTTCAAGCAGGTGATGATCGAACGGTTGATCGTTACCTTCGAGATGGAATCGCCCGAGGCTTTTGCTGAATTCCGTCGCGACGTGTCGGCGCCCTTCCGCGCTTTGCTCGACCGGCAGACCCCTGAGATGCGCGAACGTGTTCTTGTCGCAGTCACTGAGGCGGCGCGTAAGTTTGTCGGCGGCGACGGCAAGGTGCGAACCTCGAACGAAACGATCCTGTTCTCGGCTTCGAACTAGGCCGAACGATGGCGATATCAAGAATTGCTGTGGTGACGGGGGCGAATCGCGGTATCGGCCTCGAAATCTGCCGTCAATTGGCCAAGCTGGGCCTCAAGGTTGTGCTGACCGCGCGCGATGCGAGCAAAGGTGAAGCTGCTCGCGCGGCCCTGACGAAAGCGGGGATGGACGTAATCTTCTATCCGCTGGACGTTGCCGACGATACGAGTATCGAGAGCTTCAGCCGCTATGCCGAGCAAGAACTCGGGCGCTGGGACGTTCTCATCAATAATGCCGGAGTCTATCTGGACGGATCGCAATCGAGCGTCGAGGTGAGCGGAGAGACCTTCCGTCGCACAGTTGCGATTAATCTTACGGGACCACTGTTGCTGAGCCAGGCGGCAATCCAGCTGATGCGGAAAAATCGCTACGGTCGCATCGTTAACGTCTCAACCGACATGGCGGCACACGACGGCGCGCTGTCGTCGGGCGGATATCCCTCCTATCGGATTTCGAAAGCTGGGCTCAATGCGATGACTCGGGTGATGGCTGCCGACCTGCGCGGCACCAATATCCTGGTCAATGCGATGTCCCCCGGATGGGTCCGGACCGATATGGGCGGGGCCGGCGCGCCGCGATCGGTGGAACAGGGGGCCGATACCGCGGTATGGCTAGCCACGCTCGCCGACGGCGGTCCGACGGGCGGCTATTTCCGCGACCGCAAGCCGATAAGGTGGTAACCCGCCGCCGTATCGAAGCAGAAAAATTGCTGCCATCGATAAGCCCCATTGATAGTCTTTGCTGTCAAAGGGGAGGGGCTGATGGCCTCATTGATGCGGGCCGCGCATGGCGATGCGGCACCGGATGACGCGGCGCGCGTCGCAGCGGAACCGGAACAGCACGCAGGATCGCCGGCGACCATGTCCTTATTTCACTATGCACCGGCGATGGCGATCCTGCTGATCGTTATCGCGAATACCCAGCGTTTCACTGATCCCGATCTGTGGGGCCATCTGCGGTTCGGCCAAGTCGTCCTGGCGGTTCACCATCTCGTTCGCCTCGATCCCTATTCCTACACAGCGCTGGGTGCGCCGTGGCGGAATCACGAATGGCTGACCGAAGTGACGATGGCATTTTTCTACAATCATTTCGGTGTTATCGGGCTGAAAATCTGGAAGCTCGGCTGCGTAACGGCGACGATTAGCGGAGTGATGATCGCACTGGCTGAAACCGGAGCGACCCCGATCACGCAGTTGTTGCTCATGATGCTGGCAACGGTGGCCGTGATGCCGCAGATGCAGTTCCGGCCCCAGCTTTTTACCTTCGCGCTATTCGCCTGGTTACTCGTACTGCTGCAACGCCATGCGCTCAAACGCCGGTCCCATCTGTGGCTGGTTATTCCGATGATGGCGCTATGGGCGAATTTCCATGGCGGCTTTATCGCCGGTCTCGGCGCGTTGGGAATGTACACGGCGGCGACTGCGGCTCGTGATCTTCGGCGAGGCGACGGTTTCGGTGCGGCCTTCAAACTCGGCGCGCTTACGGTTGCCGCCTTGCTCGCCACTTTGGCGACGCCCTACGGAGTCGATACCTGGGTCGCGGTGCTGAACGCCCTGCGCAATCCGGTCACGCGGGTCGCGGTGAGCGATTGGCAACCGCTGCTCTTTCATCTGGCGGAGCAATGGCGCCTGTCGCATATGGGCACCAGTTTCTACTTCTGTGCCCTGACCCTGATGGCAACGGCCGTCATCGCCTTCGTGCGCTATCCCACGCTGGACGATCTCCCGATGATGGCGGTGGCCGCGCTCATGATCGTCGCGGCCTTTACAGCCGTACGTAATTTACCGCTCGCGGTGATGGCATGTATTCTACCGGCGGCACGGCATCTGGCGCTCGCGCGCGCGGCTCGACCAACCGATGAAGAGAGCACTTCGGAACGACACTCCGGAGCGAATCAAATTGCGATCGCGTGCGCCGCACTCTTCCTGATTTTCTATTCCGACGGTCTCTCGTCGCGACTCGAGACTGAACAGCGCTATCCTGAGGGCGCGGTAAGCTTCCTCCAGAGCCATCATCTCAAGGGCAACATCCTCGCAGACTTTGGCTGGGGTGAATATCTCATCTGGCATACGCCTGAGTCCAAAATCTATATCGATGGCCGTTACGACACGGTCTTCTCAGGCAAGGTTATCGGCGACTATCTCAAATTCTTTTTCAACGACGCCGGTGTGCAGCAGGTGCTCACTGATTATCCCCACGATTTTATTTTGCTCGCCCCCAAAGCTCCGATCGTAAAGACGCTTCGCGGTTTGCCTGGCTGGAAGCTGATCTATGAGGACGACGACGCAGTACTGTTCATCCGAGCGGGCGAACCTATCGCTTTGGCGACTTCCAGCGTCGCAAAGAACCCAACTCCAAAGCACCAGTATTTCCCCTGATCTATGGCTGCACTCGTCCAATCGTCAGAGGAAGTAGTCGCGGCTGGAGAGCCGCGCGCGCGAGCAGCAAAATCACTCCTGAGCGCGGCACCGACACTAGTTATCCTTGCAATCGCAGTTGCCGATTGCGGACGCGTGGCTGACACGGACCTGTGGGGTCATCTCGTGTTTGGCCGGATGCTATGGCATCAAGGCCCGCATCTCGGTCCCGACCCTTTTTCGTACGCGCCGCATTACGCGCACTGGCTCCATCACGAATGGCTATCGGAAGTGTTGATGGCGCGGATTTACGCCTCGTCCGGTGTCGTTGGTCTAAAGTTGTGGAAGCTTGCCTGCACTGCAGTCACTATCGGGCTGATCGCAACAGCGGAAGGCGAGAGCGAAGGGTCGATCGGTCTTCAATTCGCGATCCTGATCGTTGCCGCCTTCGCGATGGTTCCGTTTGTTCAGTTCCGTCCGCTGATTCTCTCCTACGCCTTTACCGCGGCGACCGTGGCACTGATCACCCGAGACAATTACGGCAAGCGAAGTCCACTCTGGCTCTTCATTCCCGGTTTGGCGTTATGGTCGAACCTCCACGGCTCCTTCTTTATCGGTCTAACCTTACTTGGCACCTATACGGTAGTCCGTGGTTTTACTGATCTGATCGCTTGCGGGAGCGCACGACGTCTCGTGCGCTTGTCAGCTATCACGCTGGGGAGCGCCGTCGCGAGTCTCGCAACGCCCTATGGAATCGATTCGTGGAGGGCCGTGTTCATATCGCTACGGAACCCGATGACGCGGGAGGTGATGGCCGATTGGCGACCACTTCTTACCGTGCTTGGTGAACAGATGCGTGAGACGCACGGTGGATCAGTCTTTCTCTTGTGCGCAGTGGGCGTGTTCGCACTGTTCACGATAGTCACGCTTCTGACCCTTTGTGCCGACGATCTCGCGTTGGTAGCGATCGCGGCATTGCTGAGTATCAGTGCTCTCATGGCGGTGCGTAATGTGCCGTTGGCATTGGTGGCCGTTACGCCCGTGTTGGTGCGCCATTTGCGACTGCTCTTTCAAGATGGAATTGGCTGGCGAGCACAAGCGCAGGCTACCACGACCGAACCAACCCATCCCGGCTGGTTTGTACAGATGGTTTTTGGCGGACTCGCCGTGATCATATTGGCTCGCACCGGGCTAATCGGATCGCGGATGACTACTGCCAAGAACTATCCGGACGGTGCGGTTGCGTTCATGCAGGAGCACCATCTGCGCGGTAACATCCTGAACAACTTCGCTTGGGGACAGTACCTGATCTGGCACTCCTCGAAGGATTCGAAGATCTTTATCGACGGTCGCTTTGACCTGGTCTATCCGCCGGAGCTTATTCGCGAATACATGGCGTTTTTCGATGCGAAGCTGGGGAGCGCTAGAACCCTAGACCGCTATCCGCACGATTTTGTGCTGCTGCCGCCACAGAGCGCAGCCAACCAGACGATGGCATCGCGCCACGACTGGAAGCTCGTCTATCAGGACTCGACGGCGCGCTTGTATACGCGGGCGAGTTCACCTTTACCCGCTATCCAGGCGGAGACGAACACCGCTTCAGGAGCGGGGATACCGAATATCTTCCCTTAATCAGCGGCTCTCGATTACAGGATACTCCTGCGCGACGAAAATACGCGTGGCGCTCATATCGAGGAAGACGTCGCCATCAGCCGCCATCGCCTGACCCTCCGGCGAAGCGAACGCCGCTGCCATCGCCTCAGGGCTGTCGAACCAGATATTCACGACGCCGTCATACTGAGGCAGCGCGTAGGTATAGGCCTCGTCCACCAGATGCGACTGCACGTAGCGGCGAAAGCCGGGAACCTTATGGCCCATCGCTCCGTGAACCTCGATCCAGTAACGGCGGAATTCATCGAGCGTCATCCCGGGTTTACGCTTCAGCTGCCAAACCCCTTTGACCATCCCGGGCTTGATGGGGCCGTCGACAATCACGTGATCGCGCGTCGTCATCCACTCGACGCGGGTGAGATCGATGAAGTTGCGCTCGTCCGCCAGCGCTCCGTCGAGATACTCGCGGCTTTTGCGCAATTCGTCGAAGGCTTCGAGCGAGTCGAGCAGCACCTCGGCCACTCCATCGTAGGGTGATGCGCTCCCTACGTGGCCCGGAACCGGAATCCGATGGCTCTGGACGTAGCGGCGCAACTGTTTGATCCGGGTAACGATCGGGCCATGGGTTTCGCGCCAATAGCGATGGAACTCCGCATCGTCGAGCTTCGCCAATCGCGTGATGAAATAATGGATATGAATCATTGCGCCGCCACCTCTGAGCCGATTTATTAGCAAAAGGAGCACGCAGCAGAACAGCAATGCCGACGCATCGAATTGTCACTCTACTGCCGAGCGCAACCGAGATTGTGTGTGCGCTGGGTTTTGAAGATCAGATTGTCGGGCGATCGCACGAATGCGATTACCCCGCTTCGATAAAGCGTCTGCCTCCGCTGACGCAGCCCAAGTTTAATCCCGAAGGTACGAGTGCCGAGATTGATGCGCGCGTGCGAACGATCGTCGGCAATGCTCTCTCCGTGTATCGAGTCGATGCCGACCTCTTACGAACGCTCCAGCCGGACGTGATCGTTACACAGTCTCAGTGCGAAGTTTGCGCCGTCAGTATGCGGGATGTGGAAGCGGCGGTCGCCGGTTGGTTGGGCGGAGCGCTACCGAAAATCGTTTCGCTGGCGCCCTACTCGCTCGGCGACGTGCTCAATGACATGGGGCGTGTGGCGATGGCACTGGGTGTGGGCGCGACCGGTATCGAGATGGTTTCGCAGCTGAATCGCCGCATGGCGGATATCGCGCACGAAGTATCGACTGCAACGCTGCGGCCACGCGTAGCGTGTATCGAGTGGATCGAGCCGATGATGGCGGCAGGCAATTGGATGCCCGAATTAATCGCGATGGCTCGTGGCGAGAATCTTTTCGGCGTCGCGGGAGAACACTCGCCCTGGATGAAGTTCGAGGAAATCGTAGCGGCCGATCCCGAGGTAATCATCATCGTGCCCTGCGGCTTCGACATGCAGCGGACGATCGAGGAGATGCCCGCGCTCACGTCGCGACCGGAGTGGGGCAACCTGAGTGCCGTCCGGAAGGGCCAAGTGTGCCGTCCGGAAGGGCCAAGTGTACATCGCGGATGGGAATCAGTACTTCAATCGGCCGGGACCGCGAATCGTAGAATCGCTGGAGATTCTGGCCGAGATACTCCATCCGGAGCTGGTTAGCCTCGGCCACGAAGGCGTCGGGTGGCGGAAGCTCTAGGCGGTGGCGCGCAACCGAGCACGCCGTATCCGACGGCCACGCGGCTTTTCCAGCGTCTCTTCTTCAATCGCGGCTTCGGCCATCGGGATAAGGCTGAAGCGCGAAATCTCGGGGCGACAATTGATACGGATACGGACCCAGAAAGTCCCCAAGCCCCGATTCGTATAGATAAAAAACTCATTGTAGCGATTAAGTCCGGCGGAAAAAGTCGGACCGATTCGCAAAACGGATCGGATAAGCGAGCCGTAGTATGGGATGCGCACCACGCCACCGTGAGTGTGCCCAGATAGCATCACGCCCGGAGCAAGATGGCGCGTATAGAGCGCGGTGTCGGGGTTGTGCGCGAGAACGATCGAGCAGTCGTCGGGAGACAAACCGCGAAAAGCTTTCACCGGTTCGGCCCGCCGCGCCCACAAATCGTCGATACCGACGATATTGATCGGCTCTTTTTTAACAGCGATCCGGCGATGCTCATTCTGGAGAACTTCGGCCCCGGCACCTCGGAGCGCTTCACTGACGCGAGACGCCGAAGCCCAGTGATCGTGATTACCGAGGATGGCATAGACGCCGGACTTCGGATTCAGATCTTTCAGCGCGCGGCTGAAATCATCAATATAACGGCGCATCGTGTCGCCGCCGGAAAAATAGTCGCCGGTTAGAAAGACCAAATCCGGATGCTGTTGGTTGATGGTCTTAACCGCTTCCTGCAGGCGCGCCAGGTCTTCGTCTCGATCGACGTGGAAGTCGCTAATCTGACACGCAACAACGCCAGCCAGCGCCGGCGCAAGGCGACGCACGGGAAGCTCCACCGGCACTACGTCGATACGATCGATCGTGCGGCGCCACATCCGATGAAGCGGGCGCAGCGGAATCGGCGGCTTGCGCGGTCCGGTTGTGCGCTTTTTGAAACGGGGCTTGCGGCGGTCAGGATCCAGGACCCTCAGACTGGCAGTACTCATCGCGGTGATAGTTTAGAACAGTCGGGGGAGATGTGGGAAGCTAGCTAATACAACAATACGCTCATCGGGCAATAATTCTTCGTGTTCGAGCTCCCAAGTGTGCGGATGCGGCACGTAGACAGCGCCGCGCAGACCGGCCTGAATCGCCGGATTGATGTCGGATCGCGGGCTGTTGCCGATCATCACCGTATGCGCCGGATCGAGCGCGGCCTGTGCCACCAGTCGCCGATACGCCGCGACATCTTTCTCCAGCGGCACCCCGACGCGAGCGAAGAAATCGCGCAAGCCCGATCGTTCGAGCTTTCTTAGCTGCTCAGCCGGCTGACCTTTCGTGAACAGCAGCAAGCGATGGCGCTGGGCGAGTTCCGCGAGCGTCTCCTCGACGCCCGGCAGCAGCTCGCAGTGGCGTTCGAGCAGCCGCTCACCAATCGAGTCGACCACCGGGCGCACTTCATCGTGGAGATCGGGATGAAGGATATCTTCAACGACACGATGCAAGGCCATCACGTAGGGTCGCCGTCCGTAGCCGACCTCTTCGATAATCGCGAGTTCGTGCGTGCGAATCGCAGCATGTACGACCGAATGGTCGTTGAGCCCGGCGCGCCCCAGCGTTTCGAGAAACTCGCTTTGCGCTTCCAGGAAGTGAATATTCGAATCCCAAAGGGTGTCGTCGGCGTCGAAAATCAGGTTCAAACTGACGCCATCTTTTTCCGCAGCCATCGGTGATCCAGCATACCTTGCTATCGGCAAGGGGAAGAACACCTACGCCGGATAAACCACCAACGAGCCCGTCGCAGGGCTGATACCCACCTGTAGCTCCACCTCGTAAACGTCGCGTAGGCGATCGGCCGTAAAGACTTCCTGCGGGGTTCCATAGCCAGCCGGAGCACCGTCCTTGAGTATGAGCACGCGATCGGCATACGCCGCGGCGGCATTAAGATCGTGGAGCGTGGCGATTACGGTGAGACCGCGTTCGCTCCGCAATTTTTGGAACGCAGCAAAAATCTCGGTGACGTGACGCAGATCAAGGAAAGCGGTTGGCTCATCGAGGAGGATAACGCGCGGCTCCTGCGCCATCGCGCGCGCAAGAAAGACCCGCTTGCGCTCGCCGCCGGAAAGTTCCTGGATGGGCCGCGCCGCGAGCTGAGTTAAATCGAAGAACCGCAACACTTCGCGCGCCAGAGCAAGATCGTGTGGCGTCTCCAGATGAAACGGTCCCAGGTGGGGCGCGCGCCCCATCAACACGATCTCAAGGACCGAGAACTGAAAGGCGACGGCATTCTCCTGCGCGACCGTCGCCAAGAAGCGCGCCACCGCTCGACGATCGTACGAAGATAGTGCTCGCCCGAATAGTTCGATCGCGCCCTCACGCGGCTTGAGTGCTCCGCTCAAGGCTCGGAGCAGCGTCGATTTCCCGGCGCCGTTGGGACCGACAATCGCGAGCATCTCCCCGGGACGAACTTCTAGCGAGATATCCCGCAGAACGACGCGGTCACCGTAACCGGCGACGAGGTTCGTAGCCTTGATAGCTGGGCTTGAGGATCTCACAGTCCGAGCGATTTCCGCCCTTCGCGCCGCAGCACGTAAATGAAAAAAGGGCCCCCGCAGAGCGCGGTTATCGCGCCGACGGGAAGCTCCGACGGTGCAATAGCAGTGCGGGCCACAAGATCAGCCGTCACGGTGAACGCGGCGCCACCGAGAATCGAGGCTGGGAGCAGCAGTCGATGATCGGGACCGATCACGATCCGCAGGACGTGCGGGACGATTAAGCCAACGAACGTGATAATCCCGCTGACCGAGACCGCAGCGCCGATCATAATCGAGGTGACGACGAAGATGGTTCGGCGCACCGCATCGACTTCGACACCGAGTTCCGCTGCCTCGTCGTCGCCGAGACTCATCAGATTCATGTCGCGGGCTCGAGCCAGCAGGAAGGCGGACCCTGCGATGCCACAGAGCGCAACGATAGCGACCTCGCGAAAAGTCGGCGCTTCGAAACTGCCCATCAGCCAGAACAGGATGCTGTGGGTGAAATAAAAATTGACGATGCTGTTGATCAGCATAATTGCTGCGCCCCAAAAGGCGTTGAAGATCACACCAACGAGTAACAGCGTGAAGGGTTCCAGTCGGCCGCCGAGTTGCGCGAGCCGATAAACCGCCCACGTCGAGACCAACGAAGCCGCAAACGCAGCGATCGGAACGATCGAGTCGACGGCGGCAAGACGCGAGAAAAGCACCATCGCGATAATTGCGCCGAAGGCTCCTCCACCGGAAATACCGAGTATCCCGCCCTCCGCCAGCGGATTTCGCACGAGCGCCTGCAGCGCTACGCCCACCCCGGCGAGCACCGCCCCGACCATCGCCCCCATCAGCACGCGCGGCAGCCGCACTCCCATGAGAATCGCATGATCGGGGCTGGTCGCTTCCGCAAACGCGCGCCAGAGACTGATATGCACGGTGCCGAAGGCGGTCGCGATGATCGCGATCGCGACCGTCCCTGCGGCAAGGATCACGAGCGTCGTCACCATCCTGGTCCGCGTCAGTGGCGCACCAACGTGGGCTGCCGGATCGCTGGCGGCTTCCGATAAGAAGCGCTCCTTCTCGATCGATGGGGCTGAGCCTTCGCTCATTGCGGGCCCTCCGTCGCCGGATGCTCGTGGTACGCCTCCGGATGAATCCGATGCGCAAGAAACTCGAGGGTCAATCCGATTCGAGGCCCCGGATGAAGCGTCGGATCTTCCGGGTAGCCAAACACCCGATGGTTTGCGACAGCAGGAATCGACGGATAGCTATCCCAGAAATGGCTCGGCGTCGCGGGATCATCACCCATCTGCCCATCGAGGATAACGTCCGGGCGCGTCGCGACGATATATTCGAGACTCAAGCGGGGCCATCCTTGATTGGCACTCGCCGCGATATTATCCGCGTGCGCCAAGGCTAGAAGTTCGTCGAGAAAATTGGGTCGCCCCACCGCGACCATCGGTTGGTGGCCTACAACCATCAGGACCGATCGCGAGGGTTCGGCTTTCATCCGGGCCGCGACCGACTGCAGGTGATCGTTAAGCGAAGCCGCAAGCTTTCGCGCCACATCCGGCTTACCGACACCCTCACCGACGGCAACGATGCTGCGTTCGATAGCCTCGACCGAGGCGTCATCGACCATCAGAAGGGCGATCCCCATCGCGCGGAGCGCACGAAATTCGCGCAGATCCGATACGGTCGAAAGCCCGATTACCAACGTTGGTTGCAAAGCTACGATCGCTTCAATATTCGGCGTGATGAAGGTTCCGACTCGCGGCAGCTTTAGCACTGCCGGCGGATAGTCGCAGTATTGCGATACCCCTACGACTTCCTCTCCAACGCCCAAGGCGAATAAAGTCTCAGTGACCGACGGTGCCAAGGAGACGATACGCGCAGGACGATCGGGCGGCGTAACCGAAGTTCGGCCACAACCGAAACCGGACACCGCCAGCAGCAATGCGATCGCGAACCATCCCATTTGGGGAGGGTATAAGATCGGCGCGGCCCGAGTAAGCGAAGTCGGCGCATGGTGATTTGCATCGATCGGCATGGTCAATTACTTAAATCGGCGAGGTAATAGCGGTGCTCAAGATTGCCGTTTGCATTAAGCAGATTCCATTGATCGAAGATGCCAACTTCGATCCTGTCACTAAAACGATCAAGCGCGACGGCGTCAATGTGATGAGCGCCTACGACCTGCGCGGCATCGCGGAGGCGATGGAGCTCAAGAAGCAGCTCGGCGCAGAAACCACGGCGATCACGATGGGGCCGCCGCAGGCGCGCGAAGTCCTGATCGATGCGCTCGCGATGGGAATCGACAACGCCGTGCATCTCGAAGATCGCGCCTTCGCCGGATCTGACACGCTGGCCACCGCACGGGCCCTCGCACTCTATCTCAAACGCGGCAATTACGATCTGATCCTGCTCGGCAAATACTCCCTCGACGCCGAGACCGGCCAGGTGGGTCCCGAAATAGCCGAGATACTCGGAGTGGCGCAGGTCACTGGGGTGCGCAAACTCAAGATTGAAGGCAAGACGCTAATCGCCGAGCGCGAGAGCGAAGAGGGTCACGACGAAGTCGAATGCCAGATGCCGGCGCTGCTGACCTGCGCGGAACGGCTGATCAATCCGCTCAAGATGGCGCCCGGATCGCGCGAAGCTGCGATGAGCCGACCCATCACTTCAGTGCACGCAGCCGAACTGCATAGCGATGCGGGCCAGTTCGGCGCTGCTGGGTCTCCGACCTGGGTCCGGGGCGTGCAAGCGCAAGAAGCGCATAAGATTGAATGCCAGATGGTCGATGCGAGCGATCCCGAAGTAGCGATCGAACGCGTGATGCAGATGCTCGAAGCGCGCGGTGCGCTGAAGGCGCGCGTGCACAATCGCCGCCCGGTAACATCCCAAATCCGCAAGTCCGTGGCCGGCAAGGATATCTGCGTCGTGGTCGAGACTGACCTCGAAGGCAAAGTCACGCTCGGCACGCTCGAACTGCTGTCGGCCTGTGACGCGCTCGCAAGCAAGTTGGGCGGCGCGATCCTCGCGGTCGGGCTCTCCCAGACGATAGCTAAGCACGCGGGCTTGATCGCGAGCTACGGCGCTGATGCGATTGTCGTACTCGACAATCCGGCGCTTGAACCCTATTCGCCCGATACGGCGGCTCAGGCGGTGGCTCAGTTCGTAAGCGAGCGTAAGCCGTGGGGCCTATTCCTCACCGCAAGCGAACGCGGTCGCGATTGGGGCCCGCGTCTCGCGGCGCGGCTCAACCTGGGCCTCACCGGTGATGCGGTCGGTTTGGAGCTGGATGCCGAAAATCGATTGGTCGCCCTCAAACCTGCTTTCGGCGGCAACATTATTGCGCCAATCATCTCGAAGACCTTCCCCCAGATGGCCACGGTGCGTCAGGGCGTGCTGGAACTCGTGAATCCGAATCCCGATCGCAAGGTGGCGGTCGAGACGATGCGCGTGAACGTGAGCGCTCCTCTCACCAAACTGGTCCGCGAGCACTCGAACGTCGATCACACCATCGCGCCGCTCGACGGTGCCGAGGTAATCGTCGGCGTCGGGATGGGTATTGGGGGCCCCGAAGGTGTTGCGAAGGCCAAGGAACTGGCCCAGGTACTCAATGCCGGGATGTGCGCGTCGCGCCGTGTAACCGACAAGGGCTGGATGCCCCGTCAGTTGCAGGTAGGCCTGACCGGCAAGGCGATCGGGCCCAGGCTCTATTTCTCGATCGGCCTGCGCGGAGCCCCGAATCATACGGTGAGCATCAAGCGGTCGGAGACCATCGTCGCAATCAACAACGATCCCGATGCGACCTGTTTTGAACTCGCGCATATCGGTCTCGTCGGCGATTGGCAGCCGCTCACGCAGGCGCTGATCGACGCGTTCCGGCGCCGTCAGGCT
This sequence comes from Binataceae bacterium (SeqCode), assembly GCA_035541875.1. Classification (GTDB taxonomy): domain Bacteria; phylum Desulfobacterota; class Binatia; order Binatales; family Binataceae; genus JAJPHI01. The sequence continues at coordinate 42,516 of DATKML010000034.1, forward strand.
GCATAGGTAAGATTCGGCGCGATTTGCCGCGAGCAACCTGCTGGGTTATCGTGCGCGAAAACCCGCGGGGAGGTTAGTTATGAAGACTTGGCAAATCGGCGATGTGAAAATCACGCGCCTGCAGGAACAGGAACCGGTATGGCCGGGCACGATGATCACGGCGAATGCGACCGGTGAGAACGCCCTGCGCGAGGGTGAGTGGCTCAAGCCCTTCATCGATGAGAAGGGCCGCATCAAGCTGAGCATCCATTCTTTGTTGCTCGAATCGGAAGGCCGCAAGATTATCGTTGACACCTGCGTCGGCAACGGCAAATCGCGACCCGGCTTCAAGGATTGGAATAATCTCCAGTTGCCTTTCCTGAAGGATTTCGAGAAGTCCTTCTCACGCGATTCCATCGATATGGTCGTCTGCACCCATCTGCATCTGGATCACGTCGGCTGGAACACCGTGATGGAGAACGGTAAGTGGGTTCCGACCTTCCCCAAGGCTACCTACATGATGACGAAGCCGGAGTGGGACCACTGGTCGAAGTACGATGGCAGCGCCGATTTCAAAAACCCCATCGATGATTCAGTGCGGCCGGTAATCGACGCCAAGCTGGCCCAGCTGGTCGAACCGAACCATCGCCTGACCGGCGAAGTCTGGCTCGAATCGACGCCAGGTCATACGCCGGGACACACTAGCGTGCGTATCTCCTCGCGCGGCGAGAGCGCGGTTATCACCGGCGATATGATCCATCATCCGATTCAGGTGGCTCATCCGGATTGGATCTGCGAGTTCGATTTCAACCCGCAAGAAGCATCGGATACGCGCACGAAGTTCGTCGAGCGTTACTGCGACCAGCCGGTGCAGGTTTTCGGGACCCACTTTGCGGGATCGACATGCGGCCATATCGCGCGTCGCAGCGGAGCTTTTCGCTTCGAGGGATAACTTTTGCCGGTTGAGATAGCGCTGGGCATGTTCGCCTTGATTAGGACTAACCGATGATCGGGGCGATGGTCATCTACGGGCTCTTTGCAGCCCTGATGATCCTTATTGTCGTAGCGGTGCTGATCGGTGCCGCAGTCTCGGCAATCAGAAAACGCCTAAGGCGCGGTAAGAAAACCCATCAGGTCGAGGATCGGTCGGACCAGAGACCCGAGCGTTAGCGTTTGCCTATCAAAGATGTTCGGCAGTAATTTGCGATTATCTGAAAATAAAAGGAGCTCTTTTCATGAGTGCTGAAGATAATAAGAAGGTCGTTCTTGGCTTGCTCGAAGCGATGAGCGCGAGCAACCAGAGTGCCGTAGCGAACGCGCTGGCTGATAATGCCACCTGGTGGGTCGCCGGCAGCTTTCCGCTGTCAGGGACCAAGACCAAAGCGCAGTTCTGCGAACTCTTCGGTGGCGTGGGGGCAGCAACCGAAGGCGGTTTGAAGCTGACCTGCAAGGGCATCACCGCGGAGGGCGATCGCGTTGCGGTCGAGGCCGAATCCTACGCCAAGCTGAAGAACGGCCGCGTCTACAACAATCAGTATCACTTCCTGTTCACCGTTCGTGACGGCAAGATCCAGGCGGTCAAGGAATATCTCGATACGATTCACGCGAACGAAATTCTCTGCAAATAAACGCTTCGCACACGAACCGCATCGCGAACTGAGGGGCTCTGCACCCTCGGTCCGCGAGCGGCATCAGGAGAGCGCCAATGGAATGGGAGACTCTGGCAACTGGGTACGGGCTCGTCGAAGGACCGCGCGTCGACGAGCAGAATCGACTCTATTACAGCGATATACGCGGCGCCGGTGCCGTCTATCGCCGCAACCCCGATGGCAGGATTGAAACGCTGATCGCGAACCGCCCGTTCGTCGGTGGCATCGCACTCAACGAGGCCGGCGGCCTGGTGGTCAGTGGTCGTACCTTGGCGCACTGGAACGAGCAGACAGGCGCCATCCGCGATCTCTTCGCGGAATGGGATGGCAAGCCTTTATTCGGTATCAACGATCTGACGATCGACGATCAAGGCAGTATCTGGTTTGGCACCTTCGGCTTCGATCTGCATGCCGGCTTCGATTTCAAGAGCAAACCGCCCGTCGGCGGGCTCTTCCGTATCGATCCTCCCGGCAAGGTGACGAGGCTCACCGATGGCGCCGAGGTCACTAACGGACTTGGCTTCAGCCCGGATCGTAAACTGCTCTACCATTGCGATTCCAACTCCGGCGTATGGGTCTACGATGTTCGTCCGGATCGCACGGTCAGCGACCGGCGCCTTTTCGCGAAGGTTCCCGAAGGTGCGCCGGACGGGATGACTGTGGATGCTGAGGGCGGCGTGTGGGCCGCGATCGTGATGGGCCCCGGTGAACTCGTCCGCTTCAAGCCCGATGGCACCGTTGATCGTCGCGTGAAGGTACCGGCCAAGTCCGTCACCAGCGTGTCGTTCGGCGGTCCCGATATGCGCGACCTCTATGCTGTCACGGTCAACAACACCAATGACCGGGCGCTCAAGGGATCGGTCTTTCGCACGCGATGCGATATCCCGGGGCTCCCGGTACCAAAATCGCGCTTCTAGCTATCTCCGTGTAAAAGCTGTGGAAGGTTATCGACCCTCCACCGCTTTTGTTTTCTCAAACTTTTCTTGACGCTAGCGACGGCGCGATCGATTTGGGGACGACGCGGTACCGATAAGTACGCGCTTCGTGCGTCGGCTCTCAGGATTGAGCCGGATTAACTTGACGCCCTGCGGTGTCGCTCCGGTTCGGCGCGCTTCGGATTCGTCATCCGCGGCCATCATGATCATGAAGGCGACCTGGGCGAGACCGATCTTCGCGAGCACGAAAACGATCATAAAGGATACGAGCCAGATCAGATCGAGCCAGCCGTGCGGTGACAGGGAGAAGACCACTGTCGCGCACATCGCGATTGCTGCAAGCGCAAAGGTCCATACGAGGATCTTGAGCGACTTGCGCTCTTCGAGCGACTCGACCTGCGTCGCCGTCATCGGCGTCGGCTCAGCCGGCTTGGGCTGGCGGCCGCGAAATTGGATGAGTGAACCCATCGCTTCTGGAACTTTCGGTGGAGCCATCTTAGCGCACCCTGCCCTCAGGATAAAAACGCTCCAACAGTGATTTAGCCACTAACACTACCGGGCCAAAAAGTTCTACAGTGCCGAGCGTGAAGTATCGGGTTCGAGCACCCGCCAGATTGGGGATAGCGCATGGCCAAGGTACGTGCCGTCGTTCAGGTCGGCGATAAACGTTTCGAGATTCAGCGTTTCGATTTGCCGCAGATCGGTGCCGACGACGCGCTGATGCGGATCGAGGCCTGCGGTATCTGCGGCAGTGACGTTGATCAGTACGACGGCAAGCTCAACGGTATCCTTTCTCTGCCGATGATTCCCGGCCACGAGCCGGTCGGCGTAATCGAGCAGATCGGCCCTGAGGCGCAACGTCGATGGGGCCTGCAGCCCGGCGATCGGGTAGTGGTCGAGCCGACCCGCGGATGCGGTCATTGCCGATCCTGCAAACGCGGCGATTACAAGAATTGTCGGATCGGACGGCCCGGTTCCGTTATCTCAGTCTGTGGCTTTATCCCGACCACGATTACGCCCGCACTGTGGGGCGGGATGGCCGAATTCATGTATCTCGACCCCGAAGCCGTGATGCACAAGGTCGCGCCCTCGGTCTCCCCGGAACTCGCCGCGCTCTACCAGCCGGTTGCTGCAGGTATCAGCTGGGCGCATCGCATCCCGGGCACCAAAATTGGCGATACGGTGGTGATCTTCGGCGCAGGCCAGCGCGGAATAGCCTGCGTTGCGGCCGCGCGAGAAGCAGGTGCAGCTCACGTCGCGATTGTTGCGCGTCGCCAGAGCGCTCATCGTATCCGTCTGGCGGAGGAGTTCGGTGCGGATTGCACTATCTTCACCGACGAAGATATACCCGCGCGGATCCGCGAACTCACTCGTGGCGATGGCGCAGACGTGATCGTCGATGTCACGTCCGAGACGATGGATCCGATTCCGTTGGCGGTCGAGATCGCACGGGTCGGCGGTACAATCATCCTTGCCGGAGTGAAAGGCCCTAAAGCGGCGATTCCGAATCTCATCAACGATCGCATCTTCACCAAGGAACTCACGATCAAGGGCGTCAAAAACGCCGATTGGGACTCCTTCGAAGCCGCCGTTCATCTGATCGAGTCGCGCCGCTACCCATTCGAGAAGATGCACACCCATAGTTTCGCGCTCGAAGATATCGAGCGCGCGATCAATACGCTCGCCGGGCGTGTCCCGGGCGAACATGCTGTCTCCGTTTCGCTTGATCCGAAGCTATGACTCGGGCTTTAACTACCCGCGTTGGCGATTGTTGCTCAACCTTGGAGGAAAAGAACGATGCCTATCGACATGGGCGAAATACTCAAGAACTCACCTAAGAACTGGGGCCGATGGGGCGCCAATGACGAAATCGGATGCCTCAACTTTCTGACCAGCCAGGAAGTGCTGCGTGGCGTCCGCGCGGTTAAGCAGGGCAAGGTCTTCACCCTGGGCGTGCCAGTCGCGCGTCCTGAAGGCGACCCCACCCATCCGATTCGCTCGCAACCGATCCACACCCTGACCCACGATGAGGGATCGTATATCTCTGGGCGCGACAAACCGTTCCCAGGCGGCCTCAAGTACTCGGACGACGTCATCACGATGTTCCCGCAGTCGACCACCCAGTACGACGCGCTCGGCCATGCCTGGTACGGCGACAAACTCTACAACGGGTATGATTCCAAGACGACGATCGGCGGCCTGCAGAAGTGCTCGATTCAGCCGATCGCCGAACACGGTGTCGTCGGCCGCGGCATCATGATCGATGCAGCCCGCTTCAAGGGCAAGAAGCATCTGGAACAGGGCGAAGGCGTCACCCTCGATGACCTTCTCGCCGCCGCCAAAAAGCAGGGAACCGAGATCCAGAAGCACGATATCATCTGCCTGCACACCGGATGGCTCAATCGCTTCTACGAGGAAGGCGTCGGTGCGTTTTTTCCTCCGGGCAAGTTCGACGAGCCGGGGCTCCAGTACAGCAAGGAGCTGGTCGAATGGTTCCACGATATGGAAATCGCTTCGATAAGCGCGGATAACGTCGGATGCGAAAAGGGCCACGACGAAAGCATCGGCGGCACCGGCATCCTGCACGGCGCGCTGCTCTGCAATCTTGGTGTGATCTTCAACGAAATCGTCTGGCTGAAGGACTTGGCCGATGATTGCGCCAAGGATGGTCAGTACACGTTCTTGTTCACCGGAGCCCCGATCAAGCTGGTCCACGGCTGCGGCTCATCGGTGAATCCGATCGCGATTAAGTAGTCATCGCTGACGAGACTCGACCACCAGCCGAGGCCAGTTAGGCCTCGGCTGGCCTTTTTCACTGCCAGAGCTTATCCCACCACATCGAGGGCTTTTTCGATCCGTGCGGCTCCAGGCCCGCCTTCCTATAGATCTCCTCCAGCTTCCATCCGGTCAGATCAGCCAATGCCGATGCTTCCGTTTCCCGACGGCGCTGTAGTTCCTCGAAGTAGTTTTTGGCGGCGGGGCAGACGCTCTCCGATCCGTTCCACGCGTGGCGTAAGACGTAGCTGGCCTGAAAGTTCTGGCGATCGTCGGTCTCCTGAAAGCTTAGATCCTCGGGAAAGGTCGCAGCCGAGTAGCGCACGTGCAGTCGCGTGAGTACCACCGGAACCTGCTCGAAGTAATTCGGGCGCATCGCCGCGGCACCGCCATTTGAGTCGCCCGCATTATCCAGCCAGAAGACACCCAGCTGCCGCAGTTCGTTTTGCGAGAGCGGAGGCGCGGCGCACGGATCGCACCATCCCATGTTCCAAACGTATTCGGTGAAGACGGCGTGCATCTCGGTTTCATCCACTTGATGATCGAACATCGCAATATAAAACTTGCCGAAATCTTTCTGAATATATTCTGGCAGATCCATACCCGCGGGCATCTTGTTGGTCCGATAATTCGTCGGCTCGACGCGCCCGTCCTGCGTCAGCATGTAGATAACCAGGTCTTGCGGCCCCTGCGCGTTGATCATTCCGAGACGGATCGGAAGCATAAACTTGGGCGAGTCAAAGGCGAACTGGATCGGTCGTAGATAAGACAGCCCCGACTTCTGATGCTCCTTCAGGTTCACTCGCGCCACAAAGAATTTCATCTTCTGATGGATATACGGAGCCAGCGCGCGACTCACCCCGACCGGAAGCTTATAGCCGCTTTGCTGCAGCCACGTTTCGAGCCCGTCGGACTGCGTCGCCGACAAGATTACGATGTCATACTCGCCAACCGTGTAGCGTGCTGCGATCGTCACGCCGAGCGCCTTGGCCTTTGCTTCATCGCGCTTCGCGACCATATCTTCAGCCATTCCCGCCGCGGCCGGCGCTGACATCATCCTTTCGTAACGCAGCGCACACGGATCCGGATCGTAATATTCGACCAGTCGCGGCGCGCTGTAGGCGTCGAGTCGCTGGAAAAGCTCACGATCGCCGATATGGATCTGGCTCTTCTGCAACACTACCGGCACCGGAACGACCAGGGCGAAATCAGCCGGTTCGCCGGCATAGTCATTCATGATGCTGATAACGTTGCGATTCTCCTTGCGCACATAGACGACCTGCGATGCGTGATTGTAGAGTCCCGTATCGGCCTTACCGACGTAAAAGCCGCAGAAGGCGTGAGCCGTTTGTAACGGTACGATGAGGAAGAGCAGCAGCACCGCTGTCAGCCCTATAGCCATTTGTTTGGTACCTGTCTTCATCGATCCAACTCCTTGATTGATCCATTGATAACGTTCACCCGGCATTACCCAGTCCCAGAGCGGTACCAGTGGCGATGCCGAGAAAAGAGCCCAGATAAAGCCGTTGGTGCGGTACAGGTCGAACTGCCATCCGTAGGCGAGTACCGCGACCGAGACAGCGTGGATTATGCGTGGCGATCTGCGATCCGGAATGGTCATCGGATCTGAAATCATGAAGAAAGCGAATAGAACTAACGCGCCATTACTCAGTTGGTGGGCGGGAATCGACCAACTCTGTTCGAGCCGCATCGTGCGCATCGCCAAGAGAAAGGAGTAGGCAAGCAGAAAGCTGAGGCTGATATCGGCACTCTTCGCGCGCGACGCTACGGTGAATCCGAGCAATACGATCCATCCAGCGTCGATCAGCTCTTGACCCCACTGGCCGGGAGATATCCACGTTCCGGGAAGGACGAGCAGCGCGAAAATGACGCCGAGGTTGGCGGGATTAAAGACGTGTTTGCCGTTTACGCGAATGATGAACTTCGCGCCGATCGCGACGGCCGCGGCGATTGGATGCGCCCACAGGTTGTCGGCGCGCAGCAGGAGCGACAAACCGATCGAGGTGATTATCGCGCTACGCCATGAAGTCGGATTCTGGCCGAAGACTCGACCGCATATTCCCTGTGTCGTGAGCGCCGATGCAAAGGTCAGCGCGATGTGCGAAAGATGGAGGTCAAAGGCGCGCCAAGCTGCTCCGGCGCACAAGAGAGTGGAAAGAAAGAGGATTTGCAGGATTCGAGGATCACGGACTCGCGGCAGCGTGGCCTTTGGCGACCGGGCTATCCGCGCATTGAGTAAAGCTCGCGGAAACGATTCGACTGATACTCCCATCGCGGTTCTCCGTTACTCTGAACGGAGCCGCAATCCTTTCTTGCAGCCTGCTCGGAAATTTTTCTTCTTTTAGAGTTGATGCCAACTCGCGCCGCCATCGGTGGTCGCATAACGATGGCCATCAGCGGCGGTTACCGTCGCCGCTTCACTGCTCTCCGCCGATACTGCGGTCAGGTCGATTGTCACCGGCGAGGCACGTTTCTCCCAATGTTCGTCATCCGTCGTCCGCAATACGATGCCGTGACGTCCAACGACCCAGCACACACCTGCCGACGGAGCCGAACCAGCCGAGAGATCGCTACGCACACCGCTTGATTGCGCCGCCCAGACGTTACCTGCTGAGAAGTGTTCGATCGCCCCGCCCTTACCGACTCTCCAACGCACTGCTCCATCCGGTGTAGTTATCTCGGCGGCCCAACGCAGCGAGGCCGGAACACGGCTGGCCCTCTTCTCATCCTGGCTCTCCGCGACATTCGCGACACCGCCGATCGCACCTCCGATCGCCGGAGCGGAAGCTGGAGCAGCAGCCACCATGTCGCTGTCAGACTGGGCTCTTGGCGCATTCGCACCGGCCCCTACTGAGGCGCTCTCGTTACGCACCTCACTCCCTGCCGTTTCGCTCTGCACGTCACTCTTGGCGAGTTCTCGATACTCGCGTTCCGGCTTCGCTTTTTTCAAGACCTCACGCGGCTCGGAGTAGCGCTCCAGTTGGTCGCGCGCCTCCGTTGGTGCAGCTTCCTTCGCCGGTGGGCGCGCGGCTTCCTCCGGCTTGGCTTCGCTGGCCCGATAAGCGAGGTCTGCGCTTTTTTCCGCCAGTTCCACCGGTGTCGCAGCCACCCGATTGTTCATCGCCCGTACATAGAGAAAGAGTGCGGTTGTCGTCGCGGCAACGATTGAGCTTAATGCCGGCAACAACCACCATCGAGTGCGAGCAGGAACGTCGCGCGGAGCCGCGTGAGCGGCGCGCGCAGCGGTACCCAGCAGAGATGTGCAGTAGGGGCATCCCGCTATATGCGCTTCCCATCGCGTTCGCTCGTTCGATGAAAGTGTGCGATCGAGAAAGGCCGCGACAGTCTCCACATCGGCACAATCCGGGCCCGGCGATGCGCTCGCCGCTCGATATTGCCCTTTCATAGCGGCGGCGATAGCGCGGTCCTGCCCTTCCGGTTTCATCGTGCGGCACCGTCATGATTAGAACGTGCGGCGGCTTCAATCTTGCGCATCACGTCCCTCATTTTTCGGCGAAGAGGCGGCCGATATCGGCCGACCACGACTCCATCGCATAAGCATAACACAGGCGAATCTGCTCCCCGTCGAAATTATGGTCGCGACGCAGCGCCTGCTCGACACTCGCTCGCAACCGCTTGCGACTGCGCAAGAGCCTGCGCGAAACGCTTGATTCATATTCGTTCATCAGTCGCCCAATCTCCTTCAGTGTCAGATCTTGCACGTAGTAGAGATTCAGCCGCACCCTCTCACGTGCATCGAGTTGCGCTATCGACGCGCTCAATGCCTGATTGAACGCCTGAAGATAAGGCACGCGCGTCGGGTCCGGAGGACCGTCGTCCGCGGCTGCTACCTCGGCTTCGTTCTCAGTCGCGGTACCAAACCGTTTGTCGCGCGCTAGTGATCGCCGATAATCGATGAAGCGCTGTGCGAGCACGGCCCGCAGCCAGGTCTTAAGCGAACTGCGGCCGTGGAAGTATTCGAGCAACGATCGGCGTGGGCCTGCGGTGTCACCAAGGCCGTAGAGCTCCGCCCAGAGACCGTCAGCCAACTCACGCGCGACGGCTTCGTCGCGCGTGAGTGCTCGTGCCGATACGTACAGCGCGCTGCGATGTTCGTCGATCAGCTTTTCCCATGCGCGACTGTCGCCACGACGACAGAGTAACGCCAACGCGAAATCTTCGACGTGTAGTGAGCGGATGTGATCTGCGATTTCCAGCCCCGAGGCAGACGCGGGCAGCTTGGCTGTCCAGCCCCCGACGCTGGACGCCAGGGCCTCAGCAAACGCGCCTTCGTCTATTTCAGGAAAGACCGAACGGGCACGCTGAAAAGCTGCGGCGATTGAAGCGGAATGCTTTTGGCGAAGAGCAGGCAGCTGATCATTCGCCATCGGCGAAGGGACTAATATCCGGCGGCAGCCTTACGGAGCGTCTCGGCGTGATGGTTCACGAGTTCGTCGCAACGCTGCAGCAGACCGGGATCGTGGCAATGCTGCTCGATCATGTAGCTCAGCTCGCCGAGGTCGTGCACCAGCAACCGCTGGCATCGCTCGTATTCGTCCTGCTGTTGCAGCGCACGCAGCAAGTCGCCAACCATATCTTCCAGTTCGGTCTCCTCGACCTCCAGCGCGATAGCGAGCGCACGCTCCAAGGCAATCTTCTCGTCGGGCTCCTGCGAGTAGCGTTGGAGAACGGCCTGCAGCTGCGCAATCTCTGCTTCGTGAATCTTGATTGGGCTCGGCCCTTCGAGAACCCCCTCGAACTCGAGTACGGTCGACACCAACTCAAGCGCGCCGACGTGCCGGGCCTCATCGCGGGCCATCCCGAACCAGAATTCATGCAGCTCGGGCGAGGAGCGGAAAATCTGGGCGAAACGCGCATAGAGCGCCATGCTCTGACGTTCGAGATTGATGGTGATCTCCAGCACCTTCCGCGTGGTCAGCACGGCAAAATCTTAACCCGCCCCACCGCTATGCGTAAAGGAGCTTTGCTCACCCTGGTAGGGCACCATCAGAAAAGAAAACGGCGGCCGATTCGGATGAATCAGCCGCCGTTGTTTCAGCCTTACGCTAATCGCTTAGCGCGCGAGTTCGGTTGCACGCGTCTCGCGAATCACCGTCACCCGAATTTGCCCCGGATAGGTCATATCGGTTTCGATCTTGCGCGCCACGTCACGCGCGAGCATTGTCGCGTCCTCATCGGAAACCTGGCTCGGCTCCACGATCAAGCGCATCTCGCGTCCAGCCTGCACAGCGAAACACTTGTCGACACCCTTGAAGGACTTGGCGATCGTCTCCAGATCTTCGAGCCGCTTAACGTAGCTCTCCAGCACTTCACGACGCGCACCCGGCCGCGCTCCCGAGAGCGCATCGGCAGCATCGACGAGGGGAGCCAGGATGGTCTCGGCTTTGACCTCTTCATGATGGGCTGCGATCGCATTCACGATCTTCGCCGACTCGCCGTACTTGCGAGCGAGTTCACCACCGATCAGAGCGTGCGAACCCTCGACCTCGTGGGTCAGCGCCTTGCCGATATCGTGCAGCAGCGCCGCGCGGCGGGCCTGCTTCTCGTTCAGCCCCAGTTCGGCGGCCATCGCACCGCAGATAAAAGCCGCTTCGATCGAATGCATCAGAACGTTCTGCGCGTAGCTGTAACGGAACTTGAGCATCCCGAGGAGCTTAGTCAGTTCCGGATGAACCCCGTGGACTCCGACTTCGATCAGGGCCTTCTGTCCGGCCTCCTTGATCGACTCTTCGACCTCCTGCTCGGCGCGACGGACGACTTCCTCGATCCGCCCCGGATGAATCCGGCCATCGGAGATCAGCCGTTCCATCGCGACGCGTGCGATCTCGCGGCGAATCGGGTTGTGGCAGGAGATAACGACCGCTTCCGGTGTATCGTCGATAATGATGTCGACACCGGTTGCGGCTTCGATCGCGCGGATATTGCGCCCTTCGCGACCGATAATGCGCCCCTTCATATCGTCGCTGGGCAACGGCAGCACTGCGACCGTGCGCTCGGCGACGAACTCGCCAGCCAGCCTTTCAATTGCGATCGAGACGATCCGCTTGGCGCGACGATCAGCCTCCTCGCGTGCTTCTTCTTCAACGACCCGGATATGGCGTGCCGCGTCGTGCCGCGCCTGTCCGATCATCTCGTCCATCAGGGTGCGCTTGGCTTCTTCACGGGTGAGTCCAGCGACGGCTTCCAGCCGGCTCCGAGCCTCATCGATTAGGGCCTGATGCTCCGCCTCTTTGTCGCTGATCGCTTTCTCGCGATTACGCACGGCCTGGTCACGGCGATTCAAGTCGGCCTCACGCCGCTCGAATGCCTCAACGCGCTTTTCCAGCGTCTCTTCGCGGCTCTGGAGTTTGGTCTCGATCGCGTTGGCTTCGCGCCGCCGTTCGCGCAATTCGCGCTCGGCCTCGGCCTTCGCCTCGACCGTGAGATCCTTGGCCTTGAGTTCTGCCTCCTTAATCAGTAATTCGCTTTTGCTTCGTGCTTCCTCGAGTAGACGCTCAGCATCGTCGCGCGCCGCCGCTCCTTCGGTTGCGCTTTTGCCTTGAGTCATCGACCCCCGCAGGATGAAGAACACGGCACAAACGACCGCGCCCAAAACCACCCCTACGATTGTCATCAACACCGTCAAATACCTCCTTGGTCAGCCCCCGCCGTGGCCGGCTCTGAATTCAAAGCGGCCTCATAAAGCGCGGACTCTGTAAAGATTAGGTTGAGTCGCCGATCGATCGGTGACTGAGGGATCTGGTCCAGGACCTGAAACGAATAGGCCAGACCAGCGCTTGTTGTATCCGAACCAACCTCGCCGAGCAGGCAGTCGTAAAAACCACCGCCGCGTCCGAGGCGATGTCCGCTCGGGCTGAAAGCCAGCCCGGGAACACAGATCAGCGCCTGCCGTAGATGGGCGGGCGGGACCGTCTCTGTTCCCGTAGGTTCCAGAACACCGAAAGCACCGGACTGCAGGTTGGTCAGATCATCCACCCTGACCAAGGCGAGTTGCTTGCTGGAGCGAATGACTTTGGGAAACAAAACCACGCGGCGCGACGCGATCGCATCGGCGAAGATTTGTCGCGTTTCGACTTCGTTATCTTTGGGAGCGTAGAGAACAACTATCGCCGCTTGTCGATACCAGCGCGACTCGATCAGCCTTCGCTGGATGAACCTCGACCGCTCATCGATATAACTCGGCGAGAGATTATTCCGGCACGTCGCCAGGACGTCGCGGAGGTATGATTTTGCAGCTACCACGCTTTTGCGCAGCAGCGGGGATAAGGTCTAAATCCGCGTTAAAGCAAGCCCACCCGTATGGTCAGGTTCTCGCGCGCTTATGGTGTATGTTGCAGAGATCGCCCACCTTTATACCGTCGCTAGAGCACCTTCGAGTGCTTTCGCTGAAACATGTTGGCGACTGCAAGCCGTTATACATTGAAACTAAAGCTGCACGGGTCCGCTTAATCACGAGCGCCTGCTGATGCGCGTTTGCTGTTCGGCCCCACCAATCCCCGCCACCCTCTTTCACCTGCACCGTATATCAACGCGCCACACCAATCAGCCCTCGACCGCATCTGCTAAACGCTGGCTCAGCGTTTCAATACGATCCAGCATCTTCTGATGGTCTCGCCGCAGATGCTCAAGTTCATCTGCGAACTTAAGCGCGGCCAGAATCACCAGATTAACTGAGTTCGCCGACTGGCTAGTGGCACGAATAGTCTGAATCTTGGCATCAACCGTCGCGGCCAGGGCTTTGGCCCAATCATCACCGTCATCGCTGGCGACAATCAGGTTCTGCCCCATTATCTGGACGTTGATACCCCTCATCTACAATCGATCAACCGAGGTCCAGACCGTCGAAGCGAGCAAGTATCTTCTCGATTCGGGTTCGGATTTCGCCTCGGGCACTCTCCTGATCCTTCAATTTGGCGCTGGTCTCATTGAAACGCTGTTCGCTTTCGGCGAGCCGTTTCGCCAGCATCTCATTCTCATTCTGCAACTGTTGGATTCGATTGATTGAACTCTGAATACGATCCTCTAGTTGCTTGAGTACATCCATCTCCGCTGCCACAAAAATTCCACCTTCACTTTAAATTTCGATTAGTTGCACTGTCAAGCCGCATAAGTCGACGAGGCCTCGCCGGACTCGTCGTTCTCCGCAAAGAGGGCATCAACGAACTCGCGTGCGTCGAACGGGCGCAGATCGCCGATACTCTCGCCGAGACCAACGAATCGCACCGGGAGCTGGAGCCGATCGGCAATTGCCACGATAACTCCGCCTTTCGCAGTACCATCGAGCTTGGCAAGAACGACGCCGGTGAGCGGCGTCGCCTCACCAAAGACCTTTGCCTGGCTAAGGGCGTTCTGACCCGTGGTCGCATCGAGTACGAGCCAGGTCTCGTGCGGCGCACCCGGAAGCTCGCGTCCGATCACCCGGCCAATCTTCTTCAACTCTTCCATCAGATTGACCTTGGTCTGAAGCCTACCGGCTGTATCAACGATCACGGCGCTGGCCTTGCGGGCGACCGCCGCCTTGACCGCATCGAAAGCCACCGCTGCCGGATCGGAACCCGCCTTCTGCTTGATAAGCTCGACGCCGGCTCGTTCGCACCAGACCTCGAGTTGCTCAATGGCTGCCGCGCGGAACGTGTCGGCCGCTGCGACGAGCACCGTGCCCTGCTCTTTGAACATCCCGGCGAGCTTGGCCACCGTCGTCGTCTTTCCGACGCCGTTAACTCCCACCATGATGATCACGAGAGGTGCGTCGCCACTGTCGGCAAAGGGACGTTCGACCGCTAGGAGCATCCGCTCGATCTCTTCCTTAAGCGCCTCGCGAACGAACTCAGGTCGCCCATCATTCTTGAGCCGCGAGCGCACCTGTTCGACGATCTTGAGGCTCGTCTCAACGCCGACGTCCGCACCGATCAGCGCCTCTTCCAGGCCTTCGTAAATTTCATCGAGCTTGGCACTGCCGGTAATTGCCGCGCGGATACGCGAGAGAAAATTCTCACGCGTGCGCCGCAACCCGAGTCCGATCCGCGACGGCGCCTTGGTCGGCGCAGTCGGGGGAGCTTCCCCAACGACGGGCTCCGCCGCCGCAGGTTCTTCGATAGTTGCTTCAGCCTCAGGGGCCTCGACTTCTACTTCCGGTAGAGGAGCCGTCTCTTCGGCTAAGACCTCGATTGGAGCAGCAAGTTCTTCTGCTTCGATCGATGGAGCTTCAGCAGATTCCGCTGCCAACTCAGGTTGCGCTTCTTCGACGGGCGCAGCCTCTGCGATCGACTCGACCTGGGGTTGTACTGGAACCTCAGCCCGAGCCGGTTTTGCGGATACGGCCGACGGCTGGGCCTTGCGGCGGCTGAACTGGATCAGCACCGCGACCACGAGCAATGGTATCTGCCCCGCAACGGCGATGATCAGCAATATTTCGAGCGTCGACACGGAAAGTAAGCTTTGCCTCTTATCTCGGGCGTCCTGGAGACGCGCAATTCCGGCGCTATCGCACGGTCGCGAAGTTCGCGCGCACCAAGAATACCAACATCGACGCGAAAGCTAAAACCGATCGGCGGCGTCGCGAGCCATCCAATAAAAAATGACGTGACCTCTTGGCGCTCTTCGGGTTGAGGTTCCTGTGCTCCTCAAATTATTTTTTGCGTAAATCGAACATTCCGGTCAGATCTCCAATCGCCGGGCTATTGGATGGAATATACGGTAGCGCAGTAGCGCTAATCGGATTGGGCAAATTATCCCGGCTACGCTTGGAGAGAGGTTTAAGTCTCCAGTTCCACTCGATGAACTTGAGGATCGATGCGTGATCCGAATAGGTGTGATCGACGAAACCTGCTTTTGCGTAGGGCGAAACCGCAAGCATCACCGTCCGAGGACCATCGCCGAAAAAGTCGATCGGCTGGATATACCCGCTGTCGTACTCACCACCGGACTCGTCGAACGTGATCAAGACTGCCGTCGATTGCCAAAGCTTCGGATTGTCTTGAAGAGTCTGAACGATGTTCTGAGCGAACGCCTCGAACAAGGACATGGTCGAAGTACCCGGATGTCCGTCGATCAAAACGCTCGGCTTAACAAACGACACGGCGGGCAGCTTGTTGCTTCTCGCATCGCTGTAAAAAGAATTTAGGTCCTGGATATTCTTCTTGAGCGAGGTCGTCATGATCGACTTGGCGTACTGAAAGCCGTTGCATATCGCACAGTACAAGCCGTTGTCGGGCGCTGATTCGCCGGCCTGATTGTAGCCATCGCCGTAGTATTTCCAGGAGATCTTCTTCTTCGACAACGCATCACCGATGGTCGGAATCGTCTGCGGGCCGATCGAGAAATGTGAGCCCGCGGGAAACTCGTTGGCCGCAGTCGGAGAAGTTGCGATCGGATTTCCCAGATGGTCGTACGCAGGATACTCATTGTTTATCTGGTAGTAGGTGCCGGCCGCGCAATTGTTCTGGTTAAAGGTCTTGTAGGGCAACTGGCCCAGATAATTTACGATCGCTGAAACACCGTGCTGAGATGTGTCGGAGCAGTTCGTCGCACCACCAAAACTGGTGCTTCCGGCATCCGCAGGCGGCAACGTGTCTTGCGTATAGAAATTATTCGAACCGGGAAGCGGGTCCGGATTATCTATCAAATCCGCGCTGGGAATGACCGGGGCTCCACTACCCGAGGGATCGGCGAAATAGAAAACATCGCCGGTAAAAATGGCCTGCGAGTTTGGCCCCGTGCCGCCCATTATCGCCTGATGGTAGTTGTCGTTCAGAGCGTATTTCTGGGCGAAGCTCTGCAGAACCGGCAGCTCACCCGCAGCCATGTTGTAGATTCCCATCGCCACGCCGCCCTGATACGTCCCCTCATCATCGGTAGGTGCTGTGCAATGCGTGTTCCCGATAGTAGGCACGCACTGTCCAGTAAGCCCCCATCCCTGCGTCGTTGCCACCCATGTCACGAGATCATGCATACAGCCGCTGGGATTCTCAGCCGTTGCCGTGCTGATATTGCAATCGGCTTGTTGCCACATCTGGTAGAAGCGATGAACTGGGTCCCCGGTATTGTCGGTCACTGCGGTTGCGGTCGGGGGCGAGTTCGGTTCGCCGAGCTCCGCCAACAAACTACCAATTGGAAGACACTTGGTTGCATCGAACAGCGGCGCACCCGCCAGCGCCGCAAAATAGCGACCGGGATTAATCAGCGGGTAGGGAGAATTGGGAAGCGGAAACGCCGTACCCGCGTTGTCCGCCAGCAGTTCATATCTGCAATCGGGTTGCGGGCTGAGACCCAGGGTAGTGTAAAAGAAGGACTGATGAGTTCCGCTCAACGAGATCAGGTACTGATCGTCCGATGCTAACCCCGGGTCACTACAGGTCGGCGCTCCGGCCGTCAGTCCAAGCGCCAACGTCAAAGATGAGAGCAAGCATGGAGAAGCAGGTAGACCATTGAGACCGGTACTGGGCTGCGGGAGATTCGCGTAGGACCCGGTCTGTGTTGGGCTGAGCTCGTAGGTCGACGTGTCGGTCGCCTGATTTTGTGACGGTGTCGGTTGGCTGCCGCCGAAGATTCCATTGGGGAATCCGGTTCCGTTAACGACTCCCTCGGAGAGCAGGTTGTGCACTGATTGAGTCGGATCGGGCGGCGTATAGGTCGCAAAAAGATTATCGAAACTTCGATTCTCCCCGATCACGACGATCAGGTGTTTGATTGGGCTTCGGCTCCCGGCGGCAAAGGCCATTCCGATCTGACCCAGCCAGAGACAAACGGCGGCGAGGACGCCGACCACGCTTTGAATGCGTCTACCAGTCATCAATATCGCTGCCTCCGCCGAGCTTTGCGATCTGCTCGACCGAACCGGCTTATCCGGGGTGGAAAAGGCGCATGCCCGGAAGCTCCCTACGAGCATGGCTCGATCATTTACGAAACCTCGAAATCCAGCCGGTAGGACTTATGCCGCCTGGGGGATCGTCAGTGAAATCAGACGAGAGATTCCGGGACGCTCCATCGTAACGCCATGGATATGATCCGCAGCCTGCATCGTCCGCTGGTTGTGCGTGATGATGATAAATTGCGAACGCGCTTTGAGTTCGCGCACCAGTGTGGTGAAAGCTGCTAGGCTGAACTCGTCGAGCGGCGCATCGACCTCGTCCATCACACAGAACGGACTCGGATTGAGGAGGAAGAGCGAGAAGATCAACGCCATCGCGGAAAGGGCCTTCTCGCCACCCGAGAGCAGGCCGATCTCTTTCACTTTCTTGCCGACCGGCTGTACAAGGATATTCACCCCGGCTTCCAGCACATCGTCGGCTTCCGTTAGTTCGAGACGGCCCTTCCCTCCGCGCATCAGCTTGGGAAATAGCTCTTCAAAGTTGCGGGCCGCACCTTCGAAGGTCTCGGCAAAGCGGCGACGGGCCTCGCGATTCAACTTTTGAATCGTATGGGCCAAATCGTCGGCGGCCGCTTTCAGATCGGCACGCTCGGCGTTCAGAGCGCTGCTGCGCTCTTCGAGTTCACGCACTTCCGATTCAGCGGCCAGGTTCACCTCGCCGATACGCTCGGCGCGGGTGCGAAGTTCCGCGAGCCGATTCGCATCAGCCTCGGGATCGCGATCGGCGAGTTGCCCGCGCAACTCATGAGCCCGATCGTCGAACATCGCCTTGAACTTCTCAGTGAAACCGCGCTCGTACTCTTCGATCAATGTCCGCGCGCGCTCCCGCCGAATCTGGCAATGGGTAGCCTCAGTTTCGAGCGCGGTAGACTGCTCGCGTGCGCTTTTCAGTTGCACGCGCGAGGCTTCGACTTCCTTTTCGGTCTCGCGTACCGCTTGAGTAAGGGTCCCGACCGCGGTTGCGAGTTCCGAAACACGGCTCTGCGCTGCCTCATCCTGAGCCGCCAAGCCAGCTAACTCCTGTTCGAATTCGGCACGTTCAGTAGCCGCTCGCGCGATCTCCTCATGATGGCGTCGGATCTGCGCCTCCAGACCAGCAGCCTTGTCACGCTGATGACGCAGTTCCTGCGCGAGCGCTGCCAACGCCGCTTTGCGTGTCTCCACCCGGGCGGCCAGTGCACGAGTCTCTTCGCCAAGCCGCGTCGCTTCTTCGCGATTCCGGGCGAGATCATTTGCCGCATCCGAGAGCTTCTCGCGCGCCTCTTGCTCCAGCCGCGCCAACTCTTCGAGTCGGTCGTTGGCGGTCTGCACCAGATTCACAACCTCGGCGGAGCGGCGCTCCAACGAGGCGCGATTAGCTTCCACCAGTGCGAGACGTTGCTCGGCTTTCGCGACCTGACTGCGGGCTTCATCAAGACGTCGCTCCGCCTCCACGAGATGAGCCTTGGCGCGGCGCACTCCTTCGAGTTCGTCGCGAAGAGCCAAACGTGCCCATCCGCTTTGCCTTACAATTACCTCGTGATCAGCTTCGGCTTCGGCAACCGCACGCTCCGCTGCTTCGAGCGTCAGCGCCCGTTGGCGCATCCCGAGTTCGGCTTCGTCTTCCACATGAACACCGCTGCCACCGCTGATCAGATGATCGGGTGAGAGCAGGTCACCATCGCGAGTCACGAAAACCGTTCCGCGTCCGTTCAGGTTCGAGGCGGCCTGTGCCGAGCGCAGATCGTCGGCGACCATCACGTGGCCCATCAACGCCTCGGCTATCGGAGCGTAGCGCGGCTCGACCTCGACCATGTCGAGCAAGCGCCCGGCGATACCCGGCGCGTCGATCGCATCGTGCGGAGTTCCGGTCGCTTGAAGCGCTTCGGGAATGAAGCTCATCCGGCCGGCCTGTTGCTGTTTCAGAATTTCAACCGCGCGCAATGCAAAGTTGGGCGATTGAATGATTACACCGTCGAGCTGTTCACCAAGTACAGCCCGGAGAGCGGGCTCCAACGCGGGCGGCGCTTTCATCACTTCGAGCAACATTGGCGGACGCGTCGCCGGGCCGTCACCATTGAGCGACTGCAGTACACTGCTCAGACGCTCGCTTGCCCCATTGGGCATAATCCGCCGCGCATTCACGAGCGCGCGGTCGCGACGCTGGCGCGCAGCCGCCAACGCCTGATTACTCTGCTCAAGCGCCGAGCGGAGCTGGAACTCGCGCTCGCTGGTTTCGCGCTGTTCGGCCTCACGGGCGGTGATTCCGTCGCGAGCGAGCAGAGTAACTTCGGTCGCCTGCGCGAGAGCGCCACGAGCCGTGTTAAGTGCCTCTGCCAATCGCGGCAGTTCCTCGGTGACCGTGGCGATCCGCTGTTCATTATCGGCGCGCTCGCCGGACAGATCCCCGAGCCGTCCACGCGTCACCGCCGCCTGACGAATCAGTTCTGAAAGATTGTCCTTAAGCGCTTCGACCCGCTTTTCAGCCTGGCGCAGAGCGGCCTCAGCCTCGCGCTGACTGTTGCGAAGCTGGCTGAGTTTGCTCTCGCTCTCGCTGTCATCGGCCCGCTTTTCTCGTGCCAGCTTGGCGCCGGCAAAGGCGCGCCCAGCCCGAGCAGCCGTGATTTGCGTCTCCAGGTCATGCAGCCGCGACGCAAGGCTCGGCGCCATCTCATTGAGATTCGAGAGACGGCGTTCCAGAAAACCACGCGTGCGCGCTCGTTCTTCGAAGGCGGTGCGCAGATTAGCGAGTTCGCGTTCGGTGTTGGCCAACCGATCGCGCAACGAGGCGAGTCTCGCCCCCGATTCGTCGACGGCTCGCTGCGATGATTCGACTGCCGTGCGAGCCGCTTCGGTCTGCTCGATCAGTTCCGCCTCACGCTCCGATTGAGCAACCAACTCTTCACGCTGTTCAAAGATCCGGCGCGCGGAGGTTAGCTGTTCCAACTCGCCGAGCTCGGCGCGAATCACCTTGTAGGCTTCAGCCTTCTTGGCCTGCCGGCGAGCGAAGTTGAGCTGTCGTTCGATTTCGTTGAGAACATCATCGACGCGAGCGAGATTTTCGCGTACGCGCTCAAGTTTGCGTTCGCTGATTTCGCGCCGCCCTTTGAAGAGCGAGAGCCCAGCCGCCTCCTCGACCATCGCGCGGAGTTCAATCGGCTTGGCTTGGATAATCTCGTCGATTCGCCCCTGCTCCACCAGCGCATAGCCGCGACTGTGGATCTGAGCTGCCATAAAGAATTCGGTGATATCTTTAAGGCGACATGGAATCTTGTTGATAAGATATTCGGAGTCACCGTTGCGGTAGACTCGTCGGGTTACGGCGATTTCGCTAAGTGCAGTGTAGGGTTCGGGAAGTGTGCTACCCGCCTCGGCTTCAAGCAGTAGCGTGACCTCGGCCATGCCGGCTGGGGCGTTCGAATCGTTACCGGCATAGATAAGGTCTTCGGCGGATTTGCCGCGGAGTCGAGTCGGTGCCTGCTCGCCCAAAACCCAGCGAATCGCGTCGACAACGTTCGATTTCCCGCAACCGTTCGGACCCACCACGGCGGTGACGCCTGGGCTAAAGCTAATTACCGTAGGATCGAGAAAGGATTTGAAGCCTACAACATCAAGGCTCTTAAGACGCATACCGACGCCACCGCCTCCACCTCATTTCGGACCCCTTCAGCATACCCTACCCCGACCGTTGCCGGTCAAGGCTAACCGCTAGGGATAGTATGCTGATTCACTAACAGGCCCCGCATCTTGAGTCGGGGTCTGTGGATAATACGAGCATCAGTCCTGAATCAATTCAGTATTCCAGTAGGCTGCATCGACGGTCGTCAGGAATGGCATCCATTCCTGATACCGGCGCAAGCTGAACATCTCGCTACTGAACGGAGTCCACTGGGGGCGCTTAGGCTTGCTAATCAAGACCATTCGCGCCTCTTCGGGTGTACGACCACCTTTGCGACGGTTACAGATGTGGCAGGAGCAGACCACGTTCTCCCAGGTCGATTGGCCGCCCTGCGAGCGTGGAACTACATGGTCCAGGTTCAATTCCGTGCGCGGCAGACGGCGCGCGCAGTATTGGCAGGTATTGTTGTCCCGCGCGTAGATGTTAAAGCGCGAAAAACGCACGTGTCGCTTGGGGACGCGTTCATACGCCACCAGCAACAAGACGCGCGGAACCCGCACGACCCCGCCGATTACGCCAACGCGCTCATGATGCATCTCGACGGCGAGATCGCGCCAGCTGTTGAAATCAAAAGTGCGATACTGTTCATCAACGGCGCGCGCTACGCCCTGATATAGGAGCGCGAACGCACGTTTAACCGAAGTGACATGAACCGGCAGATAGGAGCGGTTAAGCACCAGAACGCGGGTGTTCAGAACCGCGCCCGTCGTCATTAGAGCTGTCGCGGCCATGCACTAGTCGTAGCCAGCCTAGCCCACCCGAGTCAAGTAGAACGCCATTATCAATGCGTTATGACTGCTATGGATTGAAGAACAGCCGCGTGACGTTCGCCTCGGTCTTGGCCGCGAGATCGCCTACGTCGACACTACGTAAACGGGCCAGAACTTCGAGGGTGCGCAAAACAAAAGATGGTTCATTGCGCTTGCCGCGATACGGCTCAGGAGCAAGATACGGGGAATCCGTCTCGACCATCAGGCGATTTTCGGGCACCACCGTCGCCGCGGCTTGTAGCGACCGAGAATTGCTAAACGTGAGAATCCCGGAAAAGGAGATATAGAACCCCGCCTCAACGAAACGGCACGCAGCATCGGCGTCGCCGGTGAAGCAGTGGATAACCCCGCCACGCGGCGGCATCCCGACTTCCCCAACAATCGCGAAGACGCGCTCCTCCGCGTCGCGACAATGGATCACGATTGGCTTCTTCAGCTCGGCCGCCAATTCCAGATGAACCCGCAAAGCGGCTTCCTGTGCCTCGCGCGGCGAGTGCATGTAATGAAAATCCAGACCGCTCTCACCAATCGCGATTACACGTTCAGACGCCGCCAGGTCACGTAGTGCGTCGAGACGTTGCGCATCGCAATCCTTGGCATCGTGCGGATGGACTCCGATCGATGCGAAGACCGACGAATTGCTCTCCGCGATACTGACCGTCAGCCGATCAGTTTCGATCGAACCAATCGCTCCGACCGAGATTAAGCGCATCACACCCGCGGCGTGGGCTCGCTCGATCGTCGCATCGGTCTCATCGCGCAGGCGAGGGTCCGCCAGATGGCAATGGCTGTCGGTGACTGAAAGGCTCAATTCTCGGCTTTTTCGATTCGCGGAAAGAGCGCCGTGGGAGCGTTCACCCTATGTCCCGACTTGAAGCCTGCGCCGTAAGGTGAACGAACTGAGACAGCGTCGAGGTTAAGCATCGCGAGGATCTTTCCGACGGTCACGGGCATGAACGGTTCGAGGTTATCGGCTATTACGCGCAACCCCTCGATCGCGTTGGTCAAAATCTGCGCCACACGCGGCATCTGTGCGGAATCCTTCGCCAGCGTGAACGGTGCCGTCGCGGCAACATATTTGTTCGCCGCGTCCAGTGCCTGCCAGATCGCTTCGAGCGCCCGATTCATCGCGAGATCGTCGACCAGCGCACCAACGCGAGTATCGAGACCCGCGAAGGCCTCGGCCAGCTTGCGATCTTCGTCAGCAGAGCCGCCGGGCGCTACCGTCAGTTCGCCGCCCAGATAGCGCTGGGCCATCGTCAGCACGCGACTCGTGAAATTGCCCAAGTCGTTCGCTAAATCGGCGTTGTAGCGCTCGGTCAAACGCTCTTCGGAAAAATCGCCATCGAGTCCGTACACGACTTCACGCATAACGAAGTAGCGGAGGACGTCAGGACCGAAAGACTTCTCGTACGAAACCGGATCGCGCACGTTACCCGAGCTTTTCGACATCCGCGCGCCGCCAAAGTTCAGCCATCCGTGCACATTCAGATGCTTGAACAAATGTTTAAAGCCGGCAGCAAGGATCATCGGCGGCCAATAAACCGCATGCGTCTTGAGAATATCCTTGCCGATAAAGTGCTCGGTATGGGGAAAGACGTCGCGCATGTAGCGATCGACGTCACCGGCATCGGTCGCGGGCTTGCTGACGTAAGTCCAGAAGGCGTCGTACCAGACGTAAGTGACGTACTTGGTATCGAAGGGAATCTCGATACCCCAGTCCATCCGCGACTTCGGCCGCGAGATACAGAGATCGGCGAGCGGCTCGGCGAGCATATTCAGTGCTTCGTTGCGGTAACGTTCCGGCCGGATGAAATCGGGGTTATCCTTGATATGCTGCAGGACCTGCCCGCGGTATTTGTCGATCTTGAGGAAGTAGTTGCCCTCGCTAATTAGCTCGACCTTGCGATTATGTACGGGACAGACGTTGTCCGGAAGCAGTTCCTTCTCCGTGTAAAAGCGCTCGCAATCGACACAGTAGAGCCCTTCGTAATCGCGGAAGTAGATATCGCCGCGCTGGTAGGTACGAGTGAGCATCTCCTGCACGAACTTTTCGTGCACCGGATCCGTGGTCCGCACCCAGTAATCGAACTTGATATTGAGCCCGGCAAAGGCCTCGCGAAACAGCTCGCTCATCTGGTCGGTATAAGCCTGGGGCGCGAGATTCTGGGCGAGCGCGGCGCGGCGAATCTTGTCGCCGTGCTCATCGGTGCCGCTTAGAAACGTGACTTGATCGAGCCCTTGCTTGCGTCGTTGGCAGCGCGCAAAAACGTCCGCCGCGAGCGCTTCGTAAGCACTGCCGACGTGCGGGCTGCCGTTACAGTAGAAGATAGCAGTAGTGATATGGATACGGTCGCTCATCAATATCAGGATTCCGGTGCAGGTTCTTTCGGGTGGCGCGTGTCGACGAGATCCTCGAGCGTCGCTTCGACCAGACCGCCGTCATCTTCGAGCTGAATCGTCACGGTCTGCTTAAGGATATTCTGGCGGAAGACCTTGCCGTTTCCCTTTACCGACTCGACCCGTTTGCCCTGATTCGGCAGGGCGCGTTTCAGTTCGACATATGTGGCGTATTCGTAGCGCAAGCAGCATTTGAGCCGGCCGCACATCCCGGCCAACCGCGACGGGTTCAAAGCGAGCCCCTGATCGCGCGCCATCTTGACCGTAACCGCCTCGAAATCGCGCAGAAACGAGGTGCAGCAGAGCTCGCGTCCGCACGGCCCGATACCGCCGACGACCTTCGTTTCGTCGCGGGCGCCGATTTGTTTCATCTCAACGCGGACCCGCAAAGTGTTCGCGAGATCACGGACGAGGTCACGAAAATCGACGCGATTTTCGGCCACGAAGTAAAAGACTGCCTTGCGGCCATCGTAGGTGTACTCGGCCTTCACCAACTTCATCGGCAGGCCGCGCTCGTGGATTCGACTGACGCAGAGTCGCTCGGCTTGGGCCTCGCGAGTAAGCGCGTCCTCTTCGGCGCGAAAATCGTGATCGCTGGCGATTCGAAGCACGGGCCGGAGCGTAGCGAGGTCCAGCGTCATCGCCGGCTCATGCGGCTCCATCACCACGGTCGCGATTCGTTCGCCGGTCTCGGTTTCGACCATTACGCGATCGCCGCGACGCAACGCATGGGCGCCGGCCAGATAAGTGTACAGGCGGCCGGTTGGCTGAAGGGCTACCGCAACGATCTGAGGTGGTCGTTCGCCACCATCAAATGAGTCGCCTCCATCTGGAGACTGGCCATCGAGTATTTGGGTATCCGGCACTATTCACCTCGGAGGGCAGCCCCAGCCGCCATCCACCACTGCTCTGCCTGCAAGCGCGAATTCGCCATCGCATCGATCGCGGCATGCGCCTTCAGCGCCTGCTCTACCAGACCGGCAATCGCAGCGCTTTCGACTCGTACCGACAGCCGCGTCAGCATCGTAACGACTTCGGCGCTTGAAGAAGCAAATTCAGCGCGCAGCAGCTTGAAGCATAGCATCTCTTCAAGGACACGGGCGATTAGCTCGAAATTAGCGCTAGCCTGGTCCCGGGTCGCAAAGAATTCCTGCGCCAGCGCCTGCGCGCCGGCAAAATCCAACTCCCCGGAGCGGCTCAACGCTTCGATCAACTCTCGCTCGGGCGGTTCGTCGCCACTCGCCAATTCCATCGCACGCTGCACACTGCCCCGAGCCAGCCGAGCAGCGGTCATCGCCTTATCAGCGGCGATGCCTGCGCGATCGCGAAGAACCGACGCCACCTCGTCGGCTGTAAGCGGCGCGAAGCGGACAATCCGCAGCCGCGAGCGGATCGTGTCGAGCAGCGCTCGTTCGTTATCGCTGACGAGAAAGAGCATCGTCTCGCCGGGCGGCTCTTCGAGCGTCTTCAGCAACGCATTTTGTGCGGGCAGGTTCAGCGTTTCGGCATCGTCGAGAAGCGCGACGCGGCGTGCTCCACGCGAGGGTTTTACCCCGAGATGCGCAATTAGATCGCGCACCTGTTCGATTAGCACGTCGGACCGATTCGCAGCGCGCGCTACGTAGTTGAAATCCGGATGGACCCCGGTTGCAAGTTGGACGCATCCGGCGCAACAGTCGCATCGCGGAGCCCGCGCCGCATTACGGCCACGCCCGGTCGCTGGTGGATTGCGCACCGGGCAATTCTCGACACGGCAACAAAACTCCGGCCCCGGGGTCCTCTCGCAAAGAATGAAGTGGGCCAGTCCAGTGGCGACGATCGCTTTGCCGACGCCACGCGGCCCGGTCAGCAGGTAGGCGTGCGAAGGACGCTGGATGAGCTCGCGGGAGAGCCCAGCGATCAGCTCGCGATTCCCCCGAACGCCCCCGAGGCTCATGGCTTACCGGCCAATTTGATAACGGTCGCGAGAATCTCGGCGCTGATTTCCTCGGCGGGAAGAGTCGCGTCCAACAACCTGACCCGATCGGGCTCCTCGCGCGCCACAGTCAGGAAACCTTCACGCACGCGGCGATGGAACGCGAGCTGTTCGCCCTCGAAGCGATCAGGCACCTCGGTCGTCGTTTGGCGGGCCTTGGCTCGCGCCAATCCAACTTCAACCGGGCAATCGAGCACGAAAGTGAGGTTGGGCTTCATCGCGTCGCTCGCGAGATGGTTGAGATCGCGCACGAGCTTGAGATCAAAGCCACGACCGAACCCTTGATAGGCCATGGTCGAATCGCAGTAGCGATCAGAGATAACGATCTCTCCAGCAGCTACCGCGGGACGCAACTTCTCGCGCACATGTTGAGCGCGGTCGGCGAGCACCAGTAACAATTCAGAGGCCGGCGCCAAAGCAACCGCGGCATCGAGGAATATCGCCCTGATCGCTTCGCCGGCGCGGGTTCCACCCGGCTCGCGGGTTACGCTGGCCCGGTAACCGCGGGCGATTAGGGCGTCGGCGAGGATTCGCGCCTGGGTGGTTTTTCCCGAGCCCTCGACCCCTTCGAGCGTAATAAACAGTCCCCCTGCCATCGCCTTCCCACTGTTACCTTGAAAGATACCAGTTGGTCAGTTGAGGCTGAAACAGTGCAAAAATAGCGGCGGCCATCGCGAGAAAGGGCCCGAACGGCACTGCCGTCTGCAACATCGGTACGTCCTCGATGGGATCGTCGGCATGACGCGCGCCGGTTACTTCCGCGATCGCCTCGGGGATCTCCTCGTCGGGGAGCGGCGGCGCTCCACCGGCTATCGCAAAGGCGACTCCGCCGACCGCACCCAGAATCGACCCGACGAAGAGCGTGAAAATCACGCCCCACAGACCAAGAAAAGCTCCAGCCATCCCGAGCAGAAAGACGTCGCCTAGTCCGACCCCCTCCGCACCACGAACCAGCGAATAGAGGACGCCCGTCAGAAAGAGGAATCCCGCTCCTACCCCAATTCCGGCAAGTGAATCCTTCCAGCCGATCTCGGGCATCAAGAGCGACGCGGCAAGAAAGCCCAGCAGCATCCCCACGAAGGTGATCGCGTTATGGATAACGCGCCAGTCGTAATCAATCAGCGCGACGACAAAGAGCGCGGCGCAAAAGCCAAAACGAGCCAGCGCGTCGCCGAGCGGAAAATGCAGATAGAAGTACATCGCGGCCGAGGCCAACCCCAGTTCCGCTAGGAAGTAGCGAAAGCCGATGGGTGCGTTGCAGTCGGCGCAATGCCCACGAAGCGCCAGATAGGAGACGATCGGAATATTGCGCCACGCCGGTATAGCCTTCTTGCAATGCGGACAGAAGGATCGCGGCTTCACGATCGAAAGCTCGCGCGGCAGACGATATGCGACGACGCCGACAAAACTGCCGATAGAAGCGCCGAAAATGAAGGCCAGCGCCGCGCCCAGTAAAGTAATAGCCATCCCCCTCCGAAAGCCCCCTCTATGCCTCGCGGACGATCGTGACACGAACGCTGCGCTCGCGCGGTCCGTCGAACTCCGCGAGCAACACGCCTTGCCATCGCCCGAGCGCGAGCTTGCCATCCTCGATTGGCAGATTCAGCGATACGCCCAGCATCACGGACAGGATGTGCGCCTGTGAGTTACCCTCGGAGTGCCGATAGTCTCCTTCGCGAGGCACCAACTGCTGAAGATGCTGCAGCAGGTCGAGGGTGACGTCAGGGTCCCAGTTCTCCGAGACGATCAATGCGGCCGTCGTATGTGGAGTGAACAGATTGCAGAGCCCGTTCGCAACGCCGCTGCTCGCGACCACCTGATGGACAGTCTGGGTTATATCGACCAGCGCCACGCGCGCCGAGGTTTTAACTTTGAATTCGCGCACAATTAAGCCCTGCGCACTTCCGTCCCGCCGGGTCAGTGCGCCGATAAAATAGCTTACGTCCGCAGCCGGAATCGTTCTACCAGCTTTTTTTCGCGGCTACTTTTGGCATCGAGGGCAGTAGAAGCTCGAGCGCTGGCCCACGACGACGGATCTAATCGGCGTCGCGCAGGTAACGCAGGGCTTGCCCTCACGATCGTAGACCTGCAACTGCTGCGCATAGCGGCCGGGGCGGCCCTGCGAATCGCGATAGTTGCGAAAGGTCGTGCCGCCGGAGCCGATCGCCTCGCGCAGGACCTGCGGAGTGATCGCGGCAATCTTTTCCATCTCGGCGCGGGTCACTTTGCCAGCGCGTCGAGTCGGTCTCACCTTGGCGCGAAAGAGAATCTCGGAAGCGTAGATATTGCCGACACCGGCGACGATCCTCTGATCCATGATGAAATTCTTGATCGCGTTTTTACGACCCCGCGAGAGTTGCCAGAGGTAGTCGGCGTTGAAATCGTCGCCGAATGGCTCAGGACCGGTCGCAGCGAGCTCGGCGATCGAGTCGAGCTCGCCGGGTTCCAACAGCCTCAACAAACCAAAGCGACGCGGATCGTTGTAGACCAGCCAGGTACCATCATCGAGGACGAACGTCACGTGATCGTGCCGCGGATCGAAGCCCTCTGCCTCAGGGGTTTCCCTTCGATGAGTCAGGCTGCCGGTCATCCCCAGATGGACCATCAGGATGCGATCGTTGTGGAGCTCGATGAGCAAATACTTCGCACGGCGGGAAACGCGCTCGATCCGAGCGCCGCCGATCCGCGTCGGCAAGTCCGCCTGCACCCGACGGCGCAGTCGCGGCTCCGCAATAGTCGCCTCAACAAAGCTGCGGCCGCTCACGGTGCGCGCCAGGATTTGGCGCAGCGATTCGACTTCCGGCAGTTCAGGCATCGCAGGAATCCAACAGCAGGCCATTATGCTTGAGCGCGCGGGCGAGCCGAATGAAATCCGCAACGGCAAGCACGCCCGGCCGTAACGACGGATCGATCGCCGCTTCGAGCAGTGACGACTCCGCCGCGGCAGTGCTCACGTGCAACCCACCAGCGAGCGAATTACGCATTGTCTTGCGCGGTGCCGAGAACGAAGCGCGAATCGTCGCGCGGATAGCGTCCTCCTCGGCGTCAGACCAAGCTGGCGCTCGCGGGATGAAGACCAGAACTTCCGCATCGATTTTCGGCTTCGGGTGGAAATTCCCCGCGGCTACTCGAAAATGCTCGATAACTTCCCAGTAGAGCGCCGTGAAGGCGCTGAGCGCGCCGTAGTCAGAATCGCCGGGGCGAGCGCGAATCCGATCGGCAACTTCCCGCTGGAACATCAGAACCATCCGCGAGATCTTCCGCGAGAACGCACAGACGCGTTCGAGGATTGCCGCCGCAACATTAAAGGGGAGATTGCCGATTATTTTGACCGGCGACCGAATAACGTCCTCAAGGTCGATGTGTAGAAAATCCTGATTTATCAGGGTCACGCGCGTGTCTGATTGAAGGCGTTCGTTAAGT
The DNA here is from genome assembly GCA_035541875.1 of Binataceae bacterium (SeqCode). Lineage (GTDB taxonomy): Bacteria > Desulfobacterota > Binatia > Binatales > Binataceae > JAJPHI01. The sequence continues at coordinate 71,991 of DATKML010000034.1, forward strand.
CTCGCCGCCAGGTGGGAATCAAGCTCGACCAAAGTCAGCGATCCGAACCGGCCGGCGACAATCTGGTCAGTCAGGATTCCCAACCCGGGACCGATTTCGATAACCGCGTCGTCAGGTTCAATCGAGGCCGCACCGACGATTCGCTCCGCAATGGCGGCTTGCGTCAGAAAGTTCTGGCCGCGCGATTTGCGAGGCCGTACCCCGACCTCCGCCAGCGCCGATCGCGGGCAGAGTGCGGAGGTTGGCGCATCTGGATGATCAGAGGGCAAGGTTGGCTTCGGCGTCGATCGAGAGCGGATCGCGTTCGCCGCGCAGCAGGCGATAGCTGCCGGCGGCCGCGATCATCGCGGCATTGTCGGTGCAGTACTTGAACGACGGGGCGACCAGCCTGCGACCGTCCGCCTCTGCGGCCTCCGCCAGGCGTGTGCGTAAGCGGGAATTCGCTGCGACACCACCCGTGAGTGCAATCGTGTTCGCGTCGACCTCGCGCGCCGCCACCATCGTTGGACGCACGAGCATCTCGACCACGGCCTCCTGGAAGCTCGCTGCCAGATCAGCGTGAGGCAGTGCCGCGCCTTCCTCGGTCCGCAGCATCGTCGCAACCGCGGTTTTCACCCCGCTAAAGCTGAAATCGAGCGGCGCGCCTTTGACCCGTGCGCGCGGGATCTTCACTCGCTTCTGATTACCCTCGCGCGAAAGCTCGTCGATAATCTTGCCGCCCGGATAGCCGAGACCCATCAGCTTCGCGACCTTATCGAAGGCTTCCCCCGCCGCATCATCGCGAGTCGATCCAAGCCGCCGATAGCGTCCGAAATCCTCCACGACAAAGAGCGCCGTGTGCCCTCCCGACACGACGAGCGCCAGATACGGCATCGCGATTTCGTATTCGAGCAGCGGCGCCAGCAGATGCCCCTCGATATGATTTACGCCGACCATCGGGATACCCGTCGCATGGGCGAGCGCCTTGGCATACATCAGGCCGACCAGCAGCGACCCGACGAGACCCGGACCGCGCGTCACCGCGATACCCTCGACATCCTGCAAGCGCCATCCGGCCGCATCGAGAGCGCGCTCGACTACGGGTTGAATCGTGATGACGTGATTGCGCGAGGCGAGCTCTGGCACGATTCCGCCGTACGCGCGATGGATATCGTCCTGATTCGCGACCGCACTGGCCCGTACGGTCACGATACCGGGCCGGTCAGTCTCAATTGCTGCCGCAGCAGCATCGTCGCATGAAGATTCAATTCCAAGGATTCGCATATGCTTAACCAACCAGACCGCTTCGCGTTGCTGCCTACACTACGCGCGCAAATTCGCTCAGTTGGGATGACAGCAAGAGCGACGTTACTTCCGCTGTCTTCCATTTGTCATCCTGAGCCGACGAGCGAAGGCGAGTCGTGTCGAAGGATCTACGCGAAGCGATTCGCCGATGCCACGCAGCGTACATAGTGAGTGGGGGCTGCTGCAATTGTTGCGCTGGACGTTTGCACAGCTCGTTGACTGTCGACTAATTGATTCCCTCAACTCGACGCGAGTGAGGCGCTATCAATGAAAGCAATCCAGTTTGACCATTTGGGCGGCCCCGAGGTGATGGAGCTGCGGGAAATACCGAAACCCGAGCTGAAGCCCGGCACGGTAATCGTGAAGAACCACGTTATCGCAATCAACTTCGGCGATATCTTCTTCACGCGGGGCGAGTACCTGGTCAAACCGGTCTTTCCCGATACGCCCGGGATGGAAGCGGCCGGCGTTATCGAGGAGGTCGCACCCGACGTTAAGGGGCTTAAGCCCGGGACGCGCGTCGCCTATATCGGGATGGGTGCCTATGCCGACTACACGCGGATTCGCGGTAATCGCGTGATTCCTATCCCCGATGAGCTCAGCTTTGAGCAGGCTGCGGCCTTTCCGATCGCGGTGTTGACCGCATGGCATATGATCCGCACTTCCCATCAGGTAGAGCCGGGTCAGGTCGTGATCATCCATTCGGCGGCCGGCGGCGTCGGCCTCGCGGCGGTCCAACTCGCCAAGGCTTACGGGGCACGCGTCATTGGCACGGTCTCCAGCGATGCAAAGATCCCAATCGTAAAGGAGTACGGCGCCGACGAAGTAATCAACTACGAAACCCAGGACTTCGCCCAGGAGGCGCTGCGCCTGACCAACAATCGCGGCGTCGATCTGATCCTCGATGCGGTCGGCAAACCCACCTTCCAAAAGGGTCTGAGCTGCCTTGCGATGTTCGGTCATCTGATCCTGTACGGACGTGCGGGCGGAATCCCGGACAAGCTCGATGTGCTGAGCCTGTTTCCCAAGGCGTTGAAGGTCAGCGGATGGGCTATCCCGATGGTCTATCAGTATCACGATATCCATCAGCGCGGTCTTCAAGATGTCTTCCGCCTCTCGCGCGAGGGCAAGCTGCGCGTTCCGGTGGGGCAGAAGTTTCCGCTGAGCGAGGCTGTCGCGGCCCATCAGCTGATGCTCTCGCGGCAATCTGTGGGCAAGCTCCTGCTGATTCCCTAGACCTCTATCAACAGGATGCAGGGGTGTCCTGCTCCGTCACCGCTAACTATTGATAGCTGGCCTTGCTGGCCGCAGACCGAAGGTGATACTCTTCTCTTCGTGGGCTGCGGCCCATTTTTTGTTGGTTCGCGCGTTTGCTCCCGGGACATCGAGAATTTCGCGCTTGCGCTGGGGGCGAACCAGTAAGGATACGGGTGCGACCCGGTGATGGTGCTACAGCTTAGTCCGGTGGCGAAAAAGGTGGTCGAATTGATCGAGCCACATATCGAGCGGCAAGGCTTCGAGCTCGTGAGCGTCGAGTTCCATAAAGGAACGCGCTCATCGCTCCTGCGTTTGCTGATTGATCGCCCTGAGGGCGGCATCTCGCTGAGCGATCTGGAGAAACTGAGCCCGATCGTCGGCGATCTGCTCGATGTGTACGACCCTGTCGAGGGCCGTTACACGCTGGAGCTCGCCTCACCTGGAATCAACCGGCCGCTGATGAAGCTGAAGGAGTTTCAGGCGCATATTGGGCGGCGGATCAAAGTCCGTACTCTTGTACCGCGGGCCGGTCGTAAAAACTTCGAGGGCGTGTTGGCTGCGGTGAAAGCCGACGGGATTGAACTTGACGACGCCCTCAGCGGCGAACGCGCAAGTTTCGGTTTCGCCGAGATCAAAGGAGCCAACTACGAGCATCAATTTGAATAGGATGTCGGGAGTTCATCAGTTGAAGACTAACGACAACGCGGCCCGTAGGGTGTCGCCGCGGGAGGCAATATGGCGGTCGATCTAAACCGCGTGATTGAGCAGGTCTCAAAGGAAAAGGGTATCGACAAGGCAATCGTCGTTAGCGCGGTCGAGGAGATGATGCATTCGGCGGCCCGCCGGACCTTTGGCGCCGAGCGCAATATCGAATCGCGTTTCAACGCCGATTTGGGCGAAGTCGAACTGTTCGAGATCAAGACCGTCGTCGAGCGGGTGGCCAACCCGAGTTCCGAAGTTGAACTCGAAGATGCTCACACCAAGTACGATCCCGATGCGCAGGTCGGTGACGAAATCCTTATCAAGCTCGACACCGCGACGATGGGCCGTATCGCGGCGCAGGCGGCCAAACAGAACCTGATTCAGCATATCCGTGACGCCGAGCGTCGGCAGATCTACAACGAATTCAAGGATCGCAAGGAAGAGGTCGTCTCCGGTATCGTTCAGCGCTTCGAGCGCAAGAACATGATCGTTAACCTTGGCCGGACCGAGGCGATTCTGCCCGAAAAGGAACAGATCCCGCACGAGCGCTACCGCCAGGGTGATCGTATCCGCGCGGTTATCCTGGAGGTCGACCTCTCGGAGAAAGGTCTCGCGATCATTCTTTCGCGTACGGCCAATCTCTTCCTGGTCAAACTGTTCGAGCAGGAAGTACCCGAGATGTACGAGGGTATCGTCGAGATTCGCCAGTGCGCGCGCGAACCGGGTGGTCGCGCCAAAGTCGCAGTCTATTCAAAGGATAGCGACGTCGATCCGGTCGGCGCCTGCGTCGGGATGAAGGGGACGCGTGTCCAATCCGTCGTGCAGGAATTGCGCGGCGAGAAAATCGATATCGTGCCCTGGACCGACGATCAGGCCGAACTCGTCTGCCGTGCCCTCGCCCCGGCCAAGGTCTCCAAAGTGATAATCGACGAGGACGACCATGCGATGGAAGTCATTGTCCCCGACGATCAGCTTTCCCTCGCGATCGGCAAGCGCGGCCAGAACGTTCGGCTGGCCCATCGGCTGTCCGGATGGAAGCTCGATGTCCGCAGCGACTCCGAGGCCGAAGAAGAGGCCCGCAATGCCCGCGCGTCGTTGAACGCGATCCCGGGAATCGGCGATATCAACGCCGAGTTGCTCTATCAGTGGGGTTTCCGCTCGGCCGAGCAGCTGGCTGAGGCGAACGAAGAAACGTTTGAGGTCGAAGGCATCACGCCCGAGCGTGCCAGCCAGCTAATCCATGCCGCGCGCGAGTGGGTCGTGACCCGCAGGCGGCTTGAAGAGGAAAAGGCGGCCCAAGCGGCCGCGAACGATGAGGCGGCCGAGGGCGATACGGCCGAGACTGCGGAAGAAGGAACCGAAGAAGTTGCGTCTGATGCGGGAGCGAAAGCCTAAGCCAATCCGCATGTGCATTGGATGTAATCAGCGGGATGCGCAGGACGCGATGCTCCGGATTGCGATCGCGTACAGCGCCCCCGTGGTTGATAATGAGCGGCGACTTCCGGGACGTGGCGGCTACCTCCATCGCGAGACGGCTTGCCTGGAAAAGTTTGCCCGTAGCAAAGTCAGGGAATTTCGCTCGCTTCGGCGTGCGTTAACAGTGAATGAAAGAAGGCAGCTGGTCGATTCAATCGGCCGTTGCGCTGGTCAGTTTAAGACGGCAGGGATAAGATAATAACGATGGCGCGTAAGCGTATAAAAACCCTGGCTCATGAATGGAACGTCTCGGTCGACGAAGTGTTGGCCAGTTGCGAGCGGCTGATGCTGCCGAACGCTCACTCGGAATCGGCGCTTCTCTCTCAAGAAGAGATCGATCGCGTTAAAGCCGAGATCGATGATCGCGTGCGACGCACCGCGATGCTCCGGCGTGAGACGGTGGTGGAGACAAGCTCCGGCACGGCAGTCGAAAAGCGACTGAATCCAAGCATCCTTCGCCGCCGCCACGCCGAACCCGCACCGGCACCCGTCGCCGCTGAGCCGTTTCATTTCGAAGCCCAACAGGCTGCTGCGCAGGAAGGGCCCTTCGTCGCGCCGATTTTCGACGAGCCTCTGAAGTTTGAGTCCGAGCCGCCTTCGCTTACGCTACCGGAACCTTCGATTGCTCCGGAACCAGTGTTCGCGCCGGAACCGCCGCCAGCAACCGTCGCAGCGCCTGCGACGGCAGTGGAGCCCCCGGCAGCACCATCGGCGGTTGAAGTTCAGGCGCCCGTCGCCGCCACGAACGGCGCAGTCGCTCCCGTATTCGAAGGGCCGGTCGCTCCAGCCCCTGCGGCTGAACAGCCGCCTGCTGCGCCGGTAGCTGCCGCGTCGCAGCCGACTCCGGCTGCCGAAACTCGACCCGCGGTTCCATCAAAAGAAACCAAACCCGAGGCACCTCGTCAGGCGCCTACGCGACCTCCCTTCCAGCCGAGTGCAGGGCGCCAGCAGGGTGGTCCCGGTAGCGGCGTCTCCGTCATTCAACGGCGACCGGTCGAGCCGGGTCGGACCATCAATCTAACTGGTCGTGCTCATCCATCTGCACCCTCGCTTGATGAGGGCCAGACAGGACCGCGCGTCCTCGGCAAAATCGATCTGCGCAAAGCGGCTACACCGGCTAAGCCGGCGCCACCGACCGGAATCCGACCCGGCGGACCGCCGCGACCAGGTGTACCGCCCCGTCCGGGTGCACCCGTGCGCCCGGGAGCACCACCGCGACCCGGCGAACGTCGGTTCGGACCTCCTGCGATGCCCGGTCCAGATGCGTTCGGACCGCCGCCACCGGATTCGGCCAAGCCCGGCGCGCGCACGATCAAGAAGAAGAAGGTCGTTAAGAAGGGTGTTCCCGATGCCGCGACTGAGCGCGAGATGCGTGGGCGTATTCCGCGCAAGAAACGCGCCCTGCCCGGCAAAGAGGTTTTCAAAACCGAAATTACGACGCCGAAGGCTTCCAAGCGCGTCGTCCGGATCTCCGAAGGCGTAACCGTGTCCGACCTCGCGCACAACATGGGCGTGAAGGCGGCTGAAATTATCAAGCAGCTGATGGGGCTCGGCGTGATGTCGACGCTCAACCAGGTGCTCGACGTCGATACCGCCACGCTGGTGGCAAGCGAGTTCGGCTACAGCGTCGAGAATGTGGGCTTCGATGAGGAGTCGGCAATCGAGGAGGCCGAGGAAGTAACCGCCACGGGCGAAGCGGTGACCCGTCCGCCGGTCGTGACCGTGATGGGCCACGTCGACCACGGCAAAACCTCGCTGCTCGACGCAATCCGTCAGACCAATGTGACGGAGCGCGAGTTTGGCGGAATCACGCAACATATCGGCGCTTACATGGTCGAGATTCACGACCGCAAGATCAGCTTCGTCGATACGCCGGGCCACGAGGCGTTCACGGCGATGCGTGCGCGCGGCGCCAAGGTCACCGATATCGTCATCCTGGTGGTCGCCGCGGACGAGGGCGTGATGCCGCAGACGGTCGAAGCGCTCAACCATGCCAAAGCGGCCAACGTTCCAATTATTGTCGCGATCAACAAAATCGACCGGCCCGAGGCCAACGTCGATCGGGTGAAGCAGCAGCTCACCGAGCATGGCCTAATCGCTGAAGACTACGGCGGTGACGTAATTACCGTTCCTGTTTCGGCGCGCACCCGCGAGGGTATCGAGCGGTTGCTCGAAATGATCCTACTGCAGGCCGACGTGATGGATCTCAAGGCCAATCCGAATCGCAGCGCTCGTGGTGCGGTTATCGAATCGCAGATCGATCGTGGTCGCGGCCCAGTGGCTACGATCCTGATTCAGGAAGGTACCCTACGCACGGGAGATCCTTTTGTCTGCGGTACGTCGTACGGGCGCGTCCGCGCGATGCAGAACCATCTGGGCGATCGTGTCAGTGAGGCCACTCCCTCGACCCCGGTCGAAGTTTTCGGTCTCTCCAGCGTGCCTGAACCCGGTACCGCCTTTACCGCGGTAGCCGAGGAATCGAAGGCGCGTCAGGTCGCGGAGTTCCGTCGCTCGAAACAGCGCGACACTACGCTACAGCGGACCGCTCGCGTATCGCTCGAAGAGTTGAGCGAGAAGATGGCGGCGGGCGAGGTGAAGGAGTTGCGCGTCATTGTTAAGGGTGACGTGAACGGCTCCGTTGAAGCCTTGGCCGATTCGCTGCAGCGGCTCTCGACCGGCGAGGTCAAGCTCGAACTGATACACAAATCAGTCGGTGCGATTACCGAAACCGACGTTACGCTGGCCTCAGCCTCGGGCGCGATTATTATCGGCTTCAACGTACGCCCTGAGCAGAAGGCGACGCAGTTGGCGGAAAAAGAAGGCGTCGACATCCGCCTCTATACGATTATCTACGAGGTCATCAACGATATCCGCGAGGCGATGGAGGGTCTGCTCGCCCCGACTTATCGCGAGAAGAGCCTTGGCCGCGCGGAGATTCGTCAGACCTTCGTCGTGCAGGGCAATACGGTCGGCGGTGCGATGGTGCTCGACGGCAAGATCCTGCGCAGCGCCCGCGCGCGGCTGGTCCGCGATGGACGCGTCGTGTGGGAAGGCAAGATCGGATCGTTGCGGCGCTTCAAAGACGACGCACGTGAAGTCCAGGCTGGCTACGAGTGCGGTATAGGGCTTGAGAACTTCAACGACCTCAAGCCGGGTGACGTCGTCGAGGACTTCGAGATGGAAGCGGTATTGCGCAAGCTGACGCCGACTCGTCCAGAAGCAGCTCGCGGCGCCGGCGCTCCTGCTCAGCCGTAGCTGGTTCGTTTACGAGACCGTGGAAAAGGCAAGCCGTCGCCCCTCGCTTGCTCCAGATGATGGCATCCCTTCCCTTTAGCGAAGGGAACGATGGTTAGGTTCTCGGATCGATGGTCGTTGGAGTTCTGCGCCTCACGCTTTTTCTGCCGGAGAACCATTCGTTGAAGGGCAAGCGCCATGTGATCCGCGCGATCAAAGATCGCGTGCGCAATAAGTTCAACGTTTCGATCGCCGAGTCGGCCGACCACGATATGTGGCAGCGCGCCGAACTCGGTATCTGCCAGGTCGGTAGTGATCGAGCCTTTGTCGATTCGGCGCTGCGCGAGGTCGTGAACTTTATCGATGCCCTCGGCCTTGCCCCTTTGGGTGAGGAATTTCTCGAAATTCTGAATTATTGACTAGCGACGAACCGGCGCGCCCTTCGCACGTTCGCGCGCCAGGACTAAACTCGAATTATGGAAAGCGATGGCAGACGGCCCGAACGGGTCGCTGAGATGGTGCTGCGGGAACTCTCCCAGATGCTGTTGCATGACCTGCGCGATCCTCGTCTGCGCGGCGTCACTCTGACACGCGTGAAGATGGCCGATGATCTGCGTCATGGCCGCGTTTTCTTTTCGCATCTGAGCGGAAGTTCACATGCGGCTGAGGCCGTTAAAGGCTTCCGCAGCGCGAGCGGCTTTATCCGTCGCTCGATCGGCCAAGCGCTCGGCCTGCGCTATACGCCCGACTTTGATTTCGAGTTCGACCCCGGAATCGAGAATGCCGCGCGAATTGATGCTCTGCTGCGCGAATCCCGCCCCAAAGCATAGCGTCGCCGCGCCGCCCTTTCTGCTTAGATTCTTCTCCTACCGGGAGAGGCCGCACGTGGCGGACGCCACGCAGGGGTGAGGGATGTATCTTCTCACCGGTCTTTTCCTTCAAGGAGGGGTGGGTGCAATGGTTAGGTTCTCCCTCTTTATCCGGTATCCTCGACCCTCCCGATGCACGGCGTAATCATTATCGATAAACCCTCCAGCCCCACCTCGGCCGAAATTGTTCGCTTGGTCAAATCGCGGCTCGGTCGCAAAACCCGCGTGGGCCATCTGGGGACGCTTGATCCTTTCGCGACCGGTGTCCTTCCTATCCTTGTTGGCGAAGGCACCAAGCTCGCGCCATTTATCGATAAAGGCGAGAAGGAATACACCGGAATAATCGTCTTGGGCTCCGAGACCGACACCCTCGATCGCACGGGCGAAGTAATCCGAACTGCACCGCTCCCACACCTCGATAATGATCGGCTGGATACGGTCGCGGCGCAGTTTGTTGGTACTATCCAGCAGATACCGCCAATCTTTTCCGCCATCAAGCGTGAAGGAGTACCGCTCTACAAGATGGCCCGACGCGGCGATGATGTGGAACCACCTGCGCCGCGTACCGTCGAAATCACTCGGCTCGAACTGCGCGCCGAGGGTCCTGATCGTGTCAGCTTCCTTGTGGCCTGTTCCTCGGGGATGTACGTCCGGTCGCTCGCGCGCGATATCGGAAACGCACTCGAGAGCGCCGGGCATCTGCTTGAATTGCGCCGCACTCGTAATGGCGAATTTGCAATTGCTCAAGCCGTGCCGCTGGCTGCCGCGTTGGAAGAGTTGGAGCGCAAGGATTACCACTCGATCGTCGGGATGCGAGAAGCTCTCAGCGCGCTACCGGAGGTGCAGATCGATCCGGCTACGGAACGGCGGCTCCGCAACGGCGATTCGCGCGCACTCGACGGTCTAGCCCCTCCCAATGCGAAATTCTATAAAGTAATCGCACGCGAAAATCTGGTCGCTGTCGCCGAACCAACCTCGCGCATCACGTCGGCAATCGCTCGCATCTTCAACCTGGATTAGGCGCGCTCCATTCCCCTTGCGCGTTTAGGCATCAATGTCGTGCCTTTCGACGCGATGAAACATCGTTCACTCGATTGGAACTAATTGGGCATCTCTAGCAACTGGTTGTGATGGTTCCAGTCGGCGGATAGAATCGAAAAACTCAAGAATTTTATCATGGCTGCTAATGTAGACCGCCTCGCTCTAATCGAAGATATCTCCGCGATTGGTGGCGACCTTTCGGCTGATCTTCGTCAGACTCTCGACGCGATCGTAGGCACAATTGCGTCGCGGATGGAGGTCGAGGTCTGCTCGATCTATCTCTTCGATCCGCAGCGCGAGCGGCTGGTGCTACGCGCGACGTTAGGTCTCGATCGGGAATCCGTCGGACGGGTCTCGATGCGCGTCAACGAGGGCCTTGTTGGGCTCGCGATCGAGAGCAGCGATGCTGTCGTCGTGGCGGACGCGATGAGCCATCCGCGGTACAAGTACTTCCCGGAAACTGGCGAGGAGCGCTATCACACCCTGGTCGCAGTGCCGATCGAAGAGGCGCGCCAGAAGCCCATCGGAGTGCTCACGGTTCAGACGCTGCGCCGCCGCAAATTTTCCAAGACTGAAGTGCGCCTGTTGCGGGCCGCGGCCGCACAGCTCGCCCAGATCATGTCCCACTTCCACTTGCGGGAAACGCTTGCCACCAAGGAGAAGGAACGCGACGAGTATCGCCGGCGGATGATCGAGGCAAATCGCCAGCTCAAAGGCTATGAGAAGGTGCGCGGCACTACGCGTGTCGCGACGCCGACCAAGGTGCGCCATCCGCGATTAGTCGGGCTGCCTGCAGCTCCCGGCTTCGCGCGCGGAATCGCCCACGTCGTGGGCACCTTCATGAGCACTATCGACCGCAACCTGCGTGCGCGCGAGGCAAAAACGGAGCTGAAGCGGCTCGACGATGCGCTGGTTCGATCACGCAACGAATTGGAAGCGTTGCGCGATCGGATGGAGCCGCTGATGGCCGAGGCGGACCTGAAGATCTTCGACAGCCATCGCTTGATACTCGAGGACGAAGAATTCGTCGCGCGCGTCCGCGATACGATCGCGGCCGGCTATGCCGCGGAGAGTTCACTCTTTCGCGTAATCGACGAGCTCAGCGCCCAGATGCTCGCTGTCGCCGACGCCTATCTGCGCGAGCGTGCAACCGATTTCCGCGATATCGGTCATCGCGTGCTGCGCCATCTGCGGCAGGAAGAGGGCAAAGGTGCCTTCTCCAAAGCCACTATCCTGGTTGCGGAGGAGCTGACGCTCTCACAGATGACGCTGGTATCGCACGAGAATCTCGTGGGTATAGCGCTGCAATCCGGCGGTGTAACCTCGCATGCTGCCCTACTCGCCCGCGCTTTCGAGTTGCCAACTGTCGTTGGCGTGGAGCATCTGATGGAGGCCGTCGCTGAAGGCGATACGCTCGTAATTGACGGCAACTCGGGCATCCTCTACGTGAACCCCAGCGCCGAGGTCGAGCGCGAATACCAGCTGCTGCACAAGCGTTACGATGCTTTCAGGAAAGAGCTGATAGAGGGACAGCCCACTCCAGCCGCCACGCGCGACGGCCATCGGGTGCACATGCTCGCCAATATCGCGCTGCTCCCGGATATCCGCCTCGCGCTGCGTTACGGTGCTGAGGGGATCGGCCTGATGCGATCGGAGTTTTCGTTTCTCACTTACGAAGACTTCCCCGACGAGCAACAGCAACTAAGTCTCTACAACCGGATGCTCGATGAGATCGGCGATCGCCCGGTCACCCTGCGAACTCTCGATATCGGCGCTGACAAGTATCCGCCGTACATGCGCGTACCGCGCGAGGATAATCCGTTTCTCGGCTGGCGCTCGATTCGAATCTCCCTGGAAATGCCGGGCATCTTCAAGGTTCAGCTGCGGGCGATTCTGCGGGCGGCGGCGCGGCATAAGGTGCGGCTGCTCTTTCCGATGATTTCGAGCATCGAGGAACTCTATCGGGCACGCGAAATTCTGGCGGAAGCCAAGACTGAGCTTTACAACGAAGGGCTCGAGCACAATCCGTCGATCGAAGTCGGCATCATGATCGAGGTGCCGTCGGCGGTATGGCTGGCACCGCGACTCGTCCGCGAAGTCGATTTTATTTCGCTCGGCACCAATGACCTGATTCAGTACCTGCTTGCCGCCGATCGCAACAATCCCAAGGTCGCCCATCTGTACGAGCCGCTCCATCCGGCGGTGCTATCGGCGATCGCTGAGGTTATCAACGTAGCCCGCGGCGCCGGCAAAGAAGTCTGCCTTTGCGGCGAGATGGCCAGTGACCCGATGACCACCTTGTTGCTCGTCGGGATGGGCCTCGATCAGCTGAGTTTGAGCCCGCTTTTTATCCCCGTCGTCGGCAAGCTGGTACGCGAAGCGAGCTACCAGACAGCGCGCCACATCGCTCATGATGTACTGCAAATGGCGAGCGTAAAGGATATTAAAGGCTACCTAATAGAACGATATCGCGATTTAGGTCTAGTTTCCCTGCTTGAGATGTATCGTTAGGCCAAAACCCTTGTTTATAAAGGGTTTTTTGCCCAGTTGATCAAAATTCACTTATTAAGCATTGTTAATGCACGAGGGTACTTAATTTTTTCTGACCGTTCGGTTAGAGATAGTATTTACCGCATGTCATACTGAGGGGCGGTAGAGGGGTAAATTTGATGATCGTCCTGTTTGCAAGTCTGATCGTTCTGGCGGGAGCCGGTACACTTCTTTATTACATCATCGGACATCAGCGCTATGGCAAGAACGACCCGGCCGAGCTGTTGCAACTGACTGGTAGCGAGAAGGCTTCCAGCAACGGAGTTCTGCGACCGGAGCCATGCCGCACGGTCCGCGTCTATTTCATCAAGCCGTCGAAATACGATGAGAACGGCTACGTGCAGTTCTTTCGTTACGGCGTGCAGCCCAATAACACCCTGACGGTGCTACGGGCGCTGAATGAGACCTTCAATCGCAATAACACGGCTCAACGCAATGTCTATCTCGAAACGATAATTTGGGACGAGATCTGTGACGGCGTGGTGAGCCCGCAGACGATCGATGCGATCAAGGAAAAGGCAGCCGAAGACGGCGTCGAACTCCTGATCGGGTTGGCCGGCGTTCAATCGAATCAGTACCCGCGTGGCCGCGACCTGGCGCTTCAGTTCGTCGCCAAGGGCATGACCACGATGATGGGTGGTTTCCACGTCAGCGGTTACCCTGAATCGAGGGAGTTTCTCAACGGATGCGGTATCACGACGATCGTCGGTGAAGCTGAAAATCTTTGGCCTCATATCGTTGAGGACTATCTCCGCGGCGAGCTGCAGAAGAACTATTCAGTGAAGGACGGAATACGGGCGAAGACTGGCCGCGACGACATAATCGTGCCTGTCATCACCGAATCGCAGCTGCCCGTAATCGACGATCGGTACCTGACGCGCTTCTTTAGCCCGACGCTCACCACGATCGATACGTCTCGTGGATGCCCCTTCACCTGCTCTTATTGCAGCGTGAAGAACGTGATGGGCCGGACGATGCGCTCGCGGGAACCCAACGCCGTCGTGCAGTGGGTCTACGACGCGGTCCGTAACCATGGAATCGAATCGCTCTTCCTGGTCGACGACGATTTCTTCCGCAGCCCGCGATGGGAAGAAATTCTGCTCGGACTCGTCGAACTGAAGAAAGAGTTCCCGAAGTTCTGCTTCATGATGCAGGTCGATGTCGACGCCTCCTGCTACGCGAATATCGCAGAGGGCGAGACCGAGGGCGCTAAGCATCGCCGCAGCCGTCGCTTTGTCGAACTGGCAGCGCGCGCTGGATGCTACGAGGCTTTCGTCGGTATCGAATCCCTGAATCCCGATAACTTGAACCACGCGACCAAGTACCAGAACACCGAAGACCGGCAGCATAAGCTGACACTAGAAGATGCGCGGATACGCGTGCTGAACAAGTATCGCCGCGTGGTCGAGAACTGGCACAAAGTCGGCGTGGCCGTGCATGCCGGATATATGCTGGGCTTCCCGTTCGACGGCCCGGATTGCGGACGCGTCGCGGCAAAGACCCTCAAGAAGCTCGGTTTCGACATGGCGTCGTTCTTCATCATGACGCCGCTGCCGGGTACTGAGGATCAGATCCGCTATGCGAAGGAAGGCGAGATTATCGATTGGGATTTCAATAATCTGGACTCCCAACACGTTACCCTCAGCCACCCGAAACTCACCAAGAATGGCTGGCTCTCAGCCTACGAAGACGCTTACAAGGGCTTCTATTCGTTTGGTCGGCTCCTGCACATGATCTTCACGATCGCAGGGGGTCGTGGCCTTGCGGCGGAGACCCGTCGCGCGGTGATGCGCCAGTGGACCTACTATTTCTTCAGCTATCGCCAGGGACGCCATCCAATGGTCGGTGGCGTTTGGCAGATCCTGCGCCGCGATGTCCGCCGTAACGGCGTAGTTACCGATGAAGATGCACACCGCCACTACCTCGGCGGTCGGCGCTTCGACGCCATCCTGCGAGGCGAAGGCGATCAATTCGCGGCGGCCCCCGCGTAAACCCGGGGCCACAATGCTTGATTCAAAAAGCGTCCTCTACCAAGAGGACGCTTTTTTTTGGCGAGGATTAATTCGCCACAAAGGAGCGGGATGGGAAATCATCCACTGTCGTCAGGAATCATCGGCCTGTTAGTCGTAATTGTGATTTTTCTTCTGATCCGCGAAGTCGTATGCTGGTATTGGAAGATCAATCGGATGGTCGAGCTGCTCGAGAGTATCGATAACCGCCTGCGCGAGAACGGAACCCGCAATGGTAACTGAAGCCCAAATCGACTCCTTGGCGTCGCGACTGGTGCGCGGACTGATCGAGCGCGGCGCTATCAAACCGAAGGCCGACGAAAAAGAACTGGTAGCCTGCGTCGTCGAGCTGATGTCGGCGAATTTCGAGGAAGAAGCGCGTATCGACGACGAGGCTGACCGTCAGGCCGAAGTGCTGGCGCGGCAGAATCCGGGTGTCGACGCCGCCAAACTGCGCGCCGGAATCCGCACCCGGCTCGCCCAAAAGAAGGACTTCCCACTGTAAAGCTTATGCGCCTTAGCGAAGCCCGTATCTTATATCTGGCCCGCGAATCCCTGGCCCGCCTTCGCGACGAAAAACTTGTAGAAATTCCAAACTTTCAGGTTGCCCTGCGCATCGGCCGTGAGGTGCTTGAAAAGCAAGTCGAGGAAGGCGATGCCGTCGACGCGATCGTGCGCCGTAAGATCGCATCGTTGAAGCGCGGTGTAGTCGAAGGGGGCTCCGAATGGGCGATCCTGTATCGACGCTATCGCGACGAGGAGCTACGTAAAAAAGGACCGGGACGGTAGAGAAGTCTCACTGAGCAGCCGTGTTCTTGCTTCAATTGGGGTTGATGTTTCTGATCGGAGTGGCCGGAGCATTGCGCTTGCCGTGGCACGTCAGTTTCAGACTGATGATTTTCGTAACGCTATTCGGCGAAATTGTTCTTTTTCTTCCTTCCGATACCAAGCTGCTTTTTGACCCAACTGCTTGGCTCATTTTCGTCATCTTCTTCTTATTCGGCGTAATTTTGGCCGGCATACGAGCCGTCGTTTTGGGAGGCATTGGTTGGCAAGTCGGCCGCCGTTATTTATTGCCGTATCTCTTGTCGCTCACTCTCTCGAAGCCGCTTATCCGATTGATCGGCACTGGGTTGGATGCCTTGACCGCTGGAAGCCTCGGTCTACTGGCCCGCTACTTGTGGGCGTTCGAATGGCGAACTATCAGTGCCTTCATAGCTGGCGGGGCAGTTGCAGGCCTCATCGTTGCCAGCGACCTAGTCGACTGCAATCCATCTTCACAAGTCGGTATCTAAGGCTCGTCGAGTCCCGTTGCAATCCTAGCCGATCCTGCTAATCTTTCGTTGGCACTCGACTCTCGCGAGTGCCAATTGACAAATCCGAAATCGTGATTAACTTACCCGCGGGGAAATTGGTTATCCCCGCAAATTAGACCAAAAACACAAAGAGCAAGTAGGAGGCTCGGGTCCGCTCATGGACAAAATCAGGCCGTTGGGTGATCGCATCCTGGTGAAGCGAATCAAAGAAGAAGAGAAGACGAAGGGCGGGATCATCATCCCGGATACTGCCAAGGAGAAGCCGCAGGAAGGCAAGATCGTTGCGGTTGGCAAAGGCAAGAAGACCGAAGAGGGCAGCGTGATTCCGCTGGAAGTTAAGGCGGGCGATCGTATCCTGTTCGGTAAGTACTCCGGCAGCGAAATCAAAATCGAAGGCGAAGATCTTCTGATTATGCGCGAGGACGATATCCTCGGCGTCCTCGAATAAGCGCCTACCAAGCGTAAATCACTGAAAGTTCAATTCAGGAGCTAGAGAAACAGCCATGGCTGCAAAACAAGTACGCTTTTCGCAGGAAGCCCGCGAGAAGATTCTCAGGGGCGTTAACGTGTTGGCCGATGCGGTCACCGTGACCCTCGGACCCAAGGGCCGCAACGTCGTGCTCGAAAAGAGCTTCGGCGCGCCGAACGTAACCAAGGACGGCGTGACGGTTGCCAAGGAAATCGAACTGGAAGACAAGTTCGAGAACATGGGCGCCCAGATGGTGAAGGAAGTCGCCTCCAAGACTTCTGACGTAGCCGGTGACGGCACCACCACGGCGACGGTTCTCGCCCGCTCGATCTTCACGGAAGGTGTGAAGATGGTCGCCGCGGGACACGATCCGATGTCGATCAAGCGCGGCATCAATCGCGCCGTCGAGACGATCGTGGGCGAGCTGAAGGGCCTGTCCAAGCCGACCAAGGATCGCAAGGAGATTGCACAGGTCGGAACGATTTCTGCCAACAACGATTCGACCATCGGCGATATCATTGCCGAGGCGATGGAGAAAGTCGGCAAGGAAGGCGTTATCACGGTCGAAGAGGCCAAGGGTCTCGACACCACGCTGGAAGTGGTCGAGGGTATGCAGTTCGACCGCGGCTACCTGTCGCCCTACTTCGTGACTGATCCGGAGCGGATGGAAGCGAAGCTCGATGACGCTTACGTCCTGATCCACGAGAAGAAGATCTCATCGATGAAGGATCTGCTGCCGATCCTGGAAGCGATCGCGAAGACCGGCAAGCCGTTCATCCTTATCGCTGAAGATATCGAAGGCGAAGCCCTCGCGACGCTGGTTGTGAACAAGATCCGCGGCACCCTCTCCTGCACCGCGGTTAAGGCCCCCGGCTTCGGCGATCGTCGCAAGGCGATGCTCGAAGATATCGCGATCCTCACGGGCGGCAAGGTTATCGCTGAAGAACTCGGCATCAAGCTCGAGAACATCTCGATCCAAGACCTCGGCCGTGCGAAGCGGATCGTGGTCGACAAGGACAACACCACCGTTATCGATGGCTCCGGCAAGAAGGCCGACATCGAAGGACGCATCAAGCAGATCCGTGCGCAGATCGAAGAGACCACTTCGGATTACGATCGCGAGAAGCTGCAGGAGCGCCTTGCGAAGTTGGTCGGTGGCGTCGCGGTGATTCGCGTCGGTGCAGCGACCGAAGTCGAGATGAAAGAAAAGAAGGCCCGCGTCGAAGACGCGCTGCATGCAACTCGTGCGGCAGTCGAAGAGGGCGTGGTCCCTGGAGGTGGCGTCGCGCTGATTCGTGCGTCCGCGGCTCTCGAAGGGCTGCGCGGCGGCGAGGACGAAAAGTCCGGTATCAATATCATCAAGCGTGCGGTTGAGGATCCGGCTCGCTGGATCGCGACCAACGCGGGATGGGAAGGCTCTGTCGTCGTCGACAAGATCCGCAGCAACAAGGGCCCCTTCGGCTTCAACGCGTCGAGCGAGGAGTTCGAGGACCTTATGAAGGCCGGCATCATCGACCCGACCAAGGTCGTGCGCAGCGCGCTGCAGAACGCGGCCTCCGTCGCGAGCCTGCTGCTGACCACCGAATGCATGATCGCCGACAAGCCCGAAGAGAAGGGCGCCGGCGCAGGTGGCGCTCCGGGGATGCCTCCGGGCGGCATGATGTAACAACTGACTGGCAAACTCCCGGCTAAACCGGGAGCGCAACTGACAGGCGGGAGTGAGTACTTGAGGTATTCACTCCCGCTTCCTTTTTATCACCGGTTAGTCGAATGCCTTCCGGACGGCAGCACCGTTACCAGCTAGCCTAGGATGGCCAACGTCCGTGTTGGGATAACGTTAAGCGTCGATATAACCGAAATCGTGCAGCTATCTAGTGAATAATGCCAATTTCTCACCTGATTTTGACGTGTCCGCAGTGGTACGCAACGTGCTCTAAGAATCTATGGACTTATCATCATAAGGCGGAGATTTTCGAATGAAACGACTAGCGATATCCTGGCTAACGCTACTCCTAGTAGCATCTGCTATTCCTGCATTAGCGCAGACGCCTAATCCGAGAGCCGAGGCGGAATGGCAGCACTATCTGACGAAGCATCCGGGGCTGCAGCAACATCCGGAATGGTTGTTGAATCAGAACTTCCTGAACGAACATCCCAACATGACGAAGTGGCTGCAGGAGCATCCGGCGGTCTACAAGCAAGCACGCCAGCAAGGCATGTGGGACAATCAAGGACGCTGGCACGACGCTCAGTGGTGGCGTCAAAACGACCCCAAGGCCGTAGCCCAATATCATCCGAATTGGGCGCATGAACATGAAGCTGAAGCCGAACCTGCGAAGGGAGACGGCGACTGGGACGAGCACCATCATTGGCGGGCTCGCGAATGGTGGGTAGAACATCACCACGAGTGGACGGAAAAGCATCATCCTGAGTGGATGCAGTCAAATCAGCCGCCCCCGGCCCAGCACTAAAGTAGAGCAGTAATGGAAGGCGCGCACTGGTCTGAGAACCGGTGCGCGCCTTCGCGTTGCTCAATGGTCTAATATTCGGGCTTAAAGTCGAAGTGATGGATCGATTCGATGAAGCGGACCGTGCGGGTCTTCGAGCGCATCACGACGCTGTTCGTCTGAGCGCCGCCGGAGAAAAAGCGCACGCCGCGCAGGTAGTCACCAGTGGTCACGCCCGTCGCCGCGAACATCACATTGTCACCGGCCAATTCTTCGAGCATGAACTTGCGGCGCAGATCGAGGATTCCGGCCGCGAGACAGGCTTCAACCTCGCGCTCATCGCGGGGAGTGAAGCGGCATTGCATCTCACCACCAGCGGAGCGAATCGCTGCGGCGGCCAGCACGCCCTGATGCGCTCCGCCCACGCCGATCAATAAATCGATTTCGCTTTCCGGACGGGTCGTCGCGATCGCGGCGGAAAGATCACCAGCGGTCAGCAGCTTGATACCCGCGCCGGCCTGCCGAATCTCGGCAATCAGCTTGTCGTGGCGCGGACGATCGAGAATCGCGACGCGCAGGTCCTCGACGTAAACCTTCTTGGCCTCGGCCAACGCGCGCAGGTTATCACTGGGCGATTTATCGAGATCGATCACGCCGCGACCGATAGGTCCGGAGGCGATCTTATCCATATAGGTATCGGGGCAACGGAGAAGCTTGCCGCGTTCGGCCAGCGCTACGCATGAGAGCGCGTTGGGCCCACCGGTCGCGCAGATAAGCGGACCTTCGAGCGCGTCGAGCGCGAGGTCAACTTCCGGGCCTGCGCCGGTGCCGACGATCTCTTCGGTATAAAGAAGCTCAGCGCTGCCGCGCGGACCCTCGCCCACGATGATCTTGCCGTCGAAGGCGATTGAGTTGAGCGTATTGCGCATCGCTTCGGCGGCGACGCGATCAGCTGCTTGCTCGTCGCCTTTGCCGATAAAACGAGCCGCGGCAAGAGCGGCAGCCTCGGTCGCGCGGACGACCTCGAGCGCAAGATTTCGTTCCATGATGCGTCCCCTTAGCTTTGCGGCAAAGCAGCACCGAAGAGTGCGTCGATTAGACGATAGCCCACCGTCACGACCACCTTGGCCTGCTTGGCGTCAGCCTCAGTATAACGCCTCCGGTTTGCAGAGTCGTTACGTAGAGCTTTGCCATCGAGCAGCGCAAAGGGCACCGGCTCAGGAGCGTGCGTCTTGAGCTTCGACGGCGTCGCATGATCGGGCATCAGCAGGAGGCGGAAATCGCCGAAGGACGGCAACTCTTTCAGCATCGGTCCGAGGATCAGCTCATCGATCCGCTCAATCGCTTCGGCTTTGAGATCCGCGCGACCCATGTGGCCAGCCTCGTCAGGAGCCTCGACGTGCAGGATCAGAAAATCGCGTTCCTTCAGAGACGCAAGACCGTAACGCCCCTTGGCGGCGTAATCAGTATCGAGAAATCCGGTCGCACCGGGAACTGTAATGACATTGAGACCAGCCAAGCGGCCCAGGCCGTTCACCAGATCGACGGCAGAGATAACGGAACCATCAACGCCGAAACGATCCTTAAGCGTCGGCACCTGAGGTTTCTTGCCCTGCCCCCAAAACCAGGCGGAGGTTGCTTGCGGCTTACCCGCATCGCGGCGAGCGCGATTCACCGGATGGTCACGCAGAATTTCGGCCGCATCGCGGCGGATCTTCTCGAGACGATCGGCACCCGGACCGGACGGCAGATGCGACTCGATCGATTGCCCGGTGATATCGTGCGGCGGGGTCAGCTTCGCACCGTTGATTCCGCCGCGCCATACCATCAGATGGCGATAGCTGACCCCGTTGTGGAACTCAATACCGTTGCCGCTGAGCGCACGGCTGATATCCGCAACAATCTGACCGGATTCTTCGCTCATGATATGGCCGGAGGTGAAGTCCCCCATGATCATCGAGCCACTGTCGCCAGGCTTCAACGTCACCAGATTCATCCGAAAGACGACGTCATCGGGACCCAGTTCGATTCCCATGCTCGCGGCTTCGATCGGCGCGCGGCCGGTATGGTAGCGCGCGGGATCGTAGCCGAGCATCGTCATCGTGCCGACGTCGCTACCGGGCGGCATCCCTGCCGGAATCGTAGCGACCAACCCAAGCTGCCCGCAGGAAGCAATCCGATCCATGTTGGGTTTGCGCGCGGCTTCGAGCGGAGTCTTGCCGCCGAGTTCATCGCAGGGCCAATCGGCCATCCCGTCGCCGTGGAGGATGATGTATTTCATGTCTCCTTAATTTGCCGCGATTTTATTGAGCTTTTCGGCATCGTACACCATTTCCGCTCTCTGTTCACACACTTACTAATGGCGTAAGGCCATCTCATTCAAAAGTTGCAGAAACGCGGACGCAGATTTTCCGGTTAGCAAAAACGTAAATTCTTGCCGCAGATGCTACTCATAGGTAGTATATGCACAAGTTTAGAGATGATTGTTGTAAGAAAATATTGTTTTCGCAACTTAAAGCATCTCTCACTCGCACTGATATGTGTGGTTGTGCTGTGTCGGCCTTGGCTCATTGCTGTGCAGACGATCACCGATGAGGAACAAGGGCACTCGCTACAATCGATTCTTGTTGACTCTCATCTATCGGTGCTCAAAGCGGCGCGGCGGCGGCCGATAGCCTTCGCCGCGACCAAACCCAATACCACGTTAATCGCTATCGCGATTGCCACGACTAATCGGCGGGTGGCGTCGAGTGTCCGACGCTTTGCGCCCTATCCGATTGTCGGCTTTCCGCTCGCCAGCAAGCTTCCATCAGGCTTTGCCCCGCGCCCGCCGCCTGTTCTGGCTTAGTCCCAAGCTTAATAAGAACAGTTCGATGTAAGTGCGCTTGGGTTTTGTGCCCTCGCGCCGAGGTGTGAGCGTCTACGCTGCTGACCTTTGTCCAGCGCCGGAATTCGCTCAGGGTAATCGTGCACAGTGTCTTACCTGTGGCACGCCTGATGGAGATCTATCGATGAAAGCTATTATTGCACTCTATGTGCGAGTTCGAGAATCAATGAAGCGACTGGAAAAGGGCCAGACGATGACTGAGTATGCACTGATTATGGCCGCCGTCGCCGTAGTGGTGTTCGTGACATATCAGAAGATGGGTCAGAATATTGGATCGCTCGTGAACAAGATCAATACCGATCTGACGACCGCGAGTTAGTATCAGTAGTATATGTTTGCGAAGAGCCCTCGGTGGAGACGCCGGGGGCTCTTCGCTTCGCGTAGATCCTTAGACGCGTCTCGCGATACTCGCTGGCTCAGGATGACAAATGAGCTATCTATCAGCTCTCCAGAATCTTGATGACCTTGTCGATATCCGGTTCGACCACCAGCGTGTTGCTGAGATTCTTGAGTGCCGTATCCGGATCTTTCAGGCCGTGGCCGGTCAGTGTGCAGACCGCGACCGAGCCAGGCTTCAGTCCGCCTGCCGCACTGTACTTGAGCAGGCCAGCGACCGACGTCGCCGATGCGGGCTCGGCGAACACCCCCTGCGATGCGATCAATCGATAGGCCGCGAGAATCTCGGCGTCGGTAACCATATCGATAACACCGCCGGACTCGTCGCGCGCGTTGGTCGCGCCCTTCCAGCTAGCGGGATTGCCGATCTTGATCGCGGTGGCGACGGTATGCGGATCGTCGATCGGATGGCCGAGCACGATCGGAGCTGATTCCGCCGCCTGATAGCCCATCATCTTGGGCAAACGCTCGGAGAGCTTCTCAGCCTTATATTCCTGGTATCCCGCCCAATAGGCAGTGATATTGCCGGCGTTACCGACCGGAAGAAAATGATGCGTCGGGGCGTCGCCGAGCTGATCACAAATCTCGAACGCACCGGTCTTCTGTCCGGCGATACGATCAGGATTAACGCTGTTCACGAGGCGGATACGCACCGGATCGCGCTCGGCGAGGTCGCGCACGACCTTCAGGCAGATATCGAAGTTGCCGATAATCTCGACCACGCGCGCACCATGCATCACGCTCTGAGAGAGCTTGCCCAGCGCGACCGATCCCTTGGGAATCAGCACGTAAGCCTGGAGGCCGGCGCGGGCCGCATAGGCAGCCGCCGAAGCAGCGGTGTTGCCGGTCGAGGCGCAGATGACCTTCTTGGCGCCCTCGCCCAGCGCCTTGCTCATCGCGACGGTCATCCCGCGATCTTTGAAGGAGCCGGTCGGATTCGCGCCCTCGAACTTGAGATAGACTTTGACACCGCTACCAACGCGCTCAGCAAGCGCGGGGCTTTCAATAAGGGGCGTGTTGCCTTCGTTGAGAGTGACGACCGGAGTCGCCTCGGTGACCGGCAGGAAGCGGCGATAGTGCTCGATCAATCCGGGCCATCGCGTGAGGCGATTATTCGAAGAGGGTTTTTGCGTTTTCGGCGGCATTCGTTTTTACGTCCGTAGTATGGAGAGCTTCGCCATTCCGGTAATCGGTACCGGCTGCACTTGCCATCAAGCGCTCACGCGCGTGATGGCTCGCGAAGCAATCCGAGATTCTTCGCTGCGCCCGCGCTGCTCGCTTCGCTCAGAATGACAAAATCGGACCATCCTGCCTCATAGGTCCTCTTCGATGCGAATAAAAGCGGGCGGGCCTTCGATCATCTTGAGCCGGCTGATCGCAGTCAGTGCTCGACGGAGATTCCGCTCACGCGCCTGATGGGTCCGCATAATTACCGGCACAGTCTTCTCGACGGCGCGCTCCTGCTGAATCACCGAAGCGATCGAGATCTGGTTGCGGCCGAGAATCGAGGCGATCGTCCCCAGCACGCCCGGCTGATCGCGCGCGGTGAAGCGCAGATAGTACTCGCATACCACGTCGTCCATCGGCTTTACACGCGCCCGCTTGACCATTGTGGGTGGATAGCCGAGCGGAGGTGCCGCAGCACTCGATTCAGCGCGGCGGTGACGCGCAATTTCGAGGATATCGGCGACGACAGCAGTTGCCGTCGGCATCATGCCGGCACCACGACCGTAATACATACTCGCGCCCAGCGCCTCGCTATGCACGTAGATCGCGTTGAAAGCACCAACGACGCTAGCCAGCAGATGGCGCGTGCGGATCATCGTCGGATGAACCCGCGCCTCAATCTTGCCGCTGTCGTCCTTGGCGATCGCGAGCAGCTTAATCGTGTAGCCGAGCTCGCGGGCGTAGTCGATATCGGCACGGCTCACGCGGCTGATACCCTCGGTATAAACCTGCGCGGGCTTGAGGCTTACGCCGAAGGCGAGCGTCACGAGCAGACAGAGCTTATGTGCGGCGTCGTGCCCCTCGATATCGAGCGTCGGATCGGCCTCAGCCAGGCCCGTGCGCTGCGCTTCCTTGAGCGCATCAGCGAACTCCGCACCCGCGTCGCTCATCATGCTGAGAATCGAGTTGCAGGTGCCGTTGACGATACCGTACACGGCTCGTTGGCGATCGCCGGCGAGTGCCTCACGCAGCGTCCGCATGATCGGAATACCGCCGCCGACGCTCGCTTCGAAGCCGATCGCGCGACCATGCTTCTGCGCCAGCTTGAACAGCTCCTCACCACATTCAGCGAGTAGTGCTTTGTTGGCGGTGACGACATCCTTGCCCGCATCCAAGGCCTGTTGAATCAGGCTATAAGCCGGTTCGATACCGCCGAACAGTTCAACCACCAGATCGACATCGTCGCGGGTGACCAGCGCCGCCGCGTCACGCGTGATTAGCTTAGCGTCGAGACCGATCGATGGATTCGGTTTGAGGCTCCGATCGGCAACCCCGGCAAGCTCGAGCGGCGCACCCAGCTTGCTCGCAAGCATCGCCGCATTGCTGCGCAGCAGCCGAACGACTCCCTCGCCGACCGTCCCGCATCCGAGCAGGGCGATCCTGATTGGCTTGATTGTGCTCGCCACGGGATCAGGAAGAGGCGGCTCGGCGCAGGCGTGGAACTTCGGCATGCGAAAGCGCCTGGCGGATACCGCGTACGGCCTGTCGCGTGCGATGTTCGTTCTCAATCAGGGCGAAGCGGACGTGGCTATCGCCGTCGGGACCAAAACCGACACCCGGCGAGACCGCGACTTTGGCTTCACTCAGCAGAAACTTTGCGAATTCAAGCGAGCCCATCGCGCGGAAAGGCTCCGGAATCGGCGCCCACACGAACATCGTCGCCTTCGGCTTTTCGACCGGCCATCCGGCGCGATTGAGGCCATTCACGAGGACATCGCGACGCTTGCGATACATATCGACAATCTCGGTGACGCAGTCCTGCGGTCCGTTCAGGGCGGCGATCGCCGCGACCTGAACCGGCGCAAAGGTACCGTAATCGAAGTATGACTTGATCCGGGTCAGCGCTCCAATCATCTCGCGATTACCAACCGCGAAACCGACGCGCCATCCGGGCATGTTGTAGCTCTTGGAGAGGGTGAAGAACTCAACCGCCACATCACGCGCGCCGGGGATCTCCATGATCGACGGGGCTTTGTAGCCGTCAAAGCACAGGTCGGCGTACGCGAGATCGTGCACGACCAGAAGCTGGTTCTCACGAGCGAAATCGACCACCCGCTGCATGAAATTCAGATTCACAGTCGCCGTGGTCGGATTGTGCGGGAAGTTCATGATGAGCAGCTTCGGGCGCGGCCAAGAATGGCTCATCGCAGCGGTCATTTCGTCGAAGAATTCCTCGCCACTACGCATCGGAACGCCGACGACCTGCGCCCCCGCGATAATGCATCCGTACTGATGGATCGGATAAGTCGGTGTCGGCGCAAGCACCACGTCGCCCTGATCGAGGATGGCGAGCGCCAGATGGGCGATACCCTCTTTCGATCCGATTGTGACGATCGCTTCGGAATCCGGATCGAGTTCAACGCCGTAGCGGCGTTTGTACCAATCGCAAATTGCGAGGCGCAGCTTGTAGATACCGCGCGACACGGAATAGCGATGGTTCGCGCCCTTGGCAGCGGCTTCAATCAGCTTATTAACGATATGGGGAGGAGTCGGCTCGTCAGGATTACCCATCCCGAAGTCGATAATGTCCTCACCGGCGCGACGGGCCTTGAGACAGAGCTCGCCGATCGCGTTGAAGACATAAGGTGGTAAGCGTTTGATTCGAGGAAATTCCATTATTGTGTGCGTTCCGCCCCTGCTGACAGCCCCATAACGTCGCGGCCTACAATCTTAATCGAAGGCTAGAGTTTGCCGCTAGTGGCGAACCCAAGGAATCGATAGAGCCATCGGAGGAATCAAACTCCTTAGGCGACATCCGAAGCCTGGTCCGACGCTATGCCGATCCTTTTGTGCAGTGCCCAGTAGCAGGGCAGCGTGACGAGTGTCAGGACTCCGGCGAACTGCCACGCCGTCGGGATACCAGCACGGTCCGCGATAATACCGGTGATCAGCAGGCCGATCGAACCGCCCATCGTCTCGAAAGTGCTGCGAAACGACAGGAGGGTCGCGCGCTGCTCGGCGCGAATCTCCTCATTAACCCAGCTCTGCACGAAGGGCAGGACTGCTCCCATACACGCGTTCAGCATCGAGAAGATGATCAAAGCCAAAGTGGTGTGATTGGCGCTGCTGCCGCCGAGATACATTAGGAGGGCGAGCGCCGAGGCCATCACGATTAGCTTCTTCGGGCGCCCCGCCCTCTCGCCGGAGGTCTGGATCATCACCTCTGCGCCGATCATCCGCGTGATCGTGAAAAGCCCGTAAATCCATCCGACGACCCAGACACCCGAGCCGTAACTTTGATTGAAGAACTGCGGCCATTCGAGCCAGTACGGCGCCCATGCGGCGAAGAAGATGCCATTGGCGAGACTGAGGAGGAAAAGCGTCCGCGCCGCGAATCCCTGCCGGAGCCCATCGACCACGCGCCGACGGATAAGCGAGGGCATCGCCGCAAGATTCAGCGCGGAATGTTGATGCGGCTTCTCATGCATCAGGCGTGCGATAAAAACCGCGTTGATCAGATAGCCGATCGCGCCGAAGAGCCACGGCCACGCGATATTCCAATCGGCGATGTAGGAGCCGATCACCGCCGAAATCATGAAGCCGAGGTTCATCAACTGCGAAATACGCCAGAAGAGCCGATCCTTCAGACCCTTGTAGCCGGCGTCATCGAGTGCATCGACACCCCACGCGTCGATGGAGCCGTTGCAGAAGGTCGTACCGATACCGTCGATAAATTCGCCAAGCAGGAACATCGGGTAGTGATAGGCGAAGAAGTAAACGAGGAACGCGACCGCCCGCAGGCTGCACCCGAGCATGAAGGATCGGCGGCGACCGAGTGCGTCGGCAAAGGCCCCGGTTGGAACGTCGGTCAGGAAGGTCACGGCGAAATAGATAGCGAGCACGCTATCCATCTGGAACTGATTCAGCCCCCGCGCGTGCAGGAAGATCGGATAGACGCCGAAGAGGAAGCCGCTCGCGATCGAGTAGGCGCTCCAGATACCGCAGTAGCGGACGAGCACCTGACGCGGCGTGTGGCCGGAACTCGACAATGCGGCCTCGTCCGATCGTGCCGCGCCGCCTGCTGTTTGTGCCGTGAACATCCTCTAAACTGATCCGTTACCGCGTCTTGCTCGTGAATCCCAAATTGCAGTTATCAATCGCCTTTTCCCCCAACGCTGTCGAGCCGCGATGGTACGTTCGTGGCGCGAGGCTTACCGCCGTTCTCAGCCTCGCCACGCGTATCTACGTGCGTTACAAGGCAATCCAGATTTGGTCGCGCGTTATCAGCGACCGGCATAAAGAGAGGCGCTATCGGCGCCAGGATCTGCGCGCGGCCCAGGCGGTCTATCGCACCTCGATTCGTCTTGAGGGCCTGCTAATCAAGGCCAGTCAGTTTATCGCAACGCGCGCCGATATTCTGCCCAGTGAATGGGTCGATACGCTCGCCGCTCTGCACGACCGTGTGCCGCCGCGTCCCTTTAACGTCATTCGCGAGGTCGTCGAAACGGAATTCAGGCGACCGCTCGATACGGTCTTCGCGGAGTTCGATCAGCAACCGATCGCGGCGGCGTCGCTAGCGCAGGTTCATCGGGCACGCACTCACGACGGCCGGCGATGCGCCGTCAAAGTGCAGTATCCGAATATCGAGGGATTGGTCCGCGCTGATCTGCGGAACCTGATGCTCACGCTGCGCATCCTGGCGCGACTTGAACCCGACTTCGATTTCCAGGTGATCGCGGGAGAGATTCTCAAGTACATCCCGATGGAACTCGACTTTCTCAACGAGGCGCGCAACTCCGACACGATCCGGAAGAATTTTGCCCAGCGCGCCGACGTGACGGTGCCGAGCGTCTATCACGATCTGTCGACGCGTCGCGTCCTGACGATGGAACTGGTCGAGGGAGTGAAGGTGACCGACCTCGAAGGACTCGCGCGCGAGGGGATCGACAAGCGCGAGGTCGGGCAGAAGTTACTCGAAATTTTCACCGAGATGATCCTGCGCGACGGCTTCTTCCACGCCGACCCGCATCCGGGGAATATCCTCGTACAGCCGGGACCGCGAATCGTGCTCCTCGATTTCGGCCTAGCTAAGGATTTTCCGCCGGCCTTTCGCGACGGGATGGTGCGACTGACCTTCGCAATCCTGACGAGCAACAAAGAAGCGGTGCTGGCGGCTTTTCGCGATCTGGGCTTCCGCACCCGCAATGACTCCCCGGAGACCCTGTTGCTGCTCGCCGACCTCTTTCTCGGGAATTCGGTAAAGCGGAACCGGGCCTTCGCCGATCGTCAGCTGATCGAAGAGTTCTCCGAGCAGCTGCCGCGCGCGATTCGGTCGAACCCGATCGTCGAGGTCCCCGCCGACGTACTGCTGGTGAATCGCGTGATGGGGCTCCTTAGCGGGATGGGCAAGACGCTCGATACGCAGGTCGACATGTTCGGCACGCTGATGCCCTATGCGAGCAGCCTGATGGCCGCGCAGGCCGAGAGCGCAGGCAAGTAGCTCGCGACCTAACCCTTCCCTGAGGCGATAGGTGGCCGCTAGGGTTCCGTCGTTGTGAATATTTTGACCCGAGCCTCTGGCATGACGCGCGACGCTGGCATAGCTTGTGCGCCGTGCCGGAACACGACGAAATCGAGAAAGTTGCAATTCGCGCGGCCCGCGCGGCCGGGCGGATTCATCTCAAACGCCTCAACCACATCAATGTGGCGCGCAAGAGCAACGCGATCGATCTGGTGACCGAAGCCGATCGCGAATCCGAGGCAGCCGCGATAGCGGTGCTGCAGCGCGCCTTTCCCGCACACGCGATCCTCGCCGAGGAGAGCGGCGCGTCGGCCATCACGAGTGAGCATCGATGGATTATCGATCCGCTCGACGGCACGACCAATTTCGCGCATGGCTATCCGCAATTCTGCGTCTCGATCGCTTACGAGCGGCGCGGCAAGGTTCAGGTGGGCGTGATTCTCGATTCGCTGCGACGCGAGTTGTTCGTCGCGCGACGTAACGGCGGTGCTTTCCTCAACGGCAAACCGATCCGCGTGACGCGGACGCCGAAGCTTGAGACGTCGTTGCTGGTGACCGGCTTCCCCTATGATCGGCGCGAGCGGCGCCGCTTCTATCTGGCGTTCTGGGAGGCCTTCATGGTCCGCACGCACGGCGTGCGTCGTACCGGATCAGCCGCGCTTGATCTGGCGTGGGTGGCCTGCGGTCGGAGCGACGGTTTCTGGGAGTTCGGCCTCAAGCCATGGGACGTCGCGGCGGGATCGCTGCTTGTCGATGAGGCCGGCGGGCGCGTCACCAATATGGATGGAACCTCGCTGGACCTGGCCGGCGCGCAGATTCTCGCGACCAACGGCCGGATTCATCAGGAGATGGTCGAGACGATAGCTGCGACCCTCCCCGACGCCGAGCGGCGCAATGCCGAAATGCTCGCCGAGGCGAGCACGCACGCGGCAAACGGCCGCTAGCGAGCTGGCATCGAGTATCGCGGGAGTTTCACAGCCTATCAGGCACGACAGGCAAACTCGTAACTTGTGCCATCGGTAAAGCTGATATATTGATTTCCCCTACCCTTACGCCCCGGTAGTGAAAAGGACATCACGGAGGTCTCCGGAACCTCAAGTCCGGGTTCGACTCCCGGCCGGGGCACTCAAATCAGTGAAATTCCTTGAAAGTAAAAGACTCTTTCCCGCAACGGCTACGGCGGGCGGCACGGTTTGGCTCAGGTTTGGCAGCGGCTGCAAAGGAACTGCCCGTTTTGGCAGCCGCGTGATGGCCAAAAAGAACGCATCGAGGTCGAGCGCCTTCGCCTCCGGCGTGCGCGTCCAACGCCCATAAACCTCGTCGATCTTCTTCACGCCGACGTGACCGAGCTGATGCGCGATCCATTACAGCGGCTTGTCCGCACAGATCATCAAAGTGGTGTAGGTGTGACGCAGGTTGTAGAGCACACGATAATCGACGCCGGCTCGTGCCACTGCGCGCCGCCACGGATGATCGCCCACGCTGCGCTCCAGCATCGGTCGCCCCTTCGGGCCGCAGAAAACGAACCGACTCCGGAGCCGATTGAGCACGAGTACGTCGAACAGCGCCAGCCTCACCGGCTCAAACATCTCCACCGTACGCCGTGAACTCTTCGTCTTGAGCCGGAGCGAGACCTCGCCCTTCTCGAGCATCTGCTGGCGCACCAGGATCGTGCTCTCAGCGAAGTTGATATGATCAGGCATCAGAGCCAAAGCTTCGGACGGGCGCAGCCCGCTAAGCGCCAGCAGAAGGTAAAGCGCACGCTGTTGACCCTCACAGACGGCAAAGATCCGATTCCGTAGGATCGCCCTCCATATCGGCGGGCATGCGGTTAGCACGGTAAAAGAGCACTTCGGCGGAGATTCCGATGATCTGTGCGAGCTGCTCGATCAGGTAGTTGGGTGGTGGACGCCGCCGGTCGTGTTCCACCGCGTTCAAGTAGGGCGCATCAACCGGCCTTCCGTCTTCGCGCCGCAGACGTTCGGCAACCTCCTTTTGGGTTAATCCGGCCCGCTTGCGAGCCTCCGTAAGGATCGTCCCGAACGTTCTCATACTTTCAGGTTTCTGCATTTCATTCAGGACTTCATCCCTCAATTACATCATCGACACTCCTTGAATTAAGCGGACGCGGTCTTGGAGCTTGAATTCCACAATCTCACAACCAAGTCCAGATCGTCATGACTTCTCGCCGATGCTTAAACTTCGAGCACAGTCGACCCTCGCCTATACCCTCAGCAAACTAAGCGTAATGGCTTTGGCTTTCGTTTTATTATCTGATCTGCGATATGCGGTGCCCTCGTTGCAGCCACCACAATCAACCGCCGCTTCTCATCGCGCAATTGGTCAGCAATCAGCCGCAAAACACGATGCAAAGAAAGCCTGATCGATCTCTCTCGGTTGTGACGCAATCGACGCAACTGAAGTCGTGTCCATAACAGCTTCGGTTGTCGGCTACAGTTTCGAAGACTCCCAACCAGGTCGATGTCTATTTTAGGTTAGGCGTTGGTGATGGAGGCGGATGAATCTGGAGTATCGCGGCCATCCGCGAAAGCTCTGCCAGCGAATCGCTACCCATTCGTCTTCGCAAACGAGCGCGATGCACCTTGACCGTTTGCTCGGTTATTCCCAACTCCGCAGCAACTTCTTTGTTCAGAAGGCCAGCAGTAATCAATATGAAGACCTCGCGCTGCCGAGGAGGTAAAGATTTGAAGCGTCGCTCAAGATCGAGGTGCTGAGCACGCGGGATCTTTTGTGCACGGGAGGGTCGGCTTTCGATTTTGGTCGCTGAGGCGGGTCCGGCGTTGATCTTCTCGCGGAAATCGTGTGTCGATAGCGCGGCGTGCTTGCGCTCGAGTGCGGCGGCAATTATCCGCCCCGCAATTCGTAGGCGCCGCAAGTCATTAGCCGACCATGCGCATTGGCCGCGAAACTTGCCAAATGTCAGACCACCCAACACTCGCTTCGCAACGTAAATAGGTAAAACGACCTGTGCCTTAGGGCCGTGAACCTTTAAGAAGTTGCGCAGCTTGACCGCTCTTTTCGGAAGTTCCTCGGGACTTGCGTAGACGACCGTTCGGCCGTCGAGGATTTGCGCTGTTATCCACGGCGATATTTGCATCGAGCGCATCTTGGGAGGCAACGGTGGAATTTCCGGCCTCGCCCACCAATAAGTGGCGATGAAGCCGACCTCCGAGCTTGCCCGCTCCCAGACGGCACCTCGGTCCAAATCGAGTGTAATGATCATCTCTCGGAGCCATCGCTCTATCTCTGGATCGATATCCTCAACTGAG
This sequence comes from Binataceae bacterium (SeqCode), assembly GCA_035541875.1. GTDB lineage: Bacteria > Desulfobacterota > Binatia > Binatales > Binataceae > JAJPHI01. The sequence continues at coordinate 103,906 of DATKML010000034.1, forward strand.
GTGCTCTCGAGGGCACCCGACATTCGGTCAATAAGTTCCTCGAATTCGTTTCCTTCAGTCTCGGAAGGCTCATCCCGCCTACGCGTAACGATTTTCGCTTCTTCAGGCATAAAGATGATTCCGCTGCCGCGCTCCCATTACCGTTCCCAAAGACCTTCAAAGGCGCTCTTAAACTACTTTCGGCCAGCTCTCGTCAGATCTCAGAGCAACCGGATTAGCAAATTTTAATTACTCCGGGAGTACATCTAAAGTCTAACTAGACTCGTGGATCGGGACCTAACGATAATCGCGCAGCGGCGCTGAAGGAGCACGTTTATTAATGCAGCTTGAATCCCTCCAGGAAATTAGTTGAGCGTAGACGCTCGTCAGCCGCTCTCGGGATGCGAACGAATGGGTCGGGAATAATTACGAAAATGAGTTTGAAAGCGCCGCCGATACGGCCATCGACGGGGGCGTCCGCACTAAGGGGCGCCCTTTTTGCAATATTCGCAGTTTTCGGAGTTTTGTCAGGCTGCGCACAAACCACTACACCTACACCGCTTCAGATGCAGCAGAACGCGGGGGTGAATCCAGCGCCAGCTCCTGCGGCGCCAATAGCGGTTCAGCCGCCGAACATGCCGTCGCCAGCTGCAGCGAAACCGGCAGGCCAGTTCGAACAACCGCCTGTGATTCCCATCAGCGATCTCCTCGCGGCGAGCATGCAATCCGGGCCGGGCTTTCAGGTTGGACAGCAAGTTGCAACTAACGGCGCGATGGGTGAGTACACCATAACGGCAAGCGCCGACGTGTTTCATGAAGACGCCGGGACCTATCAAGTCGAAAGCCTCGATTTGTTGAAAATTCGACTTTCTGAGGTTCCTGCGATCGCGCAACTGGACAATATGAGCAACTCGACGGTATTCGCCAAGGAGTTCGCTGTGAGCGCGGCACGTCCGCTGACAGCTGCCGGGCAGATGGTGATTCATCCCATGGATACGATCACCGGATTGCCGAGCGGGATAGGCGAATTTTTCGGTCGCGTCGACCTGGGCGCCAAAAGTCTTGCGGCCAGCTCTTCGGTGAGCCAAGCGGCCGCTCAGACCGGCGATGTCACGCTCACGGCTTTGGGTTACGACCAAGTCCGGCGGGATCTGGCCCGTAAGCTGCACGTTGATCCGTACAGCTCCGATCCGATTCTGACCAAGCGACTTAATCATGTCGCTTGGGTGATGTTCTCTGCGCGTATTACCGTCGATGCCGCAATGATGGCGGTGCCCGCATCGATGATCATCACTGGCACCGAGTTTACCGACGATCTCGTCTATCAAACACCGAAAGCTGACCTGATCCTTCTCGTCGAAAAGAAGCTCACGAGCTTTGGATTGTCGAAAACAGAAATCGCTACCTTCACGCACAACAACGCAATCCCCTTGAGCCTACAAGTTGCGGCGGTCCGGCAACTCGATGGTCTTGGAGTCATTCCGGGACGGCGCACGGCGGCCGTGGCACTGGGCAATGCGCTGACGGAGTATCAGGCGCGGTTTCTCGTGACTTCGCTGAGCATGCTAGGTCAGTGGAGTACACAGAAGAGTCCAATCAACAAAATTCAGGTCACCGGGGTGCTCGTGGCGCGCGATCAAAACGGCACGACGATAATACCCGCGCCCGTCGATTATCTCTCATGGACGCCCCGCATCGCCGGTTTCGCGACCAACTCGCAGTTACTCGCAAAACAAAATCGCGTGCTCTGGATCACCGGCAAAATGACCGCGCTCGCGCAGCAGCAACTGACGGCGAGTGGTTGGACTGTTCAACAAGGGTCGCAACTTTAGTTAACCAAAACGCAATAAGCGACCTCTATCACGGCGGCTGTGCTGCCATAAACTCTAACCAATTGATTGCGGGGCTTCTCTGCATTTCTGGCAAGTGCATGCAAGTAGAGTTAGATCAACCTTATTTTAGAGAGGATGGAATAATGGCTAACGAACCGGCGAAACTTCTAACGGGCCTGCTATCCGCGACACTCGCTGGATGGCTGCTCATGGGGTGCTCGCAGACCACGGCGCCCGCGCCCAACATCGTTCAGCGGGTAGAAGGCGAGACGCCTGCGCCACCGCCACCCAGCGGCTTTCTCGGTAGCGACTATGCGCTATTGAAGCCGCCCGCTGAAGGATCCGACCAGAAGGCGATGCTCGTCTACACGGACGCGAGCGCGAGCTTCGCTTCCTACAGCAAGATCATGATCGCGCCAGTCACCTTTTGGGGCGATGAGCACTCGAACCTCTCAGCCGCCGATCAACAGACCCTCTGCGACTATTTCTACAACGTGTTGAAAGAAGAACTGGGCAAGAACTTTACTTTAGTGAATGAACCCGGCCCCGGTGTTGCCAAGTTGACCGTCGCGTTGACCGACGCCAGCTCAGCGATTCCCGTGCTGCGTACGATCGCGGTAGTGGTGCCTCAAGCTCGTGTGCTCAGCATGATCAAGCAGGGGCTGACCGGGACCTATTCATTTGTCGGTTCGGCTACGGGAGAAGCCAAGCTGACCGATTCGGTGAGCGGACAATTGCTGGCGGCCTGGTCTGATAAGCGATTCGGTAGTGGCGCGCTCAAGAATGTGACGGTCTGGCAATGGGGCGATGCCGACAATGCGATGAACTACTGGGCCGACGGCCTTGATCAGCGCTTGGCGACATTAGGCATCCAGCATACCGCTACACCAGCGGCGACCAAATGATATCACCCATCAAAGATCCAAGGAGACAATTGTGACCAAGCGAATGAAAACCTGGAAGTGGCGGGTTGTCGGCGCCGTCCTGATCGCCACCCTGTCGCTGGCGGGGTTGACGCACCGTCTTTCTGCGCAGGCTTCCTCAGACAAACCCAACATTCTGTTCGTCATGACCGATGACGTAGGTTGGATGACGCCGGGAGTCTACCACCAAGGCCTGATGGTGGGTGAAACCCCCAACATCGACCGTATCGCTAAGGAAGGCGTGAAGTTCCTGGACGCCTACTCCGAGCAGAGCTGCACAGCCGGGCGTAACGCCTTCATGACCGGCATGAACCCGCTGCGTACGGGCCTGATCGTTCCGCAATTGCCCGGCAGCCCGAGTTGGCTGCGGTCCGGCACACCTTCGCTTGCCAAAATTCTGCTCGACCTCGGCTATAACACAGGCCAGTTCGGCAAGAACCATCTGGGCGACAACGTAGAGGCGCTACCGACCGCGCACGGCTTCCAGGAGTACTGGGGTTACCTCTACCACCTAGACGCGATGCAGCAGGTGAGCTTCCCCGATGTCTACAAAGACAAGGACACGATCGGCGTCGCCCCGCCGTGCAAGGCGACCTCGATCCCCGGCGTCCCCGACGATCCTAATGCGGTGGACCCGGCGACGACGACCTGTCTAACGCCGCCGCGGCCCGTACTTTGGTGTCACTCCGCGGACGGCACGCAGGCCAAACAGACCTGCAAGGATGAGGGTCCGGTTACTGACGTTCGCTCAGAAACCCTGGAGGAGGAGGTTTCGGCGAAGGTGATCGACTTCCTGGACCGCAACGACCCCAAAAAGACCGGCAAGCCGTTCTTTGCGTACTACAACACGGTGCGGATGCACGTCGACACGTTTCTGCCTAAAAAATACCTCGACATGCTGGGCACGCGGGGTGGCAAGGACTGGGGCATCAACGAAGCTGGCGAGAAGCAGATGGACGACAACCTCGGCTACGTGCTGAAGAAACTCGAGGACATAGGCCAGCTCGACAACACGATCATCATTTGGACCTCTGACAACGGCGCCCAGACCCAAACCTATCCGGACGGCGGGATCACCCCCTTCAAAGGCGATAAGCTGACGACTTGGGAAGGCGGGATGCGCGTGCCGTTGCTTGTGCGTTGGCCAGGACACATCAAGCCTGGTACGGTCACAAACCAGATTTTCTCGATGCTGGATTGGTTGCCTACGCTGGTCAACATTGCGGGTGGCCCCAAGGGCGACGGTCTAAAGAAAAAGATCGAGGCCGGCCAGTATCCGGGCTTCTTGAAGACCACGCTCGACGGTTTTGACCAGCGTGATTTCCTGGAAGGCAAGTCCGATTCCGCGCGCGACCACCTCTTCTACTACACGGGCACCATACCGTCAGCAGTGCGGTATAAGAACTGGAAAATGTACTATACGATGGAAGGCTCGACATCCGCAGGCGCGCTCAAAGGGGCCCAGAGCTATGGCTGGACCCAGATGACCAATCTAATGCGGGATCCGTTTGAGCAGAATGTCGGCGATGTTCAAAAGTCGGCCACGTCGATCGGTGGCGCGATTACCTCGCCGAGCACAGCTTACCTCTATGACTGGCAGATGCTGCCCATAGGGCAGTTGCTGTGGATGAAGGAACTCGAGACCTACCGGAAGTTCCCACCGTTGCAAGTACCGGCGTCCTACAACCTCGACGAAATCGAAAAGTTGATCGCAGCCCAGGCAAGCCACTCGCATAGTGATTAACCGTGCAGCGCGCGCCTGCAGCTAGAAGCGGGCGACCCTAAGAGGGTCGCCCTTCGCGCTTTAGAGAGGACGTACTAGTACCTAACAACGCACCTCCGGTTGCTCCGGGATCAGCACGGAGGTTAACTCAACACAGGAACTAAGCCAATGATGAGATCACTTACCCGTGCCCGTCCCTCTCAGACGGCTACGGTATTAGCGCTCCTGATCACGCTGCTGGCGGCGCGAGCGAACGCTCAGAATGACCCACTGCCGTCCTGGAACGAGGGCCCGGCCAAGCAGTCAATCATAACCCTCGCGAAGGATGTCACGGATAAGTCGAGCCCCTCGTATGTAGAACCACAAGATCGCATCGCCACCTTCGACCAGGACGGGACTCTCTGGGTTGAACACCCGATATACACACAGGTGGCCTTCGCGCTTGACCGTGTGGTGGAATTGGCGCCGAAGCATCCGGAGTGGAAAGCCACTGAGCCCTTCAAGGCGGTTCTCACTGACGACAAAGCCGCCATGGCCAAGTTTACGCTCCGCGACTTCGAAAAGATTATTTTCGCGACCCACACTGGCATGACCGTGGAACAATTCAATGCGATCGCCAAGGATTGGATCGCCAAAGCCAGAAATCCGCGATGGAAGAGGCCCTATACTGACCTTGTATATCAGCCGATGCGAGAGGTTCTCGACTATCTGCGGGCTAATGGCTTCAAGACCTACATCGTTACGGGGGGTGGTCAGGACTTCGTTCGGTCTTACGCGGTGCAAACCTACGGCATACCGCCCGAGCAGATTATTGGGTCGGCGCTCGAGACCGATTACACCTATAACAAAGAAGGTCAGGGGATATTGATGCGGCCTCCCAAGGTGTTGCTTAACAACAACTTCTCGGGCAAGCCGGAAGACATCTATCTGTTCACCGGGCGTCGTCCTCAGGCCACATTCGGCAATTCGACTGGCGACAGGGAGATGCTGGAATACACCCAAACTGGCGGCAAGGAGGCGTTGATGATGCTGGTACTTCACGATGATCCGACCCGCGAGTATGCCTACGGCCCGGCTCAAGGGCTGCCGGATACCAAGGTCGGTACTTTTTCGAAGGCACTGTATGACGAAGCGAGGACCCGAGGCTGGAACGTCATCAGCATGAAAAAGGATTGGAAACGAATCTTCGCCTTTGACCCCCAATAGACCAGACTGATATCGCCCTCGGTCCAGCGGGCGACAACACCGACTTCGAGGATACTGATGAATCTGAGTGCCGTTTTTCGCTGTGTCCGAGCAGCAAGCCGATTGTGCCTTGCGATTTCGGTCGTGATGTTCGCAATCTCAGGGTTTGGCCGGGCTTGCGCGGCCGACAGCATTGAAGGTCGCGTGCTTGGCGGAGGCGCGCCGATCGTCAAATCAACTGTGACCCTATGGTCCGCGAGTGCCGATGCGCCCAAGCAGTTAGCGCAGACACAGACCGGCGATAACGGTCACTTTACGCTGAGCGCAGAGGGATCCGCTGATGGCAGCCTTTATCTGGTGGCGACCGGCGGGGAGCCCACTGCCAATAGGGGCGGCGGGAACAACCCGGCGATTGTGCTCATCGCTGTCCTCGGCAGCAAACCGCCGGCCAAAGTCACGATCAACGAGTTCACGACCGTGGCCTCGGTGTGGACTAACGCCCAGTTTCTGGAAGGCAGCGTACTCCAGGGTCACGCGCTAGGGTTGCGAATCGCGGCCGGCAATGTGCCCAATTTCGTCGACCTCGGGAGCGGCGGTTACGGGCCGATGATTGAGGACGCCCTCAACAGCAGCCAGACCCCGACGATGGCGAATTTTGCCACCCTCGCCAACGTATTGGCGGGTTGCGTCACACAGGTGAAGGCTGATGCCTGCAGCAGCTTATTCGCTGCGGCGACGCCCCCGAGCGGACAGGTTCCGATCGATACGCTGACTGCGGCTGAGTCAATCGCTCGGAATTCTGCGTACCAGCCGAGTAGGACGTTCGCATTGCTGAATACCTTTTATCCAGTTCCGAAGGGTAAGCAGCTACGCGTTACGCCGTTTCTGCCCTATCTTAGCTTCGCCCCGAGCGCGTGGGTCTTGCCTCTTAAGTTCGCGGGCGGTGGTTACATCGGTGGCGCCAAAGTGATGTTCGACAGTGAAGGTAACGCATGGAGCGGCGCCAATTTCATAGTTGGTTCGCAGGGGCACGATGCCCTCTGGGACGGCAATATGTCGGAGTTCGCTCCGAATGGCCGACCGCTTTCGCCGATGACTACGGGCTTTCATGGCGGCGGTCTGCAAGGCCCCGGGTTCGGTACCGCGATTGACGCCAACGACCGCGTCTGGATCGACAGCACCAGCGGAAGGACGATCTCGCTGTTCGACCACCAGGGTCAGCCGCTGTCGCCGCCTGAGGGCTACAACTTCGGCGGGAAGCTCGGCTACATGCAGGGCGTTATCGTTACGCCCAGTGGTGACGTCTGGGCAGTCGATTTCACCAACGACAGGGTGGTGTTCATGCCCAAGGGCGATCCTGCCAAGGCCAAGTTCTATTGCGAGTCGACGAACGGTAAACCCAACAAGGACAGTCCGTGCAAGTTGAGCGGCCCGTTCCATCTTGTCATCGACCAGCAAGACCGGATTTGGATCGACAACGCGATCGGCGACACCGTGACCCGCTTCCCCGCGAGCGATCCCACCAAAGCCGAAGTGTTTCCAACTGGCGGCCACAGCGGCAAGGGTATGGCGGTCGACAGCAAGGGCAATGTCTGGATCACCAATACGTTGGGCGCTGGGATGACGCTCGCGACAAAACTCAAGCTGCTCGACCTGAAGCTCAGAGGGCGGATGGCAGACGCCGATCAACTGGTCCTCAGGAATCTGTTGGCGAAGCCCGGTTTAGGCAGCGTGTCGATGCTGCGACCAGACGGCAGCCCCGCACCGGGATCACCGTTCAATCCAGGCAGCATCTGGGGTGCTTGGGCTGTGTCGATAGACGGTAACGACCACGTCTGGGTTTCCAATTTTGCGCCCGGCGGCGGCGTCAGCGAGTTGTGCGGTGCACGTACTGAGACCTGTCCGCCCGGCATGAAGACCGGTGATCCGATTTCCCCGCCCGGCGGCTACAAGGGCGGTGGAATGCAAATGCTGGTGGATGCCTCGATCGACCCGGCTGGCAATGTCTGGGTGTCTAATAACTGGCAGGATCCCGCGTCTTGCTACGGCAAGCCGGATGAGAGTCTTTCCACCCGCTGCGGCGGCCAAGGCATGACGGTCTTCTACGGCATGGCCAAGCCGGTGCGCTCGCCCCAGATAGGCCCAGCCCGCGGGTTCTAGTTTCTGAACACACCAAAGGTGACCCAGGGCACGGGATCGCAAGCTCGATCAGACTGATCGAATTGTCGGACGTAACCGGACGTAACTACTATAAGAGCGGAGGCTGTTTTTTGAAATTTCGATGCACGAGGGCGATTGTTCTGGTCGGGCTTCTTGGCATGGTGCTCGTTGCTCCCGTCTCGGCGCAAGCGAACGACGACAAATCGCTGGACGAAGTCAACAAGCAGCTCTCGAATCCGATTTCGAGCATCTGGGCACTACAGCTTCAGGAGAACACCTACTGGCTGAACAACCCCGAGCGTAACGCGGTGAACCTTCAATTTCAGCCGGTGCTACCGTTAGCACTGACTGACGATTGGAATCTAATCACGCGGCCGGTGTTCCAGGTAATGAACTCTTCGCCGTACGTCAACGAGACCGGTAATCTTCATCGCGTGACCGGCTTCGGTGACACGATCCTGGCGACGATGCTCTCGCCTAGTCCGAAGCTAGCGGGTCCGTGGCTGCTGGGCGCAGGTCCTAGTTTCATCCTTCCTACCGCGAGTAATTCTCGCCTTGGGCAGAACAAATGGCAGTTGGGGCCGTCAGGCGTGTTCGGTTACCTGGGCGACAAATGGATCGCCGGCGTATTTCCCCAGCAGTGGTTCTCGGTCGGTGGCCCAGGTCCTCAGACCGTTAGTCAGATGAACATCCAGTACTTTTTCCAATATTTTCCGGGCAAAGGCTGGGGCATCGGGACGTCACCGAACATGCTCGTTAACTGGTATGCCAGCAAGAGCGCGAACGACATTACGTTTCCTATCGGGATGCAAATCAGCAAAGTGATCAGGATTGGCCCGCTTCCTGTGAAATTTGCCGTTCAAGGCCAGTACATGCCCGTCCATCCGGAGGAATTCGGCCAGAAGTGGAATCTACAGTTCGCGGTGACTCCGGTTATCCCGAAGCTGATCAAAGGGAATCTCTTCGGCGATTGACGCACGCTGGCAATGTGGCGTTGAAACAAACCGACTTTGACAGCTGTTTCGTCCAAGGACAAAGCAATTTGCACTACTTCAAGCGAAATCCTTCCCGCGTAATCTCGCTGTTTCTCATCAGCGTTTTGCTGCTCACCACTCGGTCCGCTCGTGCACAGGGGGTTGTGCTCCCACTCCCGGCAGCGGATCAGCAGATGATCTCTGCTCAGCTTGGTCCGGGTATCGTGGGCGCCGCATTGCCGAGTGTTCCGATCGCGGACGTTTCGACTTACTTTCCACTTCAGGAGAAAGCTTCGAACTATCAGGTCACAAGTGGTCCGAACGTTGGAAACACGCAAACACTTGGCCTCGCCAAAGTCAGACGTCCGGGCGGGAAGCTGGCTTGGCGCTTTCAGTTTTCGCCCTCGCTGGCTGGCTTCATCAAGCAGACTGCGCAGGGCGACCTGATTATCCCGGCTGTCGGCGACATGGCGGAGGGCGTGGTGGTTATCACCACGCCGGCCAATCCCTTTATGCTCAAAGGCATGAAGCCCGGCGAATCCCGGTCTTACACGCAACAGGTCGTGGTTAATGCGCTGGATGACCCGGCGAACCAAGAATACTCAGGGTCATTAAACGGGATCTACACCTACCTGGGAACGTACCAGGTGAAAGTACCGGCCGGCAGCTATGCGGCCGTGCTTCTACGTCTGAAGTGCGAAGGCAAGGTCGGTCCGGCCCAGACCAACGACACAGCTTATTACTTCTTCGCGCCCGGCAAGGGCATGATAGCAATGATCAGCCAGGAGGATGCGACCGCATTCTGGATAATCCATATCGACACCACATCCGGCAAAGTGCTTACGGCCAACTGAGTAGCCTCACTAAATAACTCCAGGGTCCCGCCTTCAGGTTGGTCTTCCTCCAATATTTCCTTTCGATCTGAATCGCGTCAGCAACCGCGGCGACCCTATGGACATACAAATGCAGTCAGCCACCATAGGCGCCTGGAGTGGCAACTGGGCTTGGAGCCTCCCAATAATCGTTCTCAACGTGATGATTCACGTGACGGTCCTCGCTTTCGTCAACGAAAAGCTCGACGGCGTAATGAGCGGTGTAGTGGGTCGTCGGGACCGTATGCCGCGATTCGCACTGGTTATGGGCGCGACGACTCTATTGGCGACAATGCTTCATGGGATTGAGGCATTCATCTGGGCGGCTGCATACCGCGCTTTGGACTCTTTACCCGACTACAAATCCGCGATGCTTTATTCGCTCAGCGCAATGACGAGTTATGGTCACGCGAATCTATATCTCGATCCCCAGTGGCAAATGATGGGTGCTCTAGAAGCGCTGAACGGAATGCTGCTACTCGGATTAACCACCGCCTTTCTGTTCTCGATGATCCGGAAGATTTCACAGGCCCCTGGGTAGAATTGGACATAGCAATGACTGAGGTTATACGGGCGAGCATTGTGTCGCTGCCTCCGCTGGCAAAATTCGCGGTCGGAATGTCGATAATTGTGGTCGTGCCGCCGCTTTGTCGTCGCATCAAGCTATCGGCAGGGCACCGAGGCGTTGTTTACTGCTCTCATCCAGTATGATGGAGTGGGTTCACTGAGCTTTGGACGCTGCCTTGAGCCATCAACCAAGGACCGCCCACGGGCTGGTCGGGATCGTAACCGATGATTTCGACTTGCTCCTCGGCGCCGTCACGCAGCTTCAGGAAGCCCCAACTCAGCATAATCGGCTTCGCCCAGAGTACTTCCGGAAGAGTCGCAACCCTCTTAACACTGGCGTCGTTGAAGAGCTTGGCGAAATCGACGTTGCGAATGCCCTTTGAGGCGATCCAGATATCGGCTCCTGAAGCGTGGCGGATGAGCGAGGTCGCGTTGCCCATCATCCCGATGTACAGGCCTACCTCAACGATAGTTAAGAACGGCGATATGACTACTCCGCCCAGCGTGACCGCGAGGCGTAAGCGATTGTAGAGACTCATCCGCAGCGCCAGCCATAGCACGGATTCGTAACCTTTCTTGCCTGCTAGTCAGTGGGCCGATGAGTGCGCCGGAGCATCCCAGGCGACGTGTCCAACTGCCGTCACATCGAGGTCGACCTGTTTGGCTACGGAAAGGAAAAGGATGCTCGGATCTTTCATGCCCCACGCCACATAAGGGATCACAAACTGGGTATGAGCCGTGAGTTCATTGCCCACTAACTTGCCTTGTAGATCGATACCCTGTGGATGCTCCATACCGTGGATTAGGAGAGTTCCGTCGAGGTGAGCAGAAAAGTAACCGTCCTCGCCGAGGGAGCCAGTCACATGACGAGCGGTAAAGACGATAGTCGGATACTTGGAGGATTCAAGCACCTCGCGGTTCATGTTTGCGTCGCGCGAGGGCATCTGGCTGTCGCCGCTGGTTGCATCAATTACTACGGACCCATTCGCTGTGCTTGTTGTGGGATCGGCAGCGATCGTTCCCTGCGTAAGCTTGAACGTACCGTGAGTATCGTGGAGCGCACCCGGTAAGCTGAACTGGATGATAGTTCGCGCGGGATCGAGCGTGACGGTTCCAGCGCGTGGTTCGGCTGCTAAAGCGTGGCTACGCCAACCGAGCGAGGCCGCGACGTAGAGGCAGGCAACGCTCCTATATAACATTGATTACCCGCCGGGCCGTGTTCAGTGCCTCCGTCCAGAAGCTGGTCGAACTATGCATCAGATCGACTACACGCTCGAGCGCATCGGCGAACTGCGCCAATTGCGCTTCGGTGATCACGAGCGGTGGTGCAATCTTCAAGACCATGAAATTGTTGCCGCAAATCTGGCTGAAGATACCTTCGCGAAACAGCCGCATCACAACGACCTGGCCAAACATCGCGGGATGAATCCGGGCAAAGGCTTCGAACAGGATACGCAAACGGAGTTTTTTGGGTGCACGAAACTCGATTCCGGAGAGCATCCCGCGACCGCGAATGGCTTTGATCATGTCGTATTTCTGAAAGCGTGAGGTGAGGTTCTCGCGGAAGCGCTCACTCATACGCTCCGCGCGCGCACCGAGGTCACCGTCCATGAGAACCTCCAGAGTGGCCAATCCCGCACGCATCGCGAGTCCGTTTTCACCGTAAGTCGATGCATGAATCATTGATCGCTTGAAAGAGGTGAAGACGGAATCGTAGATCGGATCCCTCATCAGCACTGCCGCTGACGGCACCAGTCCCCCACTCATCGCCTTGGCCATGATCACCATGTCCGGCTCGACACCGAAATGGTGTGCGGCAAGGAACGGTCCCGTCCGAAACATCCCGGTCTGAACCTCGTCGAGCACCATCAAAGTGCCATATCGTCGGCAGAGTTCGGAGGCCTTTTGCAGATAGTCTGCCGATGGCACGAGCACACCTGACTCGGCCTGAATCGGCTCAAGGATAAAAGCGCCAAAGCGGCGCGATGCCAAGCGAGTCTTCAGCGCTTCCAAATCACCGAAGGGGACCGGCTCGGTGTCGGGCAACAACGGACCAAAATCGGCCGTCCAGAACGGGTTATCCATCAAAGATAGCGCACCGCAGGTCAAGCCGTGAAAGCCACCCGAGGCATACAGGATGCCGGGACGTTTGGTGTGAGCGTGGGCGAACTTGATGACCGTTTCGACCCCTTCACTCCCGGAGCTGCAAAAATAGACTTTGGATAACTTACCGCCGGCATTGGTACAAAGTCGCAACGCTAGTTCGCCGGCCAGTTCAGGAACATGACCCTGCAACATCGCGGGGCCGTTGCCGTCAAGTTCCTCCTTTAGGGCGCGAATCACCGCCGGATGATTGTGGCCGATATTGTGCACGCAGTAACCGGAATTGAAATCGAGGATGCTGCGTCCATCTTCAGTGTAAAGCTCAGCACCGAGACAGCTCTTGTAGCGCACATTCATATCGAGAACGTCCAGGAACCGCACCCATTGGGGATTAACGTGATTCTCGTAGGGTTCCTGACTATTGGCGGGCAGTTTGGAAGCGAGCATAAGAAATTTACCTCTTATCGCGAGTGCCGCACTCGGACATTGATCATTGCGGACCAGAACTAATCTGTGTCGCCAGCCACGCGCGCAGAGCCTGTTTTTCAGCGTTGCTCAGGCGCGCACTATGATCGAGCACTGTGTAGTTTCCGGGCGGCATCGAGCCGTTATTGATCGTCGATTCGATACTCTTCAGTTGGGTCTGCTGATGATGTGCGTCGTAGGTCGACCAATCTGAAAAATTGAGAGCCTGCCGCGCGGAACCAGCAGCCATGTAAGCTGGAGATAGAGCTGCGTACCACGGCGCAGTGCCTGTCGTGCTGTGGCAGGTGTAGCACGATCGTTCGAGAATCTGATGAATGCGCGGATCTGTCGTAACTCCGCCATGCGAGGAGTTCGCGAGCTTCGTCGGCACCGATGAACTCTCCTGGGGTGTCGAACAAGCAGAGAGAAAAGATGCTCCAGCGACAACAAACAGTAGTCCGCAAAGGGGGCTGCGTTTGATCATGATAAATCAGCCATTCCTCATTGTCGGATGGTGTGCGATCGGTGAAGCCTTTCGACTCATCAGCTTGCCGTTGCCATCATCGCCATCGCGATTCGCGCAATCGTTCCCGTCAGTCGCCGTCTTCGCGAGAGATAATGAATCACTCGTCGTCGCGTACCGGGGCGCCTGGCGAGAAACAGCATTGCCTTGGTCGCTATGGCATAACCACGGAATAAACGGTGAGCTTCGCGCTCGTACGGCTCAAGACTTTTCTCGCTGCTGTTGGCCTGAAGCAATGCCGAAAGATGGCGACCCAAGATAAGCGCCGAATTGAACGCGATCGAAAGCCCATCGCCCGCAATCGAATCAACAAAGCCAGCCGCGTCGCCGATTAGAACGAAGCGTTCCGCAACGCGGCGACTGACGCCGCAAGCCATCGGTCCAGCGCCTTTCGGCATCGATATTGGCTCAGCGTCCTGGAGCCGCGTATTAAGCAGCGGAAAGCGTGTAAGCAAAGTGGGAATCGTCGGCCGGTAGAACGCGCCATCCTGCCATGTGAAGTTGACCGAGACTGTGTCCGCAGTGACCGGCGTGACTACGGCTTCGCCAAACGCGTCGACGTAAACCTCAACGGACTCAGACCATGGCGTGGTCAAAAAATGCTGTCGGAGTGCAAAGCGCCGTGGAAGCGAGCTGACACAGTGCAAACCAGCACCACGCCGGAAGAGCGAATGAAGACCGTCAGCAGCAACGACGAGGCTTGCGTGCACAGCGGGGCCAGCTGTTCGTAGTATCGCACCGTCCTTTTCGACTTTAATGTTGGTGACATTGGTCGCGTAACGGACGGCCACTCCAAGCTGCTGAGCTCGCTGCGTCAGCGCTTTCAGCAGGGTTGTGCGCCGGATTCCCAAGCCGCCTCCTTGAGGGAGGGGAACTTCGACAGACGAACCATCTTCCTGGAAAAAGTGGATGCCCCTGAAGGATCGGACCTCGGTGTCGTCGAGATGCGCCAACACCCCCAAGCGCCGTAAAGCTTCGACACCCGGAGGCAGGACGCCCTCGCCACACGCCTTGTCAGCGGCGAACCCACGCCGCTCCAAAACTATAACGCTCCGCCCCGCCGCGGCCGCGACGATTGCCGTGGCCAGGCCCGCGGGACCGCCACCAATGACGGCAATGTCGTAACGAGATCGATCGGTCGATAGGTCGCCCTGATCTAATCGCGCGTCCGCCGTTATTGGGTGGATTACCATTGCAACAGCAGCAACTCGCCGCAGAACCCGGGACCCATCGAGAGGAGCAGGCCATACTCACCGGAACGCGGTTTGGCTGATTGCATGAAGTCCTCGGCTACGAAGAGCACCGATGCCGACGACAGGTTTCCGATAGCTGCCAGGGACTTCCAAGATCCGGCGAGGCTGCATCGAGGTAGCTCAAGTGCCTCCTGCATCGCCTGCAAGACCTTGGGGCCCCCAGTGTGCGCAATCCAATGTTTAATCGACTCGCGTGAGAGTTTGTTTTGTGCAAGAAACTCGTCGGCGACTACACGCAGATTGGTTCGGATTAAGTGGGGAACACCGGGGGCAAGAACGATCTCGAAACCGGTTTCGCGCATCCGCCAACCCATCATCTCTTCGGTGTCGGGAAAAAAGACTGACTGCGAACTGACAATCCGTGGGCATCGTGGTCCGGCTGGATTACGCCCGCCGGTTACGATCGCAGCTGCAGCCCCGTCAGCAAACAGTCCTGAGGCAATCAGGTTGGCGGTCGATCGATCTTTGAGTTGCAGCGTCAGAGAGCAGAGTTCGACACTGACCAAAAGAGCGACCTGATCGGGAAACGCGCGAACATAATCTGCTGCGCGTGCGAGACCAGCAGCTCCGCCTACACAGCCGAGGCCAAAGAGGGGCGTCCGCTTTATATCGGTGCGCATCCCAAGGCGATTGATCAATTTGGCGTCGATACTCGGTGAGGCGATCCCGGTGACCGTCGTGAAAAAAATATGGTCGATATCTGCAGGAGCCATTCCGCCCGCGCTTAATGCGTTGCGCACAGCCGCCTCGCCCAGTTCCGCAGCTCGTTCGATCCAACGATCATTGGCCTTACCGAACGAATCAATCGCGCGATATTCCTCGATAGGAAGTGCCAAGTGACGCCCTCGAACACCAACGGACTTGTGCAGTCGTTCAAACCGAGTGCGATCCCGGACAGAGCCGCCCCATTCGTTCCATAGAGCCGATGATAGGACTTCTTGCGAATAATAATTTGCAGGTAGCGCAGTGCCGATCGCGGTTAGCGCCGGTATATTTCCTTCCGTCTTAGCGAAACCAAGCATTGAGATCCCTTCATGTCGCCGTGCGCGCCGATCAAAACCAAGGGTGACGCAAGCGAACTGTAACGGTTGGACAAGATTTGTGCCTTTTCGATTTAGCGAATCGTAATATGACGGAACGACAAGGCGCCGCTCATAGACGACAAGCCAATGCGAAGGGATTCAAAAATTTGAATGATAGGCATCTATGACGTACAAGTATTTGAACAATTTTTTTTGCTGCCGATCGAAGCGCACTCAGTAAGCTTCGTCAGAGTTTTATCAGCAAGATGAGCGCCTCAATTCCAACGACCCCAATGTTTCTCGAAGGGACGGGTGGCCTTCGGTTTTTCCGGGCACAGGAGCGTGATTTCGCGACTCTCAACCTGATGCTTATCGCGGCAGTTCTGGTAATGCAGATCCTTTCGCGAATCGAGCAAGGAAAGCCGACGACATCGCATATATTAGTGTTGAGCGTCGGGCTCTTTGCGCAAACGGCACAATTGTTTTGGCTCGCGAACGAAGGTCCCGAGTTGTCGCCAGCCAAGCGCCGCTTTCTACCTTTCTGGATCATCGGGCTGAACTCCGCCCTCGCACTGACGCTGAGTTCACTCGAAATCGGTGGTGACACCGCCTATTACGCTCTGATGCTTCTGCCAATCCTCGAGTCTGCCTTCAGGCTAACGTTGGCCTGGACAGCAGCAGTGGTCGCGCTCGCAGACCTTATCTGCTTCACGGGAGCCTATGGCCTGAAGTTCGATGAATACCTGGAGGCGAGCGCCTCGACGATAGTATTCACCGTCATGGGAGTACTGGTTTGGTTGCTAGTGGATGGTCTCCGCAAAGGCGAAGCCGGTTTCATCAGCAACTTGAAGGAGCTTGAACGCGCCAGAGAACGGCTGCTTGCGGAAGAGAAGCTCGCTGCAGTGGGTCGTTTGGCACGCGCGCTGGCTCACGAAATCCGGAACCCCGTCGCAATGATTTCGAGTTCACTCGCCACGGCCCTGAGAGCCGACCAACTGGAGAGCGAACGCCAGACAATGTTTGATATTGCAGCTAAAGAGGCCATTCGTCTGGAACGGTTAACTACCGACTTCCTGTTGTACGCGCGGCCCCGCGTCGCGCAACTGGCTCCGAACCAGTTCGCCGATACGCTTAATTATGTGGCCGCCGTCGCCCGAGCTCACGCGGCCAATGTCGGTGTCGAGATAGAAACCGCGGTTGATAATGACCTCGTTGGTGATTTCGACGCCAGTCAGATTCAACAGGCGTTACTCAACCTGGTGCTCAACGCTATCGATGCATGCCGCCGCGGGCAGACCGTTAGACTCGCTGCCGAGCTAAATGACCGGGGCACGGTGCGTATCGATGTAACCGATCCGGCGGGACAAATCGCAGCTGCCTCTGTGGAACGTATATTCGAACCCCTGTTCACCACGAAACCGGGTGGTAGCGGACTGGGACTCGCAATCGCCCGTAACATCGCACGGGCCCACGGGGGCGATATCTGGTTACGTATCAACGAGCCCAACCTGGTGTGCTTCTCGATCGAACTGCCGTTACGTAATTCGACGCAACCCACAAATGAGACTTTGTCATGAGTCGGTTATTGATAGTCGATGATGAGCCGCATCTGCGGCGGATTTTGCTCTCCAATCTGAGGTCACAACATAGCGAGATAATCGAGGCTGACGGAGTTGCGACCGCACGGCGCGCATTGGCGGAATACACCTTCGAAGCGGTCATCACTGACCAGAGGATGCATGACGGTGAGGGTCTGGACGTGCTCGCCGCCGCCCGTGAGTTGGACTCAACTGTGTCGGTTGTCTTTCTGACTGCCTTTGCCACGATCGAGCTCGCCGTCGAGAGCATGCGACGCGGGGCCTTCGACTTCATCACCAAGCCGTTTGTACCTGAAGTTTTGCTGGCGACAGCACGACGTGCGGTAGAGCGAACTCAGCTTCTGCGCGAGAACTCGCGGCTGCGCGACACCGTTCTGCAGCTTGGAGGATCGACCGAGATCATTGGTCGCAGTACCGCGATCGAGCAGCTACGCCAGACCATCGCGCGAGTAGCACCGACCAATGCCACCGTGCTTATCACCGGCGAAACCGGGACCGGCAAAGAATTGGTAGCCCGAGCTATCCATCGAAGCAGCCTGCGAGCCGCGCAGCCACTTATTGCTGTGAATTGCGCAGCATTTTCGGAATCCTTGCTCGATAGTGAACTGTTCGGTCATGAGCGCGGCGCCTTCACCGGAGCCGAACGGGCTCGCGAGGGTCTCTTCGAAGCTGCCCACGAAGGGACGCTCTTTTTAGACGAAGCGGCGGAGATGTCGCCGACTGCTCAGGGAAAGTTACTGCGGGTACTAACAGACGGCGTGGTAACGCGGCTGGGGTCCAATCGTGCGCGCCGAACCGATGTTCGATTGCTGGTCGCGTCCAATCGCGATCTTCAGCAATGCGTCCGTGACGGGCGCTTTCGCGAAGACCTCTACTATCGTCTCGCGGTTGTTCCCATCTCCGTGCCGCCGCTGCGAGAACATCGAGACGACATACCCGAGCTTTGCGATCTTTTCCTCAGATTCGCGGCGCAAGATCTCAAGACTCCACCTCGCCGGATCAGCACCGACGCGATGAGCGCCCTCCTCAACTATAGTTTTCCCGGCAACGTACGAGAACTGCGCAATCTGATCGAGCGCGCGTGTATCCTTTCGACCGACAGACTGATCTCGTCGGAACATTTCCCAGTCACAGATCGTCGCGTGATCACCAATTCTTTGCTCGAAACGTCCGCCCCGCTACCTGTCGAAGAGATCGCGGCAGCCCTTCCAGATTCATGCAATTTGAGAGAGTTATTAGCCTCCCTGGAGAAGGCTGCGATCCGGCGGACGCTGGCTCACACAGGCGGTTCTCAGGCCGAGGCCGCCCGGCGACTCGGTTTGTCACCTAGCGACTTGTCTTACAAGTTGGGTAAGCATCGTATTCGCACGAACCTCATCGAATAGTTCTCGGACGGTTGGCCTGAGTAAACTTTGGCCGATATTCGAAATGCAAGTACTGTCCCTCGGGGACAATAAGCGGTAGAACGCGGGATCTTGCGGGATACTCGAACGCCATCGAATCTGCCGTTTCTTACCGGGTTCTCCCTCGACCGGGTTTTCAATTCCCCCGCGCTAGCCATCTAACGGGTTCAAACGGGCGCAGTTCGAATATTTGGGGACGAATTAAGGGACGTTGAAACCGTGAGTCTTTAAGCGCCTCATTTAGCCACTAACCATACTTGTGGTGCGGCGATGTATCGGCATCATTCTCCGCACAATCTGCGGCGAATAAACGCCGGCATAACAGGATGATCGGGCCGCCATTGGCGTCAGCGCCGCAACATGCGCGTGAGCCAGGACCGCCGGCGCGAAAAGGTCTGTTCGCCGTAAATCTTTTCGAGCGCCTTTAGGTCGATCGTGACGGTATCGGCAAAGCGGCGTTTCAAGGCAAAGGCCGGCACCAGCTTTTCGAAGTTATTAGCCTGAACATTATCGCCAGCGAACGTTAGCGTGAGTTCCCCCGCTCTGCGGTTTATGACTATGCGCTCTTCGTTGCTCGCCGCGATATCGTTGAGCTGATCGAGTAATGGACGGTCGTTCATCGCCAACCGTTCGCTGTTGGTCACGGGCGTCATCCACTCCGGGACATCCTTTACATGTTCAGCGATTAGATCGCGCAAGATGCGTGACGAGGCGTCGATTAAGTCTGGCGGCGCCATCGGTCTTGCGACGATTTGCTCCTGCATCGGCAGAATTGATGGTAAAAGCCGCGTGAGATAAGCCCGATATAATTCCGTGCCGATGTTTGCGTGAGCCTTGTGCGCGATTTCCTTTGACGCCGACTGTTGATCGGGAATTGCTGCGTCAACCAGGCAGACGACAGCCCGCTTGCGAACGTCCGGCGAGACTGCGCTGACCTGCTTGTTCGTCGAAAGGATGACCGGGGCATAAAGGCTTGAACGTTCACGGTCGAACTTGACAAGGTCCGGCACCTCTCGCGTGAAGCGATCGCGATTGACGTCATCGATCAGCAAGGGAATCGCCCCAAGTTGCTCGCGCAACCCAAGCACTCGGTTCGCGGTGAACGAAGCGCCGCGCAACTGCTTCCATACCGGCCCAAACATCGAGGTCGCCGCGATTTCCGAGAACCACGATTTTCCTCCGTTGGGCCGCCCATAAAGAATGCCGAACATCGGATATGCAAGCGGGTCGCCCGAATTAAGCACCGCGGTCTGGCGAAGCGTTGGCGCCAATGGCGCGGCATACAGCCAAGTCAGGAAGGTCCAATAGGACCGGATGGCACCTGCGGAATTGCCGAAGAAGTTGGCAAAGCTCGAAAGATAGTCGACCAGCAGAACCGCGTCGGCGCGAACATCTTTGGCCTCGATTGGACTGTTTGGACCAAGCCAGAGCGCATCGTCCAGGAAGACTTCGCCCCTATCGATCGCAATGCTGACCCTGGCGATACGATCTTCGGTAGTGGCATCGGTAGGAGCGGTTTGATGCGCTCTATAGGCGCGAAAGAACGACGCGGCGCTGATGACAGTTTTGCCGCCCTTCATGCCATCGAGTTCGAGTCCTCTTAGCCGAGTTCCTTCGATCGTAGCGAGCTTGAGAGCCTGGGCCGTGAGCCCGGTTGAAGGAAGCTTCGGTCGTTCCTCGATTATCGCGACCCCTGCCGCGAGCATTTGAACGCAGGGGACCTCGGTAACGGGGATCGGCGCGGTTCGAGGCTGAGGACCGGTCCCGTCGACCGCAGGCACGATCAGGCAGTCAACCGGCACGTGAGCAGCTTCCCCTGCATCGCGCGCGTAGTATTCATCGAAAGCGCGATACGCCGCTTCGCCATCGAAAACGACATAGACTTCCTTTTGTCGGCCCGACAGAGCTGCCAGACTCAGGTTGGCGGAACCGGTTATAACGCGATAGTTGGTGCCGCTCGCGAGCAAATACAGTTTTTCATGGCTCGGCATTTTCCGTAGCAGACGAAACCTCAACGTCTCATCTGCTACTCGCGCCAAAAGGGCGCGCGCCGATTTCCCCAATTCGGACGCAAGACTTTCCAAAAAGGCCTTCTGATCGGCGACAGCATCGACGAAGGTATAACCTTGCGCAAGGTGACTCGCCTGTTCGAGGGCCGCGTGCTCACGCGACAAGATCCGTTCGGACCCGAACGTGATCTCGATGTCCCGAAACATCCCGCTGAGCTCAAGGATGAGGTCTAACCCGCTTGAGAACGTAATCGCCTTAAGTGTGTCGAACCCGCTGAACAGTTCCTGCCAGCTCGCTTCGTCACGGGCGATCATCTCGGCCCGGAAGACCGTGAGCGAGCGACGCTCAGACGGTGCCTTTTCACGGAACAGACTCGTCGGTTCCATTCTGCTTAGCCAATCATCTTCAACTAGCCCAACCTGCTTTTACGTTCGCGCAGTTCCCGATAAAGCTGGCGGAAACTCAAGCACTCGCTCTGATTTTTTCGAGCTCTTCGCGCAGAACCGATCGCAGCTCGGCTCCTACCTGCTGTGCCAAGCCCGGCCGTTGGATGTGCTCGCGGAGAGCATCATTGATTAGCGTCTGGTAATTGCCGCGATGCGCCCGGCGCACCTGATCGCGGAAATGCTCGACGACATCGCGATCCAGCCTTATAGTGATGCGGACTTTTTCTGGTGGCAACGCGATCACGGGGCCGCGCCTTCCTTTACTGAGATCGTATTCCCGCTTCATATCCGTTTATCCTCATACTGAGCCTGCTCGCGCCTGTTCGCTTTGCGCGCGGAGATTATTCGAATAACGCTTCCGCGCACCGCGTAAGAAACCGCCAACACGCGGCCCTGAGCATCGAGCCCAAAAGTCACATAGCGCTCTTCGCTGGCGTGCTCGTCCTCCAGAGTAATCGCCCGATCGTCATCGAACACGATGACGGCGTCGACGAACTCGACTTCATGCTTGCGGAGGTTCTGCTCGGCTTTCTTCGGATTCCACTCGAACTCCAACGTCCGCCCCTCACCGCGTGTACAGTGTACACCATGGATTGGTCGATTCAACCGGCGGCCTGGCCATACCGAGCCCGCGTCAGAAGTTAAGGCATCGCACCCGCCGGGCGCGGAGCCTGTCGGTAGACAACGCCGAGGGACTTCGGGACTCCTGTCGGTTAGGAAGCAGAAGTTCGCGCCCGTGTCGCCGTTTCGCCTTCCGGGAGCGCCACGACGCGGACGAAACGGTTTGGCTGGGGTTTGGCAGCGGCTGTCACAAATCGGGGCAAAACGGCACTAGCCGGAACCAACCGCGATCGCAAAAAAGCCTTATTTCATTTGCATTTCTTTGTTTTGGATGGTCAGCGTTTGCGACTGCCGCGAGTCCGGGTTCGACTCCCGGCCGGGGCACCAATCGTCCGAGGCCTCGAGAAAAAGCATCTCGTCGTGAAGAGGGTTAGCGACCCTCCCGAAAGTTTTCGCCTGTTGCAATGCCCAATAAGGGAGCATCCTTTGCCGCTTAGGCAAATAAAGAACGAGCGCCCTGAGAGAGTCCTCCGGGCGCTCGTTCTTTTTGCCGAGGCCTTGTCGCCGACCGCTGGACCGGTAGTGATTCCGAGCTCTAGCGATTCAGCGGGATTTGCTCATCGATCCAGGCTTCGGCCTCGAACTTCCGGGCGAAGTCGACCTCTTGTTTGTGATCGCCCCAGAAGATCTCCCAACGCCCGGTATCGGGATTCTCGCGAATCACGTAGCCGTAGTACTCTGATTCGTTCATTGCCATCTCAGCTTAACCCCAGCGCCGCCAGCGGGCCGCGCTCGACGACCGGAATCCGAGAGACGCCTGAGGTAAGCGAGACGCTGCCGGGTTTGCGTTCGAGCGGATCGCGCAGGCCGATCTCTTTCGAGAAATCGCGAATCGCGGGCATCACTTCCTGCGCGAACAGCCGCATACTGGTCATCCGATCCTCGTTGCTCACCGGACCCTGCACACTGAAGGCGACGAAGATACCGGGGCGCAGAACTTCGAGCAGCGTCTTGATCTTCGGCAGCACGGTCTTCGGCGTGCCGACCACGATCTGATACGCCTGCTGTGCCTTCTGATACGCGCCGACCAGTTTTTTGCGAACCTCGTCGAAGTTCTCCTGCTCCTGACCGAGGGCACCGCGGCGCAGCTTCTTGGCGCTCACGCCGAGCCAGCTCCCACCGGGCTGACGCGCGAGACGCCGGATCGCGTCGCGCGAGTTGTAGCCGGCCGGCAGCGTATGCTCAGGACGTGAGAAGGCCGCCTGGCCGCCGCCGAAGGCGAAACCCTTGCCGAGTTCCTGCGCCTTCTCCTCGGTCTCCGCAAGGAAGGTCGGCACGAGATAGCCGAAGTTCTCAGGCCCCGCCTGATAGCCGAGCTGGGCCGCCTGATCCGCATAGAAGTCCCACAAGTCGCAAGTCGGTCCGAGAGCCGTGCCGAGCCCGATATACGGATAGCGATGTTCCGCGCACCATTGGACGGTTTCGAGACTCAGGACGCCCGGAATCCACATCGGGGGATAGGGCTTCTGCAGCGGCAAAGCCCACGGATTCACGTGACGATAGCGGAAATGTTTGCCCTCGTAGCGCCACGGACCCGGCTTGGTCCAAGCCTGCAGAATGAAGTCATGCGCCTCGTTGAAGTACTCGCGATTGTAGGCCGGATTCGCGCCGTTGAAGAACTGCTCGCTACCGGCACCTCGAACCCATCCGGCGACTAGGCGGCCGCGCGATATGAGATCGATCTCGGCGAGTTCTTCAGCCATCCGCAGCGGATGCTTGATGACCGGGAGCGGATTACCGACGAGAACGATCCGCACCTTCTTGGTAATACGGGCGAGGATCGCCGCCTCGACGTTCATCACGGAACCCATGCAGAAGGGGGTTCCATGATGCTCGTTCAGCGCGACCGCATCGAAGCCGAGTTCCTCGGCATAGCAGTACTCATCGAGGTAATAGTTGTAATCGTCGGAACCCTTGGCCGGATCGAAGAAACGATTCGATACGCCGAAGAAGGCTTCGTTCTTGAGGACCTCTTCTTCAGGAACCCAGCGATAGGGGCGTTCGGTAAAGTAGCCGATTTGCACGGTCGATCCTCCTTGAACGTTTAGCGCAGGAAATTCTTTACGAGCCGGACGAACTCGGGCCCGTTTTCGATTTCAGGGCGATGGCCGACGCCATCGATCGTGGCAATCTCGGCCTTGGCGAGAGCGACCGCGTAGCCCTTGAGGCATCCGTGCGGCACGACGCCATCTTTCGAGCCGCGAACCAGCAGCGTCGGAACTTCGATTCCCTCGAGCAGATGGGGCAGGCTCGGGTTATACATGAACGGGTCCCATCCGAGGCGCGAGGTTTCGGTCCGCGCATCTTCGAAACGCTCGAACTGTTCGGGCGTCATCTCACCACCATAGATTTTCGCAAATTCCTCGGTATTGACCGGGTCGGCGACAGTGGCCCGCAGATGACTCCGCATCGTCATCGAGAGGAAATCGAGAATCTCGCCCTCCGTGGGTTTCACCCCCATCGGGCCGACGAGCACCATCCGGCCGAAGACCTTCGGATCTGCCGCGACCATCTCGGCTGCTAGATAAGCGCCGGCGGAAAAGCCGATGACGTCGATCGGAGCGAGGCGCTGCTCACGGAGCATCCGTGCGTAGAAGCCGGCCAGATCGCGATAGTTGCTGATCCAGTCGAGGCGTGGGGTGCGACCGAAACCCGGCTGCAGCGGAATCACCATGGTGCGCTGCTCCGCGAGGCGTTCATTCCAGGCCATCCAGCCCGGGTAGCCAAGCTCATCGTGGAGGATGAGCAGGGGCTTACCGGCGCCTCCCTTGACCACGACGAGATCGATTCCGCCCGTTCGGATGGTTTCCTCTGATGGTGTCGTCACGGCTTTGCTCCCGTTAGTGCCGGCGCTCTCAGGTGGCGCGGGCCCTTGCGAGCGCTACAGCAAGCACCGTGCCTCTACCCGGTTTGGCAGCCTCTAAAGACGTCTTCATAACCGTTGCGAGGTCGACTAGCGGGCGATTTTAAGGAATCCCGGGCTGAAAGTGTTTCCTTAGGAAGCACTCGGAACGTTTCCAATGGAAACAACCCGCAAAAGATAGCCTATAAAGGGCGATTTGTGCCGGGATCCAAGATGGCGCGAGTTTTGCCTGTCTAATAATCGAGGAGGCGTAAATTAGAATGGCTACTAACCGGAAGGCTCAGGTTGGGAGCGCTTTATGATCTCACAAACGTTTCTGCCGGGTGTCTCGACTTTCAGCGGCAGTGTCGATCACGTAATCAACCTGATCTTCGTGTTGGCGGTCGGGTGGTTCATCGTCCTGCAAGGATTGGTGATCTACTTCGCGGTCCGCTACCGCCGCAGACCCGGGGTAAAAGCTTCGTTCATCACGGGCGAATCGTGGGGTCAGCTCGCCTGGGTATTGGTGCCCGTCGCGCTGGCCTTGGTGTGTGACTTGGGTATCGACGCTGCGGGCGGCGATACGTGGGAAACGGTAAAGGGCGAACTGCCGCCTCCGGCCGTCACCGTGCATGTGATGGCTCAGCAGTTCTCCTGGAAGTTCACCTATCCCGGTGAAGACGGCAAATTTGGTACGGGCCACGACCTGGTCGAGGATGCGCTCCACGTCCCGGCGGGTCAGGTGGTGCATGTCGTGCTCGAATCGAAGGACGTAATTCACGACTTCTTCGTGCCGGCGCTGCGGCTCAAGCAGGATATCCTGCCCGGCCGCGCGATCACCGCGTGGTTCAACGCTACCGAGCCCGGAACATACGAAATCGCTTGTTCGCAGCTATGCGGTCCAGCGCATTTCGGTATGCGCGGCAAGGTGGTCGTCGATGCGCCGAATGATTTCAATACCTGGCTTTCCGCAGAGCGGGCAGCCCAGGCCAAGAAAGCTGCAGCCGACACTTCCGCAACCCGTGGGAATGGATGAGTTAAGGAAATGGAAGCACAACTCTCACATATCGAACACGTCGATCATCATCACCATCCGCAGAGCCTTATCAGCAAGTACGTCTTTTCGACCGATCACAAGATGATCGCGAAGCAGTATCTCGCGGTCGGCCTGCTGATGGCGCTGGTAGGCGGGGCGATGGCCTATCTGATCCGCGTGCAGCTTGCCTGGCCGGGTAAGCCAGTGACCGGATGGGGCTTTATCGCACCCGGGTCGTACATGGCGATGGTCACGATGCACGGCACTATCATGGTGTTCTTCGTCGCGATGCCTATACTGCTCGGGGCCTTCGGCAATTATCTGATTCCGCTGATGATCGGCGCCCCGGATATGGCCTTTCCGCGCCTGAACATGATGTCGGTGTGGACCTTGTTCGTGGCGTCGTTGGTGCTGATCGCCTCGATGCTCGTGCCGGGAAGCGCCCCGAACGCCGGATGGACCGGCTATCCGCCGCTTTCGGCTGTGCCGGAATACAGCGGCAGCACATGGGGCATCAACCTATGGCTGCTGGCGCTGGCGTTGGAGTTCAGCTCCTTCCTGATGGGAGGAATCAACTTCGTCACGACCGCGATCAACATGCGCGCGCCGGGCCTGACGTTCTGGCGGCTGCCGCTGGTGGTCTGGATGGAGATCACCGCGAGCGCGCTCTTCCTGCTCTCCGTCGGACCGCTGGTCGCGGGCTCAGTGATGCTGCTGCTCGATCGCGTGCTCGGCACGACTTTCTACGCACCGTCGCAGGGTGGCGATCCGTTGCTGTGGCAGCATCTCTTCTGGTTCTTCGGCCATCCCGAGGTTTATGTAATCGCGCTGCCGGCGATCGGAATGATGATGGAGATCCTGCCGGTCTTCGCACGCAAGCCGATGTTCGGATATCGCGCGATCATCTACTCCACGATCATCGCGGGTTTCCTGAGCTTGATCGTATGGGCTCATCACATGTTCGTAAGCGGAATGGATCCGCGGCTGGCCACGCCATTCAGTATCCTGACGATCCTGATATCGATCCCCTTCGCCGTGATGATCTTCGCGATGATCGCGACGCTGTGGCGCGGATCGATCATCTTCTCCACGCCGATGCTCTTCACGCTGGCGGCGTTGAGCAGCTTCCTCATCGGTGGCGTGACGGGAATCTTCCTTGGCTCACAGGCGGCCGATATCTATCTGCACGACAGCTACTTCGTTGTCGCGCACTTCCACTACACCCTGTTCCCGCTGCTCTTCATGGGTGGATTCGCCGGCATTTACTACTGGTTCCCCAAGATGTTTGGGAAGATGTATAGTGAGCCGCTGGGTAAGCTGCATTGCGTCCTCACCTTCGTCTTCTTCAACCTGACCTTCATCCCACTGTTCATGGCGGGCTTTGGCGGAGCGCCCCGACGTATCTACTTTCCCTATGGATATGACTTCCTGAAGCCGCTGCAGCATTACCATGTGATTGCGACGTACGGTGCAATCGGCCTGCTGCTCGGCCAGCTTCCGTTCGTTATCAATCTGTTCGCCAGCATGATCAGCGGACGCAAGGCCGAAACGAATCCGTGGCATGCCAATACCCTCGAATGGACAGCACCCTCGCCTCCGCCTCACGGCAACTTCGAGCATGTTCCACACGTGGTGCGTGGACCCTATGACTACAGCGTCCCAGGTGTCGCCGAGGATTGGGTGGCGCAGGACAAGGTCGTAACCGTAACAGTGGCCGCAGCCGGATAAGGAACCAAGAAGAGATGGAAGCGGATATCGCAATTCACGCAAACGCACCGGCGATCGAGACTGACAGCCTGGTCTCACTACCCGCTTCGCGGGTCGCGCTGTGGATCTTCCTCGCGGGCGAGATCATGATCTTCGGCGGCCTCGTCGCCTGCTTCATGCTCTACCGGATCGCGGCAGGCGGATGGACCGACGAAGCCTCGCACGTCGATTGGCAGGTCGGCACGATCAACACGGTAGTGCTCCTAACCAGCAGCCTTACAATGATTTTGGCGCTCGCCGCAGTGCGACGAAACGATCAGCAGGCCGTGAAGCGTTTTCTTGCCGTCACAGTAGCCTTGGGAATCGCCTTCCTCGGCGTCAAAGCGTTCGAGTACCACGGCCATATCGTAGAGGGCTTCACGCCTTCGAAAGGGATGTTCTGGTCCTTTTACTACACGATGACCGGGCTGCATGCGCTGCACGTAACCGGCGGGATCGTAGTGAACTCAATCCTGCTGATTATGGCGATCAAGGGAACTTTGTGGGCGCGCGGCGAAACTCGTCTCGAAATCGCAGGATTGTACTGGCACTTCGTCGATGTGGTCTGGATTCTTCTCTTTCCGCTGCTCTACCTGAGCCTGGAAGCGAAGTAGGAAACTGAGGTAACACAGTGAACACAGAGGCAACTCAAGACACGGCAAAATTCTATTTCCAGATTTGGGAATGGCTCATCATCCTGCTGGTAGTCGGTACGGTGATCGTCTTCATGCCGGTCTCTCGTGGACTCGCGTTGACGATCGTCTTCGCTGTAGCAGCAATTAAGGGCGTGCTCGTCGTGCGCAACTATATGCATCTGAAGCACGAGCATCTCATCTTCTACTTGATTGCTGGGCTCCCGCCGCTGCTGGTGATCATCATGTTGCTTGCCCTCCTGCCGGATATCGCCTTCCGCCACTAATCAAGACGTAGTGCCTTTGAACGGTATGGCGGGTGGAACGACGATGCCTGAATTGAACGTGCTCCGCGGTTCGCGCCGCGGGGCACGTCCGTCCGTCACAACCGCCACCCGTGCACCTAACGCCGTCGTCGGCGTCGCGATTCTGATTGCGGCTGAACTGCTTTTCTTCGGCGGCCTGATTACCGCCTTTCTGGTTCTGCGAGCGTCGGCGATCTTCTGGCCGCCACCGGGTCAGCCGCGCTTCCCCATCCTGATTACGGCACTCAACACTGCCGTGCTTATGGCCAGTGGCGTCACAATGCGCCTGGCGGTCAAAGCTGCGCAGCATCGGCAGGTACACAACTTCGTGAGCCGAATTCGCCTTACGGCGATCCTCGGCGGTGTCTTTCTGCTGGTTCAGGGTGTCGAGTGGATGCGGCTAATCGCACACGGACTGCGCGTCAGTCAGGGCGTGTATGGTGGTCTCTTCACCACGATTATCAGTGTGCACGGGCTGCATGTCCTCGGCGGCTTGATCGCACTCATGATCGTCACAATTCGAGCCCGGGCGGGAAGCTACGCTACCGCGACTATCGGCGGGGTCGAAGCTTGCGCGCTTTATTGGACTTTCGTTGTGGCCATATGGCCGGTGCTTTATGTCCTCGTATATTTTTCCTAATCCCTTAAACCGTAGGTTCTCGCTAGCCGGCCTGCTCCTGCTGGAGCTGCTTGCCCTGCCACGCCGGAGCCTCGCCTGTGCTGTATGCTTCGCGTCATCGAGCGCATCCGTCCTCCACGCCTTCTACCTCACGACGATTCTGCTCCTGCTGATGCCGATCGGCGCTGTGGCGCTGGTGGCGTTGGTCATCCGCCGCTATCGCTCGACTCCACTACTCGACGCCGTTCGACCTGAACAGCTTTAACAGCACGAGCGCTCTTACGAACCTCAAAGCGATCAGACGAGTCTGTCAGGTCGCTTTGATGCTTTGATAGACTGGTTATCCGGATTGTATCCTTCGGTAACACCGAGGACACACTGAGTAGTATCCTTTCGCGCCGCTCGACTTTGTTAGTCACATCACTTGTCAGCCATGAAAATGAAAAACCCGGGTGTTCCGATGAGGGAAAACCCGGGTTGGTTTATGCGATGGTAAACCTTAGAAGCCGAAAGCGACCGTCCCCGTGTATTGGTTGTAGCCTTCGCCGTTAGCCAGCATGTTGTAACGCCACTCCGCGCCAACCTGGCTCCGGTCGAGCACACCCTGAATCGGTCGGCTCTCCAGCACCTTGCCGAGCTTCAGATTGGTACCGAAACCGAAGACGCCACCCGGCTCGAAGTTCGCGTCTTCGTGCTTATAGCCGGCTCCGGGGACATCTCCTTTCACAACGACAGGAGTACTCATCAAGCTGATCCAGAAGCCGGGACCCGCCAGCGCGTAAGGATCGAGCATCGCCAATTGGGGCAATCCCATGCTCTTAAGATCCGCGTGATATTGCAGTGTGGGCTGAATTTCGACGGTCGTCAGCGATGTTTTGGCCCATGTACCAGCCAATTGTCCTGCTAGATTCGCATTGGTCATCGCGTTATTGCCAAGCACCGCGCCCGCCATCAACTCACCGGTGACGGTACCGTAAGGAACACCGTCTTCCTCGGTCAGGAGACGATCGCTGAGATACGCGCCGTAAAAGTAGCCACCGGGCATCGCATACGGGGAGTCAGAGTAACCGGTGCGGAGACCCACCTGAACGTCGCGCGAGGTCGATTTCTGCTCTTTGTATGAGACGATTTGAGCTTGGGCTTGGGCGGCGGAAGCCTGCGCCTCGGAGGCCTTTTGCGTGTTGTTGTTTACGGTCTGGCGGAGTTGGCTAATCTCCGCCCGCAACTCGGCGTTCTGACGCTCGAGTTGGTCCAGACGATTGAGAATCAAGGTGCTCGACCCTGAGTCACCGGCCATCGCAGGCTTCGACTGGATGGTGATTGCCGTCAAGACCAAAAGGCCAACCGCGCTTCCGTAACCCAGCCCCGCCCAGGTCTTCTGCATCATACGTCGTACAAGCATTGAAACCTCCTCTGCTCCCTTCGAGCCACGGGGAGAAATCAGCAACGCCTGTGCCAGCAGAGCTAACTATTCGATGCGGGTATGATAAGATTTTCTTCTATGTCAGATCCGTCCGGCAGCCGCGTTACAGCTCCCATGAAAGGGACGCCCGAGCATTTCCATCTGCTTTGGGAGGAAGAGCTCAATGAGCTGCAACCGGTTCTCGAAACTATCCGCGAGCGCCGTGATCAGGTGCTCGAAGACTGGATGCAGCTCTATGCGCT
Source organism: Binataceae bacterium (SeqCode) (assembly GCA_035541875.1). Taxonomy (GTDB): domain Bacteria; phylum Desulfobacterota; class Binatia; order Binatales; family Binataceae; genus JAJPHI01. Next base: position 134,410 of record DATKML010000034.1, read on the forward strand.
GCATTTCGGACCGGCGCGGGGACTATCGGATTTCGACTTCAAACGTCTTTTCGGTGGCGAACTCGAAGCGACGCTACAGGCGCTGCTCGAGAAGGATATCGGGCGTTTCGTCGAAGCGATTCGCGCGACCGGTACGGAGCTTGCCAAGTCTCGCGTGCCGTTTGCGGAATTGGTCGTCTCGATGCATCTGTTCGAGGAGAGCGCGACGCGCTCGTTTCCGCCCGATGCGGGGCCGCATCTCTACCAGGTCTTCGACAAGCTCAGCCATATCCGGATAATCGCGTTGGCCCAGAGCTACTTCGGCGCCTATTCGGCACTGGCCGCAACGCAGATCGCGGAGCTCGAGCAGCAGGTTAATGCGGTCGCTCCGGAAGATCGGAGCTACTTTCACGGAATCGTCGGTGGCACTGAAGTGATGCGTCGCCTCTACCGGCGAATCAGCGCCGCGGCCAACTCGCGCGCGATGGTGCTGGTAGTCGGAGAGACGGGGACCGGCAAGGAGTTGATCGCGCGCGCCCTGCACGAATGCGGTCCGCAAGGAAAAGGTCCCTTCGTTGCACTCAACTGCGCCGCCCTGCCCCGTGAATTGATCGAAGCGGAGCTGTTCGGATATCGCCGTGGAGCTTTCAGTGGAGCCAACGCCGATTACGCAGGGCTCTTCCGCTCGGCCGAGGGCGGAACGCTCTTCCTCGACGAAATCACCGAGATGGCGATCGAGACGCAGAGCAAGCTGCTGCGCGTCCTGCAGGAAAAGGCCGTGCGTCCGGTGGGCGCAACGCGCGAGCTACCGGTGAATGTGCGCGTGATCGCTTCGACGAATCGCGACCCGGAACAGGCCTGCGCCGAAGGACGACTCCGACGCGATCTCTACTACCGGCTCAACGCGAACACTCTCAACACGCCGCCGTTGCGCGAGCGTATCGCCGACATCGAGCTGCTGGTGAGGCATTTCATCCGTCTGTTCAACGAGAGCTCGAAGCGGGTCCCGCCCGTCGAAGGAGTCGAGCACGAGGCCTTGGAGGCGCTCCTGCGCCATAGCTGGCCGGGGAATGTCCGCGAGTTGGCGGGCGCTATCGAGTCGGCCTTCACCTTCGGAACATCGCTGCTGATTACTCGCAAAGATCTGCCGACCTCGATCGTCTCGCCGCAACGAACGATGACTCACGCAGGCCAGAGCCATCTCCCCGTGATGAGTATCAACGAGGCAGAACGCGAGCTGATTCAACGGGCGCTCCACATGGTGGGCGGCAACAAGAGCCGCGCGGCGCAGATCCTGGCCGTTTCGCGCAAACAGCTCTATGCGAAGATTGCGAAGTACGGGATCGATCCCGAGCAGTGATCGAGATCATCGCTGCGCGCTTAAACGCGTGGATCGCCGGGAATAGCGCGATCAGTGAAGCCGATCATCATCCCGAACGCATCGTCGCGATTGATAAAGAATCCGTTCGCGCCGTGCTCCTCGATACGCTGCTTATGTTCGCGCAGATGGCCCGCAGCACGCGCCAGGTTTCTGGTCTTGAAGGTGACCGAGTAGATCCCCTCCCCTGCCTGTTCGAGATCCTTACCCTCGGGACTTGAGGCAGAAAGTGGCTGCGCTGCTTCGATAATCGAATCCTCGCCCACGGCGAAGAAGAGACTGCGCCTGTGATCGGAGTTCTCCTGATGGATCAGCTTGCCACCCAGAGCCTCCTGATAGATCCCGCGCGCGTCATCGAGATTGCGAAACAGAACCGTCATATGCGAAGCGCGTTCGATCCCCAGCGGATGTTGATCGCGATGGAACTCGATCGACCATCCGGGCTGCAGGCGCGGATCGATAAAGAAGCGCGGGGCCACGGCAAACTCGAAGCCGGCGTGTGTATCCTGCGGATGAGTCCAGACGGCATCGCCCTTCACCGCTTCGGTCACCGCATTACCGACCATATCGAACATGCGGATCTGGTGGCGATTCAGTTCACGCGCCGTCTCCGCTAGATCCTTCACGTACCATGCAATCGAGTGGAAGCGCTGGCCATACCGATTATAGAACTTGCCGAGCGCTGACCTTTCCCATCCATCGGTCTTCACGGGCTGCGCAGGCTCCATCACGAAGTCGGCGATCAGAACGAGCGACGCCTTGCGCTTGGCGGCGCGCATATAGTTCCGCACGAAACGCCGCACCGCAAAGATACGGTCATACCAATCATCGACCGCGTCGAGATCTTCGACGACATGCAACAGATGGAATTCCTTGCCAATCGTGAACATGGGAGTCTCCCGGAGCCGGGGTCGAGAACAATCTTCGGCTCAGGGCGGAATATAGGACCAAGAACTGGGAGAGGACAACCGAAAGCCGTATTGATGGCCTTCTTCGAATCAGCAGGGCGGCGATTGACTTATCGCCCGTGTCGAGAGTGGTGAGGTTATGGGAGCAAAGTGTTGCTCGCGGTCGCGGTGGAAGAAGCCAGGAGCTCCAGATGATCTCTCAGGTACTACTGATACCGCGTGGTGGACGGCGGAAGCCCATATCGAGTAAGCCGGCGCGGCGCACGCCAATAATCCGACGATTAGGATACTTTTCGACCGCCATTTTCATAGCTTGCAGATCATTCCCCGCGTTGATCTGCTCATCCTGACCGTCCGCGAATCGAATAATATAAACCATCGCGCTTTCCCCCACTGCCAGAAACGCCGGCCATAGTTGATTAAGGCTGCTCGGCTGCGCTGCGTCAATGACTTTTCACGTCGCAAAACAGGCTTTTGGACGCGTTTATAATAGCCAGCGATCATCTGGTCTGGAGAGCGAGAAAAGGCCTTGCTGACGTAAGCTCTTCAACTGATTGCGCTATCTGGATGCTATCAGTCGTCAAGATCTTTATCGGCATAACTCGGGTCCAGTGATAAATTTAGTTTCTCACTGAGAGTTTTCGCTGTCACAAAGAATGAAATCGAGGGTCATCAATAAAAAGCGGCTCAACGCACGCAAATGGACGCGGGGTCTAATCGCCGCGGTCGCCCTGACACTCCTGAGTCACTCGGCGAAGGCGGGTGATGACGCTGTGATGGCGACGATAGGACAGCATCACATAACGCAAGCGACCGTTGACGAAGCTGTACTGGAGCATGTCAGCAAGTCGCAACTCTATGACCTGCGTCAGAAGGCGATTAACCAGATAATCGACAGCTATCTGCTTAATGAAGAGGCCCGTCGCGCTCATCTCACCGTCGACCAATATATCGATCGAGAAACCTCAGTCGATGTGACCGAGGAAATGGCGCGAGCCTATTACAACGTACACCGACTGCAATACGCACTCGATTGGCAGGGCAAATCGTTCGACCAACTGAAGCTCCAAATCATGGGGATGATGTCGGAGGAACTTACCAACGAGCGGCGCGCCGTCCTGATCGCAAGATTGCGGGGACAAAGCCAGATTACGGTCAAGCTGCAAACCTTGCGGCTCGATGAAGCTGCAAACAATCATCCGTCGACCGGCGCCGAGAACGCCACGGTTAAGCTAATCGAGTTCTCCGATTATCAATGCCCTTATTGCCGTATCGCCGAGGCGACAGTAAAGCAGCTGCGGCAGCGCTATCACGACAAGGTAAAATTCGTTTTTGTCGATTTCCCGCTGGGGTTCCACGATCGCGCGATGGATGCTGCGCGCGCGGCGGCTTGTGCAAGCGATCAGGGCAAATACTGGGATTATCACGACGCTATCTTCACTGGGCCGATGAAACTCAGTCCGCAGGATCTCAAGCATACCGCTGCGGAATTGAAGCTCGACCAGACCAAGTTCAATGCCTGCTTCGACCAGCGGATTCACGACGCGCAGCTTCAGAAGGACATCGCGCTCGGCCAGTCGATGGGCCTGACCGGTACCCCCACCTTTTTTCTCGATGATCAGGAATTGCAAGGGTCCCAACCCCTGCCCAAGTTCGTTCAAGCCCTGGATACCGAATTGGCTCGTACAGCGACCACGAACACCCGTACAGCGAGCCTGCGCTGAATTACTCGAAATCGTTGTTCAATTAATGAACCGGCCACTCATGAGCGGCCGGTTAAGCGCGCCTTAGCGGGAGGCGACCAGCAGAGGCGGTCGATGGGTCTCTTCGGGCTCAGGTTCGGGTTGCGCGGGATCGTTGAGATGCGCCCATGCGGTGACGCTGACGATAGGCTGCGGTACACCGAGAGAGAGTATCGTCACGTATGCCGGCATTTTGCGGTTGAGACTCATCCCGATGGAGCGCCCATCCTGAGCGGTCTCGATGAAGCCGATCTCGTCCGTGGCAACGCCGTGACTGATAGCACTGTCGCGGACCGCCTGGACTGCTCGTTGTGGATCACTCGCCAGATAGCGCAATCCTTCAGTGACGGCGACCTCATCTACATAGGTCAGGCGCGCCTGGATAGCTTCATAGAACATCTTGGCGTTGAGCGCGTGAACGATAACCGCCGCGGCGACGGTTGTTACCGACAGCAGCGCGAGTATCGAGAGGCGTCGTCGCGGATTACGCGGCCGTACATCATCGCGCGAATCAGCGGTTATGGGCAGATCAGAAGCCATCACTGAGCGGCCAGGATCTGTGAGGTGCTGCTGAGATTGACCGTGGAGTTGATATCGTGCGGCCACAGGAATGGAATCGACACTACGTAGGGATAGGTGACCTTAACCACCACATCCTGACGCGTACTGAGATTCGCGTCGGTGACCCAGTTAACGGAGACGTTACTATTGGTCAGATTCAAACCGCCGGCCGAAGTAATCGCGACCTGTTGAATCTGTGCCGTGGTAGCCGGGTTAGGACTGTTGGGTCCGAAAGCCGCCGCGTAACGGGCCGCCTCGCTGGCAGCAAAGCTCACCGAGTTGTAGGCGAGGACCGCCAGCGCCATCTCCATAATCGCGAACGTCAGAACGATGAATGCGCCTGCCGTGAAAGTGAACTCAACGAAGGCCTGTCCGGCGCTGTAGCGCCGGACAGCCATAAGTCTCCGCAGCTTCATTCCTGCACCTGCATGATCGCCTTGGCAGTCAACGGGATGGTCGAGGCAGGACCTTTGAAACCCTTAACGACGTTGCCGAAGTTGTTGAAGTTCAGCACCATCGTGAAGTTGTCCTTGGTATCGACCTCGATGTAATTGGCCGAGGGACTGTTAGTGCAATAGCTACTCGGGCACGCCGACTGGCCGGACGGCACCGGCGACACGCAGGTACAGGCGCTCGTCGTCACCGTCATGCCTGAGATATCCGGCGCGCCGAGCTTGGCTGCGCTGATAATCCCGGAGGAGTCGGCCGCCGTGGTCGTGCTTTGCGAGGCGTATTGCGCACCCGCGCGCGCCGCGTTGTCCAGCTCCACGCTCATATAGAAAGCCCGGGCGTAATCGGTGGCGACGACGAGCAGTACCGCAAGGATTGGGGCCGCTAGCGCCAGTTCGACCGCCGATTGGCCTTTATGCCAGTTACGCCAGGATTTCATCGCTAACCTCCTCAACACCGCTCGCGATTGTTCAGTTGTACAGCGCCGATGTAACGATCGGGGACATATGATCAGTCATCGAGCTGTAGTCGCAGTTAACCTGGGTCGAGCTGCCATTGGTCAGTTCGACCGAATCCGCCACCAGAACTGTATAGCCCTGACTGCTCGAGGAATGGCCACAGTACTTCAACGATGCGCCGGGGAAGTAGCATGCGCCGTCAAAGTGGGAGGACGAGTTGCCCTGGAGCGAGCACTGCGAGGCCGGCTGCGATCCGCCCCATCCGTGCCACCATCCGTGGCCGCTGTTACCGGTGATCGCGCTGTCCTGCGTACAGAGAATACCCTTGCGCGAGCCGCTGGTGGGTGCGTGCAGATCGCAGGTGACGTTGTCACCCCAGTTGCCGCCGCAGCTAATCGGGCCCGAGCTTGCGCCAAGCGCACTCGTGTCCGCCTTGTTATGGAAACTGCAGCCCGTGCCACTCAGCGTACAGGTACCCGAGACCTGCAAACCGCCACCGCAGATGATGTAATTGCCGGGTGCGAAGTTTACCGTAGGCGCGGTGGTCGAGCTGGTACCGCCGTTAACGGTGATGCCGCCGTAGTAGGTACCCGGGCAGAGATTCACGGTGTTCTTGCCCGCAATTGAGACGTTGCCGTAGAAAACGTTGTTGGTGCCACTGAAGTTAACCGTGCAACCGGTCGCGTTGGTACCGATTTCAAAGCTGCAGGGCGTGCTTCCCCCCCAGCCGTAACCCCAAGTGCTCTGGCATTGAATCTTGCTGTTTGACCCAAAGTTGATCGTTGCGTTCTTGCAGGTGGGCTGGGTCGAAGCGCCGCAACTGATGTGATCGCCGTAGGTGCCGGAGGCGAAATTAACCGTGCAGCTGCCGCTGGACGAGATTTGGTAACCGCAGCTGTTGTTGCTGCCGGTACCGTCCAGGCACTTTGGGGTAGAGATCGTCTTAGTGCCGGTAATATTGTTGCAGCCCGTCGTATTGGACTTACGAGTGCAAGGGGTCTCAGTCGGCACGCTGCAGTTTGAGAGCGGGTCGCTCACCGGCTGGATGTTGGTGTGCAGGTTGGCCGGCTGGGTACCGCTGACCGAGGTCACCACACCAACGGCCGGCGCAGTTATCGTACCGTTGTTGGTCATGCCGGCGTTGCTGACGACACCGCATCCGCCCTGGACCGAGCCGCCACCGCCAACCGTAACCGAAGCACCCGAGTCGACCGTGATGCCGCTGCTGCTGCCGTTGAGCGCCAGGATCGTCGACGAACCGTTTACCGTTCCGGCCAGAGCCGTCGTGGTGACAGTCATCGTATGGAAGCCGAGCACACTCAGGAAATAGGTCGGGACCTTCGAAGATACGACTACCTTGTAGTAGGTGCCCGACGGATAGGGCGAGGTCATCGTCGGATTCGTGATCGTCACCGTCGTGTTGTTGACACCGTTGGTGAAGCCGTTGAGCGACGTCACGTCCGCCGCGGCCTGCGCTGCGGTGCCATTCGATTGCTGGTTAGCCGCAGCGACCGCAGCTGCGTCGGCTGCCGTCTGCATGTGTCGGCGCACCGTGTAGAAATAGCCAATGTCGGTGGCTAAACCCGCGAAACCGACGAGCGCGACTATCGACAGGGTGATCAAGACGAGAGTCTGCCCGCTCTGTTTCTGCCTGATAATCCGGGACAAATTGAGGATCATCCATTGCTCCTTTAGAGGTCCAAAAGCTCTTCACCGCCACACATGCAACGCTCGTACCCATTGACCTCAATAGATAGTATGAATAGTTTTAAGACGTTACCAGATGAAAAACAACAATATTCTTTGATGCGCTGTGTCACGACACCGCTACGAGCGTCTGTGTCATTGGCGCACAAAAGGCCGGGAGAATTCGGTGAAATTTTTAGGCTTTGTAGCCTTTTAAGAGAACATAAGTAACATCTGGTAATATCCGATATATAGAAGTCAGCTATGACCGAGATCAATCGGTGCAACAGTTACGTCTAACGCGCTTTTCTTAGACCGACTTGATAGAGCAACCCGGAAAGAAACCCCGATCCGGCTTGCGGTTCATGAGCAGTCTCTCGCGTCTCCAGGCAATGCCATCCGTCTTGATCGCGAACCCATCGGCGATAAGCCTTATCGACCCCGTTGCCCCAATTGTCGAGTCGGACAGTCACCTTCGCCCCGCTTTCGGTCTGCAACACGGTTACCCTCTGCATCGCTGCTCCCCTTTGAAACGTCTGTTGCGTCTTTGTTCGCCCTTAATACAACGCTTAGAAAAAATGCGGGGTAATGCAATACAAAAAATGTGATTAGAGGTTTAAGGTAGCTAATTTCAAGTCACTCACTTGGATTGGAGTTAACGATCGATAGGACACCGTGGAAGGGTCACGCATCAGGGGTGAAGTCATGCTAAGCATGTTGTAGGTGGGCGTGAGGGAGGGACGATGGCGGCGTCATCAGAGACGGAATCCCGGCAACGACTGGCTCGTGTTCCAGAACCAATTCGCCGTGTTCATCTAATTGGGGTTGCGGGGTCCGCGATGGCGGCGCTGGCCGGGATGCTGGCCGAGAGCGGTTATCGTGTCACCGGCTCCGACAATCAGCTTTACGAGCCCACCGCATCGCTGCTGAAGCGGCTCAAAATCGAGGTGCAGCCCACTTACGACGGCGCTAACCTGGCGCCGGCGCCGGATCTGGTAGTCGTCGGCAACGTGGTCACGCGGACCAATCCCGAAGCGATACGCCTGCTGGAGACCAATATCCCGTACCTCTCGATGCCCGAGGCGCTCTGGCATTTCTTCCTGCGGGAGCGGCGCGTGCTGATGGTCTCCGGGACTCACGGCAAGACCACATCGACCGCGCTTATGGCGCATGTGCTGAAGCGCTCAGGGAAGGATCCCTCGATGCTGGTCGGAGGGGTCGCGCGCGACTTCGAGGCCAACTATCGGATCGGTAACGGGCGCGATTTCGTGATCGAGGGGGACGAGTACGACACGGCCTTCTTCGACAAGGGACCCAAGTTTCTGCACTATCGCGCCGACGGTGCGGTCGTGACCGCCGTGGAATTCGATCACGCCGATATCTATCGCGATTTGGCGCACGTGCAGGGATCGTTTCGCGCTCTGGCCGAACAGATGGATGCGAACCGTGTGATGGCGGTGTGCGCCGACTTTCCGTTCGCCCTCGAACCGACGGTACATACCGCGGCCAAACGGATCACCTTTGGCCTGCGCGCCGGTGAAGTGCGCGCAAGCAATATTCGAATCAACGAGGAAGGTGCGCGCTTCGCGATCGAGCGCAGCGGCAAGGTTCTCGTCGATAATCTATTACTATCGATTGGCGGCCGGATGAACGTCGCGAATGCGCTGGGCGTATGGGTACTCCTCAAGGAGTTCGGCGTTACCGACGCGGAACTTGCCGACGGCTTCGCGAGCTTTCGCGGCGTGGCGCGCCGACAGGAGATCGTGGGCGAGGTCGGCGGTGTCACGATTATCGACGACTTCGCGCATCATCCGACCGCAATTCGCGTGACTCTCGAAGCGCTTGCCGAGCGCTTCGGACCGCGGCGGCTTATCGCGGCGTTCGAACCGCGATCGAATACCGCGCGGCGCGCCGTCTTCCAGAACGACTTTGCGACGGCCTTCGATCGCGCGCGCAAGGTCTATCTGGCGCCGGTCTATTTCAAGGAGAACGATCCGATTCCCGCCGATGCCCGGCTCGACGTCGCAGCGTTGGCTGAGACAATCACCTCGCGCGGCCCCAAGGCGCAGGCCAGCGAATCGATTGCCGCGATTGTCGAAGCGATTGCCGACGATGCGCAACCGGGAGATGTCGTAGTAGGGATGTCGAACGGGCCGTTCGAGGACCTGCACGCGCGTCTGCGCGATGCGATCGCTCAGCGCCGCCGCTAGAATTTCTGCGCGAGTTCGCGCAACAACTCGTCGAGGTCGGTTTCAGCTAAGGTGGGCCGAAGCAAATCGGCGCCGGTGAGCTCATCGGCCGAGGCGCTTTGGCAGATGCCCAGCACGCGCATCCCGGCGCGCCGTCCGGCTTCAACTCCCGCCGCCGTATCTTCGATCACCAGACATTCGGCGGGCACGATCGAAGGGCGCGGGCGTAACAAGAACCCGACTCGGCCCAGAGCCGCGAGAAAGCTGTCGGGCGCGGGCTTACCATGTTCCACATCTTCGGCCGCCACGATATCGAGAAAAAGATTCCGGATAGAGGCGCGAGAGAGAATCATCTCGGCTTCGGCCTTGAGCGTTCCCGTCGCGATCGCGAGTGGAAACCGCTCGGCGCATCGCCGGACGAAATCCGCCGCCCCCGGATAGAGCACATCGCGCTTGGCGATCACCGCCTGATAGACCTCAGCCTTGGCTGCGATCAGACGATCGAGCGCCGTTTGATCGTAAGTCTTACCGCGGTCATCCATCACGGCGGCAAAGCAATCGTGGTCGTTGTAACCGATCAGTCGGTCGTAGTACTCCTCGCGGCCGAGATCGATCCCCATTGTCGATAGGGTTGTACGAAAGGCTTCGAAATGGAGCGGCTCGGTATCAGCGAGCGTTCCGTCGAGGTCAAAGATAAGCGCGCGAATCATCAGGGATAGCGGCCGCAATCAGCAGCGGTCGAGACCGTCTACTCGACCGAGACCTCGCGCGCGGGCATCACTGGCAGATCCAGCACCGGATCCTTTACCATCGTCGTTACCGGTGGCAGCGGTGAAGTCGTATCAACAGTGCCGATATTCGCGGTCGACGGCGCGGGGCTCGTTAGAATGATCGGCTGAAGATACTGGCGATCGAAGAGACGCGCGGGCGCGTACGGGGCCAAGTCGCTGACCTGTCCCAACGACGCATTGGCCGCGCCAACGGTGATCGGGCCGGTGAGGATAGCGCCGCGCTCGCTGCGCAAACGATAGACGCCTGCGGGCAGTTCTGCTCCAAAAAAACCGTCATTGCCTGTCAGCGCCATGTAGGTATCGAAAGTGATGGCGTTCTCGAAATGGAGATAGGCGCCCTTCTGCGGAGTGTTGTTTTCATAACCGGTGAAGGTGCCGGTTATTCGCCCGGCGTAGGACGGGAGAGCTGTAGCCGCAACTGCACCCATCGTAAGGATCAGAGTCACCAGGTTTTTTCCAGTCCGAGTAGTTGCGCCAGCCATCAACGAATTACGCCTCCGCTTTGCTTCGCTCGAAACCCGAGCGATCTTGTTCTATCCTGATTCCCCAGAACAGGCAAAAAGAAGAGTGAGATGGACAAGGTCGCACTTTATCACAACCCCGGCTGAAGCCATTCCCGCAACGCCCTGGAGATGCTCAAGGGGCGTGGTGTCGAGTTCGACACTATCGAATATCTGAAAACTCCGCCGACCCGCGCAACGCTCGAAGAGATCATCGCGATGGTCGGTGAACCGGTCGCCGAGATGGTCCGCAAAGACAAGCGGTTTGAAGAACTCAAGCTCACGACCGAGGACTATCAAACCAAGGCAGCGGTGGTCGATCTATTGATGGAGCATCCCGAGTTGATGCAGCGGCCGATCGTGATTCGTAACGGTAAGGCGCTTATCGCGCGACCGGCAGAAAAGCTCGCGGCGCTCTTCTAGGTCGAGCGCCGCGTAGTCTAAGGCTTAAAGCAGTTCAGGCTGAGGGGCCAGTAGCCGGTCAGGCTACCTTGGTCACCTTGCCGCTGCGGATACATCGCGTGCAGGCCAGGATCCGCTGGACCCCGCCTTTAACGGCTGCGCGCACTTCCTGCAGGTTCGGTTCCCATCGGCGCTTGGTCTTGTTGTTGGCGTGGCTGACGTTATTGCCGACTGACGGGCCTTTGCCGCAAAGGGCACATTGTCTCATCGCAGTTGTCCTCTAATACGCGACCGCGGCTGTCGCGCGGCTTTGGAATCGGAACAAAATAGCGAGATATCCATCCAGATAAAAGAGCCACTCTGCGAGATTAAAGAGTCTCGCCTTGCCCCTGTTGAAAGCCTTGTCGCGCCAAAGTGACTATCGGCTTGAGTCGCCGGGCGGAAAACTCCACAGTTGATCGCAAGGTTTGATGTGACGCCGGAACGCGTAATCTATATTCTGCCGGAACAGGTTGCGAGCCAAATCGCGGCGGGCGAGGTGGTCGAACGGCCGGCTTCGGCACTCAAGGAACTGGTCGAGAATGCGATCGACGCGGGCGCTCGCACAATCGAGGTCGAACTGGCGCGCGGCGGTGGCGACCTGATCGCTGTGCGCGACGACGGATGCGGGATGGGTCCGCAGGACGCTATCCTCGCCTTGCGCCGTCACGCGACCTCGAAGATTCGCGACGCGGCCGATCTCAATGCGATTCGCACCCTGGGCTTTCGGGGCGAGGCGCTCGCCGCTATCGCCAGTGTCTCGCGCCTGCAGATGCGAACGCGGAGAAGCGCCGATGCGGAGGGTATCGAGATAGCGGCGAGCGGCGGCGAGGACCCGGCGACGCGATCGTGCGGAATCGCGGCCGGTACTTCGATCGAGGTACGCGATCTCTTCTTCAACACGCCGGCGCGGCTCAAGTTTCTCAAGACACCCACGACCGAGCAGACTGCGGCAGCCGAGATGCTGCAACGGCTGGCGCTGAGCAACTATCGAATCGCGTTTCGGCTGACCGCTGACGGGCGGAGGCTCTTCGACGTGCCACGAGCAGCCTCGGCGCTGGAGCGATTCCGCCAGCTCTTCGGCGCCAAGACTGCCGAGAGGATGCTCCCCTTTGACGTTACCAGCGGGGCTGTTCGTGTGTGGGGTCTCGCAGCCTCCAGCCAGGACTCTTACGGCACGCCGCGACTCGTGCTGACCTTCGTTAATGGCCGGGCCGTACGCGATCGCGCACTGATTCGCGCCGTGGTACAGGCCTACCAGACCTTGTTGCCGCGTGGCCGTTATCCGGCGACCGCCCTGTTCGTCGAGATGCCGCCGACGGAAGTCGACGTAAATGTCCATCCGATGAAGAGCGAGGTCCGCTTTCGCAACAGCGGTGCAGTCTTCGCGACGGTCCATCATGCGATCCGCTCCCGCCTTGCCGATCAGACGATCGAGACGATCCCGGTAGCCGCCGAGGTTACCGACGTTGCCGCTGCGGCCGTGTCGACCCCGGTCGCTGCAGCCGCCGCACTGCCCGACGAAGGTTTGGCACGACCAGCTGAAACAGCACCTTATCGGCCGTTGCGCCTGGTGGCAGACAATACGTCGTCGCGGGCCCATCAGGCTCCGCTGGGTTTGAGCTTCACGCGTGGCGCCGCGACGAATATCCTTTCGCGACCGCACGATGAAAGTTCCGCCGCAGGAGCAGGAATCCCGCATTATTCCGAACTGAAAGTCGTGGGCCAGATCTTTACCGGCTTTATCGCGCTCGAAAGTGAGGACGGCCTGATCCTGGTCGATCAGCATGCTGCCCATGAACGCGTGACTTTCGAGAAACTACGCGCGGAGCTGCGCGCCGGGTCGATAAAGATTCAGCCGATGCTCACGCCGGCGACGATCGAGTTGAATCCTGCGCGTGCGGCGCAGGCGATCGCGGCGCTGCCGGAGCTGCGCGCGATGGGCTTCGAGGTCGAGCAGTTCGGCGCCACCTCGATTCGTCTTACAGGTGCGCCTGCGGTCTTTGGAATCGAGGGCGGCGCGCGGCTGCTGGGCGAGATGATCGATGCGATGGGTGATAACGGCTTCAACCTCCGCGGCGCGGGCGCCTTTGACGACTGTCTGAAAACGCTCGCCTGTCACGGCTCGGTGCGCGCCGGGCGGACGCTGCGCGGACCCGAGATAACCGAGTTGCTCGCCGCACTCGATCGCACCGAATTCAAAACCAACTGTCCGCACGGCCGTCCGACCCATATCGAGTTTCGGCGCGGCACGATCGAGCGCATGTTCCGACGATGAAGGTTCCGACGATGAGTCTCGACGCGGTTTCATCGGGAGAAGTCGGCGGCTCTGGCGAGGCCGACTCGCGACCGCGCGTCGGCTTTATCGTCGGCCCGACCGGCGCGGGGAAGACCGCGATCGCACTCGCCGTCGCGGAGCGAATCGGCGCTGAAATTGTTAATGCCGATTCGCGCCAGGTGTACCGCCTGATGGATATCGGCACGGCGAAGCCCTCGCCGGAGGAGTTGCGCCAAGTCCCGCATCATCTGATCGACATTCGCAATCCCGACGAGCCGCTCGACGTCGCCGAGTTCGAGCGTCTAGCCCATGCCGCAATCGCCGAGATTCTCTCGCGCGACCGACCGGTGTTGATCGTCGGAGGCAGCGGGCTCTATCTGCGCGTTCTTCGCGACGGTCTCTTTCAGGGACCGGCCGCCGATCCAGTGGTGCGGGCGCGAATCACTGCGAGGTCCGAAGCCGACGGGATACCAGCGATGCACGCCCTACTCCGTGAGATCGATCCCGAAGCGGCGGCGCGGATCAGCCCGAACGACCTTATCCGGATCACGCGCGCACTCGAGGTCTACGAACTGACGGGAGTACCGATTAGCGAGCATCAGGCGCGTCATCGTTTCAGCTCGGGCCGTTATCACAGTCTCACGATCGGGATTACGCGTCCGCGCGAATTGCTCTACGAGGCTATCAATCAGCGCTTCGACATGATGATCGAAGCGGGCCTGATCGAGGAGGTCCGTCACCTGCTCAACGCGGGCTATGGGTGCGGGACCGCTCTCACTACCACCGGTTATCGCGAGTTGGCGGCATACCTGCGCGGCGAGTTCGATCTCGCGACGGCTCTCGAGTGCGCCAAGCGCGAGAGCCGGCGATTGGCCAAACGGCAGATGACCTGGTTTCGCGCTGATACCGGAATTACCTGGCTCGACGGTCGCACCGACGGTGAGAATGCGGTGCGCCTCTTCGCAGGCTTTTTTGCACGGCAGGATCGGCCAACGATCCGCGAGAATGGCGACAATGAATCAGAACAATATCCATAGCGATCTCACGTTCGACGAGCAGCTCGCGACCGCCCGGCAGAAGCTGCAGACCAAGATGGCGCCGGCAGCGCGCAAAAAACTCGACCGCGAGATTCGTCGGCTGGAGGAAGCGATCAAGGCGCGGATACCAGCAATTGAGCGGGTGCGGATCGCACGCAATCCGAGCCGCCCGCAAACCCAGGATTATATCGACGGCCTCATCACCGAGTTCATGGAACTCCACGGCGATCGGCGCTTCGCCGACGATGGCGCGATTATCGCCGGGATGGGCTATCTGCGCGGCCGGCCCGTGATGGTCGTAGGTCATCAGCGCGGCCGCTCGACTTCCGATCGAATTAAACGCAACTTCGGCAAGCCCCACCCGGAGGGCTATCGGAAGGCGGCGCGCCTCTTCGATCTGGCCCATCGCTTCGGCCTGCCAATTATCACCTTTATCGATACGCAGGGGGCCGAGCCCGGCGTCGGCGCTGAAGAGCGCGGCCAGGCAGAGGCGATCGCGGCGAACCTCGAGCTGATGGCCCGGCTCGAAGTCCCGATTATCTCCTGCGTGATTGGCGAAGGCGGCTCCGGCGGTGCGCTGGCGCTCGGCGTCGGTAACGTAATCCTGATGCAGGAAAATGCCTGCTATTCGGTAATCACGCCCGAAGGATGCGCCGCGATTCTGTGGCGCGAAGGCGGACCTGAAAAGGTCGCCGAGGCCGCATCGGCATTGAAACTCTCCGCCCAGGATCTGCTCAAACTCGGTGTGATCGATGCGATCGTGCCCGAGCCGCCGGGTGGTGCGCATGAACAGCCCTCGCAGGCGATCAGCGCTCTCGGGACGGCGTTGGAGCATCATCTGAAGCAGCTCTCGCGCCTCGGGCCCAAAGAACTGCGCCATCAGCGGGAGCGCAAGTTTGCCGCGATGGGTACCGCGTTTATCACCGGCACCAAGCGCGCCGCGTCCTGAGAATAGTGCTGGAGAACGAGGCGCGGCGTTGCAAAGGCGCGACGCTTCGGTTAGCAATTCGAGCCCGATGGCTGCACCTAAATCCGCCAAAAAAACCCCGCCAATTGCGGACAATCTCGACGGTCTGCGCAAGCGAATCGACGAGATCAACCTCACGCTCGTCGATCTGCTCTCGGAGCGCGCCAGTATCGCGCAGGCGATCGGGCGGCTCAAACACGCCACCAACGCCCCGGTCCATCAGCCGGCCCGCGAGCGTCAGGTGCTCGACCGTGTAACTTCGCATAATCCCGGACCGATGACCGCGGACCATCTGCGGCGCATCTTTATTGAGATCATCTCGGCCTGCACCTCGCTCGAACAGACCATTCGCGTCGCCTATCTCGGCCCGGAATACACCTACAGCCACGAGGCGGCACGCGGCCGTTTCGGCGGCAGCGCCGAGTTTATCCCGCAGCCGTCATTCGCTGCGGTCTTTCAGGCGGTGGACGCGGGACGCGCAGATTACGGCGTCGTACCGGTAGAGAACTCTACCGAAGGATCGGTCGGGCTAACGCTCGATCTGATGATCGATACGCCGGCGGTCATCACTGCGGAGATTCTGCTGCCGATACGGCACGCCCTGATGTCACTGGAGGGCGACCCGTCGCGAATCAAGAAGATCGTGTCGCATCAGCAATCGCTCGGCCAATGCCGCAACTACCTGGCGGCGAATTATCCTCGATGCGAGTTGGAAGCCGTCGCCTCCAATGCACTCGCCGCGCAACGGGCGAACAATGATTCCAACCTGGCGGCAATCTGCTCAGCCGCAGCCGCGCCGGCCTATGGGCTCAAAATTATCGCCGAGAATATCCAGGACCAGGCGCATAACGTGACGCGCTTTCTCGTCCTCGGGCACCATCGCACGGGAAAGTCCGGCACCGACAAGACCAGTATCCTCTTCGCTTTACCCGAAAAGGCAGGAGCCCTGCACGGAGCGTTGAGTCTCTTCGCCAAAGAGAAGATCAACCTCACGATGATCACCTCGCGTCCTCAGCGCGACCGCCCTTGGGCGTACGTTTTTTTCGTCGACCTGGAAGGCCACCGCGAGGATCCGAAGGTCAAGCGCGCGCTGCAAACGCTGGAACGCCGAGCCCTTTTTTTGAAGGTCCTGGGATCGTATCCTGAGGGCAAGCTCGCCGAAGACTAGACGAAGGCAGCTGGTCCCCCAATGAAACCTGAAGATCTGGCGTTTCCCTCGGTCGCCGCACTCGTCCCTTACGAGCCGGGCAAGCCAATCGAAGAACTGCAGCGCGAACTCGGGATAGGCGAGCCGGTCAAGCTGGCGTCGAACGAGAATCCGCTCGGTCCGTCGCCCCTCGCACTCGCCGCGGTCAAGGCCGCGATTAACGATTTGAATCGCTACCCCGACGGTGGGAGCTGGGCACTGCGCGAGAAGGTCGCCGCGAAGCATCAGGTGCCCTCGAATCACGTCTTCCTCGCCTCGGGATCGGTCGAAGTCCTGAACCTGCTGGCCTTCCTCTTTATCCGGCCCGGTCTGAACGTGGTTTTCACTGAGCACGGTTTCGCGATCTATCCGTTGGCGGCAGCGGCTGCAGGCGGTGAATCGAAGACCGTGCCGATGCGCCCTGATTACCAGTTTGACCTCGACGGGATCGCTGACGCGATCGACGCGAACACCCGGATCGTCTTTCTCGACAATCCGAATAATCCAACCGGGGCGATCTTCCGGCGCGCCAAATGGGAGCGCTTTCTCGCTCGTGTTCCCGATCATGTAGTGATTGTCGCCGATGAGGCCTATTTCGAATTCGTGCGCGATCCCGATTATCCCGATTCGCTCAAGTACCACGACGGCCAGCGAATGATCGTAACGCTGCGCACCTTCTCGAAGATTCTCGGTCTCGCCGGATTGCGCGTGGGCTATGCGATTTCGAGCCCCTCGATGATCCGACTGCTCAACAACGTGCGGCAGCCCTTCAATGTAACCTCGCTGGCGCAGGTCGCTGCCGTCGCCGCGCTCGACGACACCGAGCACGTCCAGAACACTTTGCGGGTCAACGCCGAGGGGATGGCTTACCTTGAGCGCGAGTTCAAGCGACTCGGAATCAACTATGTGCCGAGTCACGCGAACTTTATTCTCGCTGAAGTTGGCGACGGCCGCGCTGTGTTCGATAAGCTGCTGCGCCACGGCGTGATCGTGCGCCCGGTCGGAGGCTACGGCCTACCGCGCCACGTCCGTATCAGTGTTGGTTTGGAAGAAGAAAATCGGCGGCTCGTCGCTGCGCTGGAACAGGTGCTCAGCGAAAAAAATTAATCCGACGTTCGGGACGACCCGAGCGCGCCGCCCTTAACCTTGTGACTCGTCTTAGCGTCAACCTCAACAAGATCGCGTTGCTGCGTAATTCGCGGCATACGGGCGTCCCCGATATCGCCTCGTTCGCGCGTCTGGCGATCAAGGCTGGCGCCGCCGGTATCACGGTCCATCCGCGGCCCGATGAGCGGCATATTCGCGCGAGCGACGTACCCGTGTTGGCCAGCCTGATCGCATCGGTGCGACCGACTTTCGAACTCAATATCGAGGGCCGGCCGGCAGCACGGCTGATGGAACTAATCGAGGCCGTCAAACCGGAGCAATGTACTCTGGTGCCCGACGCACCGGCGGCATTTACTTCGGAAAAGGGCTGGGATCTCACTGACCCGGAAATCGCCGAGCTACGACCAGTGATCGAGCGGCTTCATCGCCTGGGTTCGCGCGTAATTCTTTTCATGGACCCCGATCCGAAGCCGGTTGCGCGCGCGCCACAGACCGGCGCCGATGGAATCGAAATCTATACCGGAATCTACGCCTCAGCTTTTCGGCATGGCGCCTACGATGCTGAACTAAAGGCCTGTATCGCTACGGCCGAGGCAGCACGAAGCGCCGGCCTGATGGTCAATGCGGGGCACGATCTGAATTTGCATAACCTGCCGCCACTGGTCGATCGTATCGACTACCTCGCTGAGGTCTCGATCGGTCATGAACTGACTGCCGACGCACTCGTTTCCGGCTTCGAAGCAGCAATTGCGGCTTACAAAAATGCTTTAAAGGGTAGCCGCGCGGCACAGGTGGCGTAGTATCGATGGCACCTCTTTTTCGGCAACTGACGCTCTGCGGTGTGGGCTTGATTGGTGGTTCGCTTGCCTTGATCGCGCGCCGCAAAGGACTGGTCGAACGAATCGTTGGGCTGGGTCGCACTCAGGCAAATCTGGACGTTGCACTCGAGCGCGGGATCATCGATTTCGCGACGCGCGATCCGCAGAAAGCAGCGCGTGATGCCAACCTCGTGATGCTCGCGACGCCGATTCGGACCTTTCCCGAAACGCTCGCCGCGATGGTTCCGTATCTTCCAAAGGATGCGGTAGTCACCGATGTCGGTAGCGTAAAGACTTGGGTCGTACGTGAACTGGAGCCGTTGCTTGGTCCGCAGATGGTGTTCGTCGGGGTCCATCCGGTGGCCGGCAAAGAGATTACCGGGGCGATCGCGGCCGATGAGCAGCTCTATATCGACAGGCGCGTAATCGTCACGCCGTCGTCGCGCAGCACGCCGGAATCTGTTGATAAAATTGAAGCGCTCTGGTGCGCGACCGGGGCGCGCCTCGAACGGATGGCGCCCGAGGTGCACGATGCGCTGCTCGCCCGCTCGAGTCATCTGCCGCAGATCGCGTCGAGTGCGCTCGCGGCGGCCCTGGCAGACGAGATGGTCGATGGGCGATGGGCGGCGTCATTCGGTGCCGGTGGATTGCGCGACACGACACGGATTGCTGCGTCCTCGCCGGAAATGTGGCGCGATATATGTCTGACGAACCGCGAGGCAATTACCGCCGCGCTTAAGCTCTTTGCGACGAGCTTCACCGAGTTTGCGGAGGCCGTCGATACTGCCGACGAAAAACGCCTGATGGAACTCTTCGCGCGTGGGCGCAAAATGCGCGAGCAGCTTAAATGAGCGATGCGGGAGCGACTAAAATGACTCAACCCCGCCGTCCAATAATCGCGATAGACGGGCCTGTCGGCGCGGGCAAGTCCACGGTAGCGCGCGCGCTGGCCCGCGCCCTGGGTTTTAGCCATCTGAATACCGGCGCGATGTACCGGGCGGTCGCGCTGGCCGCCTCGTTGCGCTATACTGGATTAGAGCTGAGCGAACCCACTATCGCGCAGCGGCTTGGAGAACTCCTGAATTCCATCGCGATTACGTTTGACGGCGAACGAGTCAAACTCGACGGCCGTGATATCAGCGATTCGATCACCACACCACGAATCGGCGATCTCGCGTCGCGCCTTTCGGCCTTGCCGGTCGTGCGCGAGCGGATGCGTGATTTACAGCGCGCCGCTGGCGCGGCGGGTGGCGTCGTGATGGAAGGGCGGGATATCGGCACGGTGATCTTCCCCGATGCCGAGTTCAAGTTCTATCTGACTGCCGATGTCGCGATCCGCGCCGAGCGGCGATGGATGGAGCTCCGTGCGAAGGGTGAGCAGATCTCGCGCGACGACGTGCTCGCTCAGCTACAGGAACGAGACAAACGCGATCAGGAACGGGAACTCGCGCCGCTCAAGCCGGCCAACGACGCGATCATGGTCGATTCGAGCAAGCTCGAAGTTGATCAGGTCGTCGCGCAGATGCAAAAGCTAATCGAGGGTGGCTCGCCAAATTGATCTAGACGGGCCTTAAAGTCGATTAGGACTTGAAACGGCGCATCTACCCTTGTATGGATTGCAGTGAATTTCGAGGGCCCAAGTAAAAGGTTTCACTAAATGCAGAAAGAGTTGTCGCAACGAGCGGACGGAGGAACGAATGACTTCGAATCGCTGATGGAACAGACCCTGCGGGCACCACGCCCCGGTGACGTGTTGGTTGGTTCGGTTATTCTAGTCACTCGCGATAGCGTTATCGTTGATATCAATTACAAGTGCGAAGGCCAGGTGCCACTCGCCGAGTTCCTTGACCATGAAGGCAACGTCACCGTCAAGGAAGGCGACGAGGTGGACGTCTATTTCGAGGGTACCGAGACCGAAAACGGTACCGTTATGCTTTCGCATCAGAAGGCAGAGAAGTTCAAAGTCTGGCGCGAGTTGGAAAGAGCCTTCCAAACCGAAACACCGGTTGAAGGGGTTATCCTCGGCAAAGTCAAAGGCGGCTTGCAGGTCGATATCGGCGTGCCGGCCTTCTTGCCCGGCTCACACGTCGACACGCGTCCGGCACGCAATCTCGATCGTTATATCGGCCAGCGCGGCCGTTTCCATATCCTCAAGTTTAATCGCGCGCGCGGCAACGTTGTTGTCTCGCGTCGCAGCGTGATCGAGCGTGAGCGTACCTCCCTCAAAGAACAGACGCTGAAGGTGCTCGAAGAGGGCGTGATTTTGGAAGGCGTGGTGAAGAACATCACCGACTACGGCGCCTTCGTCGATCTCGGCGGTATCGATGGCCTGCTCCATATCACCGATATGGCGTGGGGCCGCCTGCAGCATCCTTCGGAAGCGGTGAAGGTCGGCGATACCGTAAAGGTCGTCGTCCTCAAGTACGATCCGCAGCGCGAGCGCGTCTCGCTTGGTATGAAGCAGATCCTGCCGGATCCATGGGCGAACGCTGCAGAGACTTATCCTCCCGGCACGCGTCTTTCCGGCAAGGTCGTCAGCGTCACTGACTACGGCGCCTTCGTCGAACTCGAGAAGGGTATCGAGGGATTGATCCACGTCTCCGAGATGACCTGGAGCAAGCGTGCGGTCCATCCTTCGAAAGTCGTTAATGTCGGCGACACCGTCGAAGTGCAGGTGCTCGGCGTCGATGAGGGTAACCGCCGGATTTCGCTCGGTCTCAAGCAGACCGAACCGAATCCTTGGCAGGCACTGGCGCAGCGCCATCCGATTGGCAGCACGATCAGCGGCAAGGTCAAATCGATTACCGACTTCGGTGTCTTCGTTGAAATCGAGCCGGGTATCGACGGCCTCGCGCATATCTCCGATCTGTCGTGGACCAAGAAGGTGCGCCATCCGTCGGAGATCTACAAGAAAGGCGATGAGGTTCAGGCTGTGGTGCTCGGAATCGAAGTCGAGCATGAGCGGGTGAGCCTTGGGGTCAAGCAGCTTTCGCCCGATCCTTGGAGCAGCGTGGCCGAGCGCTATCCGCTGAACACGCTGGTTAAGGGCAAGGTCAGTTCAGTCGCAGACTTTGGTGTCTTCGTCGAAATCGAAGAGGGAATCGAAGGTCTCATCCATATCTCGCAGCTCTCCAACGAGCGAGTCGACAAGCCGTCGTCGCTCTTCAAAGTTGGTGACGAGGTCGAAGCGCTGGTGGTGCAGGTCGATACGCGCGAACGCCGTATCGGTCTCTCGATCAAGGCGCTCAGCCAGCATATGGAGCGCGAGGAGATGCAGGCCTATCTGCGGCGTGAGCATGAAGCGCAGCGCTTCTCGATGGAAGACCTGCTCAAGAGCGAGGAACTCCGGCTCGATCGCGAAGATCGCGCACGCCGCGGACGCTAGTCCGGGCAATCGATCGTTCAGGGCCTGACCGCGGTGACCAAGCGGGAGATCATTAACGAACTGCCCGCACGGCGGCTTGGCTTATCCAGCCGTGACGCCGAAACCACGGTTAACGCCCTGTTCGATGCGATGGCTGAAGCACTCAGCCGCGGTGAACGAATCGAACTGCGCGGCTTCGGAACCTTCGGCATAAAAGAAAGAGGCGCCCGGCAGGGACGGAACCCAAAAACGGGATCCGCCGTGGCGATCGCGGCCAAGCGGGTCCCTTTTTTCCGTGCCGGCAAAGAGCTGCGCCAGGAGATCAATGGTGCCGCCGCGGAAACCCCGAACAACCCCATCTGAAATCAAGGCTTCTCCTGTCCGTCTCTGGGCGCCGTGGCGATCGGCGTATGTCGCTTCAACACGTGCTCCCAAAGATTCCGGATGTATCTTCTGCTTCGATCGTCTTACCGCGCGGCAAAAGCGCCAGCGACTGATCCTCCACACTAATCAGCACGCGCTGGTGATGCTGAATCGCTATCCCTACACCAGCGCCCACCTGATGGTAGCGCCGCGCCGCCACGTCGCCTCCCCCGAACTGCTTGAGCGCGACGAACGAGCGGTTATCGACGAACTGATCATCCATTGCATCAAGGAACTCCGCGCGGCCATGCGGCCGTCGGGCTTCAATGTCGGTGCGAATCTCGGACGTTCCGCCGGCGCCGGTGTCGCCGATCACATGCATTGGCATGTGGTCCCGCGATGGGACGGCGATTCCAACTACATGACGACGATTAGCTCGGTTCGGGTACTCTCACAAAGTCTTGAGCAATGCTTCGATTCGCTTGCGCCACGTTTCAAAGCGATCGACATTACCCTATCCTGAAAGGTGGGAGCGCTTCGCGGCTTCGCGTCAAATGGATGAAAAACTGCTGACCTATCGCACGCTCGGCGAACTCGAACATGCGGGATACCGCACGACCTCCGTTCGCGTTGAGATGCGTAATAATCTGCTGCGGCGCCTGCGCGACAAGCAGCCGATCCTTCCCGGAATCGTCGGTTACGAAGACACTGTAGTACCCGAAATCGAAAACGGCATTCTCGCCGGCCACCATATAATTCTGCTTGGTGAGCGCGGCCAGGCGAAGTCGCGCCTGATCCGATCACTGCGGACGCTGCTTGATGAATACGTACCCGCAGTCGAAGGATGCGAACTGAACGACGACCCCTTCGCACCGATCTGTGCGCGATGCACCAAGCTGATCGCCGACAAAGCCGGTGACACGCCAATCGTCTGGATCGACCGGGAGCATCGCTATGCGGAAAAGCTAGCCACGCCGGACGTCTCCGTCGCCGACCTGATCGGCGAGATCGATCCGATCAAGGTGGCCGAGGGGCGCTATCTCGCCGATACCGAAACGATTCATTACGGGCTAATCCCACGCGTCAATCGCGGCATCTTCGCCATCAACGAACTCCCCGACCTGACCGAAAAGGTGCAAGTCGGTCTGTTCAACCTGATGGAAGAAAAAGATGTGCAGATTAAGGGCTACAAGATTCGATTGCCGGTCGATGTGGTCTTTGTCGCCAGCGCGAACCCCGAAGATTACACTTCGCGCGGACGCATCATCACCCCGCTGAAAGACCGTTTCGATATCCAGATCCGCACCCACTATCCGAAGACAGTCGAGCACGAAATCTCGATCATGGAACAGGAGTGCTCCTATCCGTTGCGCGGTGAAATTCCGCTGCGGATGCCTCAGTTTCTGAAGGAGATCCTGGCACAGGTCACCTTTGAGGCACGCGGCTCAAACGAGATTAATCAGGCCTCGGGCGTATCGGTGCGCGTGACGATCAATAACTTCGAAACGATCATCTCGAACGCCGAGAAGCGCTCGGTGATCAATGGCGATCAGGAGATTGTGCCGCGGGTATCAGATCTCCATGCGATCTATCCGGCGACGGCCGGCAAGCTCGAACTGGAGTACGCGGGCGAAGACAAAAAGGAAGAGGACCTGATCGAGCGGCTCGTGAATCGCGCGGTGCTCAAGGTCTTCGACCGCTATATCAAGATCGATGAGCTCAAGCCGGTAATTGCGTACTTCGAGCAGGGATGGGGCGTCGAGGTTTCCGATCGCTCGCCCGCGTCTGAATACATGGACGCGCTGCGCGAAGTGCCCGGCCTGCGTGACGCGATCAACCGGCTCGGGACCTTCGAGACTCCGGGCCTGATGGCCAGTGCTAGCGAGTTCATCTTCGAGGGTCTGCATCTCCATCAGAAGCTCAACAAGGAGCGCCGCGGCGGACGTTTTGCCTATCACGCCTGAGCGTTAGTTATCGCGATGGTGATCACTCGATATACGCAGTGGGACGGGACGCAGGCTCTCAAGCTCGACGCCGATAAGGTCTTCGAAAAACTCGCCGACTTTCTTTCCCATACTGACGACGTAAACCAGGCCGCGGACTGGATGATGCGGCAGGGGATGGACTTCGAGGGGATGAAGGTTGTCGGGCTCGAAGAGCTGCTTGAACAACTGCGCCAGGCGATGCGCGAGCGGTATCGCGACTTCAATCTTCGCAATGCGCTGAACGAACTGGAAAACAAGCTCTCCGATATCCTCGGCCGCGAGCGCAATACGCTTGAGTCGATGCGCGGGCAAAAGCCGGGAATCGAACAGAAAGAGCAGGATCTTCGGAATATGCCGCGGCGGCTCTCGGAAGCGTTACGCAAGCTGGAGAGCTACGAGTTCGAGAACGCGCAGGCCAAGGCCGACTTCGATGAACTGCTGGCCGAGTACGACAATATCCGCGACCTCGAAAACTTCCGCGACCGCTTCAACCATATGTTCCATGGGCCGAAAAATCTCGGCTACCAGGAAGCGCTCGACTTGATGCGCGAGATGGATCGGATGCGCCAGCTCGAACAGGACCTGATGCAGGGAAATTTCGAGCAGGTCTCGCTGGAAGACCTCCAGGAGATGATGGGGCCCCAGGCGGTTCAGGATTTTCAGAATCTGCGCCAGGTGATGCTGCTACTTCAGCAATCCGGCTACATGGTGCAGAAGGGCGATCACATGCAGCTCTCGCCCAAGGGCGTGCGCCGGATCGGACAGCTCGCGCTCCGCGATATCTATCAGGGCTTGCTCAAAGACCGTGTCGGCTCACACGCGATCGACCATCGCGGGATCAGCGATATCCGCCCCGATGAGGTGAAGCCTTACGCCTACGGCGATCCGCTCAATCTCAATCTGGTCGGTACGCTCAAGCACGCACTGACGCGCCAACCCGGTGTTCCGCTCAAGCTCTCGCCTGACGACTTCGAAGTTTTCGAGAGCGATTACGGCAGCTCTGCCTCGACGGTGCTGTGCCTCGATATGTCGTGGTCGATGAGCTGGGAGGGTCGTTTCGCGGCGGCAAAGAAAGTGGCGCTCGCGCTCGAGACTCTCGTCCGTACGAAATTCCCGCGGGACTACTTTTCGATCGTCGGCTTCTTCACCCGCGCCGTGGAG
The DNA here is from genome assembly GCA_035541875.1 of Binataceae bacterium (SeqCode). GTDB lineage: Bacteria > Desulfobacterota > Binatia > Binatales > Binataceae > JAJPHI01. Next base: position 159,759 of record DATKML010000034.1, read on the forward strand.
CTCAAGCTCAAGGATCTGCCCGAAGCCTCGTGGAACATGGGCGATCCCTTTACCAATCTGCAGGACGGATTACGGCTCGCATCTGACCTACTGATGCGCCATCCGTCCCGCAACCAGCAGATAATCGTGATCACCGATGGGCAGCCGACCGCGTACTTCCTTAACAAGCGGCTCTATTGCGAATGGCCGCTCTCGTTCGGCGGAATCAGTATGCGCGCCGCGCAGGAGACATTGAAGGAAGTTGAGCGAGCAACCCGCAAGGGAATCACGATTAACACCTTCATGCTCGACGACTCGCCGAGCCTGCGTGCCTTCGTCGAGAAGATGACCCTGATTAATCGCGGCCGCGCGCTCTATACCCGCCCGGACCATCTGGGCGAGTATATGCTGGTCGATTATCTGACCAAGCGACGGAAGCGGGTTTGATTTATCGGGGAGCCCTAACTCGAAGAGGACTCCCCGACTTGAAATTAGTTTGCCGCGGCGGAGCCGTTCGTATGCACCGGAGTGATTCCGGCGACCGTCTCGTTCCCTGCGATAATCGCGTTGCGGATCTGACCGACCAGATCCTGCAAGCCGCCAGGCGAATGCGGCAGCATGATCGTGTTGCTGCGCGACCCTATCTCCTTGAGCATGTCGAAGTACTGCGTCAGCAAGAGGATCGCCATGCACTCCTCGGTGCTGACGCCCTTCAGCTCTTCCTTGAATAGTTCCGCAGACTCCTTGAGCCCATGCGCGATCGCCAGCCGCTCGCGCGCGATACCGTCACCCTGAAGCGCCTTGCTTTCCGCCTCGGCCTCGGCCGCCTTCACTACGGTAATCTTGTCGGCCTCGGCCTTCGCTTTCGCCGCTTCGAGCAGACGCTGATTGGCGTTGACCTGGTTCATCGCTTCTTTGACCCGTGCGTCGGGTACGATTTCGACCACAGGCGCGTCGATAATCGAGTAGCCATAGGCCTGCATCTTCTCACGCACTTCATGCTCAATCGCCTGGTCCAGTTCCTTGTTGGCGTAGACCTCATCGAGCTTCTGACCCGGCACATGAGCGCGGATAGCGTCGAAGACGTAAGCATTGATCTGGCGACGCGGTTCTTCGAGCTTATAGAAGGCGTTGAAGACCTGATCGGACGCGACGAAATATTGCACGGCGACCTTTACCGACAGAGTTACGTCGTCCTGGGTCTTGGTCTCGACAGTAACGAAGAGTTGCTGCACCTTAAGATCGACATAGGCAGCAACGCGCTCGAACAGCGGAATCCGCCAATGCAATCCGGCTGATTCCAGACGTGCGAAGGCGTGAAACTTTTCGATTACAGCGACCGTCTGTTGATCGACGGTGTAGAGGCCTGAAAGCAAACCTATCGTAACGATTGCCAGCAAGCCCCAGAAGATCACCCAAGTAGCGTTAATATCCATATAGCCTCTTCAGCTAACCTAACCACGCATAGAATCGCGACAACGAGAAGCTAAGGCGATCACTTGGGAGCGCCGTCGGCGCTATCGGGTGCGACGGCCTCGTTCTGCGCTTCGGCCACGGAGCCTGACCCTTCCGGGCGATTCCACTCGGCGAGATTCCATCCTTGCTTGAAGGCGGCAAGTCGCTGGCCGCTCGAACCGTGCGCATTCCGTGAGTTCGCGCCGCCGCCGAATTCGTCGCCGGTGAGACTCCAGTAGGGGCTTAATTCGGTGCCCCGGATTTTGAGCCTCGCCAGCGTGTAGCCGGCGAAGCGGTCAGCCTCAAGTTCCTTAATGGCGCTGGGAACGGAATCACGAACGCGTTCATTATCCTGATGGACCTGATGGCCGATCTCGTGAGCGAAGATCGCCCACTCGAGGGGATCTATAACGTCGGTATTATCCTGAACATCGAGGCGACCAGCCAGGATCGCAGCCAGCGCAGCGCGATTGTAAAAGACGCAACCGCCCGGTGTCGCGTGGGGTTGTTCGACCGCAAGGGTCTCGTAAACGGGAAAACTGCTGCCCCACAAATTATTGATCCGCTGAACCATCGCGGTGACCTGCGGTGAAGCTTTAGTAGCCATCTCACCGCAAACCTTGAAGGGCTTCGCGGATGAATTTTTGGTCTGCGCGTGGGCGGCATCGTCCTGAGCACCGGAGGTCGATTGACCCGACCTTTCGGCGGGTCCACTGCTGCTTGAGCCTACGGCCTCCCAGTCGTCATCTGCTGCGTGAGCCTTGCGTTGCGCACTGCTCAGCCCGAGCCAAACTGCAAGGACCAAGAGCAGCAGATACTTAAAGAAAGACTTGATTATTTGCACACCCGGGCTGTCCGCTTGTTTGCTCGATGCCATAGAAAGATGGCATCGCAAGCGCTGCCGAGAGTCAATGAATTTTCGCCTAATGAGCGTCATTTAGATGCTCTCTGCAAATTAGAGCGACTAATCATCGGCAGCTTCCAAGCGACTCCTATCTGACGCTCAACCACTTCGTCAGCATGGATTCCGGCGGCGGCGAGAAGACGCTTCATCGGCTCGTCCCGCGGTTCTTTGGATAGGCGGAAAGTTCCCCAGTGAATCGGGACGAGATACTCAGCACCAGTCCCTTGGAACATCTGCCAGACCTGCTCAGGGTTAGCGTGGTTCCAGATCCAGGGATCGTAGGCACCGATCGAAAACGCGGCAATTTCGGGAGGATTCGTCTTCAGGGCAGCGAAAAGATCGGTTGAGGCGGAGTCACACGCGAGCAGCATCCGATGGCCCTCCTTGTCGAGGACGTAGCTGTTGAAGCCGTACGCTCGTCCGAGGGGAGGCCATCGTTTGCCCCAGTGACGCGCTCCGAGAGCCGTCACAGTCAGCCCCTTTACCGACGTGCTCTCACCCCAATTCAACTCGCGAACGTCGTTGAAGCCGAGCGGCCGGATAAGGTCGCCGCATCCGGTGCAGGCCACCACCGTTGCGGTCTTAGGCAGGGCCTTGAGCGAAGGAAGATCAAGATGGTCCATGTGCGCGTGAGTGATCACGATCACGTCGATCGCTTGAAGCTTGTTTGGCGGAAGCGCTGGGGCGATCAGTCGGTGTGGTCCAATCGTTCCGAGCGGACCCAAGGAAAGACCGACACGATAGAAGAGCGCCGGGTCACTGATTACCCGGACCCCGTCGAAGTTCATCAGCAGAGTCGCGTGGCCGAGATTCGCCATCGTGATGGCGTCGTCGGTCCATGCGGCAGGATTAAGCAGTGGAGCTCCGAGCGTGGGCTCGGAAAGGGCCGGGAACGGCACTTGCAGCCATACGACGCAGGCGACAAGTGCAACGCTTGCCGTAAGAGCGACCCATCGCCAGCGTGATCGCGGGCGGGCCACGGGATCAGCTCACTTCATCGCTTGGGCGATAGGGAAGCACGGTAGCTTCTCCACCGTCGCGTATTCGTAAGGGCGATCGTGCCACTGGAAAGTACCCGTCTTGCTGGCAAACCCCGTCGAGAGCCCGGTCAGCTGGTCCTGCTCGAGTGCGTCCTTCGGCTCGGCGGCGGCGTATACCACATACTCCGATTTCCCCGGCTTCTCGGGCATCGCTAGAGGCGGAGTAAACTTCATATTGCCGAGATTTTGCGCGGGTCGCCAGGTCGAGGGGTTACCCATATCCATCGCAGGAGCCCAAACCGGGTCTCCAGTGGCGCTGTTCAAGCTCAGCTCACGCCATTCGGGCGGCTGGCCTTCCTGCGCTGTGCGTAGCTCGATAACGGCCGGCTGATCCTGTTCGAGGTTATCGCAACGCTCCTTCTCGTCGACGAAGTCCTCCTTCTTCTCCCCCTTCGCGGCTTGATGCTCCGCGGCGGCGTTGAGCACGCTCGATCCGACGGCTTTGGCCGCGCTCACGGCCAGCGGGATGGCTGCGAGACATCCCCCGGAGAACGACCCGAGCGACAAGAGTAGGGCACTGGTAAGCAACCGCGAGAGCATCGGGTTTTGCGAGCCGATCGGTCGCCAGGTCATCAGCGAGGCCTCCTTCCAAGCACGAGTGAAGAGGTAAAGGGCGGACTGGGTAACGCGATCAGTTGGATATCAGCAAAGCGCGCAGCTTCAAGCCATGCTTTAACTTCACCCAAGCTGTAGTCCCGGCCCTTCGTGGTCAGCAGCATGAACAACGCGAAGACCGCTCCTGCAGCGGGTTCGGTCAGCGCTTCGTTCATAATGTGATCCTTTAGGATTATCAGACCGCCAGGGCTAAGTGCGCGAAAACATTTACTAATCAAAGCCACGTTGGTGGTTTCGTTTTCGCTGTGGATGATATTTGAGAGGAAGATCACGTCCACTGGTCCGGGCAGCTCGCCGAGGTTGTAATCGACCTCGCGGAGATCGATCCGCGCGAGCACATCGGAGGCGTGACGGGCCAATATATCGCGAGCAACTTCAAGCGTGGCTTTAAGATCCCAAATAGAGCCGCGAGCGTCGGGCCAGCGTCGCAGGAACTCGACCAGGTAGGTTCCGGGGCCGCCGCCGAGATCGACTATCGTTCGAGCGAAGCCGAGATCGAGATGCGCCGTCGTCCATTCGGCGTCGCCTCGAGCGCGCACGAGACTGTCCATCGCACCGATAAAGCGCGCAGTATCCTCGCGCCGGTTCTGGAACATATCCGGCAAGCGAGCGGGACTACCCGAACGAATCGACTCCTCGAGACGCCCCCATACATCCCAGAGGGCTCCGTCGAAGAGAATCATTCCACCGAGGTATCCGGACGAAGCCTCAACGAGATACCGGCGCGAGGCGTCGCTCAGACAGAAGCGCCCTGCCCGCTTCTCCAGCAACTCCAGAGCGACGAGTGCATTCGCGAGCAGCATTGTCGCCCGCGGCTCGCATCGGAGAGCCGCAGCCAACGATGCTGCATCGTGATCGGCTTTGCCAAGAGCCTCGAACAGACCGAGCTTGAGTGCAACCTGAATCGTTCGAGCTTCCGCATGGCCCCCGGCCATCGCGGAGATTCGCGCGAAATCCATCCCTTATTGGCCGCGCCGAGCAGGCGCGGCACCCCCTCCACCTGAAAAAATCCAGCCCCTCAGGGTGTAGGCTATAAGATTGTCAGGGGATGAGCACCAACTTTCCGACAGATTGCCGCGACTCCATAAAGCGATGCGCCTCGGGTGCCTGTGCCAGCGGGAAGGTCTTGCCGACGAGCATCTTCAGCTTGCCCTCCTTCATCAGCTGGAAGCAGGATTCGGTCCCCTCCTTCATCAGGTGCGCATTCGAAGATGCCGTGAACAGAATAAAGCCGCTGACCTTTACGGCCTTCTCGAAGAGGCGCATCGGATCGATCTTGTCCGGCGGGCCACCGGCGCGACCGTAAAGGATGACGTGGCCGAAGGGGGCTGCGCACTTGATGCCCTTTTCGAAGGTGGGCTTGCCGACCGCATCGAGGTTGAGGTCGATACCCTTGCCGTTGGTTAGCCGTAAGGCTTCTTCCGCGAGATCGTGAGTCTCGTAGTTGATCACTTCGTCGGCGCCGTACTGCTTCGCGATCGCGATTTTGTTGTCGCTCGAAACCGTGCCGATTACGCGCGCGCCGGCCGCCTTCGCGATCTGCATCGCGACTATACCGACTCCGCCAGCCGCCGAATGGACCAACACGGTCTGCCCCGGCGTCATGTGATGGCAGGTGTGGATCATGAACCAGGCAGTGAGAGTCTGGATCGGGAAGGCCGCACCCTCCTCGAAGTCGACGTGATCGGGCAGCGGAATCACCTGAGCGGCGTGGAAGAGCGAGTACTCCGCATAGCACTTTAGGCCGATACCCGCGACACGCATCCCGGGCTTCAATCCTTCGACGCCCGGCCCGACCTCATCGATAATGCCCGCGCCTTCCATCCCTGGCGTATCAGGCAGCTTGGGTTTGATAACGTAGTTGCCCTTGCGAAAGAAATTATCGGCAAAATTGATCCCGACCGCATGATTCCGCACCCGTACCATCCCGGGCCGCACTTCGGGCTTCGGGATATCGACGATATGCATCATCTCGGGACCGCCTACTTCCTTGAACTGGATCGCTTTCATCGCGCACACTCCCTCACAGATCTTCGAATCGACCGGCAACGGATTGCGATAACCCGTCGCTCGATCCTCAGAATGGGGTTAGCATTTAGCTCCCGTGAAGGCTATGGACCTAAGCTGGCGCGCGATCGAGTCGTTCGAGCCGAGTGTGGCGTCGATCCGCTGAGCGCTATCTCCGATTCATTTACGAGCTAAATAGTGGAGCCACGGTGACTGATCGTCCTTGTGCGTCCGCTGACCATGTGAGTCGAAGGCCTCGATCTGAACGAAGCCAATTTTGGCGAGTTGGGCGAGCTGTTGCGGAATGTCGATATAGTAGGTCATCAGCGAATAACTGAACGCGGGATCATTGAGTATCGCGTATTCGTCTTCGTGTAGTTCGTACTGCCGCAGACGCCAGTGACGAGGTAACGCCAGCAGAGCATCGAGGCAGCTCTTGGCAAAATGAAGAGAGAACGCGCCGTTGCTCTGACGCCAGGGCGGCTTGGCCGCTTTGCCTGACCGATTATGCGAGCTGAATAAGAACCAACCGCCGCCAGCGAGGACGCGATAGATCTCCGAGATGGCTCGCAAGCGATTCTGATGCGGCATGTAGTCCAGGCCATTAAACGAGAAAAAGACAAAGTCAAAAGCTTCGTCTTCGAAACGCCGCATGTCTTGGGCATCGCAGCAGTAGATGCTCGAAAGGCCGGTCTTGCGGCGAGCTGCTTCCACCATCGCGAGCGAATAGTCGATGCCGACGTAGTGGCTACTCACATGATGCAGATAGGCGGTGGTGCGGCCACCGCCAACGCCTATATCGAGGATGCGCTTGCCCTGAATGTCCGGGAAGATCCGGGCGAGGATTACTCGCTCGGCCTCCTGCAAAGAACTGACTCGCATGTAGGCCTTGGCGGCGGACTCTGAGCCGTAGACAGCTCGGTTGGAGTCCTCAAGATAGTGCTGATCAGAACCTCGTCTCGGCATGCTTTGACTTAGAATCTGCGCTCGACGCCCTACTCGCCGCGAGCACGCTATTGAGCCGCACAGCTACTACGGCGCATAGGGAATAGCCTCGCACCCCACCTTCGCCTGATTTGGACCATTTGCTAACTTCGTCGCGTATCGGTCCCCGCAAGAAGCGTGCGCAGGGATTGGTGAGAGGGTAGAGTAAAGAGAGCTTGCGGTAAGTCCTTAGTTCACGATGCGCGATGTAAGACACGCCGATAATCTTCGGCAGACCTGGTCAAAATTTTCCGGACGATACAAGCCATCGACGTGCGTCGCCGGATCGGGGACGAGCGGGCGAGCCGAGACCGAAAATTGGCCCGCAAGATTTCGAGTTAGTTGCACCGATAGAAAGAGTCACGACCTTTAATGCTCGACCTAGTCATGTTCGACGCCGATGGCGTCCTGTTTGATTCGTCAGAATCGAACGTCGCTTACTACAACGAGATCTTCCGAATAATCGGCGAACCGCCGCTCGATCCTGACGAGGAGCGCGCTTGTATCTTCTTTGCTGCGTTGCAGGTCTTTGAAGCACGGGCGAAAGGCGACACGGCGAGAGTGGAGCGAATGCGGGAAGTTGCGCGCACGATGGACTCGACGCCCTTCTTCCGACTTCTGCGTCCCTACCCTGGTCTGCGCGCGATGCTTCTCGAGTTCAAACGCCAGTATCGGCTGGGACTCGCGACGAATCGATCGGCGACGATTCCGGCGATCATCGACTATATCGGTCTGAGCGGTATCTTCGACGCGGTTGCAAGCGCCAAGGATAAAGTGCGACCCAAGCCCGCACCGGATATCGTGCAGCTATGTCTCGAACGCGCGGGAGTGGGTGCCGATCGCGCCGTTTATATCGGCGATAGTGATACTGATAGGATCGCGGCGGAGGAGGCGGGAACGCACTTTATCGGGGTCGGTAAGCGCGCCCCGCATTTCCATCAGATTGAGCATCTGGGGCAACTACCCGAAAAGCTGCGCGAGCTGTTTGAGCGCTGACCCCAGGGGATCGGTTCTCACCGGCTTCCTGTTTCTGTCATCCCGACCGAACCGAGTCCGCGAGCGAAGCGGAGGGATCAACGCCGAGCGATTTCTTTGCTTCGTGGCATAGTACCATCGCTTCGCCTAGACCCTTCGACGCGACTCGCCATTCGGCTCGTCGGCTCGGGATGACAAAAAATTTGAATTGAGATTATTTCGTGCGGCGTTTGGGCTTCGTCACCCGAGCCACCGCAACCGGAGCTTCGCTGGGTCGATGCTCAGCCATCATCCGGTCGACCTTCATGCTAAGGTTTACAAGTTGGGTGCTGAGCGTGTCGAGACGCGACTTCAGATCCCGCACGTCGCGCTTGGAGGGTATATTGACGAAGTCGAGGAGACTTTCGATATTGCGGTCGAAGCTTTGCTTGTTGGCCATGAAGCTTTCGCCAGCGCGGCCCAGCGCTTTGCGCAGCCGATCGCTTGCCATCACCTCGTTGAAAAAGCTTGCGGCGCCCTCTTCGCTCATCTGGCGCAACTTACTCACTAAGCTCTCGACTTCGCGACGTGCCATAGGCTCAATATAACCCGCATCCGAAACGACGCCAACGATGTCCGCACTCGCACTACTGCTAGGGATCACTTCCGGCTTCATTTTGTTCGGCTACCACGAGAGTGCCGCGACTTTGCTTATGACATCGCTGGCCGTCGATGCGTCGCTGACGCCGGTCACGACGATTATCGCGATACAGCGGAAACGGTCGTTCGCGACTTGGGCGATCCTCGGCTTCGCGTTCGGCGTATGGGCCCTCGCGTGGATCCTGCTCTTCGGCGGCCGCCCATCACGTCCCGCCGAGGAAGAGCCTCCGACTACTCCTGAAGCTGCTTGATCGAATCGATTGCCGGTTTGAAGACCTCGCGCTCGGCGCGAGTGCCGCAGATTACATCCAGATGGCCCCAGCCCTTGAGAATCGTAACATGCGTCTTCAGCCCGTCGGTTGAGGCAGCCGATTGCGCCACCCTTTCGGACCAGTCCGGAGCTATATTAGTGCTACTGAAGGCAAAGACAGGGATGTGCGATCCCTTCAGCGCCACTATCGCCGCGGACGTGAAAGAATCCTCGTAGTCCTGCACAGCGGGCCAGTAGCGATCGAAGGTGATCAGGACGCGGGCGAGCGTAGAGGCATCAGAGAAGCCGTCGATTGGATTCGCGAGCCCACCCTTCCCGCCGAAAGCAGCGGAATCGTAAACCACATGATTCAGGTTATCGGCTGCGTCTTTGTATTGCGGGATTGGCGCCGGCGCGTGAGGATTCTCCATCACGAGCTTGAGCAGGGCGGCGCGTTTGTCCCACGTCAGATGCTTGCCGGCAACATCCTCGGCATACATCCCGGGAGGAGGCTGGCCTTGATGCCCCCGACCAATATAGCCGTCGAAGACGAGAAGTCCGGCGATCTCGCGAGGATGCGCCCCAGCATAGAGGTAGGCGAAGCTGACACCCCGACTGAAGCCGGCGACGGTGATATGGTCAGCCCCGGTCTGCTCTTTGATAAAGCGCACGGCGGCTTCGATATCGGAAAGAAACAGCTCATTCGTCCAATTCTTTAATTCAGCGAGATCGTTCTGTGTGGAAGTTGCGGGAACGAAGTGGGTCCGATAGTCGAGCGCCCAAAAATCGATACCGTGCGAGGCCATAAACAGGGCGAGCGAATGGCTCGTATCGTCGGGAACAACGGTCCCGTTCATCCAGGTGCCGGGCAGGTAAAGCATCACCCGCTTTTTCTGCGAGCGCGACGTGCTGTCGGTGAGGTGATGGAGCGCGATCCGATCAAACGGCGACGATCCGCGTTGCGCCGCAAACACATATTCGTGAACGCCGGGCACGCCCACGAAGCTTCGGGGGGAGCCTTTGGCAACAAAACTCGAGGGATCGGCGGCGAGCGCGATGAGCGGAAGAGAGCTCGCCAATAGCATCGCGACGGTGACTAGCGGTATCGAACGACGCATCGTGATATCAACTCCTGCGAGCGGAGTTATAACATCGAAATCGCGTCCTCAGGATGGCTCGGGCTTGCGACTCCCATGCCGCCAATCAGAAACTAAAACCGCCCTCGACTGAATGTGCCTGAGAGCGGTTTCGCGCATGGCCCCGTGAGGTTGCGATCAGGGCTTAATCGGATTCATCGATTCAGGGGACGAAGATCAGTAGCCAGCCGACGGCGATCGTGACTGCTGACGCGCCTGCGTAGCATAGCCACATAATCACTTCGTCGAGCGGGCGGATGCCGAACAGATCGCAGATCGTGTCGCGGATACGGTACGCGGCATGCCAAATCGCGAAGATGAGCAGGGCCGCGAGATAGATCCGGGTGAGCGGGTTTTCGAGCAGCGTCAGCATCTGACTACGATCAGGCGACGGCACTAGGTGAAGTGGCTGAAGGAGTCCGCTCAGCAGAATGTGGATCGGGAAAAAGAAGGCGACCAGAAAGCCCCCGGTGCCGAACAGCACCCAGAAGACCGGTCGATGCGATCGTTGTGTGTGAGCCATGTTAGAAAATCCCCAAGACGAAGGCTGCGACTACCGCCGATGCCACGAGCCAGGCGCCAAAGTTAGGCACCGAGATCAGGAAATCGGGCAGGACATTGCCCATCACGTGGCGCACGAAGACGCGCGGCACCAGGATGAACCACGTCACAGCATGGAAGCTGATCGACGCCAGCGCGATCACGTTAAGCACCATCACCACCGGGCAGGCCATGAACGCCTGAAACTTCGCGTATGCACCAACCCCGGTTTCGATCGCGCAGATTTGCATCAGCATGATGACCGTGAAGTAGACCACGAAGAAGGCGCTGGTCTCACGGACGATAAACTGGAAGTACGGCCAGCGGTCGAGATACCAAAACGGAGACATCCGCGGCCGGTAGGCTTCGGGCTGAAAGGGCTTGTACGATGGCATCGCGGTTACTTATTCCCCCACGGCATCAGCCAAGTCTTGAACCAATCCTTGGTCGCGTCGATCTTGTACTCCTGAATCGCGAGCGACGGATCCACGTGCTTCGGACAAACGTTCGAGCATTCGCCCACGACGGTGCATGCCCAGATACCGTCGTGCTGCGAGAGCACGTCGGTACGCTCGCTGGCGCCCTGATCGCGCGAATCCAGGTTGTAGCGCTCGGCCAACGTCAGCGCGGCAGGTCCGGTAAATTCCGGCTCCAGGCCGTAGACCGGGCAAGCCGCATAACAGAGCATACAGTTGATGCAGAGCGAAAACTGATGGAACTTTTCGAGCTGCGCCGGAGTCTGGAGGAATTCGCGTTGCGGCTTGTAGTCGTCCTTGCGAACAATGTACGGCTTGACCTTCTGCAGTTTGTTCATGAAGTCGTCCATCTCGATCACGAGATCTTTGACGACCGGGAAATGATCAAGTGGGCCAATCCGGATCGGTCCGGGCGCCAGATTGATCAGCAGGGTCTCGCACGTGAGCTTGGGCACGCCATTGACCATCATGCCGCAGCTTCCGCAAATACCCATGCGGCATGACCAGCGATAGCCGAGCGACCCATCGAGCTGGTCCTTGATGTAATTCAGCGCGTCGAGGATCATCCAGTCGCTGCGAAGCGGGACCTCGAAGCTCTCATAGGTGGGCTCGGTGTCGCGCTCCGGATCAAACCGCGCAACTTCGAGAATGACGGTATCGGTATAATCAGCCATTGTTCTTCTAACGCACCTCGCAGTATCCGGTCTTAAACCGCGCTTCGCAGGACCCAATCGAGATCGCTTGTCGCGGACGCCTCGCTCGCTGCGCTTTTGCGCCCCTGCTTAGTGATCCCTTCCGTAGATACGCTCGCCTGGAGGCCAGCGGGTAATGACCACCGGCAGGTACTGCACCTGCGGGCGACCGTCTGCATCCTTCGAAACAACGGAATGCGCCAAGAAGCGCTGATCGTCGCGCTTCGGGAAGTCACGCCGCTGATGGGCTCCACGCGACTCTTCGCGATTCAACGCACAAGCGACCATCGTCTCGGCAACTTCGAGCATGAAGCCCAACTCGAGCGCCTGGGTCAGATTCGTGTTGTAGGTGCGCCCGCGATCATCGATGACGACGTTGTTGAAGCGCTCCCGCAGTTCGACCAGCTTGTTGCCGGAGGCGACCAGCGACTCGCGCTCGCGATAAATCCCGCATCCGCTCTCCATCGCTTTCTGCATCTCGTCGCGAAGATTGGCGATACGCTCGGTGCCACCGGTCTTGTTCAGATACTCCTGCTCGAGGCGCCGTTCTTCATCGGCAGCCTGCGCCAGCACGTGGCCGGTGTTCACGCTGGAAGTATCGTTAACCACGTACTCGACCGCGTTGCGTCCGGCGCGGGCACCCCACACCAGAATCTCGCCGAGTGAGTTCGAGCCGAGTCGGTTCGCGCCATTGATACTGACGCACGCCGCCTCGCCCGCCGCGTAGAGGCCGCGGATCGGGGTCGCGCCTTCGATATCTGTATGCACACCGCCCATCATGTAGTGCTGAACGGGGCGGATTGGAATCGGCTCGCGGACTGGATCGACGTTCTCGTACTTAAGGCAAAGTTCGCGCACCATCGGGAGGCGCGTTTCGATCTTGTGCTCGCCGAGATGGCGCAGGTCGAGATGGACGTAGTCGCCATAAGGACCGTGGAAAGCGCGGCCCTTTTCGAACTCGCCGAAGATCGCCTGTGAAACACGATCGCGGGGTCCGAGTTCCATACTGCGCAGAACCGGCGTCGGCGTCGGTTTGCCGAGATCGTAGTCCTGCAGGAAGCGATAATTGTCCTTATTGAGGAGCCAGCCGCCTTCGGCGCGGGCCGCTTCAGTGATTAGAATGCCAGTGAAAGGCAGACCGGTCGGATGATACTGGATCATCTCCATGTCTTTGAGCGGCGCTCCAGCTTGATACGCCAGGGCCATCCCGTCACCGGTACAGATATTCGCGTTCGTTGAGAACGGGAATATACGACCCAGACCGCCGGTGCAGATGACTACCGCCTTGGCCAGAATCGCGCGGATACGGCCAGTGCGGAGTTCGATCGCGACAACGCCCCGAATCGCACCATCTTCGACCAGCAATTTGGTGACGAAGTGTTCGTCGTAGCGCTTGATCGCGGAGTATTGCAGTGACGTCTGGAAAAGCGTGTGCAGCAGGTGGAAGCCGGTCTTATCGGCGGCGAACCACGTGCGCATCTTCTTCATTCCACCAAAGGGGCGGACCGCTATCTTGCCGTTTGGCTCACGGCTCCAGGGACATCCCCAATGCTCGAGCCGCAGCAATTCCTTGGGGATTTCGTTGCAGAAATATTCGATCGCGTCCTGATCGCCTAGCCAGTCGCTGCCCGAGATCGTGTCGTAGCAATGTTCATCGATCGTGTCGTCGTCGCCGGCGACTCCAGCAGCGCCGCCTTCGGCCGAGACCGTATGGCTGCGCATCGGATAGACCTTCGAGACCATCGCGATATCGGCGTTGGGGTTGTTTTCCGCGATCGCAATCGCGGCGCGCAAGCCGGCGCCCCCACCACCAATCAGCAAAATATCGTGCGAAGTCGTTTCCACCGTGTTCTCCGATCAACCATCAGGCCGATCCTTTATCTTTGGCCGTGCCTCGCGGCAGCCCCTGATCCGCCTCGGAAGCTTGGTCTTAAACTAAGCCGCGCGATGCAGATTCGGCCGCCGATGAATCTAAAATTACGCCTCGCAGGCTCGGCCGCACCCTGAATACGCTAATTTGCGACGCTTCTCAATATCAGATGCGCTTACGAAAGAAAAACGCGGGGAGTATAGCGCAGCATTTTGGTTTTTCCAACGCATCGAAGGCTGCAACGGCGTCTAATCGAAGCGGGCGGTCGTGTCATTCTCGCCCTGCCCTTCACCCTGTCGAAAGAACGACACAAGGATCGCGATCGCGGGCTCGGCCTGGACGCTATGCACCGCGTGGGCATCGACCGGGACCACGGTACCGGGTCTCAGCGGGTAGGCATCGCCGCCCACACGCAGAGTTCCTTTACCGGCGACGCCCTGAATCGTGATCGGAAAGCGCGCCGAGTGATCATCGAGCAGCGCCTCATTGCGTAGCCTGATCAGGACGAGTTTCCGGGCTGGATCGGCCATCAAGGTCTGAACTTCGCGGTCCTTGCCGACGCCGACCTCGTCGGGCAGCTGAATGGCTTCGCTCATATTATAAGTTCTAGCTTTTCGGCAGACCTAAAACACGCTCACCGAGGATATTCCGCTGAATCTCGTTAGCGCCTGAGTAGATCATCGGGCCGCGCGATTCGAGCATCCGCTGCGCCCATAGTCCGCGCTCCGCCGCATACTCATCTCCGCGTTCGAGCTGCCCGTATGGACCAAGCATCTCCATCGCGAAGCTTGCAATCCGCAATCCGAGTTCCGATGCGCTCAGCTTGATCGACGAACCCTCGGGGCCGGGCGGCAAGCCCTTCAACTGACGCGTCAACTGACGGAAGCCGGTGTAGCGAATCGCGGTCGCGTCGGCGGCGAACTGCCCGATCCGCTGCCGGACCTCACTGTCTTCCGTGAGCGGGCGACCGTTGCGCGTGAGGCGCTTCGCGAGTGCCGCGAGTTCGCGCACGCGATTCGTCATAATCCGCTCCTGCCCGCTCGAACGCTCATACGCAAGAGTTGTCAGCGCAACTTGCCAGCCCTGATTTTTCGCACCCACGATATTCTCGACCGGCACGCGCACATCTTCGAGAAAGACCTGATTGAAGTGACGTGCCCCGGTCATCTGGATCAGCGGACTGATCGTAATCCCGGGCGTCTTCATATCGACGAGGATGTAACTGATCCCCTTATGCTTCGGCAGGTCGGGATCGGTGCGAGCAAGAAGAAACATCCACTGCGAATGTTGCGCGAGCGAGGTCCAGATCTTCGATCCGTTGATAATGAAGTAGCCGTCCTTCTCGACCGCCCGCGTCTGAATCGATGCCAGGTCCGATCCCGCGTTGGGTTCGGAATAGCCCTGGCACCAGAACTCCTCACCCGCGAGCACCTTGCGCAGGTGGCGCTCCTTTTGTTCGTGCGTCCCCCAGTGAATCAGGGTCGGACCGAGCAGCCAGATCCCGGGACCGGTGAACGGCATGCCCGTACCGGCAAGCTCCATCTCCTGCTCCCAGATAGTCTCCTGCAAAAAGGTCCCGCCGCGTCCGCCGTATTCCTTGGGCCACGTGATCCCGAGCCATCCACCTTCGTAGAGCTTGCGATGCCATCGCAGGGTATCTTCCCAACTGACATCGTTCTCATCCGCCAGCGGCCCGAGCGCAGGCACCGAGTACTGAACATTGTCTTTCAGCCAGGCGCGGAATTCGGCACGAAAGGCCTCATCTTCGGGGCTGTAATTGAAGTCCATAGTCCTAGATTCCTTAACGGCGCGCTTCGCGTGTGGGGCGACCCGGTATCTGCTTCAATTGCACGCGCCAAGCGCTTTCGGTACAAGTGAAGCCGTCCGAGATTCTTCACTACGCTCGCAGTTGCTCACTCCGTTCAGAATGACAATACATCCGCCACCGCTGAAAGCGACGACGGACGTTAGTCCTGGAAACGCTACTAATCGACCTTTATACGTAATGCGGTAGTACCTTTTTCCCGAACAGTTCGATCTGCTTGCGGATCACGTCCTTGGGATAGAAGCCCTGATCGCCCTGCCATACGAACCATTCCGGATTGGCCGTCTCCACCAGCTCGTCGAGGCCACGGCGGATATCATCCGGCGTGCCGAAATAAGCCGCCTTCACCCGCTGCGCTCGTTCCGCCGAGATCTCCGATGCCGGTAGCGGAACTTTGCCCGCGGGATACTTCGCTTCGTCGGCGGGTTCGCGCCACGCCTCGGCGAACCCGAAGTGATGGAACACCTCGCGATAGCCCAGCACTACCATCCCGGGCTCGGAGAAACGCCGCGCCTGCTCTTCGTTCTCACCCAGATAAACGCTGCGCAGCACGCCCATGTTCTGGCCGAGTGTGTAGGCGCGGCCGACCTTGCGACCCTCATCGATATAGGCTTCAGATAACTTTTTGACGGTCTCCGGCGCCGGCAGGATGACCGTCGGGCGGATACCCTCACGCGCGCACCATCGCACAGTCTCTTCGGTCAGCGAGAAAGCCTGGAACAGCGGCGGATGCGGCCGCTGATACGGCTTCGGCACCACGTTGATCTTCTGGATGCGGCCTTCCTCGTCAACCTCGCCGGGGAAGCCATACTGCCGCGTCCACTCGTGTGCGGGCCACGGCGTGCCTTCCTGCGGATGGGGATACTCATAGTATTTACCCTTGAAGCGGAAAGGCTCATCGCCCCATGCAAGCTTGAGGAATTGATAGACTTCCTCAAACGCCTCGCGGTTCATCCGGTCGCCTTCGCTCTTGTCGCTGAGCGTCGCGCCGATATGAACCTTCTGTGCCATCTGATTAAGCCATCGCGCCTGATAGCCGCGTGCGAAGCCCACCATCGTGCGCCCCTTGGTCAGCTGATCGAGCCAGGCGATTTCGAGCGCTAGTCGCAACGGATTCCATCCGGGGAGCACGTAGCCGATCGGTCCTGCCATCAGGGTCTTGGTGTGATGCAAGATATGCTGGGTCAGCAGCGGCAGGCTGCCCATCTCGATGCCTTCGCTATGCAGGTGATGCTCGGGATAGGAAACCGCCGTGAAGCCGACGTCCTCGGCGACCTTCGACAACTCGACAACCTCGTTGATCATCTGTTGCCATCGATCAGGATGCGTCGCGATCGGGCGGAGCTTTTTACGCTCCTCAAGCGTGCCGGGCAGTGTGGGCAGAAAGAAATAGATGAACTTCATACGCGCTATCCTCGTTAACGGGATTTGAGTCTGATTGCTTTTTTTGTTTCAGCTCCTGAGCGAACGAGCCGCAGACGATCGCGCCGCTGCAGATCGGAAAACGCTCCGGTCAGATGAGTGAAATAGGTGATCGCGTTGGCACGGATGTTAGCCGGCACCTCTTCGACCAGATCGGCTAACAGTGTCGTCGCCTGTACCACGGCGCCATCGAGATAGGCGCGTCCCTTGGCAGTAAGTGTAACCAGCTTCTCGCGCCCGGAACGCGGGTCTTCCGTGATCGCGATAAGCCCGAGCGGCGGGCGCATCATGCTCCGCAGTGATTTCGTCACGGCGGCGCTCGTCACTTCGAACCATCGTCGCAGATTCGCCTCGATATCCTTGCGACGCATCGACCCCTCAGGGCCGCCCTGCGCGTGAATCAGCCACAGTGTCGCGGCCTGTTGGCGGGACAGGCGATCGCCGCGGACCACATCTTCGAGCGCAGTGCCGATCTCGTAATGTACGGAATAAAAGAATTCGATCAGCCGCGCAGCCGCCGCCTGATGGGCCGATCTGCTCGCCGCGCCTTTTGCTCGTGATGAAATCGTCATCGGTCGAAAAACCGACTATTGACCTATTTCAACTATTAGCACTTGTCAAACATAAAGCAGCTTCACCAATCGAATGATTTCCCTTGAGCAAGGCCGATAGCGTCGCTACGATGCGCCCTTATGAAAAAACTGCGATCTTACGACGAACTGACGGAACCCACCGGGCTCGGAATGCGCCACTCGTGGGGCGAATTCGGCGAAAACGACAAGCTAGGGAGTATCAATCTGCTGACGCCGGAGCGTGTAACGGCGGCGGCCAAGCTGATCCGCACCGGCGAGCGTATCTCGCTCGACCTGCCGCTCAATCTGCCCGACCCTGCGATGTTCGGGCGGCAGCGCTACAAGCATGAAATCTTCGCACTGAATCGCAACGAGATGGATGATCGGCTCGACGGCTTCTATCCGCAAGGCTCGACGCAGTGGGACGGGCTCGGCCATGTCCGAGCCCGCGAGCATGGCTTCTGGGGCGGCGTCACGCAGAATCCGATGGACGGACCGAATCAGCTCGGCATCGAGCATTGGGTGCAACACGGGATCGCTGGTCGCGGCGTGTTGGTTGATGTCGCGGAATGGTTCACGGCGCAGGGACGTCCGCTCGATCCGTTTCAGTCGGTGATGATCACTGCGGAAGAACTGACAAATACGCTGAGCTGGCAGAAGGTCACGGTCGAACCCGGCGATATCCTCTGCCTGCACACCGGATGGGTCGACAAATACAAATCGCTCGATCGCGAGGGTCGCACGAAGATCGCTGAAAATCCGACCTCGGCTGGATTACGCGGCGACGAGGCGATGGCGCGCTATTTGTGGAACCTCCATCCGGGCGCGCTCTGCTGCGATAATCCGGCGGTCGAGACGATCCCGGGCGACCCTCAGGTGGGATCGCTCCATCGGCGCATTCTGCCGCTGCTCGGCCTCGCACTCGGCGAATTTTTCGACTTCGAGAAGCTGGCGGAGCGCTGCCACGCTACGAATCGATCGGAGTTTTTCTTCGTTGCAAACCCGTTGAACCTGCCCGGCGGTATCGGCTCGCCCGGCAACGCAATGGCGATTCTTTAGGAGTCTCTCAAGGGCGTGGTTAGTTGCGGGTCGCGCCGTCTGAAGGCCCCCCGGCGCCCTCTTTCACATGTATTCGGGTTCCCACCAGAACGTCCTATAGGCGGTTCGCTCTTGATACCTGTGGTGTCTGCCTTAGTACTTGAAAGAGACGATGCTCTTCCTGTGTCAGAGTAGGCCATCGAACGCAGCGCGAGCTTGCTGAAAATTCCAACGACTTTTTCCGGTAAACCTACTCTTTGGATAAATTATTAGAGCCGTAATTCGCGACCCACATATTTGCGCCGTCGAAAGCTAAACCTAGTGGATAGACACCGGCATTATAGTTACCAATTACCGATCCGTTGCTGGCCAGAAGTTTTGTGACGGTTGTACCGAGATTATTCGCGACCCAGATATTGGATCCATCGAATGCGAGCGCCCTCGGAGTGTTGCCGACATTGTACGTGCCCACAATCTCCCCGTTTGAAGCCACAAGTTTAGTAACTGTGTTGTCTCCAGAATTAGCAACCCAGATGTTCGTCCCATCGAAAGCCAGGCCGAAAGGAGCGCTGCCAACACTATAACTGCCAACAACATCTCCAGTATCGATTCGAAGCTTCTTTACGGTGTTATCACCTAAGTTTGCAGTCCATATCGCAGTTCCATCAAAGACTATACCGATCGGCGAGACGTTGTGGTTGGAGCTCTCGAGGAATGCTCCGGTACTGGCGAGAAGCTTGGTTACCGAAGGACCAAAGGCGTTTGAGACCCAGATGTTGATACCATCGAACGCGATGCCAGCGGGGTTGCTCCCGGCGTAGTAAGTGCCAACGATCGCTCCGGTATCGGCCAACAGTTTCGTGACGGTGTTATCGCTGAAATTAGCGACCCAAATATAACGGCCATCGAAAGCCAGACCCCAGGGATTGCTCCCGACCGCGTAAGTTCCAACTATTCCTCCAGTGCTGGCTGAAACCTTCGTAACCGTGTTATCGCCGTAGTTCGAAACCCATATGTTACGGCCGTCAAATACGACGCCGCGCGGGCGCTGACCTACGGCAATCGTTTGGCCGGTTTGATTGGCGGGGTACCACCGCAGCAGTGCAACTTGAAGTGGGCTCATAATCGAAGCTGCCGGGCCGCTGGTTCCGATTGCCCCCGTCGGCCCTAGGGGACCTTGAGCACCAGTCGAGCCTTCGGGGCCCATAGCACCTTGCACACCTTGTATTCCCATTGGCCCGGTGGGCGCGATTCCATCAGGACCGGTTGCTCCTGCCGCGCCCGTAGCCCCGACGATGCCGGTCGCTCCGGTAGGACCGGTAGGCCCCTGCAGGCCCTGCCCTCCGGGTGCGCCTGTTAGCCCTATGATAGTTCCCGCAGAACCAGTTGGTCCGGTTGGACCAGTCGAGCCGTTAGCACCAACGGCGCCGTTTGATCCCTTAGAACCTTGAACTCCCTGCGGCCCTGTCGACCCCACGGGTCCTGGCGCTCCTAAAGGGCCTGTTACTCCAGTTGCTCCCGTCGAACCTCTAGCACCGGTAGCTCCGATCGGACCGGCTCCCCCTGGTGGCCCTACCGCTCCGACTGGTCCGATCGCTCCGGGGACTGTGCTGGCGAGGCCGGCAGCTCCTATGGAACCGGCAGGACCTTGCATCCCCCTTGAGCCTATCGCGCCGGCGACTCCCGACACACCTTGAGACCCTGTAGCTCCGACAGGACCTGCGGTACCGGGAGATCCAGTGGCTCCGACCGGTCCATTCGCTCCTTGCGCACCTGTCGGACCGATACTGCCGGGAAGCCCTGGGTCACCCTTCACACCCGACGCTCCACTTGGTCCGACGTCTCCTAGCGCGCCAACCTCACCTACCGAACCAGGTGACCCCTCCGCCCCAATAGAACCAACCGCCCCGGCGATGCCCGGTTGTCCTTGCGCTCCCGTTTGCCCTTGGGAACCCATCTGTCCGTCCGGTCCAGGAACCCCAATCGATCCTGCCGGCCCCGCAGGACCTGTCGCCCCTGTGGCTCCCACGCCTCCGCCCGCAAGGTCAATTTCGGGTGGAAACAGATCGATTGGATAGCTCTGCGCGGCCTTACCGGTTGAGAGAACACGGCCGATAACCTGCCCGTTCGTGGGATAAGGCGACCCCGCGTCATGGCAATCACCCATAACGCTTGAGCTTATCTGTACGTAATCGCCTGCGGTTGTCCCACCATCAAAGACACAGCGCGTAGTGCTGCCCACTTGAATCTTGGCCAACCCGCGCGTCCCACAGCCACCCACACAGATGCCGATGGCACCACCAGTCGAGGCTTTTGGGGTGATGGCGACGGTCGATGGAGCTTTCGTTAGCGACACCAGCCTACCCATCACCGTACCAGTAGTGGGGTCGTTCGCCATAGCTTCGAAAGGGAAGTCGACCGCGAGTGCGCTGGTCCCAGACAAAAGAATTGCCAATAAGATCGTGACGCCGATCCAGCTGGTCGATCCTCGAAGGATGTTCCGGAGCTGTTGGGGAAGCCCGGACATCAGGACAGAGGCAGGATTGACACCCCGCATGGGCTAAGCGTCCACCTACTCTTTAGAGAGGTTGTTGGCGCCGTAATTGGCGACCCAGATATTGGATCCATCAAAGGCAAGACCCTTCGGATTGGACCCGACGGTATAGGTGCCAAGGTTAGTGGCAGTGGTCGCCCTGAGTTTATTGAGAGTCCCGTCGCCGGAATTTGAGACCCACACATCGCCGCCATCGAATGCCACACTATTTGGATTCGTGCCGACGCCATAGGTACCAACGACAGCTCCGCTACTGGCCAGTAGCTTGGTGACGGTGTTATCACCTGAGTTTGCGATCCAAATGTTAGTTCCGTCGAAGGCAACGCCCAAAGGATTCGCACCGACCCCATAGGTGCCAACCACGGCCCCGCTGGATGAGGATAGTTTCGTGACAGTACTGTCCCCTGAATTAGCAACCCAGATATTGGACTCGTCGGTCGCCAACCCGTAAGGAGATGTGCCGACGTGAAAGACTCCTATCGATATGCCCGTGGCAGCCGCAAGCTCGGTTACGGTGCCGTCCCCGGCATTCGCGACCCAAATATTCGTGCCATCGAAGGCCACTCCAGCCGGGTTGGTGCCTACGCCATAGGTACCCACGACCGCTCCTGTCGCGGCCGACAGCTTAGTCACCGAATTGTCCGCATAATTAGCCACCCAAAGATTCGTACCGTCGAATGCCAAGCCACAGGGCTGATGCCCCACCGAATAGGTGCCAACTATCTGTTGATCAACTGCGGACACCTTGGTGACGGTATGATCGCTTTGATTGGTTACCCAGATATTGGACCCGTCGAACGCCAACCCGGTCGGACCCGAGCCGACATTGATTGCTGTCTGACCGGTCTGGATCGCTGGATACCATCGCAGTAAAGCCACTTGGAGTGGGTTTAGACTCAATCCGCCAGGCCCAATGGGACCGGTTGCTCCCGCTGCTCCCGTTGGACCCTGTGCGCCGGTGGCCCCGGTAGGCCCGGTCACTCCCTGCGGCCCCTGGGCCCCCGTCGGACCGGTTGGTCCAGCTGCACCTGTCGCCCCGGTTGCTCCCGTCGGACCTACGGGCCCCATAGGCCCGGTTGGTCCCGTTGCCCCCGATACAGCGATTATCTCCGGAGGAAACAGATCAATCGCATAAACTCCCGAGACCGTTCCGGTAATAAGAACGCGACCGATAATTTGGCCGCTTTGTGGATAAGCGCTACCGCCGTCGTGGCATGCGCCATTTACCGTCGGACTAATTTGAACGTAATCGCCGGCCGTCGATGCTCCATCAAAAAAACAGCGGGCTCGGCCGCCTACCTGAATTCTCGCGCGACCATGAGTGCTGCACGAGCCAACGCAGACGCCGATCACCCCATCCATGGAGCCGGCCGCGGTAGTTATGGCTGTTGAGGGTGAGCCGGTGAGCGACACCAGCTTATTGATCAAGGTACCCGTGGTGGATTCGTTCTTGATGCTACCGAAGGAAAAGTTCGCGGCTAATGCCGTAGAACCGCCAGCGAGGAATAGCCAGAACAAAGCAAGCGGAGCGAGCCAACGACCCACCGGCATGGCTCTACGCACCCATCGGCTTCGCCTGCTTCCGTTCTTCAAATCTACATCTTGACCGCTCACCACCCCACTCGGCCCCTTCCCTAGCTAATGGTCAAGAAATAGCGTCTCCTTGATATCATCTGGCCCGGAGCTTCTCCTTCGGCACCGCCAAAGTACAAAGAAAAAGACGAAGAGAGACGACTCTTAAGCAGCATCATGCTTAGCAGCCGTCTTTACTTCAAGAATAAATTTTTCACTTATGGCTTATTCAGTAGACTCTAATTGACTACCAAACTCACATGCGTTGAAAACAGCTGCTCGGCCCTGACAAGAAAAGGAAAGCGACACACAGTGGCATTCGAAAAACTACAGGGCAACGAGAACCAACCGAACGATCTTTTTCCGCCGCCCCTCCCGGTCGCAGGAGATATCCGCCCTTCTTCCAGGACAAATGCCGCAATCGTTCCAATACAGAAGGAGATTGGTAAAGGTTGATTTGAAAGCTTGCGCCCAGGAGGGCGAGTTGCGCCAGGAGTGAGGTTGATAGAGTTCTGACGCTACCGGTACTGCGGTCAGTCGCAAACAGGCAGACCAAATTTCGCTTGTCCCGACTCTTTCCTCTTCCCGCAAGCACGAGATCTATGACGCGCTGAAATATGCAACGAAGCTTCGGCAACTTCGGGAAGATCGCTGGTTGCTATAGCCATCGATTTCGCTCGCGGTAACAGTTGCGTATCAGGCGCGTTGTTGATCTCATTCGGCCAAACCATCGGCGGGTCATCCTCCGCGATATATGCGAAGGCTCGATCAGGCTCAGCCTCATTTTCGACGACCTCATCTTCGAAACCGACGACGCCATCGTCGAGGTTGTTGTAACAGGGGTAGCAATCCAGATCGATCATAAGAAAATCACCGCACCAACTAATGACGTCGGAGGGGATTTGGAAGCGTGATGTTCTTTCATCGCCTCCGAACAGGCCGCAGAAAGGCGTTGCCTGCTTTCAACTTGGAGCGAAAGCAAAGCTTCTCGCTTGGTATCGAGCATAGCGGTCAGCGCTTGCAGGTGCGCCGCGAGCCCAGCACTGTCTGATAAGCTGCTGCTGATCGACCACAGAGAATTCTTGCGAAACGGACCGTCAGGGTACCTCTTAGGGTCCACCTTGTCGCCAATATCGTACGAACGGGTAGGTTTGAGATCGAGAACCAGCGAGATCAAATCAGCCAAAAGCTCGTCGCTGATTATTACTCAGGGAGGCCGCTGACCTCATTCGTTAATCACCTACTTCTCCTCGTACCATTTGATTGCGCCCTTCAGGCCGCGTTCTTTTTGCACGCCGCGGATTTCGTCGTTGCCGGGGCCGAAGTGGAAGATCGCATCGAACTCGGCACCCGCGAGGACGGTCGTGCGGAAGCCCCGAACATCCATCGCGCGATTGATAGCGGTCTTCTCAAGCCGCAGCTTTTGCGCCGGCACCTTGGTGACGCGCCGCGCGTAATCGTATGTCTCTTTTTCGAGATCGGCGGCAGGGAAGCATCGTGTGGCAAAGCCCATCGCTTCGGCTTCCTTGCCCGAGATCCGGCTGCCCGGCAGAAAGGCGAGATACTTCGTGCGATGCGGTCCGACCATCCAATTCCAGAATGCACTGACGTAACCGGCGCCGGCGGGGATCGAAGGGAATCCGATACGCGCGTCGTCAGCGATGAAGATCATGTCGCAGGCGATACAGAGCTGGGTCGCTCCGGCGAGGCAATAGCCATGGACCATCGCGATCACCGGCTTCGGCAGATCGCGGAGCCGCAGCCAATGCTCGACGTAGCGCTGGAGAAAGCGCTGGTCATCATCGAGCGTGAATTTTTCGGTCGAATAGCCGTCGCCCCATCCGCCGCTCAGATCGTAACCGGTTGAGAAGGCGCGTCCCGCGCCGCGGATAACAACAACCTTGATTTCGCGATCGCGCTCGATCTGATTCAGCGCCTCCGCAAATTCAGAGATCAGCGCCGGGGTCATCGCGTTGAGCTTCTCAGGGCGGTTCAGCGTGAGCGTGCCGACCAGGTTCTCTTTTTCGAGTTTGATATTGGTGAATTCCATTGCTTCGCTTCTCCAGGAGTCCGGGATTTCTCGCGCGACTTCGTTGCCGCACGTATCGCCCTGCACGCACTCGGCCCGCGTATGGCTTCGCGCGCGGGAATGACAAACGGGCTGTGCCCATGACAATCAGGGTATATCCAAACTTGCAAGCGGCGTCCCCACGATGCAACTGTGGAGCCGCGCCGCCGCATATAGTCTGCGCGAGAGAAACGAAGAGGAAATTTGAAGCGATGAAAGCCGCGATCCTACGGGAAATCAATCAGCCACTGACGATCGAAGAGGTCGATATCGACAAGCCGCAAGCGCACGAGGTGCTCGTACGCACCGTGGCGAGTGGCGTATGCCATAGCGATTTGCATGTTGTGCACGGCTCACTACCGGCTCGCCCACCTGCAATCCTGGGCCACGAACCTGCCGGAATTATCGAGGCAGTGGGTGACGCCGTCACCTCGGTAAAGCCCGGCGATCACGTTATCGCGTGCACGTCGATCTATTGCGGTAGCTGTACGCAGTGCCGTCTCGGCCGGCCTCATCTATGCACCAATCGCGCCGATTGTCAGCGCCCGCGCGATTCGCAGCCGCGCCTCGCGCAGAAGGGGATTCGCGTCACGCAGTTCGCGGATCTGGGCTCGTTCGCAGAGCAGATGCTGCTGCATGAGCGGGCGGTGCTGAAAATCGCTGACGATATTCCACTCGATCGCGCGGCACTGCTCGGATGTGCCGTGACGACCGGTGTCGGTGCTGCGTTGAACACCGCGCAGGTCGCTCCTGGTTCATCGGTCGCGGTCTTCGGATGCGGCGGCGTGGGTATCTCGATTATCCAGGGCGCCCGGATCGCCGGGGCGCGCCAGATAATCGCCGTCGACATTCGCGATAACAAGCTCGAAACAGCCAAGCATTTCGGCGCGACCCATACGATTAACGGCAATGCGGGCGACACTGTCCGTGCTATCAAGAAACTCAGCGACGGCGGCGTGGACTTCTCCTTCGACGCGATTGGGAATGCCAAGGTAATCGAGCAGTGCATCTACTGCCTGTCGCCGCGCGGCCTTGCGACCTTGGTCGGCGCGATTCCGCCGGGGCAGAAGATCGAATTCGACCCGAACCATCTGTTCATCGAGAAGCGCCTCCAGGGCAGCTACATGGGGTCGAACCGGTTCCATCTCGATATGCCGAAATATCTCGACCTCTATCGGCAGGGGCGGCTCAACCTCGACGACATGATCAGCCGGCGCGCGCCACTGAGCGATATCAATGATGCGTTCCGCGCGATGGAAGCGGGCGAGGTAACGCGAACGGTTCTGACTTTCAACTAGGTTCGTGGCCGCGCCAACCGAAGATTCGAGCCTGTTCGTATACGGCAGCCTCGTCGATGAGGCCCATCGGATCGAGATTATTGGGCGGCGCGTCAGCGCGATCGCAGCAAGTTTGCATGACTACGAACGCGGGCGTGGACGGCACTATTTCATCCGTCCATGCCCGCGTGCCGTTACTGATGGCTTCATTCTGCTCGACCTGAGCGAGAGCGATTTCGCGACGCTCGACGAGTACGAGGAGATCCCGACGCTCTATACTCGCGAAAAGGTCAGCGTCAAATTGGCGGATGGTACCGACGCACGATGCTGGGTCTATCTGCCGACACCCATCACGCTCTCCTCGTCATCCTGAGCGCAGTGAGCAACGTGAACGTAGCGAACGGATCTCGGGCAGCTTCGCGAGTCTTGCACTCGCGAAGCCGGTACCGGTTCTTCGTTCGCGAAGCGTTCCTTCCTTAGAACTTCCCGAGTAGTCCGTTCAGTTCCTGGATCTTGAGTTCGCCCTCGCGCGTCTGGCCACCGATCTGCAGGAACTTCTCCATCGCTTGGCGGCCGCTCTCGGTCCGGACGAGTTGCTGAAACAGGTAGCTCTCGTCGCGGAAGCCGTCCGCCAGAGGCTTTTCAGCCGAGTTGATAGCCTGCTTGGTAAGCCGTACCGCCTCGATCGGAAATGACGCTATCCGCTGCGCGATCCAATCGACATAAGAACCAATCTCGCCCGGCGCGAAGGCCCGATTCAGATAGCCCCAGCGCTCCGCGGTCTCCGCATCCATATCGATACCGCCGAGGATTACCTCGATCGCCCGATTACGACCAATCAGTCGCGGCATCCGCTGGGTCCCGGTCCCTCCCGGCAGAATCCCGAGCGGCACCTCCATCTGGTTCACGATAGTCTTGCCCCGGACGCCGAAGCGCATATCGCAGGACATCGCGAGTTCCGATCCGCCACCACCAACGCGCCCCTCTAGCTGCGCGATCGTGATTTTATCCATCAGGCGGAAGCGCTCGCACATATCGTGGTAGAAGGCGTTGGCATAATCCTCGTGGCGTGCCGGTTTGTCCGTCGGGAACTTGAGGATCGAACTCACATCGAAGTGCGCGATAAAAAACTCAGGATTGGCGCTACGAAGCACCACGACCAGCAGGTCAGGATCTTTCGCGAGTTCGTCGGAAAGTCGCACCAAATCTTCGAGCAGCGGCGGCGTGATGATATTGATCGGCGGGTTGTTGATCGTCGCATAGGCAACCTTGCCCTGCACTACCACTTTGATCGCGTTGTAACCTTCGAAAGCCATGCTCTTCTCCTCAAGCGAAGTAACTAACTCCTGTTCTCATGGGTGGGCGACTTCGCATCGATTGTCAAATCGAGAGCTGCGCCTCCTCCTGCCAAGCGACGGCTAAAGCCTATCCATAGCGGTTCTAATCGCTGCAATTCGGCAACCATTTCCCCTGTACATCATCCCAGACAATGTGCCATGCTCTCTGCTGCCATTGACAAAGAAACGAACGATTGTTTTGAATGATGTTTGTTTCACGCAATGAGCTTTACGGGAGCGAATGGAGAATGGAAGGAACCAAAACGCACTACGAGGTAATAGTCGTTGGGGCAGGCGTAGCCGGCATCTACCAGATCAAGCTGCTCGCCGACCGCGGAATCGACGCCACTGTGCTCGATGCGGCCGGTGACTTGGGTGGGACCTGGTACTGGAATCGTTATCCGGGCGCTCGCTTCGACTCCGAGAGCTATACCTACGGCTACTCGTTCTCAAAGGAACTGCTGAATGAGTGGCACTGGAAAGAGCGTTTCTCCGGCCAGCCGGAAAACCTTCGCTACCTGAATTTCGTTACGGACAAATTTGGTCTGCGCAAATACATGCAGTTCAACTGCAAAGTCGAAGCAGCCCATTTCGACGAAACCCAGGATATCTGGCGTCTGAAGATCAGCGACGGCCGCGAACTGACCTGCCGCTTCATGGTGATGGCGGTCGGTCTCCTCTCGATCCCGACGATGCCCCGTTACAAGGGGATGGATAAGTTCAAGGGCCGCGCCTTCCACACCTTTTACTGGCCGCATGAGCCGGTTGATCTCAAGGGCAAGAAGGTCGCGGTTATCGGTACCGGCGCGACCGGTATCCAGGTGATCGCGGATATCGCAGACAAGGTTGGTCAGCTGACCGTCTTCCAGCGCCGACCCAACTGGTCAGCGCCGCTGCACAACGGGCCGATCTCCGACGAGGAGATGGCCGATATCCGTCGTCGGTACGATGAGATCTTCGCGACCTGCCTACGCACCCCCGGCGGCTTCGAGCACGAACCCGATCGTCGCGGTTTCTACGAAGTATCGCGCGAGGAACGTGTAAAGCTGTGGGATAGCCTGTACGAGATGCCAGGATTTGCGATCTGGCTGCGCAACTTCCGCGAAATCTTCGTCGACGAGAAGGCCAACGCCGAATTTTCGGAGTATATCGCCAATCGGATTCGCCGCCGCGTGAAGGACCAGAAGACTGCCGAGAAGCTGATCCCGAAGGATCACGGCTTCGGCGTGCAGCGCGTCCCGATGGAGACCAACTACTTCGAAGTCTACAACCGCGACAACGTCGAGTTGGTAGATATTACTGAAACGCCGATCACCGAAGTGACCGAAAAGGGTCTTCGCACGACCGATCGCGAGTTTGAATTCGATATCATCGTCTATGCAACCGGCTTCGACGCAATCACCGGTGCGTACGACCATATCGATATCCAGGGCATCGGCGGCCAGAAGCTCAAAGAACTGTGGAAGGAAGGCCCGACCACTTTCCTCGGCTTCATGATCAATAACTTCCCCAATTTCTTCATGCCCTCAGGTCCACAGAGCGGCTCGGCCTCGACCAACTTCCCCCGCGGTATCGAGACCGGTGTGGGCTGGTGCACCAAGCTGATGGATTACATGTGGGCTCACGGTTACACGCGCTGCAATCCGACTGCGGAAGCTCAGGAGCGCTGGACCGAGCACGTAAAGAAGATGTACTCCGTGATGCTGATGCGGAAGGCGAAGTCGTGGTTCACCGGCTACAACTCGAACATCGAGGGCCACGAATACGGCAAGACGCGCTACTTCGTTTACAATGGCGGCCAGCCTAAGTTCATCAGCGAGATTTCTGAAGTCGCCAACAACAATTACAAGGGTGTCGACTTTACTTCGGGTTCGTTGCTCGCGAGTCTGAAGGCTGAGAATGCGATGAGAGCGGGTAAGTAGAAACCCGCCCAGGTTAGTTCCCTTACGGCGGTTGCGTCGGATTAATCGTCCGGCTCAACCGCCGTTTTCATGAAGGAGGCTCACCCTCCATCTTTAAGAACCGCACGAAAGGCATCGCGATGGATCTCAAACTGAAAGGTAAATCTGTACTCGTCACCGGAGCCAGCAAAGGAATCGGCAAAGCTATCGCCGAAGCCTTCGCTGAGGAAGGCGCACGAGTGGCGTTGACCGCTCGCTCGAAGAGCGAACTGGAGAGCCTGGCTGCTTCCATCAGGAGTCGTGGGGGAGAAGCAATCGCGATCGCTGCCGACGTGACGAACGCGGGCGAAGTTAAGAACCTGATCGAGCAGGTCGTCGCGCAGTTCGGTACGATCCACGTGTTGGTGAATAACGCAGGTGGCGTGCAGGACGGTTTCCCCAAGTTCGAGGATCTCTCCGACGCTGATTGGTTCCGCACCTTCGATGTGAATCTCTTTGCCACGGTGCGCGTGACGCGCGCGGCCCTGCCCCACATGCGCAGACAGAAATGGGGACGAATTATCAATATGGGCAGCGAGGTCGCCCTGCAGCCGGATTCCGATATGCCGCACTACGCGGCCTCAAAGTCTGCCATCCTGAGCCTCTCGAAAAGTCTCTCACGAGCCTATGCGCGCGATGGGATCCTCGTTAATGCGATCTCGCCGGGGATGATCGTCACCTCAGCGGTGGAGGACATGGCGCGCGATACGTCGCAGCGGCTCGGTATCACGATTCCCGAAGTGTACAGCCGTTTCCTCGCGCGACGCCGACCCTTTCAGGTTCTTGGGCGGCCCGGCGACCCAGAGGAAGTCGCCGCCGTCGTAGTCTTTCTGGCCTCGGAGGCCGCATCGTTTATGACCGGCGCCAACGTGCGGATCGACGGCGGAGCGGTCGGCAGCGTCGTATCGTAGTAAGAGCTATTCCCGAGGTTTAGCGTTCCATCGATGCAGTGCCTCGTCGACCAGCTCGAAGAGTGGCGGTCCCGATCGCTGCTCAAAGCAATAGCTGACTCGCGCGATCGGTAGCGGCAGGCTCATTAAGCGATCGAGCCTGGCCGGGCTCGCATCGATAATTACCTCGGCTCGACTGGCGCGCAGCGTGTTCTCTAAATCGGCACGCTGCGCTTCTGAGTAGCCCAACGCCGGCACAACCGCACTCAGGTGCGGGAAATTGCTGTAAGCTTCGGCAATTGAGCCTACGGCAAAAGCACGCGGCTCAACTATCTGAGCCTGCGCCGCACGCGCAGCGATCGTGCCGGCACCGTAAGCCATCCCGCCATGAGTCAGCGTGGGGCCATCCTCGACTACCACAACGCGCTTGCCCGCTATCGCACTCCCCTCAGCAAGCGCAATCGCCAAATCTGATTCGATAACTGTGGCGCGTGGATTGAACGCAGCGACGTTGTGTCGAAGTGTCGCGAGCCCCTCCACGCTGGCATTGGATACCTTGTTCAACACCAGCACATCCGCGGCGCGAAAATTTGTCTCGCCCGGATAGTACGCAACCTCGTGACCCGCCCTGAGCGCATCAAGCACGACAATCGAGAGATCGGGCTGTACGAACGGATAGTCATTATTGCCACCGTCCCAAAGGATCACATCGCTGGCCTTCTCGGCCTCAGCCAGAATCGCGGCGTAGTCAACTCCGGCATAAACTGCCATCCCGGCCGCCACATAGGGTTCATATTCTTCGCGTTCCTCGATCGTGCATTCGTGCGTGAGCAGATCAGCTTCGCTCGCATAGCGCACCACGCGCTGCTTGAGCAGATTGCCGTAAGGCATCGGATGGCGCAGCACGGCGACTCTGTGACCGGCGGTCGTCAGGTGACGGGCGAGCGCCTGGCTGATCGGGCTTTTGCCTGCACCGGTACGCACAGCGGTCACCGCGATCACGGGCCGACTACTGCGAAGCTGCGTCAGATGAGGACCCAACATCGCGAAGCCAGCGCCGTGCGACTGCACGATACTCGCTTTGTGCATCACCTCGAGATGCGAGAGATCACTGTACGAGAAGAACGCCATATCAACGGCTAAGCGCCTGATGAGGTCGGGCAATTCGCTTTCGAGAAAAATTGGAATATCAGAGTCATACAGCGGACCCGCCAGCTCCCGCGGAAAGCTTCGCTGCTCGATAAAGGGGATCTGCGCGGCAGTAAAAGCGACGACCTCGTATTCGGATCGATCGCGAAAAAAGGTCTGAAAATCGTGGAAGTCACGCCCCGCAGCGCCGAGGATTATGCATCGCAGTTGCTTGCCCATAGCGGCAATTCTTATCCGGAAAGGTGCTGTCTCCAACCCTCCGACACTTCAACTTTTGCACGCGTCGGCAGCGGACTAAGATTAACTTCAGATGCGCATCCTCGTTTTCAACTGCGGGAGCTCCTCGGCCAAGTTCGAACTGTTCGAACTCAACCCATCGAATCGACAGAGCGAGGTTCTTGCGCGAGGCAACTTTGAGCGTATCGGCGAAAAGCAACCAACTGCTCGTCTAATCAGAGCCGGAAGCGAGACCACCACCCCGGTGCAGGCGCGAGACCATCGCGAGGCGGTCCTGCAAGCGATCACATGGCTTGAGCGAGACTCCGATTCCTCTCTCAAGATCGACGCCGCCGCGCATCGGATCGTGCATGGTGGCCCCGACCTGTTCGGCCCGGCCCTCTTGGATGATGCGGTCGAAAAAGCGTTGGCATCCGCCACCGAGTTGGCGCCGCTGCATAACCCGGCTGCGCTGATGGCGATAGCGGCGGTCGAGGAGCGCTTGCCCCGGCTTCCTCAGGTCGTCCTCACCGACACGGCATTCCATCGTGACCTGCCCGATTACGCGCGCAACTATGCACTACCCAAAGAACTCGCGAGGCGACATCAGATTAGACGTTACGGCTTTCACGGGATTGGGCATGCGTGGATGATGGAGCGCTACAGCGAAATCAGGGGCGCTGCGGTCTCATCGCTGAATCTGATCACGCTTCATCTCGGCGCCGGATGCTCCGCGACCGCTATTCGCGGCGGCAAGTCGATGGATACCTCGATGGGCTTCACACCGCTTGAGGGCCTGATGATGGCCACGCGGAGCGGCGACCTCGATCCGGCCATCGTCCATTTCCTGTGCCAGCGTGAGGGTATCGATCCCGCGCGCGTCGAGGACCTGCTGAACCACGAGTCCGGACTCCTCGGCGTCTCGGGCGTCTCACGTGATATTCGCGATATCAGCTCAGCAGCCGAAGCGGGCAATCCCGACGCGGCTCTGGCGCTCGCAATGTTCTGCTACCGGGTGCGCAAATATATCGGGCAGTACCTGACGATCGCGGGTAAGACACGGGCGATTATCTTCGGCGGAGGCATCGGCGAACATGCCCACGCGATCCGCGAGCGTATCTGCGGCGGATTGGAGCACCTCGGCATCGTGCTCAATACGGAAAAAAATCGCGCAGCGGATGGGCACGAAGCCAGGATCAGCAGCGATAGCTCACCGATTGAACTCTACGTAATTCCGCTAAACGAGGAGCTCTACATCGCTCGGGCTGCGCTCAGTGTGCTCTCCTAGCAATCGGTCGGTCGAACCGTAAAATCGATCGCGGGCCTTTTCGGCGCAACCGCCAATTGCGGTACGCCGCTTCTGTCGATCAGGCTCACGCGGAGAGTGAATATGCAAATCGATAACGGGGACTGCTCTACCATCGGTCGGGTCTACGGCGAGGCCAAGTACATCGCACCACTGCTGCCCGCTATAGCCGCGCAGGCTGCACAGGCCGATCAAAGTAGAACCATCGCTCCCGACGTGATCGCAGCGATCAAGCAGACCGACATTATGCGGATGTCCGCAAGCCGCGAGATCGCTGGAATCGAAGAATCTGTCGTCGCGATCGCCAATGAACTCCGCGCGATTGCTCCGCTATGCGGCTCAACCGCATGGTGCCTCTGGAACCATCTGTGCGTGTTCCATCTCTACGCGGCGGCGCTCGGACCTGAAAATGCGGACTTCCTTTCCTCGATTATCTCGAAGCGTCAGTGGGTCTGTTTCGGCGCGGGCGCATCGACTGAAGTCGTCGGCGTTGATTCCGGCGATCAGACCTTTCTGACCGGTGTGGCGGCCTTCGCCTCTGGCTGTCGCTATGCCGAATGGGGCGGCGTCGCCTTTGCACGTCAGGGCCTCCGTGGCGGCCTCTTCTCCGTCGTCGATCTGCACCATCCCAAGCTGCGAATCGACCCGACCTGGAATGGCAGCGCAGTCCGCGCTTCGGCCACCGATAACGTCTACTACGACGGAGTCGAGGTTCCGCACAAACGCGTTGTGCGATGGCCCCCGAAGCATCGGGCGATGCTTCGCGACCCGAATCATCAGGTGATCCATCATCGTTACCGTGAAGATTGGGTAGCGCTCTCGGTGGTATGGCTGGCGGCGATGGCGACCGGGATTGCGCAGGCCTCAATTGACGATGCGGCCCGTGGTATCCGCGATCGTATCGCGATTTTCGGCACAAAGATGGTCGATCGGCCGACGATCCATATCAATCTCGGGCGGGCACAGATGCTGGCAAACGCGGCGACGGATACGGTTTATGCCGCCATGGCGGAGACCGACGCGCGTATCAGATCCTGCGTGACTCCGACCGAGGGCGATTACTTCCGCCAGACCTCGGCTGGAACGCAGGCTATCCAGCTATGCGACGAGGCGATGAAGCTTGTCCTGCGCGTGCTGGGGGGCAACGGTTTGCGTGAGGGCACTGACTTCGAGCGTCGCTTTCGCGACTTTCAGGCGATTCCTGTGCACATCAATGGCCATGTCGACCGTCTTACCGAGCAGGTTGGTCGGGTTGCCCTGGGACTCGAATCGACGAATCCATTCTAGCCAGAATACGGCAGCTGCATATCTTTCAACAAAGGGCTAAGCCTCTGCTCTCGGCGGGCTGAAGTTAGACCTTTTCGAGATTAGCCGCGAGAAGAGCTGAGATCACAATGTAGCAGCTTTTGGCCAACTAGCCGTCAATTCACACATCTCCCGCACGCGGGCTCAATGCTGAGTTACATGCAGGCCAGTGCCTTTTCCTACCAAGGCGCTTAGCCAAACAGCTCCAGGTAGAATCCTGAGCGCGAATCACCTGTAAATTAGCTGAATTCTGCTTGGATTACATGTTACGACAAAATATTCAACTAATTAGGCTTAAATTAGATTTTAATATTATAATACAGCATTGTATCATGCTTACGCTTGTGATATCTAGCGTTGAGACGCATCTGATTCAAGTTTGTCGAGGAGGGTGTCGGGAAAGGGCGGGGTGAACGCAATCGCGAGATGGGGAATCCAGTGGAAACAGACCAGTGATTACCTATGCGATGCGAAAGAACCTTTAAGAGAAAAGATGAAGCGAAATACGGCATAGGGGAATCCGGATCGAAATTAGCCGGGTTAGGTTTAATGTTTGGCTCTGCGAGGGAGCAATTAGGGCCAGGAGGAAAATGAGGAGAATTGGGGGAAGTATGAGCAAGCAGTTTCTTTCACACCTGAAGGCTGGGGTCATTGGACTGGCCCTTGTCGGCGGATGGTATGTAGCCACACCCGCCGCAGCGCATGCCGACGTTAACATTTGTATCAACAACAAAACCGGTACATTTACTCCGCTGGCCGATGGCAAAACCTGCTCTAAGAACGCAACGCGGAGCAGCTTGGGCTCGGTTGGACCGACCGGTCCGGCAGGTCCGGCAGGTCCGACGGGTGCGGTTGGCGCAGCAGGACCGACAGGAGCAACGGGACCCGCAGGAGCAGTGGGACCGGCAGGGCCAGCAGGTGCTGATGGTGCAGTGGGACCAGCTGGTGCGGTTGGCGCAGCAGGACCCACAGGAGCAACGGGACCCGCTGGAGCGATCAACTCGGTCTATCAGGATCCTCCGGCTGATGTCATCATCCCGGCCGGCTCAACGATCCCGGTTGTCGTTGATACTTTGAACATTCCGACGCCCGGTTCCTACACGGTATCCGCGGACCTGAACGTAGTGCTGGTTGGCTCGGGAATCACGTTGAATCCGGCAGATCAATTCGCGTGCACGCTTGGCTTACTCAACGGTACCGGCGGAATTTCTACCGGGGTGGCTTACGGCCTGCTGACCGGTAGTTCTGATACCGGGCTGATCGGCGTCGTGCACCTCAACCTGCAGGGTATCTTCAATACTACTGGAGCTGACGCTGTCTCGATCAGCTGCAACAACACCGATCCGGCGAATAATTTTGACGCGACCGGTGCGCAGATCGTTGCGACTCAGGTCTCGACTCTGACCGTGCAATAAGACTCGGGTCCCGTGGTGGCATGGGAGGGAGATCCAAAAGGGTCTCCCTTCTTTTTCTTCGGCGAACCCTCGCTTTTCAGCACCTCTCCGGCTTAAACTTGTCGGCGACAACATGTCATCTTAAATTGGCTGGCCGCTGCTTATCCATTAGTCGGGATTTTTCGAACGGGGAGGCCGCTCTGGCTATACGCAACAATCTGGTGAGCATTGGCAACGCCGCACGCGACGGAAAAAATGGCTGGTTCGTTGGGCATTTTGCACCGCATGACTTTGGACTGATCCGCCAAGAGTCAGTTGAAATAAAGTGGGCGCACCATCCCAAAGGCGATCGTAGGCCAAGCTTTGGTCAATGGCCTAAGGCCACTACGATAGCGATTCTCGTCAGCGGCCATTTTATCACGAGAGTCCGACTACCGGATGGATTGCATGAAATACTTCTCCGAGATCCGGGCGACTATATCGCCTTCGGTCCCGGCGTTGATCATTCATGGGAGGCCGTTGAGGAAAGTCTGGTTATCACCGTGCGCTTTCCCTCGATTGACAGGGAAAGGGACACCCCGACGTAAAAAGCCACGCCCAAATTGAGCGCCGCTCATAAGTTCCAATACGGCTGAAAGCCTTATTTGACCGCGCTGTAGGTCACCGCTCCAGTGAATGCGGGCGTAACCATTAAGTTGAAAACTTCGAGAGCTTTTCTGACGGTGTCGGCCGGCGCGGCCGCGACATAGACGATGTCTTTGTTACGCATGCTAAACCTTCTCGCCAGAAAGAACCCTGCCGGATCGCGCAAATCCAGGTGGTAGATAGCAGGCGTAACGCCACTCTGAAGTGCCACGCCTCGATCGGTCGCTATGGCCTGGGCGACCTGACCTGTTTCGAACCTGAAGACGAAAACGCCTGATGGATCAGCGCGATTATCGAGCAATCCGCCAGCCTTTCCGATCGCTTCGTCCAGCGTGAGGTCAACTCGGCCGAAGTTAACGACATTGTTCCGTCCCAGCTCTCCTACTGCGGTAAAGGTTTGAGGCACGCGAACTTCAGCAACTACATCGCCTGGCCGGAGATAGATGTCCTCTTTAGGGTCGCGCAATACAACCTCGAGCGGCACCCGCACGACACGATTGTCTCGAGTCAGCACGATGGAAAGATCCGCGACCGCGGATCGGATCCCGCCGGTTTGAGCAACGATATCCAATAGGCGCTCACCGCGTGGATTTAACGGAAACCGCGCTGCGGATCCTCCCTCAGAGAAGACCGTAACCGAATTGCTCGCGCTTCTCGTGACCGTCAGCAACACCTGAGGATCGATAGCTTTGTTCGCCAAGCGGGCCCTTATAATTTCCTCTATCTCGGCCGGCCTTCGACCTGCGACCGAGACACGCCCTGCGAAAGGGATCGTTATCGAACCGTCTTGAGCCACCAACTGCTCAGGAGTAGCAGCGGAATGCGACCCGGAACTATTGGGATCGGATGCCGGGTTCCAAAAAAGCCCACCGGCGGAAGACTCCCAAAGCGTGACCTTTACTGTGTCACCAACGCCGACCGTCTGCTCATTTGGAGGTCGGTAATCCCCGAAGGTACCGTAAAAGCTGGGTTCTTGCTTCGAGGACAATAAGTCGATCGTTCGCGGATCGATCTCGACGACCGCGATGTTTTGTCGCTCGGTTTCGGCGGCCATGACATTCGTCCTACTGGGCCCGGCTGCGGGTAGGGAGCAGCCGCCGAGAGCTAACGAAACTAATGCCATCAACAAAGCGCATCTGTTCAAGGTCGACGGTAGGGAGATTATGCGGGCGTGCGGTATCAATCGGATAAATGAGGAGTTTTTTGGATCTCCCTATTCTAGTTAGCCGTAGGTGGTAGGTTGGTCAAGCAAGCTTAATCCTTTAGCGCGCGTCCGACGTACTCGATTAACATCGCAATGCAATGGAATCCGATAACGTGCTTAAGTCGCCAATAACAACTCATTAATATCGAGTTGGCCGATAACTGATGTTTGCGGGAGGAAACTCTAAGGTCCGATAAAACGAGCTTCTATTAAGCCCTGAAAACCGTATTATAGGTGCTCATATGAGAAGCACGACGAGAAGCATCTTGGCTCAAGTGTTCTACCAGCTTCCGCTTTCGCGAAAAATAGCCGAGTTTCGGGCTCTGCTCAGGCCGGCGTCAATCCTGAGGAACCTGAACTATAGTTTGCGGAAAGATAAGGAATCGCTGCCGATACCGAGCTACCGAGCGCGCTTCCTCGTCGCTGGAACAGTCGATATTCCTGCCTTCCTTGATTTGGGTAAGAAAGGCTTCGATTGTATTATGGAAGCGCTACGGCGCAATTCTGTCTCTGTCGATGCCCTTCACGAAGTCCTCGATTTCGGCTGCGGGTGCGGGCGCGTTCTGAGATATTGGGGCGCCTTTCCCGAGAAGCGCATTTACGGGACTGACATAAACGACTTTCTGACCGAGGCGTGCCAAAACTCGGTTCCTTTTGCGCGCGTTGGGAAAAATCAATTGTATCCTCGACTCGACTATCCTGACGCGAGCTTCGATTTGATTTACGCCTTCTCAGTCTTCACTCACTGGGACGTTGACGGGCAAAACGCTTGGATCGAGGAACTCTACCGTCTGCTTCGACCGAACGGGGTGCTTCTCATTTCAACTCACGGAGAGGCTTATAAGAATTACATGAGTGAACGTGAACTGGCCGATTTCAATCGTGACCTTCCCGTCGTGAGGTTCAGCCAGTATGAGGGTGAGAACCGCTGCGTTTCATTTTTACCCAGGAACTATATGCTCTCCGCCCTGCGCAGTAGATTCGAAGTCCTTGAGATGGTCCCCAACGGCGCTAGGGGTAACCCTGAACAAGATTTATACGTCTTGAGACGAGCTCGTCCGAGTGCCACTAACACTATCTGCTCCGCGACCGGGTTTGGCCAGAGCGACGATCCCTGATGGTGTAGTGGTCCCTACTCAGTTGGACTACCCTGTTGAAAGGTCGTCTCGTTGGGATTCGCGTTTGGTGGAGAACAAGCGGTTGTGGAGTTCATAAAAATCTGGCGAATCCTTGTCGGCAACAAACGAATCATCATTTGGCTGCCGATAATTGCAACATTGTCCGCGCTTGCTCTGACGTATGTTTTACCTGAGCAATACGAATCTACGGCGCTCGTCTTAGTTCGTCCGATCGAAGAGCTGAAATTCAGCTCCAATGACAGAGGAAACAAAGAGCCCGCTGACTTTCCAGTCAGCGTCTCGGCTCCAATTGATTCACTTAGCAAGACCTACATGGAGGTCATTAAGAGCCAGACGGTCGCTGAAAGTATCGTCGATGCGCTACACCTCGACGTCAAACCGACGCGAGTAAATGCAACCTATCTCGAGCGCCTCAAGGACAACCTGCGAACCTGGATCAAAGACACGATCAGAGCTCTGCGTAATTACTTCAGATACGGAAGGAATATTCCCGCAACGCCTTACCAGCTTGCGGTCGAGGATGTGGAGAACGATCTATCAGTCTCAGCCCGCAAGGATACCTACGCTTTTGACATCACCGCCCGCTCCGGCAATCCTGCTCAAGCTGCCGCCATAGCCAATAAAGCGGCCGCGATCTTTGTCGAGCAGAGTTCGGAAGCACACCGCAATGAATCCGCCCTTTCACGTCAATTCATCGAAGGGCAGATGGCAGAGAGTCGCGCAGCGCTAGATAACGCACGAAATGCGCTGCTCGATTACAAGAATTCCGGCGGGACGTTTGAACTGCGGTCCGAGTATGACAACGCGCTAAAAAATATCTCCGATTTGGAAAATACTCTCGCGAAAGCACAAGGTAGACTGGCAGGTCTCCAGCGCATTACCGCCAACGCGACACCAACGGTGATCGAACAAGAGGCTGAGATAGCATCCCTCAAGGGAAAGATCGCTCTTCTTCGTGAGCAACTGGAAACCTACCCACAAAAGGAAAAACGCCTCAACGCATTGGTTTTAACAGAGCGCCTGGCGGAAGAAAGCTACGAATTTTTCCGCAAAGAATACGAGCAAGCCCGGATCAAGGAAGCATCAACCCTCACCGAAATTCGCATTGCCTCTCCCGCTCAACCGGATATATACCCGGTAAAGCCTTTAAAATACCTCTATGCCGGACTGAGTTTTGCCACTGCCTTGCTCCTGAGTTTGTGCTGGGCTTTCCTCTTTGAAGCTCTCTATCCACACGTGCGAAGTGCGCAGGATCTTGAGATTGAGCTTGGAATACCGCTGCTCGGTACAATTCCAAAGTCGACGCCCTCGGGAAGCTAGACAAGGCATTTCACGCCGGCACTCTCCTGGGGCAAGATTAAAGAGACATCACGTATGAGTTTGAGTATTGGTTACGACGGCAAATTTCTTTGGCAAGGCAAAAGCTTTGGATCACGTTCGGGTCACGGTGTCCACGCCCGGCATTTGCTTGAATCGATGACCGAGCAGTCACCTCGCTCTGACTTCGTCGTCTTTGCCCTGGATACCAAGATTGGGATGGATCTTCATCCAAACTGCAAGGTGGTTACATTATCTCGTCTTGCACGGAGTTCCTTCTTTCGTAACTTAATCGCCTATCCTCTCACTTTACGCCACGTGCCGGTTGACGTGATGCTGGCCTTTTCCACCCTTCCTTCCTTTGTTGCTTGCAAGACGGTACTTCTTCTCGCGGACATTTTCTGGCTAGCTAATCCTGGGTGGCTCCCTCCGCATATCGCCATCCCCAGGACAATCGCGCTCCGCCGTTCCGTCAAGCGGGCGGACCGTATCATCACCACAACCGAATTTTCGCGCCGTGAAATCATGCGCATCTTAAAGGTTCCTGCCGAAAAGATCGTCGTGGTTCCACATGGGACTCGAACGGAGTTCGCAGAACGTTTGGCGCCCATCAGAATCAATTCGATCTTAGATCAATACCACATTAAGGCGCCTTATATTCTTTCGCTAAACGACATCCACCCGCGAAAAAATCTTGGTGGTCTGGTAGAAGCCTTCAATCGCCTGAAAGCTCGCACGCGGCTACCTCACCAATTGGTAATAGGCGGGCGGACCCTGTGGCCATATCCTGAATTTCATCAGAGGGTTGCGCGGAGCCGCTTCGCCCGCGATATTAGGGTGCTCGGTTATGTACCCACTCAGGATGTCCTGGCGCTTTACCAGGGCAGCGACCTCTTTGTCTATCCGTCCTTTTATGAGGGCTGGGGATTGCAGGTTCACGAGGCTATGATCGCTGGGGTGCCTATCGCCGTTGCCAACAACACGACTCTGCCGGAGATCGGCGGTAACGCGGTCGAATCGTTCGACCCTCATAATCCTGACGATATGAGTCACGCGATGGAGAAGGTTTTAGTGGACCGCGATCTGCGTGATTCGCTGATTACGAAGGGCTATGAGCGAGTTAAATTATATTCTTGGCAGGACGCTGCCAATCGCACCCTCTCGGTATGTTATGACCTAGTCAGCTAAGGGAAAGGAATATCTATGCGTAGTTTCCGAGCACGCCTGTGCTCCGCCTTGATTATTTTGCTTACATCATCGGGTTCCTTCTCGGGGGCGATCGCGCAATCAAGAAATGCGATCGTCAACTATCTCACCTTCCAGCTTTTCACAGCAGGAGCTGGTTTCACGACCGAATCGGGTAAGCATCTCATCTCGACGCTTCCAGATCCGAGCTTTCTCGATCGCGAAGCCAAACAAATCGTGGGGACCATCGGCGAGCGCGGTAATGCTCAGAACAAACTGGGTATTGTCATTGGGCCCTTGGCCATGGATTATACTGACGAGCAGCTAAGGACGCTCATTCAGCAGTCTTTCGTGGTTGCCAAGAAGTATCATATTGCCGTTGGTTTTCATTTAGATGACTCCAAATTCTGGTTGCGACGGAGCGATCTATGGCGTAATCCGGCTAATGTAGAATGGCTCGATTGGAAAGGAACACCCAACTCGGGCCAATACCTTAACTGGGGTGAACCCTGGAAGCTTGCGCCCCAAGCCTGCTTCAATAGCCCGGGTATGCTCGCTGAGGCCCGTCGAATCGGGGGAAGCGTCATAGGTCCGGCTATTGCTCAGGAAATTGTCGAATTGCGCAAAACCGGAGATCAGGCCTTATTCGCTGGCATCATCGTGGGCTGGGAAACAGCAATAGGCCGCGATTATTACACGCATAAAGACCTCGGCTATTGTGCCTTAACCAACCTAGGCTTCAGTGAGAAAGCGCCGCCGCCGAACCCAGACACACTCCTCGAAGGCGTGGTCAGAAACTGGATCGATACGTGGGCTCGCAGCTTGCGGGATGCTGGCGTTCCAGCATATGGCATCTATTCTCATGTAGCTTTTAAATCACACAAACAGTACAAGCAGGAACGTGGCTGGGGCAAAAGTTCATATTCAAGCTCTGTGATGTTCACCCCACCCTCGGTCGCCTTCAGCAAAGACGTGCTTCCAGGATTCACCACTTATTCCGATCCCGAGGTTTTTAATGACATTTACGCAGAGCTCAAGGCGCACGGCAATCCACCATGGGCATCGGCGGAAGGCACCAACGTCGATTTCCAATCCGGGCCACCGAGAATCCCAGCGACGGGCATGGAAACTTTCCTCGCCCGTACATTTGGTCATGGTGCGGCTCTGGTGAATATTTACGGCTGGGATATCGGACAGGGAGACAATTTGTTCCGTCGGGCCACCGAAGGTGCGCAGGCACTCGCATCGTACCGGAAGTTTTTGCGAGGCGAACCATTGCAGCCAGGCGCTACGAATGTCAACTCACCGCAGCCCTCTGACGTCTCAGACTTACAGAACAGAATGCATGCATTACCGGGACGGATAGAGGCCTATCATAATGCCGGCGGTGATATGAGTCTGCTGCGGCCCCGAGTTGAACGTTTGCAGCAAGATATGAAGAATGGCCAGCTCGATGCGATGGTTCAGGAACTCAGCGGGATTGATGCCATAATCAACGCGAAGATTGGTGGCAGTCGAAACTAATTCTGTTGATCAGCTTCCCCAGCAGAGAACGTCATTATGTCTTTGATAACTGAGAGAGAGAGGCCAGAGGCAATCAAAAGAACTCCTCCTGTGCCCAATACGTACAGGAGGAAGAGCGAAACCGGTTGCATAAGTCCCCGCATCGAGTAACAAAGAGCTCCTACTCCAATACTGATTAATGCCGGTCTTGCTGAATAGCGAGACCAGGTGACCGCGGTCATCTCTGCTGCTATAAGGCGATGACGGAGTGTCGCCGACGCAACTGCACCACCAACCCGCCCAACAGCTGAGCCAACGATACCGAATGTCGGCAACAGCACCAGATTTAGGACAAAATTGGTCAATGGGTTAAATGCGAGACGCTCGACGTCTCCTCTTTGTTTATGGGCAGCTTTTAGGATCACGCTCATAACAGCGTCAGCGGACTCAATTAGGAGGTAGAATAGGAGAACTCTAAATACTATGGTAGCCGCTCGGAAGCTTTGGCCGAAGAGTATACTTAGAAAGAAATCCGCAAAGATCCACCCACCGACGCATGTCGGTACCACAATATCAAAGAGAATTTGCAACCAAGAACCGAACTGATTGGGGTCGCGCTTACCACCCTCACTAAAACTGTGGGCGATGCGCGTCATAAGCAACTGCACGAACAAGTTGGGAATCATCAACCCGAGTTCCATGAGCTTTGTTGCGGCAGCAAATTGCCCGACAGTCGAGATATCTACCCACAGGGATACCATTATTACGTTGATACGCATCGTCAACATTCCCAACATATTGCCGATGCCAAAAGTGAAGATTGTTCTCGCGGACTGCACCAGCGACTTTAATTCGAGCGGCGCGCGAATTGAGAGTGCTCGCAGATAGAGCAACGTGATTGAGATCGATGCGGACACGAACTTTGCAACTACTAATGTTGCGATCAGCGCAGCTGCTCCATAGCCCGTCAAGAGCAAATGCAAGCTCACCAGCATCGTGATGGCAACTTCCAGCAACAAGGCCGTAAAGGCGAAGTGCATCTGGCGAAATGCGAGAAAAACGGCCCGAGCAGCCATATTTAGAAAGACCGGAATCAAACCAAGGCTCGATATCGTAATGACGTGAACCAACTCTGACGAGTAGCCGAGGACCCGGACAGCGATTTGCATCAAGCCAACCGCGATGAAGCCGCTGCCTATGCCAAGTACCAAGGCATTATTCACCTGTTGAGAAGCGTTTTGCCCGTGAGTACCCACCTCCCTCATGAGAAACTCGGGAATTCCAAAGCAACTCACCCCTTGAAACAGCATTAGCCAAGACAATGCCAGCGCATATGAGCCTAGCATTTCGGCGCCGCCGATTCGTGAAACAAGAACGAACAAAACGCCGCTCGACAGAAGAGCGAGAACGGCTTCGCCTAAGAGGAATACGAGCTGATGCAGAGGTTTCTGACGCATGCCTATTATTGCCAATCTTGAGTGATCGCTGGACGAATCAACGCTTCACAATTCGTCTTTGATAGTATCTCTGGGTCCCGGTAAAACCGCCCTGAAAAATAAGAGGGCTTGCACTCCCGACCTCTTCAGAGCTTGTGCGCTCGCTACTCAATCGCTCCCTCAGAAACGTAAGCTACGGGCACACCAGTCGAGTGAAGGTTGCGAAGGCAGGCCGACGGAAGTAAGGTCTCGCACTGCGGCAGCAATTCCAAAAAGCGGGACTTACGCAGCAGCAGCAGCTTGCAGCTTTCCGAATTTGCCGCGCTGTTGGCTACACAGCTTGCAACGCCGTCGATCTCGCCATTCTCATCAAGCGCTTTGACCAGGCTTTTTAACTCTCTCACTTCCATGCAGCATTCGGGCGCGATCAGTGCAATGTACCGAGCAGTCGCCTGTTCGACGGTCCACCGAATAGCGACCCCATTCCTCACCGAATCATCGACTGTGATTATCCGAATC
The DNA here is from genome assembly GCA_035541875.1 of Binataceae bacterium (SeqCode). Classification (GTDB taxonomy): domain Bacteria; phylum Desulfobacterota; class Binatia; order Binatales; family Binataceae; genus JAJPHI01. Next base: position 204,134 of record DATKML010000034.1, read on the forward strand.
AAAGGTTGAGAGCCGCGCAAAGTGTCACAAAGTGAACCGCTCCGTCGTTCCAAAATGCATATTTCTACCCCCCCGCGGCTCTCTTTACTGAAACCCTCGATCAAGTTGTTCAAGGCGATTCGTGAGTAGTCGGCTGCGTTAAGAAGAACGCCAAAATCCCTGCAAATCGGCGCATAATTTATGTTCGCTGGTATTGCGAGCGACGGAGACAAAGCACCTTTGAACTTCGACCAGACCACCCGAGCAGCAACAACGGATCCGTAATCCCTCCAGATCGCAAAGAAACGACCTAACGGCTGCTTTCTCATGGATGGTTTGACTTTGAGATGCCGTTCAGTTCTTGGATCTGGGCGAGCCTTTCACCAGCCTGTCGTCCGATTGCCTCCGGTGAATAGAACTGCCTGATATGTGCTCGGGCCCTCACTCCTTTTTCGACGGCGACCTCAGGATTCGCCGCGATAGCCCTCAGGATGGCTACCAGATGCTCTCTGGATGGTTCTGCCCAAATCGCACCTTTGCCATAAGGACCATAGTCCTGCTCCACTTCAATAAGAGAGTAATTGAGAGGGAAACCAACCTCCTCTGTCACAAAGTCGGCAGTACCCCCCCAATCGGTAGCGACTACGGGAACCCCTAACGCCATCGCTTCTGCGACTGTCAGACCGAACCCTTCACTGCGATGCGGAGAGATATAACAATCGGCAGTAGCCATAAGTGCCGTTACCTCAGCTGCCGTTGTGATCTCGCGCAATACCACGCAGCGTGAATCTCGCTCGACGAGGCGGTTTAGGTACATGGAGAAATCTCCATTATGCTCCGTATTCGAGACCTTCAGTATGAGGCGGACATCGGGATGATCTGGAAACGCGTCTAAAAACGCGTCCACCAAGCACTGCGGGTTTTTCCTCTCGACCAGGCTGGAGGCATCGAAGACATACAGCAGAACAAATTCCGTATCCTTAATCTCGAGCCTTCTCCGCCACACCGATCGATCAAATTCACGAGGAGGAAGAATTGCGTATGGCATCAGCACGACTGGTTTGTCCGTAACCGCCCGAACCGCCCTTTGACAGAACGTCGACGGTACCCAAATCTCATCAAAGTACTCAAGCTCCCGAAGCCATTCATCTCGTAGGGCTGGCATCTCCCATACCCACAAGCCGATCTTGTACCGCGAGCGCCTGAACGTTCTCCCGTGGAAGTGAACAAAGCGATGCACCGAATCCGCATTTATCTGGACTACTGAGATGGGGTGGATTGGTCTCTCGTACTGGTAGACTTTCCCGATACTGGGCTGATGGATGAAAAGCTCGTGCACCGGGACGACCGATAGATCAATGCCGGCAGTGCGAAAGGCGCTTACATAGCCTCGCGCCGCTACGCCAAGGCCGCTGACAACCCCTACCGGGCCATAAAGGTTGACTCCAGGGAGCTTAGGAGACTTATGTGACGTAGCGGCTAACATTCCAAGGCGCTTCCAGCAAACTCCCTCACCCTGATAAACTACCTCTCGCAAAGCAATCGAAGGGAGTCTAGCTTCTGTGCCATCCAAGCGCCTTCTGATAGGCGTTAGTGTTACATCTCGGCAAGACAAACGCTATATGGCGATAGTGGATTAAATTATTGTCTGGCTCAATCCGAAACGCAACCGAAGACCTTACGATTGTTATTGCTAACCTCGGCAATGTTACGCATCTTCAGAACTGCCTCAAATCCTTATTCGTATCTCTCGGCTCGGAGATAAGAGTCCGCGTCATTGTTGGGTACAATTTTGCCGGCGTAAGCGAAGGGCCGGAACAAATCGCTCTTGAGTTTCCCCAAGTTGAGCAATTCCGAGCAAAGGCGAAGCTTGGTTATTGTCGCGCCTATAATCAGTTGATGGCGATGACGACGAGTCGCTACGTTCTGCTGTTGGACGATGATTCGCTCCTTCGTAAAGGCACTGTCGAAGGCATGGTCCGCTTCATGGACGAGCACCGAGAGGTTGGAATCGCTACCTGTCGGACGGTCAATCCGGATGGTAGCTATCAGAAGACGACCGCGAAGATGTACAACCTCCGCACCGAAATTGCGAATATTTGTCGTCCTTCCGCATTTTGGCGCGATGGCATCGACGAGACGGTTCAGACCTGGAGACCTGCGGGTTGGCTAAACGGAAACTTCTTGATAGTTCGATCCCAAACTCTCCGCGACGTTGGACCACTCGACGAACACTATTATACCTTTCAGTGTGAAGCAGACTGGTGCCTACGTATAAAAGCTGCCGGCTGGGTCGTCGCCTACGTTCCCAATTTTGAGGTCATTCATATTGGGGGGGCGCACAGCGTGGAGTCGAAAGTTAAAAGCTACAACAATCTTATTAGGAGCCACATCAATCGCTATTACTTCATACGCAAACACTATGGAAATACGGCACTCCTAATCTTTCGAGCTATTATGAGCCTGGGCGCGGCATTCCGATTCTGTACGTACGGTATACTAGCGGCAGTAAAACCTTCTCGGCGAGACGAAGCTATTCCGAAGCTCAAGGCTTATTGGAAAGTGTTTCTGCTGGGTATGGCAACTCAGCCCGACAGTCTCCCGCCAGACTTGTTACGCGATAGTGAAGTCTTCGAGCCATTCTTAAGGGTCGGAGACGCTAAGGCGGACCCTACCTCGGTCGGTTAGTTAATAAATAGGGTCGTAGCAGAAACACACCGTAGCTCATTCATTGAACCGTTTACGCGTCACAACTGCGAGACCGAAACTCGCAGTTGTGACGCCAGCCGTCGGAACAAATAAAACCCCACTCTCTGAGTTCGGTCCTCGTAAGAATAGCTTCAACATCCGGAAGAGCTTCTGGGACGTCAGAGGGTGCTGACCCGTATACTCAAGGATCAGTTTCGAATCCGCGTAAGCAATATCGGAGGAATTTTTACACTTCTCACTCAGCCGACTGTCTTCCGTGTCCGGAATCATGTGCAAGTAGCCACCAGGAATCTTACGAAAGAAGATCCCCTCAGCGATCCAAATATCCATACTGATGCTGTCCAGCATATAGGCAACATCACCGCAATCCGCGCCCACCTAACAAGGGCTTGGTCCAGTAGCAACGAAGCCGTTGGTTGAGATGTAGAGATGATTTAAGACTTGCCTCGAAGAGACCTTCGAATTGCTCCAGTGCCAACTTGGTTTCCCGACCCCGGTCGCTGCGTAAAGCCGACGAAACCCTTCGACGTCGGGCAGAACACACTGAAGTCGCCGCTGGTTAAGGGTGCAAAGTGAGGGATCAGCTCGCCGACTTGATTAGCCGCCGTTGAATCATAGACGACTGCGCCGGTTAGGATGTCATAGGCTCGCATTGCACAGTTCTGGAGAAATCCACTTTCGCTGTCGTCGCCGTCGATGACCCAGGCGTGAGAGAGAGGAGAGTCCGGGCGCGAGATCACCAGTGGCGACCCGAAAGAGTCGCGTAACCTATATGGCTGATGCCATAGCTGGGCTAAGGTGGGCGGCACAGTAGTGGTATCAATCTGGAAAGCCGCGAAACCGCCCAGCGGACCATTAGAGTCGGCACCCACTATCAGGATGTTTATCCCGGCCTTCTGAAGAAACGACAGCGCGACTTTAGTGTCACCCCCTTGGGGGTTAGCATTAAATGCGTTGGCGAATGTGACACGGGTCAGTGGCTCGGCGAAATTGCCTAGATTCTGAGTGCTAAGGACGAATATGTCTCCGTCCTTCGGCACGAAGGCTAAAAGCTGCTGTCCATTGATAGGTGGCAACACGAGAGGGCTCGATCCTCCAAAATCCCAATCTCCGGCGTTCTCGGGCCGCGTAATCGTCGATCCCTGAAACCAGTCGAGGACCTGAATCTGAGGAAGGGTGCCCACAGGCGATATGCCCAAACGCACTACCGCGTTGAAGTAATCGCCTATGCTACCTGGCCCAGCCGTAGGAACATTACCCCAATAGTCCGAACCAAACGATGTTAAGTCAAAGGCCGGATTGGTGCCGGAGGTATCGCTCGGGTCGAACTGTACTGCGTTCCCGGTTAAGACATAGACCGAACCGTCGCCACCTGCAGCCAGACCGGCCGATCCCCAGACTCCGCCCCCATAAATCCCCCAGGTGTTCATAGAGTTCAGCGAGATCATTGGCTGGTAGAGTTGTTGGGTCAGATCGTCTGGCCGAACAGCTACCACCCAGCCACACTGCCGGCCAGCGTCGCCGGCAAGAAAGGCAGCAAAGCCGAACCACAGCCAACCGGACGTCATATTGATCGCCGTGCGTTGATCCAGCATCTCCGCTGTGAATGTGGGACGACCGACCGCTCCAGCATCGACCAGTTCCTCGCTAGCGATGATTGCGCCCGTATCAAGCGCGATGTTGAAAATGGTGTAGTGCCCGGCACCGGAAGCATCCTCCCACAACGCCACGACGAAAATGCGCCGGCTGGCTGCATCCACCACCGGGGTACCGCAAATGCCGATGGGGGGAGTGAGGTTGCTGCCGCCACGCATGCTCGGCGCTACCCCGAGCGACCTGTACCAAAGAGGGGTACTTGCGGCACCCACAGCGAGGAGAGACCTCTCATCGTAACAATATAGTTCGTTGGTCGTCGTGGCGACCAACGCAAGCGTCCGCGTCTGGCCATTGAGAGGTCCCGCATTGAATTGCCAGTTCTGTATCACAAGCACTCCAGCGCGCACGGTTCGATCGACGGTAACGCCGCCGATAGCAGTCGTTCCGAGATCAATCGACACATACTTGTACCAAGGGAGCGACGGATGAATAGGAAACACAGGATTAGTACCTGTGCGTTCGGCGTCATTACGCAGGGTCACCGTCTGGCATGGGTGTACTGGCTGTGCGAGCGCTTCGCCGGTCGTGCTTTCGAAAGGATTGCCAATTATGCCGGTCGCTCTATGCGGCACCAGCGAGGGGATTGACGGATAAACCACACCGACCCCCAAGGACATTCCGGCGATCTTCAAGAAAGAGCGTCGATCTACTTGGCGCTTCATAAATGCATCCTTTGATAATTCGTTTTTATATGACTATATTATGTTATAGGATTTAATAGTACTAGAAAGATTTAGGCGGGGTGGCGAGAGAGAATAACCCGCCCTGGACGAAACACCGCGAGACTTGGTCCATGTTCGCGACGGGTCCTCAAGGTCGTCCAATACGCGCCGCCTGGATGCGATGGGGATAAGTGGGTATCCTGCCCCCGCACCTCTCACCATGGCAGAACGGCTACCTCGAATGGTTAATCGGATCACTGCGATGCGAGTGCCACACCGAGATGATCCTGCTTAACGAGGCACACCTGCGTCGTAACTTACGCTTCGCACTAGGAGACATCTCGGATTGGGAAAAGACACGCGCCTGAGCGGCGCAACGACAACTTGAATGCGTCGCTCCGTTGTCTTCGGTGAGCGTATCATCACTATGTCAGAGTATGAGTTTTCGGTAGGCGCTACTAACTGTTGACGGACTCCACGGCACCTACAGAGAGGTTCGGTCTCCTGCCTGATTTGGTTGCCTCTCTGGAATGGTCAAACACTTTGATATCAACGGAGCCGGCGAGTTATTTACCTGATCGCTCTTCATATACTTTGCTTACCTTACGGTTCACAACCGCGAGAGCGGAACTCGCGGTTATGACGCCAGCCGTCGGAACAGTAAAACCCCCACTCTCTGAGCTTCGGTCCACGCAAGAATAGTGTCAGTACCGGAGGGGCTTCTGGATTGATTTCGATGCGATGAGGCATAGCAGCTCGCCGCACTACTACATCACCTTCGCTGCGCACCTTGGCTTGGCCGCCTTTGAACCACTCCGTATATCGACCGCGTAGAATTATCGCGACGCTCGCACCCGGGTGATCATGAAGTGCGCGACTGTCGTCCGAACTCATAAAGCGATGTAAGTAGATATCAAAGACGGGATGATTGCCTCTGAGTTCCCAACGATCCAGGTAAGCTCCTCCGTCGGGATTCTCGATCGTCCTCGTCGGAGGATGCTGACCTATATACTCGACCACCGATTTCCGAATCCGCGCGAGCAATATCGGAGGAATTTTCACGCTTCGCACTCAACCGACATGGAAGGAAGCCAGTGTCATCTTATCTCTGGAAGCAATCGAGAACATGAGCCCAAAAGATTGCGGCCGACAGTTTTGCTGTCGGCCGCCTAGCTTCATTCTTGAGACTCCATACGGTTCGCGTCAGCTATCGAGCGCGATGAGCCGTGACCTACTTCACCAAGCGCGGACCGCTCTTAGAATCCGCGTTGCTATGGTAGTTCGCCATCGACTTTGACCACTTGTCAAAGTAGGCCTTGGTCAATTCGGAATACGGCAAGCCGATTGGCAATCGCGATTCTCCGTAATGCGAGAAATCCAGATACTTCTGGATTGTCGCGAGATCCTCGCGAGTCACTAACTGTAGATCTTCGTTCACGAAGTGGATAATGTTCCCGCGCTCGAGAGCGGTCTCCAGTAAGCTATTTCGCTCTTCCTTATTCTCTGGAAGCGCGAAGATGCTGTACATAACCGTGTTAGCGCTTCGATCCTCAATCAAGTGCCACAATGTCGGGTTGTGCAACATGTCCTCAAGATCGAACAGCTCGTAGTCACACGACAGTCCCTTCTTGCTCATGTAATCGTTCAGCATGTAGCGCTGCAGATGCACCGGAATCGGGAAGGTCGCGGCGCTGTTGTTCGCGACGTAGAAGATGTTTTTCCTGCCGTTCTTAAACTGCTCTTCGCGCGGAGGCAGCTTCGACAAGCGCTCTTCCTCTTCTTCCGTATCCGGAATCATGTGGAAGTAGCCCGCAGGAATCTTACGGCCAAGAAGGTCGCCGTACATCCCTTCGGCGATCCGAAAATCCATACTGATACGCGTCTTGCCGGTGTTGTTCGGCATTCCCGAGCCATGGATATGCTCCTGGCTGAACAGGCAGCAACTACCAGGACCAGCTTTAATCTGGTGGGTGTAATTGCTCCACAGTTCAGTCATTTCGTGCATCTTGAGCTTGTGATCGATCGCGTAGCGGACCAGTTCGCGCGATTTCTTGATCGGAATAATCTGCATCGAACGAGTCCTGTCTTCGTCCTTGCTGACGTCGACGAAAGGCATCCAGATACTGCGGGACGCGACTCCGTGCCCGTAGAGCAATCCGGTGTGCAGAGGGAAGAAGAGCTCGGGCGTCGTCGGCAGCATGATCCGGACGTTCATGAAGCGCTGCACGGCCACAGGTAAGCGCAACTTGCCTTTCGGCACTACCACTTCGCGAACGAACCGGTTAAGCATCCGCCGGAATTCCGGAAGGTTCGTATCGGCGCAAAGCTGCTTGGTGATCCGATAGCTTTCCTCCTGTGGAACAACCTCGTGGAAGTAGCTCAAATCCTCGACCGGAAAACCCATCTTTCGAATACGAGCCCGAATCCAGTCGTTGAATGGAAACCGCTCGTTCGGATAGGTCATGATCTGTGCGTCCCATTCGTGGGTGAGGCTTCGCTCGAGTTCGTCGTCGATCTCGTGAGCCTCAATTGGTTCCAACTTCTGTGCCTCTGACATTTGCTGCACCTTCCCCTTAGCTGATCACCGCGGAATTGCGTGGTTCGCCGCCCATCGGCGCTTTCTTTATGCGCGCTATTTTGGCTAAATAGCGTACATAAGACAATTAGAAACGTATCTTCCATCTGAGAAATCAAAATTAGTTCGGGAGTGATGTAAAAAGCTCAATTAGAGTGGCCTTTTCGAGAGCAGCCCTCACAATTTGTCCGATTTTTCTATAGAAGCAGCAGGTAAGCAGGAAGTGCTCGACTTTGAATCAAACGCGCCAACGAAAAGCGAATCCTCATCCATAAGCACAAAACTGACGCGGAGGTGCGATTCGTTCGCTGGAGATCGCCGACCGAAGCGTGTCCATGCCGTCGTGGCGAAAGACGTTGTCGGCTCATCGAACACGGTCGTCGAGGCTATCTATCGCGTTATAGAATTGCTTGTCTGCACCATCGGATTGATCCTTTCCTTACCGCTACTGCTGTTAATTGGGGCTCTTATTCGGCTTGATTCACCGGGTCCAGCACTGTTTCTGCAAGTTCGCCCCGGCCGATCGATCAGAGCGAAGGGACGTGATCTCGAGGGACGTGCGGACTTGGAGCCTCCGCCCGGAGGATATCAGCCAGATAGCCTTTACTATGTTCCTAGTTACTTCCGTCTCGCGAAATTTCGAACGATGTTCATCGATGCGAAGACCCGGTTCCCTGAGCTTTACCGATTTGACTTCGACGTCGAAGAGTTCCACAACCATTTCCCCAAAAGCCCGAGCGATCCCAGAGTCACGCGCGTGGGTCGTATCTTGAGGAAGCTCTCTTTGGATGAGTTGCCGAATCTTTGGAACGTAATCCTTGGACAGATGCGACTTGTGGGTCCCCGCCCCGAACACCCGGATGTTCTTCAGTTTTATCGACCTGAAGAGATGTACAAATTTTCGTGCAAACCAGGCGTAACGGGCCTGGCTCAAGCTAAGGGTCGGAGTTCGCTGAATTGGGGGCAGGCTTTGGCTTTAGATCTCGAGTATGTGCACAATCGTAGTGTGCTGTTCGATCTCGGGATAATTCTGCTTAGCATAAAGGCTGTCCTTCTTCAGCAGGGAGCGTTTTAACGGACTGGCAGTGCGCTCTTTAATCTCTTGGCAAGGTCAGAACATTCATCGCCGCGGCATTTATAGACCTTGAGTACCCAAGCATTAGCCAATTTTCCCCCGGGGCGTCCTGAAGGTAGCCGTAAGACCCTGGATTTACGGTCGTTGATTCGGTTGGTTTTCGTGGCTGGGTTGCTTGGAGCTTTCGTCGCTTTGGCGCTCTATGCAACCAAGGTCATGTATGTCTCACTTCTTCCTTTAGGCGTGGCCCTATTTCTGCCCGCTCTTTTGGTAAAGAATTTCCGCTTGTATTGGCTGTCAATTTTGCTTCTAACGCTGGAATTCCCCATAAGCAAGAACCTTAATGATGGCCTTGCAGTGGTCGAAAGGCTTCAAATCGACTACACGATTTGGAATTTTACCTTCGAAGTCACCGCCACAGATTTGGTTCTGGTCATCCTTGTGGTGATTTGGATTAATGATGCGCTGTTCCACAGGAAGGCCTTTCGCTTTCCGAAGATCACGTGGCTCGCCGTCGGCTACCTCGGAATGGCACTATTGTCGACCTTCGGGGCAGCCTCAACCTATCTCGGCATGGTGGAAATAGCGCGCCAAATCAAAGTGCTCATTGTCTATTTGTATGCTGTCAATTGCTTGGACTCGAAGGGCTTTCTCCGCGTGTTAGTCATTTTGGCGGTGACGATTCTCTTTACCCAAGCAGCAGCTACGGCAATCCGCTTCGAAACCGGATACCTGACTCCCCTGACGCTAGGTCAGGGACACGAAGATCTCTCGCAGATAGAGCAATATCTTATGGTAGATCGCAGTGACGAGGGTTCCGCAGTGCGTGCTTTTGGTACGCTCAACTCTCCGGGATCTACCGTGCGGCTTTGCATGATGGTCATTCCGTTTGTGATGTTTCTTTGTGCGCCGAACCCGGTCGTCAAACGACGATGGCCATTCTTATTTTGTTCCGTCTTTGGTGTGCTAGGCCTCTCCTTGACGTTCACTCGCGTTTACTATGTCACGACTGCGGTACAAGTTCTGCTGGTCCTCCTGATGATGCTGCGGGATCATAAATTGAAGCGTGAAGAAATCATCACGCTCGCCGTCGTTAGCGTCCTCGCCCTAGGGGCGGTTAGCCCGAAGCTCTATAAGCAGTTTACTGTTCGGAAAGATTCAGTCTCGGTCCGATTTCTTCAGTATCGAGCTGCGACCAAGATGATCATCGCGCATCCTTTACTTGGCGTCGGACTTAACAACAGCACAGGGGAAAAGAGCAAGTACAGCAATATAACTTACAATAAGTACGACCCTGAATCTCAGTTTGATTCTGAGCCAACTCATAACTTGTATCTGAGCCTAACGTCAGAAATAGGCGTTATAGGTGCTGCGTTATTTTTCACTTTTTTTGCGAAGGTGACATTGATCTGCTGGCGAGAGTCCTACAGCTCCGACCCTGAAATCCAATTTCTCGCAAGTGCACTGTTCGTTACGTTCTGCGGGGTCGCCGTCAATGGGTTGATGGACCCTTTGCAAGAATACCCGGTGCTTGTGTTGCTTTGGATGTATGCAGGGCTCGCTTTAAACCTAAAGTGGATTCAAGAACAAGAAGTTTCTTTGACTCAGTACGCTCCCGGCTCGGGCGAGAATTAAGCCGCAAACAGCTAATCATTCCGGCGTCTAGCAGGCGTGCTCAGCCCTTGGGATAGAATCGCGACTGCACGGGGTTTCTCACTAAATTTTAGAAGTCGATTCGTGGCAAAACTTTCGCTTATCGCACCAAAAAGGCTTTAACCGAGTTGCCCGCTCCGCTGGGTGGTTGACCGCTTATAGGCGCAGCGCTGATCGTGGCTGATGCCCCTGCGACTAAGGGTCCCGCGATTGCGCCGGCACCAGCAAATTGTCCATTAACATAATACGCAACCTTTATCGGTGTTCCTGCAGGCGTCGCAGCGCTGCTCAGGTTTTTCACTTTGCTGCTGAACAGACCAGTGGCGCTGGAATACGAAGCATTGGTGATAACAACATTGGCTAAGCTCCCTGACTGGGGCAGAAAGCCCACGATAGCTAGGATGCCTGCGTTGTTGTTGGCACTAGCTACATAAATTTTGCCATTGGCAACTACGGGCACGATGTTAGCGTTGGTTGGACGATTCCACATTCCAACCTGGTACTGCCCTATTAGAGGCAACGTCCCACCTTGGCCATTAGCGTTGAAGGCGTACAACGTTATCCAGCTGGAGCTCGACGACGGTCGACCTACGGCCCATATTATGCCGCCATAATCGGCCCCAGTGTTGTTGGAGGAAACGCTGGTGAAGAAGCCCGGATCTTCATCGGTCGCTGCTATCAACCCCGTACTGTCTTGTACAAGCTTTGGCGGTGCGGACGTGCTTTGGACAAGCTTCCAGGTCGTAACGCTATTTCCGCCGCTGCTCACAACGCGACCGATTCCATCCGGCCCCATGAAATAAGAGGGCGCACACCAGCACTCACCGATGGATTCCGTATCGAGCACCTTATCTGGGCCACCAGGGGTAAATCCGCCAAGGCGACCGGAATTCAAGAGGAACATCCGCCCATCCTTGCCGCCTCCCACGACGTAAGACGAATTGGGGATGACCATAACTCCACCCGACCCTATCTCCCAGTCATTGGCATCTAGGAAAGCGTAATCCGAGGGTGTAAAGAGGTCCAAGACCCTAAGGCCTGAGCTAACTTTAACGATGCTTTCCTCAATATTGTTGGGCGGAGAAATAGATAGGGAATCTCCGGCCGGATCTGAATTGCCGGTTGAGAAGTAGATGCTTGTACCATCCGAAGCGAGGCCGCCGCCGGACATCCAGATTGATGCGAGAAAGAAATTGTTTGTCGAAGTTGTCTGGCGGTCGGTGAGAAGCGGCGGGATGGGGGTAAGAGTCTTAGCATTCCATCCTAGCACCCAGCCCCGTGTCGGTCCGCTGGCGATTGTATCGCTTGATATATACTCGTTTGCGCGGAACCCGGCGTAGACGTTTCCATTAACCAAGAGGAGCGCCGACCTGAGACAAGTCGCCGCAACAATCATCCGATATGTCGAGCCATCAGTAAGAGTCTGAGTAGTATTAACGTTGCTAAGGGTGTAGGCAGGGACAGCGTCGGTTAGATCGCTCAAGTTTACGGCATGAAGAACGCTCGGCTCGTCTCCATTAGCGGTAATGTGCGCCATCACATAGAGCCGTTGCGACACCGAATCGATCACCGGCGTCGCTACGATCCCACCGCAACTTGAAATTGGGCCGAAATTCCTTTGCAGAAGAATTTGCCCGTTCGCGGCATTGATTGCGTATAACGTGTTGGAATTCGTCGCTATGTAAACGACCTCATAGACTCCTGAAAGGCCCTGTTCACAGACGACAACAGTCTGACCTGCAGGACACGTAATCTGCTGGTTCGGCACCACCAGAGGTTGCGCAAAGATCGCGCCGTCAAGATTGTTTACAGATGCTATAAGGCCGAAATTGTTGCTGCCGGATGAGAGACTGTAGGGAGTGAGCGTGGTTTCTTTAGAATTCCAACCGCTGCGCCAATAGTCATAATGATGGGTCAAAACCGAAGCCGAGGACTGAGCCAGCGAGTTCTTAGAGCCGGACAAGAGCAAGAGCAGCGTTAGAATTGTTTTTAGAGATAGTCGGGAGAATGACATAGGGTCGCTATGAAATCCTGAGAATTTCTATAACTATCATATATCCATCTCTTTCGTCAATTTATTGTTTACGGAATCAGAGACGTGATATCCGAGCCACAGACTCTAGCTATCTTATACTTATCCGGTTGTTTCAGCTAACCGCTAGGAGTAGTCTCTCGGAGTGCCTCGTGCGTCCCTTTCCCAGGACTCTTCGCCAGTTTCAGCTTCAATTCGCCAGCGAAGAGGCCTGCCAAGAGTACCTGGCCGCGTGTCGCTGGTCCGAGGGCTACAAGTGCCCCCGATGCACGCACGATCGCGGTTACGCGCTGGTGGGACGAAGACGCTGGCAGTGCGTCACCAAGTCTCTCTGACCTCGGGGACCATCCTTCACCATACGAAGACCCCGCTGACCCTCTGGTTCTGGGCGGCCTACCTGATGACGACCGACAAGCGAGGGGTCTCGGCGTTGCTTCTCCAGCGCCAGCTTGGTCTTCAGCGTTACGAAACCGCTTGGATGATACTCACGAGCTCCGGCGCGCGACGGTGAATGCGGCGCGCGAGCCGCTTCACGGCGAGGTCGAGGTCGACGACACCTGGGTTGGCCGTACCCAAGCCGGGATCCGACGGAGCCGCCAGCTCAGGGGCGCCCCGGGGGATTCGTCATGGTAGCCGTTGAGAAGCGCGGGAGAGCTTCTGGGCGTATCCGTATGGCAGTCATCCCAGACTTCACAGCGATGACGATCAACAGCTTCATCACGCAGAACGTCGCTCCGGGCTCGACCATTCATACCGATGGCCTCAAAAGCTTTGCCGGCCTGCAAGAGATCGGCTTTAAGCACATTCCTCGCACTCAGCCGCTGAGAACCGAATTGAGCAAAGGCGCGCCGTCGGTGGTGCCATTCGCCGATCGTGCCATCGGCAATCTCCAGCAATGGCTTATCAGCACTCATCACGGGGTAAGCCGCGCGCAACTCCAGGCCTACCTCGACGAGTTCGTCTTTCGGCACAATCGACGAAAGCAACCCATGGCTGCCTTCCAAACTCTCCTGGGTCTCGGAACCGCACGCACTCCGACATCTTACGACAGCATCCGGAATGCGATGGACCTGTCAAACCTGCCTCTTCAAACCTAATCCACTACATATGGTGGTGTGCTGAAACAACCGGATAAGCATAAGCTATCTAATCTCTTTCTTCCGATTTAGGCACCACTTGCCCATATCGTAAACCTCAGCCACCAGTTGCCCACCCAAAGAAAGGATGAATCGTGCGGCCAGGCCACCAATTACAACTATCTGCATCGGACTCCAGCGCGACCACCGGACGTGTTTTACATAATAAATATAACTTCCTCTGTGAAACTCCACCAAAGAGCGGAATCTCCGCCGGAAGCTGACCATCGTACCCCCGCGGTGATTGAGATGAACGATGCGAGCCGTTGGCAGATAGTAATTCTTAAGTCCGAGATCCGAAATTCTTTTCGAATAGTCGGCATCGACGTGATAAGAAAGTCGACGATCGAGGTCACCAACCCTCTCGACGACCTCTCGAGGAATCATCACGGCGGCACTCGACACATAGCCGGCTACGCATGGAACGTCGATGTCGTTATTGATCTGAGGTAAGTGGGCCCGGGTGAAACGGTTGGTCGGGAACCATCTGAACAAAAACGATCGCAGGCCGAAGAGCGCTGAACCGATGCTAGGGAGCGATTTGACTGAGAGCTGTAACGTCCCGTCTTCGTTCAGTAATTTACTACCGACAGCACCTGCATCTGGATGCTCGCACAGGAATCTAACCATGAGGTCGATAGCGTCAGGCATAACGAGCGTGTCACTGTTCAGCAGGAAATAAAAGCGCCCCTGCGCCACTCGGAAAGCGCGATTGTTCGAGGTGGCATAGTGAACGTTTACTTCATTCGTATAGAGGCGGACTTGAGGAAACTGTGCAGAAACGGCCTGCGTTGTCCCATCCTTCGAAGCGTCGTCGTAAACAATAACTTCGAACGGGACCTTCGGTGGATGGTCGTAGATGGACGCAAGGCAATTGAGCAGCAGTTCTCGTGCGTTGTATGTAGCAATGATTATGGAAACGTCTAAGGGATAGTTCCCTTGATCGCGGCTAACGTCAGCGGCGATTGCAGTTGTCGCACCCACTCTCACACCTCCGTTACGTCGTAGCCTCGATACGGCTGACGTCCGGGACCATGGATTCGAGGATCGAACCGATTCAGGATCGCGCCGAGTACTGGGATACCGCTTCGGTCAAGCTGCTGTTTGGCCAGTTTGATTTCGTTCAGGATAGAATTTTCAGCGTCGACAACGAGCAAGACACCTTCGACTAAATTTGCCAGCAATAATGCATCGTTAGCGGCTAACAAAGGTGGCGAATCAATCAGGACGAGCGCATAGCCCTCTATGGCAGTTTCAAACAAGGCTCTTGCCTCCGTCCATGCGATGGCAGGGAGCGTTTTTGGTGAACGACGTCCGCTCGGTATTACGTAGCTTTGAGCGGTCCCAAGCCGCGCGATCGTTTGCTGGATTGTCTGGATTACCGCCTTGCTCTCCACTTCGCCGGCTAGAAGTTCACCCAGTCCAACCTTCTGTGACAGACCTAAGGCCGTTGTTAGAGACCTTCGTCTAAGATCTCCGTCGACAAGAATGACCTTCTCGCCTGTGAGAGTGGCGATCGATGCGAGGCAGGACGATACCGTAGTTTTACCCTCGCCAGGTCTTGCGCTCGTGACGAGTACGGAGCTCCGAGCTCGGAGCTTCAGTTGAAGCTTGAGCGAGGCAAGCAAAGCCACGTAAGAGTCCGCGACTTCTTCGTTAGCTAACGCTTGTGAAGCGAAACCGTCTAATCCAGCGATTACTTTTGGATTTCTATCAATCCCGGTAGACACATCGGTTCATTCCGCAAGGGAGCATCCCGCGTATTATTCTCCTCAAGTCGCCTTGTGTCCATGCATTGTTATACATGCCAACCCAATACACCTCATAAGATGCAATTCACTCATATATAATGCTAAAACGTACATGCTAGCGAAAGCGACGAAGTGCTGGATGCTCCGTATTCCCGCTATCATGCAGGCCTAACGGCTGGGTCCGCGGATTTGCTGCGGTGCGGATACGAGCACCCTCGGGGCGCTAACGAACGAGGAGAGTCTCTGACCGAGACAGCCACCGAATGGCGTCATGCACCCTCTGTCGATGCCTACTTGATCGCTCCTAAGGAATCTCTGCACAAACTGATCGATTAGGTACAAAGAAGATTTCTGATCGGCGGATGGGGAGGTGGGGTGGTGAGTAATCAATGGACGTTTGCGTCGCTGGCGTGGAGCAGGAAGGGCAAGGTGACACGGCGCGAGCAGTTTCTGGCCGAGATGAACGCGGTGATTCCGTGGACGCGACTGCCGGCGCTGATAGAGCCGCATTATCCCAAGGCGGGCAACGGACGCCAGCCGCTGGGGCTCGAAAGGATGCTGCGGATTTACTTCCTGCAGCAGTGGTTCAATCTCTCTGACCCGCAGGCCGAGGACGCGATCTATGACAGCGAATCGATGCGGCGCTTCGCGCGGGTGGAATTGGGCGACGATGTGGTGCCGGACGAGACGACCATCCTGCGCTTTCGTCATCTGTTGGAAGAACACCGTCTTACCGCTGCTATTTTCGACTTGATTGGCGGCCTGCTCGAGGCGCGCGGGCGGTTGCTACGCGCCGGGACCATTGTCGATGCGACCATCATCGCCGCACCGAGCTCGACCAAGAACGCCACGGCCACGCGTGACCCGGAGATAAAGCAGACCCGCAAGGGTAGGAACTGGCACTTCGGGATGAAGCTGCACATAGGAACCGATAAGCGCGGTATCGTCCACAGCGTGAGGGCGACCGCTGCCGCGGTCGCCGATGTCACCCAGATGCTGGAGAGCTTTGCACGGGCAGGAGCGTGCGGTGTTTGACGATCAGGCCTACTGGAAAGAAGACCACCGCACCTTCCTGGAGAGCTTGGGAATCCGCTACCGGGTCAATCGGCGGCCCACTGCTCGGCAGCCATTGAACGAACGCTGGCGCTTGATCAATCGGGCGCGTTCACGCACGCGCGCCTGCGGCGAGCACGCCTTCCGCGTAATTAAGCAGTTGTGGGGCTTCACCAAAGTGCGCTACCGCGGCTTGGCCAAGAACCTGGCGCGGGCGCAGGCCATGTTCGCGCTGGCCAACCTCTACCAAGTACGCCGACAGCTTCTTCCGGCTGGGGCGAGGTGCGGATTGTGACGCCAATAGAGTGCACCGCGAACTCCGCCAACCGCCAGTTCGCGAACGCCTATCGACCAAAAGATCGTCGTTTCAAATAATCGTCACTGGCGCGATGTCAAACTCCACTCGTATCATAACTTACGCAGAGCTTCCCTAGGTGGTTGGCTCAACTTCCTGTGCCAATTCTACAGGCGCCCGATGAGTCCCGATGGCCGCGAGAGCACTTGCACAGCTTGTCGGAGAAGCGCGGCGGACGCCCTGCTTCGCTCTCCCATCGTGGCAGCAAATAGAGCTCTCCTTCTTCTATTGGGCTCGGGAAAGCCAACTCCGATGTAGGCTCGCCTCGGCGAAAATGCGCTTCAGAACCGCGCCATTCTCTTCCTCTCGGAGCGATCAGCTTTAGACGCGATGATCCGGAGTATCTCCAGAAGGCTGTTAGCTAGTCGAAGTGTCTTAGCATTCAATCACGCACGTCCCAGAACGCCGAAGATGCCTCCGCTAATTGGCATCAGATGGGTTGTGAAGACCCACGAATGTTGACAATCCCGAGCAAAACGAGGAGGGCTCCGAAGAAGATGGCAGACTTCATCGCGAGCCCTTCCTCCGCTTTCGGCCCGGACTTGGGTTCGTCGATTCATCTTCTGGATTCATCCTTTGGCGTTCGTCAACCTCGATTCGGTCTTGCAGGACGCGCGTCGCACCTTAGCCATCCATACAAGAAAGCATAGCTGACGCCATGGTGTGCGGAAGCAGAGAAACGGCCATTACTCACCGCGCGCCGATCTGTGCTATAAGCTGTTGATAAGAGATATCGGATGGAAATGTATGGTTCAGGCACGCAGGGACTCTCGTCGAACAGCCGATCATAACTCACGTCGATGGGACAGATTTAGTGATCGCTATCTGCCATGGAAGGAACGCTGGCAGGCGGGGAAAGACCTCCGTGAGCAAGTCCCGAGGGATGCCCATGCGGATTGGAATGCGCCAAGAGATCGTCCAGATCCCATCGAACTGCTGATGAGATCGAACGCGATGCGCCTGCCGAATCTAATCCCGATTCGACATGCACGAATGCTCAGTTCCCCTTTTGCGTTTTTGCGCGGTTCGGCAGCAGTGATGGCGTCAGATCTCTCTCGCACACCCACCACCGGTGTTCGAGTGCAGGCGTGTGGCGATTGCCACCTGATGAACTTCGGAGCTTTTGCCACACCAGAGCGAAACTTGATCTTTGACATCAATGACTTCGACGAGACGCTCCCAGCACAGGGGAGTGGGATCTTAAGCGCTTGGCAGCCAGTTTTGCAGTCGCTGGCCAATATATAAACCTCGCTCGTCAAGAGTCGCGGTCCGCCGCCGAGTCAGCCGTCAGCTCATATCGTAATGGATGATCGAATATTCGCGAATGCGGGTGCTTGATATCTGGCATGACCATGTGAATGTAAAAGAGATGGTCGCAGGACTCCGCGACTCTGACTGGCAACGACGATGGCATCAGCAGATAAAGAAAGAGCACCAGCGCAACGTCGTCGAGCATGATTTCCCCCGACTGGCTGCGCGCCGTGGGATGAGACCTCGGATCAAGGACAATCCGCCGCTTATCTTTCACCTCCCGGATGAAGGCAATGATGCATTCCATAAGTCGGCCACTGCCGCACACTATGAGTACCTGGAGTCTTTGGCACCCCACTACCGGGCGATAATCGAGCGATACAAATTGGTCGACATTGCGATGAAGGTAGTCGGGGTTGGCAGCGTCGGTACGCTCTGTCTGATCGTGCTTCTGATGGCGTCGGCCAATGACTCGCTATTCATACAGGTCAAGGAAGCCAATGCATCTGTCTTGGAGCCCTATGCCGGCGCGAGCGAATATTCGAACCACGGTCAGCGTATAGTAGTTGGGCAGCATCACATGCAGGCGGCGAGCGATATTTTGCTGGGATGGGCGCATGGCAAACTCCGCAATCGTGACTTTTATGCTCGTCAGCTTCGGGACATGAAGATGTCCGTGGCCGTGGAAGCGATGAATGCTCGGATGCTGAAATACTACGGCAGAGTTTGCGGAAGGGTGTTAGCTCGAGCCCATGCCCGTTCATGCGACCCAGCCATAATTGCTGGTTACATGGGCAACAGCAGACTCTTCGAGGAGGCTATTGGGGAATTCGCTATAAAGTACTCTAAGCAGACAGATCGAGATCATGAAAAACTGGCAGAGGCGGTGCACAAAGGGCGAATCGAAGCCAACTCCCAATGATTCTTGAATCGAAGGAAAAAGACTCGCCGAGGTAAGTTGGTCTGATGTGCGGGTGGATCACGCTGACAAGGCCGAATTTTGAATCGATTGCGAGCGAGCTGAACGTGTAACCGATGAACTTTCGTGGTATGCCGATTTATCAGCTGCGGTATACGCCGCGCCTACCGATATCTTGTCGATCCTCACGTTCGAGGAGGGCCAACGGCACATCTCGCCGATGACCTGGGGCACGACACCCAAGAACCGACGTGGGCTTGTAATCAACTGGGGGGTCCGAAAGCTTCCCGACCTGTCAGATTCCCGCGCTTCGCGCGTAGCAGTGCCAAATATGCGTACGCCGACACCGCACCCGCATTGACGTCAACAGTTCGACCATGCGAGGTATCTAGATGGCTACCGCTACCGGCAGATTGAAAGCGATGATCGTGGTAGCGAGGACTTGCTTACTAGAGTCGCCGCGAGCTGAAGGGCTTAGGAAAGGATGCCACTAACCCGTACGCCATGGATCTGAACTATTTCCTATTTTCATCCTCGGCGATCTTGGCCTCAGCTCTTGGGTCGGCGTTCGATTCATACATGACGTTCGCTTGCAGCACACCCTTGGCGTTCAGATGACCACTGATGGCGACGTTCTTGCCAACGATCGGCCGCACAGTTTCACCCGTGGCTAAGGCTTGGCTGAGATCGACCCGAAGACGATCTCTATTCCGAAGCTCGAGTACGAGCTGCGTATTATTGACACTTTTGAGGGTACCCCAGAACTGCGCACCCGTTTGTCGCACCGAGGAGCGAACTGCCGTTGGCTTCTGCAATTTTATCGTGGACACCGCCGACGAGGTCAGACCGAAGATCGCCAACTGCTTGTAACTGGCCACGTAGACTTTGCCATTAGCCACTGTAGGAACGAGATTCGCATCTCCGCTGAGGTAAGGCCAGGTGCCCGCACCGTTCGCATACAATTGCGCCAAGCTGTGACCAGATTGTGTTGCGTTGAAGGCATAGAGCGTGACGTGATTGTCAGAGCTGGTTGGATGTCCGACCGCCCAAATGAGTGCGGTATTGGCGACTGTTCCATTGGATGAAATGCTCGTGAAAAAGCCAGGATGCTGCGCACTGGGAGCAAGAGGCGGGGACTGAGCTTCGAGACCAAGCGCGGGGATCAAAGCCGTGTTAACCGTCCACGACATGGCCTGTGACCATGAATAACCTTGCAATTTCGTTCCGCCACTGGATATTACTCGTCCGACGCCGTCTGATCCTTGGTAGAAAGACTCTCCGCACCAACAGTTACCGATGTAGACAGCTGCCGGTACGTCGGGATTGTTGAACCCTCCCATAGCGTCACGATTCAGAATGTAGAGGTAGCCTATCTTGCCGGCAGCTACCGCCACGTGGGGAATAGGGCCAGGCTGATCGGGCAGCACCAGCACGCCACCGGAGCCAAAATCGAGGTCTTGCTGGTCAAGTGTGGCAGCATTCGACGGCGTGAAGATGTCTGAAGGGCCGGTGAGAGCTTCGGGCATCTTGACCGCACTTTGCTGAATATTGGTGGTACCAGTGAATGTAAATTCACTTGGATCAGAATTGCCCGTGGCGAAAAAAAGATTGCCCCGCCCATCGTCCGCAATCCCGAATCCCGACATCCAGATAGAAGAGAGAAAAAAATCGGGCCCGTAAGTTCCGGGCCAACCACCAGTATAGGGCGCTGTGGCCAAACTGTTCGTCAGTACATTCGCGTTTAGGGGAGCCAAGGTTGCAGCGTTCCAACCTAAAAGCCATCCGCGCGACAGGCTATTTTGGAAGCCGCAGAAACTCGCAAAGGCTGCATAAATGTTGCCGCCAGACTCCAACAGGGCCGCGCGCTGGCGTTGCACGCTCGGGTTGAACTCGTAACTGGTCCCATCTGTCAGGGTCGCAGACGCCGAAACGGTTACTGGAGATCCGGGTTGCTCACCGAGCGTCTGTAGGTTAAGCGCGTGTAACTGATACGCAGGCTGATTGGGCCCCAACACCACATAAGTCATCACGTAAATAGTCTGATTGGCCACATCGATCGTAGGCGTGCTGGTGATGCCAACGTTGGGACCGTTGTTACCGCAGCCCAGAGGGGCTGCCACTGGGGCGCCAAAATTACTCTTCAGAAGGACGGCCCCGGATGAACCATCGATTGCATAGACACTGTTGTTTTCGGTCGCTACATAGACGACGTTGTGAATGCCCTGCCCTTGGATCACCTGATTCGCTACAACCAGTGGCTGCGCATCTACCTGATCGTCCAACGCGACAGATGCGATAGGGCCGAAGGTGGTTGGCGTGACATTCGTAGGCGTCAAGATCGTTTCGTTTGAGTTCCAACCGGTGCGCTGTATGTCGTTGTGATACGTGGTTACGCTGGTGAGCAATGCCGTCTGAGTGGCGGTCGGCGTCCCGTTCGACTGTGCTAGTGCGACGCGATGAAAAGATAGGAGCAAGGCACAGATAAGCAGGCTGGGCAGAAAACCGCTCGAGATCCATCTGCCAAAGTCTTTCACGCCCTTACATTTCGTTGGATGCACAGATAGGTCCTTTACTGAAACGCGTCTCATTCTTTGAGGCACATGAAGCCGCTGATGCTTATAGAATCCTTTTGCTTAGCTCGAAGCGAATAGATGAAGGTAAACAGACCGTATTGAATCTTTAAAGCTCTCCATTCAGGCAAATCCATGCAAATAGTTATCATAGAAGACTTCGTCGATCAATCTCTCGAGGACGGCGAGCGGCACACCTCACCGATGACCTGGGCATGACACACAAGAACCGGCGGGGAGTCGTGATCGATTGCGGGTGATCATGGAATTGCTCGGGCACAACTCCAGCGCGCTCACCGCTAACCTCTACGCTTATGTGGGTGAACAACTTAAGCGCGAAGCCGCCGACGCTATGAATGCCCTCCTCACCTCCCGCTAGGAGCGAATCAAAAAAATTATTTTTCTAGAGAAAGGACACCATCGAACAGGTCCATGCAGAGCCCGAGTGGGGCTAGCAGCTTGCGGAAAAAGCGGAATTCGCAGTGGATTTCCTAGTGAAAGGTGAGATTCAAAGGCGGGTCGAGAGTGCTGAGTGGGCCCGGAGCGTGACCATGCCGCGTCAGTCGCGGGTCACTTTAGGTGGCCGCCGCCAGCAGGTTACGCATCCTGACCAAGTTGTAGACGGCCAGGGCGAAGCTGAACATCCAACCGACCCGAGCGACGCCGCGATGGCGGGTCTTGCGCAGGCCGGCGACGGTTTTGAGCCAGCCGAAGATCTCCTCGACGCGTTGACGCTTTTGCTGGCTTATCCGATAGCCCGGATGACGA
>DATKML010000035.1:0-18402 GCA_035541875.1 Binataceae bacterium (SeqCode)
GCCTGATTGGTCCAAATACCGCGATGCGTGGCACCTGCTCGAACGCTCTTAGGTATTCTGAAGATCGGTAAAATTTTGAGCTTGCCGCCGGTGCTTTGCAGCTAGCTTAAAAGCCGACGCCGAGCGGAATTTTTACCGCTACCATTCTCATCCTTCGTTCCTGTAACCTTTGAAACGTGGTGAAACACGCCGCACAGGATTCTGGCTGCCACCTATGTGACACCTAAAAGCCGAGGACCGAACCGTGCAGCGCTCTAAAGGCTTGATTTTGTTATCGAATTTGTCGACCTTGCAGCATAAATCTCTCGTGAGCTACCAGGATGATGCCGCTGGGGCGGCGGCGGTCGAGGCCGAAAACGACGACGCCGAGGGCGCAGCGAGCGCCGGCGAATTCGCGCGCAAGCTCGAAACGATTCCGCCCGAGCCGGGCGTCTATCTGCTCAAGGATCGCCACGGCAAGGTTCTCTACGTCGGCAAGGCCAAGTCGCTGCGATCCCGCGTGCGGGCCTATTTCCGTGAAAGCGGCGAAGGTGATGGGCGCTTCCACGTACGCTTTCTGATGAGGCGGGTGCGCGACTTCGACACATTGGTCGCGCGGACCGAAAAGGAAGCGCTGATCCTCGAAAACAACCTGATCAAACAATACAAGCCGCGCTACAACATCCGGCTCAAGGACGACAAGTCCTATCTCAGCGCCAAGGTCACGAATCACGCGTGGCCGCGAATCATGGTGACGCGTCGGATCGTGAAGGATGGCGGCCGCTACTTCGGTCCCTTCGGATCGGCGGACGGGCTCCGCGAAACGATCGACGTAATCCGCAAAGTCTTTCCGCTGCGCACCTGCTCGGACGGTGTTTTCCGGAATCGCGCGCGGCCCTGTATCGAGTATCAGATCAAGCGATGCCTTGGGCCGTGCTGCCTGCCGGTCGATCGCGAGGAGTACCAGCGCCATCTGCACGCCGCCGAGATGCTGCTCGAAGGCAAGAATCTCGAACTTCTCAAGGAGATGCGCGAGCGGATGCTGGCGTATGCCGAAGCGCTCGAATTCGAAGAAGCGGCGCGTATCCGCGATCGCGTTAAGGCGATCGAAAAGACGGTCGAGCGCCAGACCGTGCTCCATCATTGGGGCGGCGATCAGGATGTCTTCGGGCTGTATCGGCAGGGCGGTTTTATCGAGGCGATTGTCCTGATGGTCCGCAACGGCAAGCTGACCAGCACACGCGGATGGAGCTTTCAGGACCTTGAGTTTCCGGACGAGGAGATTCTCGCCGATCTGCTGACGCAGTTTTATAGCGGCGCGCGCTTTCTGCCGGACGAGATAATCGTACCGGTCGAGTTGGACGACGCCTCGGTCCGTGCCGAACTGCTATCGGAGAAGCGCGGGCGCAAGGTTGAGATCTTTGTGCCGCAGCGCGGCGATAAGGTCCGGCTGCTCGAGATGGCGAATCAGAATGCCCGGCAGAGCTTTACCTCGCGACGCAATAACGAGGACACGCGCGAGAAGATGATGGAGGAGTTGAAACGCAAGCTCCATCTGCGCAACAGCCCCAAGCTTATCGAATGCTTCGATATATCGAATCTGCAGGGTTCGATGGTAGTCGGCTCGCAGGCCACCTTCGATGAGGGCGAGCCGCAAAAGGCGCTCTATCGTCGTTATCGGATCAAGACGGTCGAAGGGCAGGACGACTTTGCCAGCATGTATGAGGTGCTGAGTCGGCGACTCCGTCGTGCGGTCGAGGAGAACGAGTACCCTGACCTGTGGGTGATTGACGGTGGCAAAGGCCAGCTCAACGTTGCGATCGAGGTGCTGCGCGAGCACAACCTGAGCGATCAGATCGACGTGGTCTCGCTCGCCAAGCAGCACGTCCTTAACGATTCGCGCGCGCGGGCGGTCGAGAAATCAGACGAGCGAGTCTTCCTGCCGAATCGCAAGGACCCCATCGTTCTGCCGAAAAATTCGACCGCGCTTTTCCTGCTGGTGCGTATCCGCGACGAGGCTCATCGGTTCGCGATTACCTACAATCGCGAGCTGCGCCGCCGCGCGCGGCTGCGATCGGTACTCGACGATATCGAGGGGATTGGGCCAGTTCGCCGCCGCGCGTTGCTGCGTCACTTCGGCAGCCTGCGGCGGATTCGCGAGGCTTCCGCCGAACAACTTGCGCTGGTTAAGGGCGTCAATCCGGAGTTGGCGCTCGCGATCCGGGGCCATCTCGATACGATGACCGCCTTGCTGGATCAGGAAGAGAAGGTGGAGCGCGAGGAGGATCGGATCGCGCAGGAGTACCTAGATGCCGGCAACGGACAGCTGGAGCTGCTTCCGCCCGAGGAGCCCTCAGCCTCGCCGGCTCAGTCAGAGTTAATCGAGGATTGAAGTCTGCCGTGAGTTGACTGTAGGTTAACGAGACCGACCAAGGAGTCTCGGAAACCATTCGCTACCGCGTCAACAGTAACCTCGTCTGCACCAGGAGTGAGCGTCGCAGCTCCGGCTCTGGCTGCGCCGATATTCGATACAGTCGCTCGTTTTCTTTGCGAGACACCACCGCTCTATCTGGTCACGGTCGCGATTGTGGCCGGCGATGCGCTCGGCAACACCCGTTACGGCGCACCGTACTGGCTGCCGATTATGCTGGGTGTGATGGGCGCCGCGATGCGGGGCTGGAGCGTGCGCGTCGGACGGGATGGTCTACGTATTGGCGCGCGGCCGTCGGCATCGCCTTAGTGGCTGGCGCGCTTCTGGATACCGGATGGTGGGTGTGGCACCGCTACTTTAGCCGCAGTCTCCGCGTCACGTTCCTGTCGGTGGGCGAGGGCGATGCGGCTGTGATTTCGTTTTCCTGGGTCTCGCGTGATGCTGATCGACGGTGGTGGATCGTTCCGCAGCAGCTTCGATCCCGGCGAGCGAATCGTCGCGCCGTTTCTGTGGTCGCAGAGGATCATGCACGTCGATTACATCGCGGTGAGCCATCCGGATCGCGATCATTTCGGCGGACTGACCTTCATCGCGCGCAATTTCTCGCCGTCGCAGTTCTGGACCAGCGGAGTCGACAGCCCCGGAGAGTCCTACGACGAGCTGATCGATGCGATTCGAAAAGCGGGATCACAAGAGTCGGTCTGTAACTCGGAATTATCGATGCTGACGATCGGCGGGGTGCGCCTCCGCTGCGTTGGACCGCTCGCAGGTCGAGATGAGCTGAAAGAGAACAACTCCTCGATGATAATCCGGCTCGACTATGGTCGGGAGTCGATCCCATTTCCGGGAGTTCTGGAGGTAAAAGGCGAGCGCGCTCTGATCGATGCGGGCGCGAACCTTAACGCCACGGTGCCGAAGGTGCCGCATCATGGAAGCCGCACTTCGTCGAGTGAGCCTTTTCTCAGAGCGATCTCGCCACGCGCCGCGGTTATCTCGTTGGGATACCTGAACCGCTTTGGCTTTCCGGCCGACGAGGTTGTGCAACGCTATCGCGATGGGGGCGTGACGGTCTTGCGGACCGATCAGGATGGAGCGATCAGCGCCGATGTCGGGATCGATTCAATCACGCTGCGTACCTTCAGAAAGGGTGCCGTGATTCTGCACTAGATCGAGGGGTTGATTATCCCGGAGGGCGAGGCCGGCGGCTTAAAGTCCTTAATCAGGACGTGGCGGCCACGAACCTCGAGCCGACCTTCTTGAAAGAGCCTGATCGCGTACGGATAGATCCGATGCTCCTCGACGTGGATACGCTGTGCCAGGGCCGCTTCGTCATCCTCGGGGTACACGGGCACAACCGCCTGCACGATCACGGGGCCATCATCGACGCCTTCTGTAACGAAGAAGACGGTGCATCCGCTGAAGCGCACGCCATATTCCACCGCGGCCTTTTGCGCATCGACGCCGGGAAATGCCGGGCAGAGCGCCGGATGGATATTCATGATGCGATTTGGAAACGCCCGAACCATCACGGGCGACAGCAATCGCATGAAACCCGCGCACGCGACCAGCTCAACCTCGTGTGCGCGGAGGGCGGCGACAAGAGCGGTATCGAACTCTTCGCGCGATTTGAACTTGCGATGCTCGATCACCTGAGCCGCGATACCGTGACGGCGCGCCCGTTCGAGTCCACGCGCGGTCGGTTTGTTTGCGATCACGACGCGGATATCGGCGTGAAGCTCGCCACGCTCGACCGCATCGATCATCGCTTGCAGATTGGTGCCCTCGCCCGAGATGAGCACGCCGAGTTTGACCGGTGGACGTTCGCTCATACGAAGGTGACGCCGCGCTCGCCCTTGATCAGCGTCCCGATCGCAACGGCTGGCTGCTTGCGTCGCTTCAGATGCGCGAGCACTGCGTCGGCCTTATCGGGCGAAGCTACGGCAATCATGCCGATGCCATTGTTGAAGGTCTTATCCATTTCTGACTGGCTGATCTTGCCGATTCGTTGGATCAGTTCGAAGATCGGCGGAGTTTGCCAGACTCCGCGATAAACCTCGGCGCGGAGCTTCTCGGGCATCACACGGGGCAGATTCTCGGGAATACCACCACCCGTGATGTTAGCGAGTCCTTTGATCGCGAAGCGATCGAACAGTTCGGCGGCGAGTTTGGCGTAGATCGTTGTAGGTCGCAGCAATTCGTCAGCGAGCGTGCATCCGACATCCGCGACTCGCTGACCGAGCTTCAGTCTGCCTTTTTCGAGGAGGACTTTGCGCGCGAGGGAAAAACCGTTCGAATGCAGCCCGTTCGATGCGATTCCGATCAGAATATCGCCGGCGCGCATGCTCTTCCGATTCGGAATAGTGCTCTTGTCGGCAACGCCCACAGCGAAGCCCGCAAGGTCATACTCGCCCTTGTTGTAGACACCGGGCATCTGTGCGGTCTCGCCTCCGACGAGGCTGGCCCCGGCGAGGTCACATCCTCTGGCGACCCCCTCGACAATCGCGAGTGCGGTCTTCGATTCGAGCTTGCCGCATCCGATGTAATCGAGAAAAAAGAGTGGGCGTGCGTTGTGGCAGATGATGTCATTAACGCACATCGCGACACAGTCGATGCCGATCGTGTTGTGGCGGCCGGTGGCGAAGGCAATCTTGAGTTTGGTGCCGACGCCGTCGGTCCCCGCAACCAGTACCGGCGCACTCATCTTGGCGATGCCGTTTAACCCGATCATCGCGCCGAAGCCGCCGACTCCGCTGAGGACCTCTTTGCCCTGCGTTGATCGCGCCATCTTGCCGATCAACGGGATCAGCTGCTCCTTCAGTTCGATATCGACGCCGGCCGCTTTATAAGTAAGAGAGGCCATCGGTCAGGCCCTCCGTCGCGCAAGAACGGTCGCCCGCCATGCGCGCTTTTCGGACGAGTAGTGAACGAGGCCCTCGTGGTAGCTAATCAACTCCATCTCCGACAACATCTCGCGCAGTTCGTTGTGCTTCAGCAGGAAACGTGGGTCGCGCGGATGACCCAACGTCGCCTGATCGATCAGAAACGTATCAAAAAATAGTGTCCCGCCGATGCGCAGCAGCTTCTTCAGATGAGGCACCAGCGCACGGTCGAGAAAGCTGACGTTTACGATGCAATCGAAATGACCGCGACGAAAGGGCAGGGCGTCTTCGAGATCGACGACTATTGGTGTGATTGGCAGACCGTCCGCGCGAGCAATCTTGTCCAGTTGCCTCATCGCGACCGCTGAAAAATCGGCGGCCACGACACGATGCCCGGCTCGCGCCATCGCAATCGCATGACGGCCGCTGCCAGCAGCCACGTCGAGCGTGAGTCCGGTCGGTATCAAGGGAAGCAACTCTACGAGACTCGGCTCGGGTGCTCCTGGAGAACCCTCGCGATGACGTTGATCCCATTTCGCGCGTTCTCGCTGATTCATATGACACGCGCCAGTGCGAGCACATCGACACGGCGTGCTCCCGCCGCCAGCAGCGTCCGTGCGCATTCGTCTGCGGTCGAGCCAGTGGTCATGACGTCGTCGACGAGTAGCACACGCCGATTCGCGAGTTGAGCCGAGCGATGAACCGTGAACGCATCGCAGACGTTACGATGGCGGTCTCGACGATCCTTGGCTGTCTGTGGGGCCGTGGCGCGCGATCGCGCGAGTGATCGCACATCGAGAGGGCGTCTCAGGCGTCGCGCGACTGTCGCCGCGAGCAGCGCAGCCTGATTGAAGCCGCGCCAACGCAAACGCTCAGGATGCAGCGGCACCGGCATAATCAGATCGTAATCGTTGTCGGCGAGTGGAATCGGATCGTCGAGAAACTCCGCCAAGGCGTGAGTTAAAGCTTGATCGCGGCCGTACTGATGCCGCCGGATAATCGACGGCAACGGCGCATAAGCTTCCTCGATGCTGCGATAGCGAGCAATCGCGCGCGCCATCGTGAAGTGCGGTGGCGTCGCGCTGCACTCCCGAAAGGTCCTGTTCTGCTCCGCTTCGAGCGAAAGCTCGATCGGCACGCCACAGGTATGGCAGAGCGGGGCACTGAGGCGCTCGACACTTGCCCGGCAAGTGACACAGACATGTTCGCGGCTTTCGATCGGGAAGCGCGCGTCGCATCCGGCACATCGCGGCGGAAAGATAAAGTTGATCAGATAGCGAATCATCGACGCTCGCAGCAGAGTCTAAGGCTTGTGCGAAGCTCCGGCAAATCCTGCTCTACAAGTCTGATAATCGTTATCAGGATGGCTAACCGATCAGACGGTTCTATGTTATAGAGGCTCTCATGGACGCACCATTAAAGGGAATCAGAGTCATCGATTGGACCATCTGGCAACAGGGACCCGTGGCAACCACGATGCTGGCTGACATGGGCGCGGAAGTTATCAAGATCGAAGAGCGCGGCAAGGGCGATCCGGGACGCCATATCTTCTCGATGGGCGGGGCCTCGGCTCAACGCGGCGGAGTGAACTACTACTTCGAGGCGAACAATCGCCACAAGCAGAGTATCGCACTGGATCTAAGCAAGCCGGCCGCTCGCGAAATCGTCTATAAGCTCGCCGAGAAGAGCGATGTCTTTGTGCAGAACTTCCGCAAAGGCGTGGCCGAACGTCTGGGCCTTGGTTACAAGGAACTTAGCGCGTGGAATCCGAAGATCATCTACGCCAATTCGACCGGTTACGGACCCGAGGGTCCCGATAGCGGCGAACCGTCGTTCGACTACATGGCGCAGGCCCGCTCGGGAATCATGAATATCGCGAGTATCAATAGCGAGGAGCCAATCTATCTGAATGGCGGCGTGGCCGATCAGATGGGCGCGATCATGCTGGCTTACGGCGTGATGACGGCGCTGGTCGCGCGCGAGCGGCAAGGTATCGGGCAGGAGCTCCACGCCTCGCATTTGGGCTCGATGATCGCGCTGCAGGGGCTTAACGTCTCGATGCGTACGATCATGGGCAAGGAGTTTCCGCGTAACACACGCGACGACGCCTTCAATCCGCTATGGAATCACTACAAATGTGCTGACGGACTCTGGATTTGCCTCGGGATGCTGCAGACCGACCGCTATTGGAAGGACTTCTGCATCACGCTCGGAATTCCCGAATTGATCGACGATTCCCGTTTCAACGATATCAAGGGACGCGGCAAGAACCACCGCGAACTGGTCGCGATCCTCGACAAAGTCTTCATCACCAAGACCCGCGCTGAATGGATGAAGGCGCTCAAAGAGGGCGGCGATTTCATCTATACGATCGTGAATTCGATCAACGATCTCCCGAAGGACCAACAGGTGCTCGCCAACAATTACATCGTTGATTACGAGCATGCGGCGTTTGGCAAAACCCAGCTCGTCGGTGTCCCGGTAATTCTGACCAAGACGCCGGGGAATCCGCGCGGCCGCGCGCCGGAATTGGGCGAGCAGACCGAGACGCTCCTTACCGAGTTGCTCGGTTATAGCTGGGAAGACGTCGCTAAGATGCAGGAAGAAGGCGCGATCTAATCGCGTACGCACTCAAGACGGAGAAATCAGTATGGCAATAACGGGGACGTGGGAAGACCACGAACAGATTCGCGAACTCTACTCGCGCTATGCCTACACGGTGGATCTCTATCAGTACGCGGACTGGGTGAAGTGCTTCACCGAGGATGGCGTCTTTGACAGCCCTATTTTTGGGGAGTTCAAAGGTTCTCAAGGGCTGCTGAAGTTCACCGCGCAGTACAAGGAATCGCAGGGTGGGGCGCAGGTTCGCCACATCATGACGAACATCAGCTTCAAGATTAACGGCGATACGGCGACCGGCGGATGCTACTTGACGTACTACCATTGCAAAGACGGCAAGGTCGCCCTCGCCGCGGTGGGTCGCTACGAAGACAAGCTGCGCAAGGTCAATGGTGAGTGGCTGTATGAGCGCCGCAAGGTGATTATTGACGGTCACGTCTGATTCGAAGACGGAGTTAGTATCGAACGTGAGTTTGCGCCGATAGCGCGCAGCTTCACGCTTTTTGCTGTCCGCGTATCGAATCCAGCGTAGCCGCCAGTTCAGGGGGCAGCGGTGCTTCTACCCTGATGTAATTGCCGGCGGGCGACTCGAATTCCAGTCGTGTAAGATGGAGCCAGAAGCGGTCAGGTCTCAGACTGCCAATCTCCGGTCCTCCATAGAGGGAGTCGCCCACGATCGGATGGCCGATGCTCGCCAGATGGACGCGAATCTGATGGCGACTACCGGTGCGAGGCAGAACCTTTACCAGCGTGAAATCGCGGTAGCGCGCCATCGGCACGATCCAACTCAGCGCCGGTCGATGCGATGAGCGCGAGCGGCTCTCGGCACCGGTTACCATCTTGCGTGGATTCTTCGGATGGTGCGCGACGGGCTCGCTAATCTCGCGCGCCGAATCAAATCGCCCCGCCACTAACGCCAGATATTCTCTACGAATCGCCCCGCCTTTGATTGCGGCGCGCAAGATCACAAAAGCCTCTGGCGTGCGGGCGATAATCAATGCACCAGAGGTCCCATTATCGAGCCGATGAACCAGGCCACCCTCGAGCGGTCGATCGCGATCAATCGCTGCGTCGGGAAAATTCGCCGCGATCGCGTTCATCACCGTCTCGCGCTCGCCGGCGCGCAGCGGATGGCACGGCATCGAGCCAGGTTTGTTGATGATCAGAACGGCCTCGTCCGCGTAGAGCAGCGGTACAGATAGATCGGAATTGGACTCGATGGCTTTTGGCGAAGAGGTTCGCTCGATCTCGATCGTGTCGGATGGAGCTACGGTCGCGCCCTTGTTCAGCCTGCGGCCATTGACCCGAACCAAGCCTTGGTCGATAAGTACTTTCGCGATCCGCCGTGATTCAGCGAGGCCGTGCCGCACCAGATAGGTGTCGAGGCGTTCGCGATTATCCCCGGCGTTCATCTGACCAAGCAGGGCAGGAGTTCAATTATCTGAAATGCCGTACCGTACCCATCCTTCGATCTGACGGAAGAATCCTGCAAACGGATCTTCATTCGGTCCGGTGGCGAAGTAGCACTTGCGCATGAAATCGAGCGCGCCTGAATAACTCTCAAAGCTTTTGCCGAGTTCCTCGAAGATTAAGAAGCCGGGGCGATAGAGCGATACATCGAGGGCCGATACAGCCTGATACGACTTGGCTCCTTCTTCCAGATAATAACTCAGATAGCCCCCGCGCTCGACAAAGCGGCGAAAAAGTCCCGACATGAAGAGGGCGTAGTCGCCGACATATTTGCGCAGGGTGCGCTCCCATTCGATTCGCGCTGCAGCATCGAGATTTTCATTGCGCTCAGTGAGCATCATCTCGACGGTGCTGGTAAGCCGCTTACCTTCGGCATTGCGCAGGCGGAGCCATCGGTTGGAGTGACTGAACTCGGTGAGTACCGAAGCGACGTACTCGACAATCTCGCGATCACCCATCCCCAGCTGGCCGAAGCTCTTGTGGACCAGTTCGCGAAAGAACCCGTGAAGCTTCTCCGATGAGGAGCGCTGCAATGGCATCGACGATCCTCCCGGCGCAAGTAGCGCCTGAGGAAAGTCTACGATTAACCACCAACTGACGCCACGAGGTTTCGTCGGATTCGCAACAGAAATGGAGGATCAGGCCCCCGCCGCGGCCTCGTTCAAGGCCGATCGAATCCCCTTAACGCCTGTGGCTGGTAGTCCAAAGAGGCGACGGAGTTCCTGGCCGGTGCGGGATTTCGTACTCGACGCGATCTTCAGCGGATCGCCGGCGGCCACGATTTGCCCGCCTTCATCACCGCCACCGGGCCCCAGATCGATGACGTAATCGCTCTGTGCGATGAACTCCAGGTTGTGTTCGATAACGACGACGGTATTGCCTTCGCCCACCAGTCGCGTGAGCACATGCAGCAGCCGCTTGATATCTGAGGAGGCGAGACCGGTGGTCGGCTCGTCGAGCAGGAACATCCGGCGCGCATATTTGGCAGCGACCGATGGCGGCGGTTCGAGATCCGCGAGCAGAAAACGCGCGAGCTTCAGCCGTTGGGCTTCACCGCCGGAGAGCGTTGAGGTCGTCTGGCCGAGGCGTAGATAACCAAGACCGACGGCGGCGAGCGGTTCGAGTCGCCGCGTGATCGTCGGCTGGCGGATGAAGAAGGCGATCGCCTCGTCGACCGTGAGGTCGAGCACTTCATTGATATTCCGGCCCATGAACTTGATGCCGAGAATATGGCTCTGAAAGCGCCGCCCTTCGCATCCGTCGCACTGTACTTCGAGGTCGGCCATGAAGTGCATCTCGATCATCACGGTGCCGGTGCCGTGGCATTTGGTGCAGCGGCCACCCTCGACGTTGAAAGAAAAGTCGCGTGGCTTGATCTTGAGGCGGCGTGCCTCGGGGCTGGACGCGAAGTACTTTCTGATATCGTCATAGATCTTCAGGTAGGTCGCCGGATTCGAGCGGAGCGATCGGGTGGGCATCTCCTGCCCCATGTGGACGATTTCGCTGATCGAATCGAGGCCGGTGATCGCTTTGCATTCTCCAACGTCGCTGACCGCTTCGCCCATGCGTCGCAGGTAGTTGTTGTAGAGCACCGCTTCCATCAGGGTCGATTTCCCTGAGCCCGACACGCCCGTAAGACAGACCAATTGTCCGAGTGGAATTTCGACGTTGATGCCGCGCAGATTGTGCTCGGTCGCCCGCTCGATTTTGATCGAAAGTGCACGCTTCGTCGGATGCTTTTGGCGCGCCAGCGCGCGCATCAGCAGCGCTCGCCCGGGTGGTCCCCCATTCTCACCGTTTTGAGCCGCCGGCGATACCGCACGCATCAGATTGCCGCCGCCGCTGCCACCTTGCGGTCCGAGCTCGACGAGAAAATCCGCACCCGCGATCATCGCTGGATCATGCTCGACAACGACCACCGTGTTGCCCAGATCGCGCAGATGGCACAGCACAGAGAGCAGGCGCCGAGAGTCGCTCGCGTGGAGACCAACCGTCGGTTCGTCGAGGGCGTAGAGAGTCCCCGACAGCAGACTGCCGAGGGCGCTCGCCAGATGAATGCGTTGCGCCTCGCCGCCGGACAACGTGCGCGCTTGCCGCTCGAGGTTCAGATAACCGAGCCCGACTTCGTTCAGGTAGCCGATACGATTCTCCAGTTCGCGCAGTACCGGCGCCGTGCGGGCAACTAGTGAAGCATCCTTGCGGAGCTTTTGTAGCCACGTCGGCAAGTCGCGTACAGGAATATGACCTATCTCCGCGATCGATTTGCCGTCAACGAAGACATTGAGCGCCTCGGGTTTGAGGCGCGTCCCGATGCATCGCGGGCAGGCCACGAAACGGCGATACTTGGCGAGCAGTATTCGGACGTGGGTCTTGTAGCGCTTGCGCTCGAGCCATCGGAAAAAGCCGCGCACGCCGGGCCAACGTTCGTCCCACTTGCCGGGCTCGTGATCCGGATCGCCGTCGAGCAACCAAGCGCGTTCCTCATCTGACATCTCGGTGAGTGGGGCAGCGGTGCGAATCTTTGCCCGCCGCGCGCACTTCATCATCCAGTCCTGCATCTCTTTGTACGCAGGTGTGCGCCACGGTGCGACCAGTCCTTGTCGCAACGAGAGCTTCGGATTCGGCAAAACTTTCTCAAGGTCGAGTTCAACAGTGCGGCCGAAACCCTCGCATTCGGGGCAGGCTCCAAGCGGACTGTTGGCAGAGAAAAGCGCCGCCGTCGGTTCCGGGAAGGCGGTTCCGCATTGGGAGCAGTTGAAGCGGCGGTCGAAATCGATCGATGCGACCGGCTTCAAACCCTCTTCGGTTCGTTCAAAGCGAAGCGCTCGCGCACGACCTTCGCCGAGATAGAAAGCCTTTTCCAAAGCCTCGCGGACGCGCTCTTCTGACCCATCGGATGCCGTCGATATGCGATCGATCACGACGTCCAGTCGCTCGATCGCCTCGCCCTTGGACCATTCGGCGATAATCTCCTCCGGCGCAATGATCGCGTCGCGCCAGTAAAGCCGCGAATAGCCGTTCTCGGCAAGAAACGCGACAGCCTGCTGGATAGTTCGTGAGCCCAGCGCGAAGGGCGAGAGGACTGCATAGAGTCCGGGTTCGGCAACAAGTCTAGTGGCTGCGGTCTCGATAGCGTCGGCGCGCACCTCGATCGAGCATTTCGGGCAGATCGTCTTGCCGACCGCGGCGTAAAGAAGCCTCAAGTAGTCGGCGATTTCCGTGATCGTTCCTACCGTAGAGCGGGCGTTCTTGATCGTATTCTTTTGCTTGAGCGCGAGCGCCGGCGGAATATTCGTGATCGAGTCGACGTCCGGACGATCCATCCGGGCGAGAAACAACCGCGCATAGGTAGAGAGGCTTTGTACGTAGCGTCGCTGCCCCTCGGCATAGATGGTGTCGAAGACCAGACTCGACTTGCCCGAGCCGGATACCCCCGTAACGACAGTGAGCTGCCGATGCGGGATATCGAGCGAAATGTTGCGGAGGTTGTGGGTGCGCGCTCCGCGGATACTGATCGAGCGCTCCAAAAAGGCTTCCGGAAATCGCTTAACGCGGATCCGTAATCGGGCGTGCCTTGATCTTGCGCTCGCCGGGATACTCGCTTGCGACTTGCGCGTAGAGCTGTCGTAGCCGGATATCGAAACGAGCTTCGACCTGTTTCACTGCCGCGGCGCGATCCGGGTCTGGCATGTCGCCGAGCTTACGGATCTCGTCTTCGAGCTCACACATCAGGCGGTTGCGCTGCACCAAATATTGATAACCGTTCATAAGGTGTCTTCGATGCTAAATTCCCAACCTGCTGATTATAGTTTATCCTTGCAAAGGCGGACAACTGCGAATGAATCCCGAAACCACAATCGCCGCGCCTGCCCTTATCCGCTCCAGCCTGACGGCGTGGGCGCTCGATGGCGTTCATCATGGGTTCATGACCCGACGGGGCGGGGTGAGTAGCGGTGTCTACGCTGAGCTTAACCTCGCTGGATGGATCGAAGACGACCCGGCCGCGGTGACTGAAAACTGGCGCCGCTGGGACGCTACCTATCCCGCGATGAAGCCGGCGTGGCTGAACCAGGTCCACGGCAATCGGGTGATCGTAGCTAGCGACCACGGTGATGCGCGTCCCGAGGCTGACGGGATCGTCGCGACCGAACGTGGCCTCGCGCTATGTATCTTTACGGCAGATTGCGTGCCAGCTCTTCTGATCGATTCCGAGAATCAGGTGATCGGGGCGTTGCACTCCGGATGGCGCAGCACGATCGCAGATATCGCCTCAGTTGGCGTCCGCACGATGATCGAGTGTGGTGCGCGGGTCGAATCAATTAGGGCGTCGCTCGGTCCCTCGATCGGGAGTTGCTGTTTCGAAGTCGACGCGGAGTTGGCGGACCGTTTCGCTGCAGAGATTTCCGGCGCGGACCGGCACAGTAGGCCAGGACGAACCGGCAAGGCATATCTCGACTTGCGCGCGATCGTGCGCGATCAGCTGATGAGTGCCGGAGTAGACCCGAGCAATATCGTGAACGTCGGGCCGTGCACGAAATGCTCGAACGATCACTTTTTCTCGCGGCGTGCCAATGGAGGCAAGCTGAGTGGTCTACAGATGAGTTTTATTGGCTTTGCTCCGTGACCCTGCGATGGCGACCAAGAAACGCATAGCAATCTCAACCAAGGCGCTGCTCGGCAAGGTGCGCAAGCCGACCGCCCCGCCGACGCGTGTCGCTGAAGACGAGCGTCGGTACAAACGCGCGCGGGAGCTGGAGCGTATCCGGCGCGAATCCGAATAATCACAGCGCGGTAATTGTCCCTTAAAGCCGCGCGGTCATATACGAGAAAGCGGATGATTGGTTTTTCCCTCAGCGACGAACAACACATGATCCGGGATACGGTCGCCACTTTTGCGACCGAGGAGATTCGTCCCGCAGCGCGTCTTGCTGATGAGTCCGGCGTGATTCCTTCCGAACTTATCGCCAAGGCGTGGGAACTAGGCCTGGTGCAGGGGGCGATTCCCGAGGCGTACGGCGGTTACGGCGATACACGGTCCGCGGTGACTGGTGCGATCGTCGCCGAAGAGCTGGCCTACGGCGACCTGTCGGTCGCGCTGCATGCTCTCGCTCCGCGGCTGCTGGCTTTCCCTTTGATTGAAGCAGGAACGGAAGGTCAGAAGGATCAGCTTCTGAAAGCCTTTGCGGCGAAGCAGTTTGTTGCGGCGAGCGCGGCCATGATGGAACCGCGCTTCGACTTTGATCCATCGGCGATGGAGACGGTCGCGCGTCGCGATGGTTCCTCATACGTCCTGAACGGCGCGAAGTGTTACGTGCCGCTGGCCCAAGCCGCAGAGACGATTCTTGTCTACGCGGCCACAGCGCCGGAGCAAAGTTTTACCGGAGTCGATGCGTTTCTAGTGTCGCGCAACACATCGGGACTCACGCTTTCGGCGCGTGAGAAGAACATGGGAATCAAGGGGCTTGAGACCTACGAACTCACTCTGCGCGATTGTCGCGTTCCGGCCGACGCCAGACTCGGTGGTGATAAAGGAATCAATTTTGCGCGGCTGCTGAGCGAATCGCGCGTCGCGATGGCGGCGATGGCCGTCGGCGTCGCTCGTGCCGCGTTCGACTATGCCCGCGACTACGCCAAGGAGCGCAAAGCCTTCGGCGTTCCGATCGCGACCAAGCAGGCAATTGCCTTCATGCTCGCCGAGATGGCAACCGAGATCGATGCGACGCGCTTACTCGTGTGGGAAGCTGCCTCGCGTCTCGACAAGAGTGAGGACGCACTTAAAGAAAGTTCGCAGGCCCGCAATTATGCGGCGCAATCGTCGCTGATGATTGCCGACAACGCTGTGCAAGCCCTTGGTGGTCACGGCTATATCCGGGACCATCCGGTGGAAATGTTTCTTCGCAATGCACGTGGCTTTGCAATCCTTGAAGGGCTCGCAATCGTTTAGCCTCAACTCAGTAAGTCCGCGCCGGAGGCGCGGTGCCTGCCGCAGCGGAGTATGCGGAGCAAGGCATAGAAGATTTAAGCTCCGCGGAAGGTTGGTTTCCGATGATCGATTTTGAACTCGAACCTCAAGTCCTGAAGCAGACCGGGATGTATCACATGGCCGCCGAGCAAATGATGCGGCCGATCTCGCGCGAATACGACGAGAATGAGCACGGTGAGCCACTCCAGTTCTGGGAGACGATGTGGACCGCCTCGCAAAGCCTCGGCCCGGCGGCCGAAGGCAAACCCGCGAAAGAGGGCGATAAGTCACCGCGCCTGCGCAATCTCTTTACCTGTCTGAGCGTCGAAGAGCTTTGTTGGGGCGATGCGGGGTTGTTTCTTTCGATCCCTGGAGGTGGCCTTGGCGGCGCTGCTGTCGCTGCTGCCGGCACTCCCGATCAACGTGAGCGGTTCCTCAAGCGTTTTCGTGAGGGCAAGCCGAAATGGGGTGCGATGGCGATCACCGAACCGAGTTGCGGTTCGGACTCGGCGGCTATTACGACCACGGCGACCCGTGACGGTGATCATTGGGTAATCAACGGTACCAAGATTTTCTGCACGGCCGGCCACATGGCGGCGCAAAAGTCCGATGGGTTCGTCGTTGTATGGGCTACTGTCGATCGCAAGGCGGGCCGCGCCGGGATCAAGCCCTTCGTGGTGGAGCACAATACGCCCGGGATGACCGTCGTTCGCGTCGAAGACAAGATGGGAATTCGCGCCTCCGATACCGCGATGATCGTCTTCGATAACTGCCGTGTGCCGGTCGACCATATTCTCGGCAGTGCCGAAGTGAAGAACGATGGTGGCGGCTTCCGCGACGTGATGGCCACCTTCGATGCGACCCGCCCAATCGTTGCCGCGATGGCGATCGGGGTAGGGCGCGCGGCGCTCGACTTTGTGCGCGACTTTCTCAAGGACCAGAAGATCCCGCTGCGCTACGGTATCTCGCCGCGTCGGCTCACGGTAATCGAGCGCGACTTCATGGAGATGGAAGTGCAGCTCAAGGCCGCGCGTCTACTCACCTGGCGGGCGGCGTGGATGCTCGATCTCGGGATGCGGAACAACCTCGAAGCCTCGATGGCCAAGGCCAAGGCGGGCAAGGCCGTCACGCTGATCACACAGAAGGCAGTCGAGCTGATGGGTCCGCTGGGCTACTCGCGAAATCAGCTGGTCGAGAAATGGATGCGAGATGCGAAGATCAACGATATCTTCGAGGGCACACAACAGATAAATCTGATGATTATCGCGCGTAGGATCCTGAACTACAGCAGCAAGGAACTCAATTAGAGCTTTGACCGCCGCATCGCAATCATCACCAAAACAACCGACAGCTTCTGCCGGCGGAAGGCTCCGCTGGCTCGACGGAATCAAGGGTCTGTCGATCCTCTGGATCGCCTACTTCCACTGCTACGAAGCCTACATCAATAAGGGTTTGCCTTCGCCGCTGGATGCCGACTACTTTGCGCGCCTGATCCATCAGCTGAATCCGCAGTCGGCGATTGAGTATGTTGCAGCTATCGTCGAAGGGATCTATGCGGCTGTCGCCGGCGTCGGGTTTCATGCTGTCGGCGTGTTTATCGTG
Organism: Binataceae bacterium (SeqCode); assembly: GCA_035541875.1. Classification (GTDB taxonomy): domain Bacteria; phylum Desulfobacterota; class Binatia; order Binatales; family Binataceae; genus JAJPHI01. The sequence goes on from DATKML010000035.1 coordinate 16,943, forward strand.
ATGAGCGGGTTCGGGCTGAGTTTTTCGCTCGCCCGGATGGATGGTCCTCCCAACGGCTGGAGGGCATGGTACGCCTCTCGCGTCGTACGACTCTTCCCGATGTACTGGGCGGCGCATCTGGTCTATCTCATCTCGCCGTTTGAAGCGCGACTTGAGCCAGTCGATCATCGTTTCCTGCTCAGCTTCCTCGGGGATCGCGTCTTTCCCATCTACACCATGTTCTATTACCTGAATCCGGCCTGGTGGTACTTCGGCCTGATTCTGGAACTGTATCTCGTCGTCCCACTCTTGTGGGCACTGATGAAGCGGGTCGGCACGGGCTGGTTCCTGGTGATATGCGCGGCCGAAACGATTCTAAGCCGCTACGTCTTTATGTTTGTCCTGCAGGCGTCCGGATACTACCTGCTCGGCGCTTTTTTCGGATGCCGTCTGTGGGAGTTCGCGCTCGGAATGTTGGTGGGAGTTTGGTACTGGAAGGACCGTGAATGGGTCTATGATCAACTCTTCAGTATGCGAACCCTGGTAGTAGGGATCGTCCTCTACACGCTGGGCCTCTATAGCTACGAATCCTCACTGACTTACACCGTTACCGATGCGCTGATTGGTACCGGGCTCTTCGTGATCCTCGCGAATATCGCGCTAGCGTTGCGACATCTGCCAAAGCTTGAAGCGGCGGTCGCCTACGTTGGTGTGCTCTCCTACGGCTTCTATCTGATTCATCAGCCGTACGTGATTCGCTTCGGCGAGTTTGCCCGGGGATGGTCGATGCCCACCTTCGCGCTCGTCGCGATAATCCCGGTTGCAGCTTTGGCATACGGTGCCAGCTATTTGGAAAGCTGGGTGAACGGACTCACCGACCAGTTCTTGCGCAAGAAAGACGCGAAGCCGGAAGCCGGTATCAAACGCGCCGCTCAAGCCTGAAGCGCTAACGCGCCTCTCCGAAGTCGATGATCCAGGCAGCGAGCCCGGACTCGCTTCTCCGTGAATCCCTTCTTATTCCAATCAGCCCAATGTCTGAGACATCTGGGCTTCTGGGTCGTTTGCCCCGCGCTCCTGCAGCAACGATCGGTGTAGCGACCGAGGCAAATAAAAAGGGCCGTGGCATGGGAGCCACGGCCCGGTTACAGACGTTGGTTAGCCGTTACTGCTGATCAGCCGGGAGCAGTTCGACGCGGCGATTCTCCGCGCGACCCGCCGACGTCTTGTTGTCGGCGACAAAATGGGTCTTACCGAAGCCCTGCGGAATCAGCTGTCCGGACGGGATACCCTTGTTTTCCAAGTAGCCCGCAACCGACTCAGAACGCCGCTGCGAAAGCTTGAGGTTGTACGGCACGGTACCGATCGAGTCGCAGTAGCCGTTGACGTAGATCTTCACGTTCGGATTGGCCTTGAGGGTATCCGACGCTTCATCCAACACCGGCTTGTCGACATCGCGGATCACCGACTTGTCGAAGTCGAAG
>DATKML010000036.1:0-4062 GCA_035541875.1 Binataceae bacterium (SeqCode)
CAGAAGGGTGGAAGACGAGTTGGAGCGGTTTCATCGCATGTATGGGACGGCGCATCTCGACGCGCATGCCGAACTTTTGCGAGGGCTGACCGGTGCACTGGCGCATGAGCTGAATCAACCGCTTAGTGCAATTCTTAGCAACGCGGAGGCCGCCCGCTGTCTCCTCGACGCTCCAAAACTCGACCTTGAAGAGATTAAGGCCACTATCGGAGATATCATCCGGGACAATTCACAGGCGGTCGATACAGTGCAGAATGTCAGAGCGATCTTTCAACGCGATGCGGTCGAGATGGCTTCGGTCGATCTCATGGAGGCTTTGCAATCTGGCAGAAGTACGGGCTGCAGCCGCACCGGGTCGAAACATTCAAGTTCAGCACTGATCCCGAGTTCGACACCAAGCTGGCCGACATCGTCGGGCTGTATCTGGACCCGCCGGAGCGCGCGCTGGTGCTGTGCGTTGACGAAAAGTCCCAGATTCAGGCGCTCGACCGCACCGCGCCGATCCTACCACTGAGGCCTGGCATCCCAGCGCAGATGACCCACGACTACACCCGCCACGGCACCACCAGCCTGTTCGCCGCGCTCGAAGTGGCCAGCGGCAAGGTTCACGGGCGCTGTTATCGGCGCCACCGGCACCACGAGTTCGTCGATTTTCTCGATTCGCTCGCCCGCCGCTGGCGCCGCCGCGAGATCCATCTGATCTGTGACAACTACGGCACCCACAAGCATCCGGCCGTCGCGCGGTGGCTGGCTGAACATCCGAGTTTTCACCTGCACTTCACTCCGACCAGTGCCTCGTGGCTCAACCTGGTCGAACGCTGGTTCGGACTCATCAGCCAGCACGCGATTCGCAGAGGCAGCTTCGCCAGCGTTGCCCACCTGGAGCGCACCATCACCCGCTTCCTGGCTGACTGGAACCACAACGCCAGACCCTTCGCATGGTCCAAGACCGCCAACCGAATCAAGCGCAGCACGAGCAGACTGAGTCGCGCCGCGCGCTGATAGCCGACGCGCTGGTACGACGCAATATTCCTGTCTGGCGTCCTTGGGGTGGTAAACCGCTGACAGGAAATGGGGTCGTTAGGTGCGCAGTCTTTTGCCGTCAGCGCGTGCGGAATTTGACCGGAGAGCACGCAGCGCTTGAGCGGCCCGGGTCGATGGGGCACCGGTTCTACTCGACATCAATCGGGTAGGCCAAGCCGCAAACTCAACGAGCGCAAGTCGATCCATCGTTGGAATTTACGCCCAGCGAAACACGCCCGCTAGCCTGGTATGATTCGTCGCGGGAGGGTAGCTCACAAAGGTGTCCAATCGCGATAGCGCACGAATTCCGCAGCCAGAGGAAGGGCCGGGTATTGCCACCGATGCGCTGACGCGCCGATTTGGATCCATGGTCGCTGTCGCGGATGTCTCGATGGCAGTCTCGCATGGCGAGATTTTCGGACTCATCGGCCCGAACGGTGCGGGCAAGAGAACGCTCATCAAGATGTTGACCACGCTCCTGCCGCCTTCATCCGGCACGGCTCAAGTCGCAGGCTTCGACGTCGTAGAGCAGTCGGCCGAAGTGCGACGACGAATCGGCTATGTCCCGCAACTCTTGTCTGCGGACCGGTCGCTCACGGGCTACGAGAACATGCTGCTTTCGGCACGTCTGTACGCCATTCCACGGCGCGAGCGCCGAGAGCGTATCGCCGAAGCGCTCGCCGCAATGAATCTGACCAACGTTTCAGAACCTTCGGGCGATTGCATCATGCTCTGAGCAATCTCCAACGCGCGTATCATTCCGCCCGAGTAATCATGTACCAGGCGGTCGGCCATGATGGATGAGCCGACGGTCGGGCTGGATCCGATGGCGCGGCGCGTAGTGCGCGACCGGGTCCGCGCATTGCGAGAGACGTTCGGCATGACGATGCTCATCACCACCCACGACATGGCAGAAGCCGATGAACTCTGCGATCGGATCGCGCTGATGCATAATGGACGTGTAGAGGCGAGCGGCACGCCTAGTGAATTGAAGGCGCAGGTCGAGCCCGAGGCAACGCTTGACGATGTTTTTGCGCATTTTGTTGGAGTTGAGATTCAGCCCGGAGGCGGCTACCGCGAGGCGCAACGCGCACGCCAGAGCATCCGCGAGCATCGTTGAAAGGACCATGATGTCCGCAATCTCCGACTACGCCTGGCAAATCTTTGCGGTCTCGGACGCCGAAGTGCGCAAGCTCCGACACGACGCGGTCGAACTAGTGACTCGCGCCGTGCAGCCTGCGCTCTGGCTGCTGCTTTTCGGGCAGGTAATGGCTCACGTGAAGGGCATCACGCTTCAGAGTACGAGCTATCTCAACTATCTAGTGCCCGGCATTCTGGGCCAGAGCGTGCTGTTCGTGGCGATTTTCTACGGCATCAACACGATCTGGAAGCGCGACCTAGGCGTATTGCATCGCTACCTCGTGAGCCCGGCGCCGCGCAGCGCGCTTGTGCTGGGCAAGGCGTTGTCGTCAACCGTGCGCGGATTCTCACAAGCGCTAGTCGTCTACGCGTTGACACTGATTCTCGGCGTCCAGGTAAGTTTGCAGCTTGGGGACATCCTCGGTGTGATCGTCTTCATCGCTTTGGCCGCGGGGCTGTTCTCGACCTTTTCCGTAATCGTGGCCTGCATCGTGCGCACCCGGGAGCGCTTCCTGGGCATCGGACAGGTATTGACGATGCCGATCTTTTTCGCCAGCAACGCGATCTATCCAATTCGATTGATGCCGCATTGGCTGCAGATCGTTTCGCGCCTGAATCCGCTGACCTACGAAGTCGATGCGTTGCGTGGGCTGATGCTTCCGACTACCGCGAGCCGAATCGGAATCCCGACGGATTTTGTCGTGCTCGTGACTTCGTTTGTCGTGCTGGTCACGATTGCAGCGTGGCTTTATCCGCGAATGGGGGAATGAGCGACGGTCTGACGATCTGCTGCCTAGTTAAGTTTTAGGTTTAGTCGCCGAACGCAGAAAAAGAATGCCACAATCCTTGGCACAGGCGCGCAAGAGCGTTGGCCCGAGGAAAGGCCCAACCCTCATTTTCCTCGTGAGTTCAGGTCGCTTCGCCCTCTTAACCAATGGACGCCTCATCGCCATATCTTCCGCTCGTGTCATCCATTCGAAATCAGTTTCAGCTGCCCATTCGAGACATGAAATGGCCTTATGATCCGATTGGAGAACTGTCCGCTCCGGAGATGACTTCAATCGGCCCGATGCCCTATAGCGTCGCCGGCGGGAAAGGATGAGAGGGTTGCCGAAACAGAGAAAGCCTTTTGAAGTCTTTCCCGTCTTGCGGGGTTCGAGTGAAGTAATCTTTGCCGATTATAGTAGACCGCCAATCGTCGTTCGGAAGAGTTTCCTTGGTTATCAGCCATGTGGCCGTCATGTACTGCGTCCCATCGATATCACGCCCCTCGCCTGACCAGGCTGTGACGGCATCGGTGTCTTGGATCCCGTTCTGCCAAGCGACAACGAACGCGATTGTCCCGTTATTGTCGTTAGGCGTGCTAATCCATCCAACTAACTCATATTCGCCCTCCGCCTCTCCGACACCTGTATGATATTTCCCGGTAATCGTATTACCATGCACATCGATAACCATACGGGACGTAAGCTCGTTAAACCACTGACCTCGGATATCCATTGAGTTTCTCCTCTGCTAATACATCTCGTCCACGAATGCGAGCTTGCTCGCCAGAATAGCCGGAGTGTGGATGGCGCCACACGCTATCCTCGTTACTGGCTTGGCCGGGTTAGTTGCAAACGGATGTGCGTTGACGATGGAAGAGTGATTGCGCTTTACACCTCGGTTTGACATCGGAATGAAGCCGGAGAGGTTCTGAAGCCCGCTACGATCGCGAGCGCGAGAACTAAACGGTCCACCTCTAGCGCTCCCGCAGCGATTTCAGGGGGCGCGTGTTGAGGATATCGCTCGCCTCAATCCATCCGCGGCGCGCCTGGTTCACGCCGTAATCGAGCAGCTCGAAGTCGCGCGGCGAGTGCGCGTCGCTCGAGACTACGAGCTTCACGCCGGCCTGCTTCG
>DATKML010000037.1:0-121000 GCA_035541875.1 Binataceae bacterium (SeqCode)
TTTTCTCTCGAGGCCGAATGGCGGGGAACTGCAAACGCAGCCCCGCCATTTTTTCATCCCTCCGTAAGCTCTTCCTGTCCTCTTGACCTGGCATTCGCATAATCAGGTCAATAATTGCTGTAAATAATTCTCGGTAATCAAAGCACATTATAGCATAATATTGCTACTGAAAGTCGTCGAGGTCCGGGTATGTAGCGACGAACCAGGAATAAACGTCCTGCGGGACAGGAGTAGCAGATGGAAGCAGTAACGAAGGCATGGGTTAAGGTCCGCGAGTGGCAGAAACGTCTGAGCAAGGGCCAGACGATGACTGAGTACGCGTTGATCATGGCGGCCGTCGCGGTCGTGGTGTTCGTGACCTATCAGACGATGGGTAATGACATCGGATCGCTGGTGAACAAGATCAACACCGACCTCACCACCGCCAGCTAAGTCGCAACCAGCGAACAGTTTGTAATCGAGGCGGGAGCAGCAATGCTCCCGCCTCTCTTTTTGCCCGCTGCTGCCCTGGGCCCTTCAGCTTCGCTGAGAATTAGCCCCAACGGTTTCCCTTGTCATCGCAGCGTCGCGATGCGCTATGGTCTGGCTCTGGGGAGGAACTCCATTGGAAACATCATCCAAGCCGGGGCCATTGAGTGGCGTCCGCGTGCTCGATCTGGGTCATTACATTGCGATTCCGATTCTCACGCGCATGATGGCTGATCTTGGCGCCGAGGTGATCAAAGTCGAGGCGGCGCCGCGCGGTGATCTGACGCGCTTCACGCCCTATATCCGCGACGGCTACAGCGGCAGTTTTATCCAGCACAATCGCGGCAAGCAGAGTATCTGCGTCGATCTCAAGACGCCCGAAGGGGTTGCGATTGTCAGGGGCCTCGCGCGCCATTGCGATGTCGTAACCGAAAATTACAGCCCCGGCGTGCTGCAGAAGTACGGTCTGGGATACGAGGATTTTCGCAAGGAGAATCCGCGCATCATCCAATGCTCGATTTCGGGTTTCGGTCAGGACGGCCCGATGCGCAATCGCGTCGGCAACGACACGGTCGCGCTCGCGATGAGCGGCCTGATGCATCTGACGGGCGAACCCGACGGTCCGCCGGTTTATGTCGGACTTTTCATCGCCGATGAGAACGCCGGCGTGCACGGACTCGCCGCGGTATGCGCCGCGCTTTACCATCGCGAGAAGACTGGCGTGGGTCAGTTTATCGACTTGTCGTTGCTGGAATGCATGTTCCATCTGCACGATACGGCTCTGCAGTACTACGTTCTGAGTGAGGGCAAGCTGAATCCGAATCGATTCGGGTCGCATCACTATCTGCTCGCGCCGTGCGGCATCTTCAAGGCGAGCGATGGCTACGTTGTGCTTACCGTGCTGGACCATCAGTGGGAGACCTTCTGCAAGGCGATCGATCGTCCACTATGGATTACCGATCCTCGCTACGCCGACCGTGATGCCCGCGTCGCGAATAGGATGGAGCTGGTGAAGGATATCGAGGAGTGGCTGCAATCCTATGCGACGCGCGAAGAGCCGCTAGCGATTCTGGAAAAGGCTCGTATCTTGAGCGCACCGGTCTTGGATATCGCGCAGATCGCGAACCATCCGGTGATTACCGAGCGCGGCGCGCTGCAGAAAATTGATCATCCGGGGCTTGGTCCGATCCCGCTGCCGAAGTCACCCTTCAGGATGTCCGAAACGCCGGCGATGATCAGGGATCGAGCTCCATTCTTGGGGGAGCACAACCAAAGGATTCTCGGCAAATATCTCGGCTACTCAGCGGACAAGATCGCGGAACTGACGAAGGCGGGAGTGCTGGTGCAGGAACCTCGTGTAAAGGAGCTGCGCGAGTAGAAAAATTGCCTGAGTTAGTAGGCGAGATTCTTCGCTCCGCAGACTCCGCTCAGAATGACTGGAGAAACGTCGTGCCGAGGTCGGAAGGCCGCTCGATAGAAAACGCCCGTTAGTCATTCTGAGCGTAGTGAGCAGCGACGAACGCAGCGAAGAATCTCGGACAGCTTCGCGAGGGCCGACGAGCGTAGCGTTCGGCCCTCGTGAAGCCGGTACCGGACTCTGCGTTCGCCAAGCGATCCCTCTAGATCACCTTGCGATCGCGCAATGCGGCGATTTCATCGGCCGATAGTCCCAGTTCCTTGGCATAGAAATCGTCGTTGTCGCGGCCGATCATCGGGGCAGGAGAGCGCGGTACGTTTGGCTCGCCGTTGAGTCGGATAGGCGAGGTGAAGATTGTCATGCGGCCGAGCTGCGGATGGTCGATCTCGCGCAGGGTGCCGCGCTCGTGCAGATGCGGATCGGTCATCACCTCGTCGATCTCCTTCACGATACCGCCGAAGAGATCTTTGGCGGCCAGTAGATCCATGATCTGCTGACGCGTTAGCGTGCGGGTCCATTCCGCGATGATGTTATCGATGATCTCCTGATGCTTCCGGCGCGTTGAGGCTTTGGCGAAGCGTGGATCGTCGGCGAACTCCGGATGGCCCATCAGGCTGCACAGCTTGCTCCATCGCAGGTTGTCGCCGGCGAGAATCATCACCCATCCGTCGAGCGCCGGATAGGCGTTAAAGGGGACCACAAAACTCCCCGATGAGTGATTCCCGTCGCGGAGGTTACGCATCCCCATCCCGTACCAGGCACCGATATGCGTCGAGAGCGAAGGAAGGGTCGATTCCTGCAACGACAGCTCGACCATCTGCCCTTGGCCGGTGCGGTCACGCTGCCGCACCGCGGCAAGAATCCCGCCGAACAGATGCGCCGAGCCGAGGATATCAACCACCGCGGGGCCTGCTTTGTAAGGAGGTCCATCGGTTGCGCCGGTCAGCGCCATGATTCCCGTATTGGCCTGCACGACCGGATCGAAGGCGGGCAAACTCCGATTCGGACCGCTGAGGCCGTAGCCGGTGCCCGAGGCGTAGATCAGTCGCGGATTGATCGCGCGAAGCTCGTCCCATCCGAGGCCCATTGAATCCATCGTTCCGGCGGCGTAGTTCTCCACCACGATATCAGTCTTGGCGACGAGCTTTTTGAAGATCGCCTTGCCCTCATCGCTCTTCAGATTCAGGGTTACCGCGCGCTTGTTCGAATTCATCAGCGCGAAGGGAATACCGAAGGGCTTGCCCTCGGCTTTGTACAGCGGACGCATCCCGTCACCATACGGCGGCCCTTCGATCTTGATGACGTCCGCGCCGAGATAGCTGAGCAGCATCGTCGCATACGGGCCGTTGTAAAAATGCGTCAAATCGAGGACGCGGAGATCATCGAGGGGGAGGGGAGTTGTCATATTGTGCTCTTAGACCCTCTCCCTGAGGAGGGAGAGGGATCTCGGATGCAATTGTCAGTTACGCGAGGATGCCCGTTTTCATCAGTTGCTCGACGCGATCGCTCGAATAGCCGAGCAGCGACTTCAGCACCGTTTCGGTATCACCGCCACGGACGGGCGCTGCGGCGCGCACGTTGCACGGCGTTCCCGACATCTTCCACGGCACGCCCGCATGTTTGCGCTTGCCCACTTCCGGATGCTCAAGCTGCACGAGATATCCGCGCTCGTTCAGATGCGGATCTTCGGCGAGGTCCTTCGCGGTCATCGACGGGAAGGCCGCGACGCCCGCAGCCTGCAACTTCTTCGTCACGTCCCAGCGATCCTGCGACGAGGTCCACACCGTGATGATCTCGTCGAGAGCGACCTCGTTCTGCTTGCGCAATGACATTGTCTTGAAACGCGCATCTGCGGCGAGCTCCGGCTTGCCCATTACCTTACAGAGCGATTGCCACTCTTCCTCGGTGCCGCAGGCGATGGAGACCCAGCGGTCTTCGCCCGCCGCGCGATAGCATTCGCAAGGCGACATCACGAAATCATGATTCCCGTCGCGCACCGGCTCGCGTCCGGCGAGTTCCTTCATCAGGAGACCTTCGGGCATCAGCGCCAGCGCAGTCTCGAACTGGGACTGATCGATATACTGTCCTTCGCCGGTCAGCGCACGCTGCGCCAAAGCGGTGATAATCGCGAAAGCGCCGAAGACGCCCGCGTTCGGGTCGGCGTACGAGATGCCGATCTCGGCAGGATCGCCGCCACGATAGCCCGAGCCGAAGAACATCCCTGACGCTGCAGAGGCCGGAGGTCCGTAGCCGACGAAGCCCTTGAAGGGGCCGGTCTGGCCATAGCCGGACATCGAGATCTGGATAATATCGGGCTTCACGCGGCGCAGTTTGTCGTAGCCGAGGCCCAGCTTGTCCATGACGCCGGCGGCGAAGTTATCGGTGACGACATCGCAATGTTTCACCAGCTCGGTGGCGATCTCGATCGCCTCGGGCTTGGCAAGGTTCATCAGGATGCTCTTCTTGGCCTGGTTGTACTGATTGAAATAGCCGGCGCGATTCGGCCCCGCGACGCCGTCGGCGAAGGGCGGAAGGAAGCGCGTCACACAGGGGCGCAAGGTGCTCTCGACACGGATTACCTCCGCGCCGAGATAGGCGAGTTGCAGGTTGCAGAAGGGGCCTGCCCACGCCCAGGTAAAATCGAGAACTCGAACTCCATCAAGTGGCAAATTTGCCATAGTAGTTTCTCCGTATGGGGTGATGAGGGCTAGCGAGCTGCGTTAACGCGATCCTTCGCGATGCCTAGCTCGTTGCAAAAGACCTCTTCGCTATGCTGGCCGAGGCGGGGTGCCGGGCGGCGCAGCTCCCACTTGGTCGCACCGTAACGCGAAGGCATCCCGGGCAGTTTGATCTTGCCGATACCCGGCTGATCGAGTTCGGCGAAGAAGCCGCGCTCCTGCAGGTGAGGATTCTCATAGAGGTCCTTCATCGTGTTGATTGGCGCAAAAGGTACGCGCGCCTTCTGCGCAGCCTGATAGAGATCCTGGGTCTTCCAACCGCTGATCCAGTCCGACATCAGGGCCTTGAGCGCGTCCATGTTGGCGCCGCGGCTCAGGCGGTCCTTGAAGAGCTCATCGTTGGCCCACTCCGGATTGCCCATCAGCTCGACCAGCCGCTTCCACTGCTCTTCTTCGACGGCGAGGCAGAAGATCTTGCCATCGGCAGTATCGGCGATGAACCAAGGGCCCAGCAGCCGCTGTCCCAGGCGTGAGGCTTCCCGACCGGCATAGGTGTAATGCACGAGATTCATTTCGAGCATCGCTGCGATAACCTCCTGCTCCGAAATGTCGACCGCCTGACCTTTGCCGGTCTTCAGGCGATGGAGCCATGCCGCCATGCTGGTGAAAGCAGCGTGCGCGCCACCCTGAAAATCGCACTGGCTGCCGAAGCACTTGAGCGGTGGTAGATCGGGGAATGGCGATGCGCCCGGGCTCAGGTTGGTCCATCCGCCGGCGTTCGCTGCCGTGAGTTCGTAGCCCTTGTAGTGCGAGTAGGGGCCGGTCTCACCAAACATCGAGATCGAAGTGACGATCAGCTTCGGATACTTTGCCGTGAGCGCGGCGCTGTCGAGGCCGTGAGCGGCGCGTTGATCGGGCGCGACGTTATGGATCAAGATGTCCGCGCTTCCGAGCAGCTTGCCGAGCAGTTCCTGTCCTTCGGGCTTCTTCAGATCCGCAACGACACCGCGCTTGTTGGAATTGAGGTATACAAAGATGCCGCTCTTCTCCGGATCGGGCTTGTCGCCGGGAAAGGGTCCGCGCCGCCGACACACATCGCCCTCGGGCGACTCGATCTTGATCACTTCAGCTCCGATATCCGCGAGCATCTTGGCGCCGAATGCTGCGGAGATACCTTCGCCGCATTCGACGATCTTGATCGCCGCAAACGGCGACTTGTTGGGTTTGTCCACTTCGATATCCCTCTTGCCGAACGGTAATGGCGAATTTTTATCGCGTTGGAGCGGTTCAGGGCAACTTGAGTCCTAGCGTTCGGCAGTCCAGTATTATCCTTCGCGCGTGGAGGAAGAACCGTAGATGGGCGAGGCGGTGACCGAGGCAGAGAACGAAGCACAATCCGAGGGTGATGAATCTCCTGAGAGTAGAAGCATCTACACGCGCGATTTCTGGCTGATCTTTGCCGCAACCTTCGCGCTGAACTGCGCGCTCAACCTTTTTCTGATGTTTCCCGTCTTCGTCGAGAAGCTCGGCGGCGGCGCAAGTTCAATCGGTACTATCGTCGCGACGGCTTCGCTCGCGGCCCTGCTGACGCGCCCCCTTGCGACGTGGGCGATGGATCGTCGCGGATGCCGCTGGACGGCGCTGCTCACGGTCATGATCGAGATCGTCGTGATGACGCTCTATATCCCGATCCACAACCTCGGATGGTCGATCTACGCCGTCCGCGCGATGCATGGAGCGGCCGAAGGAACGGCACGCGTCGCGCTCTTCGCGCTGGTCTACGAAGTGCTGCCGGCGGGACGGCAAGGCGAAGCGATGGCGACCTTTAGTCTATGCGGAATGGTTCCGGGAGCGTTCGGGGCGCTGCTCGGCGAATCGGTGATGCGAGCGTTCGGCTTCCACGCCTATTTTGTAGTGGCGGCGATCCTGTGCGCGATCTCTGCGGTGGCAATCACGATGCTGCCGAGCGATAAGCCCCATCACGCGAGTGCGGCGGCGGGCGCATCGAGCAAGGCGCCGCCGGTCGGTTACGGGCGGCTGATCCTGAAGAACCCGCTGATGATGTTCTGGATCGTCACGCTGCTCTTTGCCCTGACCAATGCTGCACGTGGCAGTTTCGTTGCGCCGTTCGCCTACCAGCGCGGGATCCATACGGTCGGATGGTATTTCACGATCTATGCGGCGGTCGCAGTGATCGTGCGGCTGACGGGTCGGATGCTCGATCGGCTTGGTCTGGAACGCACGCTGCCGCCCACGCTCTTCACGCTGGCGCTCGGTATCGGGCTGCTCGCGGGAACGGGGCACTTCGGAGTACTGGAAATTGCGGCGGTACTCGGCGGACTCGGTCACGGCTTCGCCTATCCCGTTCTGAGCGCATTGATTATCCGCGCGACACCGGAAGGCGGCACCGCCCGTTCCTCGACGATCTACACCTCGCTGTGGGATATCGGAAACATGGCGGGCCCGTCGTTGCTCGGTATCGCGGCAGAATGGCTCGGCTACGCGACGATGTTTGTGATCGCGGGTGCGCTTTCGATGATCGCGGCGGTGTACTCCGCAATTGGTCTTTGGCAGCCGTCGCGGGAATCGGTTGTAGTGGAGCCTGAAGCGGCGGCTTAAAAGAAAACGGCTCACACCTAATCAAAGGTGCGAGCCGTTTGTTGCTAACAAGTTTAGTTTAGCAGTTGCCGGAGCGGAGGACCTGGCCCGGCATAGCGCCGCTGGCCTTGCCCTCCTTATAGAGCTCCTGCCCGTTCACGATAACGTGCTCAACGCCGCGTGCCGGCATGATAAGGCGGCGTCCGCTGCCCGGCAGATCGGTGCGCATCTCGCCCCGCTTGCTCGAACCGACGGTGTTGAAGTCGAAGATCGCGACGTCAGCGGCCATCCCGGGGAGTAGTCGCCCGCGATTCTTGATCCCGAAGAAGTCTGCGGGTTCCGAGGTGATCCGCTTGATTGCATGCTCCAGCGTCAGCGCCTGTTTCTCGCGCACCCAGCGGCCAAGCAGATAAGTGCAGTAGCCCGCGTCGCAGAGCATGTCGACGTGCGCGCCACCGTCGCTCAGACCGATCATCGTGCGCGAATCGGTGATCAATTCAGGAATTCGCTCCTCGGTCGCGTTGAAGAGTTCCATCGTGTACTCGACACCCAGGTCGTCTTCGAGCGCGACATCGAGGAACGCGTCTACGCCGTCGCATCCGCGCTCGCGTGCGATATCCGCCACGGTCTTGCCGACCAGCGACTGCAACGCGGGATTGGTTACTTCTTTAACTTCGAGCCGTTCCCACCGGCCGTTGAAAACGGCGGGGCGCTTCAGAGCTTCGCGGAAGGCGTCGCGGAACTTCGTATCGCGATAGATCGCTTTCTGGGTTTCGGCCGGCTGATTGAAGACCGGATTCCAGCATTCGAGATTCGCGAGGATAAACGGGGCGCGCAGATTGATCTGAATCACCAGGGGGCGGCATGAGACCTGTGGGATTCCGCCGCGGCGAATCAGCGACTCCGCCTTGCGTAGGCTGGCGAGCGCGACCTCCGGCATATCGTCGCGATTAAGCACCGCGAGCCAGGTGGCCGGGCGGCCGCTTTCGGTGAGCAGCAGATCCAGGAATTCGCACTCCTCATCGGTGATCTCGCTCACCGACTTCGTCAGGGCGAGTTCCATGCATCCTTTGCCAAGTTCCTTCAGCGCATTGGCGTAGGCCTTGAACTCATCGCGGCTGGCGTTGCGGCATGCGATCGGACGACCTTTGTAGCCGATATGCTGCGGAATCGCCGTAGTTGAAAAGCCCATCGCGCCGGCTGCGACGGCCTCTTTCAGCAGCGCTTTGATCTTCGTGATCTCTTCGGTGGTGGCCGAGCGCTGCATGGATTCTTCGCCCATCACGTAATGGCGGAACGGGGTGAGCGCGGCCATAAAGCCGAGGTTGATACCGCTGCCGCGTTTCTCGGCCGCATCGAGGTATTGGGGGAAAGTTTCCCAATCCCAGGTCACGCCCTTGCCGAGGACGTCGAAAGGAATCGCCTCGACGTTTACGAGATCCCAAGCGGCAATCTCGCGCGACTCCGGCTTGCACGGCGCGATACCGACGCCGCAGTTGCCCATGATCACAGTGGTTACGCCGTGCCATGAGGACGACGTGATGTAAGGATCCCAGCAGATTTGTGCATCGTAATGCGTATGCGGGTCGACGAAGCCCGGCGAGACAATCAGATCAGAGGCATCGATCGTCTTCTTCGCCCCTTCAGTGACCTTGCCTATCTCAGCGATTTTGCCGTTGGCGATCGCTACGTCGGCCCGTTTGGGTTTGCTGCCGGTACCGTCGACGACGGTGCCGTTTTTGATGAGTAGATCGTAAGACATCGAATCCGCCTCCTTCAGGCGAAGCGGCGCCGGGGTAAGGCCGAGAGGCTTCTATGGATAAGCCTCGATGGAGTATGCGGATGGCGCCGTGATGCTCTTCCGCAACTCGCAGCCCGGGTCAAAGTTTTCCTTGCGACACTAATCAAGGAATCTAATGAAGAAGATGGCGATCTGACAAGGCCGAGCGTGCGCTTAACGCTGTTACTCCCGGCCGGTGGCGAGCAGGCTGCCTGACAGGATCGTCAGGGTGAAGGCGGTGATGCGCATCGCGGCGGGGCCGGTGGCACTTGGCAATCGCTCACCGAAAGCGAGGATACCGCCGACGATCGGCACGAGATTCGAGCATGCGGACGACAGCGGCATCGCGATAATGCCCCGCGCCCAATGGAAGGAGTTCTGCAGCAAGACCATCCCGCTCAGGTTGGCGATCGTCGCGAGATAGAACCACGGACTCGTGACCAGACCTATGAAGACAGGCTGGGAATCATTTGCGGCGAAGATATCCGTTACGGCTTTCGCATAGAGACTACCCAGACCAAAAGCGATCCCTGACGTGAGCGCGGCGGCCAGGCCACCGTTGCGGAGCCGCTCGTTCGCATAGGGTAACAGGCCAATGACGATCGCTCCCGCGGAGGTCAGTGTCAGTGACAACGCATCGGCGCGATTTGATTCGGTGCCACTTCCCAGCGAGAGGCTCAGCAGGATCATTGCGGCTACGACGCCGATAATCCCCAGCCATTCGCGACCGCTGGCGTGCTCATGCAGAAAGAACATCGTGATAAGAACGAAGAAGGCGATGCCGCCCTGCATCATCACGGCCAGCATCGAGACGGGCGATCCGGTAAGCGCGACGATATAGAGAGCATAGCCGACAATCTGTACGCCGAATCCGCCGAGCCACATCGGATCCCGGAACCATCCACGAACCGCTCGCCAGAAGCCGCGACCCCGAGCGGGTTGCAGCTGCTTGCCCCGGCTCTTCATCATGACGAGACCGAGAGCGAGCAAGACGCTCGCTATCACTCCGGTCGCGAGAAAGAGCGAGGTTCGCTCAGCCATTCACTTCGCGCATCGCGCCGCCGGGCAGAATCTCGAGACGCCGTCCGCCCCATTCGATCTCATTGCTGAGCAGACTCGCAAACCATATCCCGGTCATCGCGAGGTCCTTGATAGGGGTCAGTAAGGCGTCGCGCCCTTCGCCTTGGAGGCCGAAGACTGAGCGCATAATAAAGGCGGCCGACGCGATCCGAACAGCAAGCACAGCGCCAAGGGTCATGACTCCCACGAGACTGAAGCGGGTGAGGATTGCGAAAAGGAGTCCCCAAAAGGGGCCGTGAAGAAAGATCGTCGCGAGGCTGGAAGGGCGCGTCGTGCGATAGGTGCGAGCCCATCGCAACTGATGGCGCCAGAAGTCCATGAAGGTCCGCTCCTCGCAGACCGTGGTCACGATCGAGGTCGACAGGCGCACCTCATAACCCGCTTCTCTGACAAATTTGCCGATATAAAAATCGTCGGCGAGCAGATCCTTTACGCGGGCGAAGCCGCCCATCGCCTCGAGGGCTGCGCGCTTGATAGCGATCGTTGCCCCGAATGCATAGTGAAGGGGTTCGATCGCAGAGGCGAGCATCACTTGCGGGGTAAAGTCCGTGTTCACTGCCAGCGCCTCGAGGCGTGAGCCAAAAGTCCCTATCGGACGAGCGCTGTAGGTGCAGGTAACGATTCCGATCTTCGGGTCGCTCATCAGTTCGCCCACGATATGGCGCAGATGCTCGCGGCTGACGGCGATGTCGGCGTCGCTGATGACGAAGATATCCGCATCCGCGGCCAGATCGGCCATCTCGATTAGCTTGCCGACCTTACGATTCTCACATTCGGGGTGATTTCTTGTGAGGATCTTCACCGGAACTGAAGGATGCCGCTTCTGCAGACTGACAGAGACTTCCGCAGCGGGATCATCAGTGCTCTCGACTGCGAAGTAGAATTTGCAGCTAGGGTAATCGGTTTCGAGATGGCTGTTGAGATTGGTGGGTAGGCTTTGATTACGCCCGCGCAACGGCTTGAGCACGGCGACCCGCGGAATGTCGGACGGCAGCGCGGGTGGAGGGCGGCGCGCTAAACGAGCGAAGCGGATCGCCGTTATCGTCGCAAATAGGTAATAGACGAGCGAGGTACTTGCGAACGTTCGAGCGATAAAGGCGAGAGCGTGCACCGCAGCTCAACTTCAGTCCGGAAAAAGCTCTAGTAAAGCGCTGGCCGGGCGACGCGTCTTGCCCCCGGACTCCTCACGCCGCCTGAGCGCTGGCGGGCGCTTGGCGGGCTTGAGCGCGCCGTTGGCGCATGGTCGAGAGGAATTGCATCCCTTCTTTGAGCAGCCGCTTGCACTCTTCCGGCGATGAGATCATCTTGCGCACCGACTTGAAGATGTACTTCGGGCGGAAGTAGAAGCTGCGATAGAACTTCTCAACCGCGGCGTAGATCTCTTCGCTCTTCAGGTTCGGATATTCGACGGTGCACTTCTGATAGCCAGCCTCGTCGAGCAGCGGATCGACGGCCAGATAGCCATTAGCCGTGACATACTCGAAGAGCTCCGTGCCGGGGTAGGGCGACGCGAGCGAGACCTGGATCGTCTCGCAATCCATCTCGCGCGCAAAGCGCATCGACTCTTCGATCGTCTCCTTGCTCTCGCCCGGCAGACCAAGGATGAAGGTGCCGTGAATCAGGATTCCCAGGTCGTGGCAGGCCTTAGTGAAGCGTCGCGCGACGTCGAGCCGGACGCCCTTTTTGATATTCTTCAGAATCTCAGCGTTACCACTCTCATAGCCGACCACGAAGAGGCGGAGGCCGCTATCCTTCATGATCTTCAACGTCTCGTAGTCGACGTTGGCGCGTGAGTTGGTGGACCAGGTGATGCCGAGGGGCTTGAGCAACTGCGCGATCTTGCGCGCCCGCATCGGATCGGCCGTGAACGTATCGTCGTCGAAGAAGAGTTCCTTCATCTTGGGGAACTTCGCCTTCATCGCGGCGACTTCTTCGTAAACGTTCTCCGGGCTCCGCACGCGATACTTGTGTCCCTGCGTGACCTGCGGCCACAGGCAAAAGGTGCATCGCGCCGGGCATCCGCGCCCCGTGTACATCGAGACGTACGGGTACTGGCAGTAAGGACTGTTGTACTTAAGGTAGTCGAGGTTCTTCTCGTAAACCTCGGTGACAAAGGGCAGCTTATCGAGGTCTTCGTTGGTTAGGCTCGGACGATCCTGGTTGTGGCTCAGGATTCCGTTGCGGCGGTAGCTGATACCGTCGATCTTCGCCCAATCCATCCCCTGCGCCACTTCGACCATCGAATAGTCGAACTCTTTCCGCGCTGCGATATCGATAGCTGTCGAGAGCTTCAGTGTCTCCTCGGGGCGGGCCGTCGGATGGCCACCCACGAAGGCGATAATCGTGTTCGGATTGGCAGCCTTAATCGATTCGGCTGTGCGGACATCCATCCGGATAGAGGGTGTCGAAGTATGGAGCACCACGAGGTCGTAGTTCTTGGCCTCGTTGATCGTCATCTCGGGAGTGTAGTTGTGCGGGGGAGCATCGAGCAGCCGCGCGCCCGGAATCATCCCAGCGGGATAGGCCAGCCATGTCGGGTACCAAAATGACCAGACTTCCCGCGTCGCTTGATAACGTGATCCTGCTCCGCCGTCGAAATCATCGTAAGAGGGCGGATTCAGAAAAAGCGTTTTCATAACGTCCATGCGAGCCTACTCCCCACAGCCTGTCCGAAAGGTTAGTCACAGACTATACAAACGGTCGGCAGGGGGCGCAATAACGCCTTCCTTTTCGCTCGCAGAGGTTCCCTAAGGCAAGCTGTACTAGTGCAACTTGAAGCCGGACGAATTAGAATCGAGCCGTGGCTCAACGAAATCCCCGTAGCGGTTTTGTGGACGCGTTCGAGCAATTCGATCGTGTTTTCGATGCGCTCTTCGACGACTTGCTGATCTCACGGTGGAGGGAGCAGCCCGGTCGACCCTCCGACGGTGGCGACGCGAACGTGAGGGATCTGGGCGACAGATACGAGGTCACGATGGCGCGAATGCATGCCGATCCTCATGAGCTGGAGATCGAAGCGACCGACCGGCGGCTAATCGTCCGCGTGGGTGGGGTCGGCAGTCAGCATCAGCGCGTTGTGGAGTTTCGACACTTCATCGAAACCACCGAAGTTACGGCGCGGATGCAAGACCAGGAGCTCAAGGTCATTCTGCCCAAGAAGCGGCCGCGCAAAATTAAGGTCGGCTAGTCCGAACCGATTAACCATCAACCTCCGCGGGATCTCTTCATGGCCGAACAAACTGAACGTAAAGCCGAAGCGACGACGACCGAGCTACAGCCGGCGCTATCGCATCCCGAACTCAAACCGCAGGATTTACTGTGCGAGTGCTGCCTCTCGCTCGAAGAGCTCGAAAAGTGGGCGGAGCAGGGTGACGGCGCGGAAATCCTGGGACAGGAGCGAGCCTTCGATGCGATCCGACTCGCTCTTGGCGTCGATGCACCCGGTTACAATGTTTTCGTTAGCGGCCTGCGCACGCGCGAAGAACGGCAATCGATCATGCGACTGTTGCAGGAACGAGCCTCGACGATGCCGACGCCGGGTGACTGGGTCTACGTGAACAATTTCCGCACGCCCGAAGCTCCTGTGGCGATCGCGTTGGGGGCGGGGCAGGGCGTCGAGTTGCGCACCCGGATGCGCGAACTAGTCAGCTTCGTGATCGATCAGCTGCCCAAGGCTTTTCGGCGCGAGGATTTCGATCAGGAGCGCGCCGCCCTGCGCGAGAAATACAACAAGCGTGCGCAGGAGCTCTTCGGCAACTTCGAGACAAGGGCGCGCGAGCGTGGTTTCGCCCTTCGTGGTGTGGCTGGCGGGCAGGTGATGTTCATTCCGCTGATTCATGGTAAACCGCCGGAGTCGCCGGAAGAACTGCAGCGTGAAATGCAATCGATGAGCGATGAGGAGCGCGAGAAGCTCGCCCAGACCCAGAATGAACTGGGGGGCGAACTGGCCACTCTTATGACGCGTCAGCAGGAGATTACGCGCGAACTGATCGAGGATATCCGGGCGATCGAACGCGCCTTTGCGGGCCGGCTGATTAGCCCGGCTATCGCTGCGCTGAAACAATTCCTCAACAACGCTGCGGTGTCGGCCTATCTCGACGAGGTGGCCGATCACATGCTGAGCCATCTCGATCACTTCCGCGAAGCCCCAACCGAAGCTGCCGGCGGTGATGCGGAGAATCCTCTCGCGGCCCTGCGCCGCCAGGAAATCCGGCGCTTTAACGAATACCAGGTCAACGTCGTTGTCGATAATTCAGGGAAACACGGTGCTCCGGTCGTCAGTGAAGATGCGCCTACGTATCGCAACCTTTTCGGCACGATCGAGCGCGTGATCGATCCGATGGGCCGATCGGCGACGGACTTCACCCAGATTATCGGAGGAGCGGTTCTAAAGGCGCACGGCGGTTTTTTGCTCTTCGATCTTGAGGACGCGGTGGCGGAACCGGGCGTCTGGAAAACGCTGAAACGTACGCTCAAGACCGGCCGCATGACGCTTGAGACTTTTGAGCCGATTCCGTTCTTCTCCTTCAGCGGACTAAAGCCGGGCGCGATCGAAGCGACGAACAAGATGATCGTTCTGGGCGGCGCCTATCTCTACAACCTGCTCTATTTTTACGATCCCGAGTTTGCTGAACTTTTCAAGGTCAAGGCCGAGATTCGTCCGGTGATTGATGCGGGTGAGGCCGTGATGCGCCACTACGCGTCGCGCGTCGGTGCAGTGGTCCGCCGCGAGAACTTGCTGCCCTTTGACGGCAGTGCGCTGCGCCGAATCGTCGAGTATGGAATGCGCCTTGCCGGTGACCGTGAACGCGTGGCGAGCGCGATGGAGCCGATCGACGATTTGGCGCGCGAGGCGGTCTACTTTGCCCGTCTCGAGGGCCTGCAGCGAGTAACCGGGCAGCAGGTCGAGCGCGCACTGCGCGAGCGGGCCTTGCGCCTCAACTTTATCGAGGAAGAGATCCGTCGCCTCATCGCCAACGGCACGTTGATCGTTCATCTCGACGGCAAGACGGTTGGGCAGATTAACGGCCTCGCCGTACTAGACGTGGGCGGGTATGCCTTCGGGCGTCCGTCGCGCGTTACCACGACGGTTGCCGTGGGGCAGGCCGGACTAATCAATATCGAGCGCGAGGCGCATCTTTCAGGATCGACGCACGACAAGGGCGTGATGATCTTGAGCGGCTTTCTGCGTAATCGCTTCGGACAGGAAAGTCCGCTCGCGCTCAGCGCTAGTATCTGCTTTGAGCAATCCTACTCGGGGATCGATGGTGATAGTGCCAGCTCGACGGAGTTATATGCGTTGCTGTCGGCGTTGAGTGGCGTGCCGATTCGTCAGGACCTCGCCGTGACCGGCTCGGTTGATCAATTCGGGACGGTGCAGGCGATAGGCGGCGCGAACGAAAAGATCGAAGGCTTCTTCCGTGTATGCAAGGCGGTCGGACTTTCGGGTCGTCAGGGCGTGCTGGTTCCGCGAGCGAATCTCCGCAATTTGATGCTCGATTTGGAAACCGTTGCCGCCGTTGATCATGGGCAATTCCATATCTATCCCGTCGATACGATTGAACACGGCATCGAGATTCTGACAGGTATGCGCGCGGGTGCGGTCGATGAACCCGGAACGATCTTCTACCGTGTGGCGCAAAGGCTCCGTGAGATGGCTGCGAAACTGCGTGACCGTCGGGAAGGCGAAACCCGCATCGTTCACGAGACCGCCACCGCCCCGCAACCTCCTGCGCCTCCAGTCCCTCCGGAACCGCAGCGCTGAGCGGTAGCCCTTAAATCCCGTCGAGTAGCGGAGACATCGATGTCATTGGACTTACATCTGGATCGCGAAGAGGTTCCGCTTCTCGTCGATCTCTACGAGCTGACGATGGCGGCGAGCTATTTCGCGCTTGGCTTTAATCAATCTGCGACGTTTAGTCTGAGTGTGCGCCGATTGCCGCCGCGCCGGGGTTTTCTGGTCGCTGCTGGACTCGAACGCCTGCTCGAAGTGATCGAAGAGTTCCGCTTCGATCAAGCTGCGGTCGACTACCTCGATTCGCTCGGGGTCTTCAAAGCAGAATTCCTCCATTTTTTGAGCGAATTGCGCTTTACCGGCGACGTCTCAGCGCTCCCCGAGGGAACGATCTTTTTCGCCAATGAGCCGCTCGTCGAAGTCACGGCGCCGCTAATCGAAGCGCAGATTCTCGAAACGATCGCGATGAACCAGATTGGTGTCTCCTCGTTGATCGCGAGTAAAGCCGCGCGCTCAACGATCGCGGCGCGTGGCCGGCGCCTGATCGACTTTGGCATGCGGCGCAGTCAGGGAGCCGATGCAGCGCTGGTTGCCGCGCGGTCGAGTTATCTTGCGGGATTCACCGGCAGTTCGAATGTCCTTGCAGGACGTCGCTACGGGATTCCGCTATACGGCACGATGGCCCATAGCTACATCATGGCGCATGAGAACGAGCGTGCCGCCTTTGATCACTATGTGGCGCTCTTCCCCAAACTCAGTACGCTGCTGGTCGATACCTACGATACGGTTCGTGGCGTCGAGAATGCGGTGCGGGTCGCACTCGAACTGAAGCAGCAGGGTTTTAAGTTACAGGCGGTGCGTCTCGATAGCGGAAATCTGGCCGAGTTGGCGATTGCCTCGCGCCGGATTCTTGATGGTAACGGCCTCCACGATGTTGCGATTTTTGCCAGCGGAAATCTCGACGAATATCGCATCGCCGACCTAGTTCGTGCGGGCGCCCCGATCGATGCGTTCGGAGTCGGTACGGAGATGACCGTGAGTGGCGACGCGCCGTCGCTCGATATTGCTTACAAGTTGGTCGAATATGCCGGAACGCCGCGCATCAAGACTTCCACCAACAAAGTGACGTTGCCTGGTCGTAAGCAGATCTATCGCGCTCTCAACGGGAGTGGTGGTTTCTACGCCGATATAATCAGTCTCGCCGATGAAAGTGCGTCTGCCGTCAGACGCGAATTCAAGCCCGAGCCATCCATTGCCGAACCATTGATGGAGAAGTGTATTAGTGCCGGCCAGAGGGTCGGCTCGCGACCAACGCTGAATGAATCGCGCGAGCGATTGCTTGCCGCGCTCAATAAACTCGAAGGCCGTTACAAGGACCTCGAGCAGCCGCAGAATTATCTGGTAAAGCTTTCAACCGCTCTGAATGCGATGATGGCTAACGAGCGCGCCCGCGCCGAAAGACGCCAGAGCTGAGCGCGAATAGCCCTGGACGCACCTGTCGTTTTGAACGGAGCGAAGGATCTCGCGATTCTTCGCTCCGCGGAAATGAACTGGAGCCTTAGGCGGATGCTTGGGGTCGTTCGGCGAGCTTAGCCGCCGCTTCGAGTAAGCATCGCTCGGTGGTCGGCCAATCGATACAAGGATCGGTAATCGATACGCCGTACTTAAGCGCAGCGCGTCCATTGGCGATGGATTGATTGCCGGGTCCGAGATTGCTTTCGAGCATCACACCCATAATCGAATTGCTGCCGGTGCTGACTTGCTCCACCAGCGCTTCGAGAATAGCAGGCTGCTTGGTGTAATCCTTCGAAGTCTGGGCGTGCGAGCAATCGACCATCACGCGCGGCTCGACCTTGACCTTCTCCAGCATCCGGCAACACTCCTCGATACTCTTGGCATCGAAGTTTGGTGTCTTGCCGCCGCGCAGGACGACGTGGGTGTCGGGATTGCCGGTAGTTCGAACGATCGCGGTGAGCCCGTCTTGATTGATGCCCAGAAAAGAATGTGGCCGGCGCGACGATTCAATCGCATTCACAGCCACCTGCAGATTGCCGTCGGTGGAGTTCTTGAAACCCACCGGCATCGAGAGGCCGCTCGCCAGTTCGCGATGGGTCTGGGATTCCGTTGTGCGCGCGCCGATAGCGGTCCAGGAAATCAGGTCAGCAATATACTGCGGTGAGATCGGATCGAGCATCTCGGTTCCGGCCGCGAGTCCCATCCGGTTGATGTCGAGCAGCAGACGCCGGGCAATGCGCAACCCTGCTTCGACGTCGCAGCTATCATCCATATGGGGATCATTGATGAGCCCCTTCCATCCAATCGTCGTGCGCGGTTTTTCGAAATAGACGCGCATCACTACGAAGAACTGCTTTTCCAGTCGCGGCTTCAGGGCCGCAAGACGGCGTGCGTAATCGAGCGCTGCCTCAGGGTCGTGAATCGAGCAAGGTCCCACGAGGCAGAGCAGCCGCTTGTCATCGCCGCGGAGAATCCGGCGAATCGTTTCGCGCGCATTAACCACGGTCTCGACGATAGGCTCCTCGAGAGGAAGCTCCGCCTTGAGCACTCGGGGCGGGATTAAAACCTCGGTCCCCCGAACATTGATATCCTGAATCTTACGCGTCATAAGGAGATCGGTAAGCTTACCGCAATCAAATAAAAGCACAAAGTGCCCTACGGGCCCTAATTTTCGGCTCACAGATAGCCTTGCGGTTCGACGGATCGCGCTATAATCAAGGAGCCTTGATAGGCATGAACCGTTATGGCTGGTGATGCAGCATCTTTGTCCGCCGCCCCTGCGATGGGCGTGCCGGGCGCACTGCCACCCAAAGTCTCGCGGCTGCGACAGCCGGGCTTTTGGGGGGCGATCGCCGGGATGGCTTTAGCGATCACGCTAGCCTGCGGCATCGTCGCGACCGAGATGGTGGGCCTCTACGGCGACCGAGCGCACAGCTTTCAGCGGAAATTGAATCGATTGCAGGCGCGACTGATTCAGATGCAGTCGCGGCTAACCTCGGCCGATAACAAAATGGCCGAGATGCAGCGGGAGGCGGCTTTCCGCGACGAGTTCGAACGTATCTTCGCTGCGCCCGACGGCAAAATCGTGAAGTTGGAAGTGCGCAATCGCGCCGATATTGGTGGGGCCCTGGTTGTGAGCCATCGCATCGGCGAAGCGGCGTTGGATCTGCAGGGACTGCCGGTTCCTCCCGCCGAAAACGCTTACACCGTATGGTGGCTCAGGCGACAAGGCGCTCCGGTCCGCGTAGCGCAGCTTGATAGGCCTGCAGACAAATCCTCCGAAATAATCGCGAAGTTACCGCTTCCCCCGCCTGATGCGACCGAGATCATGATAACCGAGCAACCGACTTCGATGGCCGATCATCGCGGTGCGCCGGTTATCTTCAAGGGCGAGTTGCACCAACTTTCATCGCCCCTTCCTCACGGCAGATAACCTCCGGAGGCATCTGATGGCATCGCAGGAGGATAGCTCGCGGCGCTGGGGTCCGGTGCCGTGGGGTCGCCTGCCGTTTGCCCCCTCGACGGCTCCGCTCCCGCGGAACCCTGACGTTGCGATTGTCGGGGGCGGTCTCACTGGAACGAGTGCGGCATATCACCTCGCGCATCGCGGCCTTTCTGTCGTTTTGTTTGAGGCTGATCGTATCGGTTCTGGCGCGAGTGGTCGGACGGGCGGGTTGGCGCTTGAGGGTCTTACTCATGGTCCGCGCGAAGGCGCCAGCGATTGCCTCGCGGGACTAGCCAAGCTCGTCGATGAGTTGAGTATCGATTGTGGCTTGGCGCTCCCCGGATGCTGGGAGATCGAGCATAGGGTTCGCACCGTGGCTGAGAGCCCGCCGTGGACGGATGGCGGAGCGTCGATTGGTATTCGGCGGACCGTGCCGGGCGGAGTCGTAGAACCTTCAAGGTTGGTGACTGGAATCGCGGCGGCTGCAATCGCGGCGGGAGCGAAGATCTACGAGCAGTCCCGCGTCGAACAGCTCGACCCACGATCGAATAAAGTTCAAGTAAAACTTGAAGCAATTCACCCCGGCTCAGTGATTGTCGCGCTCAATGCCTGGACGTCTGCGCTCGTTCCCGCGATTCGCAATGTTCAGGCGGCACTGACTTATGCCTGCGTTACGGAGCCTCTGAGCGAGGACACGCTGGAAGCGATCGGGCTTGTCGAGCGGATCCCCTTTTACACCATCGACACGCCGTACCTCTGGGGCCGCGTATGCGATGATCGGAGTGTGGTCTTCGGTGCTGGTCTGACGGCCGGCGATGCTCCCGGTCTTGAGACTATCGTGATGACCGACCATGAACCCGCGGCGATTCTCGACCGACTGGTAGGGCGGGTCCATCGACTTAATCCGTTGCTTGCGGACGTTGCGATTCGAGCTCGATGGGCCGGGCCGGTTGCCTTCCGTGAGGGTGCGATCCCGATTCTCACGCGCTATCCGGCTAATGAGAACCTTCTCATTGCAGGCGCTTATGCTGGGCATGGCGTGGCGTTCAGCGTCCACGCAGGTCGGTTGATGGCGGATGCTATAATCAACGGCACAGCGTTTCCGGAGTGGGGCGCCATTTAAACGAAGCGACGGTTAAGTAGATGGCGAAGGTAGTCGTCTTACAGCATCATCCCGCAGAGAACCTTGGCGCGATTGCCGACGCGCTCGCGGCATCGGCGCTCGCATGGCAATACGTCCGCGTCCACGACGACCATCCTATTCCACAGGAAATCGGCGCTGCCGGTGGTCTGATTGTGATGGGTGGGCCGCAGACGGTTTACCAGACCGATCGCTATCCTTTTCTGCACGACGAGATGCGTCTGATCGAATCGGCATTGAAAGAGAACAAGCCGGTGCTGGGTGTCTGCCTCGGGAGCCAGTTGTTGGCTGCTACACTCGGCGCGAAGGTCTATCGCGGGCCGGAGCGCGAAATCGGATGGTACCGCGTGCGCCTGAGCGAGGCGGCCAAGGATGATCGGCTGCTGCGCGGCCTTGCGCAGGACTTTATGGCTGCGCATTGGCATAGCGATGTCTTTGACCTGCCATCGGGCGCGACGGCGCTCGCTTCGTCCGATAAGACCGCAGTGCAAGGGTTCAAATACGGTGAGAATGCCTACGGCTTCTTGTTCCACGCCGAGATGACCGACGAAATACTGGGCGCCCTCGTGGCCGAATTCGGCGAGGGGCTCAAGCGGGTCGGGATCGACGGCGACGCGATTCTGAGCGCCGCACCGGACCATCTACCGCAACTAGGGCATATCGGTGAGACGATCTTTACCCGCTGGTCGGCGCCAATTCAGGGGACGTGATCAGCTTATCCGACGCGTGATGATTAAGTTCTTGGCGAGGTGAAAACGATGCCAACACGGGTCCACGTTCATCTGAAGGTAAAGGATCTCGAACGCAGCCGCGCCTTTTACGAACACTTCTTCGGCGGCGCTCCAGTCAAGGTTAAGGCTGACCAAATCAAGTTTTTGCCGTCGTGGGCACCGGTGAATCTCGCCCTCTCTGTGGCGCATCGAGGTGAAGCGCCGGGCGGCTTCGTAAATCACTTGGGGGTAGAGGTCGATTCGGGCGAAGCTGTGATGACTCATCTGCTGCGGGTCAAGGCCGCCGGTATCGCGACGCGCGAGCAGCTCAACGTGAACTGTTGCTACGCCAATCAGAGCAAGTTCTGGGTGATCGATCCCGATGGCGTCGAATGGGAGATCTACCACGTGAATCACGATCTCGTGGAAAAACACGGCGGGGGAGTGGATCAGATCAATGTTCCCGCCAGCTAGGCGCTCTCCCATAGAAGGCCCGGGATTGATTGCCTAGCTGCGACCGATCGCCTATAACCAGCCGAGATTGTGATGCCTGAGCAGTCGGTCAGCACCTCTGTCCCCACTTCTTTCTCGATTCGGGAAATTCTTGATCGAGCATTGGCAGGGAAGCGTCTCGATACTGCCGATGCAGTCGCGCTGATCGAGTGCAGCGACGATGACCTGCCGACCGTGATGAAGGCGGCATCTTTGCTTCGCGATCAGGGAAAGGGGCGCGACGTTTCGTACTCGCGCAAAGTCTTTCTGCCGGTCACTAATCTCTGTCGCGATCGCTGTACCTATTGCACCTTTCGCAAGGACCCGAACGATCCCGGCGCCTGGACCATGATGCTCGATGAAATCGCGGCATGGTCGCGACGTGGCGCGGAACTCGGATGCAAAGAGGCGCTGATGTGTCTCGGCGACAAGCCTGAACTCGCCTTCAAGGAATATCGCGCGACGCTGCAAAGCCTAGGCGTCGGCAGCACGATTGATTATGTCGGTCAGGCCTGTGCGACCGCGCTCGAGCAGGGTCTGCTGCCCCATACGAATGCCGGAATCATGTCCCGCGCCGAGATGGCGGTGCTGCGACCGCTCAACGTCAGCATGGGCTTGATGCTCGAGAGTATCTCGCCCCGGCTGCGGCAGCGCGGTGGGGCGCATCAGTGGGCGCCCGACAAGGACCCCGCGGTCCGGCTTCGGATGATCGACGAGGCCGGTGAACTGCGCATCCCATTTACGACCGGCATCCTGATCGGGATCGGCGATACGCCGGCGGAGCGCGCACAAAGTCTTAGCGCGATTCGTGACTCGCACGAGCGTTACGGTCATATTCAAGAGGTGATTATCCAGAACTTTCGCGCCAAGCCGGAGATTCCGCTGGCCGATGCGCCCGAGCCTGATCGCTTCGATATGGCTCGGGCTATCGCGACCGCGCGACTGTTGCTGGGTCCCGAGATGAACGTGCAGGCGCCGCCCAATTTGTCGCCGCACGAGATCGAGTTATTCCTCGATGCTGGAATCAACGACTGGGGTGGTATCTCGCCCCTGAGCAAGGATTACGTCAATCCCGAGGCCCCATGGCCACACCTCGCGGCGTTGGCGGATAGATGTGCGCAAGCCGGCTTTCACCTAATTCAGCGGCTCGCGATTTACCCCGATTACATCAATGACGAGTGGGTCGACCCGGCGATGATGCCGCATATCGACCGGCTCGCCGGTCAGCTTTCAGCGGAGGTCTAAGTATGAACCTCGACGAGATGCGCGGCTTCGTCGACGAAGTCGAAGCGGCGCCTTTGTCCCAATTGATCGATCGGGCTTCGCCAGCAGTGCGCGAAGCACTCAAGCACAGCCTGGCGAAGGTAGAGCTCACGCCCGAAGAGGGATTGCTCCTCTATACAGCAGAGGGTGACGACCTGCGTGCAGTTGTGAAGTGCGCGGATCTGGCGCGGGCCGAAGACGTTGGCGACGAAGTTACCTACGTCGTTAATCGCAATCTGAACTTCACGAATATCTGCTTCGTCGGATGCGGCTTCTGTGGCTTCAAGCGCCAGCGATGGGAGTCTGACGCCTACGATCACGACAACGATACGATTCTGGGGAAGATCGCCGATGCGATCGCACGCGGTGCGACCGAGGTCTGTATCCAGGGCGGGATCAATCCCGAGATGCCGGCGTTCAAGTACCGGGATATCCTCGACGTCATCAAGGCACGGTTCCCCGAAATTCATATTCACGCCTTCTCTCCGATGGAGATCATGTACGGGGCGCGGCGCGTGAACATGAACTATCGCGATTACATCGGGATACTGCGCGAGCACGGTCTCGGCTCGATTCCTGGCACGGCTGCGGAAATCCTCGATGACGATATCCGCGAGATCCTGAGCCATAAAAAAGTCGATGTGGCGACGTGGGTCGATATCATCACCACGGCGCATGCGCTCGGTGTGCCGACGACCTCGACCATCATGTATGGCCATCTGGAGAAGCCGCGCCACGTTATCAACCATCTGAATCTGCTGCGGTCGATCCAGAAGGAAACCCATGGCTTCACGGAGTTCGTGCCGCTGCGTTTCATCCATGAGAACACCGTGCTCTATCGGAAAGGGTTGGTCGATCCGCCGCCGCTCGGCACGCTGGACCTCCAGATGTATGCATTCTCACGGCTCTTTCTGCGCGGGCAGATCAACAATCTCCAGACGTCGTGGGTGAAGCTTGGAGTTGATTGCGCGGCAGTCACGCTCAAGGCCGGATGCAATGATTTTTCCGGCACGTTGATGGAGGAGAGCATCACGGCTGAGGCCGGTGGCACCTCCGGCGAGTTCGTGGCGGTTGATCTCATTGAAGAGAAGGCGCGCGAGATGGGCCGCATCGCGGTCGAGCGCACGACTACCTACAAGAAACTTTACGGTAAGAAGGCACCCAATGGCGCGCGGCCGATCACACCCTCGTTCACCAGCCTCGATAGTCACGTTAGCGGGGGGGGTGGGGGCCGCTAAATTTATTCGTGGCTTGGTTGCGGTAATCAATCCGCGCCATCTCGATGTGATCGTTAATACGGGCGATGACGAGCAGTTCTATGGACTGCACGTCTCGCCCGATATCGATACCGTTACCTACACGCTCGCGGATATCGTAAATCGCGAACACGGCTGGGGCCTCGCGGGCGAGAGCTTCAACGCCCTCGATGCGCTCGCTCGACTATACGGTAAGCCGTGGTTCAACCTCGGCGATCGCGATCTGGCGACCCATCTGTATCGCACGGAGCGACTTCGTGCGGGGGCGACTCTGAGCGAAGTGACCGCCGAGATTGCGACGAAGTTCGGAGTAAAATCGCGTATTCTCGCGATGAGCGATGATCGTGTGCATACGCATGTAAAATTGCGTGGCAAGGCGCTGTTGCCGTTCCAGGAGTATTTCGTTCGTGGCCGCGCGCGCGGCGTCGTCGAGCGAATCGAACTACGCGGCATCGAAAAGGCGAAACCGGCCACCGGCGTCATCGACTCAATCAAAAAAGCCAAGGCGATCATCCTTGCTCCATCGAATCCGTTCGTCTCGCTCGGACCGATTCTGCAATTACCGGGAGTGCGAGAGGCGCTCCGTGCAACGCGCGACCGGGTCGCTGCGATCAGCCCGATTGTCGGCGGCAAACCCATCAAGGGCCCAGCCGACAAGATGATGCGCGGCCTGGGTCAGGAGGTCTCGCCGCTCGGCATCGCGCGGATGTATCAGGAGATCGTCGGGCTCTTCGTGCTCGACAATCTCGACCACCGCTATCTGGATAAGGTTGAGACGCTCGGGATGCGATCGGTCGCGACCGATACGATAATGACCACTCCAGCGAAAGCTTCGCGACTCGCGGACGTGGTACTAAAAGCGCTTCCAGTATAGGCTAGACCGCGATGGGTTCGCTGACACTGACCGCAATTGAAGGTATCCCGATGATTCAGCCGGGGGACAACCTGGCTGAATTGATCGCCGGTGCTATCGACAAAATGTGTCTCAAGTTGGCTCACGGCGATATTCTCACCGTTTGCCAGAAGATCGTTTCGAAGGCCGAAGGTCGCCTGGTCAATCTCAACGATATCGAGCCCTCCGAGCTTGCCCGCAGATTTGCTGAGCGCTGGGACAAAGATCCGCGAGCGGTGGAGCTAGTGCTGCGCCAAACCAGCCGGATCGTCCGGATGGATAACGCGGTGCTGATCGTCGAGACGGGCCCCGGATGGGTTTGCGCGAACGCGGGAATCGATGAGTCGAACAGTCTTAACGACGATCGCGCGATCCTCTTGCCCGAAGACAGCGACGCTTCTGCGGTGAAGCTCCGTACCGAACTGAAGCGACACACCGGCGCCGAGATCGCCGTGCTGATAACCGATACTTTTGGGCGGCCGTGGCGCGATGGGCTCACGGAAGTATGTATCGGAATAGCGGGTATCGATCCGATGCTCGATTTGCGCGGCTCGACCGACCTCGGCGGTCGCGAACTTCATCATACGGTGATTGCCGTGGCCGACGAGATCGCGGCTGCGGCCGGCCTGTTGATGCCGAAAGCGGGCGCGACACCGGCAGTATTGGTTCGCGGCTATCAATTCCAGCCGGTTGAAGGTGCCAGCGCAAAGGCACTGATCCGGCCTGCAGCATCCGATCTTTTCCGGTAGAGTAGCCGAACTGTGAGTTCCCCTAATGCGGGTATAACCCCGTCGGCACCTGTTGGATCACTCGATCCCGCGACAACTGTCCGCGATGACTTGGCTCGTGTCGAAGTCAAGCTGTCGACGCTGCTCGATTCGAACGAAACACTAATCAGTGAGATCTGCCATTACCTGGTCGATGCAGCAGGCAAGCGCTTGCGCCCGGTTTTCATTCTGTTGGTCTATCGCGCCTGCGGCGGGATAGACGCCAAGGTCGAAGACGCGGTCGATGCGGCAATTGCCTTGGAACTCATCCATTCGGCCACGCTGCTGCATGACGACATTATCGATGGCGGCGAGATGCGCCGCGGCAAGCCCTCTGCCTTCGCCCGTTATGGTGCCGCGGCATCGCTCGTCGCCGGTGATTTCCTCTTTTGCCGCGCCTTTGAGTTGTGTGGACGATTCGAAGAACGACTGGTTCGAACCGCCGCGCAGGCCTGTATACAGCTCACAGAAGGCGAAGTGATGGAAGGCCGGATGCGTCATCAGACGAGCGCCACGCTCGACGAGTACATCACGATTATTACGCGCAAGACGGCCTCGCTCTTTGCCGCAGGCGGACGTGTTGCGGCTGATTTGGCCGGTGCGTCACAGGCGACGATCGAGGCGATGGAAAATCTGGGGCTCGCGTTTGGCCGCGCCTTCCAGATGATCGATGACGTCCTCGATATCGTTGGATCCGAAGAGAAGATCGGCAAGCAGGTGGGCGCAGACCTGAAGGCGGGCGTACTATCGCTTCCCGCCGTAATCGGGATGGAAGACTCGCCCGAACTTCGCAGCTACTTCAGTAATGGCAAGACGGCGGACCCGCAGACGTTCAATCACGCCTTGGAGTTGATGCGTCGACCGGCGACGATCACGCGGGCGCGCACACTTGCGGATCATCAGGTGGACCTTGCGCGTAAGCTGATGACGCAGCTGCCGCCATCGCCGTATCGCCAAAGCCTCTTACAACTAATCGATAATCAGACCGCCCGCGATAACTAGGTCCTGTTGGCGCATTGCGCCTGAGCGCTTACGGGTCAGTGGATATTGTAGTGCAGCGTGGTTGGTGTACCGTTGCGGACGACATTGAGCGTGATCGACGGCTGCGACTGTAGCGACTGCAACATCATCATCGCCTTTGCGGGATCGCCGACGGTCTGTCCGTTGACCGACTTGAGCAGGTCCCCATCCTGGAGCCCTATTTGCTGAAAGAGCGAACCGGGTTGGATCTCGGTAAGCCGATAGCCGCTGGCGACCCCGTTTTCGATTTGTGGCGTCGCGCGAATCTGTGTGAACAGCGGAGCCATATTTTTCAAGCTGCTATCGACAGTAGTGCGAGCGAGTTGGTAGTTGTTGCCGCCCAGCCGACGGATACCTGGGTTGGGTCGGTCAATCCCACCTTCCATGCGGCGCGGCATCCGATGGAGGAAGCCCGGTCGGGGCGGAGGTTTCATCGCGGGTCCCGGTTGAGGTGCCTGTCGCGGCAGATCGAGGGCCACCCGATGGCCATTGTGCAGCAGGATCACTCGCGAGCTTTCGACCTCTAGTAACTTGCCAGCCCCGGGAATGCTCTGGCCGACTTGATAAAGGTTCTGTTTGCCGCCGTCGTCCTGGATGATCGCCCACGGCTTGCCTTCTGAAACTTGCGAGACGCCGACCAGCTTAACGTCGAGGTTTTCACTCTCCAATGGTGCCGGCGTCGGTGGTGGTGCGAGATTGAAGATATCGCGACTCACGATCGCGTTGTAATAAGTCTTGGGATGAGAGTCGCCTGTAATATGCGCAGGCTTGGTCCGCGCGTACTCTGCTTCGCCCGGCAGAACGTCGCTGGCAGCACGGAGCTTAAAGATATCGGTGGCGCTGAGACCCAGGAACGCGAATATCACCAGACCGAACAGGACATTGATGATAAGGATATTCCGTTCGGAGAGGTTGAACCCGTTCACTCAGCCCGCGACCTCCGGCTTTAAAGGCTGGCCTCTGCTTCGTAGGAGCAGCCTTCGACCAGTCGATGGACGTCGTAGTTCCAGCGTCCTTTCCATCGTTCGATTGTCAGGCTGGCCTGCGAATGGCCCATCCTGACTTGATCAAGCATCCGCAGCAGATAGATCGTTTCGTCCTCGCCACGGCTGTTGAGGCAATGCTGCCGCGTTAGTCCGATCATCGCGATATTGATCAATTCGAGCGCCAGATCCTGCATCTTGGCTCGGCCGATGCGCGCATCGAGACCGACCTTCTGGGCTGCGTCGGTATATTCGAGTCGCTCCGAGAAGCTCCATCGCTTAACCAGATCCCACGCGCCAGTCATGCAATCGTCATCGTAAAGGATACCCTTGCAGATAGCGGGAAGGGCCAGCATCAGCGCCGGGGGTTGGCTATCGGCGGTGCGGACCTCGATATATTTCTTCAGCCGTACTTCGGTGAAGATCGTCGTGAGATGGTTGCTCCAATCGTTGAGCGTTGCCCGTTCCTTGCCGAAGCCATTCTCCATGAACTGCCGGAAGGTAATCCCGCGCGGAACCGTCATGTTGAGGTACTCGTGGTTGCGCTCAAGGAAGTACATCGGCACGTTTAGCGCATACTCGACGTAGTCTTCGAAGCCCGCGTCGTCACGGAAAACGAACTCCAACGTGCCGCAACGATCGTTATCGGTATCCTGCCAGATATGGCCGCGGAAACTGTGGTAGCCGTTCAGAGAGCCGTCGCAGAGCGGAGAATTGGCGAAAATGGCGTAGAGCAGGGGGACGATACCCATGCTGACGCGCAGCTTCCGCATCGCATCGGCTTCGTCGCTGTAATCGAGATTCGCCTGCACCCCAGCCGTCTGCTTCATCATCCGCTGACCGAGCTTACCCTTGCGTCCCATGTAGGGATACATGATCCGGTAGCGGTCCTTGGGCAGCAGTTCGATCTCGTCGATTCGGCTAATCGGTTGCATCCCGAGGCCGAGGATCGTCGCATCGAGTTCGTGACCGACCTCGATAAGTTGCTCGATATGCTTGGTGAACTCGGAATTGGCGCAGTGAATCGTTTCGCACTGCTCGCCCGATAGTTCGATCTGTCCGCCGGGTTCGATCGTGATGGGCGCACGCTCGCCGTTCACGGCGATAATCCGGCCGTGTTCGCCATTATCTTCGTAGCCGTAGCGGTCGATGAAGCGGCGCAGGAGTTCCTCGACTCCATTCGGGCCAGAAAAGGGCAGGGCACGTCCATCGCGGACGGAGACAGCGACCTTCTCGTATTCGGTGCCTATTCGCCATTTATCGCGGGGCTTGGAGCCGCTTTCGAAATAGCGAATCAACTGATCTTTGCGTTCTAGTGGCTCGCTCATTGGTCAGGTCTTCCTGTCGTCAGGTTTTTTCCTTCGCGTTGGGGCCACTGCCGCCAGCGTGACTTATGATGGCCTCACGTTTTTGCCTTGGCAAGCGCGTTCATTAACGCGCAATGAGACCAACCTTGCTCTCCCGGCTACAGCATTTTTGGTGCTGCAAAGACCGGGCTCGCAGCTTAAACCCGTTCGACCATTTATGACAAGTAGCCGGTAACGTGCTTAAGGGGCGCTTAACAATACAATTAGCGGAACACACGCCACTGGCGGGTCTGACTCATTCCTGATGGGTAAAATCAGGCGATGCACTCCGGTTGTACCGCCGTTATAATGCCCGGATGGCGCCTCTACAGACTGCTGACGAGCTGGGTTTTCGCCTCGAACTTCCGCGCCATCCGGAGCGAATTGTCTCGCTGGTGCCAAGCTGGACGGAGACCCTCTTTGCGCTTGGCTTGGGCGAGCGGGTCGTCGGCGTTACGCGCTTCTGTATCGAACCGGCGGCGACGGCCTCTCTGCCGAAAATTGGCGGTACCAAGAATCCCGATATCCGTGGGATCGTCGCCTTGGCGCCGGATCTGGTAATCGCCAACGCCGAAGAGAATCGCCGCGAGGATATCGAGAACCTCCGTGCCGCGGGTATCCCGGTTTTCACCACCTATCCACGCAAGGTCAGCCAGGCAGTCGAATCGATTATCAAGCTCGGTACCGTCCTCGGATGTGAGGCAGCTGCAGGAGCGATGGCGCGCGAGATCGTGCTGGCGATCAGCGAAATCGAAACCCAGGTCGGGGTGTGGGCTAAACTTCGTTTCCGGGTTTTCTGCCCGATCTGGAAAAACCCCTGGATGGCCTTTAACGGCGATACTTATGCCCACGACGTCCTGCGGATGCTCGGCTACAACAATATCTTCGCCTCCGCCGGTGAGCGCTATCCACGGACTACGATCGAAGAGGCTTTGGTACTGCGTCCCGACTTCGTGATGCTGCCCGATGAGCCCTATGAGTTCGGCGCGAAAGACGTCGAAGAACTCAAACCTGCCTTACCCGCCGCCCTGAGCCGTCGGGTCGTGCTGATCAGCGGTCGCGATCTCCATTGGTACGGCGCGCGGATGACGACCGGCCTCAAGACGCTGAATGGATTGCTCTCCCGCGTCCGCGCTGCGACCCTTCCGGAACTACCTCAGAGCCCGTAGGTTCACCTAGCCGAACTTGATGTAAGGTCTCGTGACTGTGGGTAGCGCGAAGCACGCGGTTGTCATTCTGAGCGCAGCGAAGAATCCCAGTTTCCTCGAAAATCGAACACAGATCACGGAATCTTCGATCGCAGACTCCCTCAGAATGACCGATGGCTTGCGCTGCCCTTTCCAACCGGATTAAAGCACCGCGTTATGACCACTAACCCGCTCCTTGATCTCTGGCATAAGCATCTTGAATACGAGTTCGCCACGCGCGATACCGAGGCGACGCTCGCTACGATGACGCCGGACGCCTACGTGAATCATATCCCGGTGATGACCGGTGGCGTTGGTCGTGAGGCTCTGCGCGAGTTCTACTCCAAACGCTTTATTCCGCAGATGCCGCCCGATACGAAAATCACGCCGATCTCGACGACGGTGGGGGACGATCAGGTCGTCGATGAGATGATTTTCGAGTTCACTCATACGGTGGCGATGGACTGGATGCTGCCGGCCGTCGCGCCGACGGGTAAGCATGTCCGCGTGCCGCTCGTGGCGATTGTTCGTTTCCGCGACGGCAAGGTCGCGCATGAACATATTTATTGGGATCAAGCCTCGGTGCTGGTTCAGGTCGGCTTACTCGACGCGATGAAACTGCCCGTCGCCGGAGATGAGACCGCCGCCAAAGCAATCGATCCCAAGCTGCCCTCGAATCAACTGTTCAACCGACGTTAGGCAAACGAGCTCGATCGCCTGATCGCGTATCTCTCGCGCGGCTGCGTCGTTTGCGGCAAGCTCATCGACTTATGACGGGTTTGGATTCGGAATTGGAAGCGGCCCTGCGCGAGCTCGAGGGCAGGTCGCTTCGACGCATCTTGCGGATTGTCGAGAGTGCACAGGAGACCACCGTGATGCTCGGAGGACGCCGCGTCCTGATGCTCTCCTCGAATAATTACCTGGGTCTCGCTTCGCACGACAAGGTTAAGCATGCGGCGGCCGAGGCGCTGACTAAGTATGGCACCGGAACAGGCGCATCGCGGCTGATCGCGGGCAATCTCGAACCGCTCGTCGAATTGGAGAAGCATATCGCGGCATTCAAGGGCGTGGATGCGGCGCTGGTCTTCGGATCGGGCTATCTCGCCAATATCGGCGTGCTGAGTGCCTTGGCGGGAGCAGGCGACGTCGTGCTGAGCGATGAACTCAACCACGCTAGCTTGATCGATGGTTGCCGCCTGAGCCGCGCCCGTGTGGCTATTTATCGTCATCGCGATGTCGACCATCTGCGGGACTTGCTGTGCGAAGCTCGCAACGCTCGCCGGCGGTTTATTGTGACCGATTCGGTTTTCAGCATGGACGGCGATCGTGCGCCGCTCGTGGAGATCGTTGAGCTGGCGCGTGAGTATCGCGCGGCGATTATCCTCGATGAAGCTCACGGGGTTGGCGTGATCGGTCCGAAAGGGGCAGGGCTCGCCGCCGAGACCGGACTTACGAAGGAGATCGACGTCCATGTCGGCACGTTGAGCAAGGCGCTCGGCGCTTACGGAGCGTATGTAGCCGGTTCGTCGATCCTGATCGATTATCTGGTGAATCGCGCCCGGAGCTTTATCTACTCGACCGGGCTCTCCCCAGTGATCGTGGCGGCGGCCGATGCGGCCCTCGGCATTATTGAGTCGGATCCTTCACTGCTCCAGCGCTTGCACGACAATGCGGCTTACTTGCGTGAGGGATTGGAGCGGACGGGGTTTCGTATCGGTGACACGACCACGCCGATTCTGCCCGTGATGGTCGGCGAAGCTGATAATGCGCTGCGCCTGTCGCAGGCACTGCTTGCGCGCGGCGTCCATGCTATCGCGATCCGGCCGCCGACGGTTCCGGCAGGGACCGCACGACTTCGCGTCACGCCGATAGCTGCGCACTCGCGCGAGGAACTGGATCTGGCGCTCGCCGCCTTTGGCGAAGCGGGTCGCGAGGTCGGACTTATCTGAGCCC
Organism: Binataceae bacterium (SeqCode); assembly: GCA_035541875.1. Classification (GTDB taxonomy): domain Bacteria; phylum Desulfobacterota; class Binatia; order Binatales; family Binataceae; genus JAJPHI01. The sequence goes on from DATKML010000037.1 coordinate 32,226, forward strand.
ACCCTTGGTTGGAGTATTGAATGGCTGAGCAGAACGAATACGCACGATTATCCGAACTTGATCGCCGCCACGTCTGGCATCCGTTTACGCAGATGCAGGTGTGGATGCGCGAGGACCAACTCTTTATCGAGCGCGGTGAAGGCAATTACCTGATCGATGTGAACGGGCAACGCTACCTCGATGGAGTCTCGTCGCTATGGTGCAATGTTCATGGTCATCGCAAGGCCGAACTCGATGCGGCTTTGATTGCGCAGATCGGCAAGATCGCCCATTCGACGATGCTCGGATTGGCCAACGCGCCCGCCACCGAACTTGCACAGGAGCTGGTCGCGATCACTCCTGAAGGCCTCACGCGCGTCTTCTACTCCGATTCGGGTGCGGAAGCCGTCGAAGTTGCGGTACGAATCGCAGCGCAATACTGGCAAGCTAAAGGCGTAACCAAACGCACCCGTTTTCTCACGCTAAACGGCTCCTATCATGGCGATACGCTGGGGTCGGTCAGCCTGGGCTACAGCGAACAGTTTCATCGCCATATTCGTCCGCTGCTCTTCAGCGTAATAAAGACCGACCCGCCGCATGTGTTTCGCTTCTACGAAGGAATGCCGGCCGAAGCCGCTCTGGAGCGCTCGCTAGCGCGGGCGCGCGAAATAATTGGCGCAGAGCCCGATGAACTCGCGGCGCTGGTGATCGAGCCGATCATGCAGGGCGCTGCCGGCATGTGGGACCATCCGGCGGAATACCTGCGCCGGATCACGCGGATGGCGCGCGAGGCAGGGGCGCTGATAATCGCCGATGAGGTTGCGACCGGCTTTGGGCGAACGGGCACGATGTTCGCCTCGGAGCAGGCGGAATTGCGGCCAGATCTGATGTGTCTCGGTAAGGGGATCACGGGCGGCTATCTGCCGTTGGCGGCGACGCTTGCGACCGACGAGATCTTCGATGCCTTTCTGGGCGCGCCCGAGGATTATCGCGCCTTTTACTACGGCCACACTTACACGGGGAATCCGTTAGCAGCTGCCGTTGCGTCGGCGAACCTCAAAATCTTCCGCGATGAGGCCGTTATTGCCCGCATTGCGCCGCGAATCGCGCAGATTAAGCGAGCGTTGAATGAGCAGGTCGCGCCGCTCCCGCACGTCGCTGATATCAGGCAGGCGGGCATGATGGTCGGAATCGAACTGCGGCGTAATCGGATGGAGCCGTACAAGGTTGCGGACCAGATGGGCGTGCGCGTGATCAAAGAGGCACGACGCCATGGCGTAGTGATCCGGCCGCTGGGCGACGTGGTCGTCCTGATGCCGCCGCTTTCGATTACCGAAGCCGAACTCGGCGCGCTACTCGACGTGACGACAGAAGCGATCCGTGTCGTCACCGCGTCCGCGTAGTTAATCGATATGAAGCGAGCCTTGATGATCACAGGGACCGACACTGGTGTCGGCAAGACGCTCGTCGGATGCGCGCTCGCGTCGGCGGCGAAGGCGAGCGGGATGCGTGTCGGTGTGATGAAGCCTGCCGAGACCGGATGCGAACGTGTTAGTGGCGAACTCGTTGCAGCTGATGCGCAGGCGATGGTCGCGGCCGCCGGCTCAGACTTACCGATGGATTTGGTCTGTCCCTATCGCTACCCTTCACCGCTTGCTCCAGCCCGTGCTGCGGAGGCCGACGGTGTCGACGCGCCCGATCCGGATTATGTGGATCGATGCTTTCGACAGATCGCTGCGCAGAGTGATTTGGTGATCGTGGAAGGGGCGGGAGGAATCTCGGTACCAATCAGATGGGGCTTCGATTACGCGGATCTCGCGCTGAAGCTGGGGCTCGGAGTGATCTTGGTCGTTGGGAATCGGCTGGGATGCCTCAACGCTACAGTGCTCACTGCGCACTACGCACGATCGCGAGGCCTCAATCTGCGAGGGTATGTGCTGAGCGATATCGAGGCTACGATCTCGCCTGCTGTCACCACCAACGAAGATTCGCTCCGGCGGCTGATCGACGTCCCGATGCTCGGCCGGATGCGGCATAACGAGCCGATGGGTCCCGCGACGGTCAAAGCTATCCTCGAACCTTAACCGGATAACGACGACAGCCCAGCCATTCTTGCCACGACACTCAGGCGATGCCTAAGCTTTGCCATCGGCCATTGCGCCGACGTGAGGAACGCTACGATGAAATTCGGTCTGCTCTATATCCCCGACTATCACCCCGAACGGCACAAATCGGAGAGCCATTATTACGGCGAGATGTTGGAGCAGATTCAATGCGAAGAAGAGTTGGGCTTCGACGGGGTCTTTTTCGCTGAGCACTATATCGCGGGGTATGCGTTCCCGTCGCCGCCGGTCTTTGCTACAGCCGTGGCGATGCGGACCAAGCGGATTCGCGTCGGCACCGGCGTCACGCTGTTACCGCTGAGCAACCCGGTTCGATTGGCTGAAGAGTACGCGATGGTCGATGTTCTGAGCGGTGGTCGGCTCGATTTTGGTATCGGGCGTGGCGTGCTCAAAGCGGAATACGAACTATTTGATATCGACGAGTCCGAAAGCCATGGCCGTTTCCATGAGGCCGCCGAGATTATCCAGCAGGCCTGGACGCAGGAAACGGTTAATTACGAGGGCAAATACTACAAAATCTGCGATGTGCAGGCACTGCCCAAGCCGGTGCAGAAGCCCCATCCGCCGATTTGGAGCGCCTGCGCCGTTACGCCTGAGAGCTTTATCTGGGCAGGCAAGCAGGGTTTCAATCCGATGGCCGTGACCTTCGCGTACCATCGGCATGAGGATCTCCAGGCTAAGCTCGATCTCTACTGGAAAGCGCTGAAAGAAGCAGGCCACGATGCCAGCACGCGCGAAGTTCTCGGCGTCTATCATCTCTACGTTGCTGATTCTGACGAGGAGGCGCATGGCTTCGCTGCGCCGCACTTCGGCAAGTACTGGGAGTTCTTTTCCTCGCTCGATCAGCGCGCCGCGTTCAAATCGAAGGACTATCAAGATTACAAGGGCGGCCTCACTCGACTCTTCGGCAACGCCACCTACGAGGATCTCGACAAGGGCGATTGCGTCATGTTCGGCACGCCCGAGCGGATTATCCAACGGCTGAAGCGCGCGCAAAAGGATTTCCGTCTCGACTATCCGATCTTCGAAGTGAACTTCGGCGGACTGCCGCATAAGGAAGCGATCAAATCGCTGGAGAAATTCGCGAAATACGTGATGCCGGCATTTAAATAGATTCATTGGGGCGCGCGGAGAACGGCGATGAAAATCGATATCGATCTCAGGGCGGGGTTTCTTCAGAACCTCAAGCGCGAGGTGCTTGCAACGCTGACGGCTGAGGAGCGAGCCATAATCGAGGTATCGACCGGCGAGATGGGCAACAAGCCCGATGCGGTCAAGCTCGGATGGCTCAAGATGCGCACCAAGGAGACCTGGACCAAGCAGCAATACACGCGGGCACTGGCGCAGGTGATGAAAAAGCTACGCGCGGAGATCGAGGCGCAATCGGCGAAGAAGGGATGAGCGATACCCCAAGGCCTTAGCGTCATTCTCAGCGGAGTCCGCGGAGCGAAGAATCTCGTGCCCACACTGGACGCGTTCAGGCAGGCGCGATTCTTCGTCGCTGCGCTCCCCAGAATGACTTGATGTGGGTTGGTCGCTCGACGCCGTTATCTTACGAATGACGCAAGACGCTCCCCTATCACGGCCTCCGCTTCTGCAACGATACGCCGAACAATCTCAGCTGCCGGCAGGATCTCCCGCACGAGGCTGCACGACTGTCCCGCATAGAAGGCCAGCCCTTCGACGTCACCTTCGAGACAATTCATAGGCGGTGCAACGCTGTAATTGACCGGCGGCAGTTCGACCTCCGGGCGGTTTGAGCGGACTACTACGTCGCCCTCGCCGGGACGACTCCCTGATACGGGCCGACCAGCGGCTTCCCATCTCTCGACCAGTTTGGTGCGGATCACGCGATGAGCCGCCTCGGGCCATCCGATGTCATATAGCGTCGTATGAAAGGTATCGTCCCCTTTAGCCGCAAGAACTCGATCTTTATAGGCAGGATGGGCGGCGGCCTCCGTCGATGCCAGGAAGCGGGTGCCAATCGCGGCCCCGTCGGCTCCTAGCGCCAACGCGGCAGCGAGCCCACGGCCATCCGCGATCCCGCCCGACGCAATCAATGGAAGATCACCGATCGCGTCGCGCACGGCAGGAATCAGCGCGATAGTTGTTGTGGTGCCGCGCACATGACCACCCGCCTCGAAGCCCTGTACCATCACGATATCGACTCCGGCGTTTTTCGCGCGCTGTGCCTCCTCGGCCGAGCCGCACTGCCAGATAACCTTGATAGAAGCATCGTGGGCTGCACGAATCGCGTCAGCATGATCGTTCGGATCGCCCCAGAAGAAGGTCAGCACCTGGAGGGGCATCTGAAGGACTTGCTCGACAGTCCCGGGGCGCAGAAACGGAACGAGCAGATTGGCCGCGAGCGGCTTTTGCGTCTTGGCGCGCGCCGCCGAAATCTCGGTCTGGATACCTTCGCGACCGAAGGCAGCGAGCCCTAGCGTGCCCAGACCACCGGCTTCTGACACGGCTGCGGCCAGGTCAGCCGCAGCCACTCCGCCCATCCCGGCCGACACGATTGGGTGTTCGATTCCGAGGAGTTCGCAGAGCCTCGTCTTCAGCATCGTGACCCTCCCGGTGGCTCAGCGACCGTTGAATTTGGGTTCGCGCTTTTCGAGGAAGGCTTTCACAGCCTCTTTATGATCCTGCGTCTGACCGGTCAGCGCCTGTCCGACGGCTTCCCGATCGAGCACAGTGCGCAGATCGTGATGCATCGCCGCGTTGAGATTGCCCTTCATGTAGGCGTACGCGATCCGCGGTCCTGCCGCGATCCGGCGCGCATAGCTGCTGACCTCATCCATCAGCGAGGCAGCCGGTACGACTTTGCTCACCAGTCCGAGTCGCTGCGCTTCGTCTGCGTCGAACATCTCGGCCGAGAAATACAATTCGCGGGCCTTGGCGGGACCGACAAGCTGCGTCAGGAAGTAGCTGCCGCCCCAGTCACCCGAGTAGCCGACACGCGCGAAGGCTGTGCCGAAGCGCGCCGCATCGGAAGCAATACGGATATCGCAGGACAGGCAGAGGCCCAGCCCCGCTCCGGCGACTGGCCCGTTTACGGCGGCGATCGTCACACGCGGCATCTCATGGAGAAGAACGGTGACTTCCTCACTGCGACGCGTCTGCGCGATGCGTTGTTCGATTCCGCCTGAAACCTCAGTGGGCGCAGCTTCGTTGCGCTCGCGCATCCGCGCCACGTCGCCACCCGCGCAGAAGCCGCGACCGGAGCCGGTAATCACGACGGCACCAACTGCGTCGTCATGTGCAGCGGCGCCGAGTTCTTTCAGCAGCGCACTAACCATATCGGGACTCAGAGCGTTGAGCCGGTCGGGGCGATTCAGCGTGAGATAGAGAACACCGTCGCGTCGATCGACCAGCAGATCCTGTTCTGGCATCGCGAATCTCCTTTGAGCCGCCAGCCTAGCGCAACTCGCGATGTTGTAGATAATCGGCTCAGGGCTCAGCGACGGTTTTCAACGTCTCTTGATCCCAAGGGCGGAGTTCGGCGGGTTCGATCTCATCAAAACGGTCAAAATCGAGGGCGAAGCTCCCATCGGGTGTACGAACCAGAGCGTCACTGAGGCGCGCACCCCATTTGATATCGGAGGAGCCCCAGAAGCCGCGAGCATGTACGGTCTGTGAGAGAGTCTCGTCCAAGCCCGTAACCGCGGCGACAATCCAGGCATGACTCTCTTCGAGCGTTTCCGCGGTTACACCATGGAAAGGGCTGCCGGGGAGAATCTGATGGACCACGGTCCACGAGTAAGCAAAGATCGCATTACGGCTGCGGACCACGTCCAGATCGTAGAAACGCCGCCAACTCTCGCCCTCGATCGTTTTTTCCATCCGTGAGAAGACCAGATGAATCTGTGCTTCAACGATTTGGTTCGCGCGCACATTCGCCATCCGGAACATCAGACTTGGAACCCCGTCGCGTTGTGCGATAACGGCATAGCGACTGAAACGAATGCGTGCCGTGGGTCGCGAGAACTTGGCGAAGATCAATCCCGTAACGACGGCGAATCCGAGCAGACCACTGAGTGCTTCAAAGCTCATCAGGAGGTGCGCGAGAAAAGTCGTCGGCGACATCCTGCCGTAGCCGACGGTCGCCATCGTCTCGACGCTGAAGAAATAATGATCGGCGAAGCTATGAGCATTCTCGATGCCGCCGTCGCAATAATAGGCGAGGGCAAAGAGCACGTTGGCAAGAAAGAAAGTGCCCGCTATCTGGATCAGTAGCAGCGTCCACGAGCAGGTCATCAGGTAGAGGTAGAGGTCGGTGAAGATCCCATCGGGATTATTCGCGTTAATCTCGGCGATACGCGGGTTGCGTCCAGAAGTAATCGGAACGACGTTACGAGGGGTCTTACGCGACATGCAGTTGAGCTTATACAAAGCAATTAGAAGGATTCGAGGGGCGGGTAGCGATACAGGATTGAGGGAATGAAGCCGTCCGATTTACTGATAAATGGTCCCGCCAAGGCGCGGCTGACGATCGTTCTGGCGCATGGCGCCGGCGCTCCGATGGATTCGCCGTTCATGAACACTATCGCCGAGGGCCTTGCCGCCAACGGTCCGCGCGTCGCGCGTTTCGAGTTTCCCTATATGCATGCGCGTCGGAATACCGGCAAAGGCGGTGCGCCGGATCGCGAACCGGTGCTGTTGGAGAGCTGGCGCGAGGTTATCAAGATACTTGGCGGCGGCGCACAACTGATTATCGGTGGGAAGTCGCTGGGTGGTCGAATCGCCAGTATGGTTGCCGACGAGATGGAAGTCCGGGGCCTCGTCTGCCTAGGGTACCCGTTCCATCCGCCGGGCAAACCCGAACGGCCGAGGATTAAGCATCTTGAGACTTTGCGGACCCCGGCTCTAGTTATGCAGGGCACGCGCGATACGTTTGGCCGTCGCGAAGAGGTCGAGGATTACAAGCTCTCAAAGAAGATTCGCGTTACATGGATTGATGACGGCGATCATTCGTTCAAGCCGCGCGTGAGTTCCGGGCGCACGGAAGCGGAGAACCTGGATGCGGCGATCGAGGCGGTCGCGTCGTTCGCCAAGGAACTGTAAACAACGATCATACCGACGATGCCTGACCTCAAAGAACTAAACGCCGAAGCTGAGAAGCTCCGCGAGCTGATTCACCATCACAATTATCGCTACTACGTACTCGACGATCCGGAGGTTACCGACGCTGAGTACGATCAGCTGATGCGCCAGCTTGAAGCGCTCGAGCTGGCCCATCCGGAATTGCTGACGCCTGATTCGCCCACCCAGCGTGTCGGCGCTGCGCCGAGCGAGAAGTTCGGCGTCGTGGTCCATCGCCAGATGATGATGTCGCTGTCGAACGCGATGGATGCGGAGGAAATGGTCGAGTTCGATCAGCGGATTAAGCGCTTCCTGAAGGACGATAGCCATATCGAATACGTCGCCGAGGTGAAGCTCGACGGGCTCGCCGTCGAATTGGTCTATGAGGAAGGTCGCCTGACCGTCGGATCGACCCGCGGAGACGGAATCAACGGCGAGGACGTCACGCAGAATATCCGCACAATCAAAAGTATCCCGCTGCGATTGATTAAGCCGGCGCATCACTCGATGCCCAAAATCCTTGAGGTGCGCGGCGAGGTGATCTTCTCCCGCAAAGGCTTCGATCGACTGAACGAACAGCGCGTGAAGGCTGGCGAAGCGCCGTTTATGAATCCGCGCAATGCGGCTGCCGGATCGCTACGACAGCTTGACCCCAAGATCACTGCGTCGCGTCCGCTCGATATCTTTTGCCACTCCGCCGGCGTGATGGATGGTGTCGGCTTCGCCAGCCAATGGGAGTTTTTGCAGGAACTAAAGCAGTTTGGCCTGCGGGTGAATCCGCTGTCACGGATCTGCCGTAAAGTCGACGAGGTTATTGATTACTGGAAGGAGCTCACGGAGAGGCGGCACGAACTCGATTACGAAGCCGACGGTGTGGTCGCGAAGGTCAATTCCTTCGAGCTCCAGAATCGGCTCGGCGAGGTTTCGCGCTCCCCGCGATGGGCGATCGCGTTCAAGTTCAAGGCCCAGCAGGCCGAGACTTGCGTCAATGAGATTGCCGTGCAGGTCGGTCGGATCGGGTCACTCACTCCTGTGGCGAAGCTTGAACCCGTTCCGCTCGCTGGCGTGACGATCTCGAATGCTTCCTTGCACAACCTCGATGAGATCCGCCGCAAGGATATCCGCCAGGGCGATACCGTTTTGATTGAACGTGCGGGCGACGTGATTCCCTACGTCGTGCGCGTCACGCGTGAAGCGAAGCCGCGTAGCCCGCAATTCGAGATGCCCGATCATTGTCCCGAATGCGGTGGCTCGATTGTACACGAAGAGGGCGAGGTTGCTTACTTCTGTGTCAATGCGAACTGCCCGGCGCGGATGCGCGAATCGATTCGGCACTTTGCGTCGAAGACCGCGCTCGATATCGAGGGGCTAGGCGACAAGCTGGTCGCTCAACTGGTCGACAAAGGGCTGGTCAAGGAACTCGATGATATCTATCGGATCAAGAAGAGCGATCTGCTCGGGCTCGAGCGGATGGCCGACAGGAGCGCCCAGAATATTCTCGAGGCGATTGATCGATCGCGCGACGCGGCCCTCGAACGGCTGATCAATGGACTCGGCATCCGTCACGTCGGCGAGAGCACGGCGCGACAATTGGCGCTGCGCTTCAAAACGATCGAGGCGCTGATGGACGCGACCGAAGATGATCTGACTGGCGTGCGTGATATTGGCGGCGAAGTCGCGCGCAGTATCCGCGAATATTTCGATGAGCCGCGAAATCGTCACGCCGTCGAACGGCTGGCGCGTGAACTCAAGATCATCGCGCCGCAGGAGCCGGCGCAAGGGCGGGGCGCGCTCCGCGAAAAGAGCTTCGTTCTTACCGGTGGTCTCGCGTCGATGACGCGGGAGGAGGCCGAGCGACGGATCCTCGGCGCTGGAGGTCGTGTCACTTCGTCGGTAAGTCGGAAGACCGATTTCGTCGTGGCGGGGACCGATCCGGGCTCGAAGCTGCGCAAAGCTCAGGAGCTGGGCGTACGGGTGCTGGACGAAGCCGAGTTCGCCGCTCTGTTGGGCGAAGGTGAATGAACGGCTCTACTGATTTGGCGCGGATCGAACTACGCGTTACCGGGCGGGTGCAGGGCGTCTATTTTCGCGCCGCCACCAAGGCCCAAGCCGAGATGCTGGGTCTCACCGGCTATGCGCGTAATCGGCCCGACGGCTCTGTCGAGATCGTCGCGGAGGGTCCTAAAGCCAAGCTTGAGAAGCTCTACCGCTTTGCTCAGCAAGGCCCTCCAGATGCGGCAGTGGGCGAAGTTTTTGTCGCTTGGGGAACATTTGCGTGCGAATTTGACCGCTTCTCTGTACGCTAAGCGGCCAGAGCAACACTTCTGTAACTTCCCTTTTCCTCTATAATTGCATTAGTTATACTTCTGTCGTTTGGGCACAAATTTTGATCCCATTTTGAGGATCCAGACCAGCGCCAGCCCGATTGGCGGCGTAAGGAGTGTTGATCGCAATGGCTCTACCACCTGAAGCGGCCGGAGGCGCCGCTCAGTCGACCGGTCTCGGCGGCCACGCGCACAAGCGCGAACGTCGCGACAGCGTCGTTATTCGCTTCGCCGGCGATTCCGGCGACGGTATGCAATTGGCCGGTATGCAGTTCACTGCTGAATCTGCATTGGCCGGTAACGATATCGCGACGCTGCCCGATTATCCGGCTGAGATACGCGCTCCCGCCGGCACGATCGCCGGTGTCAGCGGCTTTCAGGTTAACTTTTCGAGTGGTGAGGTCTTCACCGCCGGGGATGAGCCAACCGTTTTGGTGGCGATGAACCCTGCGGCGCTCAAGGCTAACCTCGACGACGTGCCGGCCAACGGCGTGATTATCGTCGATAAGGAAGCCTTCAACGAGGCGAACCTCAAGAAGGCGGATTACAAGAGTAACCCTCTTACCGACCACTCGCTCGATAAGTACCAAGTCTTTCAGGTCGACGTTACCAAGCTTACGACCAACGCCTTGCACGATACCGGGCTGAATAATCGCGCGGTGTTCCGCTGCCGCAATCTGTTCGTGCTCGGCATGATCTCGTGGCTCTATCAGCGCCCGATCGAGAGCACGATCAATTGGCTGGAAGGTCGTTTCAAGAAGACGCCGGAACTGCTCGATGCCAACTTGAAGGCACTCCGTGCTGGCTTCAACTACGGTGAAACCACCGAGATGTTCGCCAGCTCGTACGAAGTGCCGCCGGCACGGATCGTCCCGGGCACCTATCGGAATATCACCGGTAACGCCGCTGTAGCGCTCGGTTTTGTGGCCGCCGCGGTCAAGGCGGGCAAGCCGCTGTTCCTCGGCTCCTATCCGATTACTCCCGCCAGCGACGTGCTTCATGAGCTCGCGGCCTTGAAGAATTTCCCCGTCTATACCTTCCAGGCGGAAGACGAAATCGCGGGCGTCTGCTCGGCGATTGGCGCCGCTTTTGGTGGTTCGATCGCGATCACTACTACTTCCGGCCCCGGCATGAATCTGAAGGCCGAAGCGGTTGGCCTCGCCGTCAAGACCGAGTTGCCGATCGTTATCGCCGATATCCAGCGCGCGGGTCCGTCGACCGGTATGCCGACCAAGCCCGAGCAGGCTGATTTGCTCGCGGCGATGTATGGGCGTCATGGTGAGTCGCCCATCCCGGTGATTGCGGCTTCGACCCCGGCCGATTGCTTTGCGGCGGCCTACGAAGCGGTGCGGATCGCGGTTAAGTATATGACGCCGGTAGTCCTGCTTACCGACGGCCAATTGGCCAATGGCGCTGAACCCTGGCTGCTGCCCGATGTCGACAAGCTGCCGGAAATAAAGGTTGAGTACCGCACCGATCCGGTCGGCTTCATGCCCTACATGCGCGATGAAGAGACGCTCGCGCGTCCATGGGCGATCCCGGGCACGCCCGGACTGGAGCATCGTATCGGCGGTCTCTCCGGTGAGGACAAGACCGGTAACATCAGCTACTCGCCCGCCAATAACGAGCTGATGGTACGTATCCGTGCGCGTAAGGTCGCAGGAATTGCGCGTGAAATTCCGCCGACGGAAATCTTCGGCGACGCGAATGGCGGCGATCTGGTCGTCCTCGGATGGGGGTCGACTTTCGGCTCAATCCGCGAGACCGTTAAGCAGCTCCGCGGCAAGGGCAAGAGTGTTTCGCATATCCATCTGCGTTATCTCAATCCGCTCCCGAGTGATCTCGAGGCCCAGCTTCGTAAGTTCAAGAAGGTGATGGTCGCCGAGATGAACATGGGACAACTACTCAAGCTGGTGCGCGCCGACTATCTGATCGACGCGATCGGCTGCAACAAGATCCAGGGCCGTCCGTTCAAGGTCAGCGAACTGACGAACCGGATTACTCGCGTCCTGGAGGGCTGAACACCATGGCAACTGCACTAACTCGTAAAGATTTCGTTTCCGATCAGGAAGTACGCTGGTGTCCCGGATGCGGTGACTACGCGATTCTCGCGCAGGTCCAGAAGCAGATGCCGGAATTCGGCGTGCCGCGCGAGAAGACGGTCTTCATCTCGGGCATCGGATGCTCGAGCCGCTTCCCGTACTACATGAACACCTATGGCTTCCATACGATTCATGGCCGTGCGCCGGCCTTCGCAACTGGTCTGAAGGTCTCGCGCCCGGACCTCGACGTATGGCTCGTCACCGGCGACGGCGACGGTCTTTCTATCGGCGGCAACCATCTGATTCATATCCTGCGCCGTAACGTCGACGTGAATATCCTGCTCTTCAACAACCGTATCTATGGTCTGACGAAGGGGCAGTACTCGCCGACCTCGGAGTTCGGCAAGGTGACCAAGTCCTCGCCGATCGGTTCAGTCGATTCACCGTTCAACCCGATTACCGTTGCTCTCGGCACCAGCGCGACCTTCGTGGCTCGCTCACTCGACGTCGAGCAGAAGCATCTCGGTGAGATGCTCAAACGGGCGCACGATCATCGGGGCGCATCGTTCCTTGAGATCCTGCAGAACTGCAATATTTTCAATGACGGTGCGTTCAACGATCTGACCGATAAAGGCATCAAGGCCGACTACCAGCTCGTGCTCGAACACGGCAAGCCACTTATCTTCGGCAAGAACAAGGATAAGGGTATCCGGATGAACGGCCAGCGGCCGGAAGTAGTCCAGCTCGGCAACGGTGTGACCGAGAAGGATCTTATCGTCCACGATGAGACCAACCTCGCGCTCGCGTTCATGCTGGCCAATTTCCAGGCTCCGCTCCCGACTCCGATCGGGGTCTTCTATGCGACATCGCGTCCCACCTACGACGGCGCGATGAACCAGCAGCTCGAGGATGCCAAGGCGAAGCAAGGCCCCGGCGATCTGAAAGCGCTACTGAATCGCGGCGACGTTTGGACCGTGAAGTAACTCTTTAACTAACTCGTATCGAACAGCGACGGCGCGGGAGTATGATGCTCCCGCGCCGTTTTCTTTGCGAGCTAAGATTTTCTCGCTTCAACTCGATCAGATAACGATTATCGGTTAATTTGGTGTCGCGTGGCGCAAGCTCGATTAACTGTCATCATTCCCGCTTATAACGAAGCAGGCTCTATCAGTCTCGTCGCAGAGCGCGTGCTCGCAACCGGCCTGGCGCGCGAGATCATCGTTGTTGATGATGGCTCGAACGACGGAACCGTGGCGCAGTTGGAGCGTTTCAACGCGATCTCGGCGGTAAAGGTCATTCGCCATCCGCATAATCGTGGCAAAGGGGCCGCCATCCGCACCGGACTCGCGCAAGCTACCTCGGAATTTGTGATCATCCAGGATGCCGACCTCGAACTCGATCCGGCAGATTTCCCGGCCATGATTGCTCCATTGCTTGCGGGCGAGAGTGATGTCGTTTACGGGATGCGCACCTCTGATAACCCGGGACGCGGCATCGCGCTATTTCTTGGCGTCAGGATGCTCACATATTTGACCAATTTTCTCTACGGATCCCGCATTCACGACGAGGCCTGTGGTTACAAGGCCTTTCGACTGAGCCTGTTACGCCGGGTTCGACTCGTATGCGAGCGCTTCGAATTCTGCCCCGAGGTCACTGCCAAGCTGCTGCGCCTCGGCGTGAAGATCGTGGAAGTGCCGGTCTCATACAACCCGCGCAGTAATGAAGCGGGTAAGAAGCTGCGTCTTGGCGACGGGCTCACCGCGATGCTGACGTTGATGCGTTATCGCTTCGTCTCGCGCCGGAGCTTCGATCTCGGCGAGGCATCGGCAATGCCGATCGAAGAAGCGGAACCAGCCACTATCGAAGTCGGCGATTAATCAGAACTCTTATTCGTTTCGTCTCGCAGCGGCTTCCTCAGGATCGCGCAAGCGATTCCTCAACGAGGCCTTCCAGCTTCTTGCCGAAGAGGAGCACCAGCACGATCGTGATTGCCGACATAAGCAGCAGGTAATTGCGCATGCGATTCGATCGGTATTCCGCCGCGACCACATGGATACCGCCGGGCACCCTAGCCCCGATATAGCTTGGCGAGACCATGAAGGCGCGAACCTCTTTTCCGTCCACTTCAACATGCCAATTCGGATGATAGGTCACTTTGAAAATGAGGGTAGCGTCGTTGGATGATCGAGTGACTACTTCGATTCGTCCGGGGGAAATCTTTTCATTGATTACCGTGGCTGCCTTGTCCGCAGGATCGGTTCCAGAGCTCGAATCATTCCCCATGTAGGACCACCGGATAAACTGATTCGCTGCCGGAGCAGAGGAGGTCATCCAGGCGCGATTTTCCTGCAGCAGATCTGCTTGTGAATCGGTGTCTTTGTGGTCCGTGATTTGGCCGAACTGGACGTATCCGCCGCTGTCGATCTGATAGAGGGTGTAACGCGTGGTCTTTTTGATCGGCAGAAAGAACGGCTTGGGCGCTTGGCCGGTGGGTGCGATCACATACCGAACGTTGAATAGTTTGTAGTCGTGCGGATGATTCTCGTCGAAGTACCAGAGCAGATCCGAATTGAGCGAATAGCTTTGCCAAGGTGGCGATAGCGCCGGTATCAACTCATAGGTCAGGCGATCATAGAAGCGTACGTCGCCCCAGTGCATCAGGCGGCCCCAATCCTTGTTCATCCCGGCATAGACACGCCCCGGCGGTAGCGATTTGATCGCTGCGACGATTTCGTTGCTGTCGGTATCAGCTTGAAGAGCCGCCTGCGTATCGCTCATCCATTGTCGGTTCGTGGCGTAAAATTGCTGGCGCTCGCGCAGAGCGGGAATCATCAGAGCGAGGATTATCGCTACCGCAATTAGCGACCCCCAACGCGGCGTCAATTGCTGGCATTGCCGCCAAAGCCATTCGGCCCCGAGACCAGCCAAGAGAATCGCACCGAGATCGACGCCGGCTATAAAGCGATGGAAGAGCAGGCCGTCATGCATCGGAAAGATATCGAGGAGCGGTCCCAGCGTCGGACGGCCAAAATAGAGGATTAGCCACGTTCCGAACATCAGGAGAGCGAGTCGGGCGGGGGCATTGCGCCTGGCCGCCGCCCACGCGACTCCGAGTGTCAGAAGCAGGGTCATTGCCGGGAGCCGACCTTTATCGAACAGATCACCGTTGATGAGCCATCCCAAAATCTGCGCTGCACCATACGAGTCGTATTTGAAGCGCTGCAAGTTGGGTGTGACGTTCATGTATCCCTTGTAGAGAAGGAACGGCGCGATGAAGTAGGCAGTGATCACGCCAGCTGGGATGAAGATGGCGGCGAGCCGCAACGCACTCGGCCACAGGCGAGGACCGGCTTGCGTCGCGAGGAAAAGCATCAGCGCGAAAACGATCACGAGGGGTGTCATGCCGGCTCCTCGCGCCACAGGCTGAAGACGAAGAGGATCGCGACAACGACACCGAGCATGTAGGCGTACATCAGATCCGATAGCACGACCATCGCGCAGGAAAGGATCGCCGTTGTATAGCCGCCTCCGCCCCTCAGCACGCGATATACCGCGGCGGTCGCGATAAAGATGAAGTTCATTGCCCACAGCTGCGTGTACATCCCGAAGCCGCGCCAGACGTAGCTGTGGAAATCGAATCCGTAGAGCCCCCCGGCATCGAGCAGAGGCGCGAACGCTGCGCCCGTCGCGGCTGCGACCGGAAGGAAGCCCATTGTACGCATCGACCACCATACGGTCAGCGGAAACAGCACCATCAGGAGGTACCTGACGAAATTGAAGAGCGTCAGGAGGCTGATATTGTTGAAGACCAACCGATGAAGCGCGACCACCGCTAGATGAGGAACGTGCTGATAGTAGAAGAAATCAGGGAAGCCCATTTCCAGCGTGGGTTCCCAATGGTCGAAAGGATTCTCCCCACCGGCCAACGCCGCATCGGCTCGCTGCACGCACATGAAGTGATACGCATCGTCGTTCAGATTCGGAATCGGGATGGTCAGCTCAGGCAGCAGCGTGACCGCGTTGAAAACGATCACAAGCAGCAGCGGCACCATCTGGATAATGGTGGTCCATCGCGAGGAAGTGGTGGAAGAAGCTTCGGTGGTCAAAGTCAGGAACGAATCAGAGTCAGCGCTATGCGAAAAGGCGGCAGCGTTTACCCGCCACCGCCCTTCGCTTCTGCGAACAACTTATCAAATCGAAAGGTTGTAGAGCGAGCGCAGGTTATTTCCTAATACGTCGTTGCGTTGTTTCTCCGGAATTTTTTCGACCATCCGCTCGAGGTCTTGCAGATAATCGGCAGTGTGATCGGGATGCGGGAAATCGGAGGCCCAGATAAAGCGATCGCTCCCGACCAGATCGACCATCGCCGCAAGCGACTTTTCGTCAGGATCGGCCGAGACCCATACATTACGTTTGAAATAGAAGCTGGGGCGTTCCTTAAGAGGAACCGAGCGGCCCATCACACTGTCATAGACCGCATCCATCCGATCGAGCCAATACTGAACCCATCCGGCGCCGACTTCGAGAATTACGATCTTAAGCTTGGGGAATTTGTCGAAAGTGCCATAGGCCATGAGACTCGCGAGCGCATGGCGGATCGCATCGGAAGCGGTGACGTTAAGGAACCACGGATTCTTGCGGACGTAATCCTTGTCGTAGCGACCGGGCCAGCACCACTGCGGCTCAAGCGAGACGTGGATACCCAAAGGCACGTCGAGTTCCTGGGCCTTGGCGAAAAGAACGTCGTGATCGCTATGGCCGTGCGGTTTGCGCGTCATCGTGAATTGCACGACCCATCCGCCTTTATGGCCGGCTTTGACCGCGCGCTCCAATTCAACCGCCGCTGCCGCCGGATCGCCTAACGAAAGGTGTGCGACGGGAATCAGGCGGCCGGCACTATCGGCGCACCAGTCGGAGATCCAGCGATTATAAGCGCGGCACATCGCATCGGCGTAATCGGCATCATCGCACTCGGTTTCCCAAGTCAGATCGAGGCTGGGATAGATAATGGCTGCGTCGAGTCCTTCCAGATCGAGCCGCTTGAGCCGATCTTTCATATCGCACGCGCCCAGCGGCACACGTTCGCCATAACGGATACGCGGATCAAAATTACCCGAGTTGCGCGTCACCTGACCCATCTGGGCCACTGTGCCGAAGGTGCCCCCGCGACTCACTCGCGATGGGACGCCGTTGATTTCGAGATATTCCAATCCGTCCTTGTCATCCTTGAGCTGGACGGCTCGGTCCCGATACTTCGGTTCGCAGTATTCCTGCCAACAGGTCTTGGCCTCGAGAATATGGCCGTCCGCGTCGACCGCCCTCGGATATTTGAATTTGTAAATCTGTTCCTGCGCCATTTTCGTTTTGCCTCGATTCGATCTTTGGATTTCGTAACCTGGCCAACACTCAATACCGCTGTACGGAAACGCCATCATCGCCCCACACGACGATACGCTCGGCTAGTATTTTCAGGGACGGTGACGGCGTCAAGCGCGAAGCAAAAAATAAAGCCTGCCGCGAACGGCAGGCTTTACTAGGGAATCGGCGAGAGGAGGGTGCTTACGATTTCATTGCGCCACGATTACTTCCGCCGGCTGCACTGAGTAGCGTGCCGGCATTAGCACGACCGCCGCTTGAGACACCGCCGCCAATTCGCGACACCTGTGCCGGCATCTTGGTGACGTTGTCGCGACGACCGTTAATCGGCGACGGACTCGCAACCTCGCGATCGCGACTCTCGCTCACTCCTGCGGTCTGTTTGTGGAGCAGGATATATTGCTTGCCGCGGCGAGCGAGCACGCCTTGTTCAACCATGTCGCTGATTAGGCGCGTGATCATCGGGCGCGAGCTGCCAATCATCTCGGCGAGCTTGGCATGCAACAGTTCTGTAATCAGAATCGTGCCGCGCGAATCCTCTGCACCGAAGCGATTGGCAAGATCTGCCAGCACCAGTTCGAGGCGCTGCCGGTAATCCAGCCCAATGAAGGTCGCCCAGGAACTCGCTACGGACGACCACATCGTATTCAAGTATTCGATCAAACCGATCAGCTGATCGGGCTCAAGCGTCTTGAGCAACTTGTAAATGTGCTCGCGGGTGAGGAGTGCGACTTCGCACTTGGTGCGCGCAAACGCTTCGAAGACCTGTGCGCGACGCTTCTTATGATCGATAAAGTCGACGTGTCCGAGGACTTCACCCGGACCGCAAAGCCGCACGAGCACACGGCTGCCGTCGGATTGCGGGCAGAAGACTTCGACCATCCCCGAGAAGACCCAGAAGAGCATGTCTGCCGGCGCGCCCTGAAGGAACAGGGTCGAACCCTTGGGATAGGTGACGACGGTATGATGACTGATCAGTTCATCGACGATTTCGCGGGGTAGGCCGGAATCAGCGATGAAAGTTTCGAGACGGCGTTGAAGAACTTCGGGAATCTGAACGTTCATTAAGCGGCTCCTCGCATACGGTTCGGGCGAAAGAATAATCCTTCTGCCTTCGAGCTTTTACGAAACCCCGCACAACCTCGTCCTCTTCCCCCTAAGCTAACGGCCAAGTCTTAAGCTACGCCAAGCATTATTGCCAGTACGTCGAACCAGTTAGCCTATTTTTAGCACTGTTACGTCACGTTTAGCAAGAGGCGATTTCATTCGCTTTCGCGCCTTTTTGAGATTAATAGCAAATCTACGGTATTCTGGCTAAGCAATGGTGGCCTCAGCACAATCTAGATGAGGACTCGCTTTGGTACGTGGCGCGACCTCGGCTGAGGAGAGCTTTCACGCCGTTCTGTAGCATCACCTAATAACGAACGGACCCGTCTCATGCTTATTGAAGTGCTCAGTACTTGAGTTGACTTCGTCCGAATCGAGCGAAGAGGATAGTCCGCCGAAACGAATTTGTCGGAGACGATTTCGAAGTAAGGGAGCCGGCCGCTCTAATCGGAATTCGACACGCGACGAGCGCTGGCGAGATAGTTCCGGTTCTCGCCAGGCGCGCCGTGTCCTGGAAAGATAATTACTCGCAGTACGTCTTATCTGGTCAGTTTGTAACCATCGCGTTACACGTCATCGTCAGTGCCCCAAGGCCTTGCTTCGTGGCGCTTTTATGCTCTTGTGCTGCACGTTGTGTTCAATGATGGATCAAAGCCTAAAAGTGAACCTTCTGTGATTGTAGGCGGTCAGAATTAGCCTTGCCGAGAGTTATCGACGTCAGGATATGCATGACGAAAATACGCTCTTTTTTTTAAGTTGTGCCGACGAATGTCTGGAAGTCCGACTGCTAAGAGCAACCGAAATTGGTTCCGACCAGAAAGTGGCAAACATGCGCGCGGAACAACTGCTTCCTTGCCGGCTGCGAGTGAGGCATCCGTAATGGTACGTCGAAATCAAACATCTGAGTCGGAGGCTTCAGGCAAAGAAGCATTCGAACCAAACCTGTTGGCGGGCCAGATGCTCACGGCTCAGGAACTCGCCGCTTATTTGCGCGTGAATCGCTCGACGGTCTATCGGCTGTTGAAGAAGAAGCAACTGCCCGGATTCAGGATCGGAAGTGAGTGGCGCTTCCAGATAGAGGAGGTGAATCGCTGGTTCCGTGAACGTGGACCTGGCGACCTCTAGGTCAAACAGCAGCTTCTGGTTTTGTCTTTGCGCCTGCGTCGGAAAAGCGCCGTGGTCGCACAGATGCCCCATATAGTCCCTCTCAAGCGAAGAGCGTCGTAGATCCGTAGGACCTCGAGTCGGCGCCGCGGTGATTCGGACCAGCACCGTACTTCTGTAAGAAACGCTGATCGGCTTCGCGTAGATAAGGCCGCCGTGCTATGACATCCGGCATCCATGAGCCGGAGGGGCTGCGATGGCAGATCTTCGTATTGAGGGTAGCTGCGATCCGCGTTTCGAGCGGGTGCGTGCGGCCTTCGCTGAAAACTTCGAGAAGCGCAACGAATACGGTGCGTCGGTCGCGATCACGATCGATGGGAAACCCGTCGTCGATTTGTGGGCCGGTCATTCTGACAAGGCGCGAACGCTGCCCTGGAATAGCGATACGATCGTAAACGTATTCTCGACCACGAAGGGGCTGATGTCGATCGCGGCCCATCGCTTGGTCGATCAGGGGATGCTCGACCTTGATGCTCCGGTTGCACGCTATTGGCCGGAGTTCGCCCAAGGCGGCAAGGGCGACGTCCCCGTGCGCCAATTGATGAACCATCGTGCGGGCCTTCCCGCGATCCGCAAGAAGATGGCGGATGACGCTTGCTACGATTGGGTCGCGATGACGGCGGCGCTGGCGGCCGAACAACCGTGGTGGGTGCCGGGCACGAAGCATGGATACCACGCGCTGACGATGGGCTGGCTGGTCGGCGAAGTTATCCGCCGGGCTTCCGGCAAGACGGTCGGACAGTACTTCCGCGACGAGATCGCGGGACCGCTCGGTCTCGATTGTCATATCGGACTGGACGCGCAGCACGACGCGCGCTGTGGTCAGATGATCGCGTCACCGCCGCCTCCACCGGGTCAGGTCAATCTCTATCAGTATTCGCTCGACAATCCGGAATCGGTTACGGCGAAGGCCTTTTTCAATCCCGGAACGGCGATGAAGCTCGGTGCCGTGAATGGGCGCTCGTGGCGTGGTGCTGAAATCCCGGCCGCGAATGGCCATACGAATGCGCATGCGCTGGCGCGATTGTATGGAGCTCTTGCGCGCGGGGGCGAGGTCGACGGCGTGCGAGTGTTGCAGCCTGCTGCGATCACGCGATGCTCAACCGAGGAATCGGCAGGTGTTGATGAGGTGCTGCTGATTCCGACGCGCTTCAGCACGGGCTTTATGCTCACGCAGGCGCATGATCCGATGGGTCCGAACAGCCGACCGTTTGGTCATCCGGGGGCCGGCGGATCGCTCGGGTTTGCCGATCCTGACGCGAAGATTGGCTTCGGTTACACGATGAACAAGATGGGTCCGTACATCCTGATCGACCCGCGCGCACGAGTTTTGATCGACGCACTGTACGCGTCACTGTGAGGCAATAGCGCCGTGGCAGATCTCCTAATCGAGGGTAATTGCGATCCGCGCTTCGCCCGTGTGCGCGAAGCTTTTGCAGAGAACTTCGCGCAGCGTGGCGATGTTGGCGCCGCCGTTGCCGTGACGATCGATGGACGACCAGTGATCGATCTTTGGGGCGGATTCGCCGACAAAGCCCGCACCCGTCCGTGGACGCGAGACACGATCGTTAACGTCTATTCGGCGACCAAGGGCGTTGCAGCGACCTGTATCAATCGGCTCGCCGATCAGGGGCGGATCGATCTCGATGCGCCTGTCGCACGCTACTGGCCTGAATTCGCTCAGGCGGGCAAGGGAAAGATTCTGGTCCGCTGGCTGTTGAGCCATCGCGCGGGTCTGCCGGCGGTCCGCAAGCCGCTGCCGAGTGATGCGCTTCTCCATTGGGATCTGATGGCCACGTCGCTGGCTGAGCAGGAGCCGTGGTGGGAGCCCGGAACGAAACACGGCTATCACGCGTTGACGCTGGGCTATCTGCTCGGTGAGCTTTTGAAGCGACTTACCGGCAAGACGATAGGTGCGTATTGTCGGGAAGAGCTGAGCGGGCCGCTGGCGCTCGATTTTCATATCGGTCTCATTGCGAGCGAGCATAGCCGCTGCGCCGAAGTAATCGCGTCGCCGGTGAGTACGGCTCCTCCGGCTAACATGCCGGCCGGTGCAGACGATCCCGCATCGGTCACGATGAAGGCGGTGAACAATCCACCCGGTGCGCTCAAGCTGAGCATGATCAATTCGCGACCGTGGCGCGCGGCGGAAATTCCGGCTGCCAATGGTCATACCAACGCGCGAGCTTTGGCGCGATTCTACGGAGTGCTGGCCCGCGGCGGTGAACAGGATGGGGTGCGGGTGCTCAGCCCGGCGCAGATCGAACAGTGCTATCAGGAGCAATCCAACGGATCGGACGCGGTGATGTTCGGATTGCCGTCGCGCTTTGGTCTTGGCTACCGCCTCACGCAGCCAGCGGCTAAGTATGGTCCGAATCCGCATACCTTCGGTCATACCGGAGCGGGCGGGTCGCTGGCTTTCGCTGACCCCGATGCCAAGCTAGGATTTGCCTATACAATGAATCAGATGGGACCTCATATTCTGATCGATCCGCGCGCCGTCGCTCTGCTCGACGCGCTGTACGGTTCGCTCTGAGTGATGGTCCATTAGAAGAGAGCCCCGATGGATTCTGGAATCACAACTTGGTTTCCGATTGCGGTGATGGTGGTCGCGGCCGCGGTGGTCGTTGGCGGGATGGTGATGATCAATCGGTTCATCGGTCCACGCGGCGCTCGCACGGCCGTTAAGGGTGAGTCGTTCGAATGCGGCAATCCTTCGAGCGGTAGCGCGTGGGGTCGCTTCTCGGTCCGCTTCTATCTGACTGCGATTCTGTTCCTGGTCTTCGACGTCGAAGTTATTTTTCTTTACCCGTGGGCTGTGGAGCTGCGTCAGCTTGGGATGTTCGGCTTTGTCGAAGCGCTGGTTTTTATCGGGATCCTGCTGGTCGGCCTAGTTTACGCGTGGCAGCGCGGCGCGCTCGATTGGGATTGATCTTCCCGCATCGGTAGCCCGATAGCGCTACATTCTCGAGGCGGGCTTTTTAGTCGATAGTCCTGCCGTTATCATCAGGGGCGGGAAAGTCGCCTCGATGTCTGCAGATATATCCAGCGGCAAAGTGCCTGAGCGAATCCTGATTGTTCTGCTCGGTTCCATCGGCGACGTCGTGCGCGCCCTTCCCTTGGTCGGTCGGATTCGCGAAGCATGGCCGACGACCTATATCGCGTGGGCCATCGAACCTAAGTCCTCCCCGATTCTGGAGGGCCATCCCTGGATCGACGAGTTGATTGTTTATGACCGGCGGCATGCGCCGTGGTCGTTCCTACCTTTTCTCCGATCGGTACGTCGTGGTCGCTTTGATCTAGTGATCGATCTTCAGCGTCATCTCAAGAGCGGCATCATCTCGCGAGTTACCGGCGCCAAGGATCGACTCGGGTTTGCCGCTGAAAACGTAAAAGAGGGCAACGACCGGTTTTCAACACGCCGAATTACGCCGCAACCGCGGATGCGGTTGAAGCTTACGCAGTATCAGGCTTTTGGCGATTTGCTGGAATTGCCCGAGGCTCCGATCCGATTCGGTTTGGAGCCATCCCAAGAAGTGTGCGATAGCGTTGCCAAGGTTATCGGCGGCGCGCCACGACCGCGTCTTGGAGTAATTCTGGGATCGTCCTGGCCGAGCCGGATCTATGACCCAGCGGCGGTCGCATCGGTGATTCGCCAAGCCGCTGAGCCGTCGGGTGGTGGGCTCTTTCCAATCCTGATTGGTGGTCCTGATGAGGCTCCTATCGCTGAGGCCGTGATACGCGAGCTCGGCGATGCGGCCGTCCTCAACCTGGCGGGCCGCACCCGCCTCAACGAACTCCCAGCTATCTTTACCGAATGCGATGTGGCGTTCGGACCCGACAGCGGCCCAATGCATATAGCGGCGGCGGTGGGATGCCCGATCGTGTCCTTATGGGGTGCGACTGCAGCCGAAAGATCGGCTCCTTGGGGCTTCGCTCAATACGCGATCACCGGCCAGATTCCTTGCACGCCGTGCTATCTGCGCCGATGTCCGATCGGCAATGAATGTATGCGCCGCATCACACCGGAGAGCATCGCCGCCGCTGTCAGACAGGCTCTCGCCGAATACCGCGGAAAAGCCACCGGTGGATCGGGCACGACAGATCCTGTTGCCGCGGCCGGTGGACTGGCATGAGCACGGGCGGCGAGACCTCGACGCTCGGAGCCTGGCGGTTCGAGGTGGCGCTACCTGAAGCGATTGCAGAAGCTCGCAACGAAGTCCTTGATCTGGTGCTCAGGATCGCTGACGAGGGTGTGGTCGCACCGCTCCGCAAATCACGTCACGCTGTGACCTATAATCCGCATTTCCGGGTGTCGCTATCACAACCCGGCGATCTTTTCGTAAAGGTGCTCAATCGAGCCACCGGCATCGACCGTATCAAGCATCTGAGGTGTGGCTCGGTTGCCGCTCACGTAAAGCGAATCTCCCGTCGTCTTGCTGATGCCGGCTTCAATGCTCCGCCGCTCTGGGTTCTGGGTTTTAATCGTCAGGATGGACGCGAAATGATTGTTTCGCCACGGGTCGAGGGGCTCGGGCCGCTCCAGACCCTGGCGCGGTTCGGTGGCGATCTACCTAACAAACGGCGGATCTTACGGGATTTGGGAGCGGAAATCGGCCGACTTCATCGGGCGGGCCTCGTTCACGGTGACCTGACGCCCTTCAATATCTTCATCCAGGCTCACCAGCCGACGCGATTTATCTTCTTGGATCATGAGCGGACGCGGAGCAACTATGGATTAGGACGAACGCGCCGAAATCTCCGCAATCTCATTCAGTTGGGCCGCTTCAATTTACCCGGCCTGACCAAAAGCGATCGTTTGCGGGTGATGTTCGCCTATGCCGACGCGATCGGGTGTCCCGATCGAAGAGCGCTGGCGCGGCGAACGCTGAAAATGCTTGCGGTTCGTCTTCAGCGAGATGGCGGTGCGCAGGTTATCGCGCCGCTTGGCGCGGTCAAGCTGTAAGAAAGGCGAGGGGGAAGATGGGTGAGGGGGTAAGCATCTCGGTCGTAATTCCAGCCTACAACGAGGTTGGCACAATCGAGGAAGTGCTGCGTCGCGTGCTCAACTGCGGCTATGACATAGAGGTGATCATCGTTGATGACGCTTCGAAGGACGGTACCCGCCAGGTTCTCGAGAAGATTCAAGATCCCCGAGTACGCTGCTTCTATCACACGGTTAATCGCGGCAAGGGGGCGGCTCTCCGTATGGGTTTCGCGGCAGCGCGAAAGCCGATCGTGATCGTGCAGGATGCAGACCTCGAATATGACCCGCGCGACTACAGCAAGGTCCTTGAACCGATCGTCGATGGTCGCGCCGATATGGTCTACGGGTCGCGCTTCCTAGGCGGACCCCATCGGGTCTTGTTCTTCTGGCACTACCTTGGAAACCGCTTGCTGACACTGATTTCGAACGCGATCAGCGATTTGAATCTCAGCGATATGGAAACCGGGATGAAGGCTTTTCGACGCGAGAAGCTGATTCAGCTCAAGCTTAGCGCTGACCGCTTCACCTTCGAACCGGAGATCACCTGCAAAGCTGCGAGGGCCCGCTGGGTTATTTACGAAGTTCCGATTTCATACTCAGGGCGTACCTACGATCAGGGTAAAAAGATCGGCTGGCGCGACGCCGTTGCTGCGATCGCGGCGATTCTCTACTACCGCTTTGCCGATTGAGGCGGTGGCTGACAAAGCACTATCGATAGTTGGCGTCGATCCGGAGCGTAACTTCGGCGGCGGCGAGACGCAGGTCTTGGGGCTCACCCGCGAGCTTATCCGGATGGGTCATCGGGCTGAGCTTATCTGCGATCCCGAGGGACAGTTGGCCGAGCGTGCGCGAGTTGCCGGTATCACTTGCCATCCCCTGAGGATTCGAAACGCGATCGATGTCATCGCTGGCGTGCGGCTGCGCCGGATAGTCTCGCGCAATCATTACGACGTAATCCATTTTCATACGGCGCGAGCGCACGCGCTGGCTCCCTATGCGGGGGGCTTCGGTGGCGTAAGGGTCGTTACCCGCCGGATGGACTATCCGCCGGGGCGGCTGATGGGGCCGTATCTTTATAATCGCGCGGTCGACGGTGTGGTCGCGATTTCCGGTGGTGTCGCGCAGGCGCTGATTAGTGTGGGCGTGAGGCAGGACCGAATGACGGTAGTCTTTAGCGGAATCGATTGCGATCGCTTTACACCACCTACTGACGCGCAGCGTGAATCGGCACGCAAGCGCTTCAACCTCGGAGCCGATGAGATCGCGATTGGTGCGGTGGGGGCGCTGGTAGCCCGCAAAGGCCATCGCGTGCTGATCGACGCAATCGTCGCGAGCCTAGGGCGGTTGCAGGGGACGGGTTCAAGGGTCCGTTGTCTAATCGCCGGTGATGGGCCGCTCCGCGAAGAGCTCGGAGCGCGGATTCGTGAAGTCGGAGCGACCGAAGCCATCGCGTTAGTTGGGCCGATCGAGGATCCTCGCGAGTTGTTGGCCGCGCTCGACATCTTCGTGATGCCATCGACACAAGAGGGATTGGGGGTTGCGGCTCTGGAAGCGATGGCGACGGGCCTTCCGGTTATCGCCAGCAGGGTGGGTGGCTTGGTTGAGGTGGTTGAGGAAGGCGTCAGTGGCCTGCTCGTAGGCGCCGAGGCGATAGACGCTCTGGCGGGAAGACTGGTTGAGCTCGTACTCAACGAACGTCGAAGAAAAGTGCTGGGCGCTAATGGTCGGCGCCGGGCCTTGGAGCAATTCAGCGTGCAGGCGATGGCGGTAGGTACGCTAAGCGTTTATCAAGAATTGTTGGCGAAACGTTACGCGCGCCAAGAGAAAATGGCAGGATAGTCGCGATGAAGAGCATGACTGGCTTTGGACGGGCTGAGCTGACACGCAATGGCGTGCAGGTAACCGTCGAGGTGCGCGCCTTGAATCAGCGCTTCTTCGAACTCAAATCGAGCCTGCCGCGCGGATGGGGCGAGCACGAGGCCGAGATTCGCAAGCAGGTTCAGGAGCATGTTGAACGTGGGCGGGTCGAGGTCTTTATTCGCTCGATGGTCTTGAAACCGCCGCGTAGCCGCCTCCGCGTGAACGAGGATCTGGCTCGCGATTATGTCGCAGAGCTTAAGCGCCTTGGGAAGAAACTCGGCCTTGAAGACCATCTGAGTATCGAGGCGATGCTCCAGCGGCCCGAGATCTTTCAGGTGGTCGAAGAGGAGATCGACCCGAAAGCCGGGCACGATTTGGCCTTCGAAGCGCTTGGCCGAGCGCTGAAGACGCTCGAGGCCGAAAGGATTCGCGAGGGCAAGGGGCTACGCCGTGACTTTGAAAAACGGCTGAAGCTGCTCGGACAGGCGGTCCCGCGTATCGAGAGTCTGGCGGCGAAGGCGCGGGCGACGATCCAGGCGAACTTCGAAAAGCGGATGCGCGAATTGCTGGCCGAGGCTCCGATCAACGAAAAGCGGCTTTATGAAGATGCGCTCAGCGCGTCACATCATGGCGATATCAGCGAGGAGCTAACCCGGCTGCGAGTTCATCTTAAAGCGATGACGCCTCTGCTAACGCGGACCGGTGGGGTGGGCAAATCGATCGAATTCCTCCTCCAGGAGATTAACCGCGAGATCAATACGATCGGGGCCAAATCGCAGGACGCCCAGATGTCGCAAATCGCGGTCGAAATGAAGGGAGAGGTCGAAAAAATGCGGGAACAGGTCCAGAACGTCGAATGATCGACCCTTTTTGCGCCGTTTCTGCGCTATAGTTATGTCTATGGAGGTGGATCGAAGACCTCGTCGCGGTATCGTGTTTATCCTCTCGGCTCCGTCCGGGGCCGGTAAGACAACGCTGTCGCGAGCCGCTTTGGGCAGAATCGACTCGCTCGAGATGTCCGTATCGCTGACGACGCGATCGCCGCGGGAGGGTGAAGTTCCCGGCCTCGATTACTATTTCGTCAGTGACGCCGAGTTTACCCGCCGCGCTGAAGCGCATGAGTTTGCCGAGCTGGCTACAGTCTTCGATTGCCGCTATGGCACTCCACGAGCGCCGCTGGAAGAAGCTATCGTTGGCGGTCGGGATATCCTGCTCGATATCGACGTTCAGGGGGCGCGGCAGATCCGCTCGCGCTATCGCTCCGACGCGGTGATGATCTTCGTATTGCCGCCGAGTTTCGCCGAACTGGAAGGGCGCTTGCGTGGTCGTGCCACAGACAGTGAGGCAGCTATCGAACGCCGGCTGAAGCGTGCTCACGACGAGGCGTCGGCCTATCCGGATTACGACTATCTGATAATCAACGCCGAAGTAGATGATTCGCTGCGGCGACTCGAAGCGATCGTGCACGCCGAGCGCCTGCGCGTAAGTCGGCTGGCGGAGGGTTTTGACCCATGGAAGGGCTAACCACCGAATATCCTGCCGAACTCGAGGAGGTTATTCGCCGGGCCAGCGAGTATAACCCGCAACTCGATGCGGGATTGATTCGGCGCGCCTACGATTACTCGGCACGGATGCACGTCGGGCAGCTGCGGAAATCCGGCGAGCCCTACGTCATCCATCCGCTGAACGTCGCTCTAATCATCACTCAATTCAAACTCGATCAGGCTTCGATAGTCACGGGTCTGCTGCACGACGTCGTCGAAGACACGGGCGTTTCGCTGGAAGAAATCCAGGGCTTGTTTGGTGCCGAGGTCGCGCGATTGGTTGACGGCGTTACCAAAGTCTCGAAGATCACCTTCTCCAGTCGCGAAGAAAAGCAGGCCGAAAACTTCCGCAAGATGATCATCGCGATGGCGCACGATATCCGCGTCGTGCTGATCAAACTGGCCGATCGGCTTCACAACATGCGCACGCTGGGTCATCTGGAGCCGCGCCAACGCGAAGAGATCGCCCGTGAGACGATCGATATCTATGCCCCGATCGCGCATCGACTCGGGATTTACTGGGTTAAGTCGGAGCTTGAGGATTTCTCGTTCCGCTATCTCAATCCAGCCGCCTACGCCGCACTGAAGGCCCAGGTCGCCAAGACAAGGGCGGAGCGCGAGGACTATATCAAGTCGGTGATTGCGATCCTGCAGGAGCGCCTGGCGGACGCGGGCGTTAAGGGCGAAGTCACTGGCCGCCCGAAGCACTTTTTTTCGATTCACCACAAGATGCAGGAGCAGGAGTTGGCCTTCGACCAGATTTACGACCTGGTCGCGTTCCGCATCATCGTTGGTACTGTGCGCGAATGTTACGAGGCGCTGGGTGTCGTCCACGCCAGTTGGAAACCCGTTCCGGGGCGCTTCAAGGATTACATCGCGCTGCCCAAAGTGAACATGTACCAGTCGCTACATACGACGGTGATTGGACCGCGCGGCCAGCGCATAGAAGTGCAGATTCGGACGCGCGAGATGCACGCCGTTGCTGAGCAGGGTATCGCGGCGCATTGGGGTTACAAGGAAAGCGGTTCGTCCGCACAGATTCGCGACGCGGAAAGATTCGCATGGCTCCGGCGGCTAATCGAATCGCAGCAAAATCTGAAGGACCCTCAGGAATTTCTCTCGACAGTTAAAGAAGACCTCTTCGCCGAAGAGGTCTTCGTTTTTACGCCGAAGGGCGACGTGCTGGATTTTCCGCCCGGCGCAACGGTTATCGACTTCGCTTATCGAATCCATTCCCAGGTCGGCAATCATTTGAGCGGTGCTCGTGTAAATGGCCGGATGGTGCCGCTGCGTTACAAGCTCCAGTCGGGCGACACGGTCGAGGTAATCACTTCCGAACGCCAGACGCCGGGTAAGGACTGGGCAAACCACGTCGTTACGGTGCGAGCAAAGAGCCGTATCCGGCAGTGGCTCCGCCAGCAACAAGCCGAGCGTTCGAAGGAAGTCGCGATTTCTTTGCTCGATCGCGATCTCGCACCGTTGGACCTGACCACCGCTCAGATCATCACGCGTGAGCGCTTCGAGTCAGTGCTGAAGGAGTTCTCGTATAAGGACGCCGACAGTCTGCTCGCCGCTGTTGGCTACGGTATCGTCACGGCTGCTCAACTGCTGGCGAAGGCACTCACGCCTGACGAGCTACGCACCTATCGTGGCGAGCGACCGACGGCTCTGCCCGTCGATGGCGAAGGCGTCCCGCAGCCGCATCGCGAAGGTGGCTCGGGCAAGGCGGTTATCGTCTCTGGTATCGGCGACATGATGGTTCGGTTCGCGCGGTGTTGTAATCCGCTCCCCGGCGAGGCGATTACCGGCTTCATCACGCGTGGGCGCGGCGTCACGGTCCATCTCGCCGGATGTCCTCATGCGCTCAGTTCCGATCCACAGCGGCGGGTGTTGGTGGCGTGGAAGGCGGGAGACGATACACCACGCCCAATCCATCTTGAAGTGCTATGCGCCGATCGTCCGGGACTGCTGGCCGAGACCTCCCGAGTGATCGCGGCGGCCGGCGTGAATATCTCGAATGCGCAGATCAAGCCGACCGGTAATGACGGTCGCTCAATGTCGCTCTTCGAGTTGCATGTGGCGAACGCCAATCAGTTGAAGAGCCTGATGCACGCGATCGCAGCAATTGACGGCGTAATTCGGGTCTCGCGACTCGGGCTCGGCAACGGCGCGCGCAACCGAGCGATCCTTCAAAACTAAAGCGCTAGTTCGAGTCTATTGAAGTGGGTTGTCTCGCGGGGCGCCTTCGTCGCACTTCTTGCATGCGAGTTCGATCCCGAGGTGATCCTTGCGACCCTCTTCGGTAATAACCCAGGGACGCATTTGGAAGGGTGGATCGTGGCGGACGTGTTGCGTATGTCCGCAAGCGAGATCCGCGACCCAGTCTGTATGGATATCCTGGTGAAAACCAATCACCCGCTGAAGCATCAATCAGTCTCCGGCCAGTATCCTAATCGCTTCCCGCGTCAGGAACCGACCTTCGGGATCGAGCTTTTTCGCTGAACGGCGCAGGCGGTTCATGTTCTGGCTCTGTAGCTTGCTATCGAGAGGCGCATCGTAGAATTGCGCCTTGTCGAGATCGAGTAAGACGACCGTCATCCGCTCACCGTTTCGAGTCACGAAAAGATTGTGGAGGTTCAGATCAGCATGGAAGAGGCCACCCCGATGCATCGTCGCGATTGCGCGCCGCGCTTCTTCGATTACCAGGGAGCGAACGGTCGGCTCATCCTCGATTTTCAGAAATTCCCACAGCGTCATCCCGGCCATCGCGCGCGTGAGCATTGCCCCGCGCTCAAGTCCAAAGGCAACTGGCTCGATTAGGAATCCAAGTGATTCAGCAACCGGAATTCCTCGGCTGCGAGCTTCGGTACTAACCGCAATTTCGTGCGCGAGCCGCCGGCTGAGGCCCAGGTAGAGGTCGCGATTGAGATAGGCCAGCAAACCGCCGCGTCGTGCCCGTCGTACGAAGAGAGTGATTGCATCGCAGATCGAGACAGCAAAACCGCCGCGCCGATTACCGGCCCCTTGCATCGACTCTCGATCCATCGCGTCGAGCCTCATCCAAACCAAAGACTCGTACGCCTGCAAGTCGTCGCGCAGAATAAGTCTGCGCCCTTCGCGAGCGAAGGTAACGAAATGCGGAGGCACCGCCGTTCGGTTGCGGTGCGACGATCCTGTTGCGACTTGCCTCATCGAAAGGACCGACCGACGAGGCCGCGCTAGGCGATCTTCTCAGCCTCATCGATCAGCATGATCGGTATATCATCTTTTATCGGGTATCGCAGCTTGCACGCGTTACAATCCAGCGCGGTCTGGGATTCGTTCAACTGTAAATCGCCCTTACATTTCGGACAGGCCAAAATGTTGAGCAGATCCTGACTCAATGCCATAACAACACCTCAATCCAAGCTGGTCCGATCTCGCGAGTTCCGGATGGCGTCTCGCGCCATCTCGAGTAGCTGCGCTTCCCCTTCCTCGTCCATCGTGAGTTCAACCCGTAGAGCGTACAACGAAGGAATAGTGGGAGAAAATGCCTGAAGTTTAACGAGGTCCTTTTCCGTCGTGATGACCAAATCGGTGCCTTTGGCGGCCACGCGAATTTCGTCCCAATCCTCGGGGCTGTACTGATGATGATCAGGAAAGGCCAAGGATGAAACAATATGTGCGCCAAGTCCGGCGATCATCGCGATAAATCCCGCAGGATTGGCAAGGCCGCTCACCGCGACGATAGTGCGTCCTCGCAAGGCCAGCGGATGCTCGAACCATCCGGCGGCTGATGCCTGTACCAGCGCTGTGGGTTTGACCGAGGCACGCAGCACCGGTCGATGCGAGATACTCTGACGTTCCCCGCTGGAGAGTGCGTCTGACTCATCGTTCGATGTCACTATGATAACGGCATCTGCGCGCGACAAGGCCGCGAGCGGCTCGCGCAGCGGACCAGCCGGCAAGAGCCATCCATTGCCGAAGCCGTTGCGCGACGACACGACGATCAAATCGAGATCGCGATACAACTCGCGATGCTGAAAGCCATCGTCGAGAATAATCACGTCGAGCGACTGGCGCTGCGCGAGCATACGGATCGCCTCGATACGCCGGCTCGCGACGGCGATTGGCCCTTCGAAACGATGGGCCATCATCGCCGGTTCATCGCCGCCTTGCACTGCGTCGACTAGCAACTCGCCGCCGTCGGCTACGAGTCGAGGAGTATTTTGCGATCGCCCGTAGCCGCGACTCACGATACCGATCTTGTATCCGTGGGCCTGAAGGAGCCTCGCCAGGTAGAGCGCGAAGGGTGTCTTGGCGTTGCCACCAACGGTCAGATTACCGATGCTGATAACTGGAAGCGGAGCGCGCTCCGAGCGTGACAGTAAACACGATCGTAGGGAGAGAGCTGCACGATAGAGTCCTGAAAGTGGTGTCAGCGCGGCCCAGACCGGCCACAGAATCGGTGCGCGATCGCGATGCCACAACTGCTCGATTAGGGGTCGTCGCGGCATCAGGACTTGGTTGTCGCGAGCATCGATCGAAGCTGCTCGACGGTCGTTGCAGCACCATCCGCCAGCTGTTCGATCACCCGTCGGGCTGCCTGTCCGGTGGTGCGTCTGGAGCTATCGTCGGCCAACCACTTAGCGCATTGAGTCTCCAGTTCGGCTCCGTCATTAACCACGACGGCGGCTCCCTCTGCCAGCAAAGCGTTGGCAATCTGGCGTTGATTCTCGTGATGTGGTCCGAAGAGGATTGGCACTGCGGCGGCTGCCGGCTCCGCCATACTCTGGCCACCACGCGGAGGATTCATCGATCCACCAACGAAGGCGATTGAGGCACGATAATACATCGCGCGTAGCTCACCCATCGTATCGAGCAGCAGAACACTCGCCTCGCTGGGCTCGCCGGATCGCGCAGACGCCTTGATATATCGGAGACCTTCCTCATGCAGGTCTTCTTCAACTTCGGCCGCGCGCTCAAGATGTCGCGGCGCAACTACGAGAGCGAGATTCGGGAAGCGTTGGATCAGGTTGCGATAAACCTCGATTACCATCCGCTCCTCGCCAGGTGCGGTGGATCCGGCCAGCAGAATCGGTCGGTCTATGGCGAAGGCAGCAAGCTCGGGACGAAGCGGGGCAGGGGACTCGTCCAAATCGAACTTTGTGTTACCCGTGACGGCCACGCGATCAACCGGCGCGCCCAGAGCACAGAAGCGTTCCGCGTCAGCTTCGGTCTGGACCAGAATCTTCTCGGCCAGTGTAAGCGTGTATCCGACGAGCGGACGGATCGCGAGATAGCGACGCATCGACCGTTCGGAAAGGCGACCGTTGATCAGTGCGATGCGCGCGCCAGCCCTGGTCCCTTCGCGAAAGAAATTGGGCCACAGCTCGGTCTCGGCGATCAGGATCAAATCGGGTCGCAACGCAGCCAGGAGCCTGCGCACCGCTGTACGAAGGTCGAGTGGTGCAAGCTGGCAACCGGCAAGGCCCGGAATCCGCCGCTTGGCGGCGTCGCGCCCCGTCGTGGTCATCGTGGTCATCACGACCTGAAGCTCGGGACGTTCCCGCATCAGATGCGTCAGGACCGGTCGCACGGCTTCCACTTCCCCGACCGAAGCGGCGTGAACCCACAACCGGGTCGCATCGTTCTCAACGGTTTCCATCGCCAACTCGAGGTGGCCGAGCCGTTGCGCGCGAACCACGCTATCGCGGCCTCCCGTCGCAAGCAGTGCGAAGGGCAGTGCAGGAACCCAAAGTCCGTTGTACAGAAAGGAGAGGGCGTGAGGCGACGCGTGCAGGAAACTCACGGCCTAACTGGTCAGACCACCGTCTGCGGTCATCTCGGCGGGCGCTGTGAACTGCAACTCGTGCAGGCGCGAATACTCGCCGCCGTGGGCGATAAGCTCGTCATGGGTGCCGGTCTCCACGACCTGACCATGCACGATCACCGCGATTCGATCGGCGCGACGCACAGTGGAAAGCCGATGTGCGATAACCAGCGTCGTGCGATTATTCATCAGCCGCTCCAGCGCCTCCTGGACCTGGCGTTCGGCATCGGAGTCGAGTGAAGAGGTAGCTTCATCGAGAATCAGGATCGGCGCGTCTTTCAGCAGAGCCCGTGCGATCGCAATCCGTTGCCGCTCACCACCCGAGAGACGAACCCCCAACTCGCCAACGACCGTGTCATAGCCGTCGGACAAGCGCGAGATGAAATCGTGGGCGTTAGCCGCGCGTGCGGCAGCGATCACGTCGTCGAGGCTGCGCTTCTCGCTACCGTACGCGATATTGTTGCGAATCGTGTCGTTGAAGAGAAAGGTCTGCTGCGTGACGATACCGATCTGGCCTCTCAGCGATGCGAGTTTGAGGTGTCGCACATCCAAGCCATCGATGGTCACCGCGCCTTGCTGGACGTCATAAAAGCGCGGGATCAGATCGGCGATCGTGGATTTACCGCCACCGCTCATCCCGACCAGCGCGACGACTTGGCCTGCGCCGATTTCCAGATTGATATCGCGCAGCACCCACTCCTCGCCGTAGCGGAAGCTCACATGCTCCAAACAGACTGAATGATTTCCTGCTGGAAGATCGATCGCTGCAGGATCATCGGTAACCGCAACCGGAGCGTCCATCATCTCGAAGACCCGTTCGGCTGCGCCGAGGCCCTGCTGGATACTGTTGTTGGTCTTCGCAAGCCCCTTGAACGGTTTGTAGACGAGCAACATCACGGCGATAAAACCACCAAAGACGCCGGGAGTCCGCTGTCCCGTCATTACGGACATCGAACCCCACCAGATAACAGCGACGATCGCGCAGGCTCCCATCACTTCGATAATCGGTCCGGTAGCTGCCTTTATCCGTGCAACCCGCATCGTGATCCGAAACAGATGGCGCAATTCGCGATTGAAACGAGCGCGCTCGTAGTCTTCCATCCCGAAGGCTTTCACGACGCGGTTGCCCTGATAAGTCTCCTGCAGGAAGACGTTTAACCCCCCCAACTGTTTCTGTGCGGAACGCGTCATCCCACGCATCCGCTTGGAGAAGCCGCTGATCGGTAGAACCGCCGCAGGAAAGCCGATCAAACCGAGGGCTGCGAGCCTCCAATCCATGTAGATCGCGCTACCAAGCAAAGCGATCAGCGAGGTGCCATCGCCAAAGAGCGAAAACAAGCTGACTATTGCATTGGTGGCTACTAGACCAACGTCGTTAATCACTCGCGACATCATGACGCCGGTCGACGTGTGATTAAAAAACGCGAGCGACTGATTTTGGAGACACTCATTTAAATCAGAGCGCAAATCCAGTGTAATCCGTTGGCTTACATAGGCTTCGAGGTAATCGGTGCCGAAGTCAGCGATCGCCCGAATCAGAAAGAGGGCGAGTAGTTCGAGTGACAGTGCCGGCAGCGCTGCGACGTTATGGGCTCCGGCCAATTGATCGATAAAGCGCTTGATGAGCAATGGAATCGCGCCTACCGTGCCACTCAGAGTAACCATCGCAATCGCCAGCACGCTGACGTAAGGCACCATGTACCGTTTCAGATAGCTGAAAAGGCGACGGTATAGGGGGGTGGTTAGAATCATCCGATCATTTCGAGCGCGATCGCGGCGACGCGCGACGCGGCTCCGGGTTCTCCGAGTTGAGCGCGCACGGCGCGAAGTTCAGCGGCCACTTCATCATGGCGCGAAGGATTCAGGAAAGGTTCTGCCGCGTCCAGGATTTTCTCGGGCGTCACGTCGTGTTGGATCAGTTCCGGCACCAAGCCACGTCCCGCCAGCAGATTGGGCATCCCGATGAAATTGACCCCGCGAATCAGCATCTTGCCGATACCGTAACTCAGCGGCGACATCTTGTACGCAATAACCATCGGGCATCCGAGCAGCGCCGTCTCGAGCGTCGCCGTGCCCGAGGCAACCAGCGCGAGGGTGCTCGTAGCGATAATACTATACGTATCGCCCTGGATAATACGTACCTTCGCGAGAGCCTGAGGGCCAGCCACTTTGCGCAGATCTTCTTCGGTCAAGGTACTCGCCAGCGCGATGACTGGCTCAAGTTCATGCCGGGATACGAGCAAGCGCGCCGCTTCGAGCATCGGTTGCAGAAGATACTGAATCTCGCCGCGACGACTTCCGGGCAGGATCGCCAGGATCGGCTTGTTGGGCGAGAGGCCGTGACGCGCTCTTGTCGCGGACGCATCCTGCGCCGCTTTGACGCGATCGATCCCCGGATGGCCCACGAAGGTCACGTGACCGCCGGCCTGTTCGTACAACTCAGCTTCGAACGGAAATACCACCGCGAGACGATCCGCACGCTTAACCAATGTCCGGATACGCCATCGGCGCCAGGCCCACACTTGCGGCGGCACGTAATAGAGAACAGGGACTTTGGCCCGTCGGGCGAACCAGGCGAACTTAAGATTGAAATCGGCAAAATCGATCAGAATTACGAGATCGGGCTTATCCTCCCGCAGTACCCTCCGCATAGTGCCGAAAGCGCTGAGTATCGGTCGGATTGTCGAGGCAAGTTCGGTTGCACCCATGCCTGCGACATCCTCAATTCGCACCAGCGGCGTGACACCTGCAGCACGCATCCGCTCACCAGCCATCCCGACGATCGTGCAGTTGGGATCGCGTGCGAGGATCTCTTTTGCGAGATCGGCGCCAAGATGATCACCGGAAGCCTCGCCGGCAACCATCAGGATACGCCGGCCTCGTCGCGCTTCAGTCATCAGTTGGGCAGGCTCGTGGGACGCCCATCGCTATTGATCGAAGTGCGTATCGCTTCGCTCAAGGCCATTACGCGCAGGCCATCATCGGCGCCGACCGGCGGTACCGATCGGGTTCGGACGCACTCGACGAACGCCACGATTTCATCGCGCAATGGGTCCCCATCGCCAAGGTCGATCTGATCTGCCGAGATCGTTGGAAAGGCGGAACCGGGCGCCGGGGGCGTCTTGCGATAAAGCTGGATGCGCCGTGCCTCGTAATCCAACGAGATGTAAGCGTCGTGCTGGAAGAAGCGAATCTTCCGCTCACGTCGCGGCGCGACACGGCTGGTGTTGAGATTCGCGATCATGCCATCGGTGAAGCGGATACGGGCATTGGCGACATCGATCGAATCGGTCAGCACGGCAACCCCGACCGCCTCGATTGAAACCGGCGCAGCCTTGGTCACGCTCAGAACGACGTCGAGATCGTGAACCATCAGGTCGAGGATTACATCGACATCGGTTCCCCGTTCGGTAAAGGGCGCCAACCGATGGCACTCGATGAAGCGCGGTTCTTGAAGAATCGATCGCAAGTGTACGATCGCTGGATTGAAGCGTTCGAGATGACCCACTTGCAGAATCCGTCCGGTTCGCACGGCTATTGCGGCGAGATCGTGCGCCTCGACCAGCGACGCCGCCATTGGCTTTTCGACCAGAACGTCGATACCTGCTTCCATCAGATCGCGCGCCACAGAATGATGCATCACGCCCGGAACCGCGATCGTCGCGAGGTCGACCTTGCCGGCGAGCGATCGATGGTCCTCGACCACGCTCGCGCCGAGTTCATTCGCGAGTGCGTTGGCGCGGGCCTCGTCAGTATCGACCACTGCGGCGAGGCGAACACCTTCGATACCCGCGTACTTGCGCGCATGCAGGCTTCCCAGTCGGCCGGCACCGACTACCGCGGCGCGCAGTTCACGCATAGCCGTAGAGTGTGACTCCGAGATGGTCAGCGCGTTTCAGGGTGTCTTCGCGCTCAAGAATCATGGTCTTGTCGGCCTCGACTCCGATCATCGAGGCGCCGATTTCACCGAGCAAATCGATCGTCGCAGGGCCGATTGCAGGGCGGTCGAAGCGTAAGTCTTGCGCTCGCTTCGCCGCTTTGGCGACCACCAAACCCTTGCCCATCAGAGTGGCTGCTCGGCGCAGCGCAGCGTCCGTTCCTTCCACAGCTTCGATCGCGCCGACAACGCCGTCACGCACTGCCACGGTCTGTCCAATATCGAAAGAGCCCAATGCATCGAGCACGCGAAAGGCAGTTTCGAGGTCGCGCAGTTGTGCCGGGCTGGGTGCGGGTCCGGCTAATGATCCAGCGCTGGCGAGCACGTTTTCGAGCATCGGTACGGGATCGATTACCTCAATACCCTCAGACTCGATTTCCGCCGCGACCCCTCGCAGGACCGCATCGTCACTGAAGCGCCCGAGCCGCGAGAGCATCGCCATCGCGCGCGCATCGGGTGCGAACGAATCAGCCAGGTGGGCGCGTGAAATTCCTCCGGCCATCGCTGCCTGCTGTACTCCGGCGTTCTTGAAGGTCTCGACCATCCGCTCGAGTTCGCCGACCTTAATCCATGTAACCGCGTCGGCAATCTGTTCAAGCTCGTCAGGCGTTTCATTGCGATGCGCCACGGCGATTACGCTCATGCCGCGACGGCGAACCGCCCGCGCAACTTCGATAGGAAAGACGCCGTTTCCGGCAATCAGGCCGAATTTAATCACGATCGCGGCCAACTACGCCGCGAGTAGAGTTCGTAATGAAATCCACGAGGCGGCGAATTTCAGGAATTTGTCCGTTCTGAGCCAGAATTTCTTTAATTGCTTCTTCGCGCAGCAGTTTGCCGTAAAACAAGGTGCGAAATGCGCTCTTGATAGCGGTCACCGTGGCCGCATCGAAGCCGCGACGTTCCAACCCGACTGAATTGATTCCGATGAGCCGGGCGCGATCGCCGGCGACCATGGAGTAGGGTGGAACATCCTGCGCAACCTTCGATCCGGCCGCTACGATAGCGTGAGCGCCGATCCGGCTAAACTGATGGATTCCGCACATCCCGGCAGTGACGACCCACTCTTCCAGCGTGCAGTGTCCGGCAATCTCGGTTGAATTAGCGATAATCGAATGATCGCCGATCTGGCAATCGTGCGCCACATGAACGTAGTTCATCAGCAGTACGTCGTTACCGATCCGCGTGACCATCCCACCACCCTCTGTTCCCCGATGAATCGTCGTGAATTCACGAATCTTATTGTTATCGCCGATTTCGAGGCGCGAGGGTTCGCCGTGATATTTCAGATCCTGCGGGTCTGCTCCAAGAGAGGCGAACTGAAAAATCCGGTTGCCCTTACCGATCGTCGTATGACTGTCGATAACAGCGTACGGTCCGATGGCGGTGCCGGCTCCAATCTGGACGTGCGGCCCGATAACCACACCGGGGCCGATGTCAGCGGTGGAATCGATTTCGGCGCGTGGGTCTATTACCGCCGAGGGATGAATACGACCAGCTATGGCAGTTGTCCTTCTACTTCCATCGCGGAGAGTTCGGCCTCAGCGGCCAGTTCCCCGTTGACACGCGCCTCGCCGCGCATCTTCCACAGCGGATGGTGATGCTTGAGGAGCTTCACTTCCATCTTGAGCTGGTCGCCGGGGACCACGCGGCGACGCATCCGCGCCTTGTCGATGCCCGTAAGCATGAAGAGGCTGCGTCGCTCGCCGATGATACTCAGCGCCAGGATCGCGGCGGACTGAGCCAGCGCTTCAAGAATCAGGACCCCGGGCATGATCGGCATATTAGGGAAATGGCCGGTAAAAAATGGCTCATTCACCGTTACGTTCTTGAGGGTGAGGACATGGTCTCCATTGCGCTCAAGTACTCGATCGATCAACAGAAACGGATAGCGATGCGGCAGCATCGCAAGATAGCGATCAAGCTCGTATTTCCCGGGATCAGCCACTGGTTGGTCCTATTTTGTGATCGTTGATGAACCGTGGGCAGGAGGTTCGCTGGCCCCCGGAGCGCTCGATGCTCCAACGTTGGAGCCGAAATTTCCGCCGCTCGAAATGGCCTTCTGAAGCAGTCCGCCGGGCTTAACATTCATCGCATCATAGGCTCGCACAACTTCATCCGTGATGTCGATCTGCGGGATCGCCCAAAGCAATCCGCCTTTTTCGAACACCATCGTATAGCCGTTCTTCTCGCCAATCTGCTGTACGACCAAGGCGATATCCTGCACGATTTCGCCTGTCATTTCGTTATCTTTTTGCTTCAAGTCGTCGCGCGAGTTCTTATAGTCATCCTGAAATTCGTGCAACTTCTTGGTGTATTCGTCTTCCAGGTTTTGACGCTGATCGGGCTGCATCAGCGCGCCTTTTTCCTTGAGCTCCTTTTGGAGTCGTTCGACTTCCGCCTGCTCGCCTTGCAGGCGCTCCTGAAGATGCTCGATCTTGCC
The DNA here is from genome assembly GCA_035541875.1 of Binataceae bacterium (SeqCode). Taxonomy (GTDB): domain Bacteria; phylum Desulfobacterota; class Binatia; order Binatales; family Binataceae; genus JAJPHI01. Next base: position 72,009 of record DATKML010000037.1, read on the forward strand.
TCGAAATTCCGCTTTGACGGCTTTGCCGTTGCGACAGTCGTTAAGCGCCCGCTGGACGTCGACGAAGGCATACTTCATTTCTCCGGCGGGAACCGCCCACGCGCGCGACAGGGGAAAGCCAAGTGCCGCAGCGACAGCGATGAGCGTGATTGCAACTGATTTAGGCCGAAGCGTCATATTCATTAAGGCGTCCTTGGAGTCCTGTCCTCACAGGCAAAGATTTTGACCGTCAACTTTGGCGAATATCGACAGGGCGCGCAACTCGGCTCGATCGGTAGCGAGCCACTTCTGCGCAAATGTTTCTTACCTCAAAGCGGCGCGCCGGCACCGATATCGAACACGGTATGCTGATCGTTGTCGCGGGGATTGGTCGGGAACGCGACGTTCACCGCCAACGGTCCAAAGGGTGATTTCCAACGAACGCCGAAACCCCAGGCAGCCTGCAATTTATACAGCTTCGGTGTGTCGTGGAGGAAAAAGGAGTTGCCGGCGTCGATAAAAGTTGCTCCGCGCAGACCGAAAGGCGAGTAGATCGGGAAGGTTGTTTCCCCACTCATGATCAATTCCTGACTGCCGCCTACCTGCTCAACCGCGAAGGGTGTGCCCTGCTGATCGAACAGGGTTACCTGCGGGCCCAACGAGTAGAGCTGGTACCCACGCACGCTGTTAGGACCGTTGTTGCCACCGGGGAAATACCTTTCGTAAAGCGGTAGTTCGCCGCCGAACCCGCCTGTAAGGGTGGTCCCGATAGCGTAGGTGAAGCCGGGCGAGAAGACCCACTCACCCCAGCGCGGGCTCCGGATATAAGGGAAGAACCAGCGTCCATGTAGCATACCCTTAACGAATGCATCTCCGGCCCCAACCCCTGCGAGATCCAAGTTGAAGGACTGAATCGATCCACTGCGCGGATCGAGCGGATTATCGACGGTGTAGCGCCTGATCCCGGGGCTGATCTTCGATTCGAGATGGTAGCCCTTGTAGCGCCAGATATCGTACGTAGTGAACTCACTCAGCCCGCTGATTCCGACGTTTTCGAAGGTATAGCCAAGAGTGAGGTTGATATCGTTGAGCCTGAACCTGCCGATTCGCCGTAGTCCCAAATCAGCCAGCGGATAAGCGGCGGTTACCGAGACTCCGGCATTACTCTGATCGAAAGTGAAGAGATAAATCTTGTCGTAGAAGGCCTGCAGCGTAACCGCCATAGGCATGTCGAGGAACCAGGGCTCGGTATAGGACACATTGTAGTTTTGATACAGGAAGCCAATCTGCGCCGATGCGGCAACGGATTCGCCACCGCCGAAGAGATTGCTGTTCCTGATGCTGAAATTACCGAACACCGAGGAGTAGCTGTCGTAACCGCCTCCCATCTGCAGCGATGCGGTGTTCTGTTCCTGAACCGCGATATTGAGGTCGATCTTTTCCGGAGTCGGGCCCGGATCCGTCGAGATACGCGTGTTAGAGAAGTAGCCAAGCGAGTCGAGCCGTTGCTTCGACTGCGCTATACGCGAAGTCGAATACGGCTCCTGTTCCTGAATCACCAACTCGCGCCGGATGACTTTGTCTGAAGTCTTGGTATTGCCCGTGATCTTGATGCGATCGACCACGACTTCACGGCCCGGCGTGATGAAGTAGGTAACGTTTAGGGTGCGGGTGGTCGGGTCAGCTTGGGTGCGAGGGTCGACGTTAACGTACGCATAGCCACGATCGGAGTAGAAATCCGAAAGTGTCAGCACGTCGTGCTGCATGTCTGAACCGCTGAAAACCTGTTTTGGCTTCAGCGTCAGCATCTGCATCAGCTCTTTTTCGGGACCAAGTAAATTGCCGCTAACGCCTACTGTGCCGACGTGATATTGCGGGCCTTCATCAATCGGAAAGGTTACCACCAGGCTGTCGCCGCGACGTGCTACGGTCGGTTGCGACACCTGAGCGTTGACGTAGCCGTGTTCGTAATAAAAGGAGGTTAGGTGATCGACGTCACCCTGTAGTTTCTTCTGATCCAGATAACCTGTGCTGAACAGCCAGCTCAGCATGTTGTGCTTGCGCGTCTCTATCGCATTGCGCAGTTGGCGCGCCGAGAAAGCCTTGTTCCCGGTGAAATCGATCTGCGAGATTTTGACCTGCGGCCCCTCGTGCACGTCGATTACGCCGGTCGCGAGATTGTTCTCGTGCATGATCAACTTGAAGGTCACGACAGCGTCGAGATAGCCCTTCTGTTGATAAACCTCGGTGATATTCCGGGTGGTCGTGCGCGCGCGAATCGGGTCATAAATAGCGCCGGCGTGGATCGCCAGTGCGTTGATGATCTCTTCCGAACTCGGCTTAACGTTTTCCATCCCGTTGAAGCGGAGGTCGGTTAGCAACGGTCGTTCGGTGACGTAGTAGGAGAGCACTCCGTCTTTGAAGTCGGCGTGGACGTTGCTGAAGAAGCCCATCTTCGCGATGGCCTTAACGTCGTCATCGACGGCGGTCATGTTCAGGGGTTGGCCCGTCTGCTGGGTGATATGAACGCGAATCGCGTCGCTCTCAACGCGCTGGTTGCCGACGATCTTGATGTCGGTGACGTCTTGCGATGTGCCCGTCGAACCAGCGGGGGCCGGTGCAACAGGTTGAGCACTCGCGACGACGGGCCCCGGCAAAAGTGCCAGGATGATGCATAAAACGCGAACGCGGAGGGATACTCCGCGAAGCGGGATGAAACTAGCCGCCGTCACAATCTGCCCCGAAAGCGCCGAACACGCTACCCAATCGTTTCTGCGAAGTAAACCTGAACTACTGCGAGGACTATCAACAGGCCACCTTATAATGCGCGGTCATCGAACAAACACCCGTCGCGTAGACGAAGCCGCCGCTTCATACTGCCCGAAAGACGCTCGTTGTGGGTGGCAACGATCAGTGTGATTCCAAGTGATTGATTCAAGTGATGGAAGAGATCGTGGATTTCGTCGGCGGTGTGAGGATCGAGATTACCCGTTGGCTCATCCGCGAGGACGAGCCGTGGATGCATCACGACGGCTCGGGCGACCGCCACGCGCTGTTGCTCACCGCCCGAGAGTTCAGCCGGTCGCCGATGAAGTTTATTGCCGAGCCCGACCGTCGTTAGCATCGCGGTCGCGCGATCGAGAGCCTCTTTCTCCTTCATCCGGGCGATAAGTGCCGGCATCATGACGTTTTCCAGAGCGGTGAAATCGCCGAGCAGGTAGTGGAACTGGAAAACGAAGCCGAGTTTGTGATTACGGAAATCGGCCATCGTGCGATCGTCCATCGCGAAAAGATCATGGCCTTCGAAGATCACCTTGCCGCCTGTTGGCGCTTCGAGACTGCCGAGCACGTGCAATAGGGTGGACTTGCCGACGCCGGATTGGCCGACGATCGCGATTTCATCGCCTGATGCCACATCGAAATCGAGTTGTTTGAGAACGACTATCTCGCGGCCCGCGTCCTCGAAGGATTTGTCGAGCGCGACCGTCTGAATCAGCAATCCAGGCGCATTACTCAACGATGGTGATGCCGACGCCATCTCACTCATAGCGAATCACTTCGACCGGTCGCAGGGCGCGCGCTTGCCATGCCGGATAAACTGCCCCTGCGAGGCACAGCACGATTGCTGCGATCGCAACGGAGAAGAAATTCACTGCGTAAAGGCGGACCGGCACTGTATCGACCATGAAGAGACCGGCGGGTAGATGAACGAAATGGTAACGATCCATCAGCCACGAGACGAGAAGGCCGAATCCGACTCCAATAATCGTCCCGCCGACACCCAGTGCCGCCCCTTCCCATAAAAAGATAGAAGCGATATTGCGCGCGCGCGCGCCCATCGCACGCAGAATCGCTATCTCTTTCCGCCGCTCCATCACCACCATCACGAGAGTTGCAATGATATTAAACGCCGCTACCAGAACGATCAGCAGCAGCACCAAAAAATAAGTGAACTTTTCCAGTTTGAGCGAGGCGAAGAGCGGGGCATTGGCCTGCGTCCAATCGCTTACCGTGAAGGCCGATCCCGTGGTCTGTGCGATCGAATGGGCAATCTCCGGCGCTTCGAAGAGATCGGTGGTGCGTACTTCCAGTCCGCGATCCAGTTGCGGCGAATTCGCCAGCAGTCCTTCACCGTTGGCGAGCGAGACGAAAATCAACGAGGAATCAAACTCGTACATCCCGGAGTGAAAGAATCCAGCTACGGCGAAACGTCGCAGCCGGGGAGCACCGCCGCCCATGATGCTGGCTGGTGAGATGACGATTACGGGATCACCGATACGCAACCCCAGTTCCTCGGCTAAATCCTGACCGAGCAGAGCACCCGGTAACTGGACGTCGCGCTTCGTACCGCGATCGGTCACTGTGACAGGGAAGGTCGTATCGAGGTCAACAAGGGAGCCACTGCGCAATGTGCGCTTCAGTTCGGCGAGCACCGGATTATCGTGCGCCACGACGGCTCGCAGCGTGCCTGCCGATACGTAGGCCGGAAGTCCCTCAGCCGTCGATGAGACCAGAAGAACCTGGGATTCATCGTAGGGTGCGACGCCCGCGATACCAGGACTTTTGGCAACCGTGCGAGCCAGGTCAGCCAGTTGCGACGCGTTCGCAGTCTGCGCGATGATATTGATTTGGGGGTTGAACGCGAGGAGCCTGTCGCGCAAATCCTCTTCGAAGCCACTCATAACCGCGAGAACCATCGTCAGCGCGAAAGTACCGATGGCGACGCCGACTAGAGAGATGACAGCGATAAGCGAGACGAACCGCTCTCGCCGTCGCGCGCGCAGATAACGCATCGAGACGAGAATCTCAAAGCGCATTAGCTATCTCTGACGGCTGACAAGGATACATTGGCGCGGCCAGCGTCCATTGGCTGAAAGGGAATTGCAGGCCGCTTGCGTGTTGCTGCACAGATGGTGTTCTCGATTGAATTTTTATAGTTCCTGACACGTCATGCTTTTGCAAACGATAACGAGTTGCCGTGTTTCGGTAGCACAGTTAGACTCGCTGGCGAACCAAGGCTTTCGGGGGGCGCGGGTATGTGGCGACTGAAATCTTATGGGCTGACGGGGCTGGCAGCACTGCTCGCCCTAGTGCTCGCTTCAGCGCGCATCCATGCGGCTGACGCTGGTGATGCCTCTGATAGCGACACAGATTCGGGCGACACTTCGGACACGCAGGACAGCGGTTCCGGTGATGAGGGCGCGCCCACTGTCGCGGCTTCCTCCGAGCCTGGCGTGCCCGTTCCAGTTGGAGTTCCCGCCGATGGTGGCAGGCCCAGCTCCAAAGATCTCATTACGCTGAATTACCAGAACGTCGATATTCCGGTGCTGGCACGCCTGATCAGCGAACTCACCGGCAAGAACTTCGTTATCGATGAAAATGTCCGCGGCAAGGTCAGCATCATCTCGCCGACGCGCGTTACTCCGGAACAAGCCTACTCGATCTTCCAATCGGTCCTGCAGCTCAAGGGCTTCACGACCGTTCAGGCGGGGCCCATCATCAAAATTATTCCCGCTCGTGACGTTCGTCAGTCAGCAGCATTGACTCAGTCGCAGGAGCCGGGACTCGCCGAGGGGGACGAATACGTCACTCGGATGGTGCGGCTGCGCAATACAGATGCGACATCGCTGATGAGCGTGGTGCAGCCCATGATCTCACATGACGGGTTGGTGGCTGCGTTCCCGCAGGACAATACCCTGATCATCACCGACTCAGCGTATAACGTTCAGCGACTTCTGAAGATTATCGGGACGCTGGATATTCGCGGCGTCCAGAGGAATGTCGCCGTTATCCCGCTCAGGCTGGCCTTCGCGACCGACATGGCTGGTCAGATTGATAAGATCATGAGCGTTCGCGAGGCGGCTTTGCACGGCGGGGCTGCTCCGCGACCCGGCGTAGGTGTGGTCGCCCCAGCTGCTCAAGGAGCGGCAACGACTTACAGTGTCGTGCCTGACGAGCGTACCAACTCTCTCATCGTGTTAGCGGGACCGCTGCAAATGAGGGAGATCAAGGATCTGGTTCTCAAGCTCGACGTTCACTCGCCGAACGAGATGTATCGCTTGCACGTGATCCATCTGAAATATGCGCCGGCCGCCCAGATCGTCGATACGCTCAATGGCTTGTTGGGTGGAGGTGGCAATACCGGGACTCTCTCACCGCAGACCGGTCGTAATTCGTTGGGACGCAACTCCGGAATGCAAAGTACCTCCTTCGGCAGCGGCTTTGGCGGGGGATATGGCGGAGGAGGTTCCGGAAGCCAGTTCGGATCGGCCTTCGGTTCCGGCAGCTTTAGCTCCAGTGGCTATGGCGGCTTAGGTGGCGGTGGCGGCTTCGGAGCGGGCGGAGGCGGCATTCGCAGCGGAAGTACCGGAACGGGAACCGGAACAGGAGCTACAGGTACAGGATCTGCGAGCACCGGTAGCAGTGGTGGGCGTGGCACGCTCTTCGAGAATCCGGTGAGCGTTACGGCCGACCCGGCAACCAACTCCCTGATCATCAGTGCGGCACCGCAGGACTATGAGACCTTGCGCCGCGTGATCGAACAATTGGATGTGCCTCGCGTCCAGGTTTTTGTTCAGGCGATTCTCGTGGAAGTAAGTTTGGACCATACCAAGAACATTGGGGTCAATTACCTGGCGTCGACCAGTCTTGGCGGCAACGTGCTGGGAGTGGGCAACCTGAACTACGGTGCCCTCCAGAACGCTTTGGGTAATCCGCTCGGCCTAACTGGGCTCGGAATCGGGCTCGCGTCGGGTAGCAAGTGTAACGTCCCGACGACTGCACTCGGGGGTTCCACTAGTACCGGTACCACCGGCTCATCTGTGACTACGGTTTCAGTCCCTTGCGATCTTGCCCTGCTGACTGCCCTGCAATCAGATGTTCATACGAACGTTCTCTCCGCCCCTACGTTGCTGACAGCGGATAACGAAGAGGCAACGATCGTAGTAGGCCAGAACGTTCCTTTCGTTGGTTCGGCCTCGGCTAACTCCGCACTGTCGGGTCAGATTTTCAACTCGGTCGATCGCCAGAACGTCGGTATCACCCTCGATATGGTTCCGCAGGTCGCCAGTGGCGATTCGGTGCGGCTCGACGTTTACGAGGAAGTGTCGAATGTCGTCGCCGGAACGGCGAATCAATCGACCAATCCGTTGGGGCCGACCACGACGATTCGATCGGCCTCGACCAGTGTTTTTGTACAGAACCATCGCACGGCCGTCATCGGTGGGTTGATCTCTAACGAAACAGATACGACCCGCCAAGGCGTTCCTTTTATCTCGGATATTCCTGTGATCGGTAACCTTTTTACGGAGAACGATCGCGAGAACCGAAAGCTGAACCTGATAATTTTTCTGACCCCGCATGTTATCCGTACGCGGGACGACCTTACCGCACTTGCTATCGATCAGCGTCAGGATTTCGTGAAGCAGCTTGGCCGTCAGGAGGTCAACTCGATGCCGGCCTCGCAGTTCCAGCAGCTGTATAAGCCAACGTTCAACGCGCCTATATCGCCGCAACGGGATCTCCAGCAGATGCAGATGCAACAGATGCCGTACAACAGCAGCCTGCCCGGATCAGTGTCGGTGCCGCCGGTTTCGTCGAGTGGGATGCGCCCGACCGCATCGTACCCACCGATGAGTGGCGTTTCTTCGAGCAGCTCCTTGCCGCCTGCACCGAGTTCGCCGGTCTCGTATCCGCCTGCTGCCGCTGCACCATCCTATCCACCAGCGACGAGCGCCGGATCCAAGCCAGCGGGCGAGAGCATGCTCAGTGCGCCTCCGAGCAGTGCATCTGGTGGGGCGAATTAAGACGATAGCGCTGATGTCTTATCGCGCACCGAGCGGTGCCCCGACGGCACTTAAGCTTGCGCTTCTGAGCTAGATGCCGCGCCAGGTCGGCTCTCTACGTGCCTGGATTGAGGTCGCAGCGCTTTCTCCGCCGTGGGCACTATTGCGCGGACTCCCTCTCGAGCGGGCGGTTAAAGTCGGCGCGGCGCTGGGATCGGTCGTGATGGCGGCCGATTTCGCTAACCGGCCAATCGGGATGCGCAATCTCGAAATCGCTTTCCCGGAACTTTCCCGCGAAGCACGCACCAAAATCCTCCGTGACACGTATCGCAATTTTGGCCGGATGGCCGCCGAGTGGGTCCACTTTCCGCAATTAGATCCAAAAGACGCGGACCGCTACGTCAGCTACGTCGGCAAGGAATACTGGGAAGAGGGGCTCCGAATCTCCAATGGGCGAGGCATCCTGATTCTGACGGGTCACTTTGGCAATTTTGAGCTGCTCTCGCTGGGTCATTCGCTACATGGAAATCGAGTGGCGTTGATACAACGACCCAATCGCAACCCGATTATCGACCGGGCCGTGATGTCGCGGCGGGAGCGCTTCGGAAATCGCGCAATTCCGCGTCGTGGAGCAGGTCGCCCCCTGCTTAAGCTGCTGAAGGAAGACTGGATGGTGGCGATACCGCTGGACCTCGATAATCGGGGCGGCGTCTTCGTTGATTTTTTCGGGCTGAAGGCTGCCACCAGCGACGCCCTAGCACGGGTTGCGATGGCGACCGGGACGCCGGTGATTCCCGCGTTCATGGTCCGCAAGGGTACCAGCACACATCATCAGATCACCTTCTTGCCGATTATCGAAATGGTGAAGGGCAAAGACCGCGAGGCCGCGGTGATTGAGAACACTCAGCGCTTCAACAATGCGATTGAAGGGATGATCCGACGCTACCCTGACCATTGGAACTGGATCCATCGACGCTGGAAGACCCGACCTCCCGGTGAAGAGCGGTTTTATTGAGGGAAGGGGATAGCAGTCGCGCCCAGTTCGGCGTAGGATGACGGCTCCGTTCGCGCTGAACAATAAATTGTCAGCATTAACTTTAGTAGTTATACTTAAGTGAAGGCGTCGGCCTTTAGCGTCGACATCTGGGAAAATGAAAGCAGGAATCCATCCGAACTATCGCCGCTGCGTGGTGACTTGCGCCTGCGGTAACACCTTTGAGACTCGCTCGACTACTCGCGAGATTCAGGTCGAAGTCTGTTCCAACTGCCATCCGCATTACACCGGCCAGCAGCGACTGGTGGATACGGCGGGTCGCGTCGATCGTTTCAAGCGTAAGTACGGCATTAAGTAAGCTGATCCGATTACTTATCTCCGCAGCACCGGAGGCAGACACTCTGCCTTTCCGGACACTCCGATTCGATGCTCGATAAGCTCAAGGGGGTTGAGGATCGCTTTGCCGAGATTGAACGACGGCTAAGCGATCCCGCTGTTCTCGCCAACAACCGCGAGTACGCCCAGCTCGGCAAGGAGCGCGCGCAACTCGAAGAGGTAGTCGGCGCGGCGCGCGATTATCGCAAGCTGCTCGGCGAGATCGAGGAGATGAAGTCGATCCTGTCGGGCGACGACGCCGACCTGCGGGAACTTGCGAAGTCGGAACTCCCGGGCCTGCAGAAGCAGGAAGCAGCGATGGAAGAGCGGCTCAAGGATCTGCTGACTCCCCGCGACCCTAATGATGAAAAGAGCGTTCTCCTGGAAATTCGTGCCGGGACTGGCGGCGAGGAAGCTTCCTTGTTCGCCAGCGAACTCTTCCGGATGTACACACGCTATGCCGAGCGCCATAACTGGAAAGTCGAGACGCTGAGCCTGAGCGCCACCGGTCTGGGTGGTATCAAAGAAGTAATCGCCTCGATTGTCGGGCGCGGCGCATATAGCCGGCTCAAGTTCGAAGGTGGGGTCCATCGGGTGCAGCGCGTCCCCGCGACGGAAGGGTCGGGTCGTATCCATACGTCGGCAGTCACGGTCGCGGTGTTGCCGGAAGCTGACGAGGTCGAGGTCAATATCAACGAAGAGAAAGACCTTCGTATCGATGTTATGCGGGCCTCGGGTCCGGGCGGCCAGAGTGTGAACACCACTGACTCGGCGGTGCGCATCACGCATATTCCGACCGGGATGGTGATCGTCTGTCGCGATGAAAAATCGCAGCATAAGAACAAGGCTCGCGCTCTCAAGATTCTGCGCGCACGCCTACTCGAAAACGCTCGTGCCGAGCAGGATGCGAAGATTGCCGACGCTCGTCGTTCGATGGTCGGGTCGGGCGATCGTTCGGAGCGCATCCGCACTTACAACTTTCCCCAATCGCGCGTCACGGACCATCGCGTGAATCTCACGCTTCATCAGCTCGATCAGGTGATGGACGGAAGTCTTGAACCGATAATCGACGCACTAGCCACCAAGGAACAAGCCGAAACGCTGCGAGCCTGAGGCGATGCGGCATTTAGAGCAAGGCGGGGCGCGCGAGCTAGTCGATGCGGCCACCTCCGTGCTTGATGCTGTCGGTATCGAGAACGCGCGGCTCGATGCGGAACTGATGCTGGGTGCAGCGTCAGGTCGCTCACGAACGGATATCCTGTTGGGCAATCTAACGCTGGATGCGATCGTGAGGCAGAAGTTTGCCGCGATGGTGGAGCGACGCCATCTTCGCGAACCACTCGCGTATATACTGGGGCACAAAGAGTTTTATTCGATTGAGCTTGAAGTAACCTCGGCAGTTCTGATCCCACGTCCCGAGACGGAATTTGTTGTCGGTGAAGCGCTGCGCATACTCTCCGGACAATCGAAAAGTCGGGTCCTCGATCTTTGTACAGGATCGGGGGCTATCGCTCTTGCGATCACGGCCAACGCTCCGCAAACGAAAGTGGTCGCGACCGATCTCTCCAGCGCCGCTCTCAAGGTTGCGCAGAGTAACGTCGAACGGCTGGGTCTACGCGATAGAGTGACCTTTCGCCAAGCGGACGGCTTCGATCCGATCGATAGTTTAGGACCGCTCGGTCGCTTCAATTTGATAGTTTCGAATCCGCCGTATATCCCCGAAGCTGATATTGATGGCCTGCAGCCGGAAGTCTCACGATGGGAACCGCGGATCGCACTCGATGGTGGGGCCGACGGACTCGCTTTCTATCGCCGTATCGCGAACGGTCTGCCGACTTATCTCGAGAAAGACGGCTGGGTCGTGGTGGAAGTGGGCGCCGGGCAAGCCGACGCGGCCAGTAGGATTTTCCGTGAGTCTGGAATCGGCACAATTGCGACGATTCCAGACCTCAGTGGAATTCCTCGTGTCGTGTCAGGTCACGCCTCTGCGGTGGGGCGTCCACCCAGCATCCGGTAGACCGACAGCAGAATGAACGCGCCGGCTACAGCCACGATGATCGAGCCTGGATTGAGCTGATGGAGGTTATGGAAACCCATCTCGCGATAGAGCACGCCAGCCGCCAAGGCACCGAAAGCGCCTAATAGCACATCGCGCATCAACTGACCTGAGTTTTTATAGATGAGCTTGCTGGCGACGAATCCAGCCATCGCACCGACAACTAGCCAAAAAACTGCTCCCATATCCGCGCTCCCCCTTGGATAAGAGTAATCCGATACTGAGAGAATTATTTCTCTAACCCTCGGGTTACGGGAAGAACTTTTTTTGCTTCGTTTACGTCTTGATGCGCTCGTAATAGCGCATCAATGCAAAACGGCGGCGTCTGGAGTGGGATCAGTTGTGCCCTTGGCCTTTGATCGCATGATAGACGACCAGCACGATCACAGCACCGACGACGGCGACCAGAATACTGTAAAGATTGATCCCGCTGACGCCTGCGTAACCCAGCTTTTGGAAAATAAAGCCGCCGACCAGGGCGCCGAGAATCCCGAGCAGGGTATCGCGCAAAACGCCTTCGCCGCTCTTGTTGATAATCTTGTTGCCGAGAAAGCCTGCGAGCAGACCGACTATTATCCAAGAAAAGGTACCCACGGCAGATTTCACTCCTGTCTGTAAGTTTACCGCCGAAAGACTCGGTTGATTCTAGCAGAGCCACGTTTACGCCGCTTGGGTCTTATTGGAGCGGCGATGGCCGTGCGATAAACTAGCGCCACTTCCATGGACAAGATGGTGATTCGCGGTGGCCGGCCCCTTCGAGGCACGGTCTCAGTTAGTGGCAGCAAGAATGCGACTTTGCCAATCCTGATGGCGTCGCTGCTGACCTCTGAACCAATTGTCCTGCACAACGTCCCACGCCTGCGCGACGTCCGAACTGCGGTTGCTTTGCTCGAAGGCCTGGGCGCGACGGCTCGATGGATCGACGATCACTCGATCGAGTTGCGCGCGAGCGACATTCGGGCTCACGAGGCGTCGTATGATCTGGTTAAGACGATGCGGGCATCATTCGTCGTGTTGGGGCCAATGCTCGCTCGGACCGGTCGGGCGCGAGTCTCAACGCCGGGCGGATGCGCTATCGGTGCGCGGCCGGTAAATCTACATATCGCGGGTATCCGGGCGCTGGGCGCGCGTATCCAGCTACGCAATGGCTACGTCGAGGCGCGCGCGGATCGGCTGACCGGAGCTCGGCTTTGGCTCGATAATCCGTCGGTCGGTGCGACGGAAAATATCATGATGGCCGCGGTGCTGGCGCGCGGCGCAACTAAAATCGAAAACGCGGCGCGTGAGCCCGAAGTTCAGGATTTGGCGTGTCTTCTGATCGCGATGGGTGCCCGTATCGAGGGTGCCGGGACCCATGTGATCGAAATCGAAGGCGTTGAGCGGCTGCACCGTGCGGAGCATCGGATTATTCCCGATCGTATCGAAGCGGGCTCCTTGATGGTCGGGGCGGCGATTACGGGCGGCGATGTGAAGATCGAAAATGCGCCGGCGACTCAGCTGGATGCGGTTATCGCGAAGCTGCGCGAAGCGGGTGCTGAGGTCGAAGTCGAGAACGGCGGCTTAAAGGTCCGACGCAGTACGCCGATCCGACCGATCGAAGTGCGCACGCTGCCATATCCCGGCTTTCCAACCGATCTGCAGGCCCAGATGATGGCGTTGCTGACCTGCGCCGAAGGAACCTCGGTGATCACGGAGACAATTTTCGAAAATCGCTTTATGCATGCGCCCGAGCTGCTGCGGATGGGCGCCGATATCGTGATGAAAGGTGCGACGGCGGTGGTGCGCGGCCCGGCTCATCTGAGCGGCGCACCGGTGATGGCGACCGATCTGCGCGCCTCGATGGGGCTGATTCTTGCCGGCTTGGCCGCCGACAACCAAACAGAAGTGAGCCGCGTGTATCATCTCGACCGCGGCTATGAGGCTCTCGATCAGAAGTTGCGCGCGCTCGGGGCCGATATCGAACGAGTTCCTGAGTAGATCGATGGCGCTTCGGATCCTGGATTCCAAGTCGAGCGCGTGCACGCGCTTTCTCAAGCTCCTGACCACGCGCGACGGGAACGCGAGCCTCGCCGTCGACACGTCGGTGCAGCAGATTATCGCAGAGGTCCGTCGTGACGGTGATGCGGCGCTGGTCCGTCTCACCGAGCGTTTCGATGGCGTTAAACTCTCTCCTAAGCGCCTGCGCGTCTCGGATACGGAACTCGAAGCCGCTCGTGCCGGATTACCGACCCCTGAGCGGCGAGCCCTGGTCACGGCGAGTCGCCGAATCGAAGCGTTCCATCGTCGCACGATGGAGAAATCGTTCAGCTATCGCGACAGCGCCGGACTCACGCTCGGCCAGATCGTGCGACCGCTGAAGCGGGTCGGTATCTACGTGCCGGGAGGGCAGGGTGCTTATCCGTCCTCGGTTCTGATGAACGCGATACCGGCGCGTGTCGCGGGTGTGGCGGAAATCGCGATGGTGTCGCCGCCGGGTAAAGACGGCGACAATCCGGGCGTGCTCGCTGCGGCATCGATTGCCGGGGTGACCGAGGTATATCGTATCGGTGGCGCTCAGGCGGTTGCCGCACTGGCCTACGGCACGCGGTCGATCAAGCCGGTCGACAAGATCGTCGGACCTGGCAATGCCTACGTGCAGGCCGCCAAGAGGATGGTCTACGGCGACGTCGATATCGACAAGATGGCGGGGCCAAGTGAAGTGCTGGTGATCGCTGACGATAGCGCTTCGCCGGATTGGGTTGCGGCCGACCTTATCGCGCAATCCGAGCATGGTTCCGGAGACGAGGCGGCGATTCTGCTGACGCCCTCGCGACGTGTAGCTGAGAACGTGTCGACGGCACTGGATCGGGCGCTGGAGGATTTGCCGCGAGCCGAGGCGGTTCGCCGGGTGCTTGGTAAGCGAGCGGCTGCGATCGTGGTCGAGAATCTGGAAGAAGCTTTTGTTGTAGCTAATCAAATCGGCCCGGAGCATCTGGAGTTGGAACTGGCTGATGCTCGACGATGGTTGAAGCACGTCGAAGTAGCGGGGGCAGTATTCGTCGGCGCTCATTCGCCCGCACCACTGGGCGACTATATCGCGGGACCGAATCACGTCCTGCCGACCGGCGGTTCAGCGCGGTTCGCGTCGCCACTAGGCGCATACGATTTTCTCAAGCGCACGAGTATTATCGAATCGTCACCGCGTGGTGTCGCGCTGCTGGGACCCGACACGGTTCGGCTGGCACGGATGGAGGGATTCGAAGGCCACGCGCGAGCGGTAGAATTAAGGCTCAACGGGCGCGGGACCAGGAATCGAGGGTCGAATGGAAAATCGCACTAAATCGAGCACACTACAGGTCGCGTCTAGCGCGACGCCCGCCGGCCAAGCGGCGCGCAGTGCCGAGATCGCGCGCAAGACGCGCGAGACTGATATCAAGCTGAGCCTGAAGCTCGACGGTGCCGGTACGTCCGCAATCAAGACCGGGGTGCCTTTCCTCGATCACATGCTCGAGAGCTTCGCGCGCCACGGCTTCTTCGACCTCAAAGTCGATGCGCAAGGCGATGTGCAAATCGATGACCATCACACGGTAGAGGACGTGGGAATCGTGCTGGGCCGCGCCTTTCGCGAGGCGCTCGGGGATCGGTCGGGAATCCGTCGCTTTGGCGAGGCAACCGTGCCTCTGGATGAATCGCTGTGCACCGCCGTGGTCGATATCAGCGGTCGGTCGTATCTCGCGTTCAATCTGGCAATTCAGGAAGAGCGCGTAGGTAACTTCCAAACCAATCTCGTCCACGATTTCATGAAGGCGCTGGCTGATGAGACCGGCATGAATCTCCATCTGATTCTGCAGTCCGGCCGCAACCCCCATCACATAATCGAGGCGGCTTTCAAAGCGCTCGCCCGTGCGATGGATATGGCGACGACACGCGAGCCGCGCGTCAGTGGCGCGCTCTCGACCAAGGGCACGCTTTCCTGAAACCTGGTTTGCCGAAGAGTTCGCGTCCTGAAGATGCCGCTGTTTAATCACTTCACGGTTATTCCCGCGATCGATCTGAAGGGTGGCAAGGTCGTCCGTCTGCTGCGCGGTGAGATGGCCAACGCCACCACCTATGGCGAGGATCCCGCCGAGGCGGCCCGAAGCTTTGAGCGCGATGGCGCCGAGTTGATTCACGTTGTTG
This sequence comes from Binataceae bacterium (SeqCode), assembly GCA_035541875.1. Classification (GTDB taxonomy): domain Bacteria; phylum Desulfobacterota; class Binatia; order Binatales; family Binataceae; genus JAJPHI01. The sequence goes on from DATKML010000037.1 coordinate 87,355, forward strand.
ATTTGGATGGCGCGATCGCCGGCGAGCCGCGCAATCGCGATGCGATCCACGCGATTCGCGGGGCCGTACGATGCCGAATCGACGTGAGCGGGGGGCTCCGTTCAATCGAAGCGGTGCGACAGACCTTTGAGGCCGGCGCGGATGTGATCTCGATAGGCTCGGCGGCCTTTCTGAATCCGCAGTTGATCAAAGATGCGTGCGCGGAGTTTCCGGGCCGAGTTATCGGCTCGATCGATGCGCGCAACGGGCGTCTCGCGATCAAAGGCTGGGTTGAGACCAGCGAGCTCACCGTGCCGGATGCGGCGGCGCGCTTCCGTGCAGCCAGTGTTACCGCGGTAACGGTGACTGATATCTCGCGCGATGGTACTCAGGCTGGAGCAAATGCGGAGGTGTTCGCAGCCGTCGCATCTCAGGCAGGCGTTCCGGTGATCGCCTCAGGCGGAGTCGCTACGCTCGATGATCTGCGAGGGCTGGCGAAATTGTTCAATGTTGGTGTGATCGGCGCGATCACCGGACGGGCCCTCTACGAACGGCGCTTCTCGTTGCCGGACGCTATAGCAGCGACGCGGTAAGGAACCTTTCCGCAAGTCGCGTCAGTCCAATCGTTTCGCGTAGATCCTTATCTGATCGCTCCTCGCAGACTCGTCGCTCGCTACGCTTCTGCGACTGCTCATCGTTCTTTTTGCCACGCCTCGAAGACTCGGCTGCTCCGTGGAAAGCTCCGCTCAGGATGACAAAAGGGGCTTGTGTGTCGCCCGAGATTCCTTAAGCCTTCGCTCCTCGTAACACCACGGTCGGGTTGGCGCAGCGGCCGGGCAATCCACCTGCTAAGACGTCCAGCACATTCTGCACCGCTACTTCAGCCATCTTCACCCGGGTCGCATGGCTTGCGCTGCCGATATGCGGCGTCACCACCACATTGGGAAAGTGCAGTAGCGGATGGTCTGCGCCGATCGGCTCAACTTCGGTCACATCGAGGCCGGCGCCAGCGATCCGTTCGAGCTTGAGCGCTGTGACCAAGGCCTCCTGATCGATCACGGCCCCACGCGCGGTGTTAATCAGTATGGCGTCACGTTTCATCAGGGCGAATTGATGATCGCTGATCATATGGCGGGTCTGCGCGGTTAGAGGCACGTTTATCGAGATGAAGTCCGAAGAAGCGAGCAGTTCACCCAGATCGACCGGGGTTGCCGGCGGGGCCGGAATCGTGAAGGAGCGCACGCGCGATGACTGATGCGCTGCGTAGAGGATTCGCATCCCGAAGCCGACCGCGCGCCGAGCGACCGCCTGCCCGATCTCGCCCCATCCGACGATACCCAGCGTCGCAGCGTAGATATCCCGTCCGAGCATCAGGCGCGGGGTCCAGGTCTTCCAGCGTCCCGCTCGTACGAAACGATCACCCTCGGCTACGCGGCGTGCCGTCGCCATCAGCAGGGCAAAGGCGAGGTCGGCGGTAGTCTCAGCGAGGACGCCTGGGGTATGGCCGACGGCAATTCCCGCCTTGGTAGCCGCGGCGAGATCAATATTGTCCAACCCAACAGCGAAATTGCTGATGATCTGAAGCCGCGGGAGCTGCTCAATCGTAGTTGCGTCGAAGCGATCGGAGACCATACTGATGACCGCGTCGGTATTAGCGCATCGTGCGATCAAATCGGCATGCGGCGGGGGCGAATCATCGTCCCACAGATCAACACGCGCCGTTTCGGCGAGTCGCCGCAATGGAGCGTCGGGAACGGGGCGGGTCACAAAAACACGTCGGGTCATAATAAGGCCGCCATACTTCGAAAAATGGGCGCAGCTTTGCTATACGCCAGAATCGTGGAAGATAAAATCGTGTCTGACAAGAACGCCGATCAGCTAATTAGTGCGGCGGTCGCTTCCGGCCGTCGTGAACTTTCGGAAATCGAATCGAAGCGAGTCCTCTCCGCCGCAGGAGTTTCGGTCAGCGTGCCCGAAGCGGCAGGCTCTGCCGACGAGGCCGCCGCGATCGCCGCGCGCAAGGGCTATCCGGTGGTGCTGAAAGTTCTCTCACCGGAAGTAAGCCATAAGAGCGAAGTCGGTGGGGTCGCGCTCGGAATCGCCTCTGATGATGCGGTGCGCGAAGCCTTCGATCGGATCCGAAAGAACCTGGCCGAGAAAGCTCCGGCGGCGCCGTTCGAGGGAGTCGCGGTCGACACGATGGCGCGTCCGGGCGTCGAACTGATTCTCGGGATTATCCGCGACGACCGCTTCGGTCCGCTGGTTATTGCCGGCTTGGGCGGAGTCTTCGTGGAGGTCTTCAAGGACACGACATTTCGCCTTGCTCCGATTGACCGGCGCGAAGCACGAGCGATGCTCGAAGAGCTGCGCGGTGCAGCTATTTTGCGTGGCGCTCGCGGCGCTAAGGCGATCGACTTCGACGCGGTTGCCGATCTGCTGATGAAGCTCGGCGAATTTGCCGCGGCTCATTCGAATATCAAGGAACTCGATCTCAATCCCGTAGTTGCCTACGACAAGGGTTTGGCCGTTCTCGACGCGCGGATCCTGCTGGACGAAGGCGCAAATGCCGCGCAAGCCGATCCGAATCATGCGGCACGGCTGGAAAATCTCAAACGCGCGATCAAAGCGCGATCGGTCGTCGTAATCGGCGATAAGCGCGTCGGGGGTTACCTCTGGCTCCGCGCGATGCGCAAGCTTACCGGCAAGCTCTACTCGGTCCAGATCGATCCCAATGAGATTCCCGGGATCGAAGCGATGGGCGTCCCCAACTATAAATCGCTGACTGAGGTTCCCGAAGATCGAATCGATTACGCCGTCAGTGCGGTGCCACGCCAGGTCGCTCCTCGTATCCTGAAGGACTGTATCGACAACAAAGTCGGCAGTATCGGTTTCTTTACCTCGGGCTTTTCCGAGACCACCGAGGAGATTGGGATCAAGCTCGAAAATGATCTGCGCACGCTGGCAACCGCGTCCGATATCGCGCTGGTCGGCCCGAATTGTATGGGGCTCTACAGCCCTTCGGTCGGACTGTGCAATTTCCCCGAACTCAAGACCGGCGAGGCCGGCGACGTATGCTTTATCTCGCAGAGCGGTACGCATTCGATCAATTTTTCTACCCAAGCACCGCTGCGTGGAATCAAGATCAATTTTGCGGCTTCGATCGGCAATGTCCTGATGCTCGAAGCGGCGGACTACCTGAGCCTGATGGCCGATGATCCGGCGACGAAAGTTATCGGGATGTACGTCGAGGGGGTGCGCGACGGTCGCCGCTTCTTCGAGACGTTGCGACGGGCCGCAGTTCGTCATCCGGTGGTCGTGTGGAAAGGCGGCAACACTGAGGCCGGGGCACGGGCGACCTTCTCCCATACCGGATCGCTAGCGACACCGGCAACGGTGTGGGATTCGATGGTCCGGCAGGCCGGAGCCGTCGGCGCTTTTGGTCTCGACGCGATGTTGGATGCCGTCGATCTCTTCGCGCGTGGTCGCGCAGTCCCGGGCAAAGGGATGGGGCTGGTCGCGATGACAGGAGGCCAGTCGGTCGTTATCACCGATACTTTCGCGAAGGCCGGTCTTGAGATTCCGACGCTTTCCGAATCATCGTACGAGGAGCTCAAGAGCTTCTTCAATATAATCGGTGGCAGCTATCGGAATCCGATGGATGCCGGTGGCACTATCGGCGGCGGCACCGTCCATACGGGGAATCTGCAGCGCATCCTCGAGATCATGAATCGCGATCCGAAGATCGATGCGATCGTGCTCGAAATCGGTACCGGCTTCGCGGCGCAGCGATGGGCGGCGCACGAAGACGAACTGACCGGACTGCTCGATAAGCTGGCCGAGTTCAATAATCAGATCAGCAAGCCCTTCGTCGCCATTATGCATCAGGCGCACGTGCCAGCAATCGTGGCGCGTGGGCGCGAACTCGCTCGTGAGCGCGGGCTAGTGGTGTTCGAGAGTTTCGATCGCGCCGCCGCGGCATTGCGATTGTCGTATGACTACTGGTCGATGCGGAACGGGAGGGCGAACTAAAAGGGAGGGTTACGCCCTCACTCCAGAACTTTGCTTAGCGTTTCCTAGACAGAGCCAATAGAAGCCCTCTCCCGGTGGGAGATGGCCTTTGTAGATCATGCAAGCAATCGTAGTAAGTACCCCCGCTCCGATCGAATCGAGTCCTCTCGTGATGGTCGATCGCGAGAAACCGCGGCCGGGGCTGGGCGAGATTCTCGTGCGGGTGATGGTCTGCGGCGTATGCCGCACCGATCTGCACGTGGCCGAGGGTGATCTTACGCCGAAGCATCCGACGATCATCCCAGGCCACGAAGTCGTCGGTGTCGTCGAAGAGCTTGGCCCCGGATGTCGCCGCTTTGCGCCGGGCGCACGCGTCGGTATCGCATGGCTGCGCGAGACCTGCGGGACCTGCAAATACTGCTCGCGCGGCGACGAGAACCTTTGCCCAAACGCACGCTTCACTGGATGGGATCGCGACGGCGGCTATGCCGAGTTCGCGACGGTCCGCGAGGACTTTGCCTATCCGCTGCCGGCGTCGATTCCCGACACGGAGGTCGCGCCGCTCCTATGCGCCGGAATCATCGGCTATCGCGCGATCAAACGTGCAGCGATCAAGCCGGGCCAGACCGTCGGTCTATACGGCTTCGGCGGATCGGCGCACCTCGCTCTGCAAGTACTGAAATACTGGAATTGCCGTGTCTTCGTGATGAGCCGTGGCGGGACGCATCAGGAGCTGGCGCGAGAACTCGGGGCCGAGTGGATAGGCAGCGCGGACGAGGCTCCGCCGGCACCCCTCGATGCGGCAGTCCTTTTCGCTCCGGCAGGAAATCTCGTGCTACCCGCGATGACCGCCCTGGACCGAGGCGGCATTTTGGCGATCGCCGGGATCTATCTGACGCCGATCCCGATTCTCGATTACGAGAAGCATCTGTTTTATGAGAAGGAGATTCGCAGCGTAACGGCCAATATACGTCGCGACGGGGAAGAATTCCTTGAAATAGCAGGCAAAATTCCGATTCGGACCCATACAGTGCCGATGTCATTGGCCGACGCGAATCGGGCTCTGCAGATGCTGAAAGCGGATCAGCTCAAAGGGGCTGCCGTCCTGTCGATAGAATAGCGCGTTAGGTGTTATTTGGGCGCTTTACAGCGCAATTGCTAATTTTAACTCAATCGGTCGAAGTTGGCGTAAATTGAGCGACGCTCGCCTAAAATCGCCTATGCTACCGTTGAGCCCATGGAAGAGCTCAATGGCATTCTCAATCTCTACCATCTCTCGTTTTCGTCCGTAGCGATTTCGCTGGCGCTCGCTCTGTTGGGCGGAATCTTTTTCGCCTACACGAGCGGCTACCTCTTCTGGCTCACGCAGGAACAGAGAGTGTCGGCCTTCATCACCGGCTTCGCCCTGACGTGCGCGCTTTCGATCTCGCGCCTTGGCCAACCGATGGCCGACTGGAATGAAGTCCTGCTGTTTGACTCCCTGCCGGTCTTCGTATGCTTCGCCTACTTCCTGCCCGCCCTGACGGCATCAGCCGGCGGATGCGAAATCTTCCGAGCCGTGTTCCTGGTCAATCTATTCTTCGGCTGGACCGGTGTCGGCTGGATTATTGCGATGGTCATGGCCTTCCGCCCCGCGGAGCATGATCTCTATGCCGACCTGAACATCCGCCTGACTCCTTTCGGAATCGTACCGAAGAACGCTCCGATTCAGCTCGGGATGGATGATTCCGCGGTCGTAAAGCGGTTACCTGCAGCAAGCAATGTTTACGTGCCGCCGCTACGCCGCGATCTCTGATGTGCAGTTAGGGCATCGGCTCGCCTTCAGCGGAATCTGAGAACAGCAAAAGCCACATTCCTTGGTAGTCACGGGAGCAGATGGTTTCGGCATCAGCCGATTCATCTGCTTCACGAGCATGAAGATCACAAAGGCCACGATCACAAAATCGAGGATCGAGTTGATGAAGGTGCCGTAGTTAATCGTGGGGGCGCCGGCGGTCTTGGCGGCGGCGAGCGACGGGTAACTCTTTCCGTTCAGGCTGATAAAGAGATCGCCGAAGTCGATACCACCCATCAGCAGGCCGATCGGGGGCATGATTATATCGCTGACCGCGGAGCTGACTATTTTTCCGAACGCGGCGCCGATGATGATGCCGACGGCCATATCGACCACATTTCCGCGCATCGCGAATTCTTTAAATTCTTTGAACATCGGTTTACTCCCCTAAGCCCGCTCTGAAGCTCTCGCGTCAGAGGTTATAAATACTTTGGGCGCAGGATAGCCGCCCCGTAATCGGGCTCGCAACCAGGAATCGCGTTGCGCAGACGAGGTATATATTCTAGCGCCAGATTCATTCCGCGGAGCGCACATGAAGGTATCGCTTTTCTATCTGCCGTCGGTCGGTAATCGAGCGCAAATCGAGCAAAAGATGGTCGGTCTGCGTGGCGAGCTCTATGATCAGATGCTGGCTGAAGTGACAGCCCAGGCGAAGCTTGCCGATGACCTCGGCTACGACTCGATTTCATTTACGGAGCATCATTTCCACGCCGAAGGCTTCGAAATCTCGAACAACCCAGTGATGCTCGACCTCTATATCGGCCTCCAGACCAAGCGGATTCGTGTCGGCCAGCTCGGTATCGTGCTGCCTGCCAACAATCCGATTCGGGTGGCGGAAGATATCGCGATGCTCGACCACATGACGGGCGGGCGCGCGAACGCCGGTTTTGCCCGCGGCTATCAGCGTCGATGGGTCGATATCATGGCGCAGCAGACGCACGGGATTCATGGCGCACAACCGCATCAGCACGATGCGATCGACGACGCGAATCGCGCCGCCTTCGAGGAGTGCTACAAAATCATCAAGAAGGCGTGGACCGAGGAGACGCTTAGCTACAACGGCAAGTACTGGCGCGTGCCGCCCGGCGACACGCCGTGGAATATCGATGCGACCAACAAATGGGGCAAGGGCGTCGAGAACGGGATCGTAAAGGCGGTCAGCGTGGTGCCGAAGCCGGTCCAGAAACCCCATCCGCCCGTCTTTCAGCCCTTCGCTTCATCAGAGCGCAGTATTCGATGGTGTGCGGCAGAGAACGCTACCGCCGTCCTCCCGCCGCTCTTCCCAGCTTACGAGCGACAGCTTTGCGAGCTCTACTCCCGGGCCTCGGGCAAGCCGTTAGGGGAGGGGATGGGTGTGCTGCGCGACGTGATCATCGCGGACAGCGACGCGGAGGCGAAGCAGCTCTGGCGCGAGAGCGGCTACTTCTGCGGTAAGGAGTGGTTCGAGCCGTTCGGCTTCTCGAAAGGGATGGCTGATCCTCAGACGGGTGAGATGCCGGATCTATGGGATAACAGTCTCGCGTTGGTCGGGACCGTCGACACCGTGACGCGGCAGCTGGAGCGTCTGATGAAGCGCCTGCCGCTCAACTGGATCTTCGCGTGGATGTACAACGGACTGCTCTCGCACGATCACATCATGAAGACGCTGGAACTCTTCTATACGAAGGTGCTGCCGCGCGTCGCGAACTAATCGGACTCATGCAAACCTCTCCTGCTCATCGGGAGAGGCTTCAAATGTCAGCGACGAATTGGTCGAGGAGTTCCGCGGGGGTCGTTGCCACGATCACCAGGGCTCTATGCTTAGGTTTGATGAAGCCTTCGGTGACGGCGTGATCGAGGAAGCGGAGCAAAGGATCGTAATAGCCGCCGATATTAAGTAGCCCCGACGGTTTGTTGTGAAGATTCAAGATGCTCCAGGTAACCATCTCGGTCATCTCGTCGAGCGTGCCGAAGCCTCCCGGGAGCGAGATGAAGGCGTCGGATAGCTCGGCCATCACAGCCTTGCGCTCCTGCATCGAACCCACCCGACGCAAATCAGCGAGCCCGCCGTGCGCGACCTCCATCTCGATCAGGGTATTCGGAATAACCCCGATGACCTCGCCGCCGCGTTCGAGCACACGATCGGCGATCTGCCCCATCAGGCCGACGCTCGCGCCGCCGTACACCAGTCCGAGTTTACGCTCGACTAGTGTATCGGCGAGACTCAGCGCGGCCTCGCGATGCTCCGGGCGATTGCCGGGGCTCGATCCGCAGAAAACGCAGATACGTCGTAGGGTCATCTTCTAGGATCGCCTACTGAAGGGTTCAGCAAAGCCTCGATTGCCAGCGGTGCGTTGTGCAGGTCGCGAATCCGCTACCGGCCCCGCGAGTGCCGCCGCGCTTCGCTGCACCGGCGCTCGCGAGGCTGTCCGAGATGTTTCGACTGCGTTCGCGTCGCTCACTTCGTTCAACATGACAAAGAAGGGGCCTTCGAGAAAAAGGCCCGACAGTGCAGGCCCCTGTCTACTTGTCGAAGCCTTGGACCTTGGGCAGCGCGTCATTGATTTCGAGCCATTTGACCTTGTCGGGCCAGAAGGCGTGCCGCAGTGTCGCCGCCGGATGGCCCGGCTCGGCATCGGCAGCGAGATCGGCGCGCGGAATCGCAACCAGATCCGGAAAGCCGTCGAGATAGATCGTTAGGGGCGCGCCGCAGTTCTTGCATCGATTGCGATGGACGGTCGCAGAACTGTTAAAGGTATCGAGGTCGCCGCCCTTGACCCAGCGGAAGCCGGTTTTGGGAAAGATCGAGAGTGTTACAAAGGCCGCGCCCTGCAGACGGCGGCAAATCGAGCAATGGCAGTGATGCGTCTCCACTGCCGGTTGAGTGATCTCGAATTGGTTTTGCCCGCAAAAGCAGGAGCCGTTGATCTTCTGAAAGTCAGCCATCTCATCCCCTCCGATGGGATTTATTCCGCCGAGAGTAAAACAACTGTGGCCGTTTTTCGATAAGGCTCAGCCCCTCAACTAGCTGTATTGGTCGCTGAGCTAAGTTCGTTGCGGAAGTGCTCGATGGTCTTCGCGAGGCCTTGCCGCAACGGCACTGTCGGCTGCCATCCGAGCTTGGTCCGCGCCAGGGTGATGTCCGGGCGGCGACGCGTCGGATCGTCGGGAGGTGCGGGAAAGTACCTGAGCTTGGATGAGCTGTGCGAGAGTTCCAGCGTCAGACTGGCCAGTTCGCTGATCGTGAACTCGTCGGGATTGCCGATATTCACCGGACCGATAAAGCCTTCCACATTCATCATCCGCATGATGCCGTCGACCGTGTCGTCGACATAAGCGAAGGAGCGTGTCTGCTTGCCGTCGCCGTAAATCGGGATATCTTCCCCGCGCAATGCCGCGACGCAGAAGTTGGAGACGACGCGGCCGTCGTTGATCGCCATCCGAGGACCGTAGGTATTGAAAATCCGCACGATGCGGATATCGACGTTGTTCTGCCGATGGTAGTCCATCATCAGGCATTCGGCGACGCGCTTGCCCTCGTCGTAGCAGGAACGGATTCCGATCGGATTTACGTGACCCCAGTAACTCTCGGTCTGCGGATGCTGTTCCGGGTCGCCGTAAACCTCGCTCGTTGAACTAAGCAGAATGCGGGCTTTGACCCGCTTCGCCATCCCGAGCATGTTGATCGTACCCATCACGCTCGTTTTGATGGTCTTGACGGGGTTGTACTGGTAATGGACGGGCGAAGCCGGACAGGCGAGATGATAGATCCGGTCGACCTCCAGCAGGATTGGCTCCACGATATCGTGGCGAATCAGTTCGAAGCGCGGCAGACCGATCAGGTGTTCGACGTTATGCCGTTTGCCACTATAAAAATTATCGAGGCAAATAACCTCGTGGCCTTCGTGTAATAATCGTTCGCATAGATGAGAACCGAGAAACCCCGCGCCACCAGTCACCAACGTTCGCACTTTCAACTCACCTCGCAGGAAATTTTACGGGATTCGCCCTTCGCGGGCGAGTAACTATCAGGCGTTCACGACAGACGTCGCAATACGAGGTATCTGGGAGCCTAGGTAAGCATGAGCCAGCCAACCTTAGTTGAAATTCCGCAGCCGCCGACCAAGACCCTTCTGGGTAACCTGCTCGACCTCGATCGCCATAATCCAATCCAGGGCTTCGGGCGACTCGCGAAAGAGTACGGCCCGATCTACAAGCTGACCCTCCGCGGAAGGACCGCGGTGCTGGTCTCGAGTTACGAACTGGTGAATGAGCTCTGCGATGAGGCGCGCTTCGACAAGTCAATCGAGGGTGCCCTGCGCAAGGTGCGTCAGTTTGGGGGCGATGGACTTTTCACGGCCGAGACCTCCGAGCCGAACTGGCAGAAGGCGCACTATATCCTGCTGCCTAACTTCAGCCAGCGAGCGATGCGCTCGTACCATCCGGCGATGGTCGATATCGCCACTCAGCTGATTACCAAGCTTGAGCGTCTCAATCCCGATGACGAGGTCGATGTCGCCCGCGAGATGACCGCTTTGACGCTCGATACGATTGGGCTCGCTGGTTTCGACTATCGTTTCAATTCGTTCTACCGCGAGGGGAACCATCCGTTCGTCGAAGCTATGGTCGATGCGCTGACCGGCGCGATGCAACAGATGCAACGGATGCCGGGTGAGGATCTGATCCGACGCAAACGTGACCGCAAGTTCTGGCGCGATATCGGATACATGAACAACGTCGCCGATCGGCTGGTGCGGGAACGGCGCGAGGCGGGGGCGGATATCGCGAACAAGCCCGACTTGCTCAATTACATGCTGGCGGGGGTGGATAAGAAATCGGGCGAGAAGCTCGACGACCTCAATATTCGCTACCAGATGATCACGTTTCTGATCGCTGGGCATGAAACGACGAGCGGCCTTCTATCGTTCGCGATTAACGCGCTGCTCAACAATGCCGAAGTGCTCAAGCGTGCGTACGCGGAAGTCGATCGTATTTTGGGCCCCGACCCGAAGCTCGTGCCGACGTACGAGCAGGTTGTACAGCTCACATATATCACGCAGATCCTGAAAGAGACGTTGCGGTTGTGGCCGACGGCGCCTGCCTTCGCGCTGCGTCCGAAAGAAGACACTGTGCTGGGCGGCAAGTACGAGGTCAAAAAGGACTACCAGATCCTCGTGCTGCTCTTTCAGCTCCATCGCGATCCGGCGATTTGGGGCAGCACCCCCGAGGTTTTTGATCCCGACAACTTCACGCCCGAGGCCGAGCGCAAGCGGCCGGCAAATGCCTATAAGCCTTTCGGTAACGGGCAGCGGTCATGTATCGGGCGGCAGTTCGCGATGCAGGAAGCGACGCTCGTGCTCGGGATGCTGCTCCATCGCTTCAGGATGATCGATCACAAGGGTTACCGGCTGAAGATCAGGGAGTCGCTGACGATCAAGCCGGAGGGTTTCAAAATCAAAGTCCGTCCGCGTCTGAGCTCAGAGCGGGCACCGGCTCTAACTACAGGAACTGCTGTTCCACGAGATATGGGAATCAACGGCACGGCCGCAGCAGCGATGACTGCAGCTCAGGGGTCCCATCCAGCGGTGGCAACCCATGGCACGCCGCTGCTGGTGCTCTACGGATCGAATCTGGGAACCGCCGAAGAGATTGCGCATCGGATGGCGCAGGAGGGTGAGGCTCAAGGCTACGCCGTAAGAACGGCTCCACTTGATGAAGCCGTTGAGCATCTGCCCGCGGATGGCGCTGTGCTGATCGTTACCGCATCGTACAACGGCACGCCGCCGGACAATGCGGCGAAGTTCTGCGCGTGGCTGAGCAGCCCGGCTATGAACGAGAATGCGCTCGCCGGCGTGAAATACAGTGTCTTCGGATGCGGGAATCGCGACTGGGCGGCGACGTTTCAGGCAATCCCGCGTCTGATCGACGAGAAACTCGCGGCGCACGGGGCTACGCGAATCGCGGCGCGAGGCGAAGGCGATGCGCGCGACGATTTCGACGGGCAGTTCCAGGCCTGGAATCGCGGGCTCTGGCCCGATATGGCACGGACACTTGGTGTCGAAGTCGTGCAGGCGGGCGTGGCACGCGAGCCGCTCTATCAAGTCGAAGTTCTCGATCAGGCGCAGACGAATCCGATCGTCGAAACGCTCAACGCCCGCCGGATGAAGATCGTCGAGAACCGCGAGTTGCACACCAGGCATGGCGCGGCTCCGTCGGAACGATCGACGCGACATCTCGAAGTCGAGTTGCCCCAAGGGACTTCTTACTTTGCGGGTGACCATCTGGGCGTCGTGCCGCATAATCCCTTGGCGACGGTACAACGCGTCGCCCGGCGGTTCGGCTTTGAGGACAGCGCCGTGGTACGTATCCGCAAGACCGCCAAGCGACGATCGTCGCTGCCGGTCGATGAGCCGATTGCGGTGGAGACACTCCTGCGTGATTACGTCGAACTACAGGCACCAGCGACGCGCAGCCAAATCGAAGTGATGGCGCGCTTTACCGCCTGCCCGCCGGAGAAGCAGAAGCTCGCCGCCCTTATCGCCGACGACGAAGGATCCGCCGCACGCTACCGCGATGAGATTCTCACGAAGCGCAAATCGGTAATCGATCTGCTCGAAGAATGTCCGGCGTGTGATCTGCCGTTTGGCGCGTATCTCGAGATGCTGTCGCCGCTCGCGCCGCGCTACTACTCGATTTCATCTTCGCCGCTAGCTAACCCGTCGCGATGCAGTCTCACTGTGGCGGTGGTTGCGGGACCCGCGCTAGCGGGGCATGGCGAGTATCGCGGCGTATGCTCGAACTATCTGCTTGAGCAAGAGGCTGGCGACGGGATTCTCGCGGCGGTGCGGGACAACCATTCGCGCTTCCGCCTGCCCGACGATCCTGCGACGCCAATCATCATGATCGGACCCGGAACCGGCTTGGCGCCCTTTCGCGGCTTTATCCAGGAGCGGGCGGTTATCAAGAATCAGGCGCGGACTGTGGGACCGGCGTTGCTGTTCTTCGGATGCCGCCATCCTGAGCAGGATTTTATCTATGCCGACGAACTGCGCGCATGGAACGACCAGGGCGTCGTGGAATTGCAGACGGCGTTCTCGCGCCTCGATCCGTCGAAAAAGTGCTACGTGCAGGACAAGCTCCGCGAATGCGGTGATCGCGTTTGGGGGCTAATCGAACAGGGTGCGATAATCTACGTCTGCGGCGATGCGAGCCAGATGGCTCCAAGCGTACGGCACGCATTGGCTGAGCTGTACGCGGATCGCAAGGGTGCGACCGTGGAGCAGGGCGAGGCCTGGATCGACCAACTGATGGTGCAGAATCGCTACCTGGTCGATGTCTGGTCGGCGAGCTGATCGTCGGGAGGATAGAGATGGAGTTACTGCGACAGCTCGATATTACTGAATTGATCAAACAGGCTCTGGCTGAAGACGTGGGGCAGGGCGATATTACCACTGCCGCGACAGTGCCCGCGGGGCGTCACGGTCGGGCGCGTATCACAGTCAAGGAGCCTGACGGCATCATCTTCTGCGGCGGTCTGATAATCGAGCAGACTTTTGCGCAGGCTGGCGCCAATCCGGTGATTAACTCGCTGGCGGCTGAAGGCGCGCGACTCCATCAGGGCGTTGTCGCGGCCGATATCGCGGGGAATCTCGCCGGCCTGCTCCGTGGCGAGCGGGTCGCGCTGAACTTCGCGCAACTGATGTCGGGTATCGCTACGATCACTCATCGCTATGTCGAGGCGGTGAAGGGCACTCGCGCGAAGATTATCGACACCCGCAAGACTCACCCGGGGCTGCGCGCGATCGAAAAGTATGCGGTGCGATGTGGCGGCGGCACGAATCATCGCTTCGGCCTCGATAGCGGCGTGCTGATCAAGGACAACCACATCGCGGCTGCCGGCGGTATCAAGGCAGCACTCGAAGGCGCTCATCGAATCGCTCCGCACACCTTGCGGATTCAGATTGAGTGCGAGACTTTGGGACAAGTCGAAGAAGCGGTGAAATATGGCGCCGGCGCGATTCTGCTCGACAATATGTCGCTTGATAATTTGCGACGGGCCCGAGAACTTGTCGGGCCGGGAATCGTGCTGGAAGCGTCGGGGGGTGTGACACTCGAAACGGTACGCGCGATTGCCGAAACTGGAGTCGATCTGATTTCGGTGGGTGCGCTGACCCATTCGGCCCGTGCGGTGGACTTGAGTATGCGGATTACGCTCAACTCGTAATTCCAACGTATCGCCTGCGGATGCGTTTTCATCAGAAAGGATGAAAGGTGAGGTGCTCTATGGATAAGGCCACTTTCCATACGGAAATTGACAAAATCGTCTCCGAGTACCGTCTCAGTCAGCATCCCTACGTTCAGGCGATTCACGCAGGCAAAGCGCCGCGCGAATTGCTGAAAAATTATCCGATTCAGCACTACGAGATGACGGTGCGCGATTCGGCTCCGCTTTCGGCTGAAGTTTTCCTGCGCCTGCGCGCAATCGATGAAAAAGTCAGTCGTGGTGCGGCCAAGAGCTTCGCGGAAGAGGCGCTCGGTATCTACAGCAATTCGGCGGGTCACGAAGAGTTGCTGTTCGAACTCTGGGAGGGCGGTCTCGGACTGCCACGCGAGCAACTCAAGCGATCGGTCGGCGGCGAGGACGCCATTGCGTTCAATGCCTGCATGTATCGCTTGCTGCGACTCAAGCCGCAGTTCCTCGGTGCGATCGGGTTGATGGAAGAGATCGAAGTCGAGGCCTATCGGATGCTGATGGAAGGGATGGCCGAGCACTACGGGATCGGCATGGAGCATCTGCGTTTCTTCTCAGTACACTACGAAGCCGACAAGGAGCACGGGCAGGCGGGCCATCGGAGTATCGATCGCTTTGTGGCCGGCACCGGTCGCGAAGAGGAGTTTTTGACCGAGGCGCGCTGTCTTGCCCACTTCTTCTGGAAGGGCTTCGACAACATGATGACCGTCTAGGGTCGGAGCGGCCGTGGCAAATAATCCCTATGCGTCGATTGAGCACGGCGAGCCGGGGACGATCGGCTGGCGGATTCACTACTTCGAGGAAGTAACTTCGACCCAGCACGTCGCCGCCGAGATGGCCGAGGCTGGAGCGGCACAGGGAACGGTTGTTATCGCCGAATTGCAAACGGCTGGGCGCGGACGCTTGGGGCGAACGTGGCATTCGCCTTCGGGGTTGAATCTCTACACCACGATTATCCTGAGACCGACGCGGCCGATAGCGGAAGTTCCGCGCCTGAGCCTGATGGCTGGTATCGCCTCCGCGGAGACGCTCGCGACGGTGGCGCCGGGTTTGGCCGCGCTCAAGTGGCCGAACGACATCTGGCTCAATGGACGCAAAGCCGGTGGTATCATTTCGGAGGCTATCGCTGACGCGAAACAGCAACTCTCTTGTGTGCTGATTGGAATCGGCCTGAACCTGAACCTCGGTCCCGACGATATCCCCGCCGACCTTCGTGACAAAGCGACCTCCGTAAGGATTGCGACCGGCCATCGATGCGATCGGATAGCCGTTGCTGCAACACTTTTTAATCGCCTCAACTCTCGCTATATGGAAATTGAAGGGCATGGCTTCGCTGCCCTGCGCGCGGAGTACGAGAGGTACTTCGCCCTGACGGGAAAGATGGTGACGGTAGTCGATGGAACTTCGAGAATTAGCGGACGCGTCAGCGGAATCGACGCGGACGGTGCGATGATGCTCGAAACGGCTAGCGGTACGATCCATGTGATGGCGGGCGAAGTCAGCGTCGAGGGAGCATACGCATAAGGAGTGATAGTCACCTGATCCCACTGTAAGGCGGATCAGGATATGGGCTGCAGAAAGTTTGGTTATGTAAGCGTTACAGAGAGGTGAACAGATTATGCCTGTGGAGGAAGTCGGACGGCTTAGAACCATCGCGATTGTCGGCCAGGGCGGCGTAGGCAAGACCCAACTAGCCGAAGCGATGTTATTCACTGCCGGAGCCACGACCCGCTTGGGTCGTCCGGATGACGGGACGGCGCTCATGGATATCGAGCCCGAGGAACAAGCCCGTCACATCTCAATTAGTTCATCCTTTCATCATCTCAACTGGAAAAAGACCGAAGTAATACTCGCCAATACGCCCGGCTACACGGCGTTCCTTCCTGACAGCTTTACAACTCTCCGCGCGGTCGACGGTGCGGTTTTCGTCGTCTCGGGCGGTGGCGATCTAAAGGTCGAAGGCGAGAAGCTCTTCGAGCAGATCAATGAGCGGAAGCTTCCGCGGATCGCGTTCGTATCGCGCCTCGATCGTGAGCGGATGAGGTTCGATGCCGCTGTTGCCGACCTCGAAAAGGTTCTCGATGCCAAGCCCGTCGTCCTGACCTTCCCTATCGGCGAAGAGACGAACTTCAACGGCGTCGTCGATGTCCTTGCGATGAAAGCGCTGGTTTACGGTGACTCGTCGGGTAAAGCGAAAGAGGAGCCGCTGAACGGCGATCTCAAAGCGCAGGCGGAAGCTGCGCGGACGCGTTTATGTGAAGCCGTCGCCGAGACCGATGACGCACTGCTCGAGAAATATCTCGACAAGGGCGAACTGGAAGACGACGAGTTGCGCGCGGCGCTTCACGCCGCGGTGATTGCCGGCAAAATAACGCCGGTACTTTGCGGCTCCGGCGTCAAAGATATTGGTGTCGGGCCACTCCTCGACGCCGTGACGACGCTGCTGCCTGCGCCGACCGAAAGACCTGCTCTGATCGGGCAAGCCAACGGTAATGGAGCGGTCGAGCGCACCCCGGATCCGTCTGCGCCCTTTTCGGCGTATGTCTTTAAAACCGTGATCGATCCTTTCGCCGGCAAGCTCTCGATTATGCGTGTGATCTCCGGTACGGCCCATAGCGACGCGACCGTGCTCAACTCGACGCACGCGTCGAAGGAGCATTTCGGGCAGTTGTTGCGGCTTGAGGGCAAGAAGCAGACTCCGCTGAACGTCGCACTCCCGGGTGAGATCGTCGCTGTCGCCAAGCTCAAGCAGACGACTACCGGCGATACGCTATGTGACGAAAAGGCGGCTGTGACTTTTCCGCCGGTCGAGAAGCCCCAGCCCGTCATTTCGTTCGCGCTTCGACCCAAAACTCGCGCCGACGAAGAGAAGGCTTCGCAGGCGTTGGCGCGGCTGCTCGAAGAGGACCCCGCCCTGGATACGCATCGCGATCCACAGACCCACGAGATCATCCTCTCGGGCAACGGTCAGATGCATATCGAAGTGACCGTCGAGAAGCTGAAGCGGAAATTCAACGTCGAGGTCGAACTCACGGCGCCGAAAGTTCCCTACAAAGAGACGATCAAGGGACGCGCTGAGGCGCAGGGCAAGTACAAGCGGCAGTCGGGCGGACGCGGCCAATATGGCGATTGCTGGCTGAAGATCGAACCGCTCGGGCGCGGCGGTGGGTTCGAGTTTATCGACCAGATCGTCGGCGGAGCGATACCGCGTAATTTTATTCCCTCGGTGGAGAAGGGTATCCGCAATACGCTGGTCGAAGGATGCGTTGCAGGATTCCCGATGGTCGATGTTAAGGTCACGGTCTTCGACGGCAGCTATCACGAAGTCGATTCCTCCGACATGGCGTTCCAGATCGCAGCCTCGATGGGCTTCAAAACCGCCGTAGAGAAAGCAAAACCGATCCTGCTCGAGCCAGTGATGGCCGTTGACGTCACCTGTCCGGACGAGTGCATGGGCGACGTGATCGGCGACCTTAACTCACGCCGCGGCCGCGTATTGGGGATGGATTCCAAGGGGCACGGGCAGATGATCAAGGCCTTGGTGCCGATGTCCGAAATTCTGAAATATGCGCCGGATTTGCGCTCGATGACTTCCGGACGCGGCGGTTTCGAGGCGCGCTTCTCGCACTACGACGAGGTTCCGCCACCGATCGCCGAAAAAGTGATCAAGGAAGCACGCGAGGCGCGGGAGGCCGCGGGCCATCATCACCCACAGCCCGCTGGTCACTGAACAATTGTGCGGCAGAGGGGTCTAATCGCACCCCTCTGCCGGTGCTGCTAAAATACGCATCAGATTTATGGCGGCACTGGGCAAATCGCTGGTCGGCTTGGGAGTGCTGATCACGATTGTCGGTTTGGTTCTCTGGGGCGGTTCACGCGTTCCGTGGCTTGGCCGATTGGGCCGTCTTCCCGGCGATATCTATATCCAGCGCGATAACTTCAGTTTCTATTTTCCTGTAGCGACTTCGATTCTAATCAGCGTGATCCTTTCGCTTATCCTCAGGTTCCTGATCAGGCGGTAGGATGATGGCTGGCGCGCCGGAAGAGCAATTTCGTTCGATTGAGACCAAACGTCGCCGTCGCGAGTTGATCGCGGTCGTGATCGCGTCACTCACCCTGGTCGCCTTCGTCTTGGCACAGACCTCGTTACCGCCGCTACGCTCCCGTAGTTCGCTGGTTTCGAACCTAGTCGTAATCCTGCTCTTCGATCTCAGTTTCATCTTGCTCGGCCTGATGCTCATCCTGGTCGGGCGCAATCTCGCCAAGGCGGTCTTCGAGCGTCGACGCGGCTTAATCGGATCCAAGCTACAGGCTCGATTGGTCTTCGGCTTCAGCGCCGTCGCGCTGGTGCCTAGCGTCTTTCTGCTCTACGTCGCCGGAACCTTCCTGCGCGCCGATATCGACAGCTGGTTCAATCCGGAATACGAACGAGTCCTCGACGACTCTCTGCAGGTCGCGAAGGTCTACTATCTGAACTCGGCGAATAACGCCGTCCATTTTGCGCGCGTGCTTGCCGGCCTGGTGACTGAGAAAGGACTGCTAGCGCCCAATCGCCGCAATGAGTTGCGCCAGTTTATCGAGAAGGCGCAGCAGGAATATAACCTCGGCACGGTCGAGATCTTCGCCACCGACCGCAAGCTGATGATGCTGGTGCTGAGCCCGCGCACGCCCACCGGAATCGGTGTGTCGCCGGATGCCCCCATTATAGCGAACACGCTCAAAGGCAGATCGGTTACCCGCACCGATCGCTTCGGAAAGTCGGACGTAATTCGAGGCAGCGCGCCGATCTACGCTTCGAAGGATACCGATGTGATCGCGGGTGCGATTGTGATCGACTACTACCTGCCCAAGAGTCTCGCCGATCGCGCGGCAGGAATCTCGCGCAGCGTGCAGGAATACTTCCAACTCCGTATCCTGCGCCAGCCGATTACCCATAGCTATATTCTCGCGCTGGTTCTCATCGGGCTTGCGGTCGTGCTGCTGTCGAGCTGGTTCGGAATTTATATTGCCCGTGGGATCACAGGGCCGATTCGACTGCTGGCCGAAGGGATCCAGACGATCGCGGCCGGCAATCTAAACTTCAAGATTGCAGAAGTCGGCGATGACGAGATAGGTCAGGTCGTCGAGTCCTTCAACCAGATGACGGCTGACCTGCGCGCGTCACGCGCCGAGATAGAACAGCGCCGGCGCTACACGGAGACGCTTTTGCGTAACGTTTCGGCGGGTGTCGTCGGACTCGATTCGGATCAAAAGATAATCGCGATCAATCCATGCGCCGAGCGGATGCTCAGCGTCGGTGCCGAGAGCGCGATGGGGCGGTCTTACGACCAATGTTTGCCTCCGGCGTTGGTGCGAGCGCTGGAAGATTACTTCGTCGATGGGCGCCGAACGCGCGAACTGCGCTTTCAGCTGGAACTCGAAGGCACGGGCTCAGAGACCGATCTGATGGTTACGGTGACGCCGCTGGGCAGCGCCTCGAATGATGACGGCAACGGTTCTCACGATCTTGGCTCAGTGCTCTTTTTCGAAGATGTAAGTCAGCTCGCCAAGGTTGAGCGGATGGAAGCGTGGCGCGAGGTCGCCCGTCGAATCGCGCACGAAATCAAGAATCCGCTGACCCCGATCCAGCTCTCGGCCGAGAGGCTGCGGCGTCAGCTCTCGGCGCGATCGGATAAGGAAGCCCGTCTAATCGACGAGACCACGCGCACGATTATCGGCGAGGTCGAAGACCTCAAGCGCCTGGTGAACGAGTTTTCGGGTTTTGCCCGGATGCCCCAGCTAAGCCCGGTACCCGGCCACTTGAATCCGCTCGCTGAGGAAGTGGTGAACAACTTCCGCGAGGCTCATCCCGCAGTGGAATTTCACCTTGAACTAACCACTGCATTGCCGACGATCGCGATCGATCGCGAGGCGCTGAAGCGCGCTATCGTTAATCTGCTCGATAACGCTGTCGCCGCGAGCGTCGCTCACAACGTCAATGGCGAGCAGCCGCGGATTAAGGTCACTACCGCGATTGATCCGGCCAGCGGAGTCGTGACGCTGGAGGTCGCTGACAACGGACCGGGAATCGAGCCCCGGATGCGGCCGCGCGTTTTTGAGCCTTATTTCTCGACCAAAAAGGGAGGAACGGGCTTGGGCCTCGCGATTGTGGCGACGATTGTCAGCGACCATCACGGCTTCGTGCGGGTCTACGATCACCCGCCGCACGGCAGTAGATTTGTGCTGGAGTTTCCAATAAAAGAACAGCCAAACCCTCAGCTTTCGGCCTGATCCGAGGCGATTTGGCTATCAAGAAGTAGACTCACCCGAAGCATCCCGAGGAGCATAAGAAGAAGATAGTGAGTACGACCGTTTTAGTGGTGGATGATGAGGAGCGGATTCGGTCGTCGCTGCGCGGAATCCTGAGCGACGAAGGTTATCGCGTACTGGATACCGGCGATGGCCCGGGTGCGATGGAGATTATCGCGCGGGAAAATCCAGCCCTGGTTCTACTCGATGTCTGGATGCCCGGTCTCGACGGAATTGAGCTGCTCCGGCGGATCAAGCAAGAACGTCCGCGCACGCCGGTGATAATGATTTCCGGCCACGCCAACATCCAGAACGCGGTCGCCGCGACTCGACTTGGAGCGGCGGATTTTCTTGAGAAGCCTTTCTCCGTAAATGGATTGCTCGCCGCACTCGAACGAGTTCTGGCGGGCGAGAACGGTGGTTCGGCGCGCCCTGTCGAAAGCCTGGGGCAAGCGACCAACGGATCTCTTAGTGCGATGGGGACGACGATCGCTTCGTTACCGCAACGGACGGTCGCACAGCCTCTGGTGATCGGCGGTCAGGGCCTTCATTCCGGTCTTAAGACTGGTGTGATTCTTCATCCCGCGCCCCTCGACAGCGGGATCGTCTTTTCCTCGCTGGCCGATCAATCTGCAGTTCTTGCTCGACTCGAGAATGTGACCGAGACCGGCTACAACACGACGCTGAGCAACGGCGAGCACTCGATTCGAACCGTAGAGCATCTGATGTCCGCGCTTCACGGCTTGGGCATCACCAATGTGTTGATTAAGACGGATGACGAGGTCCCGGCGCTCGACGGTTCCGCGCTCGAGTTCTGCCAGCATCTGCGCAAGGTGGGCGTTACCGATCAGGGGGCTTCGGTGCAACCTGTCCAGGTCGGCAAACCGATTCAGGTAGGCGAGGGCAAGGAATCCATCCGAATTGAACCTGCCGATCGGCTGATTATTGATTACGAGCTCGACTATCCCGCCCCTATCGGCGTTCAGCGTATCCACTTTGAACTGGATTCCCCGGCCAGCTACGAGCGCGAAATCGCACCGGCGCGAACCTTCGGTTTCGTCAGCGAGTTCCATAAGCTCGCTGCGATGGGGCTCGCGCGTGGCGGTCGTCTCGACAATCTGATTCTTGTAGACGATGAGAAGGTGGTTAATACCGAGTTGCGCTTCCCGAACGAATTCGCGCGTCACAAGGTGCTCGATATGATCGGCGACCTATATCTGTTGGGCCGCCCGCTGGTGGGTCACATCACTGCGTCGCGCACTGGCCACTCTGACAATCTCGCGCTGCTTCGCGCTATCGCGGCGGCGCACTAAACGAATTACGCAAAAGCATGGAATTGAAGGGACGTGTCGCGCTCGTTACGGGTGCGGGGAAAAGGGTAGGGCGCGCAATCGCGATGGCGTTAGCGGATCGCGGCGCAACCATCGCGATTCATTATCGCAGCTCCAAAACTGAAGCTGCCGAAGGCGTCGCAGCGATTACGTCGCGCGGTGGCAAGGCCGAAGCGTTCGCCGCCGATCTCACGAGTGTCCCCGCAATCGAGAAGATGGTCGCTGAGGTGCTCCAGCGCTTCGGCCGTATCGACGTGCTGGTCAATTCGGCGTCGGTTTTCTATCGCAAGCCGCTGGAAGATCTGACCGAAGAGGATTGGGATATCAACCTCGATACGAACCTCAAGGCCCCATTCTTCCTGTGTAAGTTTGCCGGTGAAGCGATGCGCCGTCAGGGCGCGGGCAAGATCGTGAATATCGGCGATTGGGCCGGTATCCGCCCCTACAACAATTATCTCCCTTACACCGTATCCAAGACGGGGCTCATCGGACTCACCCGCGCGCTGGCCAAGGCCCTGTCTCCGCAGGTCCACGTCAATTTGGTTGCGCTAGGACCGGTGATGCCGCCGGATGATTACGACGCTGCCGAAATCGAAAAGCTCAAGCAGGCTACTCTGACGAAGTCACTCGGCTCGCCCGAGGAAGTAGCTCGCGCGGTGCTCTATCTGTGCGAGGGCACCGATTTCACGACTGGCTCGACGTTGATGCTGGACGGCGGACGCCTGCTCAACTAGGCATTTTCGGATGAGTACCCATTCGGCCTCGCCCGACTTTAACTACAAAATTGAACCGATTCCCGAGCGTATCGCGATTTTAGCGAGCGGCGGACTCGATAGTTCCGTGATGCTCGGCGTGATCGCCCGCTCCGGTCGCCAGGTCTATCCGGTCTATGTTCAGGCCGGCCTGCGTTGGGAAAAGGATGAACTCCCGACTTTGCGGCGCTTCGTTCGCGCGTTGCGCCTTCCGAATATCGCACCGATTACTCCATTAAAGTTGCCGATGGGGGATCTTGCCGGTGACCACTGGAGCATGACCGGACGTAACGTACCCGGTTACAAGGCGGCACTGACCTCGAACTATATCCTTGGGCGCAACCTGACTTTGCTCACCAAGGCGGCGGTGTTCTGCGCTCGTCATCAGATCGGTGAAATTGCGATGGCGCCGCTCGAAAGTAATCCGTTCCCCGATGCTCGCCCGGAATTCTTCCGAGCCTTTGCTCGCGCGGTGGAGCTGGGTGTCGGCATCAAGCTTAAGGTCAAGACTCCTTTCGCGGGCTTCACCAAGGCCGACGTCGTTCGACGCGGCGCGGGGATGCCGATGGAGCTGACGGTCTCCTGCGCTCAACCCACAGGCAATATTCATTGCGGCGCATGTACGAAGTGCGCTGAACGAGTAGAGGGGTTCACTGAAGCGGGCGTGCCCGATCCGACGCTCTACGCTGGTAAGTCAGGCACTCGTAATAACGGCGCTCGCTCGCGTCGTTAACTGTGTGACGCGAGCGCCGCGCTGTCGAAGCCGGCGGCTCGCTTGCCGGGCGTCGGGTTCGAGTTGCCGCTGGGCTCGAGCGCAATCTTGCTCGACTTCCACACCGTAGTGGCTAACTCGGTGAGCGGGAGTGATTCAGGTCCAATCAGTACCAGCACGGCGTTTCCCTCAGTTGTGAGTCGGTAGGTGCTCGAGGAGGACTTCAGCTTCTCCAAAATTGGCGCATAGGCGGCAGCGAAGTCTTCCGCCGACGCACGATCGTGAAACGCGATCATCCAGATAACTGCCAACGCATTATCCTTCTGCAAGGCGATCATCCGGTCTGCACGCCACTGCGCCGGTAGACTAAGCGCCGGGGATTTCGCCGGCAAATTGCGCTGCAAGATCAGTTTGAGCAGCAGTTCGCCGAATGTATCGTCGTCGACCTTCTTCCAGCCCGACATCAAGGTGCTGTAGCCGTCGAGGGTAACTTTTGTCACCGGCGGCCGTTGGTCGAAATAGAGGGCCGGATTCATGATCTCTTGCGTCGAGCGCGGAGGATCGCGATAGATCGCATCGACTGCCGCCCATCCACCTCGCTGCCAAGCTTCCGCGACGAAGCGGGTTCCCTGCACATACTGGAACATCATCGGCGCGCTCAGGGCGAGTGGTGTCCCAGCCGATTCAGGCTGGAAGCTCTCAGGCATCGACGAGAAGTGATCGACGATCTTCTTTTCGAGGTCCTCGGTCAGACCTCCGGAGACGTAAGCCAGACCTGCAAGAGTCGCATCACCTTCGATCACGGAATGAAGCGCAATCTCCTCATCGTCGTTGTCCTTGACCTTAAGGAGCATCGCTTCGAGATCGAAATGCTGATCCTGTAGTGCGTGGGTCAGTTCGTGAGCTTCGAGCAATTCATCGGTCACTTGAGGGCGGCCGGTCAGTGCCTGTCCGATAGCACTTTTACCGCGAACCTGAATCATTACCTTGTCATGGGGATCGTAGAATCCTGCGATCTCCTGATTCATCAGTTCGATCTGTTTGCTTTTCAGTTCGGTGCCTGAGGGAAAGAGCCCCGTCATAATCCCGACTTGCCCACCTACGCGAAGCTCTTCCTCGGAGGAATCCCGATTGAGTTTCGCAACCATCATCTGGCGAGCCTCGTCACCGGATTTGGCGACGAACGGAACGTCGGTTACAAAGCTGAGTTTGCGGAGTTGCTGGATGCCGCCTTTGACGTTTTCTGCACCGACCTGATCACTGGTCGGGGTACATCCGCAGATTAACGCTAGACCGAAGGACACAATCGTCCCGCGCCATGAAGACGCCAGCCAAGTGGAGCCACGGCCTCGATCTCGCTTCATCCATCGCGTGGCTTGGGTCCCCGGCGACACCACGCTTACTCGGTAACAACTAGCGGAGAGTAACCTAGCTTGGCAAGTTTTGTAGCGCGCGATTCGGCCTGATTCCGGTCCATGAAAGCGCCCATCTGAATCCGGTAACGAGGGACGCCATCGACCTGCGCCTCCGCCATCTGCACATCGGGGAAAGTCGAAGCGAGCCGCTGGCGCATCGAGCGCGCATGACCCGCGTCCGCATATGAGGCTATCCGAACGTAGTAGCGCTGCCCCAGCGGTGGACCTCCCTCGGGGCTCTGCAGCACATCCATCCGAACCTGTGCGGTTCCCGGACCGATGATTCCCAGCTGCTGGGCCGCGCGATGAGACAGATCGAGCCCACGCCCCTTTACGTAAGGGCCGTGATCGTTAACCGTCACCTCGACCTGACGGTTGTTGCTCAAGTTGATGACACGCAAGCGCGTGCCGAGGGGAAAGATCACCGACGCGGCGGTCAGACCTTCCTGATCATAAACCGCGCCACTCGACGTCTTATGTCCGTGGAATCCCGGGCCGTACCATGAGGCCGTGCCGACGACGCTTGTTCCCGAAGGCCCAGCGGATGAGGACAGGGTAGGGGCGACCGAGGGAGCGGTTTGGGTGGTTGAACACCCGACGACTGCGAGTGTCAGTGCGGCGAGAGCCGCGACCGACAGGTACTTAACCATCCCCACACCTCCGCAACGACCCGTCGAAATTATACACAAGGCCTGGAGCTTGTGCACATTCGTTAGGTCGCGCTATCGGGAGTCGCGCAGGGCCTGTTAAGATCGAACAGCGGTCGGACGATGCAGCGGAAGCGTGAAGATATCGAGGAACTTGAAGAACGCACGCTGGCGCCCTATGCGATGCGCTCGCGGGCCAGTCGTGGCCGCAAGATTGCCGAACCCGCCCATCCGCTACGAACCTGCTTTCAGCGTGACCGCGATCGCATCATTCATTGCGCCGCCTTCCGCCGGCTTGAATATAAGACGCAGGTCTTCGTCAATCATGAAGGTGACTACTACCGCACGCGGCTGACGCATACGATCGAGGCGGCCCAAATCACTCGAACGGTGGCGCAGGCGCTCGGTCTAAATCGCGATTTGGCCGAAGCCGTCGCACTGGCGCACGATTTAGGCCATCCGCCGTTTGGCCATGCCGGTGAGAGGGCTATAAACGAATTGATGCGGCCGCATGGTGGTTTTGATCACAACGCGCAGAGCCTGCGCACAGTCGATTGGATCGAAATACGCTACCCAAGTTTCCGCGGTCTGAATTTGAGTTACGAAGTGCGCGAAGGGATCGTCAAACATTCAGCCTTCAAAGGACGCCCCGCGGCGCAGGAGTTTGACCCATCGCTTTATCCCTGTCTGGAAGCACAAATCGTCGATTTTGCCGATGAGATAGCTTACCTGGCGCACGACGTCGACGACGGTGTCGAAGCTGGGATGCTTGCGGAGAAAGAGCTCGAAGCTTCGCAGCTGTATCGTGAGGCGCGCAGCATGGTCGTTTCAGACGGTGCCGATGAACGAGTTATGCGCTATCAGATTGTTAATCGAATGATCAACCTGATGGTGACCGATCTGATCGATAATATCGATGCGCAGTTGGTAGCCGCGGACGTGGATAGTATCGAGCGGGTTTGGCGGGCGGGCAGGGCGCTCGCCGGTTTCAGCCCGGCGATGAGCGATCGCGTGGCCGAACTCAAGCGCCTGATGCGCGATCGGCTGTATCGGCATTATCGCGTAAGCAGGATGACCGAAAAGGCGAGCAGGGTGCTCACGCAGCTTTTTCAAGCCTACATCGCTGAACCGCGTCAGATACCAGAGGTCGTCCTGGAGCGCGCCAAGCAGGACGGCGACCCGCTTCCGCGTGCGATCGCCGACTATATCGCGGGAATGACCGATCGTTTCGCGCTCGACGAATATCGCAAGCTTTTTGATCCCAACGAGAAGGTCTGATTTTGCTACGGAGAGTACACCGCCGATGAGCCGCCTCGTGCAGCAAAAGACTATTACCATCCTGCGCGATGATCATATTGGAGAGCCGCTCGGCGGGATTTTCCTGGATTCATCTCCCGAGAAAGAGCAGTGGACGATGGACTTGCTTGCGGATTATCTCGGGCCGCGTGTCAGTATCCGCAAAGTTGAACTGCACGAAGATCGCGCCGAGATCGAGGTCGATGTGCACGCTTTTTGCGGGGAGGCTGAGCAACTGGCGGAGACGGCCCGAGACTTGCATAAGAAGGGTGCTCGTCGCGCTGCGTCGGCATTCTTCAATGAAGCTCTTGAACTCGACCCGCTGAATCATTCCGCTGCATCCGGCCTCGGACAACTCCTTATCGAACAGGAACGCTACGCCGAAGCCCTGAAGATGCTGAAGCGGGCCCGCGAGGCCGGACCTGAGAACGTCGAGGTCCTGTTCGGACTGGGACAAGCGTCGCTCAAGCAGGAACGCACCGCGAGCGCGATCGTCTATCTAGAGAACGTATGCGCTCTGGCGCCTGACCATTTTGGCGCACGACGTTCACTCGCCGCGCTTGGGCGCAAGCCGGCTACGCGCGAGCGCAAAACCACAGCATCCGGTGAGTCCCGCAACCCAAGCGCGAAGATTGCCGGCTCGTGATAAGTAACCGCCGAACAGCTGGGCGGTAGTAGCGCGCAGTGACCAGCATCTCTATGATTCAGGGACTTATGAGAAAGAAGAGCTTCTTGATAGCGGCATTTGCGTGGTTGGGAGTTACAGGCAGTCAGTTTTCGAAGATCGGTTCAAGTTTACATAATGTTTCTTATGCGATCCTAAGCCCGGCTGCGGCTCAAGCCGCTGATAGCGCCGGCGCCGACGATAAATTAAAAACGGCTCTCCAGAAGCGTCTCCAGGTGCCGGATCCAACGATGCTGACGATTGGCCCCCCTTCCGCTGGCCCTATTAGTGGTACGACGGAACGGACCATAACGGTCAGCAATGGGCAGGGACAGAAGGTCGAGCTGAAATATTTGACCTCCGGCAACGAAGTCGCCAAAGGCATCATCACCCGGGAATTCATCGCCTTCGATGAGGCCGATCCCTGGCTGCGCGCGGATGTCAGCAAGCTTCATCTGGCCGATCACGCGACGATCGGACCCGACAACGCTCCGGTAACGATCGTCGAATTTGCCGACTTTGAATGCCCCTACTGTGCCCGGGCCTATAACGAGATCGAAACGCTCGTAAACACCACTTACAAGGACAAGGTTCGGCTGATCTGGAAGAACTTCCCGCTTCCCGCCCACACCTGGGCGATGCAGGCCGCGATCGCGGCGGAATGTGCACGGCAGCAGAATCCGGCAGCGCTTTTCGACTTTGCGCGTGGCTTTTATCGTGACCAGAGCGATATCACGCCGCAGAATCTTCGTGAGCATATCGATCAGTATGGCGCGGCATCCAAGCTCGATATGAAGGCGCTCAATGCGTGCCTCTTGAGTGACGACACGGAAAAGAAAATCGCGATCGACAAAGCCGATGGCGACTTGATCCACGTCCAATCGACGCCGACATTTCTGGTCAACGGAGTGATGGTCGTTGGGCTGCCTACCAGCAATGTCTTCGATTTCGTGATTACGTCGCAGCTGAAGGAAAAGACCGCATCGAAGTAACGGCTTCTCGGGAGCCAGCGCCCCATTCTGCCGGTCTGGAAACTCCGCAGATACGAGAAAAAGTAAACGCCTGCTGCGATCGACGCAAGCAGGCGTTTTTACTTGGTACTTACTTACCGATTCCGAATCGGCTACTTGCTGGGAACTTCGATAGTCTTCGCGGTTGATGCGGTTGCGGGCGCGGCGCCGAGTTGAGCGAGCGCATCGATAACGCGGCTGCGCTCCTGGGAGTAAGGATTCTCGCTGAGGTAACGCTGATAGGCAGCGATAGCGCCCTTTTTATCCCCAGCCTTAGCCATCAGGCGTGCGACGTTCAGATCCGCCCTGCCCTGTTCGGGACCTTTCATGGCGGCCGCTTGCGCGTAAGCCTTTTGCGCAGCCGCAAAGTCCGAGAGTTGCTCGTTGGCGACGCCGAGCTGCATCAGGGCCATCTCACGAAACGTCGGACGATCATCTTCGCTCAGGTACTTCTGCAGCGCATCTCGCGCTTTGGCTGGTTGCTGATCCGACAGATAGGTATTGCCAACATAGAACTGCGCCAAGCGCGCGAGGCTGTTTCCAGGATGCGCTTCGACCAAAGCAGTGAACTGTGTTCGCGCGCTGCTGTAGTCGCGCTGCTCGTAGGTCCGCGAAGCTTGGTAAAAGGCCTCAGCCACGTCTCGCAGTTGAGAATTCTGATAAAACCGAATGCCGACGATTACCAGCACCAGTGCCAGCAGCCCAATGATGCCGAGTACAACCTTAACCAGGTTGTTGGCTACATAGTTGGCGGCAGACTCTACAAGGCTGACGGCCTCGACGGGCGCCTTCAAATCCTTTTGGGTAAGGTGATGCGGATGATGTGGCTTGGCCGTCGCCATCGCGGTTTTCTACTCAGTAGTTAGAGGAATTGAATCTTGGCGGATTAACCGGCGTACAACGGAAATCACATCTTGTACTTGAAGTCTTCGGGGGACATCCGTTCGAGAATCTCGGCCCATTTGTCGCGTGAGACGCCGGCGAGATTCTGATCGGTCGCACTTTCCTGCTGCTCGGGCGCCTCGTGCAATTCGCTCGAGCTTTCGAGCACTTGCTTCGCGACATAGATTGGCGACTTCGTGCGCAAGGCGATCGAGATCGCATCGCTAGGCCTCGAGTCGATCTGCAGCCCTGCTCCTTCGCGCGTACGCAGTTCGATTCGCGCGAAGTAGGTATTCTCGCGCAGCTCGGTAATCTCAACGGCTTCGACCGTCGCGCCCAAATCGCCGAGTACATTGCGCAGCAGGTCGTGTGTCATCGGACGCTGCGGCTTGATCCCCTCGATTTCGGTTGCCATCGAGGCAGCTTCAAGCGGCCCAATCCAGATCGGCAAATTCAACTTGTTGTCAGGATCTTTGAGGACGACAATCGGCATCTTGGTGTTGGGATCAAGGGTCAGCCCGCCCACCACCATCAGAATAAAATCTTCTTTTGGACCTGCCATTTTGGATCTATGCTGGACCAGCTTTTGCGGAAAAGAAACCAGCGCAGACGCTTTCGATTGACTTGAATTTATCTTGGCCCAAAGCCTGCCAAGGGTCAACCTAAGGGTCTGTGCGCACAGTTCTGAGAGCCGCTTTAACGCGGAACCAATTGATCGATCACGCGATACAGCTGATTCAGATTGCGGCACTCCTCCACCAGGTCGCAGTGAGCTGCGTACCGTTCCATTTCGCTGTCGCCAAATCCCCACGTGTTGCGGCTTTCCGGATTGAGCCAGATTACGCGACGTGCGCGCTGCTTGACCTCGCGCAGGGCCCAATCATGAGGCAGATTATAGTTGTTCCGCGCGTCACCGAGAATGATCACAGTGGTACGCTTATTGACTGCACCGATATGTTCGTTCGCGAAATTACGGAATGACTTGCCGAAGTCTGAGTGCGCATAAACGTTGATTACGTCGCCCTTCAGCGCAACGTCCAGCGCCTCTTTCACGTCGTTGGTGCGGAAGCTTTCCGTGACCTCGCCGATATCGGAGACGAAAACGAAGCTGCGCACGCGTGAATAGAGATCCTGCAGCGAGTAGACGAACTGGAGCATGAAGCGCGAAGCGTTTCGCACCGAGTCTGACACGTCGCACATGATCAGAATCTGCGGCTTCTCTTTCTTGCGACGCTCGAAGAAAAGCTTGAACGGCACGCCGCCCGTGGTGAGGTTCTTGCGCAGGGTGCGCTTGATATCGAAGCGCCCCTTTTTCATGCGCTTGCGCCGCACCGCGATGATATTCTTTAGCCGCTGGGCGAGGCGGGTGACCGCTTCTCGCATCTTCTCCAGCTCTTCGTCGCTCAGGTAGTAGAAGCTCTTGTCCGCGAGCTGATTCATGCGCGATTCTTCGCGCGCCTTCATGTCGCGCTTCTCGCGCTCCTGGCGGACGTACTTGCGGATGATGTCGTCGAGCATCTTGAGCCGGCGGTCGAGATACTCTTCCATCTTCTGACGGAGCGCCGAGCCCATCTCGAGTTTGGAGAGCTGTTCGCGTAGCTCCTTAATTTCCTGTTCAAGCTTGTCGAAGCCCAAGGCGCGGGCCAGTGCGCGGGCGAAGTAGTTCTCTTCGATAGTCCGCTGAATGCCCTGCATCCGGACGGCTTTGGCCGCCTCGCGCATCATCTTCTCGAGCTGGCCGTCGCGATTTTGCAGGAGCTGCTTGGCGAGCTCGGAGAGTTCGTCACCATGCTCCTTCAGCATCTCCTCCATTTGGTCGAGGAAATCCTGAAAGTCCTTGTCGGACATCGAGAGCGCGTCCTGCACGCTTTTGCTGGCGCCCTTGATAATTTCGCCCAGCCCCGTGAAGTAGACGTCGAAAAGTTCCTCGAAGACCGGGATCTCGTGCGCGCGCTTGATCATCGTCGAGCGCAACGCCGAGCGAAACAGCTCGCGCTCGCTCAATCCCGTTACGTCTGAGGCCGCGATCGCGTCGAGCGTCTCGGCGAGGGATACGCGAACGCCGTTTTGGCGCAATAAGTTCGCGAATTCGACCAGCTTATCTTCCATGCGATGCTCCGCCCTGTTCCCGCCCGCAGCTTGCGATACGGTTCGTGGCTAGTTCAGCAGATCTTTGTCACTCGACGGCTTGCCACCCGCCGGGGCTTCCGGCGCCGCACCCGTGCCGGCAGCCTGACGCGTCCGCACGCGGCGCATATATTCCTTCAACTCTTCCTGCGCCTTGCGCACGTCGCCTTCGTACTTGACGATCGTATCGAGCGTTTCGTCGACCAGCGCGCTATCGAGGCTCTGGACGTTGAGGAGCGTGAGCGCCTTGACCCAATCGAGGGTCTCGCTGATTCCGGGCGTCTTCTTGAGGTCGAGCTTGCGCAGCGATTGCACCAACTGAACGACGTCTTCCGCCAACTTCTCGGCTACTTCGGGCACCTTCAGCCGAACGATCGCGAGTTCCTGATCCTTGTTTGGGAAGTCGATATAGAGATGCAGACAGCGGCGCTTCAGAGCGTCCGACATTTCGCGTGCGTTGTTCGAGGTCAGCAGGACCAGCGGAATCTGCTTCGCCTTGAAGGTTCCGATTTCAGGCACGGTGACCTGGAAGTCCGACAGCAATTCGAGCAGGAAGGCCTCGAATTCCGCGTCCGCCTTGTCGATTTCGTCAATCAGCAGGACGACCTGCTTCTCTGAATTGATCGCCTTCAGCAGTGGGCGCGGCAGGACGAAACGCTCGGAGAAAAAGACTTCGTCTTCAGCCGCAATCTTATCGACGGCCTGGGCCAGACCCTTGGTGCCGGTGAGCACTTCGCTGATCTTGTCTTTTAGGATCTGGGTGTAGAGGAGCTGTTTCGCATACTCCCATTCGTAAAGCGCTTTACCTTCGTCGAGTCCTTCGTAGCACTGCAGACGAATCAGCTCCTCGTTCAGTGACGTGGCCAAAACCTTCGCGAGATCGGTCTTACCGACGCCGGCTGGTCCTTCAACCAGGATCGGCTTTTTCATGGCGGTAGCGAGATAAATGACCGTCGCGATACGCCGGCTGGCGATATAGTTGTTCTGAGTAAAACGTTCGATAACCTCGTCGATCGATGAGAACATTCAGCCTCCTGGGTTGCTGCGGCGCGTCCGCCTTCCGCGCAATCTATTCTGTGTATCACGACAGAGACGCGACGGGAAAGCCGCTACACGCACCCGGAAAAGCTTGATTATAGCGTCTTTTCGAACAGGATACGTCACGATTTCCCGAATTCGGTGATTCGCCGAGCGCCAAGAAACAAGAGCAGCAGAGCCATCCCTTGAATCAGATGGTAGAGCGCATTGTAACTCAGGATTTTCAAGCCCAAATCGAAGCGTGATTCTTGCGCGCCAGCCGCGACGAAGGTCAGAACCATCGCGCAGATTCCCAGTATAAAGCTCCGATCCCGGGTTGCCCGCCAGCGAATCGTAAACATCACCATCAAGAAAACGGCCGCAGGTAGGTAATTGAGAATCACCCGTTCAAAGGTTCCCCACCCCGAGACTATCGCGCCGGTGTAGAACAGCCATTCCAGCTGTGCGATCCGGATAATTACCCTGCTCATTCTTTCCCCAAATCCAATAATGGCGCCGATCGCCCACGCCGCCATCGCCCCCGCCCCGAGAGCTATCAAGCTCGCCGGCCACAGCACGCGTTCGGCGGACCATCGCTCACCGGGAAAGAAGCCGTGGACGGCGCCGCCGGCTAAGGCGCCGACAGCTGTGGCCATAAAGAAAAATGCGAACCATCGAGCGAGTCGCTCGGTGCGGCCGCGGCCTTGCCATAGCGAATAGGCAAAGAGTCCGGACTCAATTGCGATCGCGAAGTCCGTCAGCGCAACGTCAGGCTCATTGATCATCGTTGATTGGAGGGACCTGCCGATGGCCGGTTCGACTCGCGGGGCTCATCTACCTAGAAATGACATAGAAGCGGCAGTTTGCCTTCATCTTTATCTGAGAAAGAGGCGCCAAAACCGAGCATGCTCTCCCCTCCCCCCTTGTCGTAGGGCGGTCTAATTTGACACATTTCCCTCAATGTGCACGCTCGCGATCTACTTTCAGACCTTCCGCGACTACCCCGTCGTAATCGCCGCGAATCGCGACGAATACCTGGCTCGGCCGGCCGTGCCGCCGACTCTTTTGTGGGAGCATCCGCGGATTATCGGGGGTAAGGATTTGCGGGCCAGCGGGACCTGGCTTGGAATCAACGAATTCGGGATGGTCGCTGGGTTGCTGAATCGGCGCAACGGCGAAGCCGAGAATGATCCGAATTTGCGATCGCGTGGATTGCTTTGCCTCGATGCGCTCAAGTATCGCACAGCCGACGAAGCTGCGGCGTTCCTCGCTGCGCAGAACGCCAATGACTACAACCCGTTCAACCTGCTGGTCGCTTCGCGCGAGGCAACCTACGTCACTTACAATCGCTTCGGGAAGATCGAGCAAGTGAAGCTCACGCCCGGATTCCATCTGCTGACCAATATCGACGTTAACGATTTCGAGTGTCCGCGGATTAGCCGCTCCCACGGCCG
>DATKML010000038.1:0-5454 GCA_035541875.1 Binataceae bacterium (SeqCode)
GAGGTGGTACTACGACCATGGCTCGAGAAGTGGTGATTTAGGAAGTTGCATGTCGCACGAACTGACCCTGTTCGGCAGCGGAACCAGCCGCACGATGCGAGCGCACTGGATGTTACTGGAGCTCGGCCTTGACTACGAAAGTCGTTCGATTCAGCCGCGCAGCGGCGAGACCCTTACTGAGCAATTCAGACGGCTGAATCCGCGACACAAGATCCCTGTGCTTCAACATCGGTCATTCGTGCTTACGGAAAGCGCTGCGATCGTTCAGTACCTAAGCGACACCTTCGCGGATAAGCTCAAATTCTATGTGCCCCAGGATGCGCAGGCTCGGGCGTCGCTAAATGAGTGGTGCTATTTCATCATGACCGAGCTCGACGCTGCTTCGCTCTACGTAGTGCGGCGGCACGAGGGACTGGCGTCGATCTACGGCGAGGCGCCAGTGGCCGTCGATTCAGGCAAAGCCTACTTCCTCCATAACCTCGAAGCGATGACACCGCGAATCGGCAAAACGCAATATCTCTTTGGAGAGCTACTTAGCACCGCCGATATTCTGCTGATGAGCTGCCTCGATTGGGCGTTTGCCAGCGGGATCCCTCTTTCGCAAGCAACGACCGATTACCGGCGAATGGTGTCGCAGCGCCCGGCCTATCAAGAAGCGCTGAAAAAGAACTTTCAGAGCCTAAGCTAACAATTCTATGGAGTATCACGATGTCAGGACCCCTGGCAGGTGTGCGAGTCCTTGATCTAACAACTATGGTAGCTGGCCCTGTGGCCGCGATGATCCTCGCGGACCAGGGCGCCGACGTGATCAAGGTCGAGTCACCGGCGGGTGACCTGATGCGGCGCTTCGCATTTGGCCGAAAAGGCATGTCCGCATCATTTCTATCATGCAATCGCAACAAGCGTTCGATGGCGATCGACCTCAAGACCGTCGAAGGTTTTCAGATTGTAGAGGAACTGATCGCTACGGCGGATGTCCTCATGCACAATTTTCGACCGGGTGCCGCGGAACGTGTCGGAGTTGGCGAGGAGGCTGTGCGCGTAATTCGACCGAACATCATTTACGTTTCGATCAGTGGATTCGGCGAGAGTGGGCCCTACGCGAGGCAACGTGCTTACGACCCAGTGATTCAGGCCTTGAGCGGACTCGCGGAGATCCAGCGCGACCGGGATACCGGGCGACCACGAATGGTCCGCACGATTATCGCCGATTACACCACTGCCTTGACCGCGGCACAGGCGATTACCGCGGCGTTGTTTGGGAGACAGCAATCCGGCGTCGGGCAGCACGTCCGCATCGCGATGCTCGATTCAATGATTTCCTATCTGTGGCCGGAAGCAATGCCGAGTCTGACCTTCGTTGGCGAGGAGCAAGATCCTTCTGACGGCGAATTAGGCCCCGACCTGGTTTTCGCTACACAGGATCGCTACATCACCGCAGGCGCATTGTCTGACGACGAATGGGCCGGCATGTGCCGCGCGCTGAGGCGCGAGGACCTGATCGAAGACCCCCGATTCAACACCGCGCGCGCCCGAGCTATCAACGCGGTGGAGCGTCGGGAAATCACGGCAACCGAGCTGGAGAAGTGGACCGCGGACGAAATATTAGCACGCTTACAAGCCAATGACGTTCCCTCAGCTCCCGTCGTCAGTCGGTTTGAGCTTTTACGCGACGCTCAGGTACGAGAGAACCAGATTCTCGAGGAGCATGAGAGCGAGGATTTCGGGAAAGTTCGACAACCGCGTCCGGCGGCGCGTTTTGACAAGACGCCCTCCTCGATCCGCAAGCTCGCGCCAATGCTTGGCGCCGACAACGAGTCCATCCTAACGGAACTAGGATACGGCGCGGAAGACATCGAGCGCCTAAAACATCGGCAGATTATACACCAGAGCACCAAGCTACCGCACAACTGACGGCGTCAGCGGCTGTGGTCAACCGGTATAAGTGGGGGAGCCACGTCCGGAAGATGCCGCTGCCGTGTCGGTAATCGACGGTCGCGCGGTGAAAGGTTGACTCATACTAGATTCCAAAATAGAAGTAAGTGTTCAGACGTTTCCAAAGAAGAAGACACTAATATCAAAGAAGGATCACGGAGATCTTTTATGCTTCAGGGCAATAAGATTGAGCTGGCGACTGGAGCCTTTACTGGAGTCGGACAGGCCTCGGCAACAATCGGCGGCTAGCTACAAAAGGTTCGGGCATAGAAACCAACAAGGCGCCCTCGGTCATTGGAGCCAGACGCTACATGGAGCGAGCATGACGAAGATTGAATTCCACTTTGATTTCGGCAGTCCCAACGCCTATCTGAGTCACCTGGTGGTCCCGGAAATCGAAAAGCGCACAGGCGTCAAGTTCGAATATGTGCCGGTTCTGCTCGGCGGCGTCTTCAAGCTCACAAACAATCGCTCCCCTGCCGAGACTCTCCAGGGAATCCGCAACAAAGCTGAATATGAGCGGCTTGAAACGCAGCGCTTCATCCGACGGCACCGAATCGTAGGCTTTCAGAGCAATCCCTATTTTCCAGTCAATACGCTGATGATTATGCGCGGAGCGATTGCAGCTGCCGTAATGGGCGTGTCAGTTCGTTACATCGATGAGATCTACCGAAACATGTGGGCTGATCCCAAGAAAATGGACGATCCCGGAATCTTCCGAAGCGCGCTCACGGACGCAGAACTAGACGCCGATCGGGTGTTCCAGCTGATAGAGACCCGAGAGATCAAAGACGAACTCCTTCTCAACACGGAGCGATCTGTCGAACGCGGGACGTTCGGTTCTCCTACTTTCTATGTGGGTAACGAAATCTTCTTCGGAAAAGACCGCCTGCGGGATGTAGAAGATGAAATCATGGGATCGTTGAGTGCGGGTCAGTAAAACCTCGTCATGGCTGTTCAACAAAGCCCGGTAAACGGATCTTAATGGTCGACCTGTTTTCAAACCAAACCTGTTAAGGCTCACGGAGGTCGTAATGTCAGCTAATCTCCCCATCACCGGTGTCGCCGGCTCAGATTGGAAGTCCACGGCGTGCATTCTGTGCGAGTGCAACTGCGGCGTCGAAGTCCAACTGGGCGGCGAAGACGGCCGCCAGGTGGTGAAGGTACGCGGCGACGACGCCCATCCCGCATCAAAGGGCTATGCCTGCGAGAAGGCCCATCGGCTGGATTTCTATCAGAATGGCCCGCATCGGCTGACGAAGCCGCTCCGTCGGCGTAACGATGGAAGCTTCGAGGAGATTGACTGGGACATTGCGATCGCCGAGGTGGCAGCGCGTTTATCCGCCGTATGCAAAGAGTATGGCGGCGACAAAATCTTCTATTACGGGGGGGGCGGCCAAGGTAACCATTTCCCCGCTATCTACGGCAACTCAACCCGTGCGGCGCTCGGCTCGATCCATCGTTCAAACGCGTTAGCCCAAGAGAAAACAGGGGAGTTCTGGGTTGCGGCGAAAATGGTTGGGTTTTATACGCGGGCTGATTTCCAGAACTGCGAGGTCGCTTTTTTTCTTGGCAAGAATCCATGGATGTCCCACGGCATTCCACACGCACGGGTCACGCTGAAAGAGATCGCCAAGGACCCCGCCCGCTGCCTCATCGTTGTGGACCCGCGCCGCACCGAAACCGCAGAGCTTGCCGATATCCACCTTCAGGTAAGACCCGGCACAGACGCATGGCTCCTGGCGGCGATGCTCGGTGTGCTGGTTCAGCAAAAACTCATTGCTAGTGAGTGGCTGGCTCTGCATGCGAATGAACTCGGCGAGGTACTGCCTCATTTTGCCGAAGTGCCGATTGCAAAGTACTGCGGGGCCTGTGGCGTGCCCGAGGAACTGGTGCGCAAGGCGGCGAGGCGGATCGCGTCGGCCGCGAGTGTGGCCTCGTTCGAGGATCTCGGCGTGCAGATGAACCGGCATTCCACGCTCGTGTCTTACCTTCACAAACTGCTGATGCTGCTGACCGGCAATTTCGGGAAGAAAGGATCCTCGTACATACCGACGATGATGGCGCCGTTCACAGTCGGACACGAGGGCGGCGCGGGAACCGAGGTAATATCGTCGGATAACCGACAGGGCGCGGGAGTAACAAAGGGCACTCCTGTGACAGGTTCACGTCTGATCGGAGGTCTCACGCCGTGCAACGTGATTCCGGATGAGATCCTCACCGATCATCCAAAGCGGTTTCGCGCGATGCTGGTCGAGAGCGGTAATCCGGCCCACTCAGTGGCGGACGCCGCGCGCATGCGTGAGGCGCTCGCGTCGCTCGAGCTGTTGGTCGTAATCGACGTCGCTTTCACCGAGACCGCTCGCCTCGCACATTACGTGCTTCCCGTCGCGACCCAATTCGAGAAGGCCGAGGCCACGTTTTTCAATTTCGAATTCCCCGAGAACTACTTTCATGTTCGCAGGCCGCTGATGGCGCCATTGCCCGGTCTGTTCTCCGAAGCTGAACTGCACTGTCGGATTCTCGAGGCTCTCGGCAAGATGCTCACTGAACAGATCGCCACTTTGCGTGCCGCTTGGAAGGAAGGCCGCGAATCCTTCAGGCAGAAGTTCACCGAGCTCGCCATGAGCGATCCTCGCGTAATCGCGCTCGCGCCAGCCCTGCTGTATCGAGCGATAGGCGACCTGCTACCGGAAGGATTGGCAGAGGCCGCGGCGGTGTGGCTGTTGTGCCAAAGCGCCGCCCAAACCCAAGGAGCTTCTCTCGCCCGCGCCGGATTCACCGGCGAGCCGGGTGAGGCCGGCGACGCGTTGTTCGATGCGATCCTGGCCGCGAAAAGTGGTGTGATATTCGCGGTCGACAATTGGGATGAGTGCTTCGAGCGGATGCGCACTCCAAACCATAAGGTGCAGCTGGCGATTCCCGAATTGTTCGCGGAACTCGACGCGCTTGCCACGGCGAGCCCGTCCCTTGCGACGACAGAGTTCCCGTTCATGCTCTCTGCCGGCGAACGACGCTCCTTTACCGCCAACACAATCATCCGCAACCCCGACTGGCGAAGGAAGGATGCCGGCGGTGCGCTGAGCATCAATCCTGAGGACGCCAAGAGCATCGGTGTTGCCGATGGAAAGCGCGCGAAGCTCACCACTCGACGCGGTAGCGTCGAGGTGTTGGTGCAAGTCTCTGACCGCATGCAACCCGGCCACGTTTCGTTGCCGAACGGACTCGGTCTCGACTTCCCGGCAATCGATGGCCAGAGAGTTCAGGCTGGTGTCGCGCCAAACGATCTTACCCGCAGCGAGGATCGAGACTGGGTCGCAGGCACGCCCTGGCACAAGAGCACGCCCGCGCGGGTAGAGGCTCTATAACCGCTCGGCCATCGTCTGCAATTCCATCGGCGTATTGCGATGCGCGAAGAGGCAGGCTACGGCGACCGCGCGGGCGAGGTCGCAACCGAACTCGCCCATCACTATAGCCTTGCCAACGTCAAGCATAAGGCGTTGCGCTATTTCCAACTGG
>DATKML010000039.1:0-4385 GCA_035541875.1 Binataceae bacterium (SeqCode)
TGCCGGTGCCGCTGGTGCTTTGACTTCAGCCTCCGTCTTGATCACCTTAATCTCGCCTTTGAGTTCCTTGATCTCCTGCTGAAGTTCCAGCACTTGCTGCTTCAGCTCCGCGGAGTCATCGGAACTCCCCCCGGCCGCCCACGCTACGCCGCGACAGCCGAATGCGACCGCGAACACGAGGGACCCCAGTATGACTGGCGCCATCCCACGATGCAGTAAGCCCTCGAAAGGCCTCGAACTTTGTGAACGCATCATTCCCTCCTCCTGTTGCCTCGAACTATTGATAAGTCTGCTTACCATCTTGCGGAACAGAGAGTAACTAGTCGAGCCAGACTTAGTTCTTCACGGCCGCCGGCTTCAGGGCGAGGGGGCTGTGTGGGCATTGCCTATTTCGTCGAGGGCCAGGTTGAGTTCGAGGACGTTAACTCGTGGCTCGCCGATAAGGCGGAGCCAGCGCCCGCGCGTGTGGTCCTGAACTGCTTGAAGGACCACGTCCTCACTCAGATGGCGCGCCTGTGCGACGCGAGCCACCTGAACGGCCGCCGCCGCCGGGGTGATATCAGGGTCGAGACCGCTACCGGAAGCCGTCACCATATCCACCGGGATCTCGCTATGGTTGAGTCCCGGCTCGGCTTCGCGCAGCGCTTTCGCCCGATCACGCACCGCGTCGATATAGCTCTTATTGGTCGGACCCGAGTTGGAACCGCTCGAACTGGTGGCGTCGTAACCTTTATCTCCGGCGGACGACGGACGCGGGTGGAAGTAGCGCGGCGCAGCGAAGTTCTGTCCGATTAAGGAACTGCCGATAATCGTGCCGTTGCGTTCGATCAGGCTGCCCTCCGCCTGCGCGGGGAAGAGCACATGAGCCAGGCCGGTCATCGCGAGGGGGTAGACGATTCCGAGAAGGATCGTCAACACTATGGTCATTTTGACAGCAATCCAAAGGCGCATCGTAGTTACCTCGAATTAAGCGAGATGAAGCGCGGCGACGACCAAGTCAATCGCCTTGATACCGATGAACGGGACGATTACGCCGCCGAGTCCGTAAATAAGCAGGTTGCGGGTGAGGATCGCCGCCGCTCCCAACGGTCGGTACTGCACACCCCGCAAGGCCAGTGGAATCAGTGCCACGATAATCAGGGCGTTAAAGATTACCGCCGATAGAATCGCGCTTTGCGGCGTCGCCAGATGCATGATGTTGAGCGACTGGAGCATCGGATAGCCGAGTACGAACATCGCGGGAATAATCGCGAAGTATTTGGCTACGTCATTAGCGATCGAGAATGTGGTCAGTGCGCCACGCGTGATCAGCAATTGCTTGCCGATCTCGACGACCTCCATGATCTTGGTCGGATTTGAATCGAGATCGATCATGTTGCCGGCCTCGCGTGCCGCCTGGGTCCCGGCGTTCATCGCGATACCGACATCGGCCTGCGCCAGCGCTGGCGCGTCATTGGTGCCGTCACCGATCATCGCGACCATCTTGCCTTGCGCCTGCTCCTCACGAATCAAACGCAGCTTGGTCTCGGGTGTAGCCTCAGCCCGGAAATCGTCGACTCCTGCTTCCTCGGCAATCGCCGCGGCAGTCAGCGGATTATCACCCGTAATCATCACGGTCCGCATTCCCATCGCTCGCAGTCTGGCGAAGCGCTCGCGTATACCGTCTTTGACCATGTCTTTGAGATAGATCACACCCATCACGCGCGCGCCGTCGGCAACGACCAGCGGCGTTCCACCGGCCCTGGCGATACGTTCGACGACCGGTGCGAGCTCGGACGGAACCGTTCCGCCGTGCTCCTTTACGAACTTGACGATCTGATCGCCGGCCCCTTTGCGGATCTCCCGCCCCTCGAGATTAACGCCGCTCATGCGGGTGGTCGCAGAGAAGGGGATAAACTCCGCCTCCTTATCGGCCAGCTCGCGACCCCGCAACTGATACTGGTTCTTCGCTAGCACCACGATCGAGCGCCCTTCCGCCGTCTCGTCCGCTAGCGATGCGAGTTGGGCAGCGTCGGCCAGTTGTTCGGCGCTTACGCCGCCCACTGGAATGAACTCTGAGGCCATCCGATCGCCGAGCGTGATCGTTCCGGTCTTGTCGAGCAGCAGCGTGTCGACGTCACCGGCCGCTTCAACCGCACGGCCCGACATCGCGAGCACGTTGTGTTGCACCAATCGATCCATCCCGGCGATGCCGATGGCAGAAAGTAGGCCGCCGATCGTGGTTGGAATGAGGCAAACGAGTAGGGCGACCAGTACGGGGAGAGTCAGTAGGGTCCCGCCATACTGAGCGAAGGGATAAAGGCTCACGCAGACCAGCATGAAGATGATCGTCAGACCGGCGAGGAGGATACTCAAAGCGATCTCGTTCGGGGTCTTCTGGCGCTGCGCACCTTCGACCAGCGCAATCATGCGATCGAGGAAGGTCTCGCCCGGGTTCGCGGTGATGCGTACCTTGATCCAGTCGGAGATAACGACGGTGCCGCCGGTAACGGCGCTGCGATCCCCGCCGCTCTCGCGGATAACCGGGGCGGATTCGCCAGTGATCGCTGATTCATTGACCGCAGCGACGCCCTCGATTACCTCGCCGTCTCCGGGTATCACGTCGCGGGCGCGCACAATCACTACATCGCCTTTGCGGAGCGAGGGTGCCGGTACTTTGATTTCCGCGCCTTCCTTCAGCAGCGTCGCGGACGTTTCGGTACGCGTACGACGCAGATTCTCCGCCTGTGCCTTACCGCGCCCTTCCGCCATCGCCTCGGCAAAATTGGCGAAGGCGACGGTGAACCAGAGCCACAACGCTATTTGCAGTTCAAAGCCTGCTTGACCCAAGTGTCCGCCCACGAGGGTCCGTACGAGGATTAGCGTGACCGCCAGAGCGGTAACCTCCACCACGAACATGACGGGATTCTTCACCTGGACGCGCGGGTCGAATTTGCGCAGGGAGGCTACTAAGGCCTCGTTGACGATCTTGCGCTCCCAGAGCGGTGTTGCCTTGCGATCAGCCATTGCCGTAATTCCTTGTTAAGTTCGTCGATTAGTAGAGCTTGCCGATACGCATCGCCAATTCTTCGACGATGGGTCCGAGCGCGTCAGCGGGGAAGAAGGTGAGGGCTGCCACGATCAGAATCACCCCGAGCAACAGCACGACGAAAATCGCACCATCGGTGGGGAAAGTTCCCGCACTTGCCGGCACGGTCTTCTTGGCGGCCAACGATCCCGCTAAAGCGAGCACCGGCACCTTCATCATGAAGCGCCCGAATAACATCACCAGCCCCAGCGAGATGTTGTAGAAAGGCGTGTTGGCATTGAGACCAGCGAACGCGGAGCCGTTGTTGGCCGAAGCTTCCGTGTAGGCATAGAGGACCTGTGAGAGGCCGTGCGGCCCGGGGTTCGAGATCCCGGCCAGACCGGCTTTAGTAACCAATGCGAAGCCGGCTGGAATCAGGATTACGGCCGGAAAGATCAGGATGAAGAGCATCGCGAGCTTCATCTCGCGCCCTTCGATTTTTTTGCCCAGGTACTCGGGCGTCCGCCCGACCATCAACCCCGCGATAAAGACCGCGAGCACCGCCATCACCAGCATCCCGTACAAGCCGGAGCCGACACCACCAAAGATGATCTCGCCAATCTGCATATTGAGCAGCGGGATCAATCCACCCAACGGCAGGTAGCTATCGTGCATCGAATTGACAGCGCCGCAGGAGGTATCGGTCGTGACCGTGGCCCAGAGCGCCGAATTAACGATGCCAAACCGAACCTCTTTGCCCTCCATGTTGCCGCCGCTTTGCATCGCGCTCGCGTGCGAATCGATACCCATCGCGGCAAACTGCGGATTCGCGCGATGCTCGCTCCAGACCGCGACGGTAACCCCCATCAAGAACAGCAACCCCATGGTTGCGAAGAGCGCCCACCCCTGTCTTCGATCCCCCGCCATCTTTCCGAAGGTGTGCGTTAACCCGGCACCTATCGCGAAAATGGCGAGCATCTCGAGCAGATTCGTCAGTGGCGTGGGATTCTCAAAGGGATGAGCCGAGTTAGCATTGAAAAAACCGCCACCATTGGTTCCTAGCTCTTTGATGATCTCCTGCGAGGCGACCGGGCCCTGAGCTATCACTTGCTCAGCCCCCTCCACCGTTTTAGCGTGCGTATAGGCGCTAAAGTTCTGCGGTACGCCCTGAGCCACCAATATGAGCCCGAAGACGATAGATATGGGCAGGAGCACCCACAGCGTCGCCCGCGTCAGATCGACCCAAAAATTGCCAATCGTCTTCGAACTGCGCCGGACGAAACCTCGAATTACCGCGATCGCGACCGCGATACCGGCTGCAGCCGAAACGAAATTATGAAACGCCAGCCCCGCCATCTGGGTGAAGTAGCTCATGGTC
>DATKML010000040.1:0-60588 GCA_035541875.1 Binataceae bacterium (SeqCode)
CGCACGAAGGCAAGGGTTTGGTCAAACTTGTCGGACCCGAGTTCAACGTCGCGCCGATAGCTTTCTGTTTGCAGTTGGACAGCCCGCTGCGGAGGAAAGTCAACCTCGCGCTCCTGACGTTGCGCGAAAATGGTACCTATCGGC
Source organism: Binataceae bacterium (SeqCode) (assembly GCA_035541875.1). Taxonomy (GTDB): domain Bacteria; phylum Desulfobacterota; class Binatia; order Binatales; family Binataceae; genus JAJPHI01. The sequence goes on from DATKML010000040.1 coordinate 145, forward strand.
AGCTCTTTACCAAGTGGTTCGGGACCCCGTAGGCAGAAACCTACTGTTCGGAAAACTGATGTGCCCCAATCGACGACCGACGCCTCAAATCCTGCTGATAATCGCCTGCCTTTGGTTCGGGGCCTTTTCAATCAGACCCGCTGAGGCACAGGAGACCACGACGAATGCTCCGACACCCGAAGAGCTGGCCAAGAGCACCCATAATCCGTTCGCAGACTTCATCAAAGTGCCGTTTGAATCGGACACCGGCTTCAGTATCGGTCCTCATCACAACGTCGGCGACAACGTGAGCGTGACCCCGGTCATCCCGTTTCACCTCAACGCGGATTGGGATCTAATCGCTCGACCAAGCGTGGCGATTACTTATCAGCCCAGCCCTCACGAACAATTCGGTCTAGACGATTCGCAGGTTTCGCTTTTTGTGACGCCCCAGAACGCAAGCGAATGGCTTTGGGGCATCGGGCCAATTCTGCAATTGCCAACAGCAACCAGCGACGGCCTTGGCACCGGTCGATGGTCCGCCGGCCCAACCGCGGCTCTAATCTACTCCAATGGCCCCTGGTTCAATGGCATTCTCGCTTACCAGTTGATGTCCTTTGCAGGTAATCGCGATCGCGGCAGTGTCAACCAGACCTACCTCGAGCCCGAGCTCAGCTACAACTTCGACAGTGGCTGGTATGTCGATATCGACCCGCCGATCACTTTCGATTGGACGGCGGATGCTGCCAACGGGTGAACCATACCCATGGGCGCGGACATCGGGAGAGCCTTCACCCTCGGATCGCAGTCGATGAGTTTACAGGTCGGGGCATATGATTTTCTCAAACGCCCGGATGGCACATCGCAATGGATGATCCGTGTGCAACTCACGCTGCTTTATCCCACGAGTAATTAGCGCTTTGACGTCTGGCGTTTTTAGAATCCTGCGCCGGATGCGAAACGAATCCTGGCGGTTGTGTGCCACATTCCAAACTGCGACCAGCAGCCTTCGCATCGTCGCAACGCGAGCAGGCGTATGTCGAGCGCTGTTGGTGGACACGTACTAGATACGAGATACCAGATCCGAGCGCCCCGGATGCCAAGCTTAAACGCTTGCTTTCTTACCTAGAAACTCTGACCTCGGCCGGAACCTGATTATCAATATCGGCTCCCTGAAGTCTGTCTATGGGTCCTGCAGCCCTGCCGGACGATAGGTCCTTAAGGGGCAGTATGCATTTGATGGCGGAGGCTGGAACTGACGCCCCCCCACGTTTGCCGCCCCGATAAAGCGGTTACTAACTTCCTAGCACCCCCGAAATTCTATACCTGTGTTGGGTAGCCCCGCTCAGCGTGCCACGCGAAGGAGGGGCCAACGGCTCGGACCTTGCCGGGCGGCCGAGCTTAACGCGACCAACCTATGGGGCTCTTCCTTACTCGGAATTTGACATCCGCTACGACATGTCACGGAAAAAACAACCAACGGCTAGAACAAAGGCGGACACGGACGGGTAAGATAACGGCCTAAGAGCTGAAAACCTGAATGAATTACTATGGAGCTGACACGGGCGTACCTTCACTTGTCGAAATTTCACGTCCGTAATTTGCTGGGTCATACCCGGCCTCCTCAGGGTGTCCAACCTACTGGCTGGTGTACCGCTGCGACGGGGGCAACCGGCGCGAAGCTGATCCCAGGGTGACTGCGGTTCACGGCGGACAGAATATAATCCCGAGCCCGACCTCCGCTTGGTGGCAGCGCGATGCGATGGAATTCACGCTGACGTGAGACCAGGAAGTGGCCCGGCTTTGACAACTGAGCGCCTGATTCCTCCGTTGGATTCAATGTTGTAGCCTCCTTCTGATTTGCAAACGGATTTGCAAACCAACTGGCCGGGACCCCTGATTTTTAGACGATACCAGAAGGGATCGACCTTTCGAAAAGGCCAAGCAGGACGGGCTTTTTTGGTATCAGGCGTTAGCGGAGGGGACGGGTGTCATCGCATTTGAAGACCGGTGGGCTTCCGTCGTTTCCAAGCTTCGAGCCATACTCCAGCACCGGTGTAGGTGAAATCGGTGATCCCAGCCTCCAAGCGGGTTCAAGATCCGTCATGCTTTCGGTGCCAGTTCTGGTGCCACTCCATCCTAACGCTCGCGGTCGCTCGGTAGCGCTGAGTATCGGCGGCAACCATAGAGAGCCCTGCCACTAGCTTCCTGAACTCCGAGAAAACTCTTAGTTTTCGCGGGTTGGAGCGATTCGGAGCACTGCCGAACGGTCAATCCGATAGATCGCATCTAGCGGTTCCTAAGTCCGGCGCGTCTGCCATTCCGCCACTCTCGCGTGCTTGGAAAGTCTGGAACCGATCGGCCGCCCTACCCGAATTGAATCTATCACACAATCCTCGATGGTCGTAGAGGACTCTACCACCGCGTTCGCATAGGCGAGTGTAAACGTCTCGTCCAATAGCTGCGTCGAAAGGGGCAGGGAGAGGCGAAATCGTCCGGCAAGGGCGCCGCCCCCCCTAACAAACTCAAGGAGAAGGCCGAGGCATGAACGAGCGCAATTGGTGGGGCGTAACGGGAGGAGTTTTGATTTTGGTGGCGGCGATGGGTCAATTGGCGCAAGCGAAAGATAAGGTGCCGATTCCATCGGGCAATCTTAATCTGCGGATTCAGGGCTACGCGATGGTGGGGTCTGACCAGGTAAGTATCCGTGCGATTGGTCAGGAGATCGCTGACACGCAGGGCAACTTCAACGGGGATGAGACCTTCACCTACGTCGACGCGAGTGCGTCGCCAACCTCGACGGCGGCGTGTAGCGGCACCGTCACCGGAGGAACGATTGTGGCTCAGGCAGGAAGTTTCGGCACTCCGGGCGAGGGAGAGTTTGTGATCACCGTTCCCTTCAGTCCGACCACGCCGGTAACCGGGACGGCTTGCGTCGCACAGACAACCACGATGCAGTGCGAGCGGACGCTCGCTCACAAACCCCTAGTGAACGATCTCAACGCGGGCGCTTATCACTGTATCGTAACCGGCATCTCCGGCTTGGGAATCGGTGCCGCATCGATGGAAGGTCATCTTGATAGCGTGGCTGGAAGCAACTCCCCGAACTCGTAGCCGCGCGGGCCATCTGAGGTCTAAAGAAAACCGCCGTGCACAACTCTGAAGGTCGAGCGCGGCGGTTTTTATCGAAACGTGAGGTTCGATTTAGCGAAATTCCGGCATCAGCTCCGCGAACATCTCGACCTGGCGACGTACCTCGTCGATCGGCAGCAAGCCTTGGTCGCAGAAGACCAAGAAATACTCGGGGTTGAGCTGAGACCGAACCGCAGCGAGCTGGCGACGCACGTCATCGGGGGTGCCGACGAAGGCAACCCCGGCCTGCATCATCGGCTCGACGCTCGTCGGAATATTGGGATAGAAGCGTGAGTGATAGAGCGCGAGCAGACCCATGATGCCCTGTTCGGCGAGTGCACTCGCCTGGCTGCGATCATTCGATAGCGAGACGATCCGCGCGAGGCCGACACTCTCGCCAAGCTTGAGCTGGCGACCCGCTTTCGCCGCTTCGTCTTGATAGACGCGGGCCCCATCGATCGCCATATCCGGGAAAGGCAGGAAGATCATCGGCACGATGCCTTCGCGCGCGGTCCATGCGATCGTGTCGCGGGTCAGGGTCATCGCCTGCAACAGCAGCGGATGGGGCTTCTGATAGGGCTTCGGGACGACCGAGATTTTGCGCACGAGTCCGCGTTCATCGACTTCACCCGGTGCGCCGTAGCGCTCGGCCACATCGCAGGCCGGCCACGGAACACCGTCTGCAGGCGTCGGCACCTGGTAGTATTTGCCCTTGAAGGAGAAGGCCTCATCCTTCCAGGCGGCCTTGATTACCTCGAACAGCTCCTGCGAAACCTCGCGATTGTGCAATTCGGCATCGCCGCCTTGAACCGAGGGTTCCACCGCGAAGCGCTGGCCCAGTACGTTAACCCATCGCGGGAAGACGCCCCGTGCGAAACCTGCGACGACACGGCCTCGGGTCATCTGATCGGCCCATGCAACGTCGGTCGCGAGTCGAATCGGATCCCAGGTTGGCAAAACGTAGCCGAGTGGCCCGATTTTGATTTTCTTCGTGTGGGAGGCGAGATGGAGAATATGTGGAGTGGGATTCGCTCCCGCGATCAATCCGTCGGTGAAGAAATGATGCTCGGAAAAGGTCAGAATCTCGAAGCCGGTAGCCTCAGCGAGCTCCGCCATTTCGACCATCTCGTCGAGCATCTGCTGGGTACGGTCGGTGCGATGAGCAATCGGGCGTAGCTTTTCGCGCTCTTCCATCGTGCCCGGGATAACCGGTCCGAGATGCAGAATGAATTTCATAGGCGCGCTCCTTGGCGGGTCTGGCAGAGCTTCGGAGTACATAACAAAAAGCAGCTCGGAAACAAAAAGGGCCGGGACGCGATGTCCCAGCCCAGCCGTTCCGATCGATACGTCGAGATTCAGGTACGTTCGAGGACGAGCACCGGAATCTGCCGTGACGTTTTCTTCTTGTAGTCGTTGAAGATCGGCATCTGCGCGGCGTGCTGATTAAAGAGGCGTTCGCGCTCTTCTCCGGTGGTAGCCTTAGCTCGCACCTGGAACTTCTCTGTGCCGATTTCGACAGTGGCGACCGGGTTCTTCATCAGGTTGTGATACCAGGGTGGATTGATGGGCGCGCCGGCGAACGATGCCACGATCACGACGCGGTCGCCGTCCTTGGAATAGACCAACGGCTTTACGATGGTGCGCCCGGATTTCGCGCCGGTCATGGTCACGAGAATCATCGGCATCCCTTCCATCTGGCCGCCCACCTTGCCCTTATTGGCGCGGAACTCCTTGATTACTGCTTGATTAAAATCGTCGAGTTGCGACATGGCTTCCTCCTACTGCGTCAGTTTAGCTGATTTCGCCGCAGAGATAGCGCGGCCTGCGAGTCTCGCAACAGGAACAAAGGCCGTTCGGATCGCTCAAAGCGTCGTGAAAACCGGACGCGGAAAGCCCATCGCGAGAGCCTTGTCAGATCTGTAACCTATTGGAGCCTCCGTTTGCGGGGCATGACGAGGACCACTTGATGGACTGCAGAGTGAGAAGGGCGGGGTTGCTTGAGGCGTGGAGGGTTCATCGCATCGCGGGCGTGTTCCTTCTAATTTCCGTAACTTTAGGTCTAGGCGGCGCGTTGGCGGCCACGGATCAGGGTGGCTCTGGTAGCGCGGCGCTTGCGACCGTCGGCAGTCACCAGATTACCCAGCAGGAAGTCGACGAAGCCGTGCTCAACGGCGTAAGTCCGACCCAGCTTTATGACCTGCGCAAGCGCGCACTCGACCGACTTGTCGATGACTACGTAGTCGACGAGGCTGCCAAGAAGGCGGGTCTCTCTCCGGATCAATATCTCGCCAAACAAGTTGGCGATGTCAAAGTCACGGACGCGGATGCGCGCAAGTTCTACGACGCACATAAGAAAGAGCTCGACTCCCAGACGAAGGGGCAAACCTTCGATCAGATCAAAGGACGCTTGATTGCGGCATTGGAGCATAAGGAAGAGACGGAAAAGCGCGCAGCGGTGATCGCCAAACTGCGCGACGACGCTCATGTCGATATCCTGATGAAACCGGCACGGTCCAAAGTGAATATCGGTAACAGCCCGTGGAGCGGTGGCAAGGATGCGGCCGTTACGGTGGTCGAGTTTTCCGATTTCCAATGTCCGTATTGCCGGGCTGCGGAAGGCTCCGTGAAGCAGATCACGGGTAAGTACGGCGACCGTATCAAATTCGTCTATATGAACTTTCCGCTCAGCTTCCATGAGCACGCGATGGATGCTGCCCGGGCTGCGAGCTGCGCTGCCGAGCAGGACAAGTTCTGGCCGTACCACGATGCGTTATTCGCAGATCAATCGAAGCTGACGGCGGCCGACCTGAAAGTCACAGCGAAGAAGCTTAATCTCGACACCAAGAAGTTCGACGAATGCTTCGACAAGGGCAAACCGGATGCGGCGATCAAGGCTGATATGGCGCAGGGGCAATCCCTCGGCGTGACGGGAACGCCGACTTTCTTTATTAACGGACGCGAGATTGTGGGCGCTCAATCGGCCGACAAACTCAGCGAAGTTATCGATGACGAAATGAAGACCCCGACCAAGGCTGCCACAAAGGCCGACTGATCCAGCGATGACGCGCAAGTACGACCTCGATTTCTTTGTCATAGGCGCCGGTTCCGGTGGCGTTCGGGCCAGCCGGATCGCGGCGACCTACGGTGCCAAAGTGGCTGTCGCTGAGGAGCGTTACCTCGGTGGTACTTGCGTTAACGTCGGCTGTATTCCAAAGAAGCTCTTCGTCTACGCATCGGAATTTGCCGACGCCTTCGAGGACGCGGTGGGCTTTGGATGGAGCCCCAGCCGCCCACCTTTCGATTGGGCGAAGCTGATTGCGAACAAGAATCGGGAGATCGAGCGCCTCAACGGCATCTATGAGCGCTTGCTGACGGGTGCCGGTGCCGAGATTATCTGCGGGCGAGCTGAAATCGTCGATCCGCACACCGTTACGATCAACGGCCGGCACATTACCACGGAGTATCTACTGGCTGCGACGGGAAGCTGGCCGACCAAGCCGGAAATTCCGGGAGCCGAACTGGCGATAACGTCCAACGAGGCCTTCTACCTCGATAAGCTGCCGCGTCGCGCGATTATCGTTGGTGGGGGATATATCGCAGTTGAGTTCGCGGGCGTGTTTCACGGCCTGGGCAGCGAAACCACGGTGGTCCATCGGGGCGATCAATTGCTGCGCGGCTTCGATGACGATTTGCGCGTCGCGCTCGGCGAGGAGATGCGCAAGCGCGGACATAATCTCCGACTCGGCACGACGATCACCAGGATCGAAAAGTCCAACAATGGTCTCGTGGCGACGCTGAGCGATGGATCGACGATCGAAGCCGATATCGTGATGTATGCGACGGGGCGGCATCCCAACTCGCGTGGGTTAGGACTCGAGGCGGCCGGAGTCGCCCTTGACCGCAATGGCGCAGTGATTGTCGACGCAGGGTCGCAAACGTCGGTGCCGAGTATCTACGCGATCGGGGACCTCACCAATCGCAAGAATCTTACGCCGGTGGCGATCGCCGAGGGGCATGCGCTCGCCGATTCGTTGTTCGGCGGACGTCCGCGCACGATCGATTACGAGAACATCGCGTCCGCCGTCTTCAGCCATCCGCCGATTGCGACTGTGGGCCTCACCGAAACCGAAGCGCGAACCAGGTGCGGCGAGATCGATATCTACAAATCGACCTTCAAGCCGCTCAAGCACACACTGAGTGGCCGCGACGAAAAGACTCTGATGAAGCTCGTGGTGGACAGCAAAACCGACAAGGTGGTCGGTGCTCATATGATGGGTGCTGACGCGGGCGAGATCATTCAGGGTCTGGCGATCGCGGTGAAATGCGGAGCTACGAAGGCGCAGTTCGATGCCACGATCGGAATCCATCCGACGGCCGCAGAAGAGTTCGTGACGATGCGGACGAAAGTCGGCGGCTGAGCACCTCGGCCAGCACTGCAAGTCCCAAAGGCTGGGCACCGCGTTTTGCGGGTCGCGTGGGAATGATAACATCCCATCGCATTGGCCCGACGAGATATGCGGTCGGGCAGAGTGTTTGATGCCGACGCCGCAAGAAATCCTCAATCAACTCAAACAGATCAAATATCCCGGCTACAGTCGCGATATCGTTTCCTTCGGCCTGATCAAGGATATCGAGGTTGCGAGCAAAGGGGTGACGGTCGTGCTGACAGCCGCGACCGCCAAGCCCGAAGTAATAGGAGCGATCGCGAAGGCCATCGAGCAGTCCGTCAAGGCGATGCGGGGCGTACCGGCGGTCAATATTCGACTCGAGAAACCGCCATCGCCGCACATGGCCACTGCTGCGCTGACCCGCAAGCCGATTCCGGGAATACGCCACGTGGTTGCGGTCGCAAGTGGGAAGGGCGGTGTCGGAAAATCGACGGTTGCGGTGAATCTTGCGGTGGCGCTGGGGTCGCTCGGATGGCGTGTCGGCCTGATGGATGCAGACGTTTACGGGCCGAGCGTCGCGATGATGGTTGGGGCGGGTGAGCAGGTCCGCGTCACCGAGGAACGGAAAATCGTGCCGCTGGAGCGGTTCGGTATCCGCTATGTCTCGATGGCGTTGTTCATCAACGACGCTACCCCGGTGATCTGGCGTGGTCCGATGATCACCAAGCTCGAGAACGATTTCCTCTTCAATGTCGAGTGGGGCGATCTCGATTGCCTCGTGCTCGATCTGCCGCCTGGTACCGGTGATGCGCAACTCTCAATAACGCAGCGGGTGGCTCTCGCCGGCGGCGTGATCGTTACGACGCCGCAGGAGATTGCGCTGCTGGACGTGAAACGCGGCGTCGAGATGTTTCGAGAAGTCGGCGTGCCGGTTCTCGGCGTGATCGAGAACATGAGCTATCACCTATGCCGCAAGTGTGGTCATCGCCACGAGATCTTCAGTCATGGCGGTGGTGCACGTTTTGCGGAAAGCCTGGGTGTCCCTTTCTTGGGAGAACTGCCGCTGACGCGTGAGTTGCGTGAAGGCGGCGACGAAGCGCGTCCGATTGTCGCGGCTCATCCGGAGCATCCGGTGACTGCAACCATGCGCGCGATCGCGAGCACGGTTATCAATCGGCTCGATCAAAAAGGGGCCTCGAAATCGGCCTAGCCGATGGCTTTCGCGGTCTTCGATATCGAAACCCGTATCGACAAGCGGCTGCTGAATCAGGTCTTCTTTCCCCGCGACAACCTCAGCGATGAAGAGGCGTATGAGCGCTTCCGGCAGGACCCGCGCAACCGCAGCGGTGATTTCATGCCCCTGACGCTCCATCTGCCCATCGCGATAGTGATCGGCGAAGTCGGAGATGACTACGTTCTGCGTTCAGTTGATAATCTGCCGATGGCAGATTACTCCGAGGAGAATCTGGTGCGCGCCTTTTGGCATCGGCTGGAAAGCTTCGACGGTGTGCTGGTGAGCTTCAACGGACGGGGCTTCGACTTGCCGGTTCTCGAATTGGCTGCTTTGCGTTACGGAATTTCGGCGCCGCGCTACTTCGCGTCCGATTCAAGGCGCAACCGGGAGAGCGAGGATCATCTCGATCTGTACGATTACCTCACCAATTGCGGTGTGACTGGGCTGCGTGGTGGGATGAATCTGCTGCTGAAGATGATCGGAATGGACGGCAAGACCGATCTCGACGGATCGAAGGTGCAGCCTTACTTCGAAGCGGGCCGCCTTGATGAGATTCGACGATATTGTCGTGCCGATGTGATCCGGACTTATGCCTTACTCCTGCGGGTCGAGCTGATGCGCGGGCGGATCGATGAAGCGACTTATCGCGCGGTCTGCGCAGCGTCGGCGCCGTTTATTCGAGAGATAGAGGCTCAACCCTCGGGGAAGAGCTGAAATCATGACGCGACCAACGATTTCATTGATTGTCATCACCCGGGATGAAGAAGAGCTGATAGGGCAATGCCTGGGCAGCGCTAAATCCTTTTGCGATGAGCTAATCGTGGTCGATTCCTTTTCGACCGATCGCACCGTGGCAATCGCAGAGAGCCTGGGAGCGAAGGTCTTTCAGCAAGAGTTCACTGATTACGTTCGGCAGAAGCAGTCGGCGCTCGATCGAGCAACTTCGGAGTGGGTGCTGCTCCTCGATGCGGACGAGCAGGCCACGGGAGAACTGGCGCGCGAAATCGATGCAGTCGTGACGTCCGCGAATCCGTCTGATGGCTATCGGATTCAACGGGTTCTATACCATCTGCGGTACTACTATCGCCGCCCGATCTATCGGGACTTTCCGGTGCGCCTCTTCAGGCGAGCGAAAGGGCATATCGGCGGGGTCGATCCTCACGACAAGGTGGTCGTGGATGGTCGTATCGGCAGGCTCTCCGCACCGATACTGCACTTCAGTTATCGCGATATCGCCGACCATGTTGCGACAATTAATCGTTTCAGCACCCGCGGCGCGGCACAGATCGAACCATCAGTTTGGGCATCGCTACAAATGGTAACGCATCCTTTGTGGCGATTCTTTAATTTTTATGTTCTGCGCGGTGGGTTTCTCGATGGTGGGCGCGGACTCTACGCGGCGATGACTGCGGCATTCTATGTCTTTCTGAAGTATGCAAAAGTATACGAACGACGGCTCCAGAATCTGCGCCCGCGATAGTGATAAATCGCGACGCGCAAGATCGCATGCGGATGACGGTTCGACCGAGTAGCGAATTAACAGTGACGTGCTTTCTCCCGAGGGCCGATTGGATCCGTGGTGACTATCCGCAGAAAAATGGCGGCGGCTTCCTCTCCTATTGCTTGATTGCTGCGCTTTTCATGCTGACCGAATCGTGCGCTCCGACCGGCGCGATGCGGGTTGAATCGCCGCCGGCATCGTCTCCAACTAATACGGCGAATATCCAGTACCCTCCGGCGCCGGCGACGGGCCAACCGTTGCCTCAAGAGGACGATGCGGTGTTGAGCCAACTGTGGGATCGACGCAAGACGAATCCGAACAGTAGCTCCGATGACTATCCTATCGGTCCGGGTGATGTGCTCCGCATCTCCGTCCCGCAGATCGAGGAGATTACCGACCGCAAGGTTCGTGTAACCGGTACGGGAACGATCGAGCTGCCGCTGGTGGGTGTCGTGCAGGTTGGTGGTCTGACCGAAGATGGGCTCGCGCGTGAGCTCGACCAGCTGCTGCAGAAGTATATGTACAATCCGCAGGCGACGGTGTTCGTCGATGAGTACAAGAACCGCCAGGTCGCAGTGGTCGGGGCTGTAAACAAGCCGGGTCTCTACGTGCTCGATAGTCCGGCCGAGACGATGCTCGACGTCCTCACGGCTGCAGGAGGAGTCGCGGCGTCGGCCGCCGATCAGTTGGTGCTGATCCCGGGGGATGACACGCGTAGCGGGAGCATCCGCTCGGTGTCCTCGATCGCAGGCGGGCCGGATATGGCGGAACGAGCTATTCGCTCAACGGGCTCGGTGCACGCCGTTTCAATCAGTCTCAAGAGCACGTCGCTTACCGGCAGCGGTCGCTACATGAATTTGCCGGTGCGTCCCGGTGACGTAATCGTCGTACCGGGCGGTGGCGAGGTCATGGTGGTGGGATGGGTGCAACATCCGGGGCATTTCCCCGTTGGTTCAGGGCTGACGGTTTTAGGAGCTATTGGCGCCGCAGGTGGGCCAATGTATGCTGCCAATACTAAAGACGTCACCTTGTTGCGCAGCGAAAAGGATGGATCCAAGAAGACCATTCCGATTAACCTGGAGAAAATCTCGAATGGTTCCGAGGACGATATCCCGGTGCAGGCCAATGACGTCGTCGATGTTCCCTACTCCAACTGGCGGATAGGACCGTATATCTTCTACTCTGTGGCGTCACGAATAGGCATCGCGGGACCACAGATACCCTAGACGATGGACGAATCACGGCTCTTTATACGGCGCGCAACTGTTCCAACGATCCACGAGATCGAGGCCCAGGCGCGTGAAGTTTTTGCCGGTGAAAATGAGCCGCTGATCGACGTATGGCGCTACTGGCGCACCGTTCGCAGGCATCTCCGCGTTGTAATCGGCGTTACGGTGGCCACGGTAATCCTGATGGCTATCCGCCTGATGGGTGAAGTCCCGATCTACACGGCGGAAACCACGGTCCAGATACAGCCCAACGCCGAGCAGGGTGCGAGTGCGCTCGAGAATCTGGTCGAGATCGAAACCGCCGCCGCCAACGCTGACCAGTACTACAAGACGCAATGCGCCATTCTTCAGAGCCGGAATCTGGCGGCTACGGTGGTAACCGAGCTGAATCTCGATCACAACCCGGGATTCACCGGCGGGAAGAACCGAGATGGTTTTCTCAGCCGATGGCTTAATCTGAACAAAAGCGCGCCGGCAAAAGAGACTCGTCCTGTTCCGATGACACTGCCCTCGGGTGAGTTCGATCCGGCGTCGGAGGCCCCAGCTGGAGCAGTACATGCGTATCTGCAGATGCTTAAGGTGTCGCCGGTAGCCGATACGAACCTGGTAAAAATCAGCTTCGCCACACCCGATCCACATCTCTCGGCCGAACTGGCTAACGCCCACGTCGCAGCCTACGAGCGCGAACAGAATCGGATGCGAGGTCATCAGAGCGAGGAGGCGCAGCACTTTCTGCACGACAAGCTTGCCGATATTAAGGAGCAGCTCGCGAAATCCGAAGCTGCTTTGAATGATTACCGCCGCAACAAGGGGATCATCCCTGGACTTATCTCTGTCGATGGCAAGGACGCTGTGGTCCTCGACCGTTTGGCCGATCTGAACAAGCAGCTGACGGAGGCTCAAGTCGCAAGAATTGCCCTCGAAGCCCAGGTCCAGCAGATCAACCGACACGACTACGGTTCCTTACCACAGGTTATGCAGGATACGACGATTCAGGAGCTGCAGAAGCAACTCAACGAGTTGTACGGTCAAGCTGCCGCGTTATCCAGTCAGTTCAAGGAATCGTACCCTCCGCTGGCCAAGCTGAAAGCCCAGATTGGCGCCGCAGAGGCCCGCTTGAAACTGGCGATTAACAACGTCGTCAGCGGAATTGAGACCCAGTACAACGCCGCCAAAGGGAAAGAAGCTGAACTCCAAGCGGAGATGGGCCGACAACGGACAGAGACGCTGAATCTGAACGATGCGGCAGCTCAATACGCAATCCTTCAGCGCGAAGTCGACACGAATCGCGAACTGTACAACGCAGTTCTGACCCGCATGAAAGACGTCGAAGTCGTCAGCGGCGATCAGCATACGCTGGTTTCGATTATCAACTCAGCAGAAGTTCCGACTTCGCCAACGACGCCACGCAAGACTCGCGATATGCTGATGTCGCTGATCTTCGGGCTCGCTTGCGGTATCGGTTTGGCGTTTCTGCTCGATTTTCTCGACAACACGCTCAAGAACCCCGAAGAGGCAGAAAACTACCTGCGCCTGCCGAGTCTCGGTGTCGTCCCCGAATTTGCCAGCCTTGGCATCGCCGATACGAATGGTTCGCGTCAGCTACTGGTCGATGGATCGGCGCCGACGGTTCAGCCTGGTCGGGAATTGGTTCACTCGCATGGCTCTTATTCCTCGCTAGGCGAGGCTTATCGTAATCTGCGTACGGCGGTCCTGTTATCGCGAGCCGGATCACCTCCCAAAATTATCCTGATTGCAAGCGCCACTAGCCGCGAAGGTAAGACAGTCACTTCGGTTAATCTGGCCACGATGCTCGCGCAGCTCGGCCCGTGCCTGTTGATCGATGCCGATTTGCGGCGCGCCCGATGTCATCATGTGCTCGCGGTAGAGAATCTGGCCGGTTTAACCGAGGCGCTGACCGGGACCCGCAAGTGGCAGGATGTGCGCCGGCGGACCGAGATTGAGAATCTGGATTTTCTCAGTGCCGGCTCCGCCCCACCGAATCCGACCGAGCTACTGGGTTCGCCCAAAATGGCTGAGACCTTGGCGGAGATGGGCGAGAGCTATCGCCATGTGATTATCGATTCGTCCCCGGTACTGCCCGTCAGCGACGCTCTGTTACTGGCGGGTATCGTCGACGGAATCGTCGTTGTGGCCAATGGCGTCGCGACGCCGCGGCAACAGGTCAAGGCCGCCTGCGCTCGTCTGGAATATGCTCGCGGGAAGATTCTCGGCGTAGTGCTTAACCGAATCCATCTGCAAAGCCCCGATTACTACTACTATTACCATCGTGACTACTACGGCAGTCCGGGCAAAGGTGACGAAGGTCTGGAAGAGACCGCGTAGTGCGGATTTCCCGATCTCTAATCACACGACTGCCAGCGCTGGGGAGCTCCGGAGGTCATCGTGAGACTGAGCGTGCGATGGTCTGACCGGCTTATCACGACGGTACTGGTCGTGCTGATAGCCGGCAGTACATTGGCTTTTGGCGGAGTCCATCGCGCAGCCTTCACTATTATCGAGACGACCTGTTTTCTTCTTCCGCTCGGATGGTTGATTAAAGTCTGGCAGGAAGCGCCGGCGCGACCTCGACTTGCGATTGCGACTAAACCGCTACTCCGGTTCGCTTTGCCGCTAGCTGCTATCAGCGGCCTGATCGTTGCGCAGCTAATCCCGATGCCACCCCGCGGATTGCGGATCGTCGCGCCGAAGAGCTTTCAGCTATATCAGAAGAGTCTTCCAGGCTGGCCGTGGTTCGCTCCTTATCAATCCCTCGCGCCCATGACCGCCAGCCAAAACGCAACCTCAGGATCATCGATCCAGTCTCGGCCCGCTGCCACCCAGGCTAATCGAGGCGCCCTGCCTTCCGGATGGAGCAAGCTCTACTGGCGTACCCTTTCGATCGCCCCGACGGTAACCGCTTCGAGCCTGATCGAATGGTTGGCGTTGGCAACGGTTTTCCTCGTGGTGCTCAGCTATCCGGTCGGCTTGATCGGCGAACGTGATGCGGAGGGGCGCTTTCAGCGCAATCTGATTTTGGCTGCGATGGTTGTGGGAACAGTTATCGCGGTAGTCGGACTCTTCGAGCGCGCCTGGTGGAACGGCAAACTGCTTTGGTTTTATATCCCGCGCGATTGGGGCGGGCCGCTCTTTCCCAATCCTCCCCGGGCGAGTGGGCCTTTCGTCGATCCCGATCACTTCGCCAACTATCTCGCGATGGTTTTGCCGTTGGCGGTCGTCGCCACGCTATTTCCGCTCGATTTCGTGCCACGCGAATGGCGCGACAACGTTCGTCTGGCGGCGGGGCTCGGATGCACAATAATCGCGCCCGCGATTCTGCTGAGTCTTTCGCGCGCCGGATGGATCGCCGCGATCGCTGGCGTCGGCACTGTGCTTTTTCTGTCGATCCGATGGTCCCCGTCGCTCGCGCCGAAGATTGCCGAATCACTCGGTAAACGCTGGATCTACTATGCGACGGCAGCGCTCCTGTTCCTTGTGGTTGGGTTGTTCTTCTTCGCCGGACCGATCGGGGAGGGCGAAATAGCGAATCGAGTGATGTCGACGTTTGGAGGCTTCAGCTCGGGGATTTATCGCCCTTTAGTCTGGCGCGACACGCTGAGGATGATCGCCGACTTCCCTTTCTTCGGCGTGGGGTTGGGATGCTGGCCGGAGCACTTTCCCCATTATCAACGACCACCGTGGATACCGTTCTTCTTTCGCGAAGCCGAGAATGACTATATCCAGTTTATTGCGGAAACCGGGCTCGTCGGAGGGATTCTGCTTGGCTGGCTCGGAGTAGCAGCCTTCCGCAGCCTCTATCAAAACATCACTGTTCTATCTGAGCGTCAGAGGACCTTATTTGCAGGGCTGATCGGATCAATCACGGCCTTCCTGATTCACGAAATCTCCGACTTCAGTTTTCGCACTCCCGCCAACGCCTTACTCTTTGTAATTCTTGGCGCGTTGGCTCTGCGAATCGCGCTCACAGCCGAATCGCGCCGCCCCACTGAACCGAAGCTCGTCACCCGCAAGGCATCTCATTTGGTTGCTCAGATGACGTTGTGCGGGGCGATCTGCACGGGTCTGATCATTTTAGTCTGGCTCCAGGATGGCGAAGCCTACCCTTACGGCGTAATCAATGCGCCGGACGCGACCAGTGCGGTGAGGACTCTCGCGCGTCATCCGGCTATGGGCAGTGCTCACCTAGCGTTGGTAGGAAAGGCGAATCCTGATACACCCGCGGCTCTACGCAGCCTGTTGATCCGGTCGGCAGTCTGGCTCGATCCGAATAATCCGATCGCGCGAGATCTTTACATGCAGGATCTGTTGCGCGGAGGAGACAAGGCTGGTGGGCTCGAACAGATAACCTTGTCGACGTTTCATGCTCCCAGGCTCGAGGCACATTACTATCTGGGAGCGCAGTCGATTCCGTGGCTATTGCCCGAGGAGCAGGCCGCCGTCGTCGCCGGCTTCGAACGGGCAATCCAAAACGACTTCGATGGTTCGGTGGATGCCCTCGCGGGGTTTTATCGCAACCTCGGACGTTACAAGGATATCGCAGAGCTAAACGTGCGTATGGCCAAAGAGCAGGCGGATCCGATGCAGCAGATTGATTATCTGGTTGAAGCGGGTCGCAACTACGCTATGGCCGGCGATGATCGAAGCGCAGAAGAGATACTGAATAGCGCGAGCAGAATCGATCCTGCCGATGCTCATCCCTACGCCGAGTTGATTCGGTCGGTCTACGGACCTTCTCATCGATTGGATCAGGCCCGCGAGACAGTGAAGACAGCAATCAGCAACGGTGCTGACCCGTTTGAGCTGAGTCTCGGACTAGCCGATGGCGCCGCCGCCGCCGGTGATCGCGATGCGGTGGTCGGCGCGCTTGAAGATGCTTTGCGGTATCGATCATCGTTCGAAACCGCGATGCGGCTGGGGACGGCCTACCTCGAAGACAAGCGCTTTGGGCGGGCCGCGACCGCCTTTAGTCGTGCGACCGAGTTGCGGCCGTTTTCGGCGGAAGCCTGGTTTGATCTGGGCCAAAGCTACGAACGTGACTACGATTACGCCGCGGCGGGTAAAGCGTACCATCGGGCGCAAACGCTGGCGCCAGAGAATCAATATTACGCCAGAATCTATTCCACTTTTGAAGAGCGAACGGCCGCCTCACCTCAGCAAGCGGGAGCCGATCCAAAAGCGGCTACGCGCTGACTTGAAGTCGTGAAGGTTTTGTATCTCAGCCAGGCCGGCGCAATTGGTGGAGCCGAGCGAGTGCTCCTCGATTTGATCGCGACGGTTCATGAGCAACAACCGTCCTGGCAAGGCCTGCTGATAGTGCCGGGCTCCGGTGGCTTGATTGATGAGGCACAAGGTCTGGGGATCGAACATCGGGTGGTGCCGTTCCCGCCGTCACTCGCCAGCCTTGGCGACGCGGATGGATCGATGAGCGACGGGGGGGCATTTATCCGTCGATGGCGAGCGGTGGGCCGATTGGGAGCCTCCACACCGGCGATAATCGGGTATACACGGGAACTGGCGCGCGCGATCCGGGCGTTTCAGCCGGACGTTATTCACGCGAACGGCTTCAAGATGCATCTGCTAGGTGCTCGCGCCGCGACGGCTGATAGCGCGGTGCTGTGGCATCTGCATGACTATCTTCGATCGCGCCCACTGATACGGCCGTTGCTCCGGATGCATCGGAAGCGGTGCGCGATGGTGGTTGCTAACTCGCAGAGTGTCGCAGATGATGCTCAGCCGGAACTGGGCGACGCCCTACCGATGCGCACAATATACAACGGAATCAATTTGGAGCGGTTTGCGCCCGAAGGTTCGATGCTCGACCTCGACACGCTCTGCGGCCTCGGGCTATCGAATGGCGAGATCGTCAGGGTTGGTATGTTGGCGACGGCCGCGCGTTGGAAAGGGCACGAGGTTTTTCTCAGGGCGCTTTCGATGTTGCCGACTAATCTGAAGGTTCGTGCCTATGTGATTGGCGGGCCGATTTATCAGACCGGCGGCAGTCAGTTCACGATGGCTGAATTGCATGCGATGGCCGATAATCTGGGAGTTAGAGAAAGAGTTGGCTTCACCGATTATCTGGCTGAAGTCCCTGCGGTGCTACGATCGCTGGATATCGTTGTACACGCGAGTACCAAACCCGAACCCTTCGGTCTGGTGGTGGTGGAGGGGATGGCGTCTGGCCGCGCGGTGATTGCGAGCGCCGCTGGTGGGGTGACGGAATTGATTGAGGACGGCTCAAACGCGATGGTGCATCGGCCGGGTGATGCACAGGGATTGGCGCGAGCTATCGAACGGCTGGTCACCGATCGCGATCTGCGCCTTCGGCTCGGCGCGAACGGGCGTCGAACCGCCGAAGGGCGCTTCGATCGCAAACGCATGGGTGCCGAGTTCGCGTCAATCTACGAGTCGTTGGCCGTCCCGAGGGCAGGGGGAGTTCGTGCGGCTCCTGCACATTCATAGCGGGAATCTGTACGGCGGAGTCGAGGCGCTGATCCTGACGCTACGCCGCTTTCAGCATCTCGTTTCGCTCGAACAGGATTTTGCCCTGTGCTTCGAAGGGC
This sequence comes from Binataceae bacterium (SeqCode), assembly GCA_035541875.1. GTDB lineage: Bacteria > Desulfobacterota > Binatia > Binatales > Binataceae > JAJPHI01. The sequence goes on from DATKML010000040.1 coordinate 18,189, forward strand.
GGCTGGCCAACGAGCTGCGCGAGATGGGCGCGCAACCCGCGCTGATCGGAGAAGTCAAAACGCGCAACCCCTGGACGATTCTTAACGCTCGCAAGCATCTGACGCGACTGCTGCGCGAGGGTCGTTACGATGCAGCTATCTGCCATATGCCGTGGTCGCAAGCTCTCTTCGGAGCGACCGTGCGGGCCTCGCGTACGCCGCTGATCTTCTGGATGCACGATATTGCGCGAGGTCGGCACTGGCTCGAGCGCTGGGCGGCGCTAACCAAACCGGATCGGGCAATCTGCAATAGCGGCCATACCGCCTCGACCCTTGCGTATCTCTATAGGAACGTCCCGTACGAAGTATTTCACGCTCCGGTCGAGCTCGACACGAGGACAGCTGATGAGAGTTGGCGATGGGCCCTGCGCGCCAGCATGGGCACCGCTGATGACGCGGTGGTTATCGTGCAGGCGAGCCGCTTCGAGGGCTGGAAGGGCCATCGCGATCATATCGAGGCGCTGGGCCGGCTGCGCGATATCGCGGGATGGGAATGCTGGATCGTCGGAGGCGCACAACGCTCCAGCGAGCAGCGTTATCTCGGACAACTGGAATGGCGCGTCGCGGAGCTCGGGCTCGATGAACGGATACGCTTCTGCGGCCAACGTTCGGATATACCGGCGGTTCTCCGCGCCGCTGATATCTATTGCCAGCCCAACACCGAGCCTGAACCTTTCGGGATTATCTTTGCCGAAGCGATGGCGGCGTCCCTGCCTATTGTCACCACCGCGCTTGGCGGAGTTGCGGATTTGATCGATGAATCGTGCGCGCTTATCGCGCCCCCGCGTGATCCCGAGCAGTTAGCCGGGATGCTCGAACAGTTGATTCAGGATCGCGCTCTGCGGCTGCAACTCGGCGAAGCCGGAGCACACCGGGTGAAGATGGTCTGCGATCCAAGCCACCAGCTGGGCGAACTCGTGGCGATCGTCCAGCGCTCTGCGGGGACCGGCAGGCGTGAGGGAATTACGCCGGGATGAATCGGCCAGGCTCAACTGCACCGACACTGTATCTTCGCAACCTGATGCGACCGGTTTCTCGCGTGCGCTATCTCGTCTGGCGTGTGGCTGGGGCGAAGCGCAGCCTCACCGTCCAACTCAGCGGCGGACCGCGTCTCGTGATCCGTCCGGCGCCCGCCGGCGATCTGAGCGTTGCTCACGAGATTTTTGTGCAGGAGCTTTACCGCTCGCCGCGACCGCTCGCATCCGAATCTGTAAGACGTATCGTCGATGTCGGTGCCAACGTCGGCTACGCCATCAGCTACTTTGCTCACAGCTTTCCTGCGGCCGCGATCGTGGCCTTCGAACCTCATCCGGCTCATCTGAGCCAGATCGCGCAAAACCTCGCGGCGAATCGGCTTGAAGGTCGCGTTACGATCGTTCCCGCGGCCGCGGGGGTCGCAACGGGACAGGCCTTTCTCACTGACTCGGGTGAGGCCTCGCATCTTGTTGTGGAGGCGAAGAACGGTCAAATCCCTGTGCCAGTCGTAGATTTCTTCGCGACTGTCGGGGAGGGGCCCATTGACCTGCTCAAGATGGACTGCGAGGGGGCCGAATACGACCTGCTGATAGATGATCGCTTTGCGACGCTGAACCCCCGCGGTCTCGTGCTGGAGTGGCATACCAGTCGGGAACGGCCACATGCGGATGAAGCGATTTGCGCACGACTTACAAACTTGGGTTTCGTGATCGAGAAAGTGGTGGAATACTCCATAGAGGGTAATCGCTTCGGGCTCTTATGGGCATATCCTTCCTAGGTGAGATCGTTTCGTCGAGACTGACGCTCCCGGAGCGCGTTCGATGGTAGCGATCGGAATCTGTATCGTCGCGTTTTTGGTCAGTTTTCTCGCCACGCGCTACGCCCTTTGGGCCGGAGTCGCAGCAGTTTTCGGATGGGGCTACCTCTACGGAATTATCCGTGCCAACGTCGGGAGCCCGGTAGCTCAATTCGTATTCGACGTAGCCTTTGCCGGGCTGTTTCTCGCCGCCGTCACGCGCCCGGTGAATGCGATTCAGCGCTATAGACTGCGCGGCCTGATGCCTTGGGTTGTCTGCTTGATCGGATGGCCCACGGCGTTGCTGCTGGTTCCTTCTCAGCACGTATTAATCCAACTGGTCGGATGGCGCGGCAACGTGCTCTTTGTGCCGTTCATTCTTTATGGTGCGATGCTGAGTGGCCGGGATTTGCCCATGTTGGCGAAGAGCCTGGCGATACTGAATATCCTCGTTTTTATCGTGGCGATCGCTGAGACGATTCTGGGAGTACCCGTCTTTTATCCCTTCAATGCGGTCGACGCGATTATTTACAAGAGCACCGACGTTATTTTCGACGGCGAGAACCACTATCGGATTCCGGGGACCTTCACACATGCCGCCGCTTACGCGACTTGTATGGTCGCCAGCATGCCTCTCCTGCTTGGTGCGTTAAGCCTTGAGCGAGCACATAGCTGGGGCCGTTACCTGCTATTTGCGGCATGCGGCGCTTCAGCAATTGGAGTCTTTCTGGCGGCATCGCGTTCCGAGGCCGCCGTCTTGATCCTCATGGTTGCGATCATGACCGCTTCGGGCCGAATCGGTCATCTCTCATGGAAGGGCTGGGTGGCGTTGGTCTTTGGTATCAGTATCCTCGTCGCCCTCACTCCGCGGATGCAGCGATTCTTCACCCTCACGCAGAAGGGGGTAATCACCGATCGCATTCATATGAGCGTAAACGAAAGCATCTTCGATCTGATTGAGGAGTATCCGTTGGGCAACGGCCTCGGCGGCGGGGGCACCAGCGTTCCTTATTTCCTTCAGGACTTGGTCAGAGATCCGGTCGCGATGGAAAACGAATATGCACGTATCGTGGCCGAGCAAGGTATACCGGGTCTCCTCGTGTGGGTCGGGTTTATCATCTGGCTGCTAACCCGACGGCCGCCGCGCAAGACAGATCCATGGTTTATGGGCAAGTGGCTGGCGCGACTCTTCTGTGTGATTTCGTTCGCGACTGCCCCGCTCGGTACCGGACTTCTGAACGCGATTCCGCAGACTGGGATGCTACTCCTCTTCGCCGGATGGATAGCCGCACCAGAGATCGATGAGCGGATCGCTGCGGGCGCTGAATCCTCACGGAGGCAGCCCAAGCTCCCGGTTGCCAGCACCGCTTGAACGGCGCGATGCGCAAGGCTCCCTGGGTCCTCGTTGCCGGAGGGTTCCATCAGGCCGGTGGCATGGATCGGCTCAATGCTGCTCTGGCGCGAGAGCTGGTCGGCCGCGGTACCCGGGTGCATCTGGTGGCTCATCGGATTGAGTCTGATTTGGCTGCGGATCCCTTGGTCACAACTCATGTAGTCGGTAAGTCGGGAGGCTCCTTTTTCCTCGGCCAGCGTCTGATCGATCAAAAGGGCAGGGCAGTTGCTGCGCAGGTCGTTAGTAACGATCCCTCAGCCCGCGTCGTGGTAAATGGGGTCAATTGCGACTGGCCTGATATCAATTGGGTCCATTTCGTGAACCATGCATGGCCTGCGCGTGCGGATGAGGGTCCTGCGTGGCTTCGCGCAAAGAGCCGCTACGAAGCATCGCTGACACTTCGTCGGGAGCGCAGGATACTGCCCCGCGCGCGACTTCTTATCGCGAATTCCAACGGCACGCGCCGCGAAGTGATCGAGCGCTTCGGCTTGCCTGTCGATCGCGTCGTGACCGTCTATCCCGGAAACGACGAACGGTACGCTTCACCGTCTCCGGAGAGTCGCGCCGCCGCCCGAGCCTCATTTGGGGTCTCGGATGGTCAGCCTCTAGTCGCCTTCGTCGGCGCGCTGGGCTACGACCCGCGCAAGGGCTTCGCGACGCTTTGGAAGGCGTGGCAACGTCTCTGTCGTCGCAAGGATTGGACGGCAGTGCTCGTCGCTGCGGGCGGCGGGAGAGCGGTTCCCCGATGGCAGAGGAACATCTCCGAAGCAGGTTTGGCCGATCGCGTCAGGATGATCGGCTTTACCGACGATATCGCCACGTTGTTGGCTGCGGCTGATCTGCTCGTAAGCCCGGTGTTTTACGAGCCATACGGTCTCAATGTTCAGGAGGCGATTTGCAGCGGCGTGCCGGCAATCATCAGCGCCTCTGCGGGAGTGGCAGAGCGCTATCCCGCGGGGTTGAGCGAGATGCTGCTGGCGAATCCTGCGGATGACGAGGCCTTGGAGGCGCGCATGCTCGAATGGTCGTCGCGCATTGCTGCCATCAAAGAGGGCTTCCGAACCTTTGCCAAAACCTTGCGTGCGCACACGGAACAGGCGATGGCGAGGGCGATTCTCGATGCAGTCGAAACCAAAGGCGGCTGAGGTATGCTTGAAAGAAGGCTGAATCGGTTCGCGCCATTCCTATATAATCGCGCCACGGAAGCTCTCTGATGGACGCTCAGGAATTGCCGCTATCAACGTCCAACATCGCCGAATCGGCGGCTGTGGGCGGTTCGGCTGTCTCTCCTTCGCCCGCGGATGCTCCAGCGCTTCCGGAGAACCCGGTGCTGGTTATCAAGAGTGGTCGGCGCTGGATGGGCCTCGAACTCGGCGACCTGTGGCGCCATCGCGATCTGTTCTTCTTTCTGGCTTGGCGAGACGTCAAAGTCCGCTACAAACAGACCGCCTTGGGCGTCACCTGGGCGATTTTGCAGCCGCTCCTCACGATGGTGGTCTTTACGTTTTTCTTTGGCCGCTTGGCCAAAGTACCGTCGGATGGCGAGCCCTACGCGATCTTCTCATATGCCGGCTTGCTGCCTTGGAATTTCTTCAGTTCAGCCGTTACCAATAGCGGTAACAGCTTGGTTGGAAACGCGAGCCTGATCACGAAAGTCTATTTTCCTCGACTTGTGATTCCGGGTGCTGCAGTTGCTGCCGCACTGGTAGACTTTATTCTCGCCTCGCTGATTCTGTTACTGATGATGGCCTGGTACGGCGTCTCATTCACGCCGGCCCTGCTGATGTTCCCGCTGCTGACGCTGCTGATTACGTTGATCGCACTCGGTACGGGAATGTGGATGTCGGCGCTCAACGTTAAGTATCGCGATATTCGCTACGCCTTGCCTTTCGTGCTGCAGCTCTGGATGTTCGTGACCCCGATTATCTATCCCCTGAGCTTCGTCCCTGCCGGTTGGCGATGGCTGCTGCGACTCAATCCGCTCAGTGGTGCGATCGCCGGCTTCCGCGCGGCGATTTTTGGCCATCCGTTTCCGTGGAGTGATGTAGCTATTTCGCTGGGTATCGCATTGGCCGTGCTGGTCTATTCGGCCTATGCGTTCCGCCGGATGGAGATGCAGTTCGCCGATATTATCTGATGGCCCGATGCGCCCGATCATCAAAGTAGAGAATCTCGGCAAGCGCTACCGTATCGGATCGCGACAGCCCTATCACACGCTGCGCGAAAGCCTGATGGAGACGATCACTGCGCCAGCCCGATGGGTTCGTCGCGCAGCGATGAGTAGTGGCCGACAAGCGGCCTCCAAACCACAGGGCGAATACGTCGACGCGTTGAACGAAGTCAGCTTCGAAGTTCAGCCCGGCGATGTGCTCGGTATTATCGGTCGCAACGGCGCAGGCAAATCGACGCTGCTGAAGATTCTTTCGCGGATCACGGAGCCGACGACCGGTCAGGCGGAACTCTATGGACGGGTCGGCAGTCTGCTCGAGGTCGGCACCGGGTTCCATCCGGAGTTGACCGGTCGCGACAATGTCTATTTGAGTGGGGCGATCCTCGGGATGCGCCGGGCCGAAATCGCGCGGAAGTTCGACGAAATCGTCGCGTTCGCCGAGGTCGATCGTTTTATCGATACGCCGGTTAAGCACTACTCGAGCGGTATGTACGTGCGTCTTGCGTTCGGTGTCGCGGCCCATCTCGAACCCGAGATTTTGCTGGTTGATGAAGTGCTGGCCGTCGGCGATGCGGCCTTCCAGAAACGCTGTCTCGGCAAGATGGGTGATGTGGCGCGCACCGGCCGGACGGTGATTTTCGTCAGTCACAATATGGCGTCGATTGAGGCGCTGTGCAGCTCCTGCATGATTATCAAGGGCGGTCAGCTCGACGCGATCGGAGCGCCCGACGAGATGGTCTCGCGCTACATGACGAGCGAAATTATCCGCGATCAAGGCACCCGCGACCTGCGGAAGCATCCCGGGCGCAGCAGTATCTCAACACCGCTGATGACCTCAGTCGCGTTGAGCAGTTCGGAAGCGGGTGCAGTGCGGATCGCCGCTCCACTCTCGGTCGAGGCCACCTTCGCTGCTCCTCACCCTGTGCGTCCCATCCTGGCTGTGACCATTAAGAGTGCGCACGGTGCTCCGATCTTCGGCGTGAGCAATCGCTGGACGCGCCAGGGTTTCGATGGGCCAGCGTTGGCCGAAGGCAAGATTACGTGCCGATTCCCTCGCTTGCCGCTGATGCCGGGGACATATCTGCTCGATCTCTATTTTGGCGATTTTGCCGATCAGACGCGGGATCTCGATGTAATTATTGATGCCGTGACGCTCGAAGTTTTTCCGGCCGATGTTTACGGGACGGGCCTGCTGCCACGAGCGATGGACGGGCCGGTGTTTAGCGATGCCGAATGGATTGTGTCCAGTGAAGGCGATGCAAGCTGAGCGCATCGCTGAGGTGCCGGTGACAACGACCGTACCCATCGAGGATCGCGATCAGCTTAACCTCGGATGCGGGCGGAAACTCATTCCGGAGGCCGTGAACGTTGATATTAATCCGGTTACCGGCGCTGATCTGATCCATAACCTCAATCAACGCCCGTGGCCCCTGCCGGATAGTCATTTCGACAAGATTTTTGCCTTCGACGTAATTGAGCACTGCACGGATGTGATCGCAGTAATGGAAGAGATTCATCGGGTCAGCCGCGACGGCGCAGTAGTCAGTATCACGACGCCGCACTTTTCCTCGGCTAATGCCTACATAGATCCGACCCATCGCCATCGTTTGAGTGTCCAAAGCTTCGACTACGTTACGGGCAGCAACGACCTCTCGTTTTACACCGCCACGCAGTACAAATATCGCGCCCGACAGATCGTCTTCGCGCCCAGTTTACTCAACCGAATCGTCGGGCGGGCTGCTAACCGATGGCCGCAACGTTATGAGGAACGGTGGGCGTGGCTCTTTCCGGCGTGGTTCATCTACGTTGAACTGGAAGTAGTGAAACCCGCGCAGCGGCGGTGACGGCGACTTATCGTGCGCGTGCTCCATCTGGTCCCGGCCTTGTTCGATACTCAAGATGGCATCGTTGGCGGTGGCGAGCGCTACGCGTTCGAATTGGCGCGTCACATGGCGCGCGAGGTTCCAACGCGGCTGGTGACTTTTGGCGATCGGGCACGACACGAGAAGGCCGAGGATCTCGCAATCGAGGTCCTCGGCAGTCCTTGGTACGTTCGGGGTCAGCGCACTAACCCTCTCGCTCGCGGATTGATCAGAGAATTGCGCACCGCTGATGTTGTGCATTGCCATCAGGCGCACATTCTCGCGAGTAGCGTCTCAGCGCTGTTCTGCCGCCTAACCGGACGCCGCGTCTTTGTCAGCGACCTCGGCGGCGGTGGCTGGGACCTTTCCGCCTTCGTATCAACTGACCGATGGTACAACGCGCATCTGCATATCAGCGACTTCAGCCGCCGCGGCTACGGGCACGTAGGTAAGGCATTCGCTCATCTGATTATGGGCGGTGTCGATATCGACAAGTTTTCTCCATCGAGCGCTCGATTAGTGCGCGACCGCGTGATTTTCGTTGGCCGCCTGATGCCGCATAAGGGGATCGATGTCCTGATCGCGGCGACACCCGACGCTCTACCGTTGCACATCTATGGGCGCCAGCTTGAGTCATCCTACTTCGAGGACCTCCAGCGTATAGCCCGTGGCAAGCCAGTGTTCTTCCATCAGGACGCGGACGACGCCGAGATCGTGGAGGCTTATCGGCGAGCGATTTGCGTCGTGCTGCCGAGCGTGACCCGCACTATGTATGGAGCTATCGCTAAGGCCGCCGAGCTTTTGGGGCAGACCCTGCTGGAGGGAATGGCGTGTGGAACGCCGGCTATCGGCACGACGGTGGGCGGGATGCCGGAGGTGGTCGAGGACGGTGTTACCGGCTTTATCGTGCCGCCGGGAGACGAGAGCGCCCTGCACAGCAAAATCGAGTGGCTGAGAGACCATCCGGAAGAAGCCGCGCGGATGGGGGCCGCGGGTCGCCGACGGGTTCTCGAACAATTTACCTGGCCGCAGGTAGTTAGTCGCTGTCTCAAGATTTATCGCTCCGCATGAATTGGCATATCGTCACAGGCGAGTATCCACCGCAGCCGGGCGGAGTGAGTGACTACACTCGCGTGCTGGCAAAAGGACTCGTCGCTGCCGGTGATACCGTTGATGTGTGGGCGCCGGAAAGTGATGGAGTTGAAGCCGCCGACAACGGCATTATCCTTCACCGCCTGCCGAGCAGGTTTGGGCCAGGCGCGCTGCGTCGACTCGATCGCGGGCTGGCATCGAATGGGGTCGCGAACCTTTTGATCCAATACGTGCCACAAGCGTTCGGATGGAAAGGGATGAACCTGCTGTTCTGCGCGTGGTTATATGCTCGCCGTCGTTGGGCGCCGATCGTGATGTTCCATGAAGTCATGTATCCGAGCGAGCTGGATACCCCTTTGCGCTACCGGCTACTCAGCGCGGTCAGTGTGGTGATGGCCTCGATCGTCGCACGAGCCTCCGCGCGCATCTTCGTTTCGAGCCCGATTTGGCAGGAGATTCTGCGGACGCGGGTTAGGATGAATAAGCCGACGGAGTGGCTTCCCCTACCCTCGACGATCCCGGTTATCCAAGACGACGAGCGGATTGCAGAGAAACGGCGTCGCTACCAGTATGAAGACGGATTGATAATCGGCCACTTCAGTTCTTATCCGGAAGCCACGCGGCGTCTTCTGCGTCAGATAGTACCAGCAATCTTGCAAGCGAATCCGACGATCTCGCTGACGTTGATCGGTGCTGCGAGTGCGAAGTGTCGGGAGGAATTGATCGCCGCTGACGCATCTTTGGCCACACGTATTCATGCGAGCGGAGAATTACCCCTCGATGAGATCTCACTTCGTCTCTCTGCCTGCGACTTGATGCTTCAGCTTTATCCCGACGGTTGTTGCGCTCGACGGACCACGCTTATCGCGGCTCTGGCTCATGGGCGCGCTGTGGTAACGACCAGCGGACCGGCCACCGAGCCTCTATGGCAAAGAGCCGCGGCGTTGGCGCTGGTCGAAGACGCGGAGCAATCGACAATTATCAACGTCGTTAACGAGCTTGTCGCCAAGCCGGAGCTTCGCCAAAAGCTCGGAAGATCGGCCGCGCGACTCTATAGCGAGCGCTTCGAACTATCCAATTCGATCCGGATGCTTCGGGAAACGTGATGCGAATCGCGGTCGCTAATTCCAATCGGCGTATGGTCGGCGGAGCCGAGACCTACCTGGGCACGGTTATTCCCGCTCTGGTCGAGGCCGGCAATGAAATTGGACTAGTATATGAAGTCGATACGCGGGAGGATCGCGACCTGATCGATGTTCCCGGCGGCGGCCCTGTGTGGTGTTTGGAAGAGCAGGGCACTGCTCTACTCAACGATTTGCGTTCATGGAAACCCGACGTGATTTTCGCGCAGGCCTTGGACAATCCAGCCTTCGGCACCGCTATAGTCGAGACCTGCAAGGGCGTATTCTATGTGCACGACTACTATGGTTCCTGCATCAGCGGCGCCAAAACCCACAGTTTTCCGTCGGTACGCCCTTGCAACAAACGCTTCGGGCCGGCCTGCCTGGCGCATTTCTACCCCCGTCGATGCGGAGGTCTAAACCCAATCCTGGCTTGGAAACTCTATCTATTGCAGAGACAGCGGCTCGCGATGCTGCGAAATTACTCAGTGATCGCCACAGCGAGTGATCACATGCGGCGCGAATTTATCAATCACGGCTTTGATCGAACTCGCGTGCGGACCGTTTCTTCCCTCATCAGCAATCAGGTTCAGGAACAAGCTCCGACTGATTCGGAGCTCGCTGCGATCGCACGCATCAAGTTCAACACAGCCCGAGTGTCTCTCCTCTTTGCGGGTCGTATGGTGCCTCTCAAGGGGGGCGAACTACTCCTCGACGCACTTCCCATTGCTGCCGAGAAGCTGCGCAAACCCGTCGATTTGATTTTTGCTGGTGATGGACCCGCTCGCAGTGCTTGGGCCGCATATGCCGAAAGATTGCAGCGCCGTTCTACTCAAATACACGTCGAGTTTCGTGGATGGAGCTCAAATGAGGAGTTGGCAGCGTTGGCCGCTGGGACCCATCTGGTGATGATGCCGAGTTTGTGGCCGGAGCCTTTCGGCCGATCGGGCCTCGAAATCGGACGGTGGGGCGTGCCATCGGTCGCTTTCGCAGTCGGTGGGATTCCGGAATGGCTGGATGAGGGCGTTACCGGTCATCTAGCCCCTGGCTATCCAGCGACGGCAAGTGGGTTGGCGGAGGGTATCGTTCGAGCGTTATTCGACGCCGATCACTACGCGAAACTCTGTATCGAGGCACGCAAACGAGCGGGCGCGTTTAGCGTTGAGCGGCATATCGCCTGTCTCAGCCAGCTCTTCAATGAGGTGGCCGGAACTTGATTGATCACGTGAAGCGCGGGGTGCTGTTCGTCGTCGAGGGCTTTACCGACATCCGCTTCGTCAGTGGGTTGAGCGAGATTTGCCTCCTCACGATGCTCGTTCCGGCGCGAGAGTTTCGCTCCAGCGGACTTGCCGACCGTATCAGAGAGCGGGATTTAGCTGTCGACATAGTTGAAATTCCGGGTAACCGATCAGCCTTTCAGCTTCGGTCACTTCGGTGGCTGTGGGCGAACGCCCGTCGCTTCGATCTCATTCTGGCGCAGGAGGTTTTGCGCGGTGCGCTGAACGCTAATCTTGCCGGTGCGATTCGGGACGTCCCCGTCATTACCTACATGGGAATCGCACCGCTCGAATATTTTCGCTGTCGTTACGAGCGTAGGCAGATCAGCTGGCCCAAGGCGGTGCTCGGCGAGGGTGTGATCGGCTCGCTGTTGCGAATCAACGGGTTGCTGACCGCCCGCTGCCTCGCGATGGGGCCGTATCTGAAGACAATCGCTCTGCGCTACTGCCCACGCTCGGATGTCGGGCTCTATTACGGAGTCGATACCGATGCTTTCCGACCAATCCCGTCAGGCGAGCGACAGGCTCTTCGCGCACGGCTCGATTTGCCGGCCGATCGCTTCCTTATCTTCTTTTCCAGCCGAATCAGTCACGAGAAAGATCCCGAGACCGTCCTGCGCGCAACCGCGAAAGTGCGGGAGTCGGGTCTCGATGCCGCTGTGCTCAATCTAGGTGGTGGATGGCGCGATTTCCTGGCGCTTGCCAAAAAGCTCGGTCTTCCAAAGGCCGACGAATGGGTTATCGGACGACCCGCGGTCCATCCGATGACCGAGGTCTTTGAGTATTTCCGGGCTGCGGATGCGGCCGCGATGGCCTCGCTTGCCGAAGGCGCTGCGTATTCCACGCTCGAAGCTTTGGCGTGCGGCACTCCGCTGGTGGCGACGGCGGTCGGCGGGATGGCGGTGCAACTCAACGGCTACGCCCGCCTGGTTCCGCGTCGAGACAGTAATGCGATGGCCGAGGAGTTGCGCTGGATTGCCGATCATCCCGAGGAGGCTCGCTCGCAAGCACTCAAAGGCCGCGAGTACGTTATTCGTGAGTGGGAGCGTCGGAAGGCCTTCGCCGACCTCCATCGGACGTTCGAAGAAGTTCTCGCCGAGCGAAGTCGTTCATGAGCAAAATCCCTTCACTCGACAGCAACGAATACGCCGACGTGATGGGCGGGCATTACGCTCAGAAGCAACTTGGTTCCCGCAGCCGCCTTATCGCCTGGAGCCATCGGCGGCGGATGCAGACGGCGTATGAGATGGTGAGGCCTTTTGCGGGAGCCACGCTGCTGGATTATGGATGCGGCGATGGCACCTTCCTCGGTTTCGTCAGTCGGATTTTTCCGAACGCCGTCGGCGTGGATGCTGACGGAAATCAGGTTGAGGATTGTCGGCGTCGCTTCGCCCACCTCGAAGGGATTCAGTTTTTAACTGCCGACGAACTTCAATCTCCCGACAATGATCGCCGCTTCGGCGTGATTTGCTGTATGGAGGTACTGGAGCACTGCCTCGATGACGATGCCGATCGTTTGTTAGACGATTTGAGGCGCCTCCTCGCTCCTGGCGGAGCGATCATCATCAGCGTTCCGGTTGAACTTGGACCGACGCTCTTGGCCAAGGAAACGATCAGAGCTATCGCGGGATGGCGTCGTATCGGTGACTACCAATACCGCGACTCTTATCGACCTGCAGAACTGCTCCGGATGGTATGTGCGGGCAGTCAGACGGGAATCGAGCGTCCCCGCTATCCTTTTGGTGAGGGGCTCGCGCATTCCCATAAAGGTTTCAACTGGCGGCGCTTGCGCTCGCGGCTTGAGCACTCATTTGTAATCAGTGAGATTCGCTTCTCCCCGTTTAACGGTCTCGCCGGATTGTTCAGTTCGCAGGTGTGGTTTCGATGCGAGCTTCCCTCATGATCGCCGATCGTTCGTCGCTGAGGCCGATTGTTGGCTAGAGCTATGTCTCGACCGCTCCGCGTCGCGATTATCGCTGATTTTCTTGAAGAACGATGGCCCAGCATGGATCTGATCGCGGAGACAATCTTCGAACAACTCAAATCCCGCTTTAAGAATGCGATTCAGCCTGCGTTGATCCGTCCGCTCTTACGGAAACGACTGTCGCGACTTGGTTCGCAGTCGCGGAAACTGCTGAATGCTGATCGAGCAATTGGTCGTTTTCTCGACTATCCCAACCTGTTGCGCTCTCTCCACTCAGACTTCGATCTTTTCCATATTATCGACCATAGCTATGCCCATCTGGTGTGCTATCTCCCGGCTGGCAAAACGATTGTTACTTGTCATGATCTGGATGCCTTCCGCTGTATCCTGACACCCTCAGCCGACCCACGAGCGGAACTGTTTCGGGCGATGACCCGGCGAATTCTGCGTGGCCTTCAAAGTGCGAGCCGCATCATTTGTGTCTCCAACACGACTCGCGAAGAAGTGCTTCGTTTTGCACTGATCCCGAGCGAGCGCCTGACGGTTATCTATAACGGTGTCGCGCATGCATTCGGGACCACGCGCAACCAAGGGGCAGAGGCCGTAGCGGCGCAGCTTCTTGGTCCGGCTGACCCCGAGCGGATTGAACTGTTACACGTGGGTTCGACGATACCGCGCAAGCGTATCGATATCCTTCTCCGCACCTTCGCGAGGGTACGAGAACGATGGTCCAATTGCAGGTTAATCCAGGTCGGTGGTGAGTTAACGCATGAGCAGATGCTACTGGCCAGCAAACTTGGTGTTCGCGAAGTAATCACCGTCACGCCTCCTCTTGACAGGGAGGTTGTATCTGCTATCTATCGGCGAGCGGCTCTGGTGATGATCCCCTCGGACGCAGAAGGTTTTGGGTTGCCCATGATTGAGGCTATGACTTGCGGTACCCCTGTGCTAGCCAGTAGGATTGGAGCGTTGATGGAGGTTGGTGGGGCTGTGGCGGAGTATGCACCCGTGGCGAATGTGGACGCTTGGGTCACGCTGGCGAATCAGCTGTTAGCTCAGCGATTAGGCGATCCAGTCGGTTGGGCCGCTCGACAGAAGGCGGGAGTGGAACACGCCGCCGAATTCAGTTGGGATAGCTCGGTAAGGAAACTGGTGGACCTTTACCACAACGTTGCGGGCGCTACCGATGAAAGTTCTGCACATCGGTAAGTTCTTTCCGCCCCATCGCGGCGGTATCGAAACCCACATTTTCGATCTTTGTCGTGGTTTGGCGCGTTCGGCCGATGTCGACGTGATCGTAGCCAACGATGCTCCCGGCTACGTTGAAGAACAGTGCGAAACAATCCGGGTTCGCCGGCTTGCGCCGGTAGCCAAGATCGCATCCGTGCCGATTTGCCCGCAGATGGCGAGGGCTATCCGGGAAACCCCGGCTGACCTCGTCCATTTGCATCTGCCGAACCCCTACGCAGGAGCGACCTTCCTTGCGAGCAATCATAAAGCCCCGTTGGTCGTGAGTTGGCATAGCGACGTAGTGCGCCAGCGCCTTCTAAACCGCCTTTTGCGGCCAGTCGAACGAGCCCTGATCCGCCGGGCCAGTGCTTTTATCGCTAGTTCACCGAATTACGTCGAATCTTCGCCTATCCTCAACGGCAATCGATCACGCTGTCATGTCATTCCTTATGGTATCGATGACCTGGAGATGGGCAAGCCTGATACGACCCGTATTGCAGCCTTGCGTCGCACCTATGGCTCGCGGATCGTCCTCGCGGTAGGCCGTCTTGTTTATTACAAAGGGTTCGACCATCTGATCCGCGCGATGGGTACCGTCAAAGGCCATCTGCTGATCGTGGGTGAGGGCCCACTCCGCCTGAAGCTGATGCGCGAAGCAATCGATGCCGGCGTCAATAACCGCGTGACCTTTCTGGGCAACGTCAGCCGCGCCGAATTGATCAATTGCTATCACGCTGCCGATGTCTTCGCGCTACCGGCGGTAGCACGCAGCGAGGCCTTCGGAATCGTCCAATTGGAGGCGATGGCGTGCGGCAAGCCCGTCGTTAATACGAGGCTGTCGTGTGGCGTGCCGTATGTTTCGGTCGATAACGAGACCGGGATTACCGTCGAGCCGGAATCGTCAGAACCGCTGGCCGATGCGATAAATCGATTGCTCGACGACGGTGCGTTGCGGATGCTCTACGGTGCGGCGGCGCGAAAGCGAGTGCGCAAGCACTTTAACCTCGACCTGATGGTCGATCGGACGCTGGATCTCTACCGCCAGATTCTCAATCGGAACGCCGTTGAGCTTATGGCCGAGCAATCCCACAGCTCGGACACTGACCAGCAGCCAGCATTTGTCCAAGCTTAGCGGCGATCGCCGTGCCGGCTTGCTCGTGGCCGATCTCGTTCCAGTGGCCGAAGCCCTGTGGAGTGTTGCTGAAGCCGTGCAGGAAGACGTGATGCTCTTCCGCATATTCCCGCAGCGGTTGCGATAGCGTCAGCACAGCGAAACCCTCACGCTGACCCAATTCGGCGATCCGACGATCCGGATAGAAAAGGTCGTTCACGCCCAAGGTCCTTTCGAACTTCGCGCGAGCCGCAGGTTTTGGCCAGACCTGGATTCCAGTGTCTTCGGTCACCGCGAGAAACATCGCTCCGTGCTTAACCGTCTCGTCACGCACCATCGTGATCAGCCGCTCGGTTATGGCCCATGCGTCCTGCCACGATTTTTCGGTCGGCGGTTTGTAGATGCTGTAATTGATCGCCTGCTCGACCGGATGATCGGCGGTCGGAGCCGAGGCCCTTGAGGTGATCAACGCGATTGAATTCTTAATGAGATCCAGGAAGCGCAGGTCGCGGTAATCAAAACGAGCCTGACACCAGAGCCGATAGCTCGGCGAGGTGATGAAAGGCCCCGTGAGCTTCATCGAATTCCCGTCGAGTTCATAAAAAGGTCGACACTGGTCGCCTTCGAGCACGACCGAGTTGTTCCGGATATCGTTACCCAGGAAAACGGCGAGCACCACGATGTCGGGTTGATAGGCCCACACATGGTCGCGCAGCGTGATCAACTCTTGAGCGGTGCCGTAGCCGTCGATACCGAAATTGAGGGCCTCGACCTTTTTGCCGTGCAGCAGAGGATCGGCGGACAGGTGCCGTTGGATGACCGACGTGAAGGTTTTATCCTCCGCTACCTGCATCGCCTCGACGTAGGAATCGCCAATCACCGCAACGCGAACCGTTCCCGGCGGTTTCTCTTTAGGATAGTCCGGCCCCCGGAACCCATCGCTATTGATACGCAGAAACGAATGTCCTTCGCGCCGATACACGCCCTGCGTGTCGGGATTCAGCGCCCATCCCCGTGCTTCGTCATAGCGATAAAAATAGGGGAAGCGCCGATTCGCGATGCGGATACCGATATCGAGCACGCCCAACGCGAGGCCGATACCGAACAGAACCAGGGCCGTTATCGAGATAGCTTTACGCATCATGTGGGCAGGCCGGAGTTTGTTTGACCAGGCCCGCCAAGTCAATCGAGGGTTAAAGGCCGAGCCTTGCGCTATTCGCGTCCTTGGGAGGGCAGGGTATCAAATTCATCTAGCGCGGCAGCGCCGATATCCCAGGCGTGACGATCACGCCGGAAGATTACTGCCGCAGGCTGAAAAGCTGATGGGTCGTCGAGTGACCCGACATAGATCGAAACAGAGTCGGGGACCGATTCCGGCATCCCGAAAAGGAGGCTGCCGCAATTGGGGCAGAAGTGACGAACCGACGGCAACCCGCTGGAGCCTCTCGAGCTGAAAGCTTTGGTCGCGCCCGAGATTTTCAACGACGAGCGTGGCATCCCCATCACGGGAACATGTCCCGTGCCGGATACGCGCTGGCAATCGCGGCAGTGACAGAGCACTGCAAAGAGAGGGGTGCCCTCAACCTCGTAGCGAACCGCTCCGCACAGGCAGCCGCCGGTCAGCATCACACTATCCGTTGAAGGGCTCGATCAGCTCGAGGACGGTTCCATCCGGGTCCTTGAAGCAGAAGAAGCGTGCGCCGGCACCCTTACCGCCGAACTTGATTTCGACCGGTTCCGAGATCATCTCGACGCCCTCGGCCTTGAGCCGCGCATATTCCTCGTCGAGGCCCTTCGTGAAGAGCGCGATGCGCGCAGCACCCGCATGATAGAGATGTGGATAGGCTTTGCCTTCGGTTTTCGGTTCCTTCCATTCGATCAGGTCGATACGCGTGGCCCGAGGGTCATCGCTAAGTGCGAGCAGCGCTGCGCGAGCCCGGCTGTTAGGGATATTCAGGCCGACATCGTTGGCCTTGTTCGGGCCTTCGCCAATATTAAACACAACCTTGAAGCCCACCATCTTGTAGAAGGCCAGCGACTTATCGAAGTCGGTCACGTTGATGTTGATGTGGAAAACGCTCTTAATCATCGATCTGTCCTCATAGCTCTTTGAAAACTTCTGCATCTATATCGAGTCTGAGACGAAGATGAAAAGCCCGATGACTGCAATCGTCGTGGGTTCGATACGACTAGGCGGTCAGGTTGCAATTCTGATGGGACTCGGCGAAGTTAGCGGCAAATCAAAGCAGCTTCCACGAATGTCGAGGTAACGATGATCCAGTTTGGCTATATGCCGGATACGCACGGCGGCCCCTACGAGCAGCCGGAACCGACACCCGAACGCAGCGCCGACTTTGCCGCTCAACTACTCGATGAGGCTGAGCAGGCTGAACGCTACGGCTTCGATGCGGTGTTCGTGCCGGAGCGCCACGCCCGGACCGAATGTATGTTTCCGAGCCCACTGCCGCTGATGGCGGCGATCGCTGCTCGTACGAAGCGGGTGAAAATCGGCACCGACATTATGATGCCGCCGCTCTACAATCCGGTCGATCTGGCGCAGACAACGGCGCTGATCGACGTCCTGTCGCGAGGCCGCCTGATTCTCGGCGTTGGCGTCGGGTACCATCCGCGGTACTTCGCGCACTTTGGCGTGCCGATCAAACAGCGTGAAGGTCGATTTGAAGAAACACTTGAAGTTTTGGAGAAGGCCTGGACGACAGTTGGCCCGTTCGCGCATCACGGCAAGTACTTCAATTTCGACGCGATTCACGTCACACCGAAGCCGTTCCAGAAACCGCGCCCGCCGATTTGGATCGGAGCCTTCGGCCCCAAATCAATCGCGCGGGCCGGACGGATGGCCGACGGTTGGACCATGGCGCCATTCCTCGATTCGACCGAAACAATTAAAGCAAATGTTGAGATTTATCGAGAAGCGGCAGCCAAGGCCGGCAAGAAGCCCTATGTCTCGCTGTTCCGCGACGGATGGATTGCCAACTCGCGCGAGGAGGCTGAGCAGACTTTCGGCAAACTCTGGCTCGAAGAATGGAAGTTCTACACCAAGTGGGGAATGCTCAACGAAAGCGCCGACCTGAGCTCCGACGAGGTCGCGCTGGCCAAGCTCCGCAGCTACGGCTACCCCATCATGGGCAATGCCGGCGATTGGCTCGAATCACTCGATCGCTGGGATCGTCTCGTTGGCGGACTGGACTCCTTTGTGCTTCGAGTGCGAGTTCCGATGGGGCCTTCCAAGGAAAAAGTGATGGAATGTATCCAACGGCTGGGCGAAGAAGTGCTGCCCAAATTCCGCAAGCGCTAGTCCACAGGAGTCAGAAGAATGGCTAACTACGAAACAGTTGTTTACGAGAAGGTTGAAGACAAGATTTTTCGGCTGACCTTGAATCGGCCGGAGAAGCTCAATGCGATGTCGCAGAAGTTGCTCGGCGAACTCGACTTGGTGATGAGCGAGTTCGAGGCCAACGACGAGGCCAGCGTCTTGATTATCCGGGGCGCGGGGCGGGCCTTCTGTGCGGGCTACGATCTCCAGCCGACCCAGCGCTCGGGCTCGGGCTTCACGGTTCACTCGGACCGACTGACCTTACAAAAGATGGTCGATCGGTGGCAGCGGCTCTGGTCGTTACCGAAGCCGGTTATCGCCCAGGTTCATGGCTATTGCCTGGCCGGCGCAACGGAATTGGTCGGTCATTGCGATATTGTCTTTGCGAGCGAGGACGCACAGTTCGGCCATCCGGCGGGGCGCTCTCTCGGCATTCTGCCGACTCTATCCATGTGGCCCATCCTGATGGGTCCGAGGAAGGCCAAGGAATACTTCTTCACCGGCGATTACATGAGCGCTCAAGAGGCTCTCGATTGGCATCTCGTGAATCGCGTGATCCCAAAGGACAAGCTTGAGGCTGAAACTCTGGAATATGCCCGACGCGTGGCCGGGGTGCCGCTCGACCTCCTGTCGCTGCACAAGTCGGCAGTTAACCGCTATCTCGATATCCAGGGCTTCCGCGCGCTGGAGCAGTCGGCGGCGGATATCGATTGCATCGCCCATCAGACGGAAACGGCCAAGAACTGGATGCGCGCCAGCCGCGAGAAGGGGCTAAAGGCTGCGCTTTCGGAGCGGGATAAGCCGTTCGCGCGTAAGTAGCAACAGCAAAAGAGTGTCCCGAGGGGCCGTCACGCCCGGCCCCTCGGGATCGCGTGTTGCGATGCTTTGAGGCAATTTCGCGACGACGAGCGTTCCGATGTTGCTACAAGCAGTTTAGGGCGTTGTTCTTAGCTTATCTATTTCGATTCTCAAGCATCTTTATAAGTGCCGCGACACGCTTTTAAGTGGCATCTTGATTGCTTTTGACGCCCTTAGGGAAACATTCATCCAATGTTGGGGGTGTGAAGATGGCGGCAATCAAGATCACGATGAGCATCAGCGAGCCGGAACTCGATATGAAGCGGGGCCGTACGATCATCTCGCCGGACGGCGGTGGTCGGATGCGCCGGCTGCTCAGCAGCATCCTTGGCTACCAGCAGAACTTGATTGGGACCCCGCGTCGTTCGATTGATCGCGAGGCCCAGCAGTATATCTCGACTTCGCACTACGAATGGTAGAGCAGGACTGATCCCAGCTCCATTGGTTTAGGGCTGCGGAATGCGCTCGCGTCGAGCGGAACTTCGGCGCCTGATGCGCTAAAACCTAAATCACGTTATCTGAAGGACTCGCGTCGGCGGGTCCTTTTTCATTTCATTCGGCACTAATTGGTCGGCAAAAATTTGTCTTTAATGAGCGGAGCGTGTCGGTGCCGACTTTTGGTCATCATCATCTCGCCGCAAAAGAGAACATGTAGCGCCGGTTAGCAACGATTTTTTGTCCTGGACTCCGATTCGTGCGCGATGGCGTCGCCCTTGAACATACAGCCTCCGATCAATCGGGAGGGGACAGGGCGATGCCGGAGCGATCTCCTACACCGACCTCTTTGATCCTGACGCTTATATTAATCGTCGGGTCGACCGCCGCAGCGGGGGCTACGGATATCAGCAGTGTCGATACAATCGGTCGCCTCGACCGCATTACCCATTACGTGAAGCAGCTCGAATCGAGGCGATGGATCGATCGGAACCGGCTCTTTGGGGCGAGTCGCAACCTGATCGCGTTTGCCGACCGATGGCCAACCCTCCGAGCGCGATTGCTCGATGCGGCTGCCGGAGGAGCGGGTTTAGATACGGCCGCGATTCACGGTCCTATCTCGACGCCGTCGTTGCAGATCAGTCGTTACGCCGGGTTTACGCAGAGCCAAACTTCGACAGCCTGGTGCGGCTCAAGCGTTTTGACCTTTTTTAACGATACCGCCAGCGAGGCCAAGACCATGGCAGCGCTCAGCGGCGTGACGGCGGTCGGCTTTGCGACTTCATCGGATCAGGGGAAGGGCTTTGCCTATCAGGGAGCTCCGCCGGGTGGGATCAATTTCGATCAGACCCTTATCGGATCGCCGACCGTAGCTTGCACGAGCGCCACGCAATTTTTTTACTCCGCCATCTGGCTCGACACCCTTAACAGTGTGGCGGGCGTAGCCCTGGCGCGATCGACTGAGGGTGGTCATAGCTTTTCATCACCTGCGGTCGCAGTCAGCAAAGACGCCTCGACTCATCTGATCGATCACGATTGGCTCGCGATCGATGCCAGCCATTCCACGATATATACCGTTTACGCAGATCTCGACTATTCCGGCCTGACCTGCGGCGCTGACCCCGACACAGGATCGCCGATTCCGCGCTATGCGATCGAAATGGTGGTCTCGACCGATATGGGCACGACGCGGAGCACTCCATCTATCGTTGAGCAGGTCCGCGCCGATGCGACTAGTCCATGGGCGGCGGTGATGGGTCCGCAGGTCGCGATAGCGCCATCGGGCGATCTCTATGTTACCTACGAAGCCGCGGGGCAGAACGGAGGGGCGGCTACCTCTCGTCAGATTAAAATCGCCCGATCGACCGACAGCGGAGTAACCTTCACGCCTCCAGTCGTTGTTGCGGTGGTGTCTCCTGTTGGGGATGGCGCCGATCTGCAGGGGTTAATCCGCGCGAACGAGTTCCCGAGTATCGCGATCGGCAAGAGTGCGAAAGACTCGGGCTTCATCAACCTGGCGTGGGACGATGGGGGAAACGCGGTTCCCGACAGCTTTTCGACCACAGGAAGCTATGCCTTCTCCGATATCAAGATGAGCGTGTCTCGCGATCACGGCGATACGTGGAAAACTCCGATTCGGGTTAACACGAATGCCAAAGGCGGAGGCGCGCTACTGACCGATCAATTCGAGCCGGCGATCGCGGCGGATACGAAGGGAGCTTTAGCGGTCTGCTTCTATGACCGGCGGCGTGGCGCGAACAATTTTCAAATCGATCGCGAGTGCGCGAAGTCTTTTGACGGGGGAACTACCTGATCTAATCGCAAGGTGACGGCGATCACGTTTCCGACTGAGATAGGACAGGATCTGCTGGTGGCACAGGACTATATGGGCGACTTCGATACGGTTGCCACCGATCCACTGGGCGGCAGAGCGGGTTTATCGACTCGCATGCAAGCAACTCACTTGGCCATCCGAGCGTGATGATCGCTCAGCCGTAGAATACCAATACTCAGTAACGTGCGAGGACTAGTACTTCGGATTTGCGCGTAGCTGGATCGAGTCGCACAAGATAGGCAGGGAGCTGCGTGTCCTGCACCGCGACCTTAGTACGACCATCGCAGCCGCATCGAGCAACCATCCCGTCGTTGATCTTGGCGAGTATATCGAGATTAATCGCGGCGGCAGCTAACTGATCGCTGGGCAATTGCAACATCAGCGTCTGCTTAGCGATGGCGACCTGCGCAATATTGGGAGCTCCCGCAGTATTCAGATTCTGCTTGACCCAGCTCGCGAAGGCCTCGTCACTCATCCGATGAATCTTCGGATGTTCCTTTTTAAGTTGCGCGATAGTTGATTTAATCGCTGAGCGCTGAGCTCTGGTTACTTCGCCGTTCTGTTGATCGACTACCGTCCAAAGCTGCTGAGACCACTTGGCAATCTGGTTCGGATCGGCACCGGCGATCTGCCGATAGCGCGAGATACCATCTACCGCCTGTGCGACGTCGCCTGCGGCTATCGACGAGTCGATCTGCTTTACCAGCGATCCGCGTTGCGTATCCTGAATCTGCGCCAGGATCTGTTTGCTTTGATCAGCTCCTTCATCCGCTGCGCGCTCGCAAACGCTTAACTGCTCCGCGACGGGATAGCCGGGCGCGCCCATCTTTTCTTCGGTGAGACAGATATCGTTGTCTATTTCGCGACGATGGTAGGAGGATAGATTCGGATCGTTACGCGCGATCAGCAGCTTCTGATGGGCTTCTGCATAACGGCCGGCCGCAAGCTCGTCACGCGCGGTGCGCAGGGTTGCACTGGCGCATCCTGCCAGAGTGATGACTGCTATTCCGGCGGCAATTCCCTTTACCAATGGGTAGCGCATGGCGCGCATTATACATCAGTCGAAGAACAATCCTGCAACCGAGCACATCCTAATGAACGTTGGGGGCGAAGCTCGCAGCAGCCACCTTAGCCTCGGCCTGATTAGTTACCGCGATGACGTTGAGCGCTTCCGGATGGATGTACTTGCGAGCAACTTCCTGCACATCAGCGGCGGTAACCGCATCGATAAGCTTAGGATAGCGATCGGCAAAATCGAGACCCAAATTGTTCAGTTCGATACCAAGCATGAAACCGGTGATCTGGCTCTGACGATCGATCTTTAGCGGAAACGAGCCGACCAGAAAGCGCTTGGCGGCGTTCAGTTCGTCATCGGAGACGGGTTTATCCTGAATCTCGTGCAACTGTTCGAGGATCATCTTGACGGCGTCATTCGCGCTTTTATTCTTGGTCTGGAGAACGACGAGGAATGCTCCAGGAAACTTCCACGCCTGGAAGCCGCTTGAGACTCCATAGGCGAGGCCGCCCTTGCTACGGACAACCTTCATCAGGCGCGAGGCAAATCCGCCACCGCCAAGGATATAGTTCATCACTTGCAGCTTGTAGTAGTCAGGATTCGACCGCGCGATACCGCCCGAACCGAGAATCAAGTTGGCTTGAGCAACGGTGCGATCGATCACATCCAGATGAATCCCTGCTGCAACCGTCGGCTGGGGCGGTTCGGCTTGCGGCGAGACCGTGCCGGACAGTCCCGCAAGTTCTTTTTCCAGCTTCGCCTTGATCTCGTCTTCCTTCACATCACCGGTTACAGCAATAACTGCTCCGCCCGTCTTGTAGTGGTCGCGATAGAAGTTCCGTACGTCGTCCGGAGTCAGGGTCGTGACTGTTTCGGTTACGCCGTTAATCGGATGACCGTAGGGACCGTCGCCGAATAGCTGTTTCAGAAAGGCAACCTGTGCAACGTAGCCGGGCTGTTCCTGCTCAGCGTTGATACCCGCGATCTGGTCCGCCTTTTTGCGTGCGATATCGGCGTCGCGCAAGCCCGGATTGACGAGAATCTGGGCGAGCATATGCAGCGTTTCGTCCTCGTATTTCTTCAATGAGGTCATCGTCGCTGATGCATAGTCATGATCGGTCTCGACGCCGACGGAGCTACCCATGAAGTCGGTTTTCTTGTTGAACTCGTCGGCGCTTAAATCCTTGGTACCTTGCTCGAGTGCGTCAGCGGTGAGCGCGGCCAGTCCCGCCTTGCCGTGCGGATCGCGCCGAGCGCCCGCATCGAAGGAGATAGCGAGCGAGATCATCGGCAGCTGATGCTGCTCGGATACCAACAGAATCGCGCCATTACTCAGCTGGCTGCGTTTGATCTCCAGAGCCGCGGCATGACGCGGCAAGATCGCGAGCAGCGCGGTGAAGGAGAGAACTACGAGGAGGAAGCGATTGCGGATCATTAAAGCGTCTCTCCGATCATGTCTTGATGATGCACTTGACCGCTCGCGCCGCCGCCGGCTTCGTGCGGC
Organism: Binataceae bacterium (SeqCode); assembly: GCA_035541875.1. Taxonomy (GTDB): domain Bacteria; phylum Desulfobacterota; class Binatia; order Binatales; family Binataceae; genus JAJPHI01. Next base: position 42,159 of record DATKML010000040.1, read on the forward strand.
AGAACTCCGGTCGGAACCAGAATGCCAACCGTCCGATTAGCGGCAACGAGATACTTCTTCGCAACCCGCTGCACGTCTTCCGCGGTTACCTTGTCGATATTCGCCAGGTACTGATCGACCATCCGATAGTTGCCGAGCATCTGGTAGAGCCCAAGCTGCATCGCCTGTTCGAAAACCGAATCCTGCCCGAAGACAAAGCCAGCCTGTTCGAGATTTTTGGCTTTCTGCAGCTCTTCGGCCGATACTGGCTTCGTGCGCAATTCTTCGAGTTGTCGATCTACCTCAGCGAGCGCATCCTCGGCTTTGATGCCAGGGCGCATCTGACCCGAGATCCAGAGCAGATTAGGATCGAATGAGGTCATCTGGTACTGCACGCCTGACTCGACCACCATCTGCTTCTCGATCACGAGATCTTTGTAAAGCCGCGAACTCTTTCCGTCGCCCAGAATCTCACCCGCGACCTCAAGCGCGTACGCGTCGTTGTTCTGATAGTTCGGCGTGTGGAAGCCCTCGGCGAAGGCCGGCAGGTTCGCGGCATGGCGAACGGTTACGTGCCGTTCGCCATCTTGCGGCGGTTCGACTTCAGTCATCGGCTGCGCGACAGCGCCATTCGGTATTCCACCAAAAGCGTCGCTAATCTGCTTCATCACCTTGTCGCCATCGAAGTCGCCCACCGCGACGACGATCGCATTGCGCGGCGAGTAGTGAATCGAGTGATAGGTCATCGCATCGTCGAGCGTCAGCCCCGCGACATCGTGCATCCAGCCGATTACCGGCCAATGGTAGGGATGCTCCACGAAGGCCGCCGCCTGCGTCATCTCCTGCAAAGCATCTTCGGGGTTATCCTCGGTGCGCAGCCGCCGTTCTTCCATCACGACGTTCTTCTCGGAATCGAAGCCCTGCGGGGCGAAGTTCGCCATCCGGTCGGATTCGAGCGCGATTGGCACATCGAGATGATCCCGATTAATCACCTCGAAATAATCGGTGTAGTCCTCTGTCGTGAAAGCGTTATCCTCACCGCCGTTCTCCTGGATGATGTTGGAGAACTCTTCAGGCCCGTATTTCTTGGTTCCGCGGAACATCAGATGTTCCAGCAGATGGGAGAGGCCGGTTTTCCCAACCTGCTCGTTGCGCGACCCGACGTGGAAGAAAACGTTGAGTGTAGCGACCGGTGCCTTGTGATTTTCGAGGACGAGCACCTGCAAACCGTTCGGCAACTTAGCGTACTTCACCGCGTCGCTGATGCCGGCGTGGGTCGATCGCACAGCTCCGAACGTAAGGATGAGGCTCATCGCAGCGGTAGCGAGCAGCCGCGACCAATGATCAAACGAGTTTCTTTTCATGGCGATGCGATCAGTTAATTAGCGGTCATGCGGCTAGTCAAGCCGCTATCCGCGAGGGCTTCGGCGCAAATTGCATCTTTGCGGATCGATTTGCCACAATGGTCAGATGGCGACTGAATTACCCGCAGACAGTCATCCGCTCTACCTCGTCAAAGGTATGCTGACGAAGTTCATGCGGATGCTTTTTCCGCTCGAATTTCGCATCGATTCGCTGCCCAACACCGGCGCGGTGCTGCCGTTTCATTACCCCCTGATGCCGGGCGAGATGATCTATCTGCCCGACACGATCGCGGGACTCGGCGACGACAAGATGGCGCGGGACTATTACGTCCTGACCGCGGCGAGCCTCGCAGCGCGCCACGAATTCGGCACCTTCGAGTTCAAGCTGAACACCATGCCCGGGTTCGAGGAGCGTGGTGAGACGGGTGTCGAGGCGCTGGAGAGTTACGTCTCGTCCTTCGACGATCCGAGCCTGGCGGGTGCCCTGATGCGGCTCTGCGAATCGGCGCGAGTCGATGCCGAACTGTCGCGCCGCTATCGCGGCTTGGCTCCGCGTATCGAGCGGATGAACTCCACGCTGACTGAGCAGCTTAAGCCCTTTGCGCTTAGCACGATGCTTGTGCGGGCGTCGCTCGGTATTGCCGCGAAGGGTGAGGCGCTGGCGAACACCTTTATCAGCAAAGCCTCTGAATTCTTCACTCCATTGCGGGAAAGCGGGGCCGACGTTCTGGCGAGCGCTCGCACGACGAGCGCCATGTATGGATGGTTGCAGGCGCTCTTCGCAGCGGCCCAGGCAGGCGAGGTCGAGGGACTCGATGAACGCGCATCGGATATGCGCGACGATCTCCTCAGCACTCTGCGCGGAGCCGAAAGCGGTGACGATTCGGGCGTCGGCGATGTGGGGGATTCTGAGGGCGAGGGGGAGACCGATCAGATCAATCAGCTCGACGCGTCGGGCAAGACCAAGAAGGGCAAGAACAGCCGCGCGCTCACTCCCGACGAAATTCGTAAATTGCTCGAAGCGGGAATGAAGCTCGAACCGGCCGAGAGCCCCGGTCCGACGGATGGCGACGGGATGTACCTCACCCAGCTGAAGGACAAGCAGGCGCAGGAACTCGATATGCTGCGCGACCAGCTAGGTGAACTCAGTACGATTCCGGGGGCAGGCCGCCTGATGATCGGGCGCAGCCGCGGCCAGGACTCCTATTACGCTTACGACGAATGGGATTACGTCGCGGCGGACTATCGGCGCAACTGGTGCCGGTTGCGTGAAATCGTCGTCGAAGGTGAAGACAGCGACTTCTTTGAGCGCACGCTGATGCAATATTCCGAGATGCTGCCGCAGGTGCGCCGCAACTTTCAGCGGATCCGGCCGGCGTCATATCGGATGGTCCGTGGACTTGAAGACGGCGATGAACTCGATTTCGATCGCATGATCGAAGCCCGCGTGATGCGCCGCATGGGATCGATTCCGGACAGCCGGGTCTATCAGGCGCGCAAGAAAGAGGCGCGCGATGTTGCCACGCTTTTCCTGCTCGATATGTCGGCTTCAACCGACGAGCCGATTCATCGCGATCCGCCGAAGCCCCAAAGCGATCAGGAGCCGGTCGATTGGTCAAAGGCGTGGGAGCGCCCTGCTGACGGGCAGCCTCAGCGCCCGCGTCGCATCATCGACGTGAATAAAGAAGCCCTCGTGATCATGGCGCAGTCGCTTGAAGAGATCGGCGACTCCTATGCGATCATGGGCTTCTCGGGTCACGGTCGCGACAACGTCGAATTTTACGTGATCAAGGAGTTCGATCAGGAGCTCACCGAGGAAGTTAAGATGCGCGTCGGTGGGGTCGAGCCGAAGCGATCGACCCGGATGGGCGCGGCTATCCGCCACGTCCGCGAGAAGTTCAAGGACGTCGCCTCGCGTGCCAAGCATATGATCATGCTGAGCGACGGCTTCCCGCAGGACTTCGATTACGGCCACGATCGCCGATCGAACGCCTACGGTATCCAGGACACGATGGTTGCGCTGAAAGAGCTGGAGATGGCGGGTGTCCTGCCGTTCTGTATCACGGTCGATCGCACCGGGCACGATTACCTGCGTCAGATGTGTGCGCCGTCCCGGTACCTGGTGATCGAAGATATCGCATCACTTCCGCGCCAATTGCCGAAGGTCTACGAGCAGGTCGTTCGCTGGTAGCGATAGGCCGCGTCCGACGAAGATTAGCTCGTATCCAATTAGCTAACTACGTTGGAGGGTGCCGCTCGTGGCAAGCTCAGCATTTTCTTTCGTGAGAACTTGCCTGTCCAGAAAGGAATTCCGATCGCGCAGAGCACGAATAGGGCATGAGCGAGCTGGCCCGAACCTGAGCTATGGTCTGCGTACACTTTTTCGGGACGCTGAAGGTCTATCTTACTGATTCCAGCGGCAGATGCCGCTCGTTCAAGTTCGGGACGTGTTGAGAAGGTGTCGGAACGATGGGTGAGCGTGTTCAGTAGGAAGAAGGGTTTGCGCTCGTTCGTCTCGCTCTCCGCTTTTCCCAATACGATCGATCTGTGTACTTCTAGCGCTTTCAGATCGGCAAATTCAAACAGCTCGGGTTGCTCGAGAGATTCAATGAAAGGATGATCGAAGTCGTCAACGGCGCTCAGATAGTATCCATTCCGAAGTGGCGCTTTCCAATAATCGCTAAACGCAAAATCCCAGTGGTTAACTTCGCATAGATATCCGTATGCATAAAGGTCTGTGCCGATAAAGGCGAGAACGGCGAAGGGAAAGAGCGCGGCGATCAGGATTGCTATCCATCGCCTTTTAAGAACAGTGCGGGTCTCGATCGCGACGATCCGTGCAAATGCGGGAGACGCTACGAGTGCGAGGACGCCCAAGCAAAATGCCAGGAACATTACGGCCATAACGATAAGTTACTCCTAGTGCTCAAATGAGGCACGCTTGAATCGAGTTATGGGCTGCTGGACAGAAGATAGTTTTTGCGCGAATGATGGGCGAAACGAAAGCAGGGGGCCATCCATGGCCAAGATCATTGTCGAAGCGGCGATCAACGGTAACGCATCGAAGAAGCTGAATCCCAATATCGGCTACTCGCCCGAAGAGATCGCGAACGACGCGATCGCAACCTGTAAAGCGGGCGCGGCGATAATCCACTTCCACGTCCGGGACGCGGCGACCGGCAAGTGGGTCCATGACGTTCCTTACTATGCGGAGGTCTATCGACGCTCACGGGCCGCTTGTAAGGCACTGCTGTGGCCGACCTTCCCGCTCGATGGGGACGCGGCGAAACGCTTCAGTCATTTCGTCGAATTGTCCAAGGACCCTGCGACCAAGCCTGATCTGGGCGCCGGAGACATGGCTTCGGTGAATCTCGTCGGCTACGACCCGATCAACAAGAAGCTGTTGGGCGAGCCGGTCGTCTATCAGAATCCGTACGAGACGATCCGCTACTTCCTCCAATCGTCGCGTGAGCTTGGTCTCCGGCCCACGATGCAGATCTTCGATCCGAGCGGTATCCGCGCGGCGCTGGTGTTTTTGGAGCAGGGCATCCTGACCGAGCCGCTGCTCTTCAAATTCTACTTTGGCGGTCCCGAATTGCCTTTCGGTCTGCCTCCCTCATTGAAGAGTATCGAGGCCTATCTCGAGGTCCTCAAAGGCGTACGCTTCAACTGGTTCGCAGCAACGCTTGGGGGCGACAATTTGCCGATGATCCCGCTTATCGTAAGCCTCGGCGGTCACGTGCGAATCGGTCTCGAGGACTACCAGTACGCGCGGCAGGGTCAGTTCAGTAATCCGCAACTCGCCGAACGTGCCTCGGCCACGATTAAGGCGATGGGTCACGAAGTCGCGACCCCTGACGAAGCACGCAGGATTCTTGAAGTTTGATGGCTCTCGGGCTTGTTGCGATGCACCGTTAGGGGCGACCGTTTGGGCTTAAGAATACTCGGCAACGGCCGATATGTGTCGGTCGTTGGACTTGCGATGCTACTGATCGCTGGATGTGCCGAAACGCCGCAAGAAAAGGCTCAGCGGATCGAGCCGATGCTGGCCGCGGCGGGTTTCAATTTGGTGCCGGCTCAATCGCCGGGTAAAGCGTCTATCCTTAAAACGCTGCCGCCTCTCAAGCTGAACTTTTACATCAACAAACAGGGCCATCCCGTGTATTGGTTCGCCGACCCGTATGAGTGCAACTGCCTCTACCGGGGCAACGAGGAGGCTTACCAGAAGTACCAGAACCTGAGATTGCAGCAGCGTATGGTCGAACAGGAGCAGCAGGCAGCAGAACTTAATCAGGATGCTGCAATGCAGATGAACATGTTCGACCCATTCTTTTTTCCCTGACGTGACCTCCTGCAGAAGAACGCAGGCATTGGCACATCCGATTTCGTCACCTGAGCGAGCAGAGCGTACACGGTAAACCGCGCCGGATTCTCGAAGGCTGGAAGAATCTGGCGCGGCAGTCGGTAATTGCCCAATCAGAGCTTGTTGGGGAGATACTTCTTATTCACCCAGTCAAATTCGAAATAGTCCAGCAAGTGATTCCCTTTGCTGAACGGATCTTGTGGTCGCGGCACTTCGTAATACCTGCCAACCATTTTCTCGCTGTCTACCTCAAGGCGCAGGAATCCGTGGTGGTCGTCTGAATAGGTTTCCAAGGTTACTGGATCGTTACCCTTGTCATCGAACTGCACCGGCGGAATCATCCGTTCGCCGTCGACCTTCATAATGTGATGGAGATTGTGGTAGCCGCCGGCTCCAGTGACGAGATAGGGTACCTGAGTCCCGTCGTCGCGATTCTTGGTCAGCCTCTGATAGTTATGTACGTGCCCGGCCACGATCATCTCCGGATGTCTGCCTGATTCCTCGATCGCCTTTTCGATGATCTGTTTCATGTGAGTACTTCCCGAGTGGTGATCATCGGCGGAGTAGATCGGATGATGCAGGGCAAGGATAATCGGCAGACCTTCGGGTAAAGTCTTTAGCTCGTTAACTAGCCAATCAGTCTGCGGAGCGCGGATATCACCACCGGCCGGCACGTTGCTATAGAGTCCAACGATACTGGTGAGCGGAGTCAGCAGTGTCCAATAGAAGTTGGGCTGAACCATTGCGGTTCGATGCGAGTCCTGCGACTCCGGCATCTTGACTGGATTAGGAGCACAGAAGTTTCGCTTGAACCCGTCTAAGCTGGTCTCGCCGTCATCATCGAGGTTTTCACCGTCATGGTTTCCTGGAACAGCAAAAATTGGTCGCGGGTATAATTCGTACGGTTGATAGAACTGCTTGTAATATTCGGATACTTGTCCGTTGAAGTAGACGCAATCGCCAGTAATGTAGAGAAAAGCTGGATTCTCGCTGGCGTCAGCGTCGCTTGCGAAGTCCTGCTCCATTCCCTTCGCGACTAGTTCTTGCGGGACGCCGTATACGATTCCGCCCATGTCACCGTTGAGGTGAAAGGTCAGTGTCTTTTTGCGGACAATCGTCTGATAGTCGTCCGCCGCGATTATGTCCTTCAGATCGAGATGAAATGGCTCTGCGCCCGTCGGATCCGGCAAGTCACGAAAATGAGTATCCCGCTCCTGCGTGCGGTGAATCGGGAAGCGTCCTCCATGTGATGGACGAGTCCGACCGAAAACGTGCGCACCCTGCCCCTTAACCAGTGCCATCTTGAATTACCCCCTTGTTTAGACTGCTCTAAGGGGTACTAGCGCAGGAGGGTCGTGACTGCAAGAAATCACGTATTAACGGATCGTTATAAAAGAAAGCGTGAATGCCGAAGTAGGGCTCCGAGCGTCGTGCGACCCTTGCAGCTGCGGCCGTGGAAGGCTAGCCGATTATGCAATTAGAGATGGCGACGCCCGGAACTATGCGGGTATCGGCACGTCCGATTTCGGTACCTGAGCGATCAGCGTTTCTTTCTGGCAAGCGACTCCGCCGCGATACACCGTCTTGATCCGATGCAACTCGTTCAGGTCGCGCAGCGGATCGCCCTCGACGACGCTGAAGTCAGCATAACGCCCTGGCGCAATCGTCCCGAGATTCTGATCCTGCCGCAGGTAGCGCGCCGCAACCGCCGTGACCGCCTTGATCGCATCCATCGCGCCGATCGCCTCGGCCATCAGTTCGACTTCGCGGAGTAAGGCGAACCCCGGTGGCGGATACGAGAGGCCCCCGCAATCCGTGCCGCCGACGACCAGGCCGCCGGATTCGTGCAGGATTCGCGTTACCTCCTGATGCTTTTCCAGCGCCTTCACGCAGTTGGCGGGCTCGAACAGGCCGGGCTGAATATCCCAGTCGGGACGCTCGCCCATATGCGCGGCCATGGCACGTTGCCGCTTGAGAGCGGCCGGCGGGATCAGGCGGCGCTCCGGATCGCGCTGAGCAGCCTCTGCTCCGAACTTCGCAATCCAAAGCAGGTCGAGTGTCGTACCCATGTTGACCTGCCTTTCAACCATCGCACCAAACCATCCACGGGCATTTTCGCTGTTGAGATCTGCTTCTTCCCATCCCTTGGTAAGGCGGACCCAAAAGTTTTGGTCCATCATCGAGGCGCCAGCTCCAAACTGCATGTTGAGCGCGCAGAACTCATTGTAGGGTGAGATCCAGACGTGCTCCAGGCCGTCGATGCCGGCTTTGATCGCGTCGAGTGAATGGGTGTAACCCAGATGCCCGGTGACGGGAACGCGCTTGTCGACGTAGCCGATGACCGCCTTCATGGTCTCGGGCGGCATCGTGAAGTAGAGCTTGATTCCGTCGACGCCGGCATTGAGCAATTCGCTGATCTTGGCAGGAGCCGCATCCGGTGACGGGATATTATCGAGCATCTCGCCAAGTGAACCCTCGCTCCCGTGGGGAAAGCTATGGTCCGAGCCGTCGAGCAGGGGTCCCAGGCAAAAGAGGCGAGGACCGAGCAGCGAGCCGCCGTTCAGATCAGCCCGCAGCTTGAGCACTTTTTCGAGCTTGGCGCCGACGTCTCGCACCGTGGTGACACCAGCGGCCAGGAATAACGGCAGGCATTCGTGATCGATAAAGGTCGCATGAACGTGGGTATCGATCAGACCCGGCAAAACGGTCTGGCCCTTGAGATCGATCGTTGTCGCTCCTGCTGGTGCGGGCAGTGAACTGTCGCCGACTGCTTCGATCCGATCGCCCTTAACGACAAAGGACGCACCGCTACGAGGTTGGTCAGCGATACCATCGATGAGTCGTGCGTTCTTGAAAAGAACCGTACCAGCCATTACTTTGATCTCCCCGCGAGCGAGTGCGCTGCAGTCCGCACAATTAGTCCGTTGATAAGATGGCGTCCAGCTTCGGCTAGATCGGCTTCGAGCTGTCTCCGGGCAGGAGCAGCTGACAGACCTGGCGAAACTTCCAGCTCTTACCGCCGTTTTCCTTTTCGAAAACCCAAACCACGTCGAAGCGTTTGTCCGGCCATTTCTGGGGTACTTCAGGGGGGAGTTGGCCCAAAATGCCCTTGGCGATTTCGAGGATTCGTTCGTGCTGCCAGCTTACCAGGGTCGCACCCGAGAGAGCTTTGAGGACGTCGGCCAAGTCGCCCTCCTGACCAGCGGTGAACTTCATAATCGGCTCGAGCCCCAGCTTTTCCGCCACGAAGGCGACGGTCTGGGTAGGCCGATAACTCTTGCTGCCGATACGCTCGCCGTTCACCTTGTCGTGACGTTGCCGTGCGGAAGAGTAGATCCGGCTCGGCACGGGTAGATCGCCCACTTTCATTGAACCTGCCGGAGCAAACAGGCAGGCGAGAGCACCTGCACGAGCCCATCCGCGCGGCGTCAGCGATTCTTTGTCCTGCGCGCCCCCATCGTCGATGCCCTTGACTTCGTCATTAGGTTTCTCGGCGTGGCGGATGATCATGATCGTTGCGCTGGCCATTGGTTCCCTCCCTTGATGGCTCACTTTAATCGTCCCTCTAGCGGCATACTCGAGGGTGTTTTTTGGAAGTATCACAGGTGAGGTATTGCGACTATCGGTCGAGGGCTACGGAGCCGCCTTAGCATCGCCGAGAACCTTTTCGTGTTAGATTGTGATTGTCGGAGTGGGCCGGGCGATCGCTGTTTAATCGCGGAGGAAAGTCCGGGCTCCATAGGGCAGGATGGCCGTTAACGGCGGCGCGGAGTGATCCGCGGAAAGTGGCACAGAAAACATACCGCCTCGCGAGAGGTAAGGGTGAAATGGCGGGGTAAGAGCCCACCGGCGCACGAGTGATCGCGCGCGCATGCTAAACCCCATCCGGAGCAAGACCAAATAGGAGGGATGAGCGGCCCGCTCGTTATTCCTCGGGTATGGTCGCTTGAGCCGTCGAGCAATCGCCGGCCCAGAGGAATGATCGCCACCCGCAAGGGCACAGAACCCGGCTTACAGGCCCACTCCGGCATTCTATAAATGCTACAAACAATCGGCTAGAGTTCGTTCATACCGGCTCGACGGAGGCATTGCGATGGGATTAGCCAACGGCGTTCATCATCTCGCCATCTGTACCAAAGATATCAAGCAACAGATCGAGTTCTTCACTCAGGCGGTTGGAGCGGAATTGGTCGCCCTCTACTGGATGCACGGGGTGGATAACACCTTCCATGGGTTCTTGAAGCTGGGGAATAGTTCGTCGATCGCGTTCTGCCAATCACCCGAGATCGGTGAGATTCAGGGGCAGAAGGGCGTAACACATGCGGCGTGGACGGCGTCACCGGTCGCTCCCGGTGTGATGCAACATCTCGCGCTCAACGTCGATAGCGAGGCCGATCTGCTCGCGATTCGTGACCGCGTCCGTACGCACGGTCATTGGGTGATGGGTCCGATCAATCACGGCTTCTGCAAGTCGATCTACCTTGCTGCACCCGAGGGAATCATGCTCGAGTTCTCGACCTCCGAGGGCAAGGCGATCGATGCGAACGCGTGGATCGATCCCGAAGTCGTGCGGCTCGCGGGAATCAGTCTCTCCGATCTGGAACGCTACAAGAATCCGCCTGCGTTCCAATCAAAGGGTGGGGCAGTACCGAATCCACCGGTTGACCTGGCGCGTCCGCCGATGGAATTCCCACCGGGGCGCGAGGTGATTTTCTCAATGAGCGATGCTGATATAGCTACACGGTTGAGCGAGACGACTCCGCCGGTGCAACCGAAGTAATAAGCGAAAGGTGGTTCTTTTTTTGGTGCGTTTGAGAGTCAGTTGGTCGTGGCCCAAATATTTTTCGTCGACCGCCCTCGCCATCGTCGCGGGCTTTGTTTTGCAAGCCTGCGCTGGTGCGGGCGGTGGTGACAGCGGACAGCCGCCGATGAATATCGCCGGCAACTGGACGGGCGCGAGCTTCCCCGGATGTCGCTCGCAGGGTGGCGAGCATTGCTACCATCGGCCAATCTCATTTGTCCTGACTCAGAATGGCGATCGGGTGAGTGGCAGCTACAGCTGCCCCGTCGGCAACATGATGTGCGGGACCGACAACACCGGTAACGTCGAAAACGGCAAGATGGAAGGATCGTATTTGCGCGACCTGCGTGTGACTTTCTCCGATGCGACCAACTGCATGTACCAAGGTCAGTTCACGGCTGATAGCGGGAACGGCGAATATATGTGCTTTGTCGGCGGAGGTCGTATCGCTGAGCAAGGCGGGTGGCATCTGGATCGCGCTCAGTAAACCAGCCATCCCTATCTGATTAGCAAAATGAAGAAACCCGCGAGGCGTGACATCGGCGCCTCGCGGGTTTTCGCTTCGATCCTCGCGACCAGCGTTGGTCCATCCGAGACTAGCTCCATCGAGGCTCGTTCGAGCCAAGCCGGGTAGCCGGATAGTCCCATGACATCGGCGCTCCTTCGATATGAAGGGGCGGCCGAATGCGGCGGGCATCGCCCCACGGGGTCTTTTCGATCATTGGTGAATGGTCGGCGTCAGTCTCAGGAGCCAATTCGGCAGGCTCGGGAGTCGCGCTGGCCTCCATCAGGAGCTTGGCGGTGCGCGCCAGCGATACACGCGCTTCCGAACCTCGGCCGTTGCGCAACCGCTGCGTCACGCCACGAAGCACAAGGGTTGCCATCAGGTAGCCGGTCGCGTGATCGAGTGCCTGGACCGGCAATGGGACGGGTGCATCGGCTTCGCGCCAGTGCATCCCGGCGTCGGCGATTCCTGAACTCATCTGCACCAGGCTGTCGAAACCGCGCCGCGTGGCCCAAGGTCCGGTCCATCCGTAGGCATCGAGCGATACGTCTACTAGTCCCGGCGCGATTGCTCGTCTGGTAGCGGCGTCGAGGCCGAGGCGATCCAGCGCAGTGGGCCGATAGCCATGCACCAAAACATGCGCTTGCGAGAGAAGTTCCTTGAAGATCTTGCGGTCATTGATGTGATGGAGATCGAGCCGCGCGCAACGTTTGCCGAGTGTCACCTCCTGCACTACAGCAGGCTCATCCCAATTCGGCGGATCGATCCGCAGCACGTCGGCACCGAAACAGGCTAAAAAGCGCGTTGCGACCGGGCCAGCGAGGACGCGCGTCAGATCCAGCACACGTAATCCTTTGAGTGGACGCTCCGGAGCGATGTTCCAATTCTTGAGCGGCGCGGAGTCATGCAATCTGCGATGCGCTAGCGGCTCGCCAGCGACCGCTCGTCCTTGAGGGTGATCAGCCCATTCGACGGCAGAACGCATCGCCGCGGCGCATCCGCCCTCGCCGACGATCGCGGTTTCAAGGTCGGTAGCGTTCCACGTGGCAACAGCACCTGCCATCGAAGCGCGATCCGGATGATTCCCGAGCACACGCATCGCTGCCGCACGATGATGCGGGGCATTGGTGTGCAGCTTGATCCATCCGTCGTGCGTGCGGTAATCGCCGGCAAATGCATCCCATACCGGCGGCAGCTTCCATCCCATGGGACGTATCGACATCCCGAACCACATCGAAGCGAGTCGTCTATCAACGGTGACAGCAGGCGAATGGTCTATGGCGGTTGAAAGCAACTCGCTTAACGCCAAGCTGGCGGCCGCGATCGAGGCGGCGGCCAAATCGGTCACGGGATACGCAGACGGCAATTCCCCTCCACCCGTGAAGGAGACTGCGTCGCTAGCCCCCCCCATCGCCGCCAATCTCACCCCAAAGCTTCTTTGTCAGTTCATGAACAAGCACGCCCATTGATTGCACCCGCTCCCTGGCCAACCTTTGGCATGCGTTGATATATACTCCGGTGAACCGACAGCACGGGTTTACAACGAACTACCTGGTCTGACTCGACGTATGGAAGCCGACTAGGCGGGAGATCAGTACCGCAAGATAGAGTTGTCCCATGGCCGATTCGACGACGGCGAGCTGACGCGCCATCGTCGTGAGCGCTTCCTCACCGCTGGAGCCGATCGTAGTCAGCGCAGCCATGCTGAAATAGAAGACCTCGGTAAATTTCTGCTCGTCGATCGCCGTAGTCAGTACCCCAGGAGGTGATGTGGCGAAGATAGAGCCGGGTGAGATCAGGTACAGCGAGTAATAGAGAAAAGTCCACATCAATCCAATCACGAGATACAGGCAGACCGCGCCGATAACCAGATCGGTGGATGCCGTCCGCGCACGGAGCACTTCCGAAAGCATCGCCGTCATCACCAGCACCATCGCGACGAAGCTCAGGCCATGGCTGACTAGCTCGAACGCAAAAATCTGCGTGTAGTCGGCGAGGACACGAGTAGTGACAACGATTACGCCGAGTACGCTCACCCAGACTATCAGGCGCCGTATATGACGAAACGCATAGATAACGGTCCCAAAGATCAAAACCAGAAAAAGGCCGGCTGGCGCGTATACCTGGCCCGGGCGGCCCATAAACGGCCGCACCAACATCACAAGAAAGAGGGCGATCAGCAACGGCGGATAGCGCATGGAACTCTCAGAATGCACCGAAACTCTGCTAGATAGTCTGCCGCGGATTCGCGCGCGATCCAATGTGCTCATTGATACTTTGATCTTAAAACGCAGACGTTCGCGGTCGGAGACCGAAGGTGACCCGGCCCGCATCTTCCATCATCACGCGGCGCACCGCCATATGTGTTGCTGCGCTGTTGATATCGCGCAGCGCACGAGCAAACGGCGTCGATTCGTACATCGCGGTTCCGCCGGCGGCGCGATAACAGAGATTCACTGCTTCAATTGCACCCTCGGCAGCATTCGCGATAGCTCGTCGCAACCCAGCACGAGCCTCGATCGATACCGGTTGGTTCGCGAGAACTTTCTCCCAGATTCGGCCGAAAGCGTGCTTAACGGATAGCCGGTTTGCCTCGACCAGCGCCTCTGCCTTCGCGACGGCATATTGGGCCTGCGGGTCGTCGCGCATGCTTCCCAGCGGAGAAGTCTTCTTGGTTGCGAGGCTCTTGAGCGCGGCAACCGCCGAACGCGCGATACCATTCATCACGCTGACGTGATTGTACCCAAAGTAGGTTGGCGGGAGCCGAAAAACCGGATGGGGGTAACGCGATTTTCCCTGGAAGATCCGAATGGCCATCTCCTTGGGAACGAAGACGTGATCCGCTTCGAATTCGGTGCTCCCCGTGCCGCGCATCCCGAGAACATGCCAGGTATCCAGAACCGTGCAACTTTCCTTGGGCATCAGGAAGCCGAGCACGACGGGCGTTCCCGCCGGCGATTTACGCATCGTTTCGCCATCGAAGATAGCGCCGAGTGCGAGGACCCAATGCGCCTGATGGATTCCGCTCGCCCATGCGAAGCGACCGGTAAGCCGATAGCCGCCGTCAGTCTCCTCCGCCCGCCCTAACGGCGTCGTTGAAGCCGCAATACAGGCATCGGCCGTGGCGAAGATCATGCGGAGTTTCGAAGGGAGGAGATCGGCCAGGATGATCGGCGTGCTCGATCCGATCGAAAAATTCCATCCCGCCGACCCGTCGTAGGAGGCCACCTCTTCGACCAAATCATAGTAGGTGAGTAGATCGACGTCTTCGCCGCCGTATTCAGTGGGCATCAGGAGGCGAAAAACGTTGTTCGCAATGTATGCCTTGCCGACCGCGTCCGGTAGATGATGCAGCGACTCGGCCTCGTCGCGATGAGCCTCAATGAGCGGTCGCAGCGCTCGTGTGCGCTGCCAGATTGCTTCAATCCGATCAGTCATTCCGATCCCCTTTCCAGCCTTTGGCAACGTAGCATCGAGGGGGTTCCGAAATCGAATCGAGGAATTATGGAACTCCAGGTGGGTAAGGGCGTTGGCGTCTCGTTGTTTTGGACGGTCGCACCTAAGGCGGAGGGCTCAGATAGAGCGGCGACGGTTGAGAATAGAAAGCGGAACGACGTTCAGAGTATGTGCTAGGCCAACGAGTATCCACGGCTCGGGAAGGTCGAGCAAGGCGGGGGGTTAAAACTGTTTGATCAGACGCTATAGGAGGATTCCCCACCTCGCAAGAACTCTCCCTTCTCCTCAAACAGCCCTTCAGCGCAACTGAGGGGTAAGAATCACTTCTGCAATCATTCATAACCAACAGGCTTCGCGCGTGTATTAAGCATTCTTTGAGTGAGTAACGACAGGATCCTGCGTTTGTTGCCAACCTAACGCAAAATTTTGCAACTTCCGAAGCGAAGAAGGGGGCGCGATTTTGCTATTCGGTGTTCAAAAGCCGGAATTCATTTTGGAGAAAGCACATGAGGCCACGCTCTTCCTCACATATCGCAATCACGGGATGCCTGACCGTTCTGGCTGTTATTGCAGCCGCGTGCGGCGGCGATAGTGGAGGGGGTGGCGGTGGCGGCGGTGGTACAGGGGGAATAAGACCAACTCGAACGCCGACGGCTACGGCGACGGCCTCTGCCTCGCCCTCGGCGACTCCTACTGCATCGCCAACGCCCATCACTGGGGCATGTCTGCCGGCAAGTTCCCTTTCGGTTTTGGTCCAAGGCACCAATGTAAGCTCCTACGTGCCCAAAGGGAGCTGGAAATTTGGTACTACGGGGGTATCGGTTATCCAGATCGAACCCAGCCCCACACCAGGGACACTAATCCCGACAGGCAATATCGTTAATTCCTGCGCCTCTGATTCCGTGACAGGACAGACCGTCTGTACCGCGAACAACACCGATGTGTATTTACTCTCAGGATCCAAGTTGACGCAGACCCTGACCAGCAGCGGTTTAGGAACCTTGTCTTTCAGCGGAGGCCTTTGCACCAACTGCGGCGTGACCTTCAATCCGGCGACCGATCAGGCTTTGATCGCCATCGCCGTGAGTTCCGGCGTGGGCGGTTATCAGTTCTTGGACTTGAGCGGAGCTAAGCCGACTTTCGAAGCTCCGTTCGCCACCGAGTCAGTGTTAGGTACGATCTCAGAAGAGATCATGATCGATCCGACCCGCAATCTCATTTTGTCGGCCAGTGAGATCAATGACTACGAATTAGTCAAAATGACCCCGGGCACTCCTCCGTCTTACGAATTCTTCGAGAACCAGGTATCGACCCAGGGGGATGAACTAGATGCCTCCGCTGAAGATTGTACGACTGGAATCGCTCTTGCGACTGACGAATCCACCGGGAATCTTTACCTGGCGGACTTAAGCAGAGCCACCTTCACTCCCGGATCGCCAGGAACCTGGAGCGCTCCTAGTCAACTTCAGAACTTTCCGGAATTTACTGGGTTGTTCACTGGAACGTGTGGTATCGCGGTTGCACCGCCTTCTCATCTGGGTGTCGTGACCGGGGAATTCGGCGGCAGCCTGATTGGTGCGATTCAGCTTCCTTCGTCGACTAGTGGGAGCGCCCCTGCTGTTACTGACTGGATTGCCTGCAATCTGCCGAATGAGCCCAACGGGAATTCGTTCCAGACCGGTTACGATCCGCACACGGTTACCGCTTATGTCAGCCCCAATACCGGCGATTCGATGGCGTTAATCGCCGACGAGGGTCCGAGCTACGTCGCGGTGGTCGATTTGACCCGGATGCTCGATCCGAAAACTGTGTCCCGCACCGGAACCGGCCACAGTTGCAGCGGTGGCACATTGCCGGGGGCGGTGGCGACTTACGTGCCAGTGCCATAGCGGCTCTGGTAGTTGATCGTCTTGGGAAGAGCCGGGCGAGCGATCTCGCCCGGCTCTTCCGCCTAATTCCTACGCCGTGGATTATTGCAAACAAACTGATTACTCCCGGTGGTGATCATCCCGTTGGCGATCCTTCTGGGGATTGGATCCGTGGCAGCAGTGATAGCGAGACGCTTGGGAGCGACTCGACGCCTCGCGATCCTGCTGGGACTCCTTGCCGTTTCCTTGATAGTCTTTCTCATTTGGATGAACCTCGCCTGCTGGGATGGCGAGGCCGCGATGTATGTGTGATCATCGGGATTATCCGATATCGCCTTTCGTTGCGATAGTAATGCTGCCTTAACCCGTCGCTTCATTGTCGTACTGATCAGCGACAATTAAATCTGCCGGACGTGTTGCCTCAGCCAAGAATGTTACTTCCGATAATCGTCGTTGTCCGCACTGGGTGGAGCACGAGGAGGGCTTCCCTCCTCGCCGCTCCGTGTGAAAGCCAGCTACTTTTCGGGGATGCAACACCGTCCATAATTCGGGATCGCTTCCGCAGTTTGCTGGTCTTTTTCTGAATTGGTTTTCGCCATGAAGTATCCAACGGAGTGGCTTCACGATGTCGTCTGAAAATCGAGCGTCCGGCGTCCGGCAGAAGCGATGGCAAACACCAATTCTCGGGCACGCTCTGCGCGCCAGGCTTTCACCCGCCGCTGCAAGGTCCGGAGCTGCGCGCCGGTCGGGTAGAGGTCGGGCAGCCGTTGCCTCAGCCGCGTCAGCAGTTCCTTGGCGGCGAGATTAGGTTCCGCCACCAGCCAGCCTTCCACTATTGGCCAACTCTCCGCGAATGGGTCGGCGCGACTTCTCCACCAGTGCTTGGTGGTGTTCTTTCTCCGCCCCTTGGGCGCGCGGTAGTCGCTGTGCCAGGCGGTCGCGAACGCCGCCAGATACTCCGGCTGGTCCGGGCAGCCGGCGGCGCCGACATCACGATTGGAAAGGACCGACAACTCCTGCTGCGCCGCGCGAATAGTGGTCAGCAGTACCACCGGGTCGGGCGCGGCGAATTGCTCGCCCAGACTCTGCTTCACCGCTTCATCGACCGGGTCCGAGGCGAGCAGCCGCTGATGCGGGGTCAGTGGCGGATGGTAGCGTTTATGCACCAGCGCCCCCTCGCGCTGTTTGCTCGCCAGCTTGAACGATGGCTGGAAGAAGTTGACGTAAAGCCGGGCGCTCTCGTACAGGCGCTGGAGTGCGGCGGCGGCCGCGAGTCCGCTGAGGCGCCCGTATCCGGCCAGACGCCGCACCACCGCGCCGTTCTTCTGCTCGACCCACGCCTGGTCGTTCTTGCGGTAGGCGCGCGAACGCGTCCATTCGATGCGGTTCTGGTTGCAATAACCCTGCAGAGTCTCGTTCATGAAGGCACTGTCGTTATCGGTATCGAGCCCGCGCAACGCAAAGGGAAGGCGCTGGGCGACGGCGCTGATTCCTTCCACCACCAGACTCTGTTCGCGCACCACCAGCGCCGCGCACTCGGTCCAGCCGCTGTGCATGTCGGTCAAGGTTAGGGTATGCACGAAGTTGCCGCCCTTCTTCGCTCCGCCGCAGTGCTCGACCATATCGCATTCGAAATAGCCCGGCGGCGGATCACCCCATTCGGCGAAGGTGCGCACCGGTACACTCTGCCGAATTGCCGAGCCTGCGCCCCAGCGGCGACGCCGTAGACGTCCGGTTGCTTCGCGCTCCGGTCCTTACAGCCGATCGATGGTCGCGGCACTGATGTCCAGCAGACGGCTTCTCACCGCTGGGTCGAGCAGAAGATGATCGTGGCGCTCCATCGCCTCGATCAGCACCGGAATGAGGACCTTAAGCCGTTTGCCACAGATTCGATCGGCCGCTTCCCACAACTCCGCCAGCGCCTGATCTACCGCCTCGTCGTACAGGCGCTCTCGCTGGCGAGGGCTCGATGCCGTCGCGGATTGATTCAACACGCGTAGCGCGTGTTTGCGATGATAGCCGGTTACGCGGACGAACTCGGCCAGGATCTGCGTCGTTCGTGACGCTCGCTGCTCCCCTGGTATCGCTGCCTGA